>NZ_LPNQ01000057.1:0-1817861 GCF_019266085.1 Rhodococcus sp. FH8 | reverse complement strand
CGAACTCGCCGCGGTACTTCGCACCGGCCACCAGAGAACCCATGTCGAGCGAGAAGATCGTCTTGTCGCGTAGGCCCTCGGGCACGTCGCCGCGGACGATCCGCTGGGCGAGACCCTCGACAATCGCAGTCTTACCAACACCGGGGTCGCCGATCAGCACCGGGTTGTTCTTCGTTTTCCGGCTCAAGATCTGAGTTACCCTGCGTATCTCGGCATCCCGGCCGATGACCGGATCGAGTTTGCCTGCCCGCCCCTCGGAGACGAGGTCGCGCCCGTACTTCTCCAATGCCTCGTACGCCCCCTCCGGGGTTGCCGACGTGACACGCTGATTGCCGCGCACCTTCGTCAGCGCTGTGAGGAAGGCGTCCCGTGTGACCCCGTGACTGGCGAGGACCCGCCCGGCCGCGCTGGCCGATCCTTCCTCGGAAAGGGCCATCACAAGATGCTCCACCGACACGTAGGAATCCTTGAGTCTCTTCGCCTCCCGCTCTGCGGCATCGAGCAGCTTGGCCAGACGCTGGGTGATCATCACCTGACCGGGGGTCACGCCGGGGCCGCTGACCTTCGGCCTACGCGACAGTTCACGATCCAGATCGGATCGAAGTGCTTCGACATTCGCGCCGGCCTGTTCGAGCAGTCGGGGCACCAGCCCATCCTGCTGATCGACCAATGCGAGCAGCAGGTGCTCTCCGTCGACTTCGGTGTGGCCCATTCTGGTCGCAACATTCTGGGCTTCCTGCAAGGCTTCTCGTGACTTTTCGGTCAAGCTGCCGGTGTCCATGAGGATGTCCTCCTTCTGCGGGCCGCTGTTTCGAGCCTTTCGATTCGATCCAGCAGATCGAGCACGAGCCCGATTGCCGAGTAGTTGAGACCCAGACCCGTCCGCAGTCGTTGGATGCGTGCGGCGTGGGTCACTTCGGATGGGTCGAACGACATCTCTCCGCCGGCGTAGCGGTGGGCGTCGAGCAGTCCGAGAGCCACGAGTTTTCGTGCCAGATCCGGGTGCAGGCCAGTACGTTCGGCGAAGGCGTCCGGCGACAATCCGGTACGGCGAACCAATACGTACTGAGTGATCGGCGTTGAGGTGCTCATGTCTCTTTCCTCGGATTGAAGTTCGATTCGGCGCCCAACTGCTCGAACAGTTCGCGTTCACGTGCTGTCGGTTTCGACGGAACCATCACCTTGATTTCGGCGTAGAGGTTGCCGTTGGCACCGCGCGGATTCGGCATTCCCTCTCCGCGCAGGCGCAGCTTCCTACCAGTCGAAGAGCCAGGCACCACTTTGACTTTCGCCTCTCCGCCCGGTGTGGGAACGACGACTGTCGACCCGAGAACCGCCTCCCATGGCGATACGGGAAGATCGACGTAGATGTCCCGACCCTGCACGCGGAACCGTGAATGCGGTTTGATCCGCACCACGAGGTACAGATCCCCAGGCGGCGCGTCACCGTTGCCTCGGCCTCCTTGCCCGGCCAACCGGATTCGCTGGCCGTCCAGGACGCCGGCTGGAATGTCGACGTCATACTGCCGTCCGTCCAGTCTGAGAATGCGTTTTCCGCCCTGATAGGCCTCTTCCAGAGCCAGTTCCAGTTCGGCCTCCTGATCGGCGCCGGGAATCGGTCCGAACCCACCGCCTCCGCCGAACATCTGCCCGAAGAGGTCTTCGAAGTCGACGGCACCCTCACCACCGACACCGTGGCCGAAGTGCACCCGTCTCCCGCCACCGCCGTACCCGGCGGCGTTTGCCCGCACCCGTTCGTCGTAATCCTCGGGTACATGCCGGAAGTCGTCACCGAATCGGTCATAGCGTTTCCGGGTGTCCGGGTCGGACAACACCTGATAGGCCTCGTTGACCTCCTTGAACCTGTCCTCCGCAGTGGGATCCTTGTTCACATCGGGGTGGTACTTGCGGGCCAGCTTGCGGTACGCCTGCTGAATTTCGTCGGTGCCGGCGCCCTTCGGTACGCCGAGTACTTCGTAGTAGTCACGGGCCATCGGTGCTCACCCCTCTGGGCGGCTGACGACCACCGCGGCGGGCCGCAACTGTCGCCCGTCCTCTCCATAACCCGGGCGCAAGACCTCGACCACGGTCCCGGACGGAAGGTCGGGTCGGGTTACCACACTGACCACTTCGTGGAGTTCCGGGGAGAACGGCACACCGGCCTCGTCGTGGCGCTCGAAGCCGAGTCGTGAGAGCACCTGTACCGCCTGGTCCCGGATCGCCTTCACACCTTCGACGACGGCCTGCGGATCGCTGCCTGCGTGTGCAAGCGCAAGCTCCAAGTTGTCCAGTATCGGCAGCCACGCCGCCGAAACCTTCGCTACTTCCGCGGCGCGTTCACGGTCCAGATCTTTGGCGTATCGCTTGCGCAGGTTGTCCAGATCTGCGACGGCCCTGCGCCAACGGTCCTCGAGTTGAGACAGCTCGTCTGCCGTCTCGGCGCGATCGGACTCGGTCTTGCTTTGATCCGTGTCGGCGCTGTTGTCAGTCGGCTCAGTCGTCGAATGATCTGCAGACATTTCCATCGTGCGCCTCAGCTTCGATCGAATTCGGCGTCGATCACGTCGCCGTCATCCGACGACGCAGCATCAGCGCCGCCTGCTTGCCCGTCGTCCGACTGGTCCGGCACAAGTCCGTAGAGCAGCTGTTGCAGCTCCGAGGTGAGTGGCTGAACCTCCGCGGGTGAAGCGCCGTCCTGCACGGCCTTTCGGGCGTCGGCAACCAGCATCTCGGCCCGCGCCTTCTCATGGGGCGGGGCACTGTCACCGAGTTCGGCGAGTCGCCGCTCCACTTGATACGCAACCGAATCGAGCCCGTTGCGCGCGTCGACCGCCTTGCGCAGCGCCTCGTCCTCACCCCGGTTCCGTTCGGCCTCCGCCAACATGCGCTCGACCTCACCCTGATCCAGGTTGCCCTGTTCACTGATCGTGATGCTCTGTTCCTTGCCGGTATCCTTGTCGCGAGCGGTGACGTTCAGGATGCCGTTGGCGTCGATGTCGAAAATGACTTCCACCTGGGCCTCGCCACGTGGCGCGGGGCGGATGTCTTCCAGCCGGAACCGGCCCAGCACCCGGTTGTCGGCCGCACGTTCGCGTTCGCCCTGCAACACCACGACGTCTACGGCGGACTGATTGTCTTCCGCCGTGGAGAACACTTCGCTGCGCCGTGCCGGGATCGTCGTGTTCCGCTCGATGATCTTCGTCATCACCCCGCCCTGCGTCTCGACGCCGAGGGACAGTGGGGTGACATCGAGTAACAACACATCGGAAACCTCGCCTTTGAGCACGCCTGCCTGGACTGCGGCTCCGAGGGCAACGACCTCGTCCGGGTTGACGCCCATGTGGGGGTCCTTGCCGCCGGTCAGCCGGCGAACCAGCGCCTGTACAGCCGGAATACGTGTCGAACCGCCGACCAGTATCACTTCGTCGATGTCGTTGGCGGCGACCTTGGCGTCACTCATGGCCTGCTTCACCGGGCCGAGGCACCGTTCCACCAGATCGGCAGTCAAATCCTCGAACTTCGATCGCATGATCGTAGTGGTGAGATGTTTGGGACCATTCGCGTCAGCGGTGACGAAAGGCAGGTTTACCTGGGCCTGGGTCACCGAGGACAGCTCAACCTTTGCCTTCTCCGCGGCCTCGAACAGTCGTTGCAACGCCTGCGCATCCTTACGCAGATCGATGTTCTCCGCGCGCTGGAATTCGTCGGCGAGGTAGTCCACCACGCGTCGATCGAAGTCGTCGCCGCCCAAGTGGGAGTCGCCGGCCGTGGAACGAACCTCGACTACCCCCTCTCCGACGTCCAGCAGGCTCACATCGAAGGTTCCGCCGCCGAGGTCGAAGACCAGTACGGTTTCGTGGGTCTGTTTGTCCATGCCGTACGCGAGTGCCGCAGCGGTCGGCTCGTTGATAATCCGCAAAACCTCGAGGCCCGCGATCCGGCCGGCGTCCTTGGTGGCGTTTCGTTGCGCGTCGTTGAAGTAGGCCGGAACGGTGATGACCGCTTCCTTCACCTTCTCGCCGAGGAACTTGCTCGCGTCGTCGACGAGCTTGCGCAGCACGAGAGCGCTGATCTCCTCCGGTGCGTATTTCTTGCCGCGCACGTCGAAGCGGGCCTCACCGTTGTCACCCGCTACGACGTCGAAGCTGACCGCTTTGGCTTCCTCGGAGATCTCGTCGTAGTGGCGTCCGATGAAGCGTTTCGCCGAGTAGATCGTGCCCTTCGGATTCAAGATCGCCTGCCGTCGGGCAAGCTGGCCCACCAGACGCTCACCGTTCTCGGTGAACGCCACCACCGAAGGCGTCGTCCGTGCTCCCTCCACATTGGAGATCACCACCGGCTCGCCGCCTTGCCAGCTTGCGATGACCGAGTTGGTTGTGCCCAAGTCGATGCCTACAGCAGTTGTCATGACTCAATTCCTTTCGATCGGCCCGGCCGTTGAGCAAGTGCGATTCCGCCCGCAACTTCGCTCGATGTCGGCAAGGACTTCGTAGTTCCCTGGTTTTGGCGAGTGGATTGGGTGAAGTCACGGAGACCGAGCGGGGCGCCGATAACGGCGCCCGACACCAATCCGTGGATGGCGGGCGTGAGGCTCGAGAGCGGCCGAGGGTAAGGGTTTCCGCCACTGTGCTTTGACATCACGCCCCTCAGCGTTGATGTTGTGGGGTTCGCCGGGCCTGTGTGTACTGACAGGGCCCGACCGCCGGTCAACCGGTTGAGCTCACGAACCACCCAGCCATGATGAGTCTTTTCGTCCACCTAAAGGGCGTCAACAACATTCGCCTGATGGGCGGGGCGCAACGGGGCAGTGGCGACCACACCTGCCCTTGATCGAAGATGCCCGCCGGAACCCGATCGAAGCGGCCATCGCATGAAACTCCGAGTATCGGCTTCGACACGAAAACTCGAGTGTCGGCCGCTACTGCGGTACGTCCACACTACCGCGGCGCATGCAAAAGGAGAACTCCCTTTGCGAAAGATCGTCACAGTCAGTGAACAGCAGCTCCGTTGAACCCGGACGAGATTCATTGTAGTTCTATCGAATCTCCTTGTGACAGAAAGGTAATGAGCCACTACTGGTCGGTTCCAATTGGTTGCGAGTAGGTGGCGCACACCCGCGTGCTGCACGGTTCAACGTCCCGTTCTGTGGCTGGTCAACAGACCGCTCAGGCGGGAGCTATTGCAATTCAACATGTTTCGGCCACCGTCACTACGGGACTTACGTGGTTCTCGTCTATTCCTGTGCTACATCCTTTGGCAGGATTTCGATCGAGGGGTCGGTTTGCTCTCGCCCCCGTGGTGGCGCAGGTGTGCCAGGTCTGGCCGTGGTTGTGTTCGTCTCGGCTCGGAGCCGCCTCAGGGATGCAGTACGACTTTGGTCCAACCGTCGTCGTGAGCGTCGAAATGCTGGTAGCCGGATTCGGTTGCGCCGAGCGGGCTTGGCCGGCGTCAATTCACCTGACGCGCGGATGAAACAGAGCTCACAGCGCCGCCACGGCCGCCTCGGCGACGGTCTTGTCCTGCTCCCCGGTGCCGCCGCTGACGCCGACAGCGCCCACGACCTGGCCGTTGTGCCGCAGAGGCACACCGCCTGTGAAGATCATGATGTGTCCCCCGTTGGAGGCGTGTATCCCGTAGAACTGCTCGCCCGGGCCCGCGTTGGCCGCGAGGTCCTCGGTCGAGACGTCTAATGCCCGCGCGGTGAACGCCTTGTTGATCGAGATGTCGATGCTGGCGATCCAGGCACCGTCCATTCGCACGTGAGCCACGAGGTTGCCGCCGGCATCGACCACCGCAATGTTCGACGGCGACTCGATCTCGGTGGCTTTGGCCTGTCCTGCGGCGATGACCCGCTGCGCATCGTCGAGGGACACCGAGGTCTGGTTCACGGTCATGACGCACCTGCCCCGAGCTTCGCGAACTGCTCGACGATGGCCTGACGGAACGCAGGAAGGTCGTCGGGCGAGCGGCTCGAGATCAGGTTCCCGTCGATCGCGACCTGTTCGTCTACGACTTCTACTCCTCCGGCCCCGTCGGCAGTCGGTATCGCTATCTGCTTGCCCTGCAGTGGAATTGGCATCGTTGTGCTCCTCTCGGTTCTGGCCGTGTCAGGGATGCAGGACGACTTTGGTCCAGCCGTCGTCGCGAGCGTCGAAGTGCTGGTAGCCGGATTCGGCTTCGGCGAGCGGGAGTTCGTGGGAGATGATCCAGGAGGGCTTTGCACGGTCTTCGTGGATGAGGTCGCGCAGTTGCCGGTTGTAGTGTTTGACGTTCGCTTGTCCGGTGCCGATCTTCTGGCCCTTGAACCAGAATTTGCCCATGTCGAAGGCGATCTTGCCGTTGCGCTCGAGTTCGTCGGGGCCGTTCTGGTCCTGGGGAAGGAAGATGCCGACCACCCCGATGTGGCCGGTGAAGCGCACCGAATCCACGAGCCGGTTCATCGTCATGGCGGCGTCCTCGTGGCCTTGCGGGTCGTGTGCCTGATAGCCGACGCACTCGCACCCCTTGTCTGCGCCTTTCCCGTTGGTTTGCTCGAGGACCTGCTCGACGGGGTCGCCCTTCGAGTCGTCGATGGGGACGACGCCGATCTCTTCGGCCAGGCGTAGCCGGTCGGGGTGGCGGTCGACGATCATCACCTTGCTCGCTCCCTGGATCATCGCCGAATACGCGGCCATCAAACCGACTGGGCCAGCGCCGTAGACCACCATCGAATCGCCGGGTTGCATGTCGGCCAGGCGGGTGCAATGCCATCCGGTGGGAAAGATGTCCGACAGCATCACGTAGTCGGTTTCCTTGTCCTGGGCATCCTCGGGCAGTCGCAGACAGTTGAAGTCGCCGAACGGCACTCGCAGATATTCCGCCTGTCCGCCCCAGAACGGGCCCATCCCCGCGAAACCGAATGCAGCGCCGGCCATCTTCGGATCGGGGTGCACCGTCAGGCAGAATGCAGTCAACCCTTCCTCGCAGTTTCGGCAGAAGCCGCAGCCGATGTTGAACGGCAAGCACACTCGATCCCCTGGCGATACTTTGACCACTGCATTGCCGACTTCGGCGACGATGCCCAAGTTTTCGTGGCCGAGGACCATTCCGGGCTCCAGATCGGTGCGGCCTTCGTACATGTGTAGATCCGACCCGCAGATGTTGGTGCTCGTGATCTTCACCAGCACATCTGTCGGATTCTCGATCCGCGCATCGGGCACGTCCTTGACGTGGACCTCTCGAGGCCCGTCGTATACAAGCGCTTTCATCGCGGCACTCCCTTGTCTTGTAGCTGCGGCTTTCCGGTTTATCTCGTCGGCCGCAGGCGTCCACGCGTGAGCGACCGACCGAATGAATCGTGCTGTTCGGGGAAGGTCCACGGCGCGCAGAAGTGAAGACCGCACCAAAATGTCGGCGCACCAACATTTTTCCTGCCATCGACGCAACTGCGGCTGCATCCAGGCATCGCATTCCCTTACCATGGAGTCTCCTCCTTCGGCTCCACGATCGCTAGGGGGTTGGGATCGGTTTCCTCGAACGGTGGGTTTGGGTACCTTCCATTAACCGATGGATGGTGTGATGCTTGACAGTGTTCACCACCTCGAAGAGGAGATCCGATATGGCCACCAAGGCGCTGCTGGTCCGACTTGAAGCGAAGCCCGGCAAGGAAGAAGCGGTCGAGGAATTCCTCCGATCGGCACTGCCGCTCGTCGAGCAGGAGCCCGGCACGAAACCCTGGTTCGCGGTGCGGTTCGGGCCCTCGTCGTTCGGCATCATCGACGCATTCCCGGACCAAGCTGCCCGCGAGACACATCTCAATGGTCCGGTCGGCAAGGCCCTCGGCGAACGCGCCGACGAACTCTTCGCTGCGCCGCCCGAAATCAGCTACCTCGACGTTCTCGCTGAAAAAGTCTGAACAACCGACTGGAAAATGTTTTGTCGATGCCGGTCACATTCGGTTGTGAATACAGTTGTGCCACAGCCATACCCGAATCACGGTAGCTTTGCCGGCGTGCGCGGCTGTGGCGTACTGTCCGTCGCTCGCTTCCACCCAGGTATCGGTAGATCACGAGCAGGGACTCAGTCGAGCCAACTCGCTACCCGTGTAGGAAGAGCATTTCAAACTCGTTTCATTGCAAAGTGTCTCGAGTTTGAGGTGACCTTCCTGGAGTGAAGTAGGACTCCTTGTTCTTGGAGGAGGGCTTAGTGGAGCACCACGGATCATCGAGCAAGGACGATTGGTGCTAGTCCTGTTGGAAAAGATGGTCATAGACGATGGCAAAGGTGAGGTCGGATGGATTCACCATCACCGTGCGCCGGTCACCGACCTGGGGTGGCACGTTACCTTTGGGCGCCTCGCAGTCAGCGTCGAACGTGTCCAAACCCGGGCCGCTGATACGGACGGTCAGTTCGGCGGTGTCTTGGCCCTCGTTGAGGTCCCGGATGCGGTTGACGGCGAAAATTTCTGCAGTCGCTGCGATACCGACGGTCCGGAATCGCTTTCCTCCCAGCGCCATCCATAGGTACTGACTGCAAGCCCGATTCCGATCGGGAAGGTGAAGACTCCCCACTACACGGCCGGTCGATCGAGTACGTCAACATCCCGGCGGCGAACCGATGAGTTCGACCTGCCGCGGTTTGTCCGTGTTCTTGTTGGACAAACCGACACCCTAAGTGAGGGGGTGGTTTTCGGGTGGCTGTTTCAGGATTGAAAAGCGGTGATGCCGCGTCCCCGTGTGGTTGGCGTCGGAGCGGTGTGAGCCCGGATTGCCGTGGACTGAATATTGTTGCAGTCGTTAGCTGTTCGCCGTTTGATGCGATCTCGTTGTGTGCGGTTTTGTTGGTTGCCGACCATATCATGTTGCCGTTGTTGCAAAGCGCCAGTAGGTGTTTGTTGGCATCAACGACGGCTGAGGTTGGAAACGACATGGACGATCTCCGCTGGCAAAGTATGTAAGGGGTGGTGGGTGCCCCTTGGAGCGCTCGGAATGCTCGTGGGAAGTCGCGGCCACACCTGTTGCCACAGAACCATGGCGATAGGTCACCTGTCGGGTCGGGGCCTGGTGCTGGAAAGGTTCGAACCTAGTCAACAGTTTCCGTCGGCAGTCACTCCCGGTCCTCGACACACTGGTGAATCCTGACACCCCGTGCCTCGTTCGTAGCTCCGTTGCTAACGGTTTCATCCCGTCGAGTCCAGGGAGAGGGGCAGTGTTGACCGACTGCTGGTGGATTGTTCTCAGCTGTCGAAAAGGCCATCTTTGCCCGGAATTTGAGCGCCAACTGTCGCGTAGTTTTTCGAAAGTCGCAGGTTGATCTGACAAATAGATCGGAATCTACAGCCGCCATCGCCTGAAGGTTGGACAAGAATCGGTCGTGGTGGGATTCGGGGCGAGCACCAGCGATTATGTCGATGTTGGGCGGCTGCCGAGCGGTTACGGTGTTCGTCGAATCAGTCTCGGAGCCCGACGAACATCCGGCCACGACAAGTGCGACCGTAGCGAGAATCGCAACAGTAAGGATGGGTACGCGGCGACTGTCACGCTGGACTTCCGTTTCCTCGGTTTCGCGAAAATTGCCAGGACAACCGGCTCTCAGAATTCACTCTGAGCCACGAGATGCCTGTTTTCGATACCTTCCGCCAGAGAGTGAGCCCGGGAACGCGCGTTGGTGAGCAGCGCTCTGCGGGGCGGCAAACTGAAGGGGCGTCAGCACCAGCTCACCCGAGAAGACGTACATCCCTTGCGATTTTAGAGACCGGCCAGCCATGAACCGAAGTTTCGCCAGGTCGATCATCACGAGTAACGATCAGTGCCAGCATCTTTCGAACGCACCCAGCTCGACGATTCCGGTGTCACTGCAAAGCCGAGAGAACCGTGTCGACCCGCCCACGGAGTGGGCCGTCAAGCTCGACAACTACCAGGGAGTCACACACCTGCATCGGATCGGCGTACACCAAATCCAGCAACGCGTCGTTCACCGCGCGCTGCAGCTCCGGCATCCCCACCGCAGGCAACTTCTGCACTGTTTCGACGGTAATCGGCACCACGACCAGCACGTCGAGAGTACGTAGCGCGGACCTCACAATCGCCGCCTCAATTTCTGCCTCCGGATCGACACCACACGCCGACAAGTACGCCAGGAAGTCGAGCGGCGTGCGATCGAATACAACACCAGAAGAAGGTGTAGTCAGCAATCGCAGTGAACGACGAAGCTGCGCACGGTAATCATCAGCCGAGGGCGGAAACTCGAACTCGCGCCCCTCCTCTTCGAGCACGAAATACGGTTCATCGACCCGAATGTGTCCCGCGAGGCGGCCACACAACTCGTCGACCAGCGTGCTCTTGCCGGTCCCGTGCGGGCCGGATACTCCAATACGCATTAGTGGGGCCCTCTCGAAGAAAGTTACGGAACTACTCGTCAGTTGAGCACCCGTCGAACGCCGGCTCAATACCGACCCCTGGATGCCCCGACCCGTCGACAATTCTCGTTGCACCTCGGTCGAGTCGTACTGAGGGTACAGAGGTGAGATCGGATCACCGTGGTGATCTGCTCGGAGTCGGTGGGCATCTTCGACGACTGCCTGCCCTCGGTAGTGGGATCTGCTGAACTGATCGTGCATCCCGAGAGCAGCAGTGCTGCAAGGGCTCCGCCGAGGAGGATCGATTCCACCGATCGCCGGCGGTAGTGGTTTATGGGTGGATTCACCGAAACTCCTTTATTCGTGAACATGTTGCGCCCGGAAAGTCATCCAGCCGGCGGCCAGAAGACAAACGCGGCGGACAGCAGAGCAAGGGTGAGGACCGCGGTGGCATTGGCGGCGCGAACAAAGACGTACTGCTCCGCATCCTCGGTGCCGAGACACAGCGGGGTCAGCTGCAAGGCCAGCGACAACATCCCGGTACCGAGCGCGCCGAGGGCGAACAATTGTCGAGCATCCATCATCGGTATCCAATCCCGTTGCAGTCCAAAGGAACAACGAGCTGGTCACATGCGCGAACGTAGACTCGGCGAGAGTTCTCCGCACCAGCGGCCGAACTCCTGAACCGAGGATGCAGTCGAGAAGCTGCAGGGGGAGATTTCAGCATCTGGTGAGGACTCCCCGGCAAAATGCGACACAAAACGTCGCTACTTCAGGTGGTTGGGCCGAATCGCAATCCGCGGAGCAGTCGGCGGTAGGAGAAGCGGTCGTCCCAAATGCGAAGCAGGCCGTTTGCGAATGTGTAGTGGCCGTCTACGTCGAGGTGCATGGCAAACCATCCGATGCGGATGATCTCTCGTCGCCGGGAGGACACGGTGTTGTGGTCGGTGGTCATCGTGAGCACTTCCACGACCTCGTACCTGGTGATCAGGCGAGAGACGATCGTGAGCGCCCGTTCGACGCGTTTGCTTCCACGCACGCTGGGCAGGCCGGTGTTGCGCCATTCGATGTCGGGATCGACGAGTGCGCGCACGGCATCGGCGTCCATTTCCTCCAGTGCGATCAGCAGGTCCACCACCCGCGATGTCAGTTGATCGTCGTTCAACAGGTACTCCGGTCGTCTGGAATTGTGTTTTCTCATCGGTGGATTCATGTGGTGACCGTCAGGCAGGGACTGTTGCTCCGCGAAACGCACAGGAGCATCTTGCCGGCGGCGCGCTCGGCTGGGCTCAACGAATTGTCACGATGATCGACGTCGCCGTCGCTGACGTGGACCATGCAGGTGCCGCAGAAGCCCTGACGACATGAATAGGGGGCTTTCGGGTTCACACGCAGCACCGCGTCCAGTGCGGTCTGGTCGGCGGCGACATCGATGACCTGACCGGTGCGAGCCAGTTGGATGCGGAAGGGTCGTCCATCGACGACCGGTGCGGCGGAGAAGCGTTCGGCGTGCACTTCCACACCGGGCTCGTTGCGCACACAAGCTGTGATCAGGTCCATCATCGGGACCGGACCGCAACAGTAGATCGCGTCGCCGCTTCGGACATTCGGCGGGAGAAGATCGCTCGCTGCGGGTAGGCCGTACTCGTCGTCGGTGCGGATGGTGACCCGCTCGCCGAACTGCGTCACTTCCTCGAGGAACGGTAGTGTGCGGCGCTCGCGACCGACGTACATCAGCGACCAATCCAGGCCCATGCGCTCCGCCTCGCGGACCATCGGCAGTATCGGTGTGATGCCGATGCCACCCGCCACGAAGTGAACGCGCTTCGCGCGCTCGATTCGCCCGGGTTCGACGAACCCGAACGCGTTGCGTGGACCGCGAACGCCGACGACGGTACCGACTGGCAACTCGTCGTGCACCTCGTTCGATCCGCCGCCACCATCAGGAATCCGGCGTACCGCGATCCGGTAGCAGCGTCGATCGGCGGGATCGCCGCACAGCGAGTACTGACGTATCCGTCCCGAGGGCAGGTACAGGTCGAGGTGTGCCCCGGGATACCACCGTTCGAGGTCGCTGCCGTCAGGTGCTCGCAGTTCGAGACTGACCACGTCGTTGTCGGTGGCCACCGTCGTGCGCTCCGACACCGTGAGCGTTGTCTTGTACTCGTCGATCCGGTTTTCCGGTGGCTCGTCGCGATGAATCAAGACCGCCAACTTGACCTGCGTGGAGACCAGGACGTCCAGAATGCGCAGAATCGAGTCGCGGCGCTTGCCGCGACGTAGGTCGACCGGGATCTCGCGGGGGGCCGGCCACCGCTGTGTGAGTTCGGGCGCGTTGGGTGTCATGTGTTGACCCGCTTGGCCGCTGGCGATTGCGCGACGTAGGCGAGGGCCTGGGCGGTGGACCCCACACTGTCGGGGTGAAATCCCGGCACGAACGTCGACACACCGCTCCAGAACCATTTCGATACACCAGGCACCAGTCCGCGGCGTCCGGCGCGGACGAATTCCAGTAGCAATCGTGGATAACCGATGTTCGGCGTGTTGGGGTCGTTGCGACTCAGATACATCGCAGCACGGAGCAACCACCCCAAAAAGATTGGCCACGTGATGATCATGGAGATACAGCGGCGAAAGTAGCCGACTCCGAAGTACGTGGCGACCTCGTGTGCCACGGCACGATGCTCGACCTCTTCGGCCCCATGCCACCGATAGAGGTCAAGCATCTGCGGATCCGCGCCGAATTTCTCCAAGTCCGCGTTCAACGCCCAGTCGCCCACGAACGCGAACATATGCTCCGAAGACGCGCAAATCCCGAGACGCTCGATCAGACGCTGCCGGACGGCCTGCGGATCGGAGTCGTCACCGATGCCCAAAGTGCTACGGAAGAAATACTGCATCTGGCGGTTGAACGGGGCCGGGTCGATCCCGTGCCGTGTGAACACCTGATTCATGACCTCGTCATGCGCCTCTGCGTGCAGCAGTTCTTGACCCATGAAACCGAGCATGTCCTCGCGAAGCTTCTCGTCGTGCACGTCCGGGAGGGCCTGCTCGAAGGCCTGGATCATCATCCGTTCGCCCTCCGGGATGACGAGGTTCATCGAGCTGAGGAGGTATGAGGCGATCGGCTCGTTCGGCAACCACACCAAAGGCGCTTTCTCCCAGTCGAAATCGACTCGCCGCGGACGGATCGCTACCCGGCCGGGCGGTGCGATCGGACTCTGTGTCAGTCCACTCGTAATTCGCATGACCACTCCTCATTCATAAGTACGCAACAGTACTTATGAATGAGCATGGCGATCTACCCTTGGCTTGTCAACACCGGACTACGAAGGGTCGGGCGAGAGATCCAGTACCCGTTCAAGGAAGGACATGATCGGCGCATGAAGATTCATGTACGAATTCGACCCGTCAACCACCTGGCGGTAGAACAACTCGTTGCAACCGCCGATCGCCGCGAGAAACACTTCACGCCCCGGGGCTTCTGAAGACTTGGACGAGTAGCCGACGAGCAATGCATCGGCGAGCAGTTCCACGTACTCGTTGCGCTTCGCCACCCCGGCCGGGCCGGCCACAGGTAGGTCCACCACCCAAGCTCGCACGAACTCCGGTTCGGACGAACACGTCTCGAGATACTTCTCGATGACAGCCGAAAGCTGTTCGTGTAGAGATAAATTGGCGGTCGAGCTTTGTGTCGAGGTGATGTTGGCGACGATCACCTCGATGCCGGCGTCGATCGCCGCGATCAAGCACGCTTCTTTGCTCTCGAACTGCTTGTAGAAAGCTTGGCGAGACACCCTGGCACGCCCGACGACATCGGCGATCGTGGTCGAGGCGATCCCCTTCTCCGCCGTCGACGAGATCACCGCACGCAGAATGCGATCGCGTTGCGCGTCTTGGACCTCGTCCACAGCCAGTCGGCCGCGGCCACGCGGCAACCCGGGGAGGTCACGATCGAACGATCCAGCCAGCCTGCGCATACCGAAATCGTAGCCCGCCTGGCGCCATCGGTTCTCTCGCTCACCACGTCTGTGGACCAACAGCCATGCGAGTGGGCCGATGTCGAGTGGAATTGCCCCTGAGGCAATCTCCCATCGCGACACGGTTGCGTCCAGTTCGTCGTTTCTCCGTGGTGGGGCTAATCCTGCGAGAGGAAGCACGACTACACGGTCATAGGTCTTGGCGCCGGCATTGTGCGAATTCGGCTCCATGAGTCCTGGTAGGCATGGGTCCGTGGCGGAAAATCGACGACGGGTCGGTCTAGGCACCTCGGTTACGTCGATCGGGTCGCACGAATCTCCGGCGGGGAAGGCTATGCCTCGCAAATAGGCGGCGAGGATGGATTCAGGGGATGTGCTCTCTTGGATGATCGTTCGCTGAAACACCAGCGCATCCGTGAGGGCGATCAACTCCTCGACTCGTTCGTTGGACTTTGCCAGACCTGCTCTGTCGAGAAGCATCGCTGTCACTTCTCGGCTTATGGCGTGAACCTCGGACTGGTTTGTCAGCCTTCTTCGAAGCAGTGGTTCGTCACCGAGTTCGAGAACAAGAGCGTAGCGCGCTTTCATGTCGTCGCGGCGGACCGAGAGTGTCTCGACAAGTTCGGTGATCACGCCCGCCAGACCAGAAATGCTCAGTTGGTGCTCATCTTGCGCCGTTGCATTGAGAAAGGCTGCAGCTTGTTTGGCGTCAGCTATCGCGCGTTCGGTAAGGGTGTTGACGATGAGTTCGAGGAGCGCGAGTCGGGTTCTTGCATGGTGCGAGGTCGCGCCCTGTGGGATTCCGGCTTCGATATCGACCACTCGGTGAGTGAGCGCGCGAACTCCGTCACGGGCAATGACGCGAATGGCGCTGGTGGCGATCAACTCTCGACGTTCATGGCTTCCAGTCGCTTGTGTAGACACGATTCGATGCTACAGGTGTAGCGTATCTAACACGCTGCTGCTACAGGTGTAGCGAAGATGGCATGCGTGGTATTCGAATACGCGCTGGGTCTACTGCGCGACGTGGAGAGATAGGTCGGACAAGGAGACACCACTTGATGATCGATTTCGTTCCAGACGAGAATGTGTACCCGTTCGAGTCGCGCTGGTTCGACTCGTCTGCCGGTCGGGTTCACTACATCGACGAGGGGACGGGTCCGCCGATTGTGTTCTGCCACGGCTCCCCTACATGGAGTTTCCTCTATCGGAAAGTCGTGGCGGGACTGCGCGACCGGTACCGGTGCATTGCGGTGGACTACCTGGGTTTCGGGTTGTCCGAGCGGCCGCAGAATTTCGGATACAGAATCTCAGAGCACACGACGATTTTAGGTGAACTGATCGACCATCTTCAGTTGGACGGCTTTGTCTTGATGGGGCAGGACTGGGGTGGACCTATCGGACTGGGCACGGCAACCGAGCGGGCAGATCGAGTCAGAGGGATCGTGCTGGGCAACACGGTGTTCTGGCCGATCGAGCCACTGGCCAATCAAGCATTCAGCGTGATCATGAGTAGCCGACCCATGCAACGCCGCATACTCGAACAGAATCTCCTTGTGGAGCGATTCTTGCTCGGGGAACTTGGCCGCACGCTAACCGAGGAGGAGGCTGACCATTATCGCAATGTGCAACCTACAGAGGAATCGCGGCGTGGACTCGCGGTCATGCCCAAGGAAATCCGTGCCGCACGAACACAGTTGGCCCAACTCGCCCAGGACGTGCCCGCGCTACTGGGGGACAAACCGGCACTCGCAGTGTGGGGGATGCGGGATATGGTGTTCCGTCGGAAAGCGTGTATCCCACGGATACGCGAGACGTTCACCGACCTTGACGTCGTCGAACTACCTCATGCGCGGCATTTCATCCAGGAACACGCACCCGGTGAAATCATCTCGGCCATCGCAAATCGATTCCCGTGAGTTGTGACAGTTGCAGGCTTCCGCTGAACTCAGAGTTCAGCTCTCGGCCCTCGAACAAATGACCACTACGTTGGCCACGATCGAGCTGCACAACGGCGTGGAACCGATTCGGTCGGTGGCATGAGCGGGCCGGGGTACGTGTCAGGTCCAGGCAGGGTGGATATCGCGCCGCACTGGAAGTCCGTTCCGTTCGGTGAGCGGGGCGGACTGCCACCACCAATCGGGATCGGAGTGAACGCCTTCGGCGGAGGTTCGTCCGGTGAGGGTGAGAAGTAGTTCGGGCGCGTCGGCCAACGTCGGGTCAATCCACGGAGCCACTCGCGACACTTCAGCAAACGGATCAACGCCCTGGCCTCCGAGAATCCGTGAAGCTCGTTGTCGTGGACTCACTTCACCTGTTCAATGCCCGTACCGTCCTGCCCTGCGAGAACCGAGAACGCAAGGTTGGGGAGGTTGTCCGGAAGTTGAAAAAGCTGGCGCTGGACTCGAACACCGCAGTAGTCGTCACTTCTCAGCTGTCCAACAATCCCGGCCCGCGGCAGCCGATACCAAGGCCGCCCACCCTCGCTGGTTTTCGAGACACTGGTTCCATCGCACACGTCGCGGACAAAGTCATTCTGCTGCACCGACCGGATACCTCCGATCGCAATGACCCCCGAGGAGGGGAGGCGGACATCATCGTGGCCAAGCACCGATTCGGTTCCGCCGTGACTGTGACAGTCGCACATCAGCTGCACTACAGCAGATTTGTCGACATGGCCCGTGGTTGAGCTTGTAGACGTCGAGATGCAGCGAAGTTTAGCCATGAACCGGAGGGCTGGCCCTGTGTTGCTGCCCGATGTGGAGTGTCGTCAGATCCGTGCCCACGGCGTCCAGAGCAGACGTATTCGAAGAACTCGCGTTGGCGTGTCTGGCGCAGAACCTGGTGTACGACGGGCGATACTGCGGGCCATTGATCTCTTTGAGAGCTATCTGAAGTGGTAGGAGATATGTCGATGTTCACCACCGCGAGTGTGTGGGCCACGCCGATCACAATCGCGGGCAACACGGTGAAGCAGCTCCTCGTGCCCGCCGGTGCACTTAATGTCGAACTGGCCGCCGACGGTGTTCACAAGGTTTTTAACGAGTACGGCGCATGGCTTGCCACCCGCGGCGTCGCTTCAGAGGACGGCCCTCTCGTTGCTTGCCTGCCGACACTCGGCGACAGCGGCCGTTTAACATGGATGGGTTCTCCTGCACTGACCGACCCGGCCGACGTTCTGGAGTCGTACAGAGGTGCAATTGGGTTTCGTAGCCACGACGAGGCAGGCAGTCTGCGCCGCCCGCAGATCGGTGCGCTGCACTCAATTGTGGGGTACCGTGCTTCGGGGGTGAATGACCCAGGAATCGTCGTAATGCCTACTGGGACAGGCAAAACCGAAACGATGCTCGCAGTTCTCGTCGCCGCACGACCGCGCCGCGTGCTCGTCATCGTGCCCACCGTCGCACTACGCGAGCAGGTCGCGTCGAAGTTTGAGACCCTCGGGGTCCTGCAGAAGTTCGGGATCGTCGGACGTGATGCGATGCGACCTACCGTCGGGCGCCTTGAACACGGGATTTCAACTGAAGAAGACGCGCTGCGGTTCGTTCAGGCCTGCAACATTGTGATCGCCACCCCGAATGCCCTCACCACCTGCACACACGATGCGAGACAGGTGATTCTCAATGCGTGCACCGATCTCATGGTCGACGAGGCGCACCATTCGGCGGCCCCGACATGGGCATCGATCATCGAAGCGTTCGGTGGTAAACCGACGCTGTTGTTCACGGCCACCCCGTTTCGCGAAGACGGACGCTCGCTAGCGGGCAGAATCATCTTCAGGTTTCCGCTGCGCGAGGCGCAGAAAGACGGCTATTACACCCGCATCGACTACCGGGCGATATTGAGCCTCGATGACACTGACCAAGAACTAGCGCAAATCGCCACTGAACGCCTGCGTAGCGATCTAGGGGCGGGCTACGACCACATACTTCTTGCACGCGTCGACTCGATCGCAGCAGCGAAGAAGATCGCCCAGATCTACGTGAGATAGCCGCAGACCTCGGTCCGAGAGCCATCCATCAAGGAGTATCCGGGGCTGAACGCCGCAACCTGTTCGCATCTCTCAGAGACAGAACTTGCCGCATCATCGTCTGCGTTGACATGCTCGGCGAAGGATTCGACCTACCTGAGCTCAAGGTCGGGGCGATCCACAGTGTGAGGAAGAGCCTGAGCCCGATGATTCAGTTGATTGGTCGGTTCACGCGAACCACGAGTGACAACAAGCTCGGAACAGCGTCGGTTTTCGTCATTCGCGGTCCTGCTGCCGCCCTCTCGCCGGTACGTGAATTGCTACGCGAAGACGTCGACTGGAACCTGCTACTTCACGACATCACCGAACGCAAAGCTACTCAGGCCGAAGAGCTCAGTGAGTTTGATATGTCGTTTACCGACACACCCGGAGACGTTCCTATCACGCTGCTACAACCCAAGGTCAGTACCGTCGCCCACCAAACACCCTCTGAAGACTGGGATCCGCGCGCGGCGCTTGCCGTCTACGGTGAGGCGAACGTCGTCGGTGGGGAAGTCGCGGTCGGCGCCGGAGACACTGTCGCGTGGTTGATTCTCGATCTGCGGTCTGAACCTCGGTGGGGTCGCGTACCTGGGCTCGAAGACCGCAAGTTCGAGTTGATCGTGATGTACTTCGATCGAGCGCGAAAACTGCTGTACATCCACGGATCGGCAACCTCCGATGACTACAGAGACCTCGCGGAAGCCGTCGTTGGTGAGGGCGCACGGGTGATCGCCGGCAACGATGCGTTCCGTGTCTTTCACGGCCTTGACCGGTTGATACCGAGCAACGTCGGTCTGAAGGACGTCCGCGATCATTTCAAGCGGTTCTCCTTGTTCGTGGGCAGTGACGTCAACGAAGCTCTCGATCCCACAGATAGTTACGGCAAGTCTCAGACGCACATCGCTACCTCCGGGTTCGATAGGGGGGAGCGGGTCACGGTCAGTGCCGCGGTCTCTGGGCGAGTCTGGTCGATGCGGTCTGCTAAGAACCTCAAGGATTGGGTTGACTGGTGCGATATCCAGGGCGGGAAAATGATCGATCCGAGTATCGGTGTTGCCGAGCTGTTCTCCAAACTCATTATTCCCGAACCGCTGGAGGCTCGCCCGCCACATGCGCTGCTAGGGCTCGACTGGCCGTGGGAGATTTACCTGGGCGCGGGATACACCCGAACGATCGAGTACGACGGTGCCGAGGTGCTGATGGCATACGCATATTGGGAAGTCGATGATTTCGAAACTGAGGGGCCGTTCAAGTTCTCGCTAGTGGCACCCGAGTGGCGGATCAAATACCAGGCGACGATCGAATCCGCACACCTTGTGTTCGAGGCGATCTCGGATGAAGCGACGACGTCAAGCCGCGGTCACTCAGTCCGCCTGTCCGTTTGGTTGAACAAAAACAAGCCCACACTGTTCCTCGCTGGTGACCGCATGATCGACGGTGACCGATACCTGGCGCCGCAACATGACCTGCCACCGATCGACCCGTCCCGCCTTACCGCCATCAATTGGGACGGCGTCAACTTCCGCGTCGAATCGCAGACCTCACAACGCAAACCGGAGTCAATCCAGGCATTCATGTCCTCCTACCTGCGTGCGGAGGAACAGTTCGACGTTCTCATCGACGATGACCGCTCTGGTGAAGCAGCCGACCTCGTAGGACTGCAGGTCGACCGGTCTGAACTTGTTGTGACGCTGGTGCATTGCAAATATTCGTCCGCAGTCATTCCAGGTGCCCGGCTGGCTGACTTGTACGAGGTGTGCGGGCAAGCGGTCCGCAGTGCGAAGTGGCGGCAGAAGGGCGCGGACCCGCTGTTGAGCCACCTCGCTCGCCGCGCGCGGGACTTCAAAGCGCGAACGGGGATATCTCCCTTCGAGGTGGGTAACCTCGCTCAGCTGACGCGCATTCAGGAACTAGCGCCGCTTCTGCGCCCGCGGTTCCGCATAGTCATTGCGCAGCCGGGCCTATCGATAGCGTCATGCAAGGAGGAGCACCTTCGCCTGATCGCAGGCGCGGACTCGTACGTGAAGGCGGTGACGAAGGGCGTGCTTGAGGTGTTCTGTTCTCCCTAGGATCCGAGCCGCCGCGGATGGATGCGGGAGGGTTTGCCGGAGTCAGTTGGGCTGCAAGTTCGGTCGAGATCTAAAGCTCGATCGACTTCCGTTGCCACGAGTACATTATCGACGCGTTTCGACTCGCCCGGGATCTGCCAAAGTTGCGCGGCGTGTCCTGTCAATTTGGTTGCATCTCGACAACTGCCACAGCTGTAGATACCGGATCTAAATGAGGGATTCCGGGCCTATCTGTTTCGTAGTTGCGATAGTTTCGTTCTGGTGTCTACCGGTGGAAATGCTTCGCGTATTGCGGGCTTTTCGACCGAGCCAAGCCGTTGAAGGACTACACCTCGGATGAGCTGGATCTGTTCCTCTACGCAGACGGTGTGGTTCCCCCATCCCGACCCGCGTTCCGAATTCGGCGCGCTTCGATGGTGTCATCACGCGTATGTGTGACGTCTACTTGAGAACCGACTTGCCAAATGTCGCAGAAGGTGGCGCAGGAGTTGGACCGCGTCACCACTGAACGGATGTGACTGGAGTGCCAGTTGCGCGTGTCAACGCCGCCGCTCGCGCGGTAATCGAGCGCGCGGCGTCCGGTGTTGCTGCAACCTGGTCTGTCAACCGTTCGAGCAGTCCTGCGGTCAACGTCGCGCGGGGAGTTGTCGAGGTGTCGGTCCATGTGGTCATGACTGCGTACTCCTGAGATGTGGGGGCGATCCGACGTGTCAGCGAACGGACAACTGACCGGCATATGCAGAGCGGCCTGGGACGAGGTCGTGGAATCGAACATGATCGTGCGGATAGGCCGGAGTGCGCGAAGATCGTCCGACATCCGGCCGTCTCCGACTGTCAAATCGACCCCACTGGGAAACACCGATGTTCCGCTGGCGCGGATGTTGGTTTGGTTGAGAGTCGATAGCCAGGCTCCGTTGTGGAGACTTTCATTCCCTCTTCGAACTGCGTCTGCTTAGGGGTCGGTGCCGATAGGGAGGCTGTGACTAGTCGTCGCCAGGCATGCTCGTGTCTGCGGAAAAGGTCATCTTCGCCCGGAATTTCAGCGACAGCTGTCGCTGAAATATCGGAAATCGCAGGTCGATCGGACAAGTAGATCCGGAACCTACAATCGTTGTCGAGATGCAGCGCAGATTAGCGAGACACGCCCCGCAACTTTGACGGGTCTCGGGCGAGTCGCCGAAGTTCGTCAAAGTATGTGCGTCTGACCGCGCGGTCGGTCGAGGTGGCGGGGAAGAAATTGGCGGAGCAAACCATTGATGGTTTCGTTGCCGCCGCTATGCCTCTCGTCAGGCAGGCGTAGACGGCGCGTGATCGTCGAACTCATCGCTCTTGGCGGCATGCTTGGCGCGAAGGGCCTCGAGTTGGGCAGACTTGGCCGCGGCCATGCGTTCGCGGGTGGCGGCGGTACGAGCCGGAGTCGGTGCCGGGGCGGGGTCGACGAGGTGGTCGTCGATGTCGGGGGAGGACGCCCCGGGAGGCGCGGGGACCTCGACGGTGCGCATCGCCTGGCCCAGCAAGATGAACGGGAGGATGAAGACCCAGAGGAAGATTCGGTACTCGCCACCGTGGAGGAACACGGCCAGGTAGAAGCCGTAGCTCAGGAACGCGGTGCCGATGAGACCGTTGATAACGCGGCGGCCGGGGTGCAGTTCGGAGGTCACCAGCGCCAAAACGATCACGCCGATTCCGCTGACGAACAGCGCTGTCACATAGAAGCCGAACACGTATTTCTCCCGTCACGAGCAGATAGAAAACGATGATCAGCCTAGATCACCGGCGCCGGGACCTTTAATGTTTCGCTAATCTTCGCTGCATCTCGACAGTACAAATGCAGGCTGAGCCCAACCTCAACTTCTGAAGGTTGGAGTTGCGTGCCAAAAGGCTGTCGTTGAGGGTCTAGTTCGGTCGGGGTGGTTCGTAGCTGGCGATCTTGCGGAGGCGATCGATCTTCGCCAGCACGAGGTGGTGTAGCGACGTGCCGGTAGGTGTGAGTTCGCGTGGCCCGCGACTGGTAACTCGTGTAAAGACATCGGTTCCGAGCTCTTTGGCAAGGTAGGTGTATTTGGGTGGATCGGACCCGAACATCGCGGCAGTGACGCGATCGAGCTTGTTGTGGGCGCTGTCGCGAATTCGCAGAGTCGTAGTGCTGCAATCCTTTCGCCGGCGAGTGCGAGATGGAGCCTGCTGCTTCCGTCAGTAGAACGGTTTCTGGCTTCGGCCCACCCCATCAGTGACGCCGCATCGGCTCGTGCGAGTGCAATCGTTGCGGCACAACACGATGCATGCGTGTCGTGTGTGACGGCAGGGATCATTCTCGAAGCACTGGCCGACGGTAGCGCTCAGCGGGTTCGGACGTAGTCAGGCGCTGACCGGGTCCAGGAGGCCGGTAAGCCGTCCGGCAATCAGTGCTTCGGCCTCTGTGACAATTCGTTCCACCAATTCACCCACTGTGGGGATGTCGTGAATCAATCCTTGCACAGTGCCAGCCGTCCAGATGCCAGCCTCCTGGTCGCCGCTGTCGAACACCGCTCGGCCCCGCGCACCGGCAACAAGATGTCGAACGTCTTCGAATTTGCCACCACTGGAGAGAATTTCGACAACTTCTTGGCTGATGCTGTTGCGTGCTACCCGTGCGGTATTGCGTAGTGACCTGAAAATCAGTTCCGTGTCGACCTCCGAGGCAGCGACTATCGCCTCTTTGATGTTGCGGTGAATCGGAGACTCCTCGGTGCACATGAACCGGGTACCCATGTTGATGCCGTCGGCGCCAAGCGCCAGGGCGGCCACCAATCCTCGCGCGTCGGCAAATCCACCGGACGCGATCATGGGAATGCTGATCCGCTCTGCTGCTGCAGCGATGAGGACGAGACCCGGAACGTCGTCTTCTCCTGGATGCCCGGCACATTCGAACCCGTCGATGCTGATGCCGTCGACACCGAGGGCTTGGGCTTTGACCGCGTGGCGGACGCTGGTGCACTTGTGGAGAACCTTGATGCCTGCGCCGTGAAAGTGTGGCAGATGGGGTGCTGGAGACGAGCCGGCCGTCTCGACGACTTCCACTCCGCAGTCGATGATCACGTTGCGATACTCATCGTAGGGCGGAGGTGTGATCGTCGGGAGGATTGTGAGGTTGACCCCGAAAGGTTGATCGGTGAGCTCGCGCGTTCGGGATATTTCTCGGGCAAGATCGTCAGGTGTCGGCTGTGTCAGGGCAGTGAGCATGCCGAGCGCGCCGGCGTTTGCAACTGCCGCTACGAGTTCTGCTCTCCCCACCCATTGCATGCCGCCCTGCACGATTGGGTGGCGAACTCCGAATGTCTCGGTAAATGCGGTGGTCAGCACTGGACATCTCCTCGATGGTGCATGGCAATCTGTTTGTCAGTTACGTTGGTGCAAAGTCAATTTCGACCCGAACGGCGCATTCAGCGCGTCGATGTTGTCCACTCGTTCAAGGCCGGAACCTGTGAAAGTTCAGTTCGTGCCATCGGAGGTTCGGCGCGATAGGGCATGGCAGGCGTCAAATACTGTTCGCCATGTTCGTTGGTGCCGGGGATGAAGGTACGGTTCGCAATCACATCGTCGGCGCAAATTACCTGGTCGTAGTCACGCACAACTGCGGCAACCACTCCGGCCGCAGTGAGATGCTCTACCGCTTCCGCGGCGCTACGGTGGCACAGCTGCTTCTCGATCGTGGCGACGAGGTCAACACGGTTTTCCACGCGCAGAGCGTTGGTGGTGAACCGCGGGTCGTCGGCCAACTCCGGTAGGTCGATCGCCTTGCACAGTTCGATCCATGCGCGCGGTTGGTATCCGCTGATCACCAGCTCGCCGTCGGCGGCGCGAAAGACGTCTGCCGCCGGTGCGACGCTTGGTTGTCCGTTCCCTTTGCGACTCATGGGCTTTCCGGATACCTGCCACTCGATCCAGTTGGCGGTCTGCAAGTGGATTGCGACGTCCAGCAGGGAAACTCGGACGGACGATCCTTTGCCGGTGCGTTCGCGCCGCAGTAGCGCTGCCAGTACCGCTTGAGCGACAACGTAGCTCGTTGCATGATCTATGACCGGTGCGCCCACACGTTGTGGCGGGCTATCCGCCTCACCCGTCACCGACATCAGTCCGCTCTCTGCTTGCGCAGCGATGTCGAGCCCCGCGCGGGTGGCGGACGGGCCTTCCGCCCCGTACCCGCTCACCGAGACGGCGATGATTTCCGGTCGCAGGCGTTGGAGTTCGGCAGAGGAGAATCCCAATCGATCGAGGGTTCCCGGGCGAAGATTGTGCAGCAAGATGTCGCTCGACGCGATCAGATCCCGAGCTCGCTGCAGATCGGCGGAGTCTTTGAGGTCGAGGCAGATTGAACGCTTTCCACGGTTGTACCCGTAGAAGATGCCGCGCGCGTAGTCGGCGTCGATTTGTCGGGCCGGTTCACCACCTGGAGGCTCGAGCTTGATGACCTCGGCGCCGAGATCGGACAACTGCTGCCCGGCGCTGGGTATTGCGATCAGTTGACCGATCTCCACTACTCGGACACCTGCCAACGGCAGGTCTACTTCGTCGGTCATCGAATGATCTCCACATGAGGCGAAGTGACATCCTCAGCGGGCTCCAGGCAGCGCGCCAACAAGATGCCTTCGGTGTGGTTGCAGGGGTTCAATCGATTTCTGTCACCTTCTACTCCCCCGATTCGGATTGTCACGGTTCCATCGTCATTGCGCTCGAAGTGCGCGTCGTTGAGATTGACGGTGTGGTCGCGGTACTCGAAGGACTCGAACCAGTGGTTGTACAGCATCACTCCGAAGTAGGTGCAGTCCGGGAGAGTGAATGTAATATCGACAGCAGTAGCGTCTTTCAGTGACCACCAGCCGGCAACGTATTGGTTGGAGCTGGTGCCGTAGAAGTCTCCCCACCCTCGCTGCTCCGAGGTCACGCGAATCTCGTTGGGAGACTGACTGAGTGTTTCGATGAGCTGAAGACTGCGTCGAAGGCTCACGTCCATGCCACGAGCAAGTTTCGTGAGGCGCTGGGTCAGCCACGCCGTGTCGAGATCGGGGCGTGCACCAGGCGGCGGGCCGAGGCGCTCGATGTGGAGAACGGGATCGATCTCCGCGTTACGCGTCTTGTGATACACACGCACTACAACGTCGAAGCAGCGCTCATCCAGCCGAATGCCGCTGCGCCCCTCCAGCTCTTGTGCGACGAAGATCTCGAAGTTGCCGTCCGCGTCACACACCTTGTCGTCGATGACGATGTTGTCGGCGACCCGGTCGGTCCCAGACGCGCCGACACGATTGGCGAGAACGGCGACGTACGGCACTGTGCCACGGTTACCGTGAATACGGTATGTCTCGTTGGGGTCGATCATCGCAGTCCAGTAGTCGACGTCGATGCCGTCTCCCCAGAACTTTCGCATCGGTGACATCAGGGTGAAGAGTTCAGGCCGGAGTACGTCTTGGCGCTCGATGTTCATCTCGGCGAGGTATCCGAACAGACGAAGTGCGTGCCGTACACCTTCGGCGCTGTCCAGCGGCGATCCGGTAGCGGCAGCGGTCGAACCGAATGTCGCAAGGCTGTCGGTGACTGCAGACCAAGCCTCGGTGAGCTGCCGGCGATCGTGCTGGGATTCGGATTGTGTTGACTGGTCAGCGAGTTGTGTCATCTTTTCTTCTCTCTCGTGGTAGACGAACTGGATTGTGTATGGGAGGCGTTGGTCAGCAGAGGGGGTCGAAAGGGACGTCTGCGTCGGACTTGCCCGAGGTCTGGTTGTTCACCCATGCGACGTTCTGGGTCCATCGGTCGGCTGAAATCTCGACCGGCCAGAGGGTCTTCTGCGAAGCCCACACCTGGTTGGCTTTGTCAGCAGGAACATTCATTCGCTCGGTGAGAAGTTGAGCTCCTGCTTGCTCGTTCGCGGGATCGGCTATCCACCCTGCTGCGGCCTCGAGCGCAGCACACACGGGGGCAGCAGCATCGGATTCAGCGAATGTGGCTGTCGTGACGAGCACCGTGCCCAGGCCGTATGAACTCACGCCGTCAGAGCCCACCGGGTCTACTTCTGTAATCGCCGTCATCGGA
The DNA here is from genome assembly GCF_019266085.1 of Rhodococcus sp. FH8. NCBI lineage: Bacteria > Bacillati > Actinomycetota > Actinomycetes > Mycobacteriales > Nocardiaceae > Rhodococcus > Rhodococcus sp. FH8. The sequence continues at coordinate 1,791,395 of NZ_LPNQ01000057.1, read as the reverse complement.
ATTCCTTGAGCATCGAATACGGCCTGGCTGGCAGCGGTGAGAACGGCGGCATCTATGTCGCCCTTTCGTGCGAGTGGTATCTGACTCGCGGTGGGTGCCGCTGCGATGAATTGCACCGTGGAGGCGTCGATGTTTCTCTCTGCGAGAAGCTGATTGACGAATTGCTCGGCCGCGCCGCCACGTGACGGTATGGCGATCCGCTTGCCGGGCAAATCCTCGATGGTGGTGATGCCGCTGTCTTTCGTCACGGCGATGGCAAGATCGATCGACCCGTAGGGGGACAGTGGCCGCAGACTCTGCCCTTGCTCTATGGCCGGCACGACGGTTCCGGGTGCACCGACCGCGAGATCGGTTGTACCGCCGATGAGACCGCTGATGAGTTCGGGCCCGTTCTTTCCGTCGATGAGCTCGACGTGGAGGCCTTCCTTGTCGAACATTCCTTGTTGGACAGCGACGTAGACAGGCAGGGACAAAGCACTCGCAGGGTAGACCCCGATGGCGACGCTACCGTCGTTCGGCCGCCCTCCCTCTCCACACGCGGAAAGCAGTAGGGCCGCTGCAATGACTGTGCCGACAAAAGGTCGAAGTTTCATGGGATTCCTGTTCCTTGATGGCTGGGCGCATCAGAAATCAAGCTGAGTTGGCTGGGCGCATCAGTAATCAAGCTGAGTTGGCTGGGCACATCAGTGGTCGAGCTGACCACGTAGCCGGTTGAAGATTTCGATGTATCGAGGTTCGGCGGTGAGGGTTTCGAGTTCGCGGGGGCGTTCGATGTCAATGCTGACGTCGTCGATCACTCGGCCGGCCCCGAGCAGCAGAACGCGGTCGGAGAGACAGATGGCTTCACCGAGGTCGTGGGTTACGAAGATGACCGTCCGGCCGACCTCGGACTGCCAAAGCTCGAGGAATTCGCGCTGTACTTCGACGCGGGTTTGCGCATCGAGGGCGGCAAACGGCTCGTCCATCAACAAGATGTCCGGATCCAGAGCCCACGTCCGGGCCAACGCGACACGCTGGCGCATCCCTTGGGACAGCTGCCAAGTCCACAGCTGTGACGCCTCGGACATTTGAACGGCCGCAAGCCAGCGCGCGGATTGAGTTCGTCTCTCCGCCTTGGGTACTCCCCTCAATTCGAGACCGTACTCCACGTTCTTCTGCGCTGTTCGCCACGGGAACAGCGCATCTCGGGCCATCATGAAGCCCATCCGAGAACGAGCGTCGAATGGTGTTGTGCCGAGGACCTCGGTTTTGCCTTCCGTCGCGTCCACCAATCCAGCGAGCGCGTTGAGCAGAGTGGTCTTTCCGCAACCGCTCCTGCCGACCAAGCTCACGAACTGTCCGCGAGGGATGGTGAGGTCGAGATTGTCGACCACAGTTTTCGTCGACCCGTCGGGTGAGGGGAAGGATATCGTCAGTCCGTCGAGTTGTACGGCGGGTGTAATCACGTTGGTATCCATGATGATTCCTGTCATCGTCGAGCCGGCGGCTGCCACCGAAGGAGGTAGCGCTCGGCGAAGTTCATTACCTGGTTGAGGACGACTGCGACGATTGCGAGAAGTATGAGGATCGCGTAGACCGCTTCCATCCGGAACTGGGCCGAGTAGATCGACACAAGCTGGCCCAGCCCGTCCCGTGACGAGATCAGTTCCGAACCGACAACGCCAAGTAGCGAATAGATCAGCCCCAACCGAAGACCGGCAAAAATGCCAGGTGTTGCGACGGGGAGGAGGATGTGCCAGAACACCTGTGTCTTACTGGCATTCAGGACAGTGGAAAGTCGGAGCCATTCGTCGTCCACCGACTTCACACCGGCTCGTGCACTCGAGCAGACGATGAAGAAGACGAGTGTGAACGCGAGAGCGACCTTCGCCGTCATCGTGATCCCGAAGATGACGATAAGCAGAGGCGCCAGCGCAAGACGTGGCATGGCATTCGCCGCATCCAGGAACGGACTCATGATGCGTTCGAGGGTCGGAAGCAGTCCGAGAGAGAGTCCGACCGCCACCCCGACTGCGCTAGCGAGGATCCACGCGATCACGACGGCAGTCATCGTGGCACGCAAGTTCGACGAAATCTCGCCCGACTGCGCCGCTGCGGTGAAGTAGGCCCAGGCCTCGCCTGGCGTTTTGGCCAGAACTGGCTCGATCCAACCTTGCGATGCGACGAGCTGCCACGCTCCGAGTAGGACCAGAAGCAGCGCGACCTGGGCCAGTCGTACCCCGATGGTGAGTCGCGTACCGGATCGACGCTGTCGAGCGGGCTTCGGCTCAGAGCGCGCCCGCCTCACGGAACGGAGCGACGTAGCACCGGATGGCGAACTTGCGGTGATGGTTTCGGTCATTTCGGCGCCTCCTCCGTTGTGCTCGCAGGCGGCGATTGGTGCTCGACAAAAGCAGACGGGTGCCTCTGGTCGAAGCTCCCCGGGTTGTTGCTCACTGCGTTCATATGTGAAGCAGATCACGGGATTCTTCTTCCCGTCTACGCCACATTCGAGAGGTATGCCATAGGGTTTCCCTATGCCTGACGGGCGCAAAATCGGGCGCGCGCGATGACTTCCACGAGAAGGGAACCCCAATGGACCGGCGTCATCTGGAATACTTTCTTGCCCTTGCTGATCGGGGCAGCATTTCCGCTGCTGCTCGCGGACTGGGGGTCAGCCAGCCGACAATCTCGGAGGCTCTGGCCAGGATGGAGAAAGAGTGCGGCCTGACGCTCGTCCGCCGTGGATCGCGGGGAGTCACCCTGACCGACGCTGGACGCGATCTCACAGGTCCGGCGGCCCAAGTACTTCGGGCATACCGGGATTTGGATCACGCTTTGCATCCATTGAACGTCGTGCAGCGGGGTCGGCTGACGGTCGTGTGTCCGCGAACATTGGCGCGTGATCCAGCGGCCACGGCCCTGGGTGCGTTCAAAAGAAAGTTTCCGAACGTTGCGGTGACGATGCTCAGCAACGACACCGACGGAATCGGAACGGTGGTCGCCTCGGGTCAGGCTGATATTGGGCTCGGGGTGGACGAGGTGTTCGACGAGGGCGTTGAACGTATCCTTCTCGGCCGGCAACAAATCGTTGCGCTGGTGCCGGCCGCACGAAGTGAAGGCGAGGGGGCAGCGGCGTTGACGGATCTGTTGCGAATCGGATTGATCACCAGCCCGCGTGACGATGTCACTCGGCGACTGTTGGCGGAACGCCTGGGCGAAGGCACTGTGGACGAGGCGGTGGTTGCGGAGACTATCTCTGTGGCTTCGATGATCCCACTTGTACGCGCGGGAGTCGGTGTCGCTTTCCTTCCCGAATCTGTCGCCGATACAGTCGGAGAAGGTGTGGTGCTGTGTCGTACTCGGCCCCCGCTCACTCGTGATATCTGGATGTTCCACGGTTCGACGCCATCGCCTGCGGCACAAGCGTTTATCGAGACGACCAGCCGATTACGTGACGAAGGTGGAATGGGGAACGCCGGATGAGCAAGTTCGGAGAGTCCGCCACCCCGCGAATCGATCCGCGGCAGCTACAAGACTTCCTTGCCGTCGTCGAACACGGCAGTATCACGGCGGCAGCGGCAAATCAGTTCACGGGAACATCGAGCGTCTCTCAATCAATTGCGCGGCTCGAAAGACGGGTCGGAGGACGGCTTTTCAATCGAGGCCGGACCGGCGCGACGCTGACTGCGCGCGGACGGAATCTCATCGATCCAGCACGCGAAGCGCTGGCCGCGCTCGACCGATTAGTGGTCGAGCGCGAGTTCTTACTGTCAGCAGTCCCCCACCTCAGTGTTGCCACGACAGCGAGCCTTGCGGACGATCCCGCAGCGGTACTGCTCGGAGCGCTGCGCACGGAGGTGCCGAACCTGAGGATCACCATCTCGGATCCGCCTGGGTCGTCCGTGGCCGATGCGATTCATCCGGTCATGGCAGGCACCGCTGACGTGGCAATAATGGAGTCGCCGCCCACCGGTGTTCCCGGGACGCGCACGGTGCGCCTTCCGGACCACAAGTTGCGGCTCGTCTGCCCGCCCGGTACCCCGCCACCGGTGGACGGGGTATTCATCGGCGAAGATCTCATGCGCATCGGCTTGGTTGTCGCACCACGGTTCGAAACTTCCGATGTCTATCGCCATCTGCGGTCGATCGAACCGCGAATCGACCACGCATTCGTGATGAGGTCACAGCACCGCGATGCCTTCGCGGATTTCGCGTACGAAGGGATCGGTGCTGTCATCCTCGAACTCTCCAGTGCCGAGCGAGCATCCGAACGCGGGTGCACTGTGGGCGAGATATTCGAACTGCCCCCACGGAAGATCGCAGCCGTGGCAAGGGACGGCCAGAACACGCAGATCGTCGAACATTTCCTACGGCTGTGTGCCGAGCAATCCGCGCGGAAGCCGTAGGCCGAGGCGATCTCGACCTTGCGCTCTGGGTATTCGCGTCGCCCGGGCATCCACCGAGAACGATGATTTTGTCCACAGACACAACACTTCTGGGATAGTCCGTTTCCTGAAACAAAGCCGACGGGTTGCCTTCCCGTGAATATGTAATACACGTCACTCCGGATCAACTTCGAAAGGTTGACTTTCATGCGAAAGTCTCTGAAACATTTCGTGAATGCTGCAGCGGCGGTTGCGTTGTGCGCGACGCTAGGACTCACGGGCGCAACCGGAACAGCGGCTGCCGATGCGCCCGGCATCCCGAGCGTCGGGCACGATTGGGCGAGTGCAGGGCCGTACACCCCGAACGTCTCGATCGGGCTGGTGCACACTCTGTACTACCCGCGCCAGCTCGGCGCGCGCGGCGAGAAGCACCCTGTTGTGATCTGGGGCAACGGGACCGGTGTGCTCCCCGGTGCGTACACCTCTTTGTTGCGCCACTACGCCAGCCACGGATTCATCGTGGTCGCCGCCAATACCCCGGCAAGCAACTTCGCCATCACCATGCGGTCGGGAATCGACCTCATCGCGGACAAGGCGGCCAGCCCGTCGAGCGTCTTCTTCGGCAAAGTCGACCTGGAACACATTGGTGCGGTGGGGCACTCGCAGGGCGGGTCTGCGGCGATCAACGCGGCGATCGACGACCGCGTCGACACCGCCGTCGCGATCCAGCCGGGCCCGCTCAATGATGTCGATCTCATCGACGAGCCGGTTCTCTATCTGGCCGGCCAGGCCGACGCAATCGTTTGGCCGGCGATCGTGCGGGCGATGTACGAGGACGCCGACCACGTGCCTGCCGAGTATCTGGAACTGCGCGGCGCCACGCACTTCGGTACGGCGATCACCGGTGGCGATATGCGCGGGCCGAGCACGGCGTGGCTGCGGTACTGGCTACTCGACGATCCGAACGCCCGCACCGAGTTCTTCGGAGCGAGCTGTGGATACTGCACTGACACCCAGCAGTTCTCCGATTTCGACCGCAACGATCTGGCCATGCAGATCCCGGGGTGACGGTCAGATCCGGAGTTGTCGAAGACGAACAGCCTTCCAATCAGGTCGGCGGAGTCGCGAAGCTCAGATGACGACGTAGCCGTACATTCGTTCGCCCTGAGCCACAGCTCTGGTCGCTAGTTCGGCGAAGGCGGTCAGGAACGGCACTGAGTCCTCCGACGGTTCACTCGTCTCGTCGATTGCCCAGGCCGCCGCAGCGGCGGCGACACCGTCAGCGTTCAATTCCGCTAGTGCATCGCGTAATTCGTCGGTAACCGTGAGCACGAGGGTGTCGCCGTCGTCGCTCATTGCGACGAGTTTCCCGCAGCGTGGACCTTTTGCTACCTCGTCGTAGGGGCGAGCGGTGAGGGCTGCCTCCAGTCGGCCGAGCGCGACAACTGGATCGACGCCTTTCGCCTGCAGAACTGGAGTCCCACTCGCAGCCAACTGGATCCGCGGGCGAGAAGCTGCGTTCGCCTCCATCACCTCTGGTTCCAAGTCGACGAGTCCCTCGAGGGCAGAGGTGGCATGCTCATCCGTGCGCGCGGTGAAGTAGTCGGTGATCGCAGACATGGCGCGATCATCTCACACACGATGCATCTCAACGCCCCGGACTCCTTCCGCGACTTACTGATCGACGTCAGGAGGGACAGGTGTGTGCTTCCTCGATTGCTTTCGCGAAAGCGCGAAGTCGTGGGCTTTCGAGATCGGTACGCCACACGAGACCCAAAGCAGATTCGGGTAATCCGTTGATCGGTACGAATGTGATGTCCGAGCGCTGGCTGTATGCAGCGGTTGCAGCGCAGAGGATGAGGCCGACCTGACTGAATGCGACCTGCGACAGGCCTTCCTGAACGGTGCTCGCCCCACCCTGCGTGGTAATCGTGGCTCCGCCCGGCGTCGTGCTCGGGGAATTCACACGCTGCCAATAGTCGGGGGCGGGGCCGGTGATGGGTACGAGACAGATCTGCGCCAACTGCTCGGCGTCGATCACGCCCAGTTCGCTGAACGGGTGATGGACTGAGACGGCGAGGGTCTGGGGCTGTCGAGAAAAGACGAGCCCGGTTGTCAGTTCCGGCTCATCTACGGGGAGAAGGGCCACTGCCGCATCGATTCGCCCGGCGAGTACATCACTGAACGGATCACCCAGGGGTAATTCTTTGATGGTCACGCATGTTTGCGGATGTTGTATCTCGAAACGAGAGACAGCAGCCGCGATCGAATCGTAAATTGCTCCTTGGAAACCCACCCGAAACGGCGTCGGCGTGTTGCGTGCTCTTGACTGAGCGTCCTCGATTACTCCGACAAGCGCACGATGCGCGGGAGCCAACGACGCAAGAAAATCGGCACCGAATTCAGTCAGGTGCACGCGGCGACTGGTGCGCGCCACCAGGCTGGTGCCGATACGACGCTCCAACGCGCTGATCAGCTGACTCACTCGGCTCTGGGAGATGAACAGCCGCTCGCCGGTGCGACCGAAGTGCAGTTCTTCAGCGAGAACGAGGAAGCACTCGATCTCACGCATCGGGGGCTCCGACATTTTCACTCCGACCTTCGACTCATTCGACCACTCCATCATGGCTCATCGATGAATTGAGCTAATGGTTGGATGAGCGATTCGCCGTTGATCCTTCGGCGTGCAGGAGCTTCTCTGGTTACATGCCCCACTCCGCATCTGCACAGAACAGCCCTGCGTCCACGTCCTCAACCCACGCACACACCATTGAGAACCACTGGGCTGCGGTCGCGCTGATCGCAGCGTCCACCTTCATCGTTGTCGCGGCAGAGATGATGCCGGTCGGGCTACTCACCCCGATTGGTGCTGCTCTGGTGGAAAGTGAAGGGACCATAGGACTCTCACTGGCCATTACCGGATTGGTGGCAGCGGCCTCTGCCCCGTTTGTGCCCATCGTGACCCGGCGCTTCGATCGTCGGTCGACGCTTATCGTTCTGATGCTTGTAGTCGCAGCGGCGAACGCCCTCACGGCCCTTGCTCCGAGCTTCGTTGTCCTCGCTGTGGCTCGCGTCCTTCTAGGCGTGAGCATGGGCGGAGTCTGGGCACTCGCCGCAAGCCTGGCTCCCAGGTTGGTGGAGACCAGATCCGTCGGGTTGGCGACCACGATCATCTTCAGCGGAATCGCTGTTGCCTCAGTTCTCGGTGTCCCTGCTGGGACGTATATCGGGGCAGTCGCCGGATGGAGCGTGGCGTTCTGGACTCTCAGCTGCGCCGCGACGCTGATCGCGATCGCCATGATCGCTGTCCTACCCACGATGCCAGCTGATCGGGCCTTGTCGCTCGGGAGTCTCGTGGCGGCCTTTCGGAACCCAGGAGTCCGGGTCGGATTTGCGATTACTGCGCTCATCGTCACCGCTCATTTCGCGGCGTACACCTATGTGCGTCCGGGGCTGGAGTTCTTCGCAGGGTTGAGCCCTGCACAGATCGGCACGATGCTCTTGATCTACGGGGCTCTGGGCGTCGTCGGCAACTTCATTGCCGGGCCATCTGCAGCCAAGTCTCCGAAGACTGTGGTCGTCATCCTCAGCGCGGGAGTAGCGGTCACACTCGCCCTGTTTCCGATCTCGGCTACCACCTTGATCGCAGCTGCTCTGCTCATGGCGGCTTGGGGCCTCTTCTACGGTGGTGTATCGGTGAGTACTCAAACATGGATCGCACAAGCAGCTCCCGTTCACCGCGAGGCCGCTTCTGCTCTGTGGGTTGCAGTCTTCAATGCAAGCATCGCCCTCGGCGCGTTCGCGGGTGGACGCATTCACGACCACTCCGGTTCCGAAACGGTCTTCTGGACAGCCGCGGGAATCGCAACTCTGGCAATGCTGCTCGCGACATTCCGCAATCCCGTCGTGGCAAAGCGCGAACTGACAACCTAGTCGCCTACACAAACCTTCATAGAGGCAGGACAACAGATATGCACCAGACACCCGCTTCGGCATTCATGGATGTGGCCGAGTTGCTCGAACGCTACCGGGACAAATCGCTTTCTCCGGTGGACGTGCTCGAGTCCACCATCGAACGTATCGAGGCGCTCAACCCAACCTTGAACGCAGTGGGACACACTTTCTTCGCTACTGCACGAGTACAAGCGAAGTCAGCGGAACGCCACTACGCCCGCGGCTCGGATGTCAGCCTTCCGCTCGCCGGTGTTCCCGTTGTGGTGAAAGAGGATGAAGCGGTACAAGGCCAACCTTGGACTCAAGGGTCCAAGGTCTATGAGGATGTGATCGCCACTCACACTTCCACTTTCGTGCAGCGAATCATCGACGCCGGTGCGATCGTCCACGCGCGATCGACGGCGCCCGAATTCTCCTCGGCCGCGTTCACACAGTCCGAGTTGTGGGGCGTCACTCGCAATCCGTGGAACACGAAATACTCCTCCGGCGGGTCTTCCGGTGGATCGGCAGTCGCACTTGCCACGGGGATGACGCACTTGGCTACCGGTTCCGATGTTGCAGGATCGATCCGAACTCCGTCGTCTCTCAACGGAATTGTCGGGTTCAAGCCACCGCATGGCCGTGTCCCCGTTGATCCGCCCTTCAATCTCGATCGCTACTGCCACTGCGGTCCGATGGCTCGCACCGTAAGTGATTGCCTCACACTGCAGTCGGTCATCGCGGGACCGACCTCCACTGACATCGCCTCGCATGTACCGGCATCGCCGCTGTCCGGCCTCGCAACGCATTCGTTGACAGGAATGCGTATCGCCGTGATCCCCGCGTTGGGTGACTGGCCGGTTGATCCGGACGTTGCCGCCAACACCGCCAAGTTGGTGGACACCCTCACTGCGCTGGGCGCACGCGCGGAGATCATCGAAGTCGACTTGTCACGCGCTGCAATCATGCGTGCGGCCGCCATTCACTACGATCACGTGTTCGGTGCATCGATCTCCGCCGAAGCGTCCGCGCACCCCGACAAAGTCACGGAGTACGCGAAGGAATTCGCCCGATGGGCCCGCCGCATCCGTGGTGACGCGACTTTCCTCGACGGACTCGCGATCGAAGCCGAACTGTATTCGTCGATCGGATCCCTGTTCGACACCTATGACGCGTTGATCACTCCGGCAGTGGCGACGGAGGGCTTTCTTGCCGGCGACGACTACGTGGGGCACGGAATCAATGTGGCTGGAACAGAATTGGAGTTCTACCTCGAGGCTGTACCGGCCATCACCTTCAACATCCTGAGTAGCTGCCCGGTGCTGACAATCCCCACCGGTTTCGCTCGGAACGGAATCCCCACGGGCACACAGATAGTTACGCGACCGTACGACGACCAAACGGCCTTTGCGATTGGTCTCGCTCTCGAGAAGGTCCTGCCCTATCCCGGCAATCACCCGGACTGCCATGCGGCCCCGTAGGAATTGTTCGGCGTTGACACGCGCTCTGGTGGAGGGTTGACCAGAATGTAGTTAGGTGCCATATTAGTTGCATGGCAGTGGACGGAACCGATCACGACTCACCCACTTTGGATCAGGCGCGGCGGCAGTTGGAGCACTACGGCCTCGGGTCCGATCCGCAGGCGGTGCTGGTTGCGGTGCGGCTGATCTCGGCGGGCGCGCGGCTCGGTCGAGCGACCGAGGTTCACTTCGCGAGGTATGGGCTGTCGACCGGCCGTTACCGACTGCTTGCGGATCTGGAAGACCACGACGGGGAGAAATCTCCCTCACGTCTGGCGGCTGATCTCGGCGTCTCGCGGGCCACGGTCACCGGCTTGGTCGATGGGCTCGAGCAGGAGGGTTTGGTCGCTCGACGTCCGTCCGCGGAGGACGGGCGTGGTGCGGTGGTCGTCCTGACTGCTCGCGGCGCTCAGCGTTTACGTGACATGGCGCCCGAACACTTTGCTCGTCTCGAGGAAATGGTCGACGAGCTCACTGTCGACGAGCGAGCGGTCTTTCTGGATCTGCTCTCGCGGGTCGTTCGCGGTATCGGTGCGCTGACTGCGGAGTAGTCGACTGGGATTACAAGTATTCGCGTAGCGATTCGAATCGTCGTCAATTCTCGACAGAGACTTCTCTCTTCATGTCCAAATAGTTAGCCACCTAATTATAATCGGAAAGTTGGTCTCCTTCATGTCCGGACTCACCCCACCGATCCGTCGCGAAAACAAAAGGGAGATAACCGATTCCAATCGACTCGACCCGGTTGCCGATCGTCGCGGCGCACGACCTTTCATCCTGTGGAGAGAGGTGCTGGTCGCCTACCTTGCCCCTGCGCTGATGGCGGGTGCGGGCGGAGTCGCATCCGGCCAATCGGGCCTCACGATGGCGGCATTTACGTCCATCGCGGGCACGTCGGCAGTGGTGGCGTTGCTGATCGGCTCCTGGCTGCTGCGTCGCGGGAGGTCACGGCCGTGGACCACGGCCCTGCCTCGCATCATGGTGGCGGCAATTCTTGCCGTCGGAGCCGCTGTGATTGCTGGTCTCGTCGGGTGGTTCGCCTCCCGTTGGCTACCAGCTCACACGAGCGTGGTCGACACTGCTTGGCTTGCTCGCCTGCAACTCGATCTACCGATATCTGCCGCTGTCGCTGCCGTCATCGTCAGCTGGCGATGGCGCCGTCAGAATCCCTGACAGACAACACATGTCAACGATCCCCGGCTTCCCGGGGAAGACCGAAAGGAACACGATGATCGTCATCATGGGAGCGTCCGGAACCACAGGCGGCGCGTTGCTACACAGTCTCGCATCCTCGGGTGTGCCGAGCCGAGCGCTGTCCCGCGACCCGGACAGGCTGAGCGCCCACCTCGGCGACTTGGCCGACGGTTTGGTCGAAGTAGTGCCGGCCGATGCCGCAGACCCAACTTCGCTACGGACGGCTTTCGAAGGGGCCGAACAACTTTTCCTCGCTATGGCCAACGGCCTCGAACAGGTCGAGCTCGAGACGCGTGTGATCGACATCGCCGCCGAGAGCGGCGTCGAACACATCGTCAAGATCTCCGACCCCGCCGCCGCGGCCGACTCCCCCATCGCTCTCTCCCGCGGCCACCACGCTGTCGGTGAACACCTGCGCGCATCCGGGATCCGCCACACTCTGCTCCGCCCTTATGCGTTCATGCAGAATCTGTTGCTCCTGGCTCCGGCGGTGGCTGCGCAGGGGGTGATTCTGGGCGCGATGCGGGACGCGCCGTGCAACTGGATCGACTGCCGAGACATCGGTGACGTCGCCGCGGCCGTGCTCACACGCGCCGACCTCGCCGGCGGTACCTACGTCCTGACGGGCAGCGAGGCAGTCGGCTACGGCGGCATCGCCGATGCTCTGACCCGCATGCTCGATCGCCCCGTCCAATATATCGACCTGCCACCGCACGAACTGCGGCAAAACCTCGTCGATCATGCCCACATGCCTCCGTGGCTGGCCGAGCACATTCTGGAGATCCAGCAACTTGCCGTCTCGCGCCCGGAGTCACCCACCGACACGGTGGCACGTGTCCTGGGGCGTGAGCCACGAAGCCTGGATGCGTTCCTGCGTGAGCATCTGGACCGTTTCCGCTGATTCACGCTGCGAGAGCAGTGCCGCCAGAAGTCACGCGGTTGATCAACGAGCCCACCGAATCCTGATCGGACCTCGTACGGATTCCGGGTCGACGACTTTGCCGCCTTGGGTGATCTGCACTTCGCCGTGGGCCACCATGTGGCGGGCAGCCTCTCGGACGGGTTCCATCAGCGGACGCCAATTGTCGGGTGCTGCTGCGCGGGCCACGTCGGAGGGGCAGATGCTCGACTCGGCCGATCGGGCATTGAGTAGTTCGCGGATCTTCGCCGCCAGTTCTTTCTCTTCCACCGTATGACCTCAGTTTCCGGTCGTGACCGTAGGCCTTCAACAGAGTATGAACCTTCGGTTCGGCGAGTTGTGGCGAAGGAATGGTGCACATCGATAATTATTGACGGCGTGGAGAATTCGAGTGCAACGCGCCGCGACGTAGTCCGAAAGTCGTATTCGGCCAGATCCCAGGAGTACACGGACCTCTTCGGCTCGATGGATTCGACGCACGTATCTGATCGGGACCTGGTGACCAGCTGGGCCGCCACTTTGACCGGCCCCGTACTCGACGCCGGGTGCGGGCCGGGGCAGTGGACAGACTTCCTGGCCCAGAGCGGGCTGGCTGTGAGCGGGATCGATCTAGTGCCCGAGTTCGTCGAACGAGCCCGCACCCGATACCCCGATCTCTCGTTCGAGGTCGGGGGCTTCGAGGCATTGGACGCGAAAACGAATTCACTGGGCGGCGTGCTGTCCTGGTACTCGCTCATTCACCATCACCCGCAAGATATCGAGGCACCGCTCGCTGAATTCGCGCGCGTGATCCGCCCAGGTGGTGGGTTGCTGGTGGGCTTCTTCGAAGGCACAACGGTAGAGCCTTTTGATCACGCCGCGACGACTGGTTATCGATGGCCGGTGACCGAACTTGCCGAGGTGCTGGTCACAGCGGGTTTCGACGTGATCGAGACCCATACCCGGACGGGGAGCGGCTACAGGCCGCACGGCGCAATCACTGCCAGCCGGCGCGGCGTCGAATAGCGGATCGAGACAGGGCGAGCAATTCTCTTTCATTCATTTCGTGTGAGTGGTGTGCTGGATGAGTCACTTCCCGGCTTTTTCAGCACCGGATCATCCACAGTTGAAAGAAGGCGCCATGACTACGATTCATCTTCACAAGACGACCACTGCGACGCCCGAACAGGTCCTTGCCGGCCTGACCGACTTCGGCCCGGGCCGTGAGGAAATCTTCGGCCGCAGTGCGGACAGCTACCTGAAAGTGCACCAACAAGGACCCCACGATGCTGATGTCACCGAGGGCTCCAGTGGTATCTGGGAGCGTCTGCACTACGACTGGACCGACCCGCACCGCGTCGTGATGACAACCACCGACTCCAACCTGTGGGGCGGGGCGTCGAGCCATACCTACACGCTGACCCGGCAACCGACGGGTCTGACCGATGTCGACGCCGTCGTGGTCCGGGACGGCAAGAACCTCAAGGGAAAGCTCCTGGCGTCGGTACTCGGACTCGTCGGCACCCAAGTGCTGGGAAAGTCGTTCACGAAGTCCATCGATGCCATCGAAGCTCGCAACGGTGGCGCGGGCGGCGGCAACACACAGTGACAAGAACCTGACGGATTGTCAGAGCGCTTCGAGGGCCTCCGTCATCTTCTTCACCGTCTCCGGTGCCACTTTGGCTTCGAATCCCGCCTTCAGGAGAGGCGACGCAATCTTGGCGGCACCGTTGAACTCGACGTTCGCGTGATATTCGATCTCGGTCGAGTTCGGACCCACCGAAGTCAAGGTGATGTCGTCGGTACTGGTGGCAGTCTTGTTCTTTCCTTCGAGAACAACGTGATTCAGCTCGTCGGTCACCAGCGTGTACGTCAGTTCCGTGGTGACGCCGAACAGCTTGGACACGTTGTGCCATTGGGTTCCGACGCCGACAGGACCGTCGGAGATCTGCGTGCAACTCTCGGTGCCCGGATCCCACGTCGGCGCATTGGCGAAGTCGCGGAGAAACGCCGCAGCCTTCTCGATCGGTACCTCGGCGGTGAATTTGCGGGTGACGTCAACCATGCGGTGGGCCTTTCGGTTCATTTTTCGGCGGTAGTGCCGCGGTGAGAGTTCGTTCCGACGCCCGGGCTACCCAAACTCGACGAAGGGTAACCACCTTCAGAGGACTGCGCGGTCCAGTGGACGCGGAAGCGGATCGAGTGCGCCGGTCTCGCGCAGGCGCTCGTACGCCCGAACGACCCCATCGACGGCCCCGATCTGTAGCAACACGCCGCCCGGTAACGCGGCAACGCCTGCTGCCAGGTCATCCGGGATCGCGTCAGCGCGAGCGGACGAGAGGTAGCCGACTCGTCCGATCACGGGATCACCGACGCGATAGTCGGACTCGTCTTCGAGAGCGTCGAGGATGTTGTCGTCGGTGACGTCTCCGAAATCCGGTTCCCACACCGCGGCGAGCATCCGAAGTAGTTCTGTCTCAGGAACTTCGGCGGCGTCCGGCGCGCTGACAGCGAGAATCATCGACTGTAGGACGATTTCCGGTTCGCCGCCCGCCAAGCCGGAGAGTTCGAGCCCCCATTCGGGCCCTCCACTGGCTACGAGCCTCAATCCGATTCCCAGACGATCCGACCAGTCTTCGGCGGCCTGCGCGTTCTCGAGGGCCTGTGCCAACTGGTCGACGGTCACGGCAGTAGCAGGTCCAGCGGAATGGATCTGTTGCCACGACCCGTCGACCACCTCGGGCAACAGGAATTCGACTTGCTCCAACGTCCGACGCCACCGGGAGGCCACGGCCTGCACCGATTCCGGCCGTCGTCCCCAGAAAACTCGAATAGCGCGTCGTGTCATCGAGTCCTCCGGTAAGGATCGTCCATGGGTAGCCATCTCCCGTCCTCGTGGATTCCGAGATCAGTGACGCCGCGGGTGAGAGCGTCGACGGCCGCGAGAACGGCAGGGCGCGTTTCGTTCTCACGACACAGGAGTGACCACGTCCAGATTGCCGCCGGGTCGATCATCGGGCGTGCCGTGAGATCGCTCGGCAGCGTGATGGTCTGCCCTTTGGGCGAGTTGACGACCGGACGGCCGACGGCACGGACGTGATCGAAGAATGCCGGACCGGTGATACCACCGTCGTTGATGCGCAGGATCTGTGCGCCGGTATCGCGAGCGAATTCTTCGGCGTAGACGTTCCACGAATACCAGGAGGTGGTGTCGTCGTCGACGAGTACGACGACGTCGCGGGCTCGCACCGGTGTGGTGTCCTCTCCGGTGGAGACCGCGTACAGCCGATCCGCACCGAGCAGTCTTGCGCTCAGAGCATGTTGGGCGACATCGGTTTTCCGCACCCAGGCGATCGCCAGGTCGAGGCTGCCGTCCGCTACCCGCGCGGCCTGCGCGTGCGAAGGCACCACCCAGGCGTCGACGTGCAGTTGCGCGACCCCTGAAGTGCGCGCGATCAGATCCGTGGGGAGCCAATTGACGTAGCCGATCCGGACGGGCTCCGCTCCGGACAGACGCTCCGCGCGGCGTCGCAGATTCTCGGCACTCTCGAGTAGCGCACGGACATCAGGGAGCAGGGCCGCGCCGGCTGGCGTCAGAGCGACGGAACGGCGGTCGCGGACGAACAGCTTGACGCCGAGGTCGCGCTCGAGTGCCATGATCTGCTGCGACAATGACGGCCCGGCTATCAGTAGCCGCGCCGCGGCTCGGCCGAAGTGCAATTCCTCGGCGACGACCTCGAAATATCTCAGCTGACGCAGCTCCACGATCCTTCATGCTACGTGCGGTGGGAGGTTGTGCCTATCAGTCAGGAGCAAAGCGGTCGTGGCGGTTCGGCGCGGCCGGGGCACACGATAAGACCATGACCACAATCCACAACGGCGTCCCCCCCGCGAGCACACGCTGTCCAAGCTGCCGCTGCGCTGGCGGCGAGCATGGGAATCGGTCGATTCGTCTACACACCGATTCTGCCGTTGATGCACACGCAGGCCGGTCTGTCCGCCTCGCTCGGCGCAACCCTGGCGACGGCGAACTACGTCGGGTACCTCATCGGCGCGCTCGCGGGAATCCTCATTCCCGGCGCGGTGCGCTCGGCAGCGGTGATGCGTACGTCGTTGGTGGTCCTCATCGCGACTTTGGCGCTCATGCCCACTACCCACGACGGATCCATCTGGTTCGCCCTGCGGCTCGTCGCAGGCATTGCCAGTGCCCTCGTATTCATGATCGCCGTCAGCGCTTTGCACGCGCACCTTCGGGGGCAGTCCCAATTCCTGGCCGGATGGGGATTCGGCGGAGTTGGGTTGGGTATCGCCCTGTCCGGGGTCCTCGTGTTCGTCGTCCGCTTCATCGGTACCTGGAGTACAGCCTGGCTGGCATCTGCGGCCCTTGCAGTGGTGTGTGCGGTCGCCGCCTGGGGATTGACGCCGGAACCGCGTCCGATCATCACACCGGACGCGCCGGGAACTCCCAGTTCCCAACGCGGGTTCACTGCCTTGTTCATCAGTTACTTCCTGGAAGGCATCGGCTACATCATCGCGGGCACGTTCCTAGTTGCCGCAATAGATCTGGCCGCTCCGCAATGGGTGGGCAGCGGTGCCTGGATAGTGGTCGGGTTGGCCGCATTTCCGTCATGCGCCCTGTGGGCTTGGCTCAGCCTGCGTTGGTCGAAGCCGACTCTGCTTCTCGTTGCCCTGTTGATTCAGGCAGTGGGCATAGCGCTTCCTGCTGTGATCGGAGGCGTCGGCCCCGCACTGATTTCAGCTTTCCTGTTCGGTGTCACCTTCCTTGGTATCGGGTCAATTGTGTTGGCAATCGGCGCGCACCTGCAGTTCCCACGCGCCGTGGCGTTCCTGACCGCTGGATACAGCGTCGGTCAGATTCTCGGCCCACTCGTTGTCACTCCGTTGCTGCGAGACGGGTATCGCGACGCTCTGCTGTTGGGTGCGGCCGTCGTCCTGGGCGCGGCAGTGGCCGCCGCGGTTTTGCGGTTCCGATTCCCTTCCGATCTCGATGCGGACCCTCGGACGGCCACCTCGACTGAGGAGGTAGTTTTTGATGTCAGATGACGAAACCGCCGGAGCACTACCCGACGTAGGACTGGAGATGTTCGAATGAGCGCACTCACAACCGATCTCGACCTGAAGGTCCCTGTCATCGCAGCCCCCATGGCCGGCGGCGCTTCCACACCGGCACTTGTTGCTGCTGCCTCTCGCGCAGGCGGTCTCGGCTTCCTCGCCGCCGGGTACAAGACGCCTCAGGCTCTGTCCGACCAGATCGACGCCGTGCGCGCCGAGGGAGTGTCCTTCGGTGTCAACGTCTTTGCGCCCAACCCGGTGCCTGTCGATGTCGATGCCTACCGTGCCTATGCCAGGGCGATCCAGGTCGAGGCGGATCGCTACGGCATCACACTGGCTGACGGTGAGCCGGTCGAAGACGACGACTACTTCGAGGACAAGATCGATCTGCTCCTGGCCAGCCCGGTTCCGGTGGTCAGCTTCACCTTCGGCTTTCCCGCACCCGGCGTCATCAAGGCGCTGCGCGCTGCCGGTTCACTTGTCGTCCTCACTGTGACTTCGGAGGCAGAGGCGCTCCTTGCCGTCGACGCCGGTGCCGATCTGCTTGTGGTGCAATCGTCGGCTGCCGGCGGCCACTCCGGAACGCTCACTCCCCTGCAGGTTCCGGCAGAAACACCGATCACCGAACTTATCGCACAGATCCGTCATCGCACCTCTGTTCCGCTATTGGCGGCAGGTGGACTGGCGACCTCCGCCGACGTCGCTGCAGCCTTACGTGCCGGAGTGGACGCGGCAGTCGTCGGTACTGTGCTGCTGCGCACCGAGGAGAGTGGTGCCTCGGCTCCGCACAAGGCAGCTCTGGCCGACACGTCCCGCGGGAACACGGTCGTCACAAGAGCTTTCACGGGACGTCCTGCACGGGCGCTTCGGAACGAGTTCATCGATCGCTACGACGCACAAGCGCCCATCGGGTATCCGGCCATCCATCACCTGACCAACCCGATGCGCAAAGCCGCTGTTGCGCAGGCAGATCCCGAGCGAATGCACCTGTGGGCCGGTACTGGCTATCGCCACGCGACGGAGGAACCAGCCGGGGTAGTGCTTTCGCGATTGGCTAACCTGTGACGGCGCGGACACCGAACATCACATTGCCCGAGGTAGTGACATACGACGGGCTGCCCAGGTCCGCCGGTGGTGCACACTCGCTTCGAGTCAAGCGCCCCGACGTGGCATTTCAACGCCTGCAGACATTTCTGGAAGCCTGCACCGAACCAGTGTCGTTGCCGTCGTGGACATTAGAGATCCGCCAGGGCGGGCCACCCGCGCCGACCGCGCAATTGACAGAGCTTGCCACCGGGATCTTCGGTGGGCCCCGCTACAAAGCGCAAACCCATACCGAATGGAACGTCCCACCTGGTTCTGTCAACGAAGCGCTCGATGCCCTCGTTGGTTCCGATGCGGTCACAACCCACGGACGTTCTTTGGCGGCACTGACCTGCAGCACGCCCGTACGCCTGATCGACCCCAACACGCGCGCGCCGTACCCCGACATCACCCCCGACGCGTTCGGCCGTTTTGCCGTGGATGGATACGGCCGGACTCTGGGTGACTCAGGCATACGCGCAACCCTTGGCAACGCGGCATCCTCACTGTCCCTGTGGCTCAACCTGCCAGCAGACGAACGGTTGTCGTCCGGTGCTCGTCACCTACAAGACCATCTCCCGTTCCGGCTGTCCGCGAAGCACTGGCGTCTCTGGCGGCCGAACCGGAGCGCAGACTCTTATCGTTCCAACAAGATTCCGTCGCCGGTTCACGACCGCGTTTGAATCACGCAGCAAGCATTCCGAGTTGCGCACCACCCATACCGCGCGTGGCACGTTGTCAGAATGCGTCTTCCTCGAGTTCCATGATCTCGTTGTCGAGGGAACCCAGGATTTCTTTGGTCGACGCCAGGACGGGCAGGATGTTCTTGGCGAAGTACGACGCGATCACCACCTTGCCCCGATAGAACGACCGGTCCTTTGCCGACGCGTCACGGTCCAAGGCTGCCAACGCGACTTCCGCTTGCACCAACAGGCGCCATCCGATGAGCAGGTCGCCTACCGCGTACAGAAAGCGCACCGAGCCGAGGCCTATCTTGTACAACTCGGAGGGTTGGTCCTGGGAAGCCATCAGATACCCGGTGAGCGTCCCGGCCATCTCCTGCACGTCGGTCAAGGCGGTCTCGAGTAGGACTCGCTCGGCCTTGAGTCGACCGTTCCCGGCCTCACTGTCGATGAACTCTCGTATGCGACCGGCTACGTGAGCGAGTGCAACGCCGCGGTCGCGTGCGATCTTTCGAAAGAAGAAGTCCTGCGCCTGGATCGCCGTGGTGCCCTCGTACAGGGTGTCGATCTTGGCATCGCGGATGTACTGCTCGATGGGGTAGTCCTGAAGATAACCGGAGCCGCCCAGGGTCTGCAGGCTCTCGGTGAGCAGTTCGTAGGCCTTCTCGGAGCCGACGCCCTTGACGATCGGCAGCAGCAGATCGTTGACCCGCGCCGCCAATTCGGCATCCGCACCCGAAACCAACTCGGCGACATCGGCATTCTGGTGTGCAGCGGTGTAGAGGTAGACCGCTCGGAGGCCTTCGGCGTAGGCCTTCTGCATCGCCAGGCTGCGTCGGACGTCGGGGTGGTGCGTAATGGCCACGCGGGGCGCGGTCTTGTTTGTCAGCTCGGTGAGGTCTGCGCCTTGAATTCGTTCTTTTGCGTACTCGAGGGCGTTGAGATAGCCGGTGGACAGTGTTCCGGTAGCCTTGGTGCCCACCATCATTCGAGCATTCTCGATGACCTGGAACATCTGGGCGATACCGTTGTGGACATCACCCACGAGCCAGCCGACGGCAGGAACGTCCGTCGCTCCGAAGGTGAGCTCGCAAGTCGGGGAAGACTTGAGGCCCATCTTGTGCTCGACGCCGGTGACGTACACACCGTTGCGCTCTCCCAGTTCAAGTGTGTCCGAGTTGAAATGGGACTTCGGAACGTAGAACAGGCTCAAACCTTTGGTTCCTGGACCGGCTCCCTCGGGCCGGGCAAGCACCAAGTGGAAGAGGTTCTCGGCCGTGTCTCCGACGTCGCCGCCGGAGATGAACCGCTTGACGCCCTCGATGTGCCACGTGCCGTCCTCCTGCGCGATTGCCTTTGTTCGGCCTGCGCCTACATCGGATCCGGCGTCTGGTTCGGTGAGCACCATCGTTCCGGCCCATCCGCGCTCGAATCCTTCTTTGGCCCAGTGTTTTTGCTGTTCGTTTCCGATGGTGTAGAGCACGCTCGCCATCAGTGGACCCATGTTGAAAAAGCTTGCGGATCCGTTTGCCGCGACCAACATTTCGCCGATCGCCCAGACCAACGGCGCCGGAGCAGGTACACCACCCATGCCTTCTGGTAGGCCGAGTCGCGACCAACCGGCTTCGTTCACCGCCTCGACCGTCTTGCGTAGAGGTTCCGGGACCACAACTGCGTGATTGGGTGCGTCGAATTCGACAGGGTTTCGATCCGCGTCGGCGAAGGACGCGGCGACCGGTCCTTCTGCCAGCCTCGATACTTCCGCAAGAATGTTGCGCACGGTGTCGGTGTCGAGGTCCCCGTAAGCGCCGGCATCCAGCAGTTCGCCGATCCCGAGTACCTCGAACAGATTGAACTCGATATCACGCACGTTGCTTTTGTAGTGACCCATTGTTCTCCGACCTTGGTTCGTCAGCAATACGATTCGTCAGCAGATACGGCTCGTCAGCAGTACACAAGAAAGCCTGCCCCACAAGGAATTCAGTACGCAACCGTAGGTAGAGACGAGTGCCGTTGCTACAAAGTAGCGCCGAGTCGCTCTCATTGAAACATTCACTCGTACAATCGGTTTCCGCTGGTGGGGGCGCATATCAGTCGCGAAGCATCCGCTTGGGTCAAAGCAGCTGCGCACCAATCGAAGTGCCCGTCCTCACCTTCGGCGTCATACGCATTCGGTGTGATCAGTGAACATGCTGATCGGTAGACCAAGAGCGCCTCTCGTTGGTAGCCGAGACGTTCCTCGACCGGCGTGTAGAGCCCAGTTCTGTCTCGTGAGCCTTTGGTATCGGTCAGAGGGTGAGTAGCACTTTGGTGGCGCGCCGCTCGTCCATCGCCCGGTAGCCTGCGGCGGCGTCCTCCAACGGGAGAGTGAGGTCGAAGACGATGCCTGGGTCGATCTGGTCGGTCATGATGAGCTCGATCAGTTCGGGTAGGAATCGCCTGACCGGCGCGGGACCGCCGAGCAGGCTCACCGTCGCGAAGAACAGGTTCATGCCGTCGAGTTCGACGCCGTGGGATACCCCGACGTAGCCGACATGTCCGCCGGGGCGGGTAGCTCCGATAGCCTGCATCATCGATTCTTGGGTACCTACGGCTTCGACGGTCGAGTGGGCGCCGTAGCCGCCGGTGAGTTCCTTGATCTTCGCGATGCCCGCGTCGCCCCGCTCTTCGACGATGTCGGTGGCGCCGAATTGTGTGGCGAGTGCCTGCCGGTCGGCGTGACGTGACATGGCAATGATCCGCTCGGCGCCGAGTTGTCTGGCAGCGAGGATCGCCAAAAGCCCGACTGCGCCATCGCCGACGACGGCGACCGTTTTGCCAGGTCCGGCTTCCGCAGCTACGGCGGCGAACCAACCGGTGCCGAGTACGTCGGAGGCTGCAAGGAGGCTGCGGGCCTGCCGCTCGGTCGGCTCTCCGTGGACAGGGACGAGGGTGCCGTCCGCGAGCGGGATGCGAGCGTATTCGGATTGGGTGCCGACCGAGCCCATCATGACCTGGTGGATACAGCGAGACTGAAAGCCGGCCTCGCAGATTTCGCAGGTGTTGTCCGACGCGACGAACGAGCCCACGACGAAGTCCCCAACTTCGATGTCGTTGACGTCGGGGCCGACCTGTTCGACGACGCCCACGTATTCGTGTCCCATCGGCGTCGGGCCATTCAGCTCTTCGATGCCGCGGTACGGCCAGAGGTCGGAACCGCAGACGCAGGTGGCTGTAACGCGAATGATCGCGTCGGTCGGTTCGACGATCACCGGCGCTTCGATCTCTTCGACCCGGACGTCGCCGGGGGCATGCATGACGACAGCGCGCATGACGTGACTCCTCACCATCGGTTTTCTCGTGTCACTTCAACCTGATCATGATTCGGCGGCGTGCGGGAGTCCCACGCGATAGTGGTACTGCGAGGGACTCCCTCGCTACCGGTCACTGACTTAGGCTCGATGGCATGGACGATCGAGCGCAAGTACGCGAATTCCTGACCTCGCGGCGCGCCCGAGTCACGCCCGAACAAGTTGGACTTCCGGCCGGATCGAACCGCCGCGTGGACGGTCTACGTCGAAGTGAAGTGGCAACCCTCGCCGGCGTGAGCGTCGAGTACTACACCAGGCTCGAGCGCGGAGCGATCAGCGGCGCATCGCCGGGTGTACTCGACAGTATCGCGAAGGCCTTACGACTCGACGACGCCGAGCGCGCCCACCTTTTTGATCTCGCGCACGCGGCAAGCCCGGTAGCCAGGCCCCCGCGTCGGCGAAATGCGAAGGGCTGGAAGCCCCATCAGAGCCTGCAGTGGGCGCTTGATGCAGTCACCGCGGGACCCGCTTTCGTGCGGAACGGTCGCATGGATCTTCTTGCTGTCAACCCACTCGCGCGTGCGTTTTACAAGGACCTGTACGACATGCCGGGGCAGCCCCCGAATATCGCGCGCTTCACGTTCCTCGACGAAAGGGCTTTCGAGTTTTATCCGGACTGGAACGCGTTTGCCGAGGTGACCGTCTCGATTCTGCGAACCGAGGCTGGGCGAGATCCTCACAACAAGGAATTGCACGATCTGATCGGTGAACTCAGCACTCGGAGTGAGGAATTCCGGCGTCGGTGGGGCGCGCACGACGTCCGCCATCACGGCACCGGATTCAAGACTTTTCACCACTCCGCCGTGGGGGAGCTGACGCTTGCCTTCGAAGGTTTGGAGATGGCCGCCGAGCCGGGGTTGACGCTCACGATCTACACCGCAGAGCCGGGATCGCCGTCCGCGGAACGGATGCAGCTACTCGCCTCGTTGGCAGCCAGTGAGAATGCGGACTCTGCTCCTCACGTGTCGGAGCGGTCGCTGACGGACGGCTGACGAACTGCGCGACGGTTGATCGGGTCGTCAGTTGACGACTTCGACGGTGGTGCGCTTCGTGCGTTCCTTGCGCAACAGGATCATCAGCGGCAGAAAGTAGAGAGCGGCAACGCCGGTGCCTACCAACACCGGCCCAGTGGCACCGAGACTCGAGGCGAACGCAAACCCGGCGATCCAGGAGCCGACCGCCGTGCCCAGATTGAACGACGAGGTGCTGAGAGCAGAAGCCATCGTCGGCGCCTGATCGGCATAACGCACAGCCATCCCGATCAGGATGGGATTGGTCGACATGCCGAACAGTCCCAGCATGACTACGAGAATCACCGTCACGATCACGTTCTGCGAGAAGAGGCAGAGCGCCCCGAGTACGAGAAACGTCATCGCTGCCGAGACGAACAAGACCCCGTACTGATGCTTCGCACCGAGTCGACCGCCGAGATTGGAGCCGACGAACGCACCGAGTCCGTAGCCGACAAGCACTAGCGGCACTGCCGACGCAGCAAGTCCCGTGTTCTCGGTCAACAGCGGAGAGATGAAGCTGTACGCCGCCAGCGACGACCCGCACACGACGGCGCAACCGGACAGAACGAGCCAGATGCGTCCGTCCCGTAGGCTCGCGATCTCCGCTCGCCAGGACGGCACCGCACCGGAGTCGGTGTCGGCGGGTACCAATCGGTGGACGACGGCCGCGGCGACGAGTGCGAGGGCGGCGAGGGCCCAGAAAGGACCACGCCACCCGATGCTCTGACCGGCCAGAGCGCCGAGCGGAACACCGATGACGTTCGCGAGCATGCCTCCACCCAAGACGATGCCGAGCGCGCGCGAGGAAGACGCCGGGCCGGCCGCTTTTGCTCCGACCACTGCGGCGACTGCCCAGAATGCGCCCGTCGCCACGGCTGTGAGGAAGCGGGCGCCGAGAATGAGTCCGAAGTTGGACGAGAGCGCGACGATGACGTGTCCGATCGCGAAAACAACCAGCGCCGAGCTCAAGGTCACGCGTCGAGGAAACCTGAGTGTCAAGATCGCCATCGCCGGCGTGCCGACAATCATTCCGATCGCGAAGACGGTGATCATCAGGCCGACGTTCGCGATCGACGTACCGAGGTCACCCGCGATCTCGGGAAGAATGCCGGCGACGACGAATTCGGTTGTACCCATCAAGAAAACTCCGACGGCCAGCACGTAGATCACGAGCGGCAGGCGGCCGGTTTCTTCGACGGTCGGGGCGGAAATCATGAGGTGGTCAGTTCTCTTTCTGTTGACGACGCGCATGTCGTGGCGCACCCGTCCAGGGCATCACGCCCGTCGCCTGCGAGGGAGTCCCGGTCGTTGGGGGTACTCGAAGGGACTCCCGGTGTGACCGATTGCGCGCTACCGTCGGCGCAAAGACTGCCTGAACCCGGGAGGCGCGCCCATGACACGACGACAGATCCGGGGGCTCGGCGCCGCCGTGCTTGTCTCGGCCTTGATGACTGCTTGCAGTACCGAGGACGCTGAGGGGCCCGGTCCACAGGCAAGCACGACAACACGATCGGCGCCCGCCGCGGCCTTCGGTGAACCCGAGACCGTCGCCGACGGCTTGGACGCGCCCTGGTCGATCGCATTCCACGGCGATACACCACTAGTCAGTGAGCGCGACAGCGCGCGAATCCTCGAACTCGACGCCGGCGGAAACAGCCGCGAGGTGGGAGTGGTCGACGGCGTCAGCCCAAGAGGTGAGGGCGGTTTACTAGGGATCGCAGTACGTGAAAACCGCCTGTACGCGTACTTCACCGCGAACGGGGAGAACCGGATCGAACGCTTCGACATCATCGGTGCTCCGGGGGAATTCGCGCTCGGGCCGGCCGAGACGATTCTCGACGGGCTCGCTTCGGCCAACTACCACAACGGTGGTCGCATCGCGTTCGGCCCGGACGGGATGCTGTACGTGACCGTCGGTGATGCCGGTAGTCGAGACAGAGCTCAGGACCTCGACTCGATGTCCGGGAAAATTCTGCGCATGACTCCGGATGGTGATGTGCCGCAAGATAATCCGTTTCCGAACTCGTTTGTCTACAGCTACGGCCACCGCAACTCCCAGGGCATTGCCTGGACCGAGGACGGCACGATGTACGCCAGCGAGTTCGGGCAGGACACCTGGGACGAACTCAACCGGATCGAAGCCGGTGGCAACTACGGGTGGCCCGAGGTCGAAGGGATTACGGGTGAAGACGGATTCATCGACCCGCTCCAACAATGGTCACCGGATGATGCCAGCCCCAGCGGAATCGCCATCCACGACGGCTCGATCTACATTGCCAACCTTCGTGGTGAGCGACTCCGCATTGTGCCGTTGGCTGACCCCGCGACCGCCGATGAGCAGTTCGTCGACGTATACGGGCGCCTCCGTGACGTTGTAGTCGCACCGGACGGGTCGCTGTGGATACTGACGAACAACACCGACGGTCGTGGCGACCCCAACCCCGGTGATGACCGCATCCTTCGCGTGCCGTTGCGCTGATGTCGATTTCCGGCGAACGCAGTACTTCCAGCCCGAGGGTCCTGGCCGAAGCCTGTGATTCACTAATATCTTTACGACAGATGCGCCGGGTACGGATCGGAGAGACAGCATGGGGACTTGGGGTTCAGGACCTTTCGACAACGACGTAGCGGGCGACCTGCTCAGCGCAGTATAGGCGGGTGACTACGACATCGACGATTACGCTAGCCACCCCGATGGCGGTTATCTCGATGCCGATGATGCTCAAACAGCAATCGCCGTCGCCGAGATTCTTGCGGTTGCGCACGGCGTTGCGCCGAAGCCTGTGCAGCTGGATGGAATTGACGCCGCCGGGTACGTCAGCACCTTGAGCCCGGAGCAGAAGAGTTGGGTCCTCGCCGCACTCGAGCGTGCAGTTTCCGACAGCGACACTTCGGAGTTGTACGAGTTGTGGGAAGAGAACGGTCCGGAAGACCTCGCAGCTTGGCGGGCACCGATCCTGAGCAGATTGGCCAGCCTCAAAACGGTGGGGTAAGCGTCACTAGTCTGCAGTCCCTTGCTTACTCGGAGTTCGACGAGGACAGACTCCCCTTGACGTACCGGGTGGTGTCGTCAGCGAGGATCTCGGCGAGCCCGCTTTCGATACCGTCCAGTGCTTGCGCGGCGACATCGGCAGGATCGATCTTCTGTTCGGCGGGTACGCCAGCGGCCATGTCGGTATCCATGTATGCGACATGCAGTGCCGATACGGAGATTTTGCGCGGCGCAAGTTCTTCTCGAACGGCGTCGGTCATCGCCCAGGCCGCTGCTTTCGACGACGCGTAAGACCCGAGCGCGGCTGGATGGAACCAGGACAGCACCGACAGAACATTGAGTATTGTTCCGCCGTCGTTGTTTTCGATGACAGGAGCAAACGCCCGGGTCACGGCGAGCGGGCCGTAGAAGTTGACGTCCATCTCTCGTCGAATGTCATCGATGTCGCCCCCGATCAAGGGCGCCGAGGTAGAGATACCTGCGTTGTTGACCAGCAAGGTCACATCCGATGCGATTTGCGCGGCGGCGGTTATCGATTCGGCGTCCGTCACGTCCAACCTCAGGGGGATGACGCCGGGTAGATCGACAGTTTCCGGATTGCGCGCAGCCGCGTACACCTTTGCGCCGCGCTCGACGAGTCCCGCAGCCAGATGGCGTCCGAGCCCGCGATTGGCTCCTGTGACGACCGCAACCGTCTTGTTCAGGTCCATGATTCTCCCAGTGTTGTGATTGCTCGTGACGTTTAGATTATGAATCAAATCTAAGTGTCGGCTAGGATAGATGTCAAGTGAAATCCAAACTGGAAGGCGTTGTGATGGGCCGCGTATCGCAGCAACAAGCGGAAGAGAACCGTCGGCGCGTCGTGGAAACCGCAGCCCGACTGTTCCGAGAGAAGGGCACTCACCTCAGCGTCGCCGACCTGATGAAGGCGTCGGGGCTGACCCACGGTGGCTTCTACAAGCAGTTCGCGTCCAAGGACGCTCTCATCGACGAAGCGACCACCCACGCCTTCAAGGAACTGGCTCAGCTGCATTCTGCGGAACTCGAAGAGCATGCAGGGCAACGTGACTCCGCCCGAAAAGCTTTGATCGATACCTATCTCTCGGTGGCGCATCGCGACAACCCGGCAGACGGATGCCCCGCTGCTGCGCTCGCCGCCGACATGGCGCGCGAGCCTGCAGACAGCGAGGCCCGTCGGGTTTACACGGAGGGAGTGGGGGATTTTGCCGCAGCTCTTGCCGACGACGAAGCTGTCGGTCTCCTCCGGCTCTCCACCATGCTCGGTGCACTGGTTCTTTCGCGAGCTACCAAGGGTTCCCCGCTCTCCGAGGAAATTCTCGATTCCGCGCGCGTCGAACTGATCAGAGGGCTTCGAGAGCCGCTGTCATCTTCTTGACGGTCTCGGGTGCCCTGGCCGCGAATCCCGCTTTCACGAGGTCCAGTGCTCGCGGTTCCGAGAGTCGGACTCTCGATATGTCGATTGAACGCTCTAGTTGATTCCGACGACTTCCTGGGCGATCGCTGCGAGTCTTGCCTGGGCAGCGGATACGACGCCGTGTCGGTTCTTGTGCGCTTCCTCGTACGCAACGATGTCCCGCACCTGTGCGGCGTCGGTCAGTTCCTTCACAGCGGAGACGGCTTGGGTGACGTTGAGTTCGTCGAAGTCTTCGATGGGAAGTTCAGTGGGGTCGAGTAGCCCACTCGACTTCCGTACCGAACGGAAGACGTCGGCGGCACCGTCAGCACCTTCTCGGCGAGTGACCTTCTCAGCCGTGGCGATGGCCGCATCCCTACTGGCCGAGAGTGTTTTCACAGTCACGTCACCGGCATATGCGCCCCAGCTGATCAGCTCACCCAGTACCGGCGGTGAGGTGCGAACAGCGTCGATGGCACGGTCGAGACTGCGGGTGGACCAGGAGACCGGAACGTTGACCAGCCGTATCGCCGCGCCGGTGGCAGCTTGCATCGGTGTGCGGCGCAAAGCTGCCGGTCCACCGAGTGCCTCTTCGGCCAAGACAGTCGTGAGCCAGTCCACGGTCGCGGAGTGTGCAGCGATGAGGCGGTCGGCCAACGCCGCGACGGTCTGATCGCCGCCGGCAGTGGCCAGGGCCTTGAGGTAGCGGGAACGGTCGAGGAGTTGATGTTCGAGCGCAAGGTCTCCCAATACCGCTTCGTCGAAGGGCTGAGCCTGTTCGACCATCGCTTTCACTCCGGCTGTCGCGCGTCCGAGGAACGGACCGACCAATTCCGGCACGCCCCCCAGATCGCGAACAGTGGACTCTATGGAACTCGCCCTTTCACGGCCGTTCTCTGCGTTTTCCGTCAATTCGCGTCGAACAGCCTCGGTTCTGGCCTGTGCGACGCGCGTTTCGGCGACCTGGATCTCGGTGTGCGTCAGACCGAGGAGGATGCGTAACTGGGTGATCAAGGCGGACGTGGTTTCGGAGTTGCTCATATCGGGGTCGTCCCTTCGTCGGTGCGGGCTTTACGTGATGTTCAGCTTCTGCTCGACGAGTGCTCCGCGGGTCGCGGAGCCACCGCCGCTACGCGGGCTACCCCGACCTACCGCGTAGTAACCACAACGAACAAGTGGGGTCGACGCACCGAGATCGTCGGCGCCAGGACGAGTGAGATCCCGGCCACCCCGAGGTTTCGATTTCTATTCGGTGGGAAGGAGGCATGTGCAGTGCATCCATCCAGAAGCCCACGAGAAACTGCGTCACCTGAGGAGTATCGATATGCCGGACCAGTACGCAATGCAGGACCCGACCACGCGGTTCCCCGCTCCTGTGCGTGAGCGGCAGGCGGAGATCGCACATCCCGGTCTCACCGCAGACATGATTTCTCCTCCCGACCACGGTGAAAACACCTATCGAGGAAGCGGTCGACTCGAAGGAAGGCGTGCGATTGTCACCGGAGCGGATTCGGGCATCGGACGTGCGGTCGCGATTGCATTTGCCAGAGAAGGCGCGGACGTTGTCCTGAGTTATCTCGACGAGGAAGAACAGGACGCTCGGGAAACCGCTCGCTGGGTCGAGGAGGCAGGTCGCAAAGCCGTCTCGGTGCCGGGAGATCTCCGAAGCGAGGAACACTGTTCTGCTTTGGTCGAAACCGCGGTGCGTGAACTCGGCGGACTCGACATCTTGGTGAACAACGCCGCGTTTCAGATGGTGCAGATGGGCGGCATCGCCGATATCACCACCGAACAATTCGACCGTGTGATGAAAACCAACCTCTACGCACTATTTTGGCTCTCCAAAGCAGCGATCGCGCAGATGGAGCCCGGATCGACGATCGTGAATACCTCGTCCATCCAAGGTGCGTCCCCGTCGCCCGAGCTGCTCGATTACGCCACGACAAAGGCGGGCATCATCGACTTCACCAAGGGACTGGCCGCCGATGTCGCACGAAAGGGAATCAGGGTCAATGCCGTTGCACCTGGACCGATTTGGACGCCACTGATTCCGGCTACGATGCCCAAGGAGAAGTTCGAGACGTTCGGGGACGACGTTCCGCTCGGGCGGGCAGGTCAGCCGGCCGAGCTTGCTCCCGCCTATGTATTTCTCGCCTCTGGCGAATCCAGTTACACCACTGGGGAAGTCATCGGCGTGACGGGTGGAAAACCGCTCACCTGAATGTGCGACTAGACAAGGCGTACGACGACGGCGTAACGGTCAACCGTTGTCGAGGCCCGCGGCGACCATCGCTGCGGCGGTCTCTCGTTCGGAGAATGAGCCCTTCTCCAGACCCCGGATGACGCCGGAGCGATCAGCGGGGGAACGGTTTTGATTCAACTTCGCTTTTCCGTAGACACGGGCCACGTGCAGTTCGATCCCCACAATCCCTCGCAGCTGCGCATCGACGAACTGCGGCGGCGCGTCGGTGACCTTCCATTCGTTCTCACGGCCGGATTCATGTCGAGCTGTCAGTGCGGTGACGTGCGCACGCAGCCACTGCTCGTCGTCGTGCGCAACCAGTTGGCCGTAGACGTAGAGAACTTCGTAGTTCCACGTCGGGACGACCTTCCCGTGGACGCTCTTGCTCGGGTAGAACTCGGGGCTCACGTAGGCGTCGGCGCCGGGGAGGATCACCAGAGACTCCGATGTCCCGGTGTATCGCCAATGCGGATTCGTCCGGGCGAGATGCCCCTCCAACACGTTTCCTTCGGCGTTGTACAGCAGTGGCATCGACGTGACTTCGAGGGTCTCGGGGCCCGGTGTGACCAGGTGTCCGAATCCACCGGCGTGGAGAGAGTCGGCGACCGCGTCGTCGGAGAGGCGGAATTGTCCGGGCAGAATCATGTGTCTCCTCACAGATTTTTTGTCATGTGACAATGTGTCACAGCGTGGAGGTTTTGTCATGTGCTAATAGAGTGAGCCTGTGACCAGCACTGTGGCGGACCAGGTGAGGCTCTATGTCGTCCGCGGGACAGCGGGCGAGATTTCCGAGGGCATCCGCAATCTCATCAGTGCTGGGGTACTGGCTCCAGGGGATGCGTTGCCGCCCATACGGGCCTTGGCCGACGATCTCGAGGTTCACCGGAACACAGTTGCCGGAGCCTATCGCTTGCTCGTGGCGGCGGGAGTTGTGGAGACACAGGGCCGGCGCGGCAGCTTCGTGCGAGCCATACCGTTCCTGGAAGGAGAAGGCGGTATCGCTCTTCCTGGCAGCGTGGATCTCGCCAGCGGAAATCCTGATCCGGCATTGCTGCCTGATCTCAGAGCCTCGTTGGACCGGACCACTTACACGCCCCGGTTGTACGGCGCCGCAGCCACCGAGCCTCTACTCGATTCCTGGGCACGTTCCTCGATCGAGGACGAGGTTCCAAGGCCGTGCTCGATCACCATCACCAACGGTGCCGTTGACGCGGTCGAGCGACTGTTGACCGCTCATTTGACCCGAGGTGACGCCGTCGCGATCGAGGATCCGTGCTTCCTGGCGAGCATCGGAACGCTCAAAGCCAACAGCTTCCGAGCGGTACCGATGGACATCGACACTTCGGGTATTACCCCGCAAGGGCTGCTGCGTGCTCTCGAAAGTGGTGTGCGCGCGATTATTTGCACCCCTCGTGCGCACAACCCCACCGGGGTCAGCATGAGCGCCGACCGAGCGGCGATTCTCGGAAGCATCCTGGCCGAGTTCCCTCACGTTCTGGTAATCGAGGACGATCACTTCTCTGCCGTGTCCAGCAATCGGTACTGTCGGCTCGCTCCGATGAGCACGACGCGGTGGGCGCTTGTTCGTTCCGTGTCGAAATTTCTCGGGCCCGACCTGCGCGTGGCAGTGGTCGCCTCGGACCTCGACACCGGCATTCGGCTGAGCACTCATCTCCGGTCGGGCGCCAACTGGGTCAGTCACCTGCAGCAGCGCTTGAGTGCTGAACTGCTGAGTGATCCGACGGTGATCGACGGCCTCGCCAATGCTCGCGCTGTCTACGAGCGCCGTCGAACCCTTCTGAAATCTGCACTGTCAGAACATGATATCGAGGTTCCTGACACTTTCGACGGACTCAATGTCTGGGTTCCGCTGGATCGGGATTCCGAACCGATTGTCGAGCGACTCGCCGAGTCTGGCTGGCTCGTGCGGGACGGAAGTCAGTTCTCGGCGACGCCGGGTCAGTGCCACCGGGCACTTCGTGTGACCGCCTCCACCATCACCTCTGACCAAGCACGCGAGTTCGCCAGTGCCCTGGCTGAAATATTGGCGAGCCCGTAGTTGTCCAGCTGCACTACGGTGCGAATCTGAGTCTCTCGCTTCTCGACGAAACTACCGGCGACGGCTGGATCGATAGGATCGGTTCGAGCGACGACGAAGGGTGTAATTGTGGCGAGGGCGGTTGTTGTCGGTGCGAGCCGAGGTCTCGGTCGTGCTTTGATCGAGGGTCTGAGGAGCGATGGCGACGAAGTTCTCGGCATATCGCGTCGGCGTCCTGACGGGTTCGACGTCTCCGAGTGGATCGAAGCCGACCTGACCGATCCTGTTACGGCAGCGAATTCGATCGATCAGGAGCTTGTCGGTGGTGTAGATACCCTGATCTGCAACGTCGGAATTTGGGAAGGGGATGCCTTCACTTCCGATTATGCGTTCACAGATCAATCCGATGTCGAAATGCTCGAAATGATCAACGCCAACATCACGGCCACAATTCTCCTGCTCAAGCGCCTGATCCCGAGAATGATCGGCCGTCCTCGACCTCGGATCATCTTGACCGGGTCCACCTCGGGACTCCCGCGAAGCGGTAGGCCGGAGGTTGCGTTCGGTGCATCGAAGTTCGCGATCAACGGCATTGCCGACGCGTTGAGAGAGGGCTACCGGAAGGACAGACTCGCAGTGACTGTCCTTCATCTCGGATATCTCAATACAGAAGACGGACTCGACGTGCCCCGAGACGTCGCTGCCGCCAGGGGAGAGGGATCTCTGGTCCCGGTACATGACGTTGTGGATACGGTGCGCTCGATCTCGAGTTTGTCGTCTTCGACGTCAGTGCGGGAAGTAGTCCTCACTGCGATCGACGATCCGCGATTCTGATTTGCGGCTGTCGACTCAATCTGGTTGCTGAACAGACGTATTCAGAGAATCTAAACCCCGATCAAGAAGTAAGCTCCGGTCAGATACGTCAGGGTGAGGCCCGCCAAGGTCCACGCCATGTACGGCCGGATGTAGAGGCGCCGCAGGCGGTGCAATCGCAGGGAGGCTCGCAAGAACGCGCCCACGGTCCCGAGCAGCAACATCAGGCTCGGGACGAAGACCGCCAGTCGGCGATCCTTCTGTGAGCACAGCAAGGTGTCGGTACCGAAGCATTCGCCCCGCCGGGAGCCCAACCACACGATCGCGATAACCAAAACCGCGGTAGCCAGAACGACTGACACGCCGTACGTCAGGGTTCGCCTGTTGATCTTTCGCTCTCGACGCTGAATTACATCTGACGCGTCAGAACTGTCGGTCATCACACCGGCTCCTGTACATCGCACCTCACTTCGTGGATCGGCGGTGGGAGAGGGCGTACAGCACTACTCCGACGGCCAAGAGTAATGATGCGCGTAACCACGTCGCAGCGCTCTGCTGGGTGAGCAACGCAACGCACGTACCGAGAGCGAGGATCGGGAAGATGATCGGCGTTCGGAAGTGTTTGTGTTGCACTGCGTCACGGCGCAGAACCAGGACGGCGATGTTGGTGCTGATGAATACGAAAAGCAGCAGGAGTACCACCGTCTCCGCCAGGGCTGACAGCGATCCGGTGACGCAGAGAGCCATGGCAACTGCTGTGGTCGCGATAATCGCCACCCAGGGGGTCCGTCGCTGCGGCAGTACCCGAGCGAAGACGCTCGGGAGCAAGCCTTCCGATGCCATCCCGTATGTCAGCCTGCTCGCCATGATCATTGTCAGCAGTGCGCCGTTGGCGACGGCGACCAACGCGATCAGGCTGAACAGGCGAGGCGGAACGCCGACGTCGGCAGCTGACACAACTTCCAGCAGTGGCCCGGAGGATGCGGCAAGTTCGTCGGCGGGCAGGACCACCGAGACAGCCAGGCCGACAAGGACATAGGCGGCGCCGGCTGTCAGTAATGCTCCGAACAGTGCGCGTGGGTAGACCTTGCTCACGTTCTTCACTTCTTCGGCGACGTTCGCGGACGTTTCGAAGCCGACAAAAGAGTAGTACGCGAGGAGTGCCGCAGCCAGCACCGCGAGTGCAGGCGATCGGCTGTCGTCGAACTCCACGACGCGGCTCAGGGTTCCGTCGCCGCGCCCGAGAACTATGCAAGCGAGGACGACAACGAGGACGAGCCCGGTGACCTCCACGACTGTCATGACGACGTTGGCGCGCATCGACTCCTTGATGCCTCTGGCATTGAGAAGTCCCACCAGGAGCAGGAAGACGAGCGCCGCTGGAACGGTTGGGACGTCGATGAAGGCTTTGAGATAGTCGCCCGAGAATGCGAGGGCGAGTCCCGCCGCACTGGTTACGCCGGCCGCCAGCATCGAGAAGCCGACAAGGAACGAGATCAGTGGTTTCCGATACGCCCGTTGGGCGAATACTGCTGCGCCGCCCGCTCGCGGATATTTGGTGACCAGTTCGGCATACGACGTTGCTGTCAGCAATGCCATGACGAGCGCTACGAGCAGTGGTACCCAGACGGCTCCACCAACTTCACCGGCGATGACGCCCACCAACGCGTAGATGCCGGCACCCAGAACGTCTCCGAGGATGAACACGAAAAGGAGTGGGCCGGTTATAGCCCGAGTGAGAATGTTCTTACCGCCGTCTTCATCTCCGCCTGCGGTTTCGTCCACGTTCTCAGCACCCGCGGCGCGTCGCATATGCAAGGTTCGTCCTGTCTTCATGGTGGCGTGCCGCCACCTCAGGAGCAGTCATGTACCCATTGGCCGAGGTTTCAAACGTAGGTCGCCCGCCTTCCCGTGCTTTGCTTGTAGGGGAATCGCAGAAGTAGTGACTGGAGGACGAAGTGGCCGAAACGACGGTTGCCGCGGTGATGGACGAGTTGGCTGCTCTCGAAGATCCGAAGGCGCGTGCGGTGAACGAGAAGCACGGTGACGATCACGGTGTGAACCTCACAAAACTGCGCGCTGTTGCGAAGCGATTGAAGACTCAGCAGGAACTCGCACAACAGCTTTGGGCGACGGGCGATACCGCGGCGCGATTGTTGGCCCTTTTGATCTGCCGCCCGAAGGCGTTCGAGCGTGACGAGTTGGATGTCATGTTGCGAGAGGCCCGCACTCCGAAGGTGCAGGACTGGCTCGTCAATTACGTGGTGAAGAAGAACCCGCATGCCGAGGAGTTGCGGGTGGCCTGGACCGCTGACCCTGATCCTGTGGTCGCTAGCGCCGGGTGGGCTCTGACCACCGAACGTGTCGCGAAGAAGCCCGAGGGACTTGACCTTTCAGGGCTACTCGACGTCATCGAGGCGGAGATGAAGGATGCTCCTGACCGCCTGCAATGGGCGATGAACCACTGCCTGGCTCAGATCGGGATCGAACATGCCGAGTACCGCGCCCGGGCAATCGAGATCGGTGAGCGACTGCGGGTGCTCGAGGATTACCCGACTCCACCGAACTGCACCTCGCCGTTTGCGCCCATCTGGATCGCGGAGATGGTGCGACGACAGAGGGCAAAGTAGAGCGCACGACAACTGAGGATAGGGTTACCTTCGTGCTACGTTAGGCGCCGTCACCCGCTCGGGGTGTCTGAGCAGGTCGATCGACCGGGAGGTCCTGGCGTGGCGAGAATTTTGGGACGAGGGCTGTCAGAGCGACGAAGTGGTGGCAGCCGTGTCCGCCGGATGGTAGCCGTCGTGGCGGCGTGCGGGCTGGCGGCCGGAATGGCGGCCTGCAGCAGCAACGGCGACAAAGACAGCACCGACGACAAAGACAGCACCCGGACTTCATCCGCAGTCGACGCCGCGTTCCCGGTGACGATCACGTCGGCCCTCGGCACGGCCGAGATCAAGGAGGAGCCCAGGCGGGTCGCAACCTGGGGATGGTCCAATCAGGACGCCCTCCTGGCGCTCGGTGTCGTCCCGGTCGCGATGCCCACTTTCTCCGGACCTCAGTACGGGGCCGACGCGCAGGGCATTCTGAAGTGGGACGCCGAGGCACTCGACAAGCTCGGTGGCGAGCAGCCGATCTTGTTGTCGGGTGACGGAACGGGCGAAGCACCTGTCGAGCAGTTCGCCAAGGCTGAACCAGATCTCATCTTCGCCCCGTACTCCGGGCTCACTCAGCAGGAATTCGACGCACTGTCGAAGATCGCGCCGGTGGTTTCCTTCCAGGACGAGCCGTGGACCGCGTCGTGGCAGGACCAGGTGACCATCGCTGGTCAGGCGCTGGGTAAACAGGCCGAGGCCGGCACGCTCATCGACAAGACCAACGCCGCGATCAGCGCGACGGCTGCGAAGAACCCTGCGTTGCAAGGTAAGACCGTCACCATCGGACTCCCGAACAGTCCGAGCACCTTCGCGGTGAGTAAGAACGCCGACGTGCGTGTCGAGTTCCTCGAGCAGCTGGGTCTGAAGAACGAGCCGACGATCCAGCAGGCCGATCCCGCCAAGGATCCCGAGGCCGTGTACTTCGAGCTGAGCACCGAGCAGGCGCCGCTGATTGCGTCTGACGTGCTGTTCGTGGTGGCCTACGACAAGGACTCTCTGAACGCGTTCCTCGCCGAGCCACTGGTGGCAGCTCAGCCGGTGATCGTCGATGGGCGTACGGCATCCACCAAGGACTTCAGCGTCGACAAGAACTTCGCGTTCGGCGGACTGACGGTCCTGACCATCCCGTACATCCTCGACGACGTCGCCACAGTTCTGAACACCGCTGCCGGCAACGTCAAGGGCTGACCGGCCCGCTAGCGGGAAGTTCGAAACTGTGTCCGGTACCGCTGTGGGCTGGTGCCGACCAGGTCTCGGAAGCGTTCGCGGAACGTGGTGACGGCATTGAATCCGACTTGTCCCGCAACACGTTCGATCGAGTGGTCGGTAGTCTCGAGCAGAAATTGCGCTTGGCGGAGCCGCGCCTGATGGAGCCACTGCAACGGCGTCGTACCGATTTGTTCCTGGAATCGGCGGTTGAGCGTGCGAGTGCTCATCGTTGCCTTGGCCGCGATTGTCGTGATGTCGAGTTGCTCCCCGAGGTTCTCTTCCATCCAGTTCAGTAGTGGTCGAAGGGTTGTCCCGCTGGGTACGGGAGGCTCGTGAACGATGAATTGTGCTTGCCCTCCGGCACGTTCGAGCGGCATCACACTCAGCCGCGCCGTGTCGGCGGCGACCGCGGACCCGTAGTCCTGACGGACCATGTACAGACACAGGTCGAGTGCGGCCGCGGCGCCGGCGGAAGTCAGGACGTGCCCGTTGTCTACGTAGAGAACGGCGGCATCGACGTCGATGGCCGGGTGCCGACGCGCCAACTCCGACGCAGCCGCCCAGTGCGTCGTCGCGCGAAGTCCGTCGAGCAGGCCTGTATCGGCGAGGGTGAATGCGCCGACGCACAGTGAGGCGATGCGCGTGCCGCGATCCGCGGCAGTTCTGAGGGCTTCGATGATCTCGGGGTCGATCGGCACATCGAGATCGGCGGTGCCCGGGATGATGATCGTGCTGGCCTGGGCGAGACGTGACAGTCCGTGCGGTACGCGCATCGTGAACGTTCCGGTCTCCACCTCCTCGGTGAGCGCGCACACGGCGGTCCGGTAGGCCGGTGCGCCTGAGGGAAGCCTGCATCGTCCGAAGACTTCGAGGGGTGCTGCCAGGTCCATCGGCACCACTCCGGGCAACGCGAGAACTGCAACGTCATGCATGTCTGAAACGTAGCGTATGTGGCGCGAGATTCTGTGATCTCGTGTCGTGAAATATCCTCTCAACTGGTATTTCACAGAATATGTGAGGTTGGCTGAAAGCCGTCGAAGGTTGGCTTTCAGCCGTCGCCGCAGGGGTCAACTTCCTCCTACTGTCGTAGGAACAGCGAAGCGCACAGGAGCGCGTCGCACAAAATCGGAGGTTGCAGTGCACGCGCAGATCGTGTTGTTCGACGGATTCGATCCCATGGATGTCGTGGGTCCGTACGAGGTGCTCTACGCCGGGGGTCTCGCCAGCGGTGGGGCGTTGAGTGTCGAACTCGTCAGCGCGGAGGGGCCTCGGACCGTCCTGAGTGGAAGTGGTGAACTCGCTATGACCGCCACTGCAAACCTCGATGTCGAACACGCGGATCTGATCATCGTTCCCGGAGCATCGGGTCTCTTCGAACCCGATGCGGACCAGCCGGGCACCAGTTTGCCGGAAAGACTCGCGGCCACAACGGAAACCGAACTGCCTGTCATGATGCGGCGTGCACTCGACGATCCTGGTGTTCTTGTTGCGACCGTCTGTGGAGGATCTTTGGCGCTGGCGATGGCGGGGCTTCTCGAAGGGCGCCGCGCCGTGACACACCATCTTGCCGTGGACGCACTGGCGGCCGGCGGCGTTATTCCGATCCAGGCGCGAATCGTCGACGACGGTGACCTGATCACCGCCGGCGGTGTGACATCCGGTCTCGACCTTGGCCTGTACCTGTTGGAACGATGCCTCGGGCCCCGGATAAGTCTCGAGGTCGAAGCGCTCTTCGACTACGAGCGTCGTGGAACGGTGTGGTCGGCCAAGGGCGCCGAGCCTGTAATCACCTTCGCCCCGGACGCTGCGTGAATACGCTTGTGCGTACCGAAACGCGAGAAATCCCATGACCGGAATCCTGCTGTCCCTCCACGTGATTGCGGCCATTCTTGCCATCGGCCCCGTCGCTGTGGCGGCGAGTATGTTCCCGGTGGCGAGCCGCGCCGCGCTCGCCGATCCGGACAGCGCCAGTGTTGCGACGACGGGCATGCTGCATCGCATCGTTCGGGTGTATGCCACGATCGGCGTTGTCGTTCCGATGCTCGGTGTCGCCACCGCCGTCAATCTCGGAGTGCTCGGTGACCTGTGGATCCTCACCTCGATCGCACTCACCGTCGTTGCCGCCGTGATACTCACCGCGGTCGTGCTTCCCGCCCAACGGCTGACAATGGCGGCGATCGAAGGAACCGGGTCCGTTGTGGATGTCGCAACGCGGCTCACCCGTCGACTGGGCACAGCGACGGGGATCTTCAATCTGCTCTGGGTCGTTGTCGTCGTGCTGATGATCTTTCGGCCAGGATCGACAACCGGCGTGTGATCCGAGGCGATATTTCCCGTGTCGGAGACAGCGACGCTTGACCTTGACACAGTGACAAGGACTCCAATGGTCGACGAAGGAGGTGGTTGTCGTGAACACAACCAACCATGGTGGGCAGAATGCTCACCTCGTCGACGCATTGGCCGCGGCTGATCCCTCGGTTCGGCTGCGCGCCGCGCTCGCTGTCGGCACGCGCCCGGACCCTGAGCTGACGGATGCCCTGATCGATCGGTGCGCCGTCGAGCCGGACTTCTTCGTCCGCGACATGCTGACCTGGGCATTGTGCCGCTTGCCGGCCGAAATTACGGTGCCGAGGCTGATCCGTGAGCTTGGGTCCGATGGTTCGCAAGCCCGCAGTCAGGCGCTCCACACCTTGTCCAAGATCGGCGATCCGATCGCGTGGCCCGAGGTCTCTGCGCTGGTGCACGACCAGGACGACGAGGTCGCGCGCAGTGCGTGGCGCGCCGCAGTGGCACTCGTGCCGGCAGGAGTCGAGGGTGCATTCGCAGCGGATCTGGCGACCGAACTCGGGCGGGGTGAACTGCAGATGCAGCTCAGTCTGAGCCGTGCTCTGACCGGGCTCGGCGAGGCTGTACTCCCGGTGCTCGACGCGGCCGGAATGAGCCCGAATCCGCGTGTCCGGGCGCATGCTGATGCTACAAAGCAACTCTGGCACGACCCCGACGGTGGGTTCGCACTCTCACACGAGTTGGCGAAGCGCGTCGCGGCAATCGGCCCGGACGCGTAGGAAGGGGAGACGGATGTTGATCGGCGAGGTCTCGCGGCGTTGTGGTGTCAGCACACGGATGCTGCGTCACTACGACACCTTGGGACTGGTGAAGCCGACGGGCCGCACGTCCGGCGGTTACCGGGAGTACTCCGCCGACGACATCCGTCGACTCTTCCACGTCGAGAGCTTGAGGACGTTGGGGCTCTCGTTGAACGAGGCCAAGCGTGCACTGGACGAACCCGACTTCGCGCCGGCCGATTTGGTGGGTGAACTCATGCAACACACTCGGCAACGGATCGCGGCGGAGGAGGAATTGCTGACCAAACTCGAAAGGGTCGACGCATCCGCCCCTTCGGAGTGGGATGACGTCCTGCGCATGGTCTCGCTGTTGCGTGCACTCGAATCCGAGTTCGCTGCCCACCGTCAGCAAGCGATCCTGTCGCAGGATGCGAATGCGGCATTGCCCGTCGACGCACTCGTCGAGGCCATCCTGTCGGAGAAGGATGCCAACGTGGCCGGAGCGTTGCAGTGGGCGTTGGCGAGGACCGAAGGTGCGGGCCTTGCAGGTCTCACAAAGGGGCTCGAATCGGAGGACGTCGAAGTTCGACGCCGCGCGACGTCGGCCATCTCCGGGATCCACACCGAGGAAGCAACTCGGGCGCTGAAGCGAGCTCTCGATGATTCGGACGCGATAGTCCGCGCTGATGCCGCTCTCACCCTCGGATCTCGCGGAGAGGCCGTCTCGATGCCCGCTCTCCTCGAGATGGTCGCCGACGGGCGACGCGACGTCGAGGCCGGAGAGGTGCTCGGTCTTCTCGCGGAGCACTCACCGACAAGCGGTGAGGTCGTCGATGCCGTGCAGGCAGGGCTCGACGGCACTGACGACGCCCCGACGAGGTTGCGAATCACGCAGGCACTCGCTGAGATTCCCGGCGCGGCGGCCCGGGAAGCGCTCGCCCGGCTGACACGCGACGACGACAAGACGGTCGCGTCCACGGCAGCCGCGATCCTCGAGATGCGGGACCGTGGACCACGCCGGCGCGAACGACCGCGTATCGGGAACTGAAATCGGAGAACTAGGGCACCTCTGACAAATGCGGGCCCGGGTGGTCAGCGCCGCAACGATTTTGCCGCGGCGTTGCCCTTCAACGCTGCACAGAGCAGGACAAGGAGCACCGCTAGAAACACGACTGTTGAGGCGACAGCCGACACCACAGATCCGAAACCTGTCACGACACCGATAGCGACCTGCATGCACAGTCCCACTACGGCTGTCCACACCGTCCGGCGTAGAAGGGGCCACGCAATCCGATGGGCCAATTGCCACGCCTCGGGGCTCGAGATCGTCGCCTTCGTGCGTATGCCGACAACGGGATTCGGTTCATCACCGACGACTCGCGGAAGAATCCCGGCAACGAACGCGAGGACAAGCGTCGACGACGACAGCGAGGCCGTCAGACCCAGTAAGTCAGGCGATCCCACCCGTCCAGCCCCCCTGTCGGCAGATTTGACACAGCGGACATTCCAGTCTGGGGTGCCGCTGGGACACATCCGACTGTATGCGAACGAATGTATGTACTGCTGATCGGGTGACGCACTTTCAGGCTTTGTCGGATGAGCAGTGGACTCGATCTCGGACTAGTTTTCAGACAAGCCCTAGTGTGGATTGCCTAGGCAAAAAAGGTTTCCCGCCGGATCCGCCAACACGTGCCGGATGATCCGCCCGAATCAAGTCGAGGTGAACCGTATTCCTTTGGCTGTGAGCCTGATCCATCTCAGGCAAAGCCTCGAAGCTGCTGCGCACCCGCTGCGCGGTGATCAACGGATATGGTCTCTCACGTGGTGGATCAACGGCGAATGAGTTTGCGACGCAGGTACCTGAGCCTCGGTCTTGGCGAACTGGCCGCCGCGGGAGTGTTTGCCGCCGTGGCTGTCAGCGTCGTGATGCCTCGGCTCGAAGGTCCGAAAGACTCCGCGGCGCTGTGGTCGGCGCTGGCCCCAATGCTCGTGGTTCTCGTGCAAGCGGGTGTCTATTGGCTGCTTGCCCGAGGCTGGGTCGAGCAGGCGCCGATGCCTGCCCGCCTCGCGGCGCTCTACCGTGTGTTTCGGGTCCTCGACATTGTCGTCTTGGCGGTCGGTCTCCTCGGCGTGCTCATTTGGCTACCAGATCATTTCGTCACTGCGGCGGCCATCATGGTGGTGTGGGCTTTCGGCGTCGTCGAATACGTCAATTACTTCGTGGCCCGTCTCGCTTATCCGCTGCGGCGGTGGCCGTTCGAGGTCGGCAAGTGGCGGACGCCTCAACATGTGCGCGACCTGCATTCGGCGCGGTGATACCGGCAATTAAGCCGGCCTTTGCCGCAACGGCAAAATTTGATGCGGGATCGGCGTGAGTTCGGAAGGATCGGTACTGCCTATCCAGGAATGAAGCCTCTTCGTCGTTCTTCACCGAGGAAGGAGATCCACCATGGCAACGTCGCGTCGGAGCCGCCGTGATGTCCCACCGCCCCGGACAGGGATTAGCGAGACCGATACGCTGCGCGCGTTTCTCGACTACCTGCGTGATTCGATCGCTGCCGAGGTTGAAGGTGCTCCGGAACCTCAGGTGCGCACCACAATTGTTCGGTCGGGAACAACCTTGCTCGGGCTGGTCAATCATTTGACCTTTGTCGAACGATCGATGTTTCTCGCCGAAAACGTGACGGATTGGAAAGCGACGTTTCAGCGAAGAGACCGGGCGCCATGCCGGGCACGCTGACATCCTCCGCGAACTTATCGACGGTTCGACCGGTCGGTGACATCGCAACATCGATCACAACAGTGGTTCGAAGTCGTCCGTCTCGCCGACAGCTTCCGCGCTTCATTGAGGCGAATGTCCACTACCGAAATCGGGGCCCACAGGTATCGGGTCGGTCGCTCCGTCGGGAGTTGTTACTTCCCAGTGCAGTTCGGATGCAGTCGGGGGAACGAGCGCGCCGATCCACTCGGCACCGACACCGACGATAACTTTCTCGAGTTCCGTGCGTGACCACTCTCGCGGACGAGTGGGAACCGGTGGCTCCCAGCCTTCCTCACCCCAGATCACGCTGAAAAGCTCCCGCTCGTCGCCGATCTGCTGATTCAAACTGAACGCATCCGGATCGTCGAATCGCGCCCAGACGCCGAAAGTGCCCTCGCCGTCCTGGTCCACGGAGACGTCGATGACAATGCCTTCGGCATGTGCTGTCGCCGCGGCGCGCATCGC
Source organism: Rhodococcus sp. FH8 (assembly GCF_019266085.1). Classification (NCBI taxonomy): domain Bacteria; kingdom Bacillati; phylum Actinomycetota; class Actinomycetes; order Mycobacteriales; family Nocardiaceae; genus Rhodococcus; species Rhodococcus sp. FH8. Next base: position 1,748,625 of record NZ_LPNQ01000057.1, on the reverse strand, counting down.
CGCCAGCCGGCTTTCGACTACCGACGATGTGGTGTCGAGGACGGACCTCAGCGAGTCACGGTATTCGGTAGCTTCCACGGACTCAGAATATAGAACTCGTGGCTTCGAGCATGGTGGTATCGGGTCTTGGCCGAAATGTGGAGCGATGACGAGACCTGGGGGACTCGCAGTGCATCTTCGTGTCAAAGGATAACCATTCGCCTGCAAGCATTTTCGGAAATCGATAGGGTTTGGCTTGTATTGATGTGGGGAGACTCGCAGCGTTGAGTGCGGAATCTGCGCACGACGGTTTCGCTCCTCGAGATCAGAGCGGTGAAGGTGGCATATGTCCGTTATCTTTTAAGCGGTGGTCCCATCTCCGGCCGCCACGCACTTGCGAGTGCGGACTGCAAGTGGAAGGCGGCCCTCGTGCAACAGGTATCGAGCCGAGTCTTGTGACGGCCCTGCGAGTGGTCATCGCCGACGACGACGTGCTCCTACGGGAGGGGGTGGCCAGCCTGCTCACTCGGGCAGGCCTGGAAATCGTCGGACAGGCAGGGGATGCGGACGAACTGCTGACACTGGTCGACGGGCAAAATCCGCAACTGGCCATCATCGACATCCGGATGCCACCGTCACACACTTCGGAAGGGCTCGACGCAGCGCTGCGTATAAGAAGAGAGTTCCCCTCCGTTGCAATGCTTTTACTGTCAGCACATGTCGAGGTCGATCATGCGTTGGAGCTTCTCGACGGAGGGAAGGGGATCGGGTACCTCCTCAAGAGTCGAGTGACCGACGTAGACGATTTCGTCGCGACGCTCGACAGGATCGCAGCCGGCGCCTCGGTCATCGATCCCGCTCTGGTCTACGAATTGGTGGCGGCCAGGCGACGTGACGACCCGTTGGCGGCACTTAGCGTCCGCGAGCGAGAAGTGCTGACGCTGATGGCAGAAGGCCTGTCGAACGTGGGGATAGGGCGTCGGCTGTGGATCACCGAGGGCACCGTCGAAAAGCACGTGCGGAGCATCCTCACCAAGCTCGATCTGGAGAGTACCGCCGACGACCATCGCCGCGTGCGCGCAGTCATCATGTATCTCGATGCCGTCAGCTGACGGGTGTCTGCGTTTGAATCGGCACACTCATCCTTGCGAAAGAATCCGCGCAATCGAGTCTGCGGACAGTTCGAACTTCGAGAGGAATCCGATGGCTGAACTCGATTCGACAAGATCGGCGAAGTCTTCTTCGTCGTGTGTCGACACAAGGATGATGGCCGGCGTCGGCGCCAAACCGGCGGCGTGGAGAATCTCCACCACGTCGAATCCGCTTTCGAAACCGAGGTCGATGTCCACCAGGACCAGGTCGGGGTGGGTAGCTTCGGCCACTGTGATGGCCGTGCCGAGGCTGGATGCGGTTCCGACAACCGTCATACCCGCGGCCTCGAGCACTCGTCGTGCAGCGGTGCAGAATGCATCGCTGTCGTCGACGATGAGGCAGCTCCGGTCGGAAGACTTCACCCTGTCAAGGCTGTCAGACGTCGGCGCACCCGGCATTACCGCTACCCGTAATTTCTCGGGGAACCCGGGCGTCCGATGACTTCGTCAGTTCCGTTGCGCGGCCGTCTCGTCACGTCCGTGCTGCGTCCGAGCGCTCCTCCCCTCGGTTGGGGCATCGCCCTGGCTACGGGATTGATTGTCGTGGAGATTCTTCTCGTTCTGATGTTGAAGCGGATTGCACCCGAGAATGCGTTCGGCGCGGTTTTTCTTTTCGGTGTCCTCGTCGTTTCGGCAGGCTGGGGATTTCGGCTGTCAATTGCGACGGCGGTTGCCAGCACTGCCGCGTACGCCTACATCCACGTCGTCGAAAGCCGTGAAAGCCTTGTACCGGCAGTGGTGGTTTTTCTCGTCCTGGCCTTGCTGACCAACGTTCTCGTCGGTCAGTCACGTCTTCGCGCCATGGAATCGGATCAGCGTCGTCGTGAGGCGGATCTGTTGGCTGCGCTGGCTCGGACGATGCTTCGGACGTCGAATGTAGTGGAGATGCTTGACGACGCGAGCGTGCGATTGTCCGCCGTGCTCGACCTGCCCGCGCCGTATGCGAAGTTAGGGCCCGCGGATGCCCCGGTGGGGCGCGGGCAGAGGCGGATCGTTCTACGGGATGGAGCCTGTGTCGCGGGTTCGCTACTTGTACCGGCAGAGTTGACCCAGGCCGATGCTCGCCGCGTTCAACGAATCGTACCGTCGCTCGAGGCCCTGCTTGCCGCTGTGCGAGATCGCGGGGTACTTCTCGAACAGACTCTCGCGTTGGCGCGTCAGCAGGCTTCACTGCGACGCGTAGCGACACTTGTTGCCTCGAGAGCCGAACCCGACGATGTCCATCATGCTGTCGCCGCGGAGTTGGCCGACGGACTGGACATCGAACACGTGTCGGTCGTGCGTTACGACGACGACGACTACTTCACAATTCTCGCTGCGCGGGACGATACTACAACCGGAGAACGATTGATCCCGGGTGAACGCTTCCCTGTCGGTGGATACAACGTCTGCACGATCGTCGAGACTTCGGGTGCGCCGATTGCCATCGACTTCACCACTGCGACAGGGGCGATCGCGGGGAGGCTGCGCGGACGCGGGTTGCGTACGGGAATCGGGGTACCGATCAACGTCGACGGTCGGACGTGGGGAGCTGTAATCATCGGCGGTACGGGACGTGTTCTCGCGAGTGACGTCGAGGACCGGTTGACCGACTTCGCAGACCTGCTCGCAACCGCGGTCTACAACGGTGAAACCAGGCGCGAGCTCACACGGTCCAGGGCGCGCGTCGTGGCTGCAGCCGACAAAGCCCGCCGAACCATCGAACGTGACCTGCACGACGGGGCGCAACAGCGGATCGTCACTCTCGGGATGGAGTTACGCGGCGCTCAGGCCGCAGTTCCCGACGGATTCGATGAGCTGCGAATCAGCTTGGCCCGCACCGTTGAGACACTGGCTCAAGTCAATACCGATCTTCGTGAACTCTCGCGAGGGATTCACCCGGCGATCCTGTCCCGCGGGGGTCTCGCGCCGGCGCTGAAGACTTTGGCTCGCCGCAGTCCGATCCCGGTCGCGCTCACAGCCGAGATCGTCACTCGACTAACCGATTCTGTGGAAGTCGCGGCGTACTACGTTGTCGCTGAAGCGCTCACCAACACCGCGAAATATGCCGACGCGTCCGTGGTTACGATCGCGGCCGTCTCGCAAGAGGGTCGTCTGGACCTCACCATCAGTGACGATGGCAAGGGGGGAGCAGACGCCGAAAGCGGTTCGGGTCTGATCGGGCTGCAGGACCGCGTTGCCGCGGTTGGAGGAACTCTGACGATCTCGAGCCCGGTCGGTGGTGGCACCACCATCACCGTTCGCATCGATCCCTCTACCAGTTAGCCGGTAGTGGGTTCCCCGGGTAGCGCTCCCCCACAATGGAAGCCAGCAGCGACGACATCGCTCCTGAAGTGGACGAATGTTCTTGTTACCCAACGAGAACCTTTCGCCCAGGAGGACATCATGCCGTACATCACCACTTCCGACGGAACCGAGATCTACTACACCGAACAGGGCGCCGGGAGGCCTGTGCTGCTCAGCCACGGTTGGCCCCTCTCCTCGGACGCCTGGCAGTTGGAACTCAAGGTGCTCGCCGACGCCGGTTACCGTGCCATCGCACACGACCGTCGCGGCCACGGCCGGTCCTCGAAGACCTATCAGGGCAACGACATGGATACCTATGCCCGTGATCTGGCTGAACTCGTCGAAGCGCTCGACCTCCACGATCTGACGCTCGTCGGTCACTCGACCGGAGGCGGCGAGGTCGTTCGGTACGCAGCGCAACACGGCGCAGGGCGTGTTGCCAAGGTGATCACCGCCGGCGCCGTTCCGCCGATCATGGTGAAGTCGGAGAACAACCCGGAGGGCACACCGATCGAAGCGTTCGACGACATCCGGTCCGGAGTTCTCACCGACCGTTCGCAGTTCTATCGCGACATCGCCGAGCCGTTCTTCGGCGCAAATCGCGAGGGGTCGAACGTGTCCCAGGGGGCGAAGGACGATTTCTGGCGCCAGGGAATGCTGGTCAATCTGGCAGCTGCCTACGACTGTGTCAAGGCGTTCTCGGAGACGGACTTCAGCGAGGACTTGAAGGCGTTGACCGTTCCCGTCTTCATTGCGCAGGGTGACGACGACCAGATCGTTCCCATTGGCGCAGCCGCCCTCAAGGCAATCGAATTGGTCAATGACGGCACATTGAAGATCTACAAGGGTGCGCCGCACGGAATCTACGGCGACTACCAGAAGGCTTTGGACGCAGACATTCTCGACTTCATCGCCAAGTAAGCCATTCAGCCCAGGCCGGTGGTGACCGTATGGTCACCACCGGCCTTTACGCGACAGAGTCCCGCCCTCGTCCGGAGACGGGACTCGGGTGTCAGCGAACTCGGCAGCGCGTCAGACTGCTTCCTTTGTCGCCTGCGCTGCGAGGGTGAGCGCGATGTCGACGATCATGTCCTCCTGACCACCCACCAGACGGCGGCGTCCAGCTTCGAGCAGCAGTGTGCGAACGTCGATTCCGTAGCGCTCCGACGCAGCTTCGGCGTGGCGCAGGAAGCTCGAGTACACGCCGGCGTAGCCGAGAGTGAGGGTTTCGCGATCGACGCGGACCGGCCGGTCCTGCAGCGGTCGGACGATGTCGTCGGCGGCATCCTGCAGGGCGAACAGGTCGCAGCCGTGCTCCCACTCCTCGATGTTGGCGACGGCGATGAAGGCCTCGAGGGGGCAGTTGCCGGCACCGGCGCCGTGACCGGCAAGCGAAGCATCGACGCGGGTGACGCCGTTCTGCACTGCAACAACGGAATTGGCAACCGAGAGCGAGAGATTCTCATGGGCGTGGATACCGATTTCGGTGCCCTCGTCGAGGATGTCGCGGTATGCACGAACACGATCCGCGACGTCGTTCATCACCAGACGTCCACCCGAGTCGGTGACGTAGACGCAGTGCGCGCCATACGATTCCATCAACTTGGCCTGCTTGGCCAGTTCCTCGGCAGGCGCCATGTGGCTCATCATCAGGAAGCCCGAGACGTCCATGCCGATCTCGCGGGCGGTTTCGATGTGCTGCGCGGAGACGTCGGCCTCGGTGCAGTGCGTGGCAACGCGAACCGAGCGCACACCGAGGTCGTAGGCATGCTTGAGTTCACTGATCGTGCCGACACCCGGAAGTAGCAGCGTGGTGAGACGAGCGTGCTCGAGTACCTCGGCCGCTGCTTCGATCCATTCCCAGTCGGTGTTCGAGCCGGGGCCGTAGTTGAGCGAGCCGCCGGCGAGGCCGTCACCGTGTGCTACTTCGATCGCGTCGACGCCGGCAGCGTCGAGAGCTGTGACGATCCGCTTGACGTCGGTGGGCGAAATGCGGTGGCGGACAGCGTGCATGCCGTCACGAAGGGTGACGTCCTGGACGAAGATCTTGCGGTTGCTCACTTGGTTGCTTCCTTCTGCTGGGCGATGCGCTCCGCGATCTGCATTCCGGCGGACGTCATGATGTCGAGATTGCCGGCGTACGCAGGCAGGTAGTGTGCCGCGCCCTCGACCTCGAGGAACACCGACACCTGGTGGGTGGGGCGATTGCCGTCGACGAGCAACGTCTCGACGGGCTGGTCGGCCGGGATCTCGGTGATCTGGACTTCCTGCTTGAGCCGGTAGCCGGGGACATACGCGGACACGTCGCCGACCATCTTCTCGATCGACTGACGGATCTCGTCGTGAACAGCCGGGTCCGGTGCGTCGACGAGGCAGAAGACCGTGTCGCGCATGATGAGCGGCGGCTCAGCGGGGTTGAGGATGATGATGGCCTTGCCGCGACGAGCGCCGCCGACTGCCACGATCGCCTCGGACGTGGTCTCGGTGAACTCGTCGATGTTGGCGCGCGTTCCGGGACCGGCCGACTTGGAGGCGATGGATGCGACGATCTCCGCGTACGCCACCGGGACGACCCGAGAAACAGCGGCAACCATCGGGATGGTGGCCTGGCCGCCACACGTCACCATGTTGACGTTGGGTGCGTCCAAGTGCTCGTCCGCGTTGACAGCCGGTACGACGTACGGTCCAATCGCGGCAGGCGTCAGGTCGATCATGCGCTTGCCGAGGGGAGCTAGCCGCGCGTTGTTGGCCACGTGAGCCTTTGCCGAGGTGGCGTCGAAGACGATCTCGATCTCGTCGAAGTTCGGCAGACCGACAAGGCCTTCGACGCCTTCTGCCGTGATCGGCACGTTCAGACGCGCCGCGCGAGCGAGGCCGTCGGACGCGGGGTCGATACCGACCATCGCGCCCATCTCCAGGTAGTCGGAGTTGCGCAGCACCTTGATCATCAGATCCGTGCCGATGTTGCCCGATCCGATGATCGCGACCTTGACCTTGCTCATGCGTTGTCCTCTTCGCTGGAGAAACTGGTGGTGACGGAACCGAGCCCGGAGACGGTCACGGTGACTACGTTGCCTGCGGTGACCGGTGCCATGGGGCCGAGAGCGCCGGACAGGATCACCTGCCCTGCGGTCAGCGGCTGCCCCAACTCACGTGCAGTGCGGGCGAGCCAGACGACGGCTTCGATCGGATCGCCCAGGCAGGCGGTTCCGACGCCGGTGGACACCTCGGTGCCGTCGACGGACATCGACATGACGACGCCGGCGGGTTCCACCTCGTCGAGGGTGCGTCGTTCGGTTCCCAGGACGTACACGCCCGAGGACGCATTGTCGGCGACGGTGTCACCGAACTTGATGTCCCACGACTCGATGCGGCTGTCGCAGATCTCGATCGCGGCGACGGCGTAGTCGATCGCACCGCGCACCTGCGCACTGTCCAGCGGTCCGTCCACGAGGTCGGCACCGAGCACGAAGGCAACTTCCGCTTCGACCTTGGGCTGGATCAAACGGCTCATGGGGATGGCGCCGCCGGCGGGGAACTCCATGTCGGCGTACAGCACGCCGAGGTCGGGCTGGTCGACACCGAGCTGCTGCTGGACTGCCACCGAGGTCAGGCCGATCTTGCGGCCTACGACCACGGCCCCCGCCTGCCGACGGATTTCGTCGACGCGGCGCTGGACGGCATAGGCGGCGACGAGGTCGTCGGCGCCGATCAGATCGCGCACGGGCGCGCAGGGAGTGCCGCTCGCGATGGCGGCTGCGAGGCGGTCCGCAGCAGCTGCGATGTCGGTCTCGCTAGCTGTACTGGTATTCGTGGGCTGGCTCATGGCCACTACTTTCGCCGCGGCACCGAGATTGCGCCAGGGAACTGTCTCACTCAGCGATACGCTGGGGAGGTGACTGGCAGCGCAAACCTCGACACCGTGCTCGGCAAGGCGGTGACGATCCTGCGCGCCTTCCGGGCCGACGACCACGTGTTGCCTCTGGCCACCCTGGTCCAGCGGACGGGCCTGCACAAGGCGACGGTGCACCGCCTGGCCAACGAACTGGTCGCGAACCGGCTACTCGACCGTATCGACGGTGGCTACCGGCTCAGCGGCGGCCTCTTCGAACTCGGCATGCTCGCCTCTCTCGAACGTAGCCTCCTGGAGATGGCGATGCCGTTCCTCCAGGACCTGTACGAGCGGACCCACGAGACAGTCCACCTGGGGGTCCGTGACGGCCACGACGTCGTATACGTCGCGAAGATCGGCGGACACCGGCAAGCCAACTCGCCGTCCCGGACCGGTGGCCGGATACCGCTGTATTGCACCGCAATCGGCAAGGCGCTCCTGGCATTCTCCGACAACGAGTTTCGCCGCGAGGTGCTGTCGGAGCCGATGACGCGCCGGACCCCGCACACAATTGTTGCGCCCGGCATTCTCAACACCCAACTGAACCGAGTGGTCGAGACCGGTATTGCGTTCGAGCGCGAGGAATCAGCGCCGGGTCTCGCATGCGTTGCGGCGCCGGTATTCGGAACCAATGACAAACCCGTCGCGGCCATCAGTGTCACCGGTCCCACCAGTCGCTTCGTCCCCGAGAGCCAGGTGTACTACGTGCGCGCTGCTGCCGAAGGCCTACACAGCACGATCGCTCGCCGCGAACGATTGCGGTGATCTGGCCGTCCCGACCCGGACGAGCCCGGTCAATGCGTGCGGCAATGGCCCCTCGTGTAGGACGCCGAGACGTTGGGTCGCGCGGGTGAGGGCGACATAGAGTTCAGACGCACCGCGTGGGCCGTCGGCGATGATTCGCTCCGGTTCCACGACGAGCACGGCATCGAACTCGAGGCCCTTCGTTTCCGAAACCGGCACAGCGCCGGGCACACTCGCAGGTCCGATGACGACGCTCGTACCCTCGCGTCCGGCCTCGTCCTGATTGAATTCGTCGATGGCGGAGGCTAGTTCGTCGGCGGAGATTCGCTTGGACCACGGTTGGACCCCGCAGGCGCGGACGGACTCGGGTGGCTGGACGTCTGGCGCGAACTCGGCGAGCAAGGCGGCGGCGACGCTCATGATCTCGGCGGGGGTGCGATAGTTCACCGACAGGGATCGGTAGATCCAGCGGCCGGGGACGTACGGCTCCATCATCGTCGCCCACGAGCGAGCACCTGCGGGTGAACGTCGTTGCGCGAGATCACCTACTACCGTGAAAGACCGGTCCGGGCAGCGGCGCATCAGGACTCGCCAGTCCATCTCGGACAGCTCTTGTGCCTCGTCGACCACGATATGCCTGTACGTCCAGTCTCGGTCAGCAGCAGCGCGTTCGGCGAGCTCCCGGGTATCGCGTTCGACGAAACGATCCGCCAGGTCCTCGGCGTACAGCATGTCCTGGGCGAGGAGATGATCCTCGTCGTCCATCAAGTCTTCACGACTGATCATCATGTCCAGCACGCCCGCTGCATACGCAGCCTCGTCGCGGCGTTCACGTTCGGCACTCTGGTCGACGGGCTTGTCCCGGCCGAGCATGTCCACCAATTCGTCGAGAAGCGGAACGTCGGACACCGTCCAGGCATCGCCCTCTCGGCGCAACAGTGTCTCGTCTGCGCCTGCCTTGCGTAGGCGTTCTGGCGAAGTAAACAGTTGTGTCAGTAGCTCTTTCGGTGTCAAGATCGGCCAGAGTGCGTCGAGTGCGGCGGCAAACGCGTCATTCTCCGCCAACTCTGCGGTCAGATCTGCGCGCACTTGTTCCCAGGCTTCACGGTCACTGCGTGTCAACCATCCCTTGCCGATCCGCGCTATCGCCCGCTCGGTCAGTGCCCAGGTGACGATTTCGGTGAACACAGTGCGAGCGTCGTTGTGGGGGAGTCCGCTCGAACGAGCTTCTTCTCGGGCCCACTCCGCAGTTTCGGCGTCGATTCGCACTGTGACGTCCGCCAATTCGATCAACAAAGGGTTCTCGGGCAATCGCTGATGATCGGCAATCGCTGCGCCGAGAACGTCCAGGATCTTCAGCGAGCCTTTGAGCCCAGCGGCCTCAGGAGCGTCCTCGGCGGTGACGCGTAAACCCGGAACGAGATCACCGGTGGTCATGAACACCACGTCGGACTCGCCCAGCGAGGGCAGTACGCGGCCGATGTGGTTCAGGAACGCCGGGTTCGGCCCGACCACGAGGACGCCGTGACGTTCCATTCGCTCTCGCTGCGTGTAGAGCAGGTAGGCGACGCGGTGCAAGGCGACGACGGTTTTCCCGGTACCGGGGCCACCTTCGATCACCAGCACCCCGGGGTGTTCGAGTCGGACGATGTCGTCCTGTTCGGCCTGGATGGTCGCCACGATGTCCCGCATTCCCTCACCGCGGGGTGCATTGACTGCTGCGAGCAAGGCGGAATCGCTGTGGGTGTCGTGTTCTGCGCCGTCAGGGCGCCCGAGTACCTCGTCGGTGAAATCGACCACGTGTCGACTGCGTGTGTGGAACTGACGGCGTCGACGCATGTTCTCCGGGTTTGCAGCGGTGGCAACGTAGAACGGGCGAGATGCCGGCGCCCGCCAATCGAGCAGCACCGGTTCGTAGTCGTTGTCCGCATCGAGAAGGCCGATTCGGCCGATGTACGAAGTCTCACCCGACAGCGAGTCCAACCGGCCGAAGCACAGGCCGTTGTCGGCTACGTCCAGCCTCTTCACCTCTTTGGCGAGCGCGCGCACCTCTGCATCGCGTTCCATGAGTGCTTCGCCGTTTCCGCGCAGAGCGGTGCTGTACCTGCCCTTGACTCGGGCGCGCTCCGCATCGAGGCGTGCGTAGAGCGCCTCCACATAGTTCCGCTCGGATCGCAGTTCTTCTTCGTATCCCTGGGTTGGCACGTGCCCTCACTTCCGCTGGCTGTTCCGATCCCGTAGTGGGTCGTGCGGGATCGGAAGAGCCATTCTGCGGCACTACCCGGGCCTTGCCGCAAGGCCCCCGGTGCGATATACATTGATTGTGGAAGGGAGTGTCGATCCTCCCTCGGCTTTTTCCCACAGATCCTCTCGCGACCCCCCAGCCTGATGCACGGCTCCCAGCCTGGTCGATGTTTGGACCCCGAGTGTCACGGGTACAAATCCAGTGACCGGTGTTCCAAAAACGGTTCCCCTCATGAACTTACGTGGATCGAGGGATTGTGAAGGCGATACTGGCAACGGCCGCGAGCATCCTTCTGGTGGTTGCCTTGGCCGTCGCCGTCTTGCTTCTCCTTTCCGGATCACCGCGCGAAGGTACTTCGCACGAGCTCGCCGATACGGTTCACACGATCGGTGGGAAGCCGACAACCTGCACCGAGTTGTTCGGTGAAACATGCAGCTTTGCTTTGCAGTCGGACTACAACCAGTGGGGACAAAACCTCGAGGGTTTTGTCAATGCCGGGACCCTCGGACCTTTCGCCCGCAGTATCGGCTTCGTGGCGGAGGCGAAACTGAGCTTGCAGGCATGCGAGGTCAGCGCAACCGCCGGGCGGACGATTCTCGATTTCTACACTCTCGCCGAGATCGACCACCCCACGGCCACCACCACCGACCTCTTCCCCTTCTGGAACGAGTCCCGCCAATTCCTGTGCCCGGTAAACAGTTTCTGAGAATGCTGTTTGCTATTTGAGATGTTCGAGACGCATCGCTCGCTCGGAGCCAGGTTGGGCGCAAGCGCGCGAATCGTGGACAGCGTTCCGCCCACGGGGGGATCGGTCTGTAACTGGCTCATGAGCACTGAATAACACACGAGAGTGAACGGCACTCCCCTCGGTGGCCGCTTCTTGTACGCGTTGCGGCGTGTCGGTGCACGGATGTTTATGCGAATTTCGACGGGGTAGGGCCTTCTGTGGGGGATTCCTACCTGTGTGGGATCCCGGAGCAACAATCCGAAACGTATTGGAGGGTCAACGTGCCAGATGACAAGAGCGGTCCCAGCGAGGGAATCAAAGGCGTCGTAGAGGACGTCAAGGGTAAGGCCAAGGAAGCCGTGGGTGCGGTTTCCGGAAACGACAGTTTGACCCGAGAGGGCCGCGCCCAGCAGGACAAGGCCGAAAGCCAGCGAGAAGTCGCGAAGAAAGAGGCAGAAGCCGAGAAGGCTCGCGCAGAAGCGGCCGCGGACGAAGCGCGACAGAAGTCCGAGCAATAGCCCCTGACGCACTCGTCACCCTCGGCCTGGGATTGATCCCAGCCGGGGGTGAGTCGTGGCTCCGCGTTCAGTTTGAAATCTCTACTTACATAAGGCGTAACAAGATTCTTGCGCCCAGCATGACGATCAAGAGGAGCTGTTCGATGCCTTCATCTCAGTCCGTCCCAGGTGCACCGGCCCCGAAAGCGCCGGACCTGAAAGAGCCGGTCAAGCCTCGACAGCCGTTGCCGCCCAAGGATGACCAGCGGCAGCCGGAGGTGCGTACCGTCGCGGGTGCCGAGGAGAAGGTGAAGGGAAATGGTCGCGGCCAGCGGGGGGAGTACCTCACCACCGCAACCGGTACACGTCTCTACGAGACCGACCACTCACTCACTGCCGGCGAGCGTGGCCCGACTCTTCTTCAAGACCACCACCTGCGTGAGAAGATCACACACTTCGATCACGAGCGAATTCCGGAGCGCGTCGTCCACGCCCGCGGGGCGGCCGCACACGGAACGTTCCTGGCGAATGGCGCGGCCGAAAACATCTGTAAAGCATCGGTGTTCGCTTCCGGTGCTCGAACCCCGGTGTTCGTGCGGTTCTCGACGGTGCTGGGTTCACGAGGTTCGGCGGACACCGTACGCGACACACGCGGTTTCGCCACCAAGTTCTACACCGACGAAGGTGTCTTCGACCTGGTGGGCAACAACATCCCGGTGTTCTTCATCCAGGACGGCATAAAATTCCCGGACATCATCCATGCCGCGAAGCCCCACCCGGACCGCGAGATCCCGCAGGCGCAGAGCGCGCACGACACATTCTGGGATTTCGTGTCGCTGCACACCGAGGCCACGGCGCACACATTGTGGAACATGTCCGATCGCGGCATCCCGCGCTCCTATCGCATGATGGAGGGCTTCGGTATTCACACGTTCAGGCTCGTGAATGCCGACGGCGAGACGAATCTGGTGAAATTCCACTGGAAGCCGGCCGCCGGAGTGCATTCACTCGTGTGGGAGGAAGCGCAGATCGCCGGCGGTGTGGATCCGGATTTCCATCGACGCGATCTTGCCGACGCCATCGAGGCGGGCGCATATCCGTCCTGGGATCTGGGCGTGCAGGTGTTCCCTGATACCGAAGACGAAATGTTCGAAGGCATAGATCTATTGGATCCCACCAAGATCGTGCCCGAAGAACTCGCGCCGGTTCAGGTCATCGGAACGATGACACTCGACGCCAATCCGACGAACTTCTTCGCCGAGACCGAGCAGGTTGCATTCCATCCGGGTCACTTGGTTCCGGGTGTCGACATCACCAACGATCGTCTCCTGCAGGCACGTTTGTTCTCGTACCTCGACACCCAGATCACGCGACTCGGTGGCCCCAATTTCGATCAGATCCCGATCAACCGGCCTCACGCGCCTGTCAACGACATGCTTCGCGACGGCTTTCATCAGGACGGTGTACATACCGGAGTTGCGCCGTACCATCCCAATTCGTTGGACGGTGGGTGCCCGTTCTTGGCCTCGGCGGAGAGCGCGGCCTATATCGAGGTGCCCGAAGAAGTTTCAGGGCGAAAGGTGAGGCAGGCGCCGGCATCGTTCGACGATCACTTCTCGCAAGCTCGACTCTTCTATCGCAGTCTCTCCCCTGTCGAACAGGAGCACGTCGCGCAGGCGTATACCTTCGAATTGGGTAAGTGCTACGAGGAGAACATCAAGACCCGGAATCTGGGCATCTTGGCAAATATCGACGCGGGTCTCGTGTCGATCGTCGCAGGGGGGCTTGGCCTTCCGGTTCCCGAACCGACCGAGCCGTTGAGTGATCCGGAGCTCAGCCCTGCACTGTCCCAGGTTGGTGCGGAATGGCCGGTAGACGGAAGGATCATCGCACTACTGGTCGATGAGAACTCCGATCTCGAAACGGTTGTCGCCGTTCGAGACAAGATCTTCGACGCCGGCATGGTGCCGCTGATCCTCGGCCCGCACGGCGGAACCATCGGGGACGGTGACGACGCGGTGACGGTGCAGCGAACGTACCTCACAGCTCGTTCGATCGAATTCGATGCAATCCTGCTGAGCGGCGACGTTTCTCGAATCGGCGAGGGCAAGTTGGATCCACGGGTGGAGACTCTGCTGAACGAAATGTATCGTCACAGCAAGGCAATTGGTGGTTGGGGAGAGAGCATGAGTGCGCTGGCTGCGGCCGGTATCGACGAGTCTGCATTGGGAGTCGTCGTCGATGCAGACGCGGAAGGAGCGCTCGCCTCGCTGGCTCAGCTTCTGAAGACGCACCGCGTGTGGGGGCGTTTCGAGGTGCCGCCTACATCCTGAGTGCCGACGTACGTTCGAACCTGCGGTGTGGCCGAATTGCCAGTTCGGCCACACCGTCGGAGTGAAGACGAGTGAAGGGACGAAACAGTGGCTCGCAAGGACTCACAACCTCAACTCAAGGATCAAGAACTCTACGAAGAGCTACGCGAGAAGGGCGATTCCAAGGAGAAGGCGGCCCGAATCTCCAATGCGGCCGCCAATCGAGGGCGGTCGAATGTCGCCAAGTCCGGCGGACAATCCTCGCCGTACGAGGAGTGGACAGTCGACGAGCTGAAGAAACGTGCCAAGGAACTCGATCTGCACGGCTATTCGAAGCTGAACAAGGGTGAGCTGATCGAGCAACTCCGCACTCACTGAGCTGTGTTCTGCTCGAGTCGTATTCTGCTTGTGCAGAATACGACTCGAGCGGTCGGTTCAGTGCCCTTCTTGATCGAAGAGTTCCTGACCTTCCAGTCGTTTGACCCGTCGGTGTTCCATCAAGATGGCCAGTGTTCCGACGATGAAGGACACCACGCACACGACGCCGGCAATGACTGCCCAACCACGAAATCCGTAACCTGCTGCCACCAAGGTCAATCCGAGTGTTGCCAGACCCAGCCCGATCAGCAGGTATCCGGGATAGTTGCGACCGTCGCTGATTGCCTCCCCTACGTGCGATCGATTTGTGTGTTCGTCATCTACCGGTGAACTTTCGCTCGCGTTTGTCACGGCACACTCCATCCTGAGCTCATGAAGACTTGCGATTCTTCGCTCGTCGTCGGTTCACAGGGCAACTACCCGATCGGCCACTGGATGAAACGGTTGGAGTAGTGCCGAAAGGGGTAGAAGGTCGTACGCTCGAAGTATCGGATGTGGATGAAAACCGGTGCGAGGAAGCCCTATGAACGCGAAGCCGACTCCCGACATATTCTCGGTAGGTACACCGACTCTCGGTGTCGAAGAGGAGTTCTTGCTCTGCGATCCGCAGACTGGACATCCCACTCTGCGCAACTCCGAGGTTGCTGCCGCCGGGCGGGAACTCGGTATCTCGCTGCAACTCGAACTCACGCGCTGTCAGGTGGAGACGTCTACGTCGATCGGAAACCATATTCGTGATCTTCGTGATCAACTCTGTGAGTCGCGTGCCGTCACCGCCGACGCCGCTGCCCGTGTGGGTTGTCAACTCATCGCAGTCGGGACGCCGTTCTACGATCCGCCGGTGGACGAGATCACTCAAACGTCGCGATACCAGCGAATGGCCGGTCAATTCAGAGCGATCACCGAAGGTGTGATGTGTGGTTGCCACATTCATGTCGGTGTGGAAGATCGAGAACGATCGGTCCAGATCATCAACCATCTGCGCCCATGGTTACCGACCTTGTTGGCACTGACGGCGAACTCTCCGATCAGCGCCGGTCGCGATACCGGTTATGCGAGTTGGCGTTACGTTCTGTTCGGCCGATGGCCCAGTTCGGGTCCGCCGCCCTACTTCGAGTCCGTGGCGCACTACGAAGATGCTGTTGCAGCAATGCTGGAGACAGGGGTCATTCTCGATCCACACATGGTCTATTGGGATGTGCGCATGTCGGATCACCTTCCCACCGTGGAGATTCGGATCAGCGACGTGCCCGCCACCGTGGAGGAGACGATGACTCTGGCCACACTGGTGCAGGCACTCGTCGGTACCGCATCCGCCGCGATCACGAAAGGTGAAGCAGCGCCTGCTGTCGATCACGAGCTACTCCGCGCGGCTTGCTGGCGGGCGGCGCGTGACGGACTCGACGGGAGGTCGCTCGACGTGGAATCCGTGCGCTTGCTGACTGCACACCAGGCGGTTCGGCAATTGGTGGATCACGTCGAACCTGCGTTGACTGCATTCGGAGAATTCGAGCAGGTCACGGCCTCCTTGGGCAAGGTGTTCAGTAACGGAAACGGGGCGATCGTGCAGCGCCGTGAACTCACGCGTCGGTCACGTGTAGCTGATGTGATCGAGGAGTGCGCTCGACGCACTTTCGAAGGGTGCAGTTCGCAAGGGGGCAGTGAGCTGTAAGGCACGGTTGGAATGGGCATTCGAGAACTTTCAATGTCTTGTCGAAGTCACCGATCGGACTGCAGGAGGAGGAACATATGAATGGCGATCCACGACCCGAGCTTCCGTCGGACAAGGATCTCGACGATATGTGCAGGCAATTGGCTGCGGCAGTAGAGGAACACGGTCTGTCGGTGGCGACGGCGGAATCGTTGACTGCCGGGAACATCGCCGCACATCTGGGAAAGGCGCCGGACGCCGGATCGTGGTTTTGTGGTGGGATCGTCGCGTACACCCGCGAGGTGAAACATTCCGTACTTCATGTTCCGGACGGGCCAGTGGTCTGCGAAGAGGCAGCCAGGGTCATGGCGCACAGCACCGCCACTCTGATGGGTGCGTCGCTGGCGCTGGCCGTCACCGGTGAAGCCGGCCCTGATACCCAGGAGAACGTTCGACCCGGAACTGTGTGGTTCGGAGTCGTCGACCATGGGACCGCCGAAACGGAGAAGCAGGTTTTCTCGGGCGACCCCGAAGCTGTCCTCGGTGCAACTGTCGAGCACGCGATCCAACTACTTCTGCGTCACGCATCCGGTCGCCACACGCCGAGTTCGAGAGTTGTGAACTAGTCGAGTTTTCAACTCTTCGAACGGTTCTTCTTGTGACGACCTGTGTGTTTCGCAGGCGCCTGCGCGGTTGGAACCAGATGACCGTCGGCCGTGTATTTTTCGACTACGAGGTTCTTGCTGACTCCTCGGTTCGCATCCACTGCGCAAGTGATTGCTTCCTTGTCGGAATTGAAAGGTTCCTCGGTCGAAGAGCCGTCGGGCATCGTGATTTTGTACCGATCCATACATCGACTATTGCGGGTTGATCCGTCTCCGACAACCCGAGTTCACGGAAATATCGGTCTGGGAATCAGGCGGATCAGCGGGTCCAATACTCTTCGGGACGTTGACCCGGACGGAATCCGTAGTGCGCGAGCATCGCGGTCGCTTCCGGAAAATTGGCTGCCAGAGCTTCGGGCACATGTGCATCGCTGCCGAATGTCACCGCTTTACCTCCCTCTTCGCCCCACCATTGGGGTATCCAGGGCAACAGCCGACGGGTGTTCATCTCGAGGATCCGGTCGCTGTCGGCGATGGCGCGCATCGCATTTCGGAATCCCTCTTCGAATCGACGGGGATCGAAAGGTCCGGCACTTTCGATCGGCCATGCACGCACCGCGTAGTCGATATGGGCGAACACCTCGAAGGTCCGAGAGCCAGCCACCATACGCGGGATCTCATCGAGGTATGCCCACATGACTTCGTCGGCACTCCACTTTCGAAACAGAGTGTTCGGTTCACTCCGATCGTCGCCGACTTCGAGCGTGTGCAAGGAACCCAATACCCGGTCGATGACACCGAGATCAAGGAGGTGCGACGCCTGCGCTTCGTGCAGGTGCGGTTGTCCGAACTCGACGCCGGTGAGTATCCGCAATTCAGGAAAACGGTGTCGGCATCGTTCGATGCTGTCGAGATAGCCGTCGACGTCGAGGATCGGTGCGCGGACATAGCCGTCGGTGCTCAGCAGGTGATGTTGATGGGGCATCAGATCTGCGGCGGTTGTGCGCCACCGAGCATCGAAGTCGAGATGCTCGGTGAACACCAACGCCGGCAATCCGATTGCTTCGGCACGCGCGCAAGTCTGTTGCATTCGTCCGGATGCGTGCGACAGCGGTCCGCCGGTGTCCCACGACCACTCGCTGTGAACATGACTGTCCGCGGGTAGTTGCATGTTCAGTTCGTACCAGAGCCGGGAGTTTCGAGGGGCGGTTAAAGCTCGGACTGTCGCGCGAATTCGCTCTGTGCAGTGGTTCCCCAGATCTCGGAGGACTGAGTCTCGGGCTCGCTGTCCAGCTTTCGGACGTCGTGAATGAACTCCACACCGTGCAGTTCGTCGGACGGAACCGACAGAAGCTTGCACGTGGTGCTGACGAAGAATCGCTGGACATCTTCCAACTCGAGACGCCCACCGGGCCGGTACCAATGCGCGACCCCGGTACACATCTCGAGTATCGCGAGTCGGCTCAATGCCAGATCTTCGATGTCGAAGGCGCCCACGCGTTGTCCGCGTTCGAGGATCTGTCCGAAAAGTTGCTCGTACTCGTCGCGCAGGGTCTGCAACTCGATGCGGTTGTCTCCGGTCAACCCGCGCATCTCGTACTCGGCGACGCGGGCAGTCAGTTGGTTGACGGCGGTAATGCCGACGTGTGACGACACCAGGCCGGCGAGCTGGACTACGGGATCGGCGCTTCGGCGCATTGCCCGCTCTCCCGACTGCGTCAGCTCGTCGAGGCAGGACCGAATGATCGAGGCCAACAGTGACTCTTTGCTGCCGACGTAGTGGTAGAGCGTTGCCGAGTTGATGCCGGCTTCGGCTCCGAGCTCACGAATGCCGGTGGCGGCGAATCCTTTCGTCGCGAACAGCGTGACTGCCGCCCGTTGAACGCGCCCCAGGTCCATGATCCTCATTTCGGTTGGTTGCCCAATCATGCTAGCATCGCCGCCGAAATCGACCGGCTGTCAATCAGTCGATTGATAGCTGTTTGTGAACTGGCAAATTGCATCTCAACTAATCAATCGATCGATTGAAATACGCTTGACTGTGCCCTGGGTCACTGCATAGTCTCCTTGTCGAGCCTCCCTCTCGGTGCGAGAGCTAACAGGGCACTCCATACAAGGAGCAATGACATGAACGACGCGAATCCCCCATCTCCCGCAACTGTCGACAGGCCTGCCCTGCGGCGTGTGGCCGGATCGGTTCTGGTCGGCACCACGATCGAGTGGTACGACTTTCAGATCTACGGCGCCTCCGCCGCGTTGGTCTTTGCGCCGCTGTTCTTTTCGGGCGCAGACCCCGCGCTGGCGACAATTCTTTCCTTCGCCACCTTCGCTGTCGGCTTCCTGGCGCGGCCACTCGGCGGTGTTGTGATGGGCCACTTCGGCGACCGCATCGGACGCAAGAAGGTCTTGGTGCTCGCACTTCTCTTGATGGGAGCAGCGACGTTCCTGGTCGGCGTCCTTCCGACCTCCGCCCAGATCGGTGTGTGGGCCCCGATTCTTCTCGTATTGCTGAGACTGATTCAGGGCTTCGGCGTCGGGGGTGAGTGGGGCGGTGCAGTTCTGACTGCTGTGGAATACGCACCCAAGAACCGCCGCGGTTTCTACGGCAGTATGCCGCAGGTCGGTGTGCCTGCTGGCCTTCTGCTGGCGACGGCCGTCATGTTCGGCACCAAGGCGCTCACCGGGGACCAATTCCTGGTGTGGGGGTGGAGAATTCCCTTCCTGCTGAGTATCGCGTTGGTCGCCGTCGGGCTTTACATTCGCACCGCGTTGGAAGAGACTCCCGCATTCGCTCGCGTGAAGCAGCAGAACACTGCGGTCAAGATTCCGATGGTCGACGCGTTCAAGAACTACCCTCGTCAAATCATTCTTGCCGCAGGTTCGATGATCAGCACGGGCGCTTACTTCTACATCCTCAACACCTACAGCCTGACCTACGCCGATCAGTTCGATCTGCTGTCCGGAAACCTCATGCTCGGAGCGGTCATGGTGTCCGCGCTCGTTGCAGTCATCTTCATTCCGATCTTCGGTCAACTGTCCGAAAAATTCGGCCGACGCCGGATCCTGATGGTCGGCATCACCGGCATGGGAGTGTGGGTCTTCGTTGCATTCGCCGCGATAGATACCGGCAACTTCTGGATCACCACCGGCGCATTGGCAGTCGGCGCATTCATGCTCAGCATCTCGTACGGGCCGCAGGCGACGTTCATCGCGGAACTGTTCGACGCACGGGTGCGGTACAGCGCAGCGTCCATCGCTTTTCAGATCGGGGTGCTCTTGGGTGGTGCAATCGCGCCGATGGTTGCCGCCATGTTGGTTCGCGCAACCGGTGGATCGCTTGCGGTCGCTGTGTATATCGCTGCCCTGTCTGTTATTTCGCTGATCAGCGTCTACTTCGTCCGTGACACCGACCTCGACGAAGGAAGTCGCGACATGTACATCGATGACAACGGGGCGTATCTGCCGCCGGTCGATCAACGCTCCACGGTTGTCAACTAATAGAGGAAACTTCAATGATCACAAAGAGTTTCGAAGAGATCTCTGTCGGAGACATTGCGGTGACGGACCCGCGGGTCGTCACCGAAGACTATGTGCGAAGTTTCGCCGACCTCACCTGGGACCGCCATCCCCTTCACCTCGACCCCGACTACGCGCAGCAGACGCGCTTCGGTCGCCAGATCGCCCACGGTGCCCTCATGTTGTCCACCTTGCTCGGTCTGGTGGAGTTGGACCCCCGTTACCTGCAGTGCTTCTACGGGCTCGATCAGGTCAGATTCCACCGGCCGACTTACCTCGGCGACTCGGTGCATGCGGTGTCGGAAGTGCTGTCGGTGCGCCCTCGCTCGGACGGTGAGACCGCGATCGTGACGTCGAAAGGCTCACTCGTCAACCAAGACGGAGACCTTGTCTTCTCCGGCGAATTCTCATTCCTGGTAGGCGAGACCCATTCCCTCGACCTCGAAGTGGGTGCTCGGTGAGTTCTCGGCGGCATATGTCATGGTGGCAGGACCTCGAAGCAGAACACTTCGAATGGGCTGTGCCAGAGCACTTCAACATTGCGCACGCATGTGTCGATGTACAGAATCCCGATGATCTGGCCCTCGTCGTAGACACCGGTGGGCACTGGGCGCGGTACACATTCGGTGAAGTCGCCACGATGAGCCGAAAGTTCGCGACCGTGCTCGCGGATCTCGGCCTGGTCTCAGGCGATCGCGTCGGTGTGATGGTCCCACAGGGAATCGAGGTTCTGGCGACACATCTGGGCGCCTTCCGATCCGGAATGGTCACCGTTCCACTTTCGGTCAAGTTCGGATCGGATGCGTTAGTACATCGGATGCGTGACTCCGGCGCGAAAGTTCTTGTGGTCGAGAAGGACTGCTATGAAAGAGTTGCCGACGGAATCGGTGAGATGCCGGGTCTCGAAGCCGTAATCGTGGTCGGAAGGCTCGATCGGCTCTCCGATTCGACGCCCGTGCAAATCCTCGATTTCCACAGCCTCGTCGACGATGCCGCAGAAAGTAGTGAACTGGTAGCCACGGGCCCCGATTCACATGCCATCATCATCTACACCTCAGGGACGACCGGGAATCCGAAAGGCGCGCTCCACGGGCACCGAATTCTCCTGGCGCACATGCCCGGTATGCGGACGGCGTTCGACAATGCTCCGCAGCTGGGAGACGTCTTCTGGACGCCGGCAGACTGGGCCTGGATCGGTGGTTTGTTCGACGTACTGTTCCCCGCACTTGCGTTGGGGTGCCCCGTAGTTGCGACGCCCGACAAATTCACGCCTTCGCGTGCGGTCGAGATTCTGAGCCGTCACAAGGTGACGGGCGCCTTCATTCCTCCCACTGCCCTCAAGCAGATGCGAAGCATCGGCGTCGACAAGACTGCTGCGCGTGGTATTCAGCTGCGGGCATTGGGAACCGGTGGTGAGGCACTCGGTGACGCGCTGCAAGCCTGGGTTGCGAGCACTCTCGGCGTAGCTGTCAACGAGTTCTACGGGCAGACGGAAATGAATCTGACCATCGGCACGTCGCGGTCGAAGTGGAGTCCCGCCAGCGGTTCGATGGGCCGCGCCTTCCCCGGCTTCGAAGTCACCCTCCTCGATCCACTCGGCGAGCCGGTCGAGATTGGTGAGGTAGGCGAGATCTGTGTGAAGGCAGGCAACCCCGGACAGTTCCTCGGATATTGGAACCAGCCGTCGAAGACCGATGAAAAGGTGTACGACGGTTGGATTCACACCGGTGATCTGGGTCGGACTGATGACGCCGGGAACTTCTGGTACCAGGGACGTGCCGATGACGTCATTTCGTCCGCGGGGTACCGAATCGGCCCCGGAGAGATCGAAGAGTGCCTGCTCTCGCACGACGAGGTAGCCATGGCAGGTGTCATCGGTGTTCCGGATCCGTTGCGCGGCGAAGCGGTTCACGCTTTTGTCGTACTGTCCGAGGGGTCGAACTCCTCGGAGGAGCTCCGTTCGGAGTTGCAGACCCACGTGAAAAGTCGCCTTGCTTTCTACCAGTACCCGAGGGAGATCACGTTCATCGACAGCTTGCCGCTCACCACTACCGGCAAGATCCTCCGACGTGAACTCCGAGCGCTGGCCACCTCCGCGAACGGACTCGGCTAGCAGAGGGCTACATGTTGGGTAGGACCACGACGAAGAACCAGCCGCTCAGTGCCAGACCGATGAATCCGGTGAAGAGGCCGACTATTGCATCCCATGGCAGCTGGCGGGCATTCGAGAGCAGATGCCCGCCAGACTTCTTCGGGTGACGTCGGAGCGCGAAGATTCCTGTTGTGATCGCGCCGACGCCCAGCAGGATGCCGAAGCCGAAAGCCCAGAACAGGAGTACCGACAGCGCGCCGAGCATCTCAGACCGCTCACTCCAGCGTGCGATGCGCTGTGTTTCGGTGGGCGGAGGCCACTTGTGTGAAGGCGACAGAGCTGCTCCGAAACGGCGGGTGTGGTGACGAATTGACTGGTCGCTGAGAAACATTGTCCACCACGCCTGGAGTTGAGTCGATGTGCCGCTGGTATGTACTCGTCTACCCCGTCTTCGCGGATGTATTCCGCTGATTTCGAGGCTAGGTGGTTGCCGCTTCTTCCCAGGAGTTTCCATTCCACACGATGGAGATGGGGTATTCGTTGTTGACCCCGTTTTCCCAGTAGTCGATGACGCCGTGGCGCTCCGATTCGAGTTCGATCCAGCCGATGCTGAATCCCCCTCGAAGTACGCGTTGAGCCCGGCGGTCGATCTTGTCCAGGGAACTGCAGAGTCCTCGCACGCGGGAGTCGATCCAGCCCGCAGAGGCATCAAGAACGGTGATCTCGACGATGCTCGCGTCGCTCAGCGGAATCTCGATGAGAAGCTCGCCGGAATCTCGTACCTCTCGAGTCGATCGATTCTCGTAGGCGTGCAACAGCTCTCGCGGTTCGAGCACCGAAGGGTCGCCGTCGGACCGTCGAGACCAACCGAAACGCTGCACGGACACATTGTCTCCCACGAATTGCAGGAATGTCATTCGATGTGAATGAGGCCGTCCAGGGCGTCCAGTACCCGGTCCAGCCCGAACTCCCAGGCCGCCTCGGGGCTGTACGGGGAGTTCTTGGCCTCGCCGGCCGCCCCTCCGACTCGCTGCGCCAGCGGGAAGTCGTCGCCGAGATAAGCAGCCAGACGCTGGTTCCAGGACGACCACACCTCGGCCATGTCGGCTGCTCGGGGGTCAGGGCGCCGCGCTTGCGCCGAGGATCGGGCGAAGTCGGCGACAAATGTCAGGGCGGAGTCCCGGTCGATGTCGCTCAGTCCCGTGCCGTCGAAGGCGTGAAGTTCGTGGTCGTACTTCGCGATAGTTCCCGGACCCAACGCGGAGCGCTGATCGGAGATGTCCAGGAGCCACCAATGCTCCGTATAGAGGGCAAGTTCTTCCTCGGCGACCCGACGCACACGTTGGCGCCAGGTCATGTTCCCGTACGGCAGGAGTGGGCTGTGTCCGTGTACGGCGTCGACCATGAGCACCAGCAGATCGTCGCGGGATCCGACGTGGGTGTACACCGCCATGCCCGAGATTCCGAGTTCGGCGGCCAATCGGCGGACCGTCACGGCGTCGAGGCCGTCGGTATTCGCGACGGAGATCGCGACGTCGACCGCCTGTGAGGTGGTGACCTTCGCTCGCGGGCCGCGGGTGCCACCCTTCGGCGCGAGGGGGTGATCGCGCCAGAGCAGGTCGATCAGTTCGCGTGCCATCAGTCGTCTCCAGAAATCGGGAATACCTCAACGGTGGTATACCTTATACGGTGCATACTGTATGCACTGCATAAGGTTTATCGATCATGGGAGGCCCACGATGAAAATCACCAGCACTGCTCTGTCCTTGAACGTCGCCGACACCGACGCATCGGCAGACTTCGCGAAAACCCATTTCGGTTTCACCGAGGCCATGGCCGATGACGGCTTCGTTTCCCTGAATCATCCGGATGCCGGGGTCAACGTGGTCTTCCTGCGCACCGGGCTCGGGACGTTCAAGCCCGACTTCGTCGCAGGTCCGGCCGGTCAAGGCTTGCTCATTGCATTCGTGGTCGACGATGTCGACGCCGAGTTCGCCCGCATCGCTGCTGAAGGTGCCTCCGTCGTCACCGAACCGGAGACGGAACCGTGGGGTGAGCGTTACTGCCAGTTCGTCGACGCCAACGGAATCGTGTGGCAACTCGTTCAGTGGGTGTGAAGAACCCGAGCGCTCGGCTCCGCGGCGCGCGGCACAGAACGTAACCAGAGGGCGCGTTCGACGGACTGGGCTTGGAAGCGCTGCGGTGAGATCCCGTGCGCAGTGCGAAACGCTCGGCTGAATGCGGGCAGGTGCGCGTAACCCAGGTTCCTCGACACCGTGCCGGGTGCAACCCCGAGTTGGAGTTGGGTGCGTGCCTGGGTCATCCGTGAAAGCGATCGCCACTGCGGATACGTGGTGCCGGTTTCGATACGGAACTCCCGGCGCAGCCTGGCCGCGTCGGTACCGAACTCTTGCGCCCACTCGTCCAGAGTGCGAGGGTCGGCCGGGCGGGCGGCGGTCGTCGCTGCCAGTCGTGTGGCAATCGAAGCGGCGGGCGAGGTGTTCGAAACCGGTTGTGCAAGAGGGCCGGTGGCGATGATGTCGAATGCCATGGCGCTGTCGTGGCCGCGCGGGCGCAAGGGCGTGTAGGCGGCGACGAAAGTGTGCAGCAATGCCAACTCGTCAGCGGGGGAGAACTGCACGGTCTCGAGGGCGTCGGCAGATACGGTCGACCCGTTCGAGGAACGGAAGCCGAGCGGCAGAAGCAGTGAACCAGTCGGAACCGTGACGGTATTGAGGACGCCTGCAGGAAGAATCATGGCCTCTCCGGTGCGCAGTTCCCAGCTGCGGTCCGCGACGTCCACCCGGGCTTGGCCTCGGTAGACCCACACGGCGACGTGGGCGCCGTTGACGCGCGGCCACGTCGCATTGGCCGGTATCGGCGGCGCTGTTTCCCCGGGCTGCCTGGTCTCTGCGAGCATGCGGACCAATGCTTGATCGTTGTCGGTGTCCACGCTGCGATCGGTTGGACCGGAGAGGGCCCGGCGGCGATAGTCGCTCGGGCTCTCTCCCATCTGGGACCGGAACGCACGCGTGAATCCGCTGCCCGTTTCGAAGCCGACTTCGTTTGCAATCCAACCGATCTCGCGGTCCTGCTTCAGGTACTCCAACGACGCGGCGATCCGAGCTCGAAGCCGCCAGCGCGTGAAGGTGAGGCCGGTTTCTTCCACGAAGTATCGCTGGAGCGTTCGAATGCTGATCCCGGCACGCTTCGCGAATTGTGCCTCGGTGTCGTCGGTGCCAGGTGTTCGCAACAGGGCGTGCGCGATCTCGAACGCTTCCCGTGATTGCGGCAATTGCGGCAGCGAGGTGGCCCCGTCGTCGGCCCGGGTAATCATTTCGAACAAGGACGACGGGTGTGCAGCGTCGCCGCGCAGATAGCCCAGGTTGTGAACGAACTCGTGGATCAGTCTGTCTTCCCATCCGGGCGGAACGCGCAGACGCGTCACGGTAGCCGGCCCGGCGCTGACGCCGTTCGAGGGCGGAAGCAGGATGGGAAACGCGACGGAATCCGAGTCCGTCTCCATCGAATATCGCACGCCCGCCGGGATCCACAACAACTCGCCTGCCGGCACCTCGTAGACGGTCGATCCGGTCCTGACGCGTCCACTGCCTGCGAGAACCCAGAACAACAGGGGTGAGCGGCCGATGCTTGGCTCGGTGCGGCAGGCGCGGATCGGCCCCAAGTCGATTGCGTCCGACCTTCCCGATAGTGGTAACACGTTGGCGCTCCTGGACAACCCTTGCGACTTAAGTATGGCTAACTTTACCTCTGCCGACTGCGTTCGCAGCGGCGCACTCTCGTATCTTCAGAAAGCCACATACTCATGCGCAGATCTCTACGCCCGACGGCGGCAGTACTCGCCGCGGTCGTCGCCCTCGCTCTTGCCGGCTGCTCGAATTCGTCAGGTAGTGACACCGGAACCGAGGGCACCCAGGAAACCTCCGGGGCCACCGAGGGCTGGCCGCGCACCGTCGATCACGGCGGCCGCAGTACCGAGATCACTGCAAAGCCGACTCGGATCGTGTCCACCTCGCCGTCGTTGACCGGCACGCTGCTTGCGATCGGAGCGCCGGTGGTCGCGAGTGCGGCGACAACGCCGTCGGGAATGACCGATGACCAGGGGTTTTTCTCCCAGTGGTCGGGCGTGGCGGCTGATCGTGGCGTCGCGGTGCTCTACCGAAATCTCGAGCTGGACCTCGACGCGATCGAGACCTTCGAGCCCGATCTGATCATCGGCTCCGCTAACGGCGGCGACTCGACACTCGATGCCTACTCACAGCTGAGCGACATCGCACCCACTGTTCTTCTCGACTACGGCGCCAGCTCCTGGGAGGAGCTCGCTGATCAGCTCGGGACTGTCACCGGACTCGAGAGCGAGGCCGCCAAAACCGTCGACGAATACGACAGCTGGGTCACCACCCAAGCCGCGAAGATCAAACTTCCCGAGCAGCCGGTGACGGCACTGGTCTACATGGGTGCCGACGGTGTCTGGACGTTCCGAGCCGACAGCCCGCAGGGCAATCTGCTGGCCTCGCTCGGCTTCACCTATGCCGAGCCCGCCGAGCAGTTTGTCGCTCCGGACAAGCGGGGTGCCTCCGGCGTCGCGATCGTCAGCTCCGAAAACATGTCTGCCGCACTAGACGGGGCGCAGACGCTGTTTGCCGTCTCGATGGGGCCCAAGGACGTGGAGAAGCAACTCGCGGCCGACCCGCTCCTTGCGAATCAACCTGCGGTCAAGGGTGATCGGGTATACGCGATGGGAACGGCAGCCTTCCGTCTCGACTACTTCAGTGCAAAGCAGACGGTCGAGTCGCTGGTGTCCACGTTCGGTGGATGACCGCGTGGGCGTTTCTGCGCAGTCCCGGACCGAAGCGCCACTGCGGTCCGGGACGGCCGCGCGTGCGGGGTTGTTGGTCCTCGTCTCCATCGTTGTAATCGTGCTGGCATCCGTCGGCGGACTCGTCATCGGCTCACGCAACATCCCCGTCTCCACTGTCCTCGATGCAGTTCTTTCCTACGACGCCGGTAACAACGAGCACCTGATTGTGATCGAATCACGTTTGCCTCGAACAATTCTCGGGCTTGTGGTCGGGGCCGCGCTCGGACTGGCCGGCGCGCTGATGCAGTCGATCACCCGCAACCCTCTGGCCGATCCGGGACTACTCGGTGTGAACGCCGGAGCATCAGCAGCAGTCGTGATTGCGATTGCCTATCTGGGGGTGACTTCGGTCGGCGGCTATCTGTGGTTCGCGCTTGCCGGCGCGGCCGTTGCCTCGGTAGGTGTGTACATGTTGGGGTCGGCGCATCGCAGCGCCGCGACCCCAGCGCGCATGGCGCTTGCCGGTGCCGCTGTTGCGACGGCGATCACGGCTCTCACCAGCATGGTTCTCATCAGTAACGAGGCCGCATTCAATCAGTTCCGATTTTGGGCAGTGGGTTCGTTGCAAGGCCGCGGCGGAGACGTGATTGTCACTGTTCTGCCCTTCGTCATCGTCGGTATCATGTTGTCGTTGTTGCTGATTCGTCCACTCAACGCAATCGCGCTCGGCGAGGATGTCGCCAAAGGGCTCGGTGCCAGCACCGGACCCGCACGGGTCGGATCCGCTGTCGCAGTCATCCTGCTGGCAGGGGCTGCCACTGCGGCGGCTGGACCGCTCGGATTCGTGGGCCTGGCTGCACCGCACATCGTGCGCGGTGTCGTCGGGCCGGATCTGCGATTTCTTCTGCCGTGCGTGCTCGTTGTCGCCCCGGCATTTCTGCTCTTGGCCGACGTTCTCGGTCGCGTTGCCACAGCGCCGGGAGATCTGCAGACGGGGATCGCCGTGGCGGTGCTCGGTGGCCCCTTGTTTGTTGCGCTCGTGCGCTCGCGGCGGGTGGCGTCGCTGTGAATGCGATTGCAGCACAGCCGGTTCCACCGCTGTTCCGCGGTTGGGTGGTTCGAATCGGGTCGTACTCGTGGCGGATAGTTCCGCGAGTGCTGTTCGTAACCGTGACAATCAGTGCGGCATTGGCGGCGCTCTCGTTTGTCGCGCTGATGTATGGAACCCTGGATCTGTCCTTGGGCGAAGTATGGCGTGCCCTGCACGGCGAAGGCGCCCCAGCGGCGGTTCGGTCCGTCCAGAATCGCAGGCTGCCGCGGCTGATCACGGCGATCGGCGTGGGCGGAAGCCTCGGTGTGGCCGGCGCGGTTTTCCAGACGCTTTCGCGCAATGTTCTCGGATCGCCGGACATCATCGGTTTCACCACCGGCGCTGCGACTGCAGCCGTGGTTCAGATCGTCTTCTTCGGAGGCGGGGTACTGCAGACCGCGGGCGCCGCTGTTCTCGGCGGCATGCTGACGGCGCTTCTGGTGTACGCGCTGGCACGCAAAGACGGCGTCAGCGGCGGTCTTCGACTCGTCCTGGTCGGTATCGGCGTGGGCGCGATGCTGAGCGCCGTGATGTCGTTCCTGGTGGTGCGTGCGGATATCGACGACGCCACCGTTGTGCAGCAGTGGACGGCCGGCTCGCTGACCGGGCGCGGTTGGCCACACGCGGTCAGTGTTGCGATCGCCGTCGGTGTTCTCGTTCCTGCTCTCGTCGTGGTGTCCCGGCGCGTCACCATGATGGAGATGGGCGACGACGCAGCGTCCTCGCTCGGGATCTCCGTGGAGCGATACCGATTTGCCGGCATTCTGCTTGCGGTCGCGCTCACCGGCGCGGCGACCGCGGCCACCGGCCCCATCGCATTTGTGGCGCTCGCCGCTCCCCAGATCGCACGACGGTTGGCACGGCGCAGCGGTGTTCTTGTCGCGACTTCCTTCCTGCTAGGCGCAGTTCTGCTGGCGGGCGCCGACTTGATCGCGCAAGCGGTCGAGGTCGGTCTCCGCACTCCTGTCGGTCTTGTCACCAGTCTGCTCGGTGGTGCCTATCTGATCTGGCTGCTCGCTCGTCAGGCCTGAAAAAACTCGCTATGAAAGAGATTCATGACTACTGCCACCCCAACATCGCGGCTGCGCGCCGAGAAGATCGAACTACGGTACGCCGATCGAACCATCGTGGACGAGTTGAGTCTCGAGATCCCCGATGGAGGGTTCACCGTCGTCGTCGGACCGAACGGGTGCGGCAAGTCGACATTGTTGCGTGCGCTCGGCAGAATGCTGACACCTCGATCGGGTCGTGTTGTGCTCGACGGTAACGATATTCGGTCCTATCGAACCAAAGAAGTCG
Organism: Rhodococcus sp. FH8; assembly: GCF_019266085.1. Taxonomy (NCBI): domain Bacteria; kingdom Bacillati; phylum Actinomycetota; class Actinomycetes; order Mycobacteriales; family Nocardiaceae; genus Rhodococcus; species Rhodococcus sp. FH8. The sequence goes on along the minus strand of NZ_LPNQ01000057.1, from coordinate 1,719,339 downwards.
CCCGGCGAATCGCCCTGTTGCCACAGTCCCCGCTCTCGCCTGGAGCGATCAGTGTCGCAGACCTCGTATCCCGCGGCCGATATCCGTATCAGAGCATGCTGCGCCAGTGGTCACCCGAAGACGAGCATGTTGTCTCCGAGGCTCTGAATGAAGTCGGAATGCGATATGCAGCAGACCAATTGGTGGACGAGCTGAGTGGGGGACAACGTCAGCGGGTATGGATCGCCATGACGCTTGCGCAGCGCACCCCGGTGTTGTTGCTCGACGAACCGACCACCTTTCTCGACATCGCACACCAGATCGAGGTTCTCGACCTCTGTTCCCAACTCCACCAGTCCGGTCGAACATTGGTCGCGGTCCTGCACGACCTGAACCTCGCGGCCAGATATGCCACGCACGTAGTTGCCATGCGGTCCGGAAAAATTGTCATGCAGGGCAGTGCCTCGGACGTCCTCACCCCTGAGTTACTGCGCGAAGTCTTCGACCTCGAGGCGCTGGTTCTCGAAGACCCGGAAACCGGACGGCCACTTGTTGTTCCGCGTGATCGAAGACCTGTCAGTCAACTACCCGTCCACAACTGAACCACCGATCAGGAGATATCAATGACTACCGCATCTCGACCTGAAGAAACTGAAACGTCTGCGTCGGCAAAGGCGCCACGCGGAGAAGACCACGACCGCGGTCTCAACGACGTGGTTGCCGTCGTCGAACGCGTCGAACGGCCGACCGAGAGCATCTTGCGCATCGCCGTCCAGTTGACTTCGTCGGCGGACGACCCGAATTGGTTGCGGCCCAACGTCGCATTTCGCATCCAGCTGGGTCCGCACTACGACGACGTCTCTCGTGTCTACACGGTGCGCACCTTCGATGCGTCGAGCGGTTCGATGACCTTCGACGTAGTGCTGCACGGTCACACCAGCCCTATGATGCGCTGGGCCGACGACCGTCGTGTGGGTGACACGTTCTCGCTCACCGGTCCTCGCCCGCACTTCCTCGTTCCCGAGATCGCTGGTCGCCGCGTCGCACTTTTCGCCGACGACACCGCGATACCTGCCCTCTATTCGATTCTGCTTCAGTGGCCCGAGGGACTGACCGGCGTCGGCTGGGTCGCCACCGGTGACGCCGAGGCTTTCGCGGAACTGCCCGTGATCCCCGGCCTCGAGCTGCACCATGTCGAAGATGGACTCGCCGAGTACGCCCTCGAACTCGATAACCCAGGAGACTACGCGGTGTGGGGTGCAGGGGAACGGGACGAGATGCGAGCCATTCGAGCGCATTTCCGTAAGACAGTCGGCCTGGCGAAGGACGATGTAGTTGTCTTCGGGTACTGGAAGCGAGGGGTCAGCACTACCGAGATAGATCAGAACCGACTTCGGAACTACACGAGCATCCTCGAAAACGGCGGCACGCTCGCAGACATCGACGATCTGGCAATCGGTATCTGATGCGACTGTTGGATTTGTCAGCCCGCCGCGTGTTCTTCCGGCGCCAGGGAATTGCCCGGTGCGATGTTCGAGCAGTTGTTCGGCAACTGACTTCCGTTGAAACGGTCGTTGAGCCAGGTGATGGCGCCGGGGAGCCACAGCGCGCCACCCGGAACGTGACTGATGGTGTCGTACTGGTCGTACTGGATGGACAAACCTGCGTCGCAATAGCGAGTGGCGAGTGAGCGGACGTCCCCGGCAACCATGACTCCGTCGCCAGGGCCGACGCCCGGTCCACCTGGCTGGGTGCCCTCGAGGGCTCCGTTTGCGGCTTGAGAGATGAACATCGGGATGGTGGGTATCGGCGCGTTGCCCATGTTGATCTTGTTGGCGACGTCGACGTACTCGGGCACCGAGTTGGGGTTCGCATACTCTGGTTTGGCAAGGTCCTGCCAGGTCACCCCCGGGTACTGCAGGATGACGTTCCCGATCGAGGCATCCTCGATCCGAGGTAGGAGTTCGCGTCCGCGATCGCCGAGATACGGATCGAAATCTATGTCGTAGGCACGGGCAAGTCCGACGACTGCCATCCCGACAACGCCTGCCCAACCGATGCTTCCGTTTGCGTACCGGAGGTTGTTTGCCGGGTTGACCAACAGACCACCCTGGGCGGCGCCGATCAGGTCCTCGTTGATGTCCGGGGCGTAGTCCGGAGCGAGGATGGACGCCCAGTTGGTGGCGATTGCTCCACCCGAGTATCCCATCAGACCGATCTCGGCTGAGTCGGAAATACCTGTCTCGGGAGTGTTGCGAGCGGCACGGAGGGAGTCGAGAGTCATCATTCCGTATTCGGGTCCCGCCGCGAAGTCCGCGTTCGGGCCCTCGGTGTCGGGAATGACGACGGTGTAGCCCAGCGCCAGTAGAGGACCGAACATGACGGCTTCGCCGGAAGCGAGAGTCCCGCCGAAGGCGACATTGCGCCCGCTGGCGGTAAGGCTGCCGATCGGGGTGTCCCCCGCGATTGCTCGTGACGGCCCGTCTTCCGGGTTCAGTGAATCGTAGGCCGACTGGAACGAGACAACTTTGTCCGGCTGGGCATTGGGTGGTCGAAGAATCGATGTGACATTCGCAGACGGCCGGCCGAGAGCGTCGGTCGACCGGTACAACACCTGTACGGCTTGCAACGGGGTAGGAATGTTGACGACGTGATAGGGCAAGGTTCTCGTTTTGAGCACGGCCCCAGGCTGATACGACGACAGCGGTGCCGAACCGTTGTACTGATAGAAGGAATCCGCCGACGGTTGCGCGGCGACAGTAGGTGCTGTGATGCCTGTGAGTGCAATGGCTGTCAGCGCCACCGCTCCCTGAAAGAGAATCTTTGATGCCACGATCGACCCTTCGGTTTCGTATGTCTCTCGGTACTTGACGGGCTGATGTGATGACGACCACACGCTATCTTACTTTTGAGTAATAAACGAGAGTCTTGCGCTGGTTGTTTGAATCATGCATGGACGCAATATGATTGAGATCTTTGAAGTGGCCTTGCTAATTCTGCTCAGGATGCCATGTGTACGATACGACTAGTAGCTGTCGCGACGAACTGCTGCCTTGGGCTGTTCCGGGTCGTCCGATTCCGGGAAATGTTCTGTGCTGCACGGTCTTGAAGGACGAAGGAGTGGACATGGGTAAGCGCGCTCCCGATGACGGCGTGTTTCGAGACTCGGCCGGCGCCCAGGCTGGACTGCTCACTCCTCCGAGCGGTGCACGTAGCGAGGCGGCCCACGAGAAGGCCCTTCGGTCAGCGGAAGCGCTTCTGAAATCCGGGGGAATGAAGGCGGCGACCATCGATGCGATCTCCGAGCAATCGGGCGTCAGCAAAGTCACGCTGTATCGGCACTGGCCGTCGCGGCAGGCGATCGCCGCTGAAGCGTTCGGTGTGCTCATGGCCCGGCACTTGACGTTTCCGGAGACCGACAGTGCGCAAGACGATTTGAACGATTACCTCGAGGACATCGGAAGGTTCTACCGAGGTCCACTCGGGTCGATCTTTGCCGAACTTGTCGGCGCGTGTGCCAACGACCCGACGACGGCTGCATACTTCCGTACCTTCTTCCTCGACGAACGTCGTCGCGGCTTCGCCGAACTGATTCGACGATGTGTTGAGTCCGGATACTTCCGCGACGACATCGAGATCGAGGAAGCGATCGATCTCTTCTTCGGTCCCTTGATCTACCGGATGTTGGTGGGGCACGCGAGTATCGACGACAACACGGTGCGCTCGATCATCGATCATGCGGTTCGTGGACTCCGGAACGGTGTCTAAAGGGAATATTCGCTGAAATCCTTTGTGCTGGAGAGGGTACTGCCCTCTCCAGCGTTGCGCGATGTGTGTCAACTCGGCACTGTCAGCTGAGCATTTTCAGCACGTTCTGGTACTCACCGTTGATCTCGGCATGACGAAGTGGCTTGGCCGCTTCGACCACAATCTCTGTGGCGTTGTCGTCAGCTTTCAGTAGAGCAATGGTTTCTTCGATGTAATCATCAAGGGGTAGAGCCGATTCAGAGTTCTCCTGGTTCATCAGTGTGGTGCGGACGCCCGGTGGGATGAGTTCGATGCACTGGATCGAAGTATCGGCGAGTTGAACGCGCATGCTCTCGGTGAAGAGATGAACGGCAGCTTTCGTGGCGTTGTACGTGGGCGTGATGGGAAGTGGGACGAAGCCGACGGCGGATGACACAGTGGCGATGGTGGCGGTCGGCTTCGTCAACAGATGCGGAATGAACTGGCCGACCAGTCGAATAGTCCCGAGTAGGTTCGTCGTGATCGTTCGTTCGGCGACGTCGAGGAAGTCCGGGTTCTTCAGGTCCTCCGGGTACATGATTCCCGACATCGTCACAAGGACGTTCAGATCGGGAAAGTCCTCCGTTACGGATTCATACGCCGTTCGAATGGATTTCGGGTCGTCCACATCGATGACGACCGTGCCGATGCCCGAGTACTTGTCCGAGATCTCTTGCAGCAGAGCGGATCGCCGCCCACCGATGATTACTTTGTTCCCCTCGTTCTGCAGGCCCACTGCAAGTGCGAGTCCGATACCGGAGGTTCCGCCGGCAATGAAGATGGTATTTCCCGAGATATTCAATGTGTGTTTCCTTGGTTTGTCGTGGGCGTCGACGTGGCGACAGTGATGGATTTGAGTTGGGTGTATTCGTTGAGCGTCTCGAGGCAGAACTCTCGCCCGAGACCGCTTTCCTTGAATCCGCCGAAGGGGACGCCGCCTCCCAGATTGAAGTACTGATTGATCCAGACGCAGCCCGCATCGAGACGGTCCGCGGTTTCCATGGCGTTCTTCAGGTTCGAGGTATAGATCCCAGCAGCGAGTCCGTATGGAGTGTCGTTGGCTTCTGTGATCACTTGCTCGTAATTGTTCCACTTGAGGACGCACAAAACAGGCCCGAAGATTTCGTCCTGCGCAATTCGCATCGAGTTCGTGACCTCCAGAATTGTCGGTTCGACGAAGTTTCCGGCTTCGAATCCCGGCACTACTGTTCGGTTGCCGCCGGTAAGTACTTGTGCGCCTTCTTCGATTCCGGAATTGATCATCGAGATCACACGATCGGCATGTTCCTTGTGGATCAATCCACTCAGTTCGGTGTCCTCCTCGAGTGGTGGCCCGACTCGCAATGATCGGAATCCTGCGACGAGTTTTTCCACGAAGGCGTCATAGATATCCTCGTGGATGAAGAGACGTGTTCCGGCCAGGCAGGATTGGCCGTTGCACATGAGGACACCCGCGGTGGCATCGGCGACCACTCCATCGATGTCCTCGATATCAGGAAACACGATGCTGGGACTCTTGCCGCCGAGTTCGAGAGTGGTCGAGATCAGCCGTGAGGCTGCGGCGTGTGCCACGAGTCGGCCGACTACGGTGCTTCCGGTGAAAGCGAGTTTGCTGACTTTCGGATGACCAATCAGGGCTGCGCCGGCCTCTTCGCCGAGGCCGGGTACAACATTGAGAACGCCTTTCGGGAACACTTCGGCGGCGATCCTCGCCAGTTCCATGACTGAAACACAGGCATTTTCATCAGGTTTGAGTACGACGGTGTTTCCGGCAGCGAGAGCGGGAGCAATCTTGAATGCCGTCATCACAACGGGATCGTTCCAGGGAATGATCTGTCCGCACACGCCCAAGGGTACCCGTTTCGCAACCAGATACCCCGAGGCCAATTCGCGGCCGAAACCGTGGTGCGCCAACGAAACTGACGCAAAGTATCGTAGGTGCGACACTGCGGCCCGATAGTCTTCTCGCATCTCCCTGATGTGTCGCCCGGTGTCCATGCACTCGAGTTGGGCAAGCTCTTCAGTTCGTTCCTCCACCAGTGCGGCAAACTGCAAGATTTGTGCGGACCGTTCTTCGGTCGTCAGGCCTGCCCACGCCGGAAATGCCCGTCCGGCGGCTTCGACCGCATCATTGATTTCTTCTGCCCCGCATCGGGACAGTGTGGCGAGCAGAGCGCCGGAAGCGGCGTCACGCGCCTCGAAGGTGGATGTGCCGATGGCTCGGAACGTTCCATCGATGTACGCACCGTATTCACGAACTGCTTGACCTTCCATGGATCCTCCTAGATCGGTCAATCGGTGAAGTTCGAAGTGTACTGTACGTTTCGTACACTTGTCGATGGTTGCCTTGCCGCGCATGGATGGCGTTAGCAGAAAGAACAGCTAGAACAGTGTTCTGGTCACATCGTCAAGGCGTGGCTTCAGCAATTTCAGCCGCCTGCTTCATAGCCCGTGAGACGTACCCCGTGCCGATTCTGACGCCGCCCAGCCACTCAGTGAGGCGCGCCGCCTCGGCATCGAGAGAACGTCGCGCAGACGCTGACACGGTCTCGAGCAATCGAACGTGCACCACACCGGTTTCGTCTTGGATCCAGCACCCAACGACGCGACCGTCGACCCAAGCGGTGGTGCCGGCATTACCGCGGGTGTCGAAGAGTTGGTTGCGGTGCGGGCCGAGGTAGAAGTCACGGTTCTTCCACCCCATGATTGTCGGGTCGAGCACCGGTAGGAGTGCGACCCAAGGACCTGGATCAGACACCGTGGCGACGTCATCCGGTAGCAGCCAGCCGGTGTCGCCTCCGTCGAGTGAGACTGCAACGGCGTCGAGTTCGGCGAGGGCGGCCCGGACGACCGTCTTCGTCGAGCCCAGCCACCAGACGATGTCGTCTTCCGTGCCCGGTCCGAAGGTGTAGAGCCAACGGCGGACTATTTCTCGATAGCCGTCTGCAGATTCGAGATCGACGGGGGCGTCGTCGAGCCAGTGTCGAGTGAGAGTCCACAGTGGGCGTGAGACGGGGAAGCGGGCGGTGTTGGTGCCGCGCATGATGTCTGCGGTTGCCCCGAGATGCGTGAGAACCCTGGGTGCCGACCAGATTTCACCTGCCGAACCCTCGACCTTGACGTCTGTCATCGGCACGGCCTGACGAATCTCTACCGCTGAAAGCCCTTCAGGCCTATCGGTGAGCAACTTCAGCACTTCCGTCCGTGCGCGATCGAGCCAGTCGTTGCCGTCGACGGCGAGTCCGGCCTTGACGACATCCTTGGCCATTCGTGCCCGCTCGGTGTTCGCGACGCGGGCGGACGCACTCGACCACGCGGCCGGCAGCAAGTCGCGGGGAAAGGTGAAGAGTGTGCGGCGCATTGCCAATTGCTTCACGAGACTGCGTTGGTCGTACAGGGCGCGGTCGACGTCGGCGGCGTCCACGGACCGAACCCTCGCCCAGCAAGACAGATAGACCGTCGCTGACTCGGTGGCGTGCAGTACCGTCATCGCCCGCGTGGCAGCTTCCGGCGAATCGACGTGAAACATTGGCTCCAGCGCATGACGTACTCCTATGCGAGCACGGCGTTCGTCGTCGGAGACATGGCGCATCAGGCCATCGTGCCACAGTCCAGGTGCGTCGTATCAGCTAGTTGCACGAGGGTTCGGTTGCGCCAGTAGTCGTCGTGTCGGAGATGTGTGATTGCACCCGGGGTGGTCGCGAAGGTCGCAAATCCTGCGGCGTCGACGGGAATCTGTAGCCAGGCGGAGACGACGAATGTGTGTGCAAAGCCGTGGGTTACGACGATGTGATCGTGATCGAGATCGTCCATCAGTTCGCACATGCACTCGTGAACCCTTGATGCGATGTCGCGGCGGGTCTCGGCACCGGCAACGGGGCCACGGTGATCGAGGCGGTTGTTGTCAGGGGCCGGGACCTGCCGCTGGGCCAGCCACGAGTTCGGGCGTCCTTCGGCTTCTCCGAAGCTGATTTCGCGCAATCGAGTGTCTGTTGTCGCCGGAGCATCGAGTGTCCGGGCGATGATCGTGGATGTCTCGGTGCACCGTTCGAGGTCGGACGAGGTGATGCGGACCGCGCGCGAAGTTCCGGTGCGTCGTCGTTTCAGTGCTTCGGCGATCAAACCTGCATCGCGCCGACCAGCGGGGGTGAGAACCGAATTGTGCCAACCGCCGACTACGTCCTGCGCTGTGTGTTCGGCATGAGGATGAGTGACGACGTAAAGTTCCTGCACGAGACCCCTTTTGCTTACCCGACTTTTTCCGGCAACAGTATTCCAGGGTTGAGGATTCCACGGGGATCCCAGGAGGATTTGATCAGCTGCATTGCGGCGATGTCGGTTTCAGTGCGCCCCAGCGATATCCACGGCGACTTCGCGCGGCCTATCCCGTGCTCGGCGCTGATGCTTCCATGGTGGGCGGCGACGAGTCGGAACACCATATCGGTCAGTTCGTGTGCGACCCTCGGCTCGGCATCCAGAAGGTTCACATGAATGTTTCCGTCGGCGAAGTGCCCGAACAGGATTGGCCGCACGAGGGGGAATCGTTGTGCCAGGCTTTCTCGGAGGTTGTCGATGAACATTCCCATCACGGACAAGGGGACGGAGATGTCGAGCTTGACTACCGGCGTCGTCGACGACGCGCTGATGCTTTCGGTATGGCTTTCCCGCAGAGTCCACAGTTTTCGAGCCGGCCCAGGCTCGACCGTCGCGTCCTCGATGAGGTCGGCAGAGTCGGAGAGTACTTCGAGGAGCGACTCTTCCGTTTCGCGCGGTGATGACACCTCGATGAGTGTGTACATCGGTGAAGGGGTGCCGAACGGGCGACGGGCATCGGTGTGTGCGCAGACGAGGGAGATGCCGTCGTCGGTCATGATCTCGGCGGCTTCGACGGTCAATCCGCTCTGACGCACGCGATTACACAAATGAAGCGCTTGATCGACTTCGCGTACACCCGCGAGCACGACCTGGGTGTCGGTCGCCGGGGTGACCAGCTTCATCAGGACCTTGGTGATAACTGCGAGCGTTCCCTCGCTGCCGGCGAGAAGTCCTGGAATATCGTATCCGACATTGTCTTTGACGAGTGGAGTCCATCTACTCAGCACCGAACCGTCCGCGAGCACGGCTTCGATACCGAGTATCTGTGCGCGTGTATTTCCGTATCGGACCATGCGCGTCCCACCGGCGTTGGTTGCGACGATGCCGCCGAGTGTTGCGGATTCCTTTGATGCCAAATCGATTCCGAAGCGGAGACCGTGTGCAGATGCGGCCAGGTCGGCGCGAGCAACGGTCACGCCGGCGCCGGCCGCGATTGTCCGACCGATGGGGTCGACGGCTTCGATCGTCTCCAGACGTCTGGTACTCAGCACCACGGACCCAGCCGAGGCGATCCCACCACCGACCAGTCCGGTGTTGCCGCCTTGCGGTGTGACGGGAACCCCCGCGTCGAAGCATGCTCGAAGAACCGCAGACACTTCGGAAGTGTTGCCGGGGCGGATGACCGCGATCGCGTCGCCGATCCAACGTCCCGTCCAGTCACGTGTGTAGCCCTCGATCAGTTCGGAATCGGTAAGGACATGCGTGTGGCCGACGATCTCCGCGAGGGCGTCGAGAAGCCTCGCGTCTGTTGTAGGTTCAGTGAGTGTTCGGGGGTTCATGTGCAACCTTGTGATCGTTCGGGTGACAATTTTCGGGAGACAGACGGTGGATCAACGTGAACTCGATCCTCCGACCTCAGGTGATGCCGTGTCCAAGACCAAGTAGTGACACCACCATCTGTTTTTCTTATAATCGCCGTATGAACCTGCAGCGTGCCCGTTATCTGATCGCTCTGTCGGATCATGGGAGCTTCACTCGAGCCGCTGCGAACGTCCACGTCGCGCAATCGGCCCTCAGTCAGCAGATCAAGGTTCTCGAGCGCGAACTCGGAGTGCCGCTGGTGGATCGTCGGGGTCCGCAGTTCACCTTCACGGAAGCCGGCAAGGTGGCGGTACGAGAGGCGCGCTTTTTGATCGGGTGTGCGGACCGGGCTGTCGAACGAATTCGGTTGGCCGCGCGCGGTGTGGACGGAGAACTGCGCATCGCGTACACCCGTTCGTGGGCGGGCGGCGCAGTCGCGGATCTGGTCAGCACCTATCGAAGGCTCTACCCGGGCGTCGAAGTTGTCGTTCATCGTGGCACTTCGGCGCAGACTGTCGACCTCGTCCGAACCGGAGCCGTCGACATCGCGGTTGTTCGCCCGCCGCTCGATGAAGACGATCGAGAACTTCCCCTGATCGTCCTCGACACCGAACCTATCCTGGTCGCTGTTCCCGTGGATCATCCGTTCGGAGATCGAGCGACGCTCGAACTCGGAGATCTGGTGGACGTCCCCGTTGTGTTCTGGCCGGAGGCCAACGCCCCGGGGATGTATTTGCGTACGCTCGAACAACTTTGGCCAAACGGGGCGCCCAGCATCGTTCGATTCGAGGCCGACGACGAGCAGGTGCTGCATGCCGTCTCGGACGGGGTGGGTATTGCGCCGATCCCCCAGGGCAGAGCGCGGATGCTCCGCATCCCGGGTGTCCATCTATGTGAGATCGCCGGTGAGCAACCAACTCTCGACGTGGCAGTGACCTACCGCCCGGATAATCCGAATCCGGCGCTTGCGCCGTTTGTTGCGCTCGCTCAACGCGAAAGATCGTCAACCACTGCGTAGTGCCTGTGATGCGCGGTGGGTCCTATCCGCCATCGAGGACCAGCATCATGGCCGTTGCGCGTGCTCGGTTCTCGATGGAATCGACGTGGAATCCGACGTGCTGGGACAGTTTCGCCAATCGGTGCGCGACGCTGCTGTGGTGAAGATGCATGGAATCTGCTGCGGCCCTCAAGGTTCCGGACTGCAGGTATGACCTCAAGGTTTCGAGTAGTTCTAACCCCTGTTTGGTATCGCCGATCTCTTCGGCACGAACCAGATCCGGTATTCGCGAGTGATCGATGTGTGGTCCCGGCGCCAAGAGGTTGAGGGCGCCGAGATCGTCGGCGTTCACGATCGGTGTTGTTGCCGACGCCTGTGTACGAGCGAATCGTGCAGTGCTCAGTATTGTGCTCACTTCGGAAGCGGGAGCAGTCAAAGATATTCCGGCGCGAATGAATGACGACAGCGCGGCCTCGGACAGCTCGGGTGTCGCCGCGAACGAACCCGTCACGAGATTCAGATACTCGCCGTCAGCGTCTATCCCAGTGGCTTTGCCAGGTTTGTAATCTGGCGAAATGACAAGGTGTGCAGCACCTTCGGCCGTGCCTGAGACTGCCTTGGTTGCCATTACACGGACTGGGGTATGGGGTTCGATACCGAGACCGGCGCAGGAGGTGAGCACCGCGAGTTCATCCATCGGGAACAACAGATTTCGAGTGTGCTCGGCTTCGGTAGGCAGGCGTCGCGGTTGCAGAATTATCGCTGCGGTCAGGGCCATCCGGTCGACGAGCATTTCGTCGAGTGGCAAGCTGGCCCCGGGTCGTTCGATCCATACCGTTCCGAGAACCTCGTCGTCTACGGCAATGTTTCTGGTCATGCTCGGTGGGAGCTGAGGATCGGGTGACCAGCGGCCGCGCGGATCGCAACGGCGCAAATTCTTCTTGCTTCTGCCGCGCTCGACGATCTCGATACCCACGATGCAGTCCGCCAACTGCGCGCTCGCACGAAGCAAAGACGCGGTGTCGGAGCCGTGCCGCACGAGGGCGTCGAAGTAATCGATGACACGTACCAGGCCTGCCGAGTCTGCATCGAGCTCGGCAAGCCGGTACATCAGTCCTTGCATCTCGCAACGCTACGAGACCGGCGAGAGCGAACGCAACCCTCTCCTGAGCGCAGTGAGGGCTTCGGCGGCACCTCTTTCGCTGACCGCGGCGGTCGCGACCAGTGCCGACCCGTGAAAGGTTCCGGGGAAGGAGTGCAATTCGACGCTGACTCCCGCTTGCAGCAGCCGAAGGGCGTATTCGATTCCTTCGTCGCGGAGCGGGTCGAGTTCCATGGTGGACAGGTAGGTCGGCGGCAGACCGGTGAGGTCGGTAGCCCGGGACGGCGCAGCGTAAATGGACACGTCAGGATCTTCGGGACCGGAATACGACTCGCCGAGATAGTACTTCCACGACAGGATGGCGTTAGGGCGGTGCCACAAGGGGGTGTCGACGAAGTTCGTCATCGAGACCGTCGCCAGACGGTCGTCGAGTTCAGGGATTTCGAGGAATTGGAAGGCCACGGGCACAACGCCCTCGTCACGGGCTTTGAGGACAGTGCCTGCGGCCAGTCCACCGCCTGCGCTCTGCCCTCCCACTGCGATGCGGCGTGGATCGACCCCCAGCTCCTCGGCATGGGCGTGGATGTAGAGGAGTGCGGCGTAGCAGTCGTCGACGGGGCCGGGGAAGGGGGTTTCGGGGGCGAGGCGGTACTCCACGTTCGCAACGGCGAATCCGAGTTCCCGCGCCACCTCGACGCAAAATGGATCGCTGGATTCTGCGGTGCCGATTGCGAATCCGCCGCCATGGATCCAGAGCAGAACGGGGACAGGGCCGGCAGTGTTGTCCGGGGTGAAGAAACGAATCGTGACCTCCGGATCGCCGTCCAGGCCGGGTGCCGACAGTTCACGAAGCGAGACTCCGTCGAATGACAGGTCGGCCAACATGGTGCCGACCAGAGCGTCGTAGGTGGCCCGTGCGTTGGGGAGGTCAGCGAAGTCCACCTTCGGGAGCATGGTGAGTGCCGCGGCGAGTTCGGGGTCGAGAGTCGGGAATGTTGTCATGCACCCATCATCGAGCCTGAATGTGGCCTACGTCACCAGCGGATTGTAGGAAATCGGAGAGTCTCCCTCCGACACCCGTCGGATCTCCCTAGGATGACGCCGGTGGACAGGGTACATCTCGGGGTGGGTTCGAGCGATTCGAAAAGTGGGGCACGGATTGGTGGACGACCTCCGCAAGTTTTCGCTGGTCAGGCGATTCTGCGGTCGCACGAGTACCTTCTGACGCTCGAGGCACACACGGCGCCGTGGCTCGGCGCGCGAGAGCTTTCGGTCTTCATCCGTCGAGGTTTCTCCATCGGCGACGACGACCTCGAATACCCGGACATCGGGGTTAGGGCAGTCCTGCACCCCTCGTCGTCACGAAGTGCGGAATCGGCGGGCAGCCATGCGGGCCTTGGCAGCGCGGCGTTGATCAGGATTCCATCGGACGACGAGGTGATGCCGTTGGTGTTGATAGCTCCGCAACCGGTGCTCATTCAGAACGAACCGTCCTACGCCGATGCCGTCGAGGCAGATGGACACAGCTTCCTGTTCCAGATCAACGAAGAGGGGTGGCCGGTGGTTGCCGAGTCCCACCCCGATTTCGTAGAGGAGTACCTATTCGGTTACGGGTCGGTGTATTTCTACGGGAGCTCTGACGCGACCGGGCTCGTTCGCGAAGTTGTGCCGGGATTTCTCGACTTCTGACCGGCCCGACGGCCCGTCCGCCGATACCGTGGGCAGCGTATCGCGACCGGCGGTTATGTCCTCGGAAAAATTGTTTCGGAAGTTTGTCGATCGGTGAGTGCGCCGTTCGACGTGTAAGCAGAGGGACCGAACAGAGCGGTCCACGAACGAAGGAGATTCTCATGAAGTACATGCTGATCATGCGTTCCACCGATGAGGCTATCGAAGCATCCAAGGACATGGACTTCGACGAGATCATCGCGGCGATGGGGCAGTACAACGAGTCCCTGATCAAGGCAGGTGTCTTGCTGGCCGGTGAGGGACTGGCGATGGAGGAGGGATTCATCGTCGATTTCGAGTCCGATCCTCCGCTGGTCTCCGACGGCCCGTACGGGGAGACGAAGGAGTTGTTCTCGGGATTCTGGATCATTCAGACGTCGACCAAAGACGAAGCCTTGGAATGGGCGAAGCGCTGCCCGCTCGGGCCGGGAAGCAAGCTCGAGGTACGCCGCGTGAGCGAGATGTCAGACTTCGATCAGGACAACGAGTACATCCAGAAAGAGGCCGGCTGGCGTGAAGAGCTCGGTACCGATCGTCCGGTCGCAGGCTGACCATGACCGACGAGGCGGTGCGAGAAGAAACGAGAAAGGCTGTCGACGCGGTCTGGCGTATCGAATCCGCGAAGATTGTCGCCACGTTGACTCGCACCGTCGGAGATCTTGATCTCGCCGAAGATCTGGCCGCGCAGGCTCTGCTCGAAGCCGTCGAGCAGTGGCCCGCGACGGGGGTTCCGAGAAACCCCGCTGCCTGGCTGACATCTGTGGCGACACGACGAGCGATCGACGGGTGGCGACGACGTGAGAGGTTGGACGAGCGCTACGCCCACTTTGCGCGTGAACTCGAGAACGACGCTTCACATTTCGACGACGTCAGCTGGGATCCGGACCGCATCGACGACGATGTCCTTCGCCTGATGTTCATCGCCTGCCATCCCGTGTTGAATCGAAAAGCGCAGGTGGCGTTGACGCTTCGGGTGGTGGGCGGTTTGACCACGGAAGAGATTGCGAAAGCGTTCCTCACGCCGACGGCGACGGTGCAGCAGCGGATAGTCCGCGCGAAGAAGGCGCTGACCGCCTCGAAAGCGGTTTTCGAAGTTCCAGGGCGAGAAGAGTTTTCGAGCAGATTGAGCGCGGTCCTCGGAGTGCTGTACCTGGTGTTCAACGAAGGCTATGCAGCCAGTTCCGGGGACGAGTGGATGCGGGCGGAGCTCAGTGCTGAGGCTCTGCGGCTCGCGCGAATACTCGCCGAATTGGTCCCCAGGGAGTCCGAGGTACACGGCCTTGTCGCTTTGATGGAGCTGACAGCCTCGAGATTCGGCGCTCGGACAACCTCGACCGGTGAACCCATCCTGCTGGCTGACCAGGATCGGACGAGGTGGGATCGCCTACAGATCTCACGTGGGCTTGCCGCGCTGGAACGAGCTGACGCCGTCGGGCGTGGACGAGGCCCGTACGGCCTGCAGGCGGCGATTGCCGAATGTCATGCGCGAGCAGCAACTTTCGAAGACACCGATTGGAAGAAGATAGTGATCCTCTACGAGGCTCTGGCGCAACTGGCGCCATCGCCCGTGGTCGACCTCAATCATGCGGCGGCGGTATCCATGGCATACGGTCCTGGCCCTGCGCTCGAATTCGTCGACAAGCTTGTCGCTTCAGGTGAACTGGCCGACTACCACCTGCTTCCCAGCGTTCGGGGGGAGTTGCTCAGTCAGCTCGGCCGATCCGAGGAGGCTAGAACCGAACTCCTCGAAGCGGCTCGGCTGGCCGGGAACGAGCGTGAGCGCGCTGTGCTGGTCGCGAAAGCCGATGCGCTGCTGCCGGATCGGTAGTCACGCGATTGTTAGTCACGCGATTGTTAGTCACGCGATTGTTAGTCACGCGATTGTTAGTCAGGGCTGAGTCGGATCATCATTGGGCACCATGGGCGGCATCCCGACTCCGTAGGGATCGAGCATGTCCGATACACGTCGACCCCACCGTTCATGCGCGGACTGACGGGTCATTCCCGCTGCGCGGCCGATGGTTGACCATGTTGCGCCGAATCTACGCAGGCTCATGACGCTTGCCGTCGAATCGATACCTGCGGCCAGCTGAATCCGGAAACAGGCCAACTGCCACGCCATCTGACGCTGCGCCGGGATGTCGGTGTCCTGTTCTGCCTCCCACTCAGGGCTGCCAGGTAAAGGATCTGTTCCGACAATCTTGTCTGCCTGAGTGCCGGCCTCGGTGATCGCGGCGTTGACCGTGGTGATCGCGGCGGTCTCGATCTTCGCAGTCAGGGCGCGTTCGATCAGGTCTTCCATGAGAAGTTCTCCTTTCGTCAGGACTAGCCTGACAGGCGCTGTTGAATTCTGTCAAGAATCCCCTGACAGACTTTGAGTTTAATTAATGCACGATTTATTTGTGTACTATCTAAATAGTCTCCGGTTCTGTTGACCGTCGTCGAAGGGGTTGCTGGTGAAAATCGTGGTTTTGTCGTTCCTGGTGGCATTGACTTTGATAACGGTCGGAATCATCGCCGCGCGCAACCGCAGCACTCGACCTGCCGTGACCGGGGCAGTTACTGCGGCGTCAACGGTTCTCGCTGCCGCCTGGACACTTTTTGCCGTGGCCTTCGTATTGGCCTGATCGTGCTGCAGTGCCGATGCGCCGGTAGTGGTGGTGAAGGAACTTCGCAGCAGGTCAGATGCGTTTTGTGTGCGGCGCGATGCCGCATAGTCTGGCAGACGTGGCAATCGCTGAAACAGACAGAAACTACGGCGGAAGGTCGGTCGCGGCTCGCAAGGCCGAACGCCGTTCCCTCTTTTTGAATGCTGCTCTCAGCGTGTTTGCAGACCAGGGGTATGCCGGAAGTTCGGTGGCGGATATCTGCGCGTCCGCGAGTCTGGCCAGAAGGCAGTTCTACGACGAGTTCGGTAGTCGCGAGGATCTACTCCTCGCGCTGTATGACCAGATTCAACTCGACGCCAGAATTGCAATGGTCGACGCACTCGATGCAGAGCCTTCGGTCAATCTCCGTGACAAGGCAGCGACGGCCATGGCCGCCTTCGTCGAGTCGGTCGGAAGTGACCCACGACGCGCACACGTTGCCTTCATCGACGTCGTAGGTGTCAGTCCCCGGGTGGAAAAGCATCGTGTGGACCAACGTTCGGTCTGGGCAACATTTTTCGAGTCGATCATCAAAGGGATCGTGGGCGAAGATTACGAACCGCCGGGTGGTTACCGGTGGGCGTCCACCGCCTTCATCGGCGCGCTTACCGCGCTGGTGCACCAGTGGAGCACTGCGGAGCCTCGTCCTCCCGTGTCGGTACTGGTCGATCTGATGACGGTGCTCTTGAATGCGTTGATCGACGACGCGCCCCTTCACGCCGACGAATAGGTCACGAACACCAGGGGATTGTAATCCGGCCCACAACGCTCTACTCTCGTCCTCAATGTGTTAGACACTCGCATCTAACTTGTGTGCTCGTGATGAGAACTGCGGCAACACAAGGCAATCTGTGCTTTTCCGGGGAGGAATTGGTATGGGACGACGCTGGACAACTGACCGACAACGCGGGGGCCTCGCAATTGCCGTGATTGCAGTAATCGGGCAGATCGGACTTTCGGCACCTGCCTCAGCGGCACCGGACGAAGCTGTTCCCGCCCAAATTCAGGTCCAGCCTGCCCTGCCGCCTGCGGTTGCACCGCCTTTGCCTGAACTGGACCAGGCCTTCTATGAACCGCCTGTCGAGGTCGTCGAATCCAAGCAACCGGGTGAGATCATCGCCGCTCGTGCGGTGAATCTCGGTACTCTCAACCTGATTCCGACCAACGTGGATGCGTGGCAGATCTCGTATCGATCCAATAATGCTGCGGGCGAGGCGATTCCTGCTGTCACCACAGTGATCAAGCCGCGTGGCGACACTCGCGATGGAGGCCCGCGCCCGCTGCTGTCCTTTCAGATGGCAGAGGATTCACTCGGAAACTACTGCGCACCTTCGTATGTCATGCAGCAAGGCGCGTTGCCGTGGCTGGTGACGGGCGCTGCGACCGGTGGGGCTCAATTCCTCGAAGTGCAGGCGGCACTGGCGCAGGGTTGGGCATTGTCGGTGCCCGATCATCAGGGACCCAATTCTTCCTTCGCCTCCGGCCCCGTCGCGGCCCGGATCACGCTCGACGGTATCCGTGCTGCTGAGAACTTCGAACCCATGGAGCTACAAGGGCGGTCAACGCGCGTAGGGCTGCTCGGCTACTCGGGTGGATCGATTCCTACCGGTCACGCAGCTGAAATACGGCAGGCGTACGCGCCGGAACTGAATATCGTCGGAGTCGCCGAAGGTGGTGTTGCCGCGGATCTCGGCGCTTTGCTCGACAATGCCAACAACGCTCTAGGGGCCGGGATCGTCGCTGCCGGTGTAATCGGAGTGAGCCGAGAAGATCCTGAACTTGCAGGCTTCATCGATCAGCACATAAACCCTGCCGGCCGAGCGCTTTTCGCTGCCAAGGACAACCTGTGCATGCTCTGGACGTCGGCTGCAGTGCCCTTCCTCAATATCAAGGGCTTCCTCGATGTCCCGGGAGATCCCGTCCAACACCCCACGGTGAGAGCTGCGCTCTCCCGAGCTGCCATGGGTAAGTCTGTTCCTGACGTGCCGATGTACATTTATCAGTCGAATCCCGACTGGTTGGTGCCTGTTGGCCCGGTGAACAAACTTGTCGATACCTATTGCCAAGATCCTTCTGCGAGTGTCGTTTACACCAGAGACCACTTCAGTGAGCACGTCAGCATGGAAGTCGTCGCATTGCCGAGTGCTCTACTGTGGCTTCGTGATCGGTTCGCTGGTGTGCCTGCTCAGCAGGGATGCAGCACCTTCGACGCTGGATCCATGGCGCTTGATCAGAGGACCTGGCCAGTCTGGGTGGATGCGGTTGGTGAACTCGTCGCAGGACTGTTCGGCAAGCCGATCGGGACCTGACGGGTGACGTGATTCTGCGGTGGTGAGGAATTCTCACAAGGGCAGCGTGTTGCACTGACTGGACGTTATTTCATTGATCGGGCCTTGAAGATGGTGTCTTGTCACCAATGGGTTCCTTTTACCGACGAAAGGTTGCGCGATGACAAAGCTGTTGTTTGCGGTCACTTCTGCAGATCACTGGACGCTGAAGGACGGAACACCCCACCCGACCGGGTACTGGGCGGAAGAACTGGTCGAGGCGCATCGCGTTTTCGTCGACGCCGGCTACGAGATCGTGATCGCGACGCCTGGCGGTAAAGCTCCCGTTGTGGACGAGGGAAGCCTGGCGCCCGAGGTGAACGGCGGGCAAGAAGGCGCCGACCGTATGCGCAAGTACATCGCCGATCTGCAGCCGGTGCTCGATTCGCCGGAGATTCTGGAGAACGCCGATGCTGCCGATTACGACGTGGTCTTTGTACCGGGTGGGCACGGACCGATGGAGGATCTTGCGGTGTCGGCATCCTTCGGTGAGCTTCTCGTGAACTTCTTGGACGCGGACAAGGTGGTCTCGGCGGTGTGTCACGCGCCGGCGGCACTCCTGCCGGCCCAGAGACCCGATGGAAGCTGGCTGTTCGACGGCTATCAGCTGACCGCGTTCACCAACGAGGAGGAGACGCAGGCTGGTCTGGCGGACAAGGCTCCGTGGCTGCTCGAAACTCGCCTACGCGAATTGGGCGGCAAATTCTCGAAGGCTGAGGCGTGGTCGCCTTATGTCGTGGTGGACCGCAAGCTCTACACCGGTCAGAATCCGGCGTCGTCACGGCCTCTCGCCGAGCGGATTGTCGCCGACTTGGGCTGAGCATGTCTTTTGGCGCCGCATCGAGGTCTCCTCGATGCGGCGCTGGTCCGTGTTCTGTTGTCGCCGAGGAGGTTTGACCTCTCAGGTTTTGAAGGTGGTGTTCGCCGGTCGCGGGTGCTGCCCGGGGTCGATCGAGGGTGGCGGGACGAACCAGGGTTTGTTGTCGGCGCCGATTCGGATCACCCATTTCCCGACGAACCCTGATTTCCGGTGCATCAACCGATGATGTGAACGGCACAGCAGGACCAGGTTGTTCATCACCGTCGGGCCACCGTTCGCCCAGTGCTTAATATGGTGCGCATCCGTCCAGGCGGGCACACATGAACACCCCGGGAACGCGCAGCCCCTGTCTCGGGCGATCAACGCCACTCGCTGTTCGGCGGTGACCAACCTCTTTCCTGGTTTCGCATCCAAGGGCGCGCCGTGACTGTCGAGCAGGACGGTGGAGAGGAAACAATCACATCCGAGGAGTCGGGTCTGCGACACCGAGAGTGGTCCGAGCCAGGGCATGTGCCCGACATCAAGATCCGACACAGCCATTCCACCACCATCGGGCGAGGGTGTGGCGGCGCAGTCTCGGTGCTCAGCGAGATCGCGGGCGTTGATGTGCACGTTCACGTGCGGGCGCTGACCACCGTCGGTGCCGGTTTTGGCGCAGTCGAGGTACCGGCGGATCAGTTCGGTGAACCCGTCGGCCGTCCGCTTGGCCGCCGACCGAGAATCCGGGGTTCCGTCCGGTGCCGGGGTCGGCATCGTCAAATTCGACAACGCCGACAACAACATTTCACCGGTGAGGGCATCGAAATCACCACGCACCACCACCCGACCGTTCAACGTCGACGCGATCCGCAACTCATTGAGATCGACATCCTCGGCGGGCGGGATCTCATCGGATTCGAACACTCGCTCCAAGGTCGCGATCACGTTCCGCACCTTCGTGGTCGTCGCCTCCACCCCCGACGCAGCAGCCAACAACAGGTCGATGCACTTCGGGAGTGCTTCCTCCGGCATGCCTTTCGGTGGTGATTCACAGAACGCCACGATCAACACCGCGTGCTCGAACGAGCAATCCCCATCATCGAAGCCTGCCGCCACCGCCGGAAACGGCCGCAAAGCTGCACCCAGGGCGGCGATCTTCTTCCCGTCCCGAACCTGCAGCATCGTGTTGGCCGCCAACCACGCACCCACCCCGCGGCTCGCAATCACCTGATCATCCGGGCGCAACGACAACTCGTCCACCACCGCCACACGAACGGCCTCGAGGCGCAGAATCTCCGCACTCGCCTCGACAGCAGCAGCACGCAACTCAGCAGCAGACAACTGCCACAACCGTCCGCGTAACCCCACCGCAGAACCAGACACCACATCCGACAACAAGACACTCATTGAATCCCCCGATCCCCTCCCCAAAGGATAATCGAACACACGTTCGAGTCAAGAGGGAATTAGGCGAGGGCGCGAAGGAGTGGAGTGGGGTCGGCGACGACGAACAGATGGCCGCCTCCGTTGATCTCTTCGAAGCGAGAGTCGGGAATCAACGAGTGTGCCCAGCGGGCTACTTCGACGGGTACGTTTCCGTCGTCGGTTCCGTGTAGGAAAACCGTTGGTACCGAGATCGATTGGAAGAGTCCAGGCACCTCGTGGCGATACCGAGCCAAGTCGACAACCCCTGCGGATCCACCCTGTGCGATCCCTTCGGATGAATCCAACTGGAGAGCGGGGCGATGTACCTCGTCGGTCATGACTGCCTGATCGGCGGCCGGCCAGATCGAGACTGAGTCGCTGCGTAGCTTGGAGAACACTCCGGTTCCTGCGAGCATTGCGCCGGCCACGCGGGGAGCCCAGTTGGCGGCAAAGTACAACGCAGATACCAGTTTTATTCTGCGTCGCAAAGTATCTCGCGGTGCCCCGGGGATCATGGCGCACGCCAGCACCAGTTTCGAGACTCGTTCGGGAACGGCTGCAGCGACTGCGAGCGCGTAACCGCCGCCTCCGGAGAAACCCATCAGTGTGGCCGAGCCCAACTCGAGGTGATCGACCAGGGTGACGAAGTCGTCGTCCCAGGAATGAAATCCCTTGTCCGTGTACGGATCCGTGCGTCCGAAGCCGGGTCGGTCGGGGACTATCAGCCGTATGCCTGCCGTCGAAGACGCGTTGTGGAGTGAGAGCCCTTCGTATCGGCTGCCAGGTGATCCGTGGGCCACGACTACCGGGTGGCCAGTCGGATCGCCGTACTCGCAGAATGCGATACGACGCCCCAACGCGTCGCGAATTTCGGTTGTGGTCACGCCGCTCGTCATGATGTGGTTCCTTGCTGCGCGATCGACGCCACACCGTCCAGGATGAGGGCGACTCCGAACTCGAACCTTCGGGTGGGATCGTGATGAAGTGCGAACACCGATGCCTCGCGTCGATCGGCAGGTGCGCTGTCGAAAGCGCCGCGTCCCAATTGAATTGCGACGTGTCCGGTGACGAAATCATGCAGCGCGCCGTATGCGTACGTGGCCTGCTCGTCCTCGAGGCCTGCCAAGGAAAGGGCGCTCACGACTCGGTGGGCGGTATCGTCGGCCCCGGGTGCTTCCAGTGATGCCTGCCGATGGGCTTCCAGGACCAGGGGATGGCGCATCAGGAGGTCGTGGAGGCCGTAGGCGAACGTGCGGGCAACCCCGCGCCAGTCGGTCGGCCAGTCGATCGACGAGACGGCTTCGCCTACGAGAGTCGAGATCAGATCTCGCCTCAAGGCGTCGATGCCGCCGGTTGTGCGGTGGACGGACATCGGCGATATGCCGAGTCGTTCGGCGAGCACTCGAAATGACACCGCATCCAGGCCGTCCGTATCGGCGATCTCTGCCGCGGCATCAAGAATCTGTCTGTGACTCAATGCTTTTGGTCGACCAGCCCTTGCAGAGCTGGTGGATTCGGATACCATGCTGACAACAATAGCGATACGCGTATCGAAATTACAAGTGTCCATCGACCTCCAAGGAGCGCTGCCCGATGACCGATCTCCATCAACTGTCCGCCGTCGAACTTGCCGGTGTTATCGCCGCCAAACAGGTCTCGATTCCCGAAGTCACCAGGTACTTCGTCGACCGTGCGACCACTTCCGATGACGTCGGCGCCTTCACGACGATCGCCGGGGAGCACGCAGTCGCCCTCGCCGAACAAGCGCAGCGCAGGTTGGACGAGCGGGACGCCGGGCCCCTTCCGCGCCTGTTCGGCGTTCCGACGGCAATCAAAGACCTCGACGCAACGCGCGGCATTCGCACGACCTTCGGATCGGCGCTCTTTCGCGACTTCGTGCCGGACGCTGACGACGAGATCGTCGAGGCGATCCGAGAAGGTGGGTTGATCGACATCGGTAAGACGACGGTGCCCGAGTTCGGGGCAGCCTGTTACACCGAGCCGGAAGTCGCTCCGCCTGCTCGCAGTCCGTTCGATCGCACGCGGAGTGCCGCCGGCAGCAGTGGCGGCGCTGCTGCCGCCGTCGGCGCTGGTCTGGTGCCGTTTGCGCAGGGAAGTGACACCGCCGGTTCGTTGCGTTCGCCGGCAAGTACGTGCGGAGTGGTGGGCCTCAAGCCGAGCCGCGGTTTGATCACGATGGGCGTGGCGGGGCATGACAACTTCGGATTTGCGAGCAAGGGGCCGATCGCCCGGACAGTTCGCGATACCGCTGCGCTGCTGGACGTTCTGGCGACGCGACCTGGCGCCGGAACTATCCACCCGTCTCGGCCGAAGTCGTTCGAAGAGTTCGTCGTACAGGCTGGGGGAGTTCGGGCTCGCCCCTTGACCGTCGCTCTTGCTCACGGATCGGTCTCCGGCGGAGCCGTGGATGCGCAGCTCTCGGCTGCTGTATCGAAGGTTGGGTCTGTGTTGGAGGGTCTGGGTCACAACGTGTTCGAGCGACCGCAGGCTCGCGATGACATTTTCATCGATGCTTTCGTCAAGATGTTCTCGTCTTTGGCGGGAACCAAGCCGATCCCGGAGGAGTACGAACACCTTCTGCGTCCGATAGTGCAGCACTTGCGAGTTCAAGCAAACCAGGTGTCTTCGGGTGAGCTGGCCGCGGCAATCGGTATTGTTCAGGCCTGGGCGCGGCGATGGAGTCTCGACTACGCCGACGCCGACCTTGTTGTCACTCCGACTGTGACGAAGCCGCCGCTTGCGATCGGGGAGTTGCGCAACGACGAAGATCCCGCGACCGAACTGATCGACATGGTCGCTTTCACCGGAAACACCGTCGTCGCCAATGCAACCGGTTTCCCGTCGATCAGTCTGCCACTCGGTTGGACGGAAGACGGCGTTCCACTCGGCGTGATGATCTCGGCGAAATGGGGTTGCGACGCGGAATTACTTTCTGCCGCTGCAATGCTCGAGGCCGAGATGCCGTGGAAGGATCGGTACCGATTCGACCGCGCAACCGTGCTCTAGTTCGGGAGCGGTACCCGGTCGCTCGCCGATGCGAACCCCAACCACGTGTGGCGGTTACCCCACCAGCACCACCCGACTTTCGGGGCGTTGCGGTTGTCTTTGCCGTCGCGACCGGTTCCGTTGCTGATCCACACGGCGGGAGTTCTGGTGTCGAAGGATCCGTCAGGTTTGCGCAGTCGGGAGCCGATGGTCATGAAACACTTTCCGCGTTCGAGAATGTCGGGGCGCTGCAACAGCCAGTGGATGCCTTCGGTAAGCGTCAGCGGCGTACGGTCTGCGTCGACGATTGCGGGCAATGCTTCGTCCGGGCTCCAGTTGGCCAGGTGATCCCCGCGGTCGACTCCACTGAGCAGATGTAATGGGCTTTCGGGCAGCGTTGACTGCTCGGTGGGGGTGAACAGATCGACGTCCGCCATGTCGACGACTATGAATCCGCGCTTGTTCTCGAGCTCGAGCAGCGGAGTCAGAACTGAAGCCGGAGCCAGTTTTTCGTGCACGGTGAGTAGTCCGACATCACCGTGCCCGGTTGCGGCCTCCCTGACATCGCCGGCAGAAAGTCCGGCCATCTCGTGAACACCGAGTTCGATCAATCGCTCGGCTTGCTGATCGATGGGCGGGAGGTCGAAATGCATATCTGCGATCCTACCGATCGTGAGCAGAGCGATCGGAGGGTTCGGCCGCGAGGGAAGTCGGCCACGCAACGCCCAACGCGCGCATGATGAACGGGACGGTGGTCGCTACGACGGCGTCCACTCGGTCGCCGGCCATGAGCATCGGGCGTCGGCTTTCCACGCAGGCGAGGATGAGTTGCGCGGATGCGGCAGCATCGGAATCGACAAAGACACCGGCGTCGACACCTTCCTGGACGAGCTGTTCGACCAGAACCGACAGCGGGACAATATGTTCGAGGAAACTTTCGCGATCCTGCGCTGACAACAATTCGACCAACGCGATTCCTGTGAATCGTTGCAGTGAGAACTCGACGAGTGTCAGTTTGACGAGGATTTCGAGTCGGTCCACAGGATTCTCGCGGTCCGCGAGTTCACGCTCGGCCAGGAGTAGGAATCTATCCATCTCGCGGGTGGACCAGGCGAGCAGTAACGCGGATTTGTCGGGGAAGTAGTTGTACACCGCTGTCCGCGAGACGCCGGCCGCCTGGGCCACCGTCTGCAGCTTCACGTTCTGCCAGCCCTGCTCGTGAAGTTCGCGAATGAACGCGTCCAACATGGCTTCTCGGGTGGCGATTTTGTGCTCAGCGGTTGTCGCACCACCGGTCAACTTCGGCATGGTCGATCCTCCTGGGTCTGATTCACGGTCACGGGGAGGTCGAACAGGTCGGCAACAAGGCGCGGATCACCTTGCCACATCGAGACGGGTGCGAGCATCATCTGCTGCGCGATCGAGCGTACGGATCGGCAGACCTCTTGCTCTTCGGCGAGTGTGAGCGTCGTGCGTTTGCGCAATCGCTCCATCTCCGCGGTAGTGAGATCAGTGATCCATTCCTCAGCTGCAAGCGAGAGGGGTGAATCCGGTGTCACGACCGATCCAACTCGGCACTGGAGAACCGCGAAGTCATCACGGACAGCGTGATGACGGCGACGACCGAGACGGCGTGTGCCGCCGCCAGCCAGAGCGACTCGGGTGCGTGTTTGTGAAGGGTGGGCGCCATCAGCATGGCCATGAGGAGGGCGAGACTCGACAACATCGCGGGACCGTTGGGGCGGCCGACAAGCAGGCTGACCAGAAGAACGAGCGCGACGACGCTGCACGCCACATCTACAGGCGGGTACGTGGCCGGAACGATTCCGCTGACAGTGTCGGTGAAGTTCAGCCCGATCGACACCAATTGTGCGAGACCTGTCGCGCCGGCCAACCAGGCCGTCCAACGCAGTCCGTGGAGTCCGGCTTTCCGAATGCCGGTCAGGGTTCCTTCGGCGGATTCCCACGCTTCGGACGTCGGTGTTGTCACGGCTACTCCTTTTTATGACGAGGTGTCGTCATAAAGTAGCAGTGCGCGATCGCGAGATTCTTGCCGGTAGGTGACTGGCCTGCTTCGAAGGGATAGCGTCGAAGTACCGGCCGAAATGACAATCGCGGGGAGGTGGCTCGATGACGACCTCTGCCCACACGGATCGGCCCTCGTCGAAACAGAGTTGGTTGGCGCGCGCAGCCTTCGCGGCCCTGGTTCTTGCAGTCGCGGTGCTCCTGATCTTCGCCGGACTGAAAACCTTGACCATGCTGATCCTGGGAATCGGTGGGGTGGTCGTGTGCGTCGTAGCCGTGTACTGGTTTCTGACCACCCGCGGATTCCTCCGCTGGCTCTCGTTGGCCGTGGCGGTTCTGACGCCGATCGTGGTGCTCACCTTCCTGGTCCGAGAACGCCTCCTGTGGGTGGTGCTCCTTGCGATCGGGTTGTTCGTCGTAGCCGGTATCTTCGCTCGCACCGCCTTGGAGGGGGAGGAGAAGGAATTGCCGGTTGTCGAGCGAACTGCACCGCCGCCCGTCAAACCGTTCTTCGTGATGAACCCGAACTCCGGCGGTGGCAAGGTCGAGAAGTTCGACTTGAAACGCAAGGCCGAGGAACGGGGGGCCACGGTCGCACTGCTCGAGGGGCCCGAGAAGATCGACGTGACGGCCTTGGCCAGGCAGGCGGTCGCGGACGGCGCCGACCTACTCGGTGTTGCCGGTGGCGACGGAACGCAGGCACTGGTTGCTGCTGTCGCGGCCGAACACGACCTGCCCTTCCTCGTCGTCAGTGCGGGAACGCGCAACCACTTCGCCGCGGATCTGGGGCTCGATCTCGAGGATCCATCTCGGTGCCTCGACGCGCTCGTCGACGGCGTCGAGGTCACGGTGGATCTGGGAAACGTCGGCGGTCGAACTTTCGTCAACAACGCATCGTTCGGGGCGTACGCCGAGGTAGTCCAGAGTCCGGAGTACCGCGACGCCAAGACCAGCACCTTCTTGCAGATGCTCCCGGATCTCCTCGCCGGACGTGCCGGAGCGGTGCTGACCGCGCGCTCCCCGAGCGTGTCCGCGGTGGGTCCACAGGCTGTGCTGGTCAGCAACGGCCCGTACGAGATGAACGACCTGGCGGGGCTCGGTCATCGGCCGCGATTGGACCGGGGCACTCTCGGAATCGTCGCGATCTCCGTCAGCAGTGCCCGTCAGGCCATCGGGTTGCTCCATCGGGCGCATCAACACGGTCTGGCTCAGGGCACCGGATTCGAGGTGATCGTCGACGCCGACACCGACGAGATTCCGGTCGGCGTCGACGGCGAGGCGCTGGTGATGCCAACTCCGGTCAGATGCACGGTCAGTCCGCAGGCGCTGAGGGTCAGAGTCCCCCGAGATCGACCGGGTATCCGTCGCCCCCGGCACGCCTGGGATCTGGTCCGGTTGCGAGAGTTGGCGAAGTTCAGGAGATCCGGCGCATGACCTGACCGACGGCCAGGACTCCCTGCGGATCATGCGTGTCCGCCAAAGCGCTCAGCCAGTGAGCGGTGTCCTCGTCGTAGGTGCGGGCGATCTTCTCCGGGTCGACGCTCGGCGCGAAGTTGGGCAGTGCATGCCCGTTCGTCCATGGCGCCATCGTTCGTCCGAGAGTCTCGGCGTGCGGGACTACCGCGTCGACCATCGGTGGGGCAAGAACTCCGACGGTGAACAGCGAGAAGGCAGCGTCACGATGGCAGAAGGCGCTGCGGTGCTCAGGTTCCCGTGCGAGGGCGCCCCCGAGGAGACGTAATTCGACGACGGTTTGGGGTGAACCGGATCCGGGGCCGGCAGCGGCCAGCAATGCGTCGACGGCCTCGTGTGACAGCTCGTTGGTCAATGCCGTGGATTCGTGCGTCGGCATCGGGTCGACGGGATCGGCGTGCACTGCCCCGAGGGCGGCATAAGGCAGCACACCGACTGCGTCGATCAAGGGCGTTGCGATTGAACGGATTCGGTCGATCAGTGACTTGGCATCGGATTCCTCGGCAAGACTTGCAAATCTGACCGCGACGGTGAGCCTGCCGGCCAGCGGTGGCGGAACCTGTGGAAGGGGTGGAAGTTGCAGAAAGGCAAGAGAGGTCGAGCTGTGCTCAGGCAGGTCGGCGCACCAGTCCAGCCAGGCGTGCGCGACCGCGCTTGCATCTGCGCCGTCGAAATAGAGTGCACCGCCGTAGAAGTGGGTGACCGGTAGTAGGTCGATCTCGATGGCTGTGACAATGCCCAGTGTGGCCTTGCCGCCGCGCAGTCCCCAGAACAATTCGGCATGTTCGTCGGGGGTGACATGAATGAGTTCGCCACTGCCGGTGACGATGTCGAACGAACGAACGTGATCCGACGAGAGCCCGTACGTGCGCACCATCGGGCCGATGCCGGCGCCGGTGAGGAAGCCGGCGACTCCGACCGTGGGTGAAGAACCTGCCAGTGGCGCCAAGCCGTGGGGTGCGGCAGCGTCGATGACGTCCTGCCAGATCAAGCCCGCGCCGATTCGGGCAGTGCGGTTTTCGGGGTCGACGACGCACTCCGTGAGCCTGCCGGTGTGGACGAGGAGAACGTCACTGCCGAGAGGGACCGCGCCGTGGCCGGTGCGCTGAACACCGACGCGCAGACCCAACTTCGCCGCGAATCGCACCGTTGCGACAATGTCTTGCGCGCTCTCGACTGCCACCACAGCGCCAGGCGCGACGGGAACCGCTGCATTCCACGGAATCGCCAACTCGTATCCCGTTTCGCCAGGCAGGGAAACGGAGCCGGTCACCTCTGCGCGCAGTGATTCGACCGCGGCGTCGAGCGTGGGGGTTTGAAGGTTCATGGTCTTCCTTTCCTCATCCGTCTTTCGGTCAAGGGAAGGATGTCCGAACAGGCTTGGGTGGTTCTTGACGTATGTATCCCGAGCGGATCCAAGTTTTATCCAAGCGCATTCTCGCAGTTCAGGGCCATGTCGATCGCGCTCGTTCAGCTACGCCCCGCATGCCGAGTGTCTCCGATTCGGCCGCCACTTCCGTCAGCTCCCGTTCACGTTCGGCGGACGGCTCTCGGAGCTGCGCCCGAAGCAGTCGACAGCGCAGCAGTGTTGGTGCTCCGCCGGAGCCAGTTGCGATCTTCTCGGCCTGATCCAGGAGAGTCGATGCCTGCTCGACGTGACCGAGAAGCGCGTGCAGACGCGCGGAGGCTTCGGCGACCGAGCCCAGTTCACCGACATGGCCCACCGTTGCGATGCAGCCGGTGTGTGGCGAGAGTAGGTCGATGAACGTGTCGGCGTATTCGACCAGTTCCAGATCTGCCACGACGCGTGCAAGTAGTGTCTGGTGTCCCAATGTCGTCCACGTCTGTGGCCCGCGATTGATCAGCCACTTCTTGATGCCTTCGGAAGTGGCCTCGCGCTCGCCTCGGGCGGCGTCGATGGCGATGGTCCACGAATCAGGTTCCACGACACCGGGATCAGATTCTGCCAACGCACCTCGCTCCCATTCCAGAGTGTTGAACGCCAGATCTGCGCTGCCAGCCGTGTACAACTCCGTTTGCAGATGGATCTGCCTGGCCGTCTCGTACTGCCGGCGGGCTTGCGCGAAGTCTCCGTACCATTCGGCGAGAGTTGCTTCCATCCAGCGTAATTGGACCCGAACCACCGGGAGTCTCAGTAGCTCGCAGCCGATGATCCCCTGCCTGACGTGTTTGACGGCGGCATCGACATTGGCCAGATTCATCTCCGTCATGCTCGCGACGGCGTGTGCGACGACGCTGTCGACACGCGATTGTTGGTGCGGCAGTTCGAAAAGCTCGCGCAGTAGGCGCATGGACTCCGCGCTGTGCACCGCGACTCCGGAGAAAAGCAGAATCCGTCCGAGCAGCGCGTCCGCGATCACATCCGGATCGTCGAGTTCGCGGGCGATGTCGAGAGCACGGGCGCTCCATCGATTCGGGATCTCGGCTTCGGGGTGGTAGCAACTTCCCACCGCCAGCGCAGCAAGAACCCGTGCGTGAGCTGACCTGTCGTTCTCGACCAAGGGCTCGACCGCCGCGAGCCGTTCGAGCAGTGGTCCCGGATCGGTACCGTAGGAAACCCACGGCCACGCACCGGCGGCCCGAAGTAATGCGCCTGCCAGTCGTCCGACGGCGGAGGTTCGCCCCTCCCGAACAGCCTCGAGGAGACCGGCATTGACGACGTCGAGAACTGTCTGCCCTCGACCTGCGCGGGCGAGGGCCTCGACTCTGGCCACCAGCAGGTCGTCCCGATCGTCAGCGGATTGCTGGGACACGGGAAGTAAGTCGAACGCGCGGACAGCTGCCTCCCACCACTCGGCCGCGGTCTCCGAACTCCACCGATCGGTCGCATCCTGAGCTGCAGCCGTGCATGCCTCCAGAACGACGAGTGGATCGACCAGGGGAAGTGCTGACATCAGATGTTGCGCGCGGCGGCTCAGCCGGTCCGGATCGGAGGAATTTTCGAGCACTTCGGCAACTCGGGCATGTATCCGCTGGCGACGAAGCGTGGGTATCGCTTCGAGGACTTCGTCTCGGAGAAGGCCGTGAGCAAAGACGTAACCGCCGTTTGCCGAGTCCGCGACGATGATTCGTTCATCAGCAGCCGCGTCG
This sequence comes from Rhodococcus sp. FH8, assembly GCF_019266085.1. NCBI lineage: Bacteria > Bacillati > Actinomycetota > Actinomycetes > Mycobacteriales > Nocardiaceae > Rhodococcus > Rhodococcus sp. FH8. The sequence goes on along the minus strand of NZ_LPNQ01000057.1, from coordinate 1,689,257 downwards.
AGATGGTCGGCGAGAGTGTCGACATCGAGACGGGTGGCTGCGGCCAGTGTGTACACCTCGATGGCGTCGCCGATAACTGCGGCAACCCGAAGAGCGTGCAACACTGCCGGTTCCACTGCGGCAAGCCGTCGACCGAGGACAGATCGAACGGCGACGGGGATGCCGTCGCCCAGTCGCTCGTTCCGGGGAAGCCTGGCGTACTCCGAGACGAACAGCGGGTTGCCGCCGGTTCGTTCCGCCAGGGTTCGCGCCTCCGCGTCGTCGAGCGTGTCCCCGGAGACGCACCTTGCGAGTGTTGCAACCTCGCCCTGCGCGAGCGCCGGCACAATCATGGTTCGGTTTCCTTCGCCGTGGAGTACGGCTTCCTCGAACTTGCGCACCGCCGGCCCGACTTCCGAGTCTCGGAGCGTCGACACGAACCAGACTCTGGCACTGGTCATTGCGCCGACCAGGTAGGTCAGGCAACGAAGGGACGTGGGATCGGCCCATTGAATGTCGTCGATGACGACGGTCAACAGTGCATCTTTCGCCGCAGCTTCGATGGTGGTGCGAACCCGTTCGTAGACGGCAAATCTCGCTTCGTCCGGATCGATGTCCGTCGGCGGCGTCAGTACGAAATCGGCGTCGGCTCCGAGTTCCCGAACCAGTCGGCGGATCGGCCACCACGGCGGCGTTCCGTCGTCCTCCGGGCAACGTGCCCAGACGGTGGCTCCTCGAATGGACGTTGTTCTCGACGAACACTCCTCGGCGAATCGTGTCTTGCCGATGCCGGCGGGGCCGGTCAAGATCAACCAGCGAGGTGAGCCACGGCGAACGTCGTCGAGCATCTTGTCGGCGACAATCGTCTGAGCGTCGCGCCCGACGAACAAGCGTGAGGAGTCCGTCTCGGGCATCGCTGCTACGGCTGGGGGAGAAGCCGGGACCGACACTTGTTCGGCCCCCGTCCATCCCGGAGTGCGCGGCCAGGCGGCCAGGCCGGGTTCGTGGCGCAGGATCGCGCCTTGCAATGCTGTCAGCTCCCCGCCGGGCTCCAGTCCCAGCTCGGCGTCGAGCCGAGACGCGTGTAATCGAAACTGTTCCAAGGCTTCCGGTGACCTGCCCGCCCGATGCAGGGCAACCATTCGCAGCCAGCAGGTCCGGTCGCGGAACGGGTACTCGCCACAGAGTTGAGCAGCTTCGACCAGCGCGGGTGCCAGGCGCCCCAGAGCCAGAAGCGCCGTTATCCGGGTCTCCCGGCACTCGGTCCGCACTTCCTCGAAGGCTGCGGCTTCCACCTCCACCCAGTGCGCGTCGTTCAGGTCGTCCAGAAGCTGCCCCCGGACCGAGGCGAGGGCACGGTCAGCGGTCGTCAAAGCCTCCTGCCACCGTTCGTTCTCAGCGTGTTGTCGCGCCGTTTCGGCGTCGTCGAGAAACACCGACAGATCGACGTCTGCCGGAGCGACCTCGAGGACATAGCCCGGCGATTGACGCACTATCGGTGACGCCGTACCGGTTTCGACGCGTAGCGCTCGGCGCAGGTTGGAGATATACGCCTGGATGCTTGCCATCGCACTCGCCGGTGCGTCGTCGTGCCAGAGAGCATCGATCAGCCGGTCGGTGGAGACGACGCGACCACGGTTGAGCAGTAGAACGGCAAGGACCGTTCGTTGTTTTCGAGGGCCCAGATCGATCACGTCGCTCGTCGCCGGACCCCGTGCGACCTCCAACGGCCCGAGCAGTCGATAGATCATCCGTTTCCCCTCGTACCTGCGGACGCAGGACGGTTCGATTCTAAGGAGCGAAATTCATACATGCAGGACAAAACGGTCAACTAGTTCTCGTCAACATCTGCTCGGATTCCTCGGAGAGAGTCTGGTTGACGCTGGTAGTGCGCAGCGTCGCCGCACAGACCAACGCACCGAGAGCTGCGATGAAGGCTGCGACAAACAGTGCCAACCGAAGTCCACCGACAAAGTCGTCCGGTGGTCCGCCGGGCAGCATCGACTGCGCCGGAAGGAAGGCGCCGAGCACGGCAACCCCGACTGCGATGCCGGTCTGCCGGAACGCGTCGTTGATCCCTGCGGCCAATCCGGAATGGTTCGAAGTGCTTTCGCCCAGAACCAACCCACTCATGACGGGGTTGAACACCCCGGCCCCCACGCACGCGACAACAAATCCGGGAAGTATCGCGTACGGCGAACTGGTCACGTCGACGACGGTCATCATGACCAGCCCCACCGAGACGAGTAGAAGCGAGCACGTCAACGAGACCGAGACGGGGATGCGCCCGTCCAATTTCGCGGTGGCGCCCGCGACGACGAACATCGCTATCGTCGCCGGTAGATACACCAGGCCGGCGTCCACGGGAGACAGATGCAGCACGTTCTGCAGGTAGATGGTCGTGTAGACGAACACCGCGAACAGGGAGGCGGAGATCGAGAACGCTGCGATCTGCGCTCCGGCGAAGGCCCGATTGGCGAGCAGATGTGGGGGCAGCATGGGCTCGGTGGTACGAAGCTCGTGCAGGGAGAAACCGATCATGGCGGCCGCGGCGATCACCGCGGCGATCATCGGCTGCGGCTCGAACCACCCATCCTCGTTACCGCGTAACAAACCGAACACCAGAGCTGCCAGGCCGGTGGACACCAGAATCTGCCCGGGCACGTCCGCGCGGCGAGGCCGAGGATCGCGTGACTCGGGAACCCACCGCACCGTCATCGCCAGTGTGATCAACCCGATCGGAACGTTGATCAAAAAGATTGCGCGCCAATCCAACAACTCGGTGAGCAACCCGCCCACCAGTGGGCCGACGGCAAACGCGCCCCCGATCGTGGCGCCGTATGCAGCCAGAGCAGTCGCGCGCTGGGGACCCTTCTCGAACACGTCCGCCAGCAAGGCAAATGAGCAGGCGAAGAGTACGGCACCGCCGATACCCTGAGCGGCCCGCGCGAGGTCGAGCACCCAGATGTTCGGCGCCAGAGCGCAGAACAGAGATGCCGTGGTGAACCACAGAATGCCGATGATGAAAACATGGCGTCGACCCCGTCGGTCTGCCCACGATCCGGCGCTGAGAACCACCGTCGCCAATGCCAGCGTGTACGCGTCGATCACCCATTGCAGGGCGCTGACTCCGGTATCGAGATCGGATGCGATCGACGGCAGGGCGGTGTTGACGACGGCGATGTCGAGCATGAGCATTGCGGTGCTCACGCATACTGCCAGCAAAGTGGCTCGTCGTACTGCGGTGTTCTTCGGGGTGATCGGTGCGGTCATGGCCCGTCCTGATGGTCGAAGGGGTGTGTACTCGGAACACCCTGCGCTCCGACGCTTGGGACATATCGGGCGAAATGCTTGGAACCCGCATGGTTGATAACTGCCGTGTTACTCGGAATCCGTCACCACCTGCTCGGTCGAATACGCACTCTCCCAACGGTTAATCTCTGGTCATGGAGACCAGCCAGTGGGTGCGACGGGTGTTGGTGGTGGAAGACCAACCACTGATGCGTGCGCTCGTCGGTGACACGCTCACACACGCCGGGTTCGTGGTCCGTACGGCCGGATCGGCGGTCGAAGCGCTCACGGAGTTCGACGGATTCGATCCTGACCTCTTGGTCACGGACATCGACCTTGGCGTGCGGCCGAACGGCGTCGATCTCGCGAACATCGTCACCGTGAAGGCTCCGCATTGCGCGATCGTGTTCCTGACGAACTACCCCAACGCATCGACAGCGCCAGGTTCTGCGGGTGTGCCGCCGAAATCGCTGTTCGTGGACAAGGCGGCTGTCCAGTCGGCGGATCAGTTGATCGGCGTAGTGGAGGCCGCGTTGACGGAAACCGAGCCACCGGCGCTCGGGAGTGATCCGGACTCCGCCTTGTCGAGCCTCACCAGATCACAGCTCGATCTTCTGCGTTACATCTCGCTCGGGTGGTCGAACAGCGCAATCGCAGCGCATCGTGGGTCCTCGATCCGAGGTGTGGAGAAGCTCATCGCGCGCACTCTCGAGAGCCTGGGATTGACGCACGATTCGTCCACCAATCCGCGAGTGCTTGCTGCGAGTATCTTCATCCGCCATTTCGGTGTGCCCGAAGTGACCGACTCGGTGTGAACCCGCGCGAGTGGTGGCTTCGACTCGGTGATCGGAACATCGTCACCAAGTGGTCCTGGATTCTGACGCTGCCGTTCGCGGTGACCGTGATGGCCAACTACTACCTGTGTACCGGGGTGCGCGAAGTAGGCGTGATGGCAGTCGGCGCCTTCGCGACCCACTGCGTCGTCGGGCTGATGCTGCTGATGGCGAGGGCTGTTCTTGCAGCACACCGATCGCAGCTCGCAGCCCTGGCCCTGTTCGCAATGATCGGCGCGATCCGCCCGTTCGTCCTCGACGCGATCACCCGCTCGCTCGAACTCCCCGTCGACCCCAGACCGATGCTCGTCCGGGTGGGACTCAACGTCGTGTGCAGCGTTGTCTTCTTGTCGTTGACCGCCGTACTGGTAAGCGCTCTCCGTGACCGCCTCGCGCTGCAACGGAGTTTGAAGGTTGCCGGGGCCGCCGTCCAACTCCAACAGACCCGGGATCGATTCCGCCTCGACCAAACCCGTGCGCAGTGTCGGCGAGAGCTCGAGCGCAGTATCGAGACAGTCATGCACGCGGTTGCTGAAACGGAACTCGAGGGCGTACGAGGAGCAGCGCTCTTGAAGCGAATCTCCGACGACGTGGTTCGCCCGATGAGTCATCGACTGTTCCGGGAGATTCCCCCGATCGAATCACCGACGCCGACTGTGCGGCTGACGGCGAGAGATCGACTGATCGGCGTCGTACGCAGCGTTGAACCGGCGCCACTGTACGTACCGGTGTTCGCGTACACGGCACTGGTGACCGTCTACCTGCTCACGACTTACGGCGTGACGTTCACGGCGGTCCAGCTCGGCGTCGGTTTCTGGCTCTTCGTCGGTGGCAATGCGTGCGCTCGCCGAGTTGTCAGCAGCGGAGACGGCCCTCTGAGACGGATCGCGACTCTTTCTGCGGTGTACTGCTCGAGTGCGCTGATCAGCAGTACCGCGACGTGGCTGCTCCTGACGGTGTTCGGCCGTACCCCGACTTTCTATCTCTCGTCGATGGCCGTCTACCCGTTGGTTGCGCTGTCCGTCTGCCTGATCAGGGCTGCGGATACGCAGCGTCAGGACGAGGAGCGTCAACTCCGCAGCGCCCTGAGCCGGCAAGCGCTCGATGCAGCTCGTATCCATGCCGAGCTCATGCACACCCGACGCGGACTGGCCAGGTTGTTGCACTCGTCGGTGCAGGGCGAACTCGTAGCGGCCGCATGGTCTTCGGGCAGCGTTGCCGGTCGCCCAGTCGATGTTGCGGCAACCATTGCCCACATTCTCGACGGCTTGGAAAGCGACCTGTCTGCGTCATCCGATCAGCCGGCTGACTCCGATGCCCGAAAGCGTATCGATGATCTTGTCACGGTGTGGCGCTACGCAATTCCGGTCGTCAGTCACGTCGACGACGAAGTCTGGGCGGTGATCGGTTCCGGCTCCGCTCGGCTCGACAGCGTGGTGGAGATCCTGTCGGAGGGCCTGACCAACGCCGTGAAACACGGTGCAGGAGGGCCCGTCTCCCTCGAGGTGACACTCTCCGATGCTCGGGCGGTAGTAGTGCGGATCAGTTCGCCGGGTCGGCTGCCGGTGGCTCGGGACTCAGGGATCGGGCTTGAATCGCTCGCCGGTACGGTAACGTCCCTCGAACTTGTCGAAGAGGAATACCGGGTGGTCCTCACAGCCGTGCTTCTGTGACACCGTGAGTGGCGATGTCGTGGAGGCCGAACGTTTCGCCAATGGCCGGATTGGCCGCTTGTACGGTCGCAGAAATGGAATCGATTACTGCGCAGCTCATCCCACTCGCCACCGGCGTCGTCATCAGCCCGATTCCTCTGGTTGCGATCATCGCGATCCTGCTGTCCACTCGGGCGAAGGCAAATGCATTCGCGTACACCGCGAGCATCGTGCTGGCCGCGACAGCGATCACAGCAGCGACGGCACTCTCGACCACCGGAGTGGAATCGAAGTCCAGCGGCAGCGCGCATACCGTCCAGACGGTGTTCGCCGTCGTGTTCACTGTCGGTTTTCTGGCGCTCGCGTACTCGAGTTGGCGTGGCCGTCCGAAAGACGATGCCGAGCCGGCGATGCCGTCGTGGCTGGCACAGATCGACTCGATGCAACCGGCCAAAGCTGCGGTTCTGGGACTGTTGTTGACCGTACCCAACGCGAAGAACCTGCCGCTCGAACTCAAGGCAGGTTCGATCATCGGTGGCGGGCACCTCGGCTGGGTATCAGTGGTCGCGTACTCCGTTCTGTTCGCGGTAGCGGCGTCCATCGCTTTGATCGTGCTGTCAGCATTGGCTGCCGTGCCCCCGGCGAAGGTGACCGATGCACTGAGCGCCACCAAAAGCATTCTGATCCGCCACAATGCAGCAATCATGACCGTTTTGTTCCTGATGCTGGCAGCATTGGAACTCTCGCACGTTGTCGAAGCCCTGTCGAAGTAGCAACTTGTTTTCGAGGAGAAATCGAATGACGATCACACCCAGCGAAGCGCCGGTAGTCGAGACAACGTACGGGCCGGTTCGAGGATCGACGGAAGGCTCGGTGTCGAGTTGGAAGGGGATTCGTTACGCGGCACCTCCGGTCGGTCCGCTGCGATTTCGCGCGCCGGTTCCGCCGAAGCCATGGACCGAGGTCCAGGACGCAACAGAATTCGGGCCGTGTGAGCCGCAAAGTCGACTCGCGATGATCCCGCTCGGTGAGAACGTTCCGATGGACGAAGACTGCCTGTTCCTCAACGTGTGGGCACCGGGCCCCGTCGGTTCTGATGCGCCGGGTAAACCGGTGATGGTCTGGATTCACGGCGGAGCGTATTTCCGCGGAGCGTCCAGCCAACCACTTTTCGACGCAACCACATTGGCTGAGAACGGCGACGTTGTCGTCGTCTCGATCAACTACCGCATCGGTGTGTTCGGCTTCGTCGATTTCTCGTCCTTCAATTCGAGTGAACATACCTTCGAGCCCAATGTCGCTCTCCGCGACATGATTGCAGCGCTGCAATGGGTTCAAGGCAACATCGCGGCTTTCGGTGGCGATCCCGACAAAGTGACGTTGTTCGGCGAGTCGGCAGGTGGCGGCGCGGTGACGACGCTGATGACCGTCCCGTCCGCTCGCGGCCTGTTTCATCGCGCTATTGCCGAAAGTTCGCCCGCCACTTCGGTGTACGGTAGTGAACGTGGTGAGATCGTCGCGAAGCTGTTTCTCGAGATCTTCAGCGGCGGAAGCGATCTGGGTCTGTTGCGGTCCACGTCTGCCGAAGACTTGATCGGGCCGTCAGACGAACTGTTTGCTCGCGTCCCCCAGGAGACGCCTGGCACTTTGGCGTTCGCGCCGATCGTCGACGGTGATCTGCTCCCTGACTACCCGGTGCGCGCGTTCCGTCACGGCAATGCACACCCGATTCCGCTGATCATCGGAACCAACAAGGACGAATCTTCGCTCTTCCGGATGATGAAGTCGCCGTTGATGCCGATCGATCCCGTCGTGATCACGTCGATGTTCGCGGAGATCGCCGACGAGCATCCAGGACTCGAGCTACCGGATCATTCTCAAATCGAAGGCGCGTATTCGGGACTGTCCAAGCTGGGCGCCGGTCTCGGTTTGACCCGTGATTTCGGATTCCGGCTGCCTACGTTGTGGATCGCCGAGGCGCACAGCAAGGTTGCGCCGACGTGGTTGTATCGCTTCGACTACGCGCCGCCGATGCTCAAGGCGCTGAAGATCGGTGCGACCCACGGCACCGAACTTGCCTACGTCTTCGGCAACATCAACCACGGGGCACGAGACATTACCTACAAGTTGGGTGGCTTGAGCGCGGCACGTCATGTCTCTGAGCGCATGCAGGCGAGGTGGTTGGACTTTGCCAGAGCTGCAGGCGATTACGACGCCGGGGACGATCGCGAACTGGGTGCGGACCCGGGGTGGCCCACTTACGACACCGACACACGCTCGACACTGTTGATCGACAAACGCGATGCCGTCGTCGCTGATCTCGACCGCGAGATCCGGGAGGCGTGGGGTGAGACGGTGATTGCATTCACCTGACGGTTCAGCCCTGCTCCAATTCGGCCAGGTAGTGCGAGACGGGTCCTACGGTGAGCATTCCGCTTCCGGCGCCGGCTATTTCGGCGGCGGCAGGTAGGAGCGCCGCTCGCGCACGCTCCTTGACTCGACGGTCGCCGACCGCAGTCGCCGCTGCGGCAGTCAAGCACCACAGTGCCTCGGAGAGTAGGTCTTCGGGCGGGTCCGGCAATGCCTCGACGGCCTTCGCTGCTTCGTTCGTCTGCCCCTGTGCGATGAGCAGGTGTGGCCGGGCCCAGGGTTCGTACGGGCCCCACTGCGTGGTCGGGTCGAAAATCGCCGGCAGTCCCCGCCATACGCGGAGGGCGAGAATTGCGAGAGGGAGTATGCCGTCCGCGAGACCCGGCATGCCGGCATCGGAAAGATTGACCGCCGCAGCTTCGTACAGCTTCTCGCAGTGCGCGGCCTCCGCGCCGGCAGCGGCAGTACGCATAGCGCGAAACCAGGTGGTGAACACCGCTGCCAACGGGCGTTCGTGACGTCCGGCCAATCGATCAACGGTCTCGGCATGTAGCTCGGCTGCATCGAATTGCCCAAGGGCGCTGAGGGCTTGCATGCGGATCAGATGGCCGAGGATCTCGAAGGTAGCCAGGCCGTGTCGAATGGCGAGGTCGACCAGTTCACGGCCGATGTCGTCGCGCTCGGAGGCCAGACCGTTAGTCCAGAACGTCTGCATGAACAATCCGTTCAGAGCGAAGGCCAGGAGCCCTGGATCGTCGAGAGCGCGACCGATCTGTACTGCGGCACGGGCACATTCGAGACCGTGATGACCGGGCAGTCCGCGCGATTCGAGTGCGATTGTCGCCAACAGTCTCGCCCGAGCGGGTTCGTTGCCGGCCGGAAGTCGATCGAGAGTGCGCTGAGCGGCCTCGACGATCTGCGTAGCCTGCCGAGGATCGTCGGATCGCGTCCAGATCCCGGGCACGTCGTAATTGCCGATGATCCGCGCGGTGAGTTCGACGTCGTCCAATTGTTCAGCGGCGCCGATGATTGTCAGTCGTTGGTTTCGGGCAGTCTCGAGTCCGCTTCCGCCCGCAACTGCCAAACTTCGGAGGAGGCCGACGGTTGACTCCAATCTCGATTTCGATCCTGCCGCTACGGTCCGGTCGTACGCTGCCGAAACCTGACTGAAGATCTGTTCTGCCCCTACAGGATCCAGGCGGGTTTCCCGGCGGAGAATGTCGGACTCGAGGTCGTTCAGTCGTGGACCAGGGTCGATGCCCAACTCTTCGGCGAGTAACTTCCGTGCGCGACGTAGGACTGCCAGAGCATCGCCTTGACGATCGGACCGGTACAGCGCCAGAGCGAGTAGTCGCCAACCCTCCTCGCGCCAAGGGTGTTCCGTCACGTGGGCATCCAGATCGGGAATCGCTTCGGCAGCTCGCCCGAGATCGAGCTGCGCGGATGCCAAGCGTTCGACGGCAGTCAGACGCAGTTCCTCCAAGCGCGATCGCTCCGTTCGGGCCCAAGGCTCGTCGGCGAACTCCGCGTAGGCCGGCCCTCTCCACAGTTGCAGCGCGGTTCGGAGCAGTTCGAGTGATTGCGCCGGCGTCGAATCTGCGGCTTCTCGCACCAGTCTTTCGAATTCCCAAGCGTCGACCGCGTCGGGTGCTGCATGAAAGGCGTAACCGGGCCCTTCGGTGACAATGACTTTCGGCTTCTTTCGCGGCGCGCGATCCGGTTCGAGCGCACGCCTCAATGCGGAAACGAACGTACGTATTGCGCTGGTAGCGCCGGACGGAGGATCGACCCAGAGGTCGTCGACAATCACGTCCACGGGAACAACACGTCCGCGGGCGACGACGAGACGAGCGAGGACCGCTCGGTGTCGTGGACCCTTCAGATCGATCTGGTGTGAAGACTCGTTCCACGCGACCACGGGTCCGAGCACTCCGAAAGCCGGGGCTTCAAATGTGTGGTCTCGCATTTCCCCACGCTATCGCGCTCATCGAACGCTCATCGACTGCGGCGAAGCTGATTGCCATCACCCCGACCTGCCATCACCCCGAACTGCCATCACCCCGACTAACGAGAGCGATCGATGACTATCACCATTCCAGGCTTCGACTACCAGCAGATTTCCACAGCAGACGGAGTACGACTCAACGTCGCGGTCGGCGGAAGCGGAACACCACTCGTCCTTCTGCACGGCTTCCCTCAGACTCACCTCATGTGGCGTCACGTAGCCACTGCCTTGGCGTCGGATCACACCGTCATCTGCCCGGATCTACGCGGATACGGAGCCAGCGACAAACCGGTCGAGGAAAACCCGGACACCTACTCCAAACGAACAATGGCTGCCGACATCGTCGAGGTGGCCAGGAAATTGGGACACGAGAAGTTTGCCCTCGTCGGCCACGATCGTGGCGCACTGGTTGCCGTCAGAGCGGGGCTGGATCATCCGGATGTGATCACGCAACTCGGCTCGCTGGACGTGCTCCCCACCCTGGATATGTGGGACATCCTGCATGGATCGAATGCTGCTGTGGCGTTCCATCTCTATCTCATGGCTCAGCCACCTGGTCTTCCCGAGCAGATGATCAGCGCCAGCGCCGATGCGTTCTTCGAGTACTTTCTCGACGTGTGGACGCAGAACCGCGAAGCGATTCCGGTAGACGTGCGGGCGGAATACCTGCGCGCCTCACGGGAGGCGGTGCCGTCGATCGTTGCCGATTACCGGGCGTCGGCAGGCATCGACATCGAACACGATCAGTCCGATCGGGAGGCGGGCAACCAACTGCACATGCCGGTCACGGTCATTCAGCAGGACTGGGGCTCGATGCTCGGCTACGACGCCGAGGCCCTGTGGAAAGCGTGGGCGCCCGATCTCGAGCACCGCACGCTGTCCGCAGGTCACTTCATGGCAGAAGAGGCGCCTGCCGAAGTGGTCGAGGCGATCCGGACCCTACTCGAGAGGTAGTTTTGACGCTTCTCGGCTGTCGAGGTACTGGCGAGCGCATCACGTGCGTCGCGAATGGACGAGGGGGATCGATGGGTTTCTCGCTGCACTTCATGCGGTGACGAAGGACGTGCAACTCGATGTTGATCGGGCGGCGGTCGCCGCTTTCCTCGATCAGCACGGGCTGCGCGTGGTCGAGAGCCCGTACGGAGGCGAGATCGTCGACCGTGACGACAGGGCATTGACGATCGACGGGGCCTTCTCCGACCTTCATCTCGACTCGCTCGAGCAGAGCGATCCACTCAGTGGTGGAATCTTCCACGCGACGCTGTCGCCTGCCGAGTGCGCGTTCGTCTACGACCTCTGCGCGGCGGCTGGGTTCCTGATCGTCAACCCTCAGGGTGACCCGACGTTTCTCGTTCCCCAGCGCAATCACGAGCCCGACGACGTTTCCGAGTTGGAGGACGTCGTCTGGGTCGACAGCGCCGAGGAACTGGCGCGGGCGCTCACCGGTGGTTTCCAAGCGTTCCGCGAGTTTCGGGACCGCGTGACAGGACGAGCCGCCGGTGCCGAATGATCGGGGCCCGTCGGGTTGACGAAGGTCGGGTTCTACCGCTTGACCCCGGCCGCCAAGTCGTCGACGAGAACCTTGGCGGTCAAGGCGTATCCCGCGGCCTTGTAGTAGTCGAAGGGAATCACTCGACCAGCCTGCGCGGCGGGCAGACGCTGCCACGTCGGCGAGGTGTACACGCTGCCGGAGGCGCTGCGATCCAAGGCGAAGATGACGTCGGCTTCTTCGAGACGGTTGAACTGCTCCGATCCGAGCATCACGCGAAGGTCGGGGCCTTCACGGAGCACCTCGAATCCCAGGTCCTCGGCGACGGCGGTGCGGAAATCGTTCTGGAACCACGCGATCTGATCCTCCGCGGCGGCGACGAAGGCAACCTTCTTGCCGGCCATCAGCGGTTCGACGGTCGGGCGGACCTGAGCTACATGGGCGTCGTACTCGGCGAGTACTTCTTCGGCGCGATCGCTGCGCCCGATGCCGGTGAGGAAGTCCGACATGACCTTCCGCCACTCCGGGGTGAAGTCCTTGCCGACGGGCAGGACCGGTGCGATCTGCTGCATCCGGTCGTTGCCGTACGACCCGGTGTCCCACCAGCCGGCGCTGAGGACGAGAAGGTCTGCGCCGAGAGTCGAGATGTATTCGAAGTTGGGATCCGAAGCACCTTCGGCGAAGATCTCGACACCCGTGGCATCCGGGACCTCACGGCGTAGATGTTCGGCTGCGCCGGTCGGGTAGGCGGTCACCGGGTATCCGGCGAGGATCGACAATTCGAGGCCGTCCCGCGGGTCGAGGGCAACGACGTTCTGCGGGTCCGTCGGAATGATCAGCTTCTCGTCGCCGCGCGTGAACTCGAAGGTCTCCGCGTTCTCGGGCGTCGAACTTTCCGTGCTGCCGCAGGCGGCGAGAAACGCGGCCGCAGCGACGCCCGCGCCGACGCCGAAGAAACCGCGTCGCGTCAGGTTGTCCACGATCGCCCAGTAGTCGCGATCGGTCGTGGAGGGAGAAAGGAGTCGAGTCATGCTTGTTAGGTTAGCCTTAGGGGCTGTCTTCGGGAATGCTGAAACAGCTCCCGCGAACGCCAATAAATACGGCGAACACGCCAGCACAGAGAGTGTTGTCCGCGTCACCGGCAGGTCTGATTCACAACCCACTTTCGACCTCTGACGTGCATGACGTCACAACCGGCCGCCTCCTCGATCGCGATTTGGCCCTGATCGCGCCGACTATGCTGAGTTGACCAGCAGTACGATTTCGGAGGTTGCAATGCAGATCACCAGCGTCGGCCACGCAGGATTTCACATCCAGACCGAGGCCGGATCCATCCTGTGTGATCCATGGGTGACCCCGACGTATTTTGCGTCCTGGGTGCCGTTCCCCGACAACACAGAGTTGGACTGGGACGCGCTGGGCAATTGCGACTACCTCTACGTCTCGCACCTGCACAAGGACCACTTCGATCCGAAGAATCTGATCGCGCACGTCAACAAGGACGCCACAGTCCTGCTCCCCGATTACCCGGTGCCGGACCTCAAGCGTGAACTCGAGAAGCTCGGCTTCCACAAGTTCTTCGAGACGGAAGACTCCGTCAAGCACACCGTCAGCGGTCCCAAGGGCGATCTCGACATCATGATCATCGCTCTGCGCGCTCCCGCGGACGGTCCGATCGGTGACTCGGGCCTCGTCGTCTCGGACGGGGAAACCACCTGTTTCAACATGAACGACGCCAGGCCCGTCGACCTGGACCCGCTGACCGACGCCTTCGGGAAGGTCGACATCCATCTGCTGCAGTACTCGGGCGCGATCTGGTACCCGATGGTCTACGACATCCCGAAGGGCACCAAGCGCAACTTCGGCAAGCAGAAGCGTCAGCGTGGCATGGACCGCTGCCGCAACTACATCTCCCAGGTCGACGCTGCCTGGGTTGTCCCGTCGGCCGGCCCGCCGGTCTTCCTCGACGACGACCTGCGTTACCTCAACGACGATCACGGCGACGAGGGAAACATCTTCCCCGACCAGATCACGTTCCTCGAGCAGATGCGCATCAACGGCAACGATCGTGGTCTGCTGATGATCCCCGGCTCGGCCGTCGAACTTCGCGGAAGCGAGAAGGTCGCGCTGACGCATCCCATCCCGGACGCAGACGTCGACAAGATCTTCTCCAACAAGGCCGAGTACATCGAGAAGATGGCGCAGAAGATGGCACCGGTCATCGCCGCGCAGAAGGCCACGTGGGCTCCGGCCGAAGGCGAGCCGCTGCTCGACGGTCTCAAGGCCAAGTTCGAGCCGATCATGGCTCAGTCCGATCTGATCTGCGACGGAATCGGCTACCCCGTCGGACTCGTGATGGGAGAGGAGACGGTCGTCCTCGACTTCCCGAAGCGGATCGTTCGTGAGCCCATCGACGGAGAAGGTAAGTACCGCTACGGCTTCCGCATCGCTCCCGAACTGGTTCGCACCGTTCTGCGCGACGACGAGCCCGACTGGGTCAACACCATCTTCCTGTCGACACGCTTCACGGCGTGGCGCATCGGTGGGTACAACGAATTCCTCTACACGTTCTTCAAGTGCCTCACCGACGAGCGCATCGCGTACGCCGACGGCTGGTTCGCCGAGGCCCACGACGACAGCGCGTCTATCGAGTTGGGCGGGTACGAGATTCAGCGTCGTTGCCCCCACCTCAAGGCTGACCTGTCGAAGTTCGGTGTTGTCGACGGCACCAACCTCACCTGCGATCTGCACGGCTGGCAGTGGGATCTCGAGACCGGCCGCTGCAAGACGTCCAAGGGCCACGAGCTGCGCACCAGCAAGCTGAGCTGAACCGAGCTCGTCGGGTGACGGGATACAGCAGGTCGCTGATCGGCCTGGCGACAGCGCTCGCCGGGTTGGCCGGTTACGTCGACGCGCTCGGATTCATCACGCTCGGTGGGCCTTTCGTTTCGTTCATGAGCGGCAACATGACGCAGGCGAGCGTCGCATTTGCCGACGGGGTGTGGTCGACCGCGAGAGTTGCCGGCGGAATCATCGTGCTCTTCCTCCTAGGAATCGCGCTGGGAACCGTCGTCACCCACTTCACGGAGCGCTATTCGGTCCGGGCTCGCAAGGTCACGGTGCTCGCGGTTGTAGCCGGGCTGCTGTCCATCGGTTCGGTGATGAGCAGCCTCGACGTCACCCCCGGCGCGATCTCGGCGATGGCCTTGGCGATGGGAGCCGTCAACTCGGTGTTCCAGCGCGACGGCGAGGTGACGATCGGTGTCACGTACATGACCGGTGCGCTGGTCAAGATGGGCCAGCGTCTGACCGGAGCCTTTCTGGGTGGCCCGAAGTGGGCGTGGCTGCAGCACTTCGGGATGTGCGCGGGGTTGATCGCGGGCGCGGTGGTCGGTGCGCTCGTTCATCGGTGGATCGGTCTTCACGCTCTGTGGCCCGCATCGGCGTTCACGGTTGTTCTGATCGCCGTTGCCTGGCAGGTCTCGCCCCCGTCTCCGGCAAAGGTGTAGAAAGAGCCAGACACAAATCCGGGGGTACAGGGGGAAGCAGTGGATGCTCTGATCATCGTGGTGCTCGGACTGCTCGGAATCGTCGCGGCCTCGACGCTCGGAGCGCGGATCGGAGTCGCAGCACCGTTGATTCTGGTGATGGCCGGGATCGTTGTCAGCCTCTTACCATTTGTCCCAGCAGTGGACATCGACCCGGAATGGATTCTGGCAGGCGTGCTTCCGCCACTGCTGTACTCCGCCTCGGTCTCGATGCCGTCGATGGAGTTTCGGCGTGAGTTCGGCGCCATCGGTGGGCTTTCCGTTCTGCTCGTGGTCGTGAGTGCGCTTGTTCTCGGTGTGTTCTTCTCCTGGGTGATACCAGGACTCGGTATCTGGTGGGGCATTGCACTCGGTGCGATCGTGAGCCCGACGGATGCCGTCGCGACGTCCATCGTCAAGAAACTCCCGGTCTCGCCGCGGGTGGTGTCGATCATCGAAGGCGAAAGCCTGCTCAACGACGCCACCGCTCTGGTTCTGTTGCGTACTGCCATCGCCGGGGCCGCCGCATCGGTGTCGCTGTGGAGTGTGTTGGGCAAGTTCGCTTTTGCCGTCGTCGTGGCCGCGGTCATCGGAGTTGTCGTCGGCAAGGTCAACCTGATGGTTCGCGCCCGTGTCACCGATTCGACGGTCAACACGGTCATCTCGTTCACGGTGCCGTTTCTGGCGGCGATCCCCGCCGAAGAGTTGGGTGCGTCAGGGTTGGTTGCTGCAGTCGTGGCCGGGCTCGTCACCGGCTACGACGCTCCTCGGAAGCTGTCACCGCGACACCGGTTGTCCGACTCCCAGAACTGGCGCACAGTCGAATTGGTCCTCGAAGGTGCGATCTTCCTGGTGATGGGCCTCGAACTCTCGTCGATAGTCGACGATGTCCGGGTCGACCACGAGGGCATATCCACGGCGGTCTTCGTGGCGGCGGGTGCACTGTTCCTCACGATCTTGGTGCGGGCTCTGTACGTGGCCCCGCTCCTGCGAGCGCTCCAAGCGCGGGCGAATTTTCGTGAACGCATGAAACCCAGACTCTCCGACATCGCGAATCGCCTCGACAATCCCGAGGATTACCCGCCAGACGAACGACGCAGCAGGCGCCGGGCACCTTCGGCGAATCAGATGGAAAGGTTCAAGGTTCGGGTTCGGCGGACGGTTGCCGATATCGACTACTACCTTGCTGCGCCGTTGGGATGGCGTGAAGGCACGATCGTCATCTGGGCCGGCATGCGCGGGGCGGTCACTCTGGCTGCAGCGCAGACTCTGCCGGAAGACACCCCGAGTCGATCGCTCCTGATCTTGGTTGCGTTCCTGGTGGCAGCAGGCTCGTTGATCCTTCAGGGAGGAACGTTGAAGCGCGTCGTAGTGGCGACCGGTCCGGCAGCGCAGGACCTCACCGAATCCGAACTAGACGAGCATCGCAGGTTGCTCGACCTCCTCGAAGATGCTGCTGCGAGTGTCGTTCCGCCAGAGGGTCGGTCGAAGAAGAGGATCCGCCTCGACGTGATCGACGCGCAGCGTCAGGCACTGCTCGACGCACGTGACGATGGCGTGTTCGACGCACGGATGCTCGGATCGGCACTTGCCGCGCTGGATGCCGATCAGATCAGCCTCGAACTCAAGGGCGGTCCGGACGGTTGATCACGTGCACAGTCTCTTTCGAGCGGACGTCATCATTGCCCGCGTGATCACGCCGTGCAGTACCTGAACGGGTGCGAAGTAGATTCGGCCCGCGCGGTTCTTCAGCTCCACGGCGGTGACGACGTGCAGGAGGCCGGCGTCGTTGTCGGCCTGAACCGAGGCGACGAATCGTAGGTGTTTCTCGTCCGCTTCGATGAGGGCCTCGCCGTCGGCGATCTTGTCGACGGCAAAGGTGTCGGGGCGTCCCTTGGCGATGCCGAGCAGTCCGACTATCCGCTCCCTGAGCCAGAACATCGCGAGGACGGGTGCGGGGACATTCCTGACGTCGAAGACTGCCTGCGCCCACTCCTCGGATGTATGGGTCGGAACAGACGGGATGGTGATCGTGGTGGCTTCTGCCCAGTCCGGTGCAGGCATTGCCTTGAAAGCGAGTGTCATTTCGTCCTCCGTACGATGCCGTATGGAACTTACCCATACGGTACCGTACGGAGGTGACGAATGCCCGCGCCCGACTCTCTCGCGACCAGTGGATCGATGCAGCTTTCCAGGCTCTGACAAGCCATGGGCCTGATGCAGTTGCAGTGGAAAAGGTGGCGCGCACGCTCGGATCGACCAAGGGTTCCTTTTATTGGCACTTCGCCAACCGCGACGAATTGCTGCAAGCTGCGCTCGGCCGGTGGGAAGTTTTGGCAACCGAGAGACTGATCTCCTCCGTCGAGTCCTCTGGTGAACCGGCGGAGGTGAGGTTGCGTCGTCTGGTGGATTCGGTCACGACCGGATTGGCCGGTCGCCGTGCGGAGTTGGAACTGCTTGCCGGGATCGGCCATCCTTTGGTTTCGGCGGCGGTTCGACGTGTCACCGAGCGTCGAGTTACCTACATCGTGACGTTGTTGGTCGATCTGGGGATGGACAGGCAGAAAGCGGAACATCGTGGCGTACTTGCCTATTCGATGTACCTGGGGCAGATGCAATTAGTACACAGTGCGCCCGATGTGGTTCCTGGCAGCGGTGCGGACGCTCAGGCGCTCGCCGACGAGTTCGTGAACATGGTTCTGGCCAGGTAAGTCCGCCGTCGAACGCAGCGTGATCTGCGCATCACCCTGCGCTTTCAGGTGAGGGACCACACATTGCGCGTAACCCATAGTTACAGATACTTTGAGGTCAGCTGAAGTGGGGTGCCGGATATGTCGACATTTCCCGGAGGCGCAAAACCGTTTCACGACAGGAAGAAAGGTGACTCACCATGAGCGTTGTGCTTATTTCGTTGCTGGTCGCCGCTGGACTCACCGTGCTGGCCACCAGTGACGGTGCCGGTCTGGACTTCGGGAGTCGGCAGCTGAACCGCCAGTTGAAGACCCGCACGCACCGGTAACCCCGGAAATCGGCCGGCTCCACGCGATACTTCGCGGAGCCGGCCGTTTGCGTTGTTCCGGTCAGTTCACTCCGAGATCTACCAGCCAGGCCCGGGTGCTGCGGGCGACGATGCCCAAGGCAACGGCAGAACCCGTCGCGGAGTCGAACGCGACGCTGTCGGCAGATTCGAGTCCCGTGTAGAGCTGGGAAACCCCGACTGCTGCGCCCGCTCCGATGATCGGCGCAATCGACGCACCGAAGGCGTCGGGCGTCACGGCTTCGAAAGTTACCGCGCGCGAGAAGTGTTCGGCGAATGCCTCGGCCAGTTCGATGCCGGTGATCGCCGGAATCTGTCCGATGTCGACCGCGTCCGGTGCTACGTCGAGAGTCAGGGCCGCAACGGCTGCATCAGCGACGTCGAGATGTGAACTCCATGCGACCGCGAGATCGGCACGTAGTGGGTAACGCAGGACCCCTTCGTCTTTCACCCCCGACAGCATGGTGGGCAGAAGAAGATTCTCGAGGAACAAACGCGGGGTCAGGACGGTCACCGCGATACCTTCGGCGCGGAGTCCGTCGACGAGCTCGGAGAGAACGGGTGTGTTGGGACCGGCAAGCGGCGAAGTAGCGTCGCGGGTCACCGTGCCGCTGGTAGAGATCACGAACCGCGAAGGACCTGTCACTCTTGCTGCTGCCAGAACGTTGTGGGCGTAACCAGCTAGCGTCTCGGTGTCACCGGCGAGTGGCAGGTGGAAGAACACCCCGTCTACCCCGCGATAAGCGTCGGCGAGAGAGTCGACTGACGCATTGTCCGCGACAACGGTGTTCGCACCCTCGAACGTCTGGTCGGGGTTGCGGGTGATTGCTCGGACTTCGGCACCTGTCGATCCGGCGAGAGCCGCGACCAATCCCGCGAGAACGGGAGAACCCTGTGCGCCGGTGGCGCCATGCACTGTGTAAGTCATGACGCCTATAGTTCAGATTGGGAACCAGTTACTTCAAGTGAACTAATGGGGAATCGATGAGTGAATCAGGTCACGTGCTTCCGGAGTGCGGCGTCGCGCGCTTTCTGCTGGTTCTGGACGGACCGTGGGCAACGCTGATCGTTCGTGAGCTCACGCACGGCCCGATGCGCTTCACGGAACTACGACGCGCATTGCCCGGCATCAGTCCCAGGACACTTTCCGCCAGACTCAAGCGATTCGAGGAGTTCGATCTGGTGACCCGGACTGCCTACGCCGAGGTGCCGCCGCGAGTGGAGTACGAACTCACCGCGACGGGGATGGAACTGCGCTCCGTGCTCGAAGCGATGGTCGAGTGGGCGGATCTGGCACTCCCCGTTTCGTGACCCTGCCCTCAGTGCGGGCCCGAAAGTCCAACCCGCAGAGCGCCGCAGGCCTCGAACATCGCATCTTGACCGGTATGGCCGACACCGGTGGTGTTGACGAAGGCATGGATCAATCCATTGTGACGCCTGAGTGCAACCGGGACTCCGGCCTCTCGCAGCCGGTTCGCGTATTCCTCACCCTCGTCGCGTAGTGGGTCGAAACCGGCGACGGCAACGTACGCGGGCGGTAGGCCGGCCAGGTCCGGAGTGAGCAGCGGTGAGACTCGCGGGTCGAGAGCCGAAGCGCCGCCCGACAGGTAATGGGCTGCATACCAGTCGAGTTGGGCGTCGGTGAGAAAGAAGTCGGTGCCGAACATCTTGTGCGAAGGGCGCTTCGACGAAAGGTCCACCCAGGGGAAGAAGAGCAGTTGGAATACTGGTTTGACGTCGTCTTCGGTCGTGGACTGCGCGACGACGGCAGCCAGGTTCCCGCCCGCGCTGTCTCCGCCTACCGCAATGGATTTCGGATCTGCACCCAGATCTGTGGCATGCTCGACGCAGTACCGGAATGCGGCGACGGCGTCATCGACCCCGGCGGGGAACGGGAACTCCGGCGCTAACCGGTAGTCCACCGACAACACACTGACCTCGCCGTGGCGGGCCAGGAAGCGGCACACACTGTCGCCGCTCTCGAGGCTGCCGAGGACGAACCCGCCGCCGTGGAAGTACACCAAAAGTGGAGCGGGCGTTGAGACTCCGGCTGGGCGATACAGCCGAGCCGGAATCGCGTGATCCCCGGCCGGGATCTCGAGGTCACGTACCGTCTCGATGTCGATGGGCGTACCGCCGAACAGTCGCGATTCGGCGTCGATCTGAGCCCGTCCCTCTTCGACCGGAAGATGCTCGAAGCTCGTACCTTCGACCGCTGAGAGCAATCTCAGCGCAAGCTGGATCTCGGGGTGCAGAGTCTGCCCGTCGATCTCCTTCGGCTTGCCACCGAGAATGCGCTGCGCGCCGGTCGGTAAGGCGCCGACGACATCGAGCACCACCCGCGCAACACGATCTTGGACAGACATCTTCTCCGTGGACATACTCGCCTTCCGTCGGCTGATCACCCGTCGCTTGTACGTTACGAAAGAACTGGACAAATATCCAGGAATCTCGACGCTCGCGATCAGCTTGCCGGCGTCACCGTGACTGTGACGGGGCCCGCGTCGTCCGCGGTTTCCACTGTGAGAAGACGGCTTTGGGGGTTCCAGTTCACGATGTCGGCGCCCGCGACGTCGACGCCGCCGGGAAAGCCGCTTTCGGGTAGGTAGATCTCGGTCGGTGCCGTCACTGCGGGGTTCGGGGTGAACGTCAGCTGAAGGCGGTCAACGGTCGAGGACCATTCGGTGGGTGTGCCCGCGACGGCACGCGGATACGGCTTGTTCAGGGTGTCGACGAGGAGTGTCTGCGATCCGTCCGGCAGGTACGGGCCCCAAGGACCTGGATCACTGGACCAGTAGGAGACACCCGCGCCGAGTTCTCGGGCGGTCGTGTAGACGCGGTCGATGTAGTCGGTTGCGCCGGGCAGTGTTGTGTCGAGCCCGAATTCGCCGAGAATGATCGGAACGCCGCCGAGTACGTTGCCTGCGATGTGTTCGACGCTGTCGCGCCAGGTGTCGATGGTCGCGTCGGTGAGTGTGCGTGAGAGGCCGGAGTATCCGTCACCGAGGTCGAGGGGCAGCGGGTACAGGTGTGGGCAGTAGGCGATTCGCTGTTCGCCGGCTCGTGGGTCGTTGATCTTCGTGAGCCCGCTGGGGACACCTTGGTTGACGCCGACGGCCTGCGGGGCCACACACACCCAGCTGTCCTGATCAACTTCCCTGATGGCGTTGGTGGTTCGCTGATACAAGGCAGCGAGGGGCCCACCTTCGAAGGCGGGGCCTTGGAGGGAACCGCCCCACGGCTCGTTCATCAGGTCGTATGCCACGACGGTGTCATTGCCTGCAAAACGTTCGGCCACCGCCTGCCAGGCGTTCGCGTAGTGCTCGACCAGTTCGGGATGTTGGCCGGTGGTGTTCCAGAAGTTGTCGAATGCACGCATCACACCGGGTTGGACGTAGTACAGCTCCCACCGGTCTTGAGGGCTGACCGGAAGGCCGTCCATGTAGGTCGCCCAGGCCGGCGCGCCGTTGCCGATGTTGCCGGCGCCGTTGCCACTGTTGCCCTCTGGTGTGATCGCGCCGGAGTAGACGTCCTGATGCATGTCGAGCATGACCTTGTAGCCGCGCTCGGCGTACCAGCTGACTCGGTCCTCGACGCGGTCCAGATATTCCTGGTCGTACTGTCCCGGCTCTGGCTCCACCGAACGCCAGGAGATCAGGAAACGCACGAAATTTGTTCCCATGTCGGCATGTTCGCGCTCGAGATCGGCTTCGGTGAACTTCGGCATGCCGTCGGGTGCGCTCTTTGCGCTCGACGCCGTGTTGAACCCTCGCAGGATCAAGGAGCGCCCGGCGTCGTCGGTCAGGTACGACGGTGGCACCGACGTGCCATCGGCGCTCCCCGACGTGGGCAGGCTGCCCTGAGCCGCGGCAATTCCGCCGCCCAGTATCAGTGAGCCCGCGACTATCAGTGCGGAGAGCGGGATACGACGCACGGAAACTCCTTCTGGGTGTGTGGATGGATTGACTTGTCCGAATGGGGATTCGGCCCTGGGCTTGAACGCTCGGTGTCGATTCACGTCGGTTGGCTTACGCTGGTCCGCCCGTTTTCGATGTGTCCGACGAGCACGCGCTTGAATTCAGGATCTTCGTCGACCGTCACGGCGGCCTGATACCAGCCGTCCACCGAACGCACCGTCCACTGAGAGTGTGCACCGGCAGCGAGTTTGCGCCGGTTTCCGTCCACATTGACCGTCAGTGCACGACTTCCGGAATTGGTCGCCGTCAGTACAAGCGTGCGCGTCCCTGCGTCGACAGTTGTCGAGACCTCGAGCGAAGCTGCCGCACTGTCTGTAGCTCCGCCGAACTCGCGCCTGAAACCGTTGGGACCCAACAGGGTCAGGCTGTAGACGCGATCACTGAGCGCAACGGTGTCGTCGACCTCACCGACGACGTCGTAATGCCGTGGCTCGTCGAACTCACCTGCGTACGGGTACATGGCCAGGTGCGTTGATGCGGCGCCGGTATTGACCAGATGGACCGCCAACGAGCCGGTTTCCGGGTTCACCGTCGTGTAGGCGTCGGGTTGATAGGGAAGTGCCCGTGCTGGTCTAGTGCCGCTTTCCTGCAGAGGCATTCTCTGTTCGGTGGGCGGGGTCGGTGTCCACCGCGGTTCCAGCGGCGGAGTGGGTTGCGGGCGCGCCAAAGTCGGTCGACTACGCGGGTTGGCGAAGTCGAACGCCGACGTCAGGTCGCCACTCACCGTGCGTCGCCACGGGTCGATTTCCGGTTGCGTGATTCCGAACCGCGTCTCCAGGAACTGCGTGACGGACGTGTGGTCGAACACTTGTGAACAAACGAAACCGCCAACAGTCCACGGCGAGATGATCGTCATCGGCACCCGCGGGCCGAGACCGAGCGGCTGATTACCGACCCATTCGGCTTCGACCGAGCGCGGTGGTCGAGGTGGCGGTACATGGTCGAAGTACCCGTCGTTCTCGTCGAAGTTGACGATCACGGCCGTCTTCGCCCACAGATCCGGATCGGACGCGATGACGTCGAGTACTTGATAGAGCAGTGTTGCGCTCGCCGCAGGTGACGAACCCGATGGATGCTCCGAATCCACCTCGGACGGAACGAGATAACTGACTTGCGGCAGTCGGCCCGACTCGACGTCCTTCCTGAACTCGGCGGCCAGTGTGCCGGGCCGGGATCGGTACAGCGCGCGATCGTAGAGTTGGCGATCAGCAGGCGACAGTTGGTCTGCAGCATTCTCGAGGGCCAGTACCGCTGCGTCCTGGACCGGCGCCGGCATCGACGGCAGGGCGAGATAGAACCCGGCCAAGGTCTGGATTTCGTAGGGGAGCAGGCTTGGCCGACCAAGCAGCCCTGCCGCCACTTTCTTGAAGGCAGTGAAGTATTCGAGGTTGTTGTCTCCGAAGTTGTCCCACTCCTGGTAGGTCTTCCAGGAAATGCCGGCGGACTGCAACCGCTCGGGAACCGTCGTCCATCCGTAGCCGGCGTGCCAGGGGTTGTAGGCCGCATTGGTTACAGCTCGTCCCCCGGGACCGGGTGGATCCGAAGGCAGGACCGACTCGGTCGGATTAGGCGAAAGTGGCTCGTATCCGGTGTATCCAGAGACCCAATAGTTCCGGTTGGGGCTCGTCGATGTCGGTACGGAGCAGTGGTAGGCGTCGCAGATCGTGAACGCGTCCGCCAGTTCGTAATGGAACGGGATGTCTTGCCGGTCGTAGTACGCCATTGTCGTACTGGTTTTTGCCGCGATCCAACCGTCGTGCCAGCCGTCGGCGAGTGCGGCATGTCCGCCCGCCCAGCTGTGGTCGAGTCCGGTCACGTTCTGGGTGTCCATGCGTTGTGCCGCAGCGGAATCGCGGATGGGGAAGGGGAGCACAGGACCGGTAGGACCGGGTTGTTCGAAGACGCTGTGGCCGCCGCGCAGACGCAGCGCATTCGGATCCCCGAATCCGCGAACACCCCTCAGTGCGCCGTAGTAGTGATCGAAAGATCGGTTCTCCTGCATGACGAGGACAACATGCTCGATCGAATCGAGCCCGCCGGAGTTGACGGGTGTCGCCAGTACACGCTGAAGCGACGGCGGGAGAAGGGAAGTAGCGGCGACTGCAGTTGCACCGACCCCGGCGGCGAGAAACGACCGTCGAGAAAGAGAATTCCTGGACACTTGTGCTCCATCGATAAATCAATCAGTTCTATGACCACGGCCGCAACAGGCTGCTGCCGCTGCTCCGAATCGGTGCAGCGGCAACAGCGTCGAGAAGAATTCGATCAGGAACCGAAGAGACCGCCCAGTGAACCGAGGCTGCCCGAACCGCCGTTCCCGCCGTCGTCAGGCGCAGCAGAAACCTTGACGACGGATTCGTCCGACGCGGACTGTGTGAATCCACTTCGCCCGGCGTATGACGCCTTGATCCGATGATCGCCCGTCGATGCGAAAGTGTGCGTCAGTCGCGCCACTCCATCGACTCCGACGACAACGGGCTGTCCGATGGGTTGGTCGCCGTCGTAGAACTGAACCGAGCCCCCGCCGGGGTTGGGGGTGACCGTCGCGGACAGTTCTGCCGCGACATTCTGCTTGGTCGTCGCGGGAGCTGCCAGTGAGGTCGAGGTGGTGACATCGGACGGTGCGGGATCAGACACGGTGACCGTTTGAGCGGATGCCATCGACGGCATGAATCCTGTTGCGCCGGAGTAGTAGGCCGAGACGGCATGAGATCCAGCCGAGGTGAAGGCATGTTCCAGAGTGGCTTTGCCGTCAGCGCCCACCGGGATCGGAGCGCCGATATCTGCAGCGCCGTCCTTGAACTGGAGAGTGCCACCGGCGGGTGTCGGCGTGACCTGCGCCCTCAGCGACACCGATATGCCCGTCTTCGCATCGGTAGGAACGTTCACGGCAGTGTCGGTCTGCTTGACGACAGGTGCGGCAGTCACCGTGACCATTGCCTCGGTCGAGTTGGAACTCTGGAATCCGTTGACTCCCTGGAACGTTGCGGAGACCCGCGCGGTTCCGGCGGTGAAGAAGGTATGCGGTAGCCGGGCAGTGCCGTCGGCGCCCGGAGTGACCGGTGTACCGACGTCGGCGCCGTCCACCCTGAACTGCACGTTTCCGTTGACCGGAGCCGGATCCACCTTTGCGACAAGCTCGGTCGGTGTGCTGGCTTGGATCGAGCCGGGCATCTGGATTGTGGTGGTTGTCGGTTGGCTGACGTAGATGGTGGTCAGGGCCTGCCCACCGGCGTTGAGGCCGGAGTTCCTGTTGTCCCGCGGGGAGCAGTTGTAGCGCTCCCAGTAGTTGACTGTGAAGACATCCTTTTCGCGCTGGACGAATGTGAGCGCATTTCGGTCGTCGTCGTAGTTGGCGGAACCGGGATCGGAAACCCTCAGCGAAGGCTTGATCTCGGTACCGGCCGCACCGGCTTTGACCGTGACGTCGACTGCGGGGAGTCGGAACTTGGTGTTGGCACCGACGATGATGCCGTCACTCGATCGAACTGCGGAGGACGGACCGTTTCCGGTGGTTCGATTCGATCCGGAGATACGCAGGTGCGTACCGGATGCCGATGGATTACCGCCGTCGTCGATCCGTGTGACTGTCGGAGTGGCACTGTCGGATCCGAGGCCGTACGCACTGTCCGCCACAAGCTGGGAACTCACGAATTCGACGCCGGACGGGATGTCGAAGTCGTACTTGATCCGGGCCCAATGCACGACTCCACGGCTGGCATGGCCGCCGCTGTTTGTCTTCATCTCGTTCGGCTGCACGCGGTAGGTGACGGTCTCACCTGGTGCCGCGGTGGTCGGCGCGGTGATGGTGACTCCCGAGCCGAGTGTCTCGTTGAACGTGATCGGGCTTGCCACACCGTCCATCTCGCGCACATGGCATGCAGTTGTGAAGGCCACGCTCTTGGTCTCGGGGGCAGCAGAGGCGATCCCGCCGCCGACGATGGAGAACAAGCCGCCGGCCAGTACCGAGACGGTTGCAATCGCAGAGCCGCGTAGGAGTTTCGAGTTCATCGTCGAATCCTGGTTTCTGTTCACAGTTTTCACGACCCGAATCCGGGGGTACCAAGGCTGCCGAGGCTACCGGTGCCAGGCTCGGGCTCGGACGGTTCGACGACGTTGATCGTCACGGCGCCCGACATCGACTCCATGAAACCGGCCGATCCCGTGTAGTACGCCGTGATGTTGTGGTCGCCCGCTGTTGTCATCGTGCGGTTGGCCTTCGCGACGCCGTTGACGACGGCCACCGGAGCGCCGAGGTCGACCCCTCCGTCACGGAACTGCACTGTTCCTCCCGACGGCCACGGAGTGACCGTTGCCGTCAGTTCCACGGAGTCACCGACGACGGCCTTACCGGGTGCGTCGATTCGCGTCTGTGTCTGAGCGAGGCTGGAGTCGACGTTGATCACGGCGAGCGGCCGGCCGCCGGCGTTCAATCCGGCCGAACGATTGTCGCGTGGTGAGCAATTGGTGGTCAGCCAGTATTTGACGCCGCCGAGCAGGGTCTCCTGCTGCAGGAAGGTCAGGTAGTTGGCGGCACTGTCGTAGGAACCCGAGTTGGAGTCGGACACGCGCAGCATGGGCTTGATCTGGGTGCCGACAGCCCCTGACGTGACGGTGACGTCGACTGCCGGGAGCTGGAACGTCTTTCCTCCACCGACCTCGATTCCGCCGCCGCCGTTGTCGTCGGTGTTGGGTCCGTTGCCCGCCGTGATGTTGTTGCCGGAGATACGAAGATGCGTCCCATTCGGATCGGGTGAACCGGCATCGTTCACCCGCGTGATCGTCGGGGCGACCCCACCCAGATTCGAGCTGGTGCCGGCCACGATCTGCGCCCCCACGTAGGAGGTGCCTGCAGGGATGTCGAAATCGAACTTGAGACGCGTCCAGTTCACGACGGACCTGAGGTCGTAACCGTCCTTGGGGACCGTCATCGGCTTGGGCGCGAGGCGGTATGTGAAGGTGGAGTTCGGCGGGACCACGGCCGGCGCACTGATCGTGACGCCGGAATCACGCGTCTCGTTGTGCGTGATCGGTCCGGGGAACTGCCACCCGTGGCACGATGCCGTGAACGGAAGGTCCACATCAGCGGCGGACGAGACTCCGGCTCCGCCGATCACGAGGGCAACGCATCCGGTCAACGACGCGGCCACCCCCACTCCTCGGCGCATCAACGTCGACACCATTCACATTCTCCTTGAGTAGCGCTCGACAAGATCGAGCTCTCGGCTTGAAGCCGGGTCCGGTAACCGGCCTCGAGCTGACAGAGAATCGAATGCGTCTCGTCGTTTGCTCACCACCAGCTCAAACCCTGGAGAGGAGTAGAACACAGAGCGAGCCGCAGAATATGCGATTCGGACAAATTGTTGGACAAACGTCCAACCGGTGAAATTTCTCCACTTCTCCGACCGCTCTGCAGTGCTTTAACGTAGCGTGAAGTGGGCCCGGTAAACGGTCAGGCGATCGCGCGGCGCATCAGGTCTGCCGTCTCCTTGTTGAATGCGACCAGTGTGACCGTCTCGACCTCGGTCTTCGCCGCGCGAATCGCTGAAACGGCCTGTCGGACGGCATCTTCCTTCGGCCAGCCGTAGACCCCTGCCGAGATCAACGGAAAGGCGACGGTACGGGCGCCGATCGAGTCGGCCACGGCGAGGCTGCGGGTGTACGCCGACCGAAGCAGACCGGAACGGTCCTCGGAGCGCGAATACCTCGGGCCGACGGTGTGAATCACGGCCTTGGCGTGCAGCTTTCCGGCGGTGGTGGCTACGGCCGCACCCACCGGCAGGCCGTCGGGAAGGCTGGTGTTGCGCAATACCTCGCAAGCCTTCAGGATCTCCGGTCCCCCGGCACGGTGGATCGCGCCGTCGACACCGCCGCCGCCGAGGAGCCTGGAGTTGGCCGCATTGACGATGGCGTCGACGGTCAGCGTCGTGATGTCACCTTCGACGACTGTAATAGCGGGCATGGATCCTCCTGTGTATCCGACGGCTGTGTGTCCGACGGACGCGTTTCCGACTGCCGTGTTCCAGAGTTCACGCTTCGGGCGAGCCCACGGCATAGCCGAGCGTACGTCGTAGGGGTCACGTCCGATCAACATCGAGTATCGCGCTGCAACCGACGGCGTGCGACTGTGCGCCTGAACGCAATGGAGGAGTACGCGCTTTCCCTCGGCCCGCAACGCCTGGACGGTGCGCGCTGCGTCGTCGAGAACGAACTCGAGGTTGGCGTTGGAATCGTGACCGTCGTCGACCAACCAGAACTCGACGTGATCAGGGGCGACCTGTCGTGTTCCTGTGCGGCACAGGCTGACCACGGCGTCGTAGTCTGCAGTGGACACCGCATCGACGCCGCCGAGCATGACGCCGTCGTCGTGCGGGTGCGTCGTCAGGTGGTGGGTTCCGCGAAACCTCGAGTAGTCGAGTTCTGCCGTCGACGGCCATCCGTTCTTGTCGTCGGTACCGCCGCGAGCGGTCTTTATTGCCAGGCGAATCAGATCGGAGGAACGGTATCCCGGCCAGCCATGCATGATTCGGCGCCAACGGGCGGGAACCGCCGACGCTCCCCAGCGGGCGCCGAGGAGGCCACCCGCGATGGCCGCCGTCGTGTCGGTGTCCCCGCCGGCTCTTACTGCTGCTTCCAATGCGTACTGGAGGTGGCGAGCATCGCCATTGTCCGTGGAAGTGATTGCCCACCAAGCAGTTTGAAGTGCATGCACCACCCAACCGTTCTTGGAGAAGTCCTGCGGGTTCCCGGTTTCGGCCTGATCGAGCAGCGGGCCCCAGTATTCGGCGACGTCCTGATCGGCAACGGAGAGGAAGCCGCGAACACCGTCGAAGTTGCCGGCGACAACGGCATGGTGGATGGCATGGGTCCACAACTCGCACGCCTGTCCGGCACGCGGGTCGTCGTGCGTGAGTGAACTGATCCGGTGCGCTGCCGACCTGGCACCTTCTGCATCGTCCAAGTAGGAGAGGGCGACGGGAGCAGTCCGCATGAGCGAGCCGTTGCCGGCCTTGCGGCCGCTGATCGCCCGCGCACGATCCGCCATCGCCGCTGCGCTTTCGGAGCGGACGGACAACACTGCTCGCGTCTGGTTGCCGATGTCCGCGGGCTTCGAGTCGTACCACCGGATGAACTGTGCTGCAATGGCATCGAGACCGTCAGCGCTTCCGATGTCGATTCCGGTAGCGGCCACCTCGGCGATCGCAACTGCCATCGAGGTGTCGTCGGTCCACTCTCCCGGCGCCCAGTCGAACGGGCCGCCACCGATCATGTCGATCGTGACCTCGGCCTTCGGGTAGGTGAATTCGTAGCCGGCGCCGAGTGCGTCTCCTGCTGCGGTGCCGAGCAGAACGCCGGCCGCTCGATCGGACTGCTGTGCGGTGAGTTTCATAGCCACCTCTTCGGTTCGCGATGATCGTTTGATCAACTTTGCGCTAACCATAGATCATGTTTGAGATAACATGCAAGGGTGAATAAATGGACAGACACGAGCGGCAAGGGATTGACGGACTATCCGCGTCCGTCTGTGGCAGTGGACGTCGCGGTGCTGACGTACAGCGGTGGATCTCTGAAAGTTCTGGTGGTTCGGCACCGTCTCGGTGCACTGGCGCTACCGGGAACATTTCTGCACGAACGCGAATTGCTCACGGCCGCAGCCGATCGTGCTCTGTCGGTCAAGGCAGAGTTGGCCCAGACGAGCTTCCACCAGTTGGCGATCTTCGACCGACCGGACCGCGACGACCGTGGATGGGTTTTGTCGGTCGCACACACGGCTTGCCTACCGGAATCGGCACTGCCCGATTCGGCGCTTCTCGTCGATGTGTACGACGACGAGGCAGTGAGCGGACTCGCATTCGATCACGCCGACATGGTGCGACTCGCGGTCACGGACCTACGCACGAGGTATGCGTCGTACGTGGATCCGGACGGATTGTCGGGCGGGACGTTCACCGTCGCCGAACTTCGGGGACTCTACGAGGTGATCTTCGATCGTCCGTTCCAGAAGGACAGCTTCCGCCGGCAGGTGTTCGACGCGCTCGAAAGTACCGGCGAGATGAGCAGACCAGGTAACGGCCGACCCGCCGAGACGTACCGGAGGCGGGGTGACGGCGCACTGACTGCGCAGGCAATGGCATTTTTGACCGGATGAAGTGAAACGAATTCTTGCAGTTCTGCTGACCTGACTCGCTGAGCTGGGTAATGTCCGATTGATGGGTGCAGTTTCGAATGAAGCCGAGTCCAAGATTCCGACTGTCGTGTGGGGTACCGGCAACGTCGGGCGTGCATCGATTCGCGCTGTGACAGCCAATCCGGCCCTCGAACTTGTCGGCGTCATCGTTGCGAACCCCGAGAAGGTCGGGCGAGACGCCGGTGACCTCGCCGATCTGGGAGTGCACCTGGGCGTCGCGGCTACCGACGACGCCGATGCCGTGCTCGCAGCGTCTCCCGGCGCGGTGGTCTACGCGGCGTCCGGCGACATTCGGCCCGACGACGCGGTTGCCGACATCACGCGGGCACTGGCCGCCGGAGCTGTGGTGGTCACGCCGTCGGTATATGCGCTGTACGACCCGAAATCTGCGCCTCCCGAACTTCGTGATCCCGTCGAAGCTGCTGCCAAGGCGGGCGGCGGCGCTCTGTTCGTCTCCGGTATCGACCCAGGCTGGGGCAACGACATCCTGCCGATTCTCGTCAGCGGGCTCGGGGGGACAATCGACCAGATCCGGTGTCAGGAAATCTTCGACTACACGACCTACGAACAGCCGGATTCTGTCCGCTACCTGATCGGGATGGGTCAGCCGATGGACTACGAACCTCCCATGGTCGCGCCGACCGTACCCACCATGGTCTGGGGCGGGCAGATTCGGCTCATCGCGCGGGCACTCGGGGTGGAACTCGACGAGATCCGCGAGACCTTGCTGCGCCGCCCGCTCGAGGAAACCGTGTCGACCGAACATATGGGGGAGTTCGCGGCCGGCACCCAAGGCGCACTGCGATTCGAGGTTCAGGGAATCGTCGGCGGGGAACCCCTGATCGTGATCGAACACGTCACGCGTATTCATCCGTCCTGTGCCCGCGACTGGCCGCTCCCGCCCGACGGCGGCGACGGCGCGCACAAGGTGATCGTCGAAGGACGACCACGAATCGAGATCAACGTCGAAGCCACCGATGAAGGTGGAAATCGCGCGGCCGGTGGAAATGCCACGGCCGTAGGACGTCTCGTCAACGCAATTCCCTGGCTACGTCAGGCTGAACCCGGTCTTTACGACGCGCTGGACGTTCCGCTCACACCCGGCGTCGGCAAGCTCGGTGCCCGAAACTCGGAGGTACTCACATGAATATCGACATACCCGAAGGCAAGAATCCGATCGGCTACGTGTGGGGAGAGATGGTCCCCGGCATCGGACCCGCGGCCGCCGGGTTCTCCCAAAAGGTCTACACGGACGGCACTCTCGGACTCCGCGAGTTCGAGGCGGCCAGGCTTCGGATCGCTCAGATCAACGGGTGCATCTTCTGTCAGGACTGGCGCACCGAGCGTGACGGCGAGACTGTGGAGTCGACTTTCGATCAGTCTGTCACCGACTGGCGCACCACCGATGCCTTCGACGACAGGACGCGCCTCGCTGCCGAATACGCCGAGAGATACGCCCTCGACCACCACGGGCTCGACGACGAGTTCTGGGAACGTATGACAGCTCACTACTCCCAGCGAGAAATCGTCGAGTTGAGCATGTGCCTCGGATCGTGGTTGGCCTTCGGCAGGCTCAACCACGTCCTCGGCCTCGATACTCAATGTGTGTTGCCCGGCAACTGAACTAGTTGCCCAGCGTCGTCAGATCCGGGTAGTTCGAGACCTCCCAGCCGCCGTCGACGACCAGACTGGTTCCGGTGATGTACGAGGCGTCTTCGCTGGCGAGATAGAGGCAGGGGCCCGCGATCTCGTCGGGAGTTGCCGCTCGGGACATGGGGATTCGGCTGAGAAACATGTCGCGGGCGGGTTCGTAGTTCATGACCGGCGCGACCAGTGGCGTGTCGACCAGGCCGGGTAGAACGGCATTGACCCGGATCCCCGACGCAGCCAGTTCGATCGCGGCATTCTTGCTGAACATCTCGACTCCGGCTTTGCCTGTCGCGTATGCGCTCCCGTAGGGGCTCGGCACGTGCGCGTTCAATGAGGACACGTTGACTATCGCACCACCGCGACCGTGCTCTCGGATATGCCGCGCTTCATGTTTGGTGCAGAGGAAGACGCCCTTCTGCACCAGGTCGATGGTGAAGTCCCAGTCGGCCTCGTCGAGGTCGACGATCTGCCCCACCCTCGACGCACCGGCAACGTTGAAAGCCAGATCGATACCGCCGAATTCCGCCGCCGCCGCGGCAAGGGCCTCGGCAACATCGGATTCCTTGGTGACGTCAGTGGGAACGGCGAGGAAAGCCCCGCCCTGCTGGGAGGCTATCTCTTTCAAACCCTCTGCAGCGATGTCGATTCCAGCTACCTGTGCGCCTTCGTCGATAAGCCTTAGTGCGATGGCTGCACCGATACCTGATGCTGCTCCAGTGACGACTGCTGTTTTCCCGGCAAATCTGGACGTGTTAATGGGCACCTGCTTTCAAGAACTTTCCGGTTCGGCGGTTGCCGAGAACGGGTGCTGCTTCTCCGTCGCCGAAGACGTACTCGCCGCCGACGAACACTGCGGTGACGGTCTGGTCGTTGCGATTGACCATGCGGGAGAGGTTGTCGTACTCCACAACCGGGCTTTCCGCATAAGTGTCGAGCGAATCGTCGAGATGAGCGGGATCGATCACAACCAGGTCGGCGCGATCACCTAATCGAAGGTGCCCGGCATCGACGTCGTACCACTCGGCGAGTTCACCGGTGAGACGATGCACCGCTGCCTCGACGGTCATGAACGGACGGCCGACCTTTTGGGCATCGTAGACACGTCGTAGTAGGCGTAAGCCGAAGTTGTAGAACGCCATGTTGCGCAAATGCGCTCCGGCGTCGGAGAACCCGAGTTGGACGCCATTGTCCTGGGCGAACTTGTCCAGAACCTCCGGCCGGTGGTTCGAGATGGTTGTGCGCCAACGCACTTTCGTGCCGTGTTCGAGGACCAGATCCAGGAATGCATCGACAGGGTGGAGGCCGCCACGTTCGACGCCGACCTGCCCGAAGCTCTTGCCGACCAGGGATTCGTCGGGGCAGGACACGATCTCGGCGTCGAAGAAATCGCGATGCCAAACTTTGACACCGAACTTCTGGTCGTAGTCCTTGCGGAATTGTCGACGGTAATCCTCGCTCTGCATGAGGACGTTGCGTTCCATCTCGTCGGTCAGATGCAGTGCTGCAGCGCCAGATCCGAACTCCTCGAAGACAACCAGGTCGATGCCGTCGGCATATACCTCGAAGGGAACTGGCAGGTGCTGCCAGCGCAGGTCGCCGCCGAGTCGATTGACCAAGTGTGCCAGTGGGCCGAGTATCACCACGGCCAACTTGTTGGACTTGATGTCGGCCGCCGAAAGCATGCTCGTCTTGAGTCGCTTACGCCAGATACCCGCGCTGGAGAACGCCATCGCTCCGGTACTCATCGGGTTGGAGAGGTCAGGTCCGGCCTGAAATACCCGTCCCCGACGGCGCAGGATCGCATTGAGTCGGCGTCGTTCTTTCGTGGTTGCATACGTCGACGGCAGCGTGCGTGAGCGGCAGGTCTCGCCGTCGAGTTTGTCGAACAACAATTGCTGACTGGACATCCCGACGAATCCTGCGTCGAGAGCTTCGGTCAACTGTGCTTCCATCGACGCGAGTTCGGCGTCTGTGGGATGGACGTCCTTCCTGGTAGCACGATCCAGTCCCATCTCGGCGGCCCGCATATCGGAGTGTCCGATGAAGGCTGCAATGTTGGGACCTAGCGGAAGCGCCTCTAGTGCAGCAACATACTCGCTCGCAGAGTTCCAGGTCTTGGCACGGTTGAGTGCGTCGACGACGTGCTTACGCGGAATTGCCTCTACTCTGCCGAAGAGATCACCCGCGTCGGAGGGGCTGGCGTGAATGGTGGACAGGGAACACGATCCGACAAAGATCGACGTGACCCCGTGTCTGAGAGATTCGCTCAGTGCCGGGCCTTCGAGGATCTCGACGTCGTAGTGAGTGTGGATGTCCACGATGCCCGGGATCAACCACTTGCGCCTCGCGTCGATTACACGGGGACAGTCGGTTTCGTCGAGTGGATCGAGGGAGATGGCAGTAACCAACCCATCGCGGATACCCAGATTGCGGACAGCTGGTTTGGCCCCGGTGCCGTCGAACCACAGACCGTTGTTGATCACGGCGTCGTAGGTCATGAGAGAACCACCTTTGCACGTAACGTTTTTCCGGTTGCATTGCGGGGCAGAGGAGTTGTGCTCAGTTTCCACTTCACCGGCACCTTGAAGTAAGCCAGTCGTTCGGCGACGTAGTCGCGTAGTTCTTCTTCGTCGGCGGCTCCCTCACTCCGCAAAACGACGACGGCTGCAACTTCTTGGCCGAGGTCTGCCGAATCAATGCCGATCACAGCGCATTCGAGTACGGCGGGATGCTCGTCGATGGTCTGCTCGATTTCGAGAGGGTAGACGTTCTCGCCGCCGCGCAGGATCAGATCGGATCGGCGACCCGTCAGGCGGAGCCGGCCGTCCTCGAACACTCCGAAGTCGCCGGTTCGGAGCCATCGATCAGGACCGATAGCGGCTGCAGTCGCGGTCTCGTCGTTCCAGTACCCCAACATCACATAGGCGCTGCGCGCACAGATCTCACCTTCCTCGCCGTCGGGGACTGCAACACCGAAGGGGTCGCGCACCTCCACGCTCACCCCGATGATCGGCCGACCGAGAGTTCCGGGGAACGCGGCAAGTTCCGGTGGTGTGGCAACTGAAATGCCGGTGGAGGATTCGGTGAGCCCGTAGCTGTCGACCAAGGTGTGCTGCGCAAAAGGCAGGCGTGCGCGCAGGCGGTCCTGCAAGGCCGGAGATGACGGTGCAGACGCGAGTGCAAAAGCCCTCAGTGAGGTCAGGTCGTACTTCTCGAGACTGCCGTACTCGAGGAGACGGGTTGCCATGGTGGGTACGACCGCCCAGTTTGTGACCTTCTCGCGTTCGACGAGGGAAAGGACTTCGTCGACGTCGAAGGCGCCCTGATGGATGACCACCGCTCCGCCCGTCGCGAGTCGTGGGATCGCCAGGTTATGCAGGCTTGCAATGTGAAACAGCGGCGCGGTCAGCAGATACCGCAAGTCACTCGGTCGGCCGTCGCTGGGTTTGCCGGTGAACGCCGCAGCGAGGCGATCGCTGTAGCGGTGGTAGTCGATGACGGCCAACACGTTTCGGTGACTGTGAACAGCCCCCTTGGGGCGGCCGCTGGTTCCGCTCGTGTACAGGATGACGGCCGGATCGTCCTCGTTGACGGACGTGCGGGGCAGTGCAGAACCCGAATACTTCTCCATCAAGGTAGGTAGATCTTCTTCCATCGTGAGCACGGGAACATCGGTGTTCAGTTCGGAAAGAATCTGCGCGCGTTTGGCGTCGGCGATCACCACTGTGGGGGTGGTGTGATCGATGCCGTACGCCACCTCGCGGGCCACCCACCACGAGTTGAATCCGACGGCGATGGCACCGAGGGACTGAGCCGCCCAGAAGGTCATCACCCATTCCGGCGTATTGGCAGCAAGTATGCCGACCCGATCACCCTTGCGGACGCCGTACCGCTCGCGCAGCGCCGTCGCCAATGCTGCTACGGCCTCGCCGTGCTCGAGGTAGCTGAAGCGTCGGTCCTTGGTCACCAGATAGTCGCGTGATCCGTAGTCGAAGGATGCAGCGAGCACGTCGCCGAGTGCCTTGTCACGGTTCTTCATGACGGGCATCGAACTGCCCAGTACATCCTCGACTTGCATCTCGAAAGGACCACCGGGGCCGGTCAGCCCGGCCATGACGGACGCGATGAATGCTTGTGTATCAGCGGAAGTAGTCACGTGAAGTGCCTTTCGAAGATTAGGGTACGAGCACTGCGCGTCCGGTGACCTTGCCGTGTTCGAGACGGTCGAGTGCGTCGCGGGCATCAGCGAGGTCGAAGCGGGCTACTTCTACCGTTACCAGACCGGCCTGTGCCAGGGCGATGGAATCGACGAGGTCGTTTCTGGTGCCGCCGTACGACTTCCGGATCGATGCGCCCCACGGCCAGCCTGGTCCGCCGGCAGCTTCGGCAGTGATTCCGGGGTTTCCGCCTCCGAGACCTACCATGCGATACGCGCCGTTCGGCGCAACCGCTTGAACGGACATCTGTGCAGTTGCGTCGATACCGACGAAGTCGAAGATGACTTCTGCGCCTCTGGCCGATGTGAGGTCGAGGATGTGCTGCGCGGTGTCCGGTCCCGATTCGAGCGTGATGTCGGCGCCGCAACGTTTGGCGAGATCGAGTTGATCCTGTCCGACATCGACGGCGATGATGCGCACGGCACTGATTGCGCGAAGTATCTGTACTGCAACGTGACCGAGTCCGCCGACGCCGATCACGACGGCGGTGGCACCGGGCTGGAGATGTTCGCGGGCACCGCGAATGGCGTGGTAGCTCGTCAGTGCCGCATCGGCGAGAGGTGCGGCCTGCAGGAAGTCGAGGTCTCCGATGGGTACGAATGAGCGAGCCGGGATCTTGACGTACTCGGCCATCCCGCCTTCGGGACCAAGCCCGGGGCAGGGCGGCATCGCGGTGCGTCCAGCGGCGAGGCACATATTCTCGTTGCCGCTCATGCATTCTCGGCACTGTCCACATGACCAACAGAGGTAGACGACGCCACGCTCTCCGACGGAACGGCCGTCGACGCCACTCCCGACGGCTTCGATCGTTCCGGCAATTTCGTGGCCGATAGTCAGCGGTTCTTCGCGCATCTTGTACGGAAAGTGCAGGAGATGGAGATCGGAGTGGCAGATTCCAGCTGCGCCCACCCGAATCAGTAGTTCCGACGGGCCGATCTCCGGGACCGGCACGTCGTTGATTTCCAGGAGCCCGGGCCCCATGAGCTGGGCTGCCTTCATGAGCTGACCTCGCTGACCTCGGAGTTGTATGCGGCGCTCAGGTACGCGTTGCTGCGGTCGGATCCGATCAGGCCCGGTGCCATCTTGTTCATGACGTAGGCGAAGGTCATCCGTCGGTCCAGATCGTTGACCAGCATCGAGCCGCCGATACCTGCCCACCAGCAGGTGCGTCCGTCGGGAATCAGTGGCGCGGTAACCGGATGTGGCAGTCCGTAGCCGATGCCGAACTTGAGTGGTGTCATGATCCCGAGATCGATACCGTCGGCTTGGATCTCGAAGATCAGGTCGATGGTGCTCTGCGAGAGCAGCTTCCGGCCGTCGAGCACACCACCGTTCGAGATCAGGGATTGGACCCGAGCGATAGAACGTGCGTTGCCGTGGCCGTTGACTGCGCCGATCTCGGCTTCCCGCCAGGGTGCGGTGTTGACCTCGGGGTAGTCGAGCAGTGGGCAGGTCAGGGTCTTGATGAAGATGCTGTCCTGGTCGAGCGTGGACAGGTCGAACTCCAACGCGGGCGGCGGAACCATGGTGGCGATTCGACCGAAATGCTCTGCGGACGTGCCGATATGGAAGTCGGCTCCCAGTGGACCGGAAAGCTCTTCGGCAAAGAACCTGCCGAGAGTTCGCCCGTCGATGCGACGAATGACCTCACCGACGAGATGGCCGTAGTTGATCGCGTGATAGCCCGACGCCGTACCCGGGGTCCACCAAGGCTTCTGGGTAGCGAGGCGAGCGGTGGACGCCTCGAGGTCGTAGATGTCCGTCAGTTCGATCGGGCGCTCCCAACCGGAGACGCCAGACGTATGCGACAGGAGGTGGCGAACTTCGATGTCTTCCTTACCGTTTGCCGCAAATTCGGGCCAGTAGTGAGCAACTTTCTGGTACACGTCCAATTGGCCGCGTTCGACCAGCAGGAGCGCACACAGGGCCGTCATGGTCTTGGTGATGGAGAACGTGTTGACGATGGTGTCGCTGCCCCATGGAGTGGTACGGGATTCGTCGGCGTACCCGCCCCAGAGATCGACCACGGATTCTCCGTCGACGGTGATGGCAACGGAGCCGCCGAGTTCTTCACCGGATTCGAGTTGAGCCTCGAAAGCCGCTCGGACGGCGTCGAACTCGTTGTCGCAGTGACCGTTCACCAGACTCATGCGCGATCCGCCTTCTCGAGTTCGTGTGCTGCTGCACGCGCGGCAACAGGTAGCTTGTTTCCGGAGGCCGCAGCACGCTTGGTGCCCTTGGCGATTTCCTTGTTCATGTTGCGGACGTAGGGATCGAACTCGAGCTGAATCGTGTGGCGTGGTGACTTGTAATAGGGGGCGAGGAAGTACGCCTCGTCGGCTTTGGTGATCTCCTGCATCTCGTTCGCGGACGGCAGTTGGTATTTACCGGTGAGGTAGGCCGCGACGAGCTTGCTCTGCTGCTCGGCGAAGTTGACGAGCGTCGGCATGGGCTGCGCGAGTCCCATGAAGAAGAGGTTGTCGATTCCGGGCTTCATCATTCGTTTGAACAGTGGGAATCGGTTGTCTTTGTCCGGCAGCAGATTCGGATCACTGAAGAAGGGGAAGCTGATGTTGTAGCCGGTGGCGCAGATGACCACGTCGACGTCCTCGGCGGTGCCGTCCGCGAAGTGAACCTGCTTTCCGTCGAGTTTGGTGATGGCAGGCTTGAAGGTTATGTCGCCTGAGCCGGCGCGTCCGAGGAACTCGCCGCTGGCCGAGGGGTGGGCCTCGAAGGGGCGGTGGTCCGGCTTCGGCAGACCGTAGCCTTCCATCGTTCCCAGATTCTTGCCGAGGAATCGACGACTCAGGAACAGTCGTAGACCACGCGGCATCCAGGGAGGGGTGATCAGTTTGTCGCCGGGTACACCGCCGAGATATTTCGGCAGTACCCAGACTCCACGGCGAGCCGACACGATGAGCTTGTCGGCGAGGTATCTCTGGCCCAGTTCGGAGGCAATATCCAAGCCGGAGTTGCCCATTCCGACCACGACTACCTTTTTGCCGCGCATGTCGACCGGGTCGAACGGGTCGTTGTAGCTGTGGCTGTGCATGAGGACCCCGTCGAACTCACCGGGGTAGTCCGGGATGTTGGGATCCCAATGATGTCCGTTGCAGACCATCAGGACGTCGTAGGTGCGAACTTCGCCGTCCGAGCGCGTGATGGTCCACAGTCCGTCTGCATCACGTTCTGCCGCAACAACACTGGTATTGAAGATGATCGACTCACGCAGTCCGAAGTGCTCGACGTAGTCCTTGAAGTACTGGAAGAGTTCGGAGTGGTGCGGGAAGTCGGGAAGGTCAGCGGAGACCGGGAAGTCCTCGAATGCCAAGCGCCACTTCGACGTGTCGATGTGCAGGCTCTGGTAGCAGGCCGACATCCCGTTGGGATTCTTGTAGTACCAGTTTCCGCCGACCTCGTCGGACGCTTCGTAGCAGTCGAAGGGTATTCCGAATTCCTTCATTCGCTTGGCCGTCGTGATTCCGGTAGGCCCGGCGCCGATGATGCACACGCTCGGCAAGGGGGAGGGGCTCATTCGCCATCGCTTTCTGTTCTGTCTCGGGCGTGCGAGAAGAAGAATCGAAGCCCGAGAAGTGACTTGAGTCATAGTGCGCCATTCGCTGACGTTGTGTCAATGAATGACGCAATGTTTTTTGGTGACGGCGAGTTGGTGATTTGCCAGGAGGTTGAAATGCGAGCAAGGTGGGCGACGTGAGCACGACTACGGACGGCCCGAAGAACAGGCGGGGAACACTTCGCGACGAGCAGAAACGCGCGACGCGGGCCAAACTCGTGGACGCCGCACGCACTCTGTTCGAGGAACGGGGATACGCGGCTGTCACGGTCGATGACATCGCCTCGGTCGTCGGATGCAGTCGAGCCACGTTCTACGTGCATTTCGCCAGCAAGGTGGAGATGCTCAAAACGATCGGCGCGGCCGGGATGGCGGCGAGTGCGTTCGCTTTCTACATCGATCTCGATCGGGTTCTCGACACGAACTCTCGCGTGGAATTCACGGCTTGGCTGGAGCGTGCCTTCGACTGGTTCGACGAGAACAAACGCCTGCTGCCGGCCTGGGACGAGGCCGTGGCACTCGAACCGGAGTTCCGCGAGACAGCGCGAGACGGTATGACCCAACTACCGAATGCCATGCCCAAGTACCTGGGCCGTTGGCCGGCGGAACAGCACGACGAGGCACGGTTGCGCGTCGAACTGCTCGTGAGTCAGTTGGAGCGATTCTTCACACGCTGGGCCGTGCAGGGGACAATCGATGTGACGCGGATTCAGGCCGCCGAAGTTCTGACCGACATCTGGTTCCCGGCTCTGTCTCCGGAATCGAAGGGCGTCGGCGAGCGGTAGAGGCTAGCTCGGATCGATCTCCACACTGATCGCGCCGGTGAGCAGTTCTCTGGCTCGTTCGATGGGGATCGAGCCGCTCAGCCAGCGTTCGCTCAGACCCTCGACCAGGGCGGTGAGTCGTTCGGCGGCGTCGGCCGGGCTTGCCTTCGGATCAGCGAGCCCGGCATCCTGCGCTTGGCGGATCAAGGATTCGACGTCGTCTGCCCACTCTTGCGTCGTGGTGCGTAGCGGTTCGCGCAGTTCGTCGGCGAAGACTGCGCTTGCTCGGAGTTCACCCCAGGCGATGCTGTTCTCTCGAATCTTCGGGGAATTCTGAAACTCCAGCAGGAGCATCTGCCCGAGCTGCGCACGAGGGTCTGTCTCCGTGAAGGCACTTTCGGTGTACAGCGCGGCGCGATCGTTGATGTGATCGAGGGCCCGGCGCAGCACACCTGCACGGTTCTGGAAGTGGTAGTAGATGAGTGCCGTCGACACTCCGGCCTCGGCAGCGAGCGTCTCCACCCTCAGCCCGCGTACCCCGTGTTGGGCAATGACGCGGACAGCTGCTTCCAAGATTTGCGTTTGGCGGTTCGACACGAGTCCGAATTCTACGAGGGTGGTCGGGACAGGTTTCTAGTCCGCGGGTTCCTGCTGGGTGGTGCAGTGAATGCCGCCACCACCCGCGGCGATGGCGTCGATGTTGATCTGCACGACACGGCGGTCGGAGAAGAGGCGCTCCAATTCACTTCTGGCGGCCTGGTCGGCCTCGGGGTCACCGAACTCGGGTGCGATGACCGCGCCGTTGCATACGTAGAAGTTGATATATCCGGCTGCGAAATCATCCGATTCGAAGTCGGGCCTGATCGCGACCGGCGCCTCGAGGACAACCACTTCCAGCTTCCGTCCCTGTGCGTCGGTCGCGTTCTGGAGAATCTCGAGGTGACGTGCGGTCACGTCGTGGTCGAACGACTCCGGGTCTGTGTCGAGG
The DNA here is from genome assembly GCF_019266085.1 of Rhodococcus sp. FH8. NCBI lineage: Bacteria > Bacillati > Actinomycetota > Actinomycetes > Mycobacteriales > Nocardiaceae > Rhodococcus > Rhodococcus sp. FH8. The sequence goes on along the minus strand of NZ_LPNQ01000057.1, from coordinate 1,647,716 downwards.
CCTGCGACCACGACACCTGGGCGTGCGAAACGGGCGTAGAAGTCCGTGTGGCCGTCCGTGATGTCCTTGCCGGCGATTCCCGGTAGCCAGATGATCTTGTCGAGACCGAGCAGGGGGCCGAGTTCGGCTTCGACGTCCGACTTCGACCATCCCGGGTTGCGGTTGTTGTTGAGTACACAGCTTTCGGTGATGATGGCTGTGCCTTCGCCGTCGACCTCGATGCCGCCGCCTTCGAGGATCAGGTCGGTAGGCAATGATTCGACTCCCGCACGGGCGGCAACGAAAGCTGCGACCTGGCCGTCCTTATCAAAATCCTGCTTCTCGCCCCAACCGTTGAAGTTGAAATCGATACCCGCTTTGGTCCCGTTGCCTTTCACGAATACAGGGCCGGTGTCGCGCATCCAGAGGTCGTCGAGAGGCGCGGCGATCAGTTCGACCGATGGGCCGACGAGGGAGCGAGCCAAGTCCAGTTCCTCGGAACGAACAAGCATCGAGACGGGCTCGAACTGCGCGATGGTCTGCGCGATAGTCGCGAGGTTGCGCTGGACTTCGGGCAGGAGGGCTGCTCCCCAGATCGCTTCGCTGGCACCGAACGCCATCCAGGTGCGCTTGTGCGGATCCCCCTCTTCCGGCATCACCCACTCGCGAAGATCGTCGTCTCCATTGCTCCCGCCCGAGGCTGAGTCGGAATCGCCGCAACCTGCCAAAAAGAGGCCACTGAGCGCAGCGGCGCCTGCCTGAATGAACCGACGTCTTTGCATTGCGGTGACTCCTTCTGCTCTTCGCGTGCGCGCTCGGTCCGCGTCCTGCTTGCATGGAGCGTAAACCTTGACTGAAAATTTAGTCAAGGAAATAGTGCCGGTTCGAGACCGTTTCGGCGGGCGACACGACGGATCGAAGGACTCATCCGTCGGAAGGTCACGAGTCGATGAGTCCTTCGACCGTTCCCCGCCATCCGCGGCGCTGGTAGTCCCGGGGCGACATGCCGTGGGCACCGATGAAGACCTTGGTGAATCCGGACGCGTGCGCGTAGCCGAGTCGACGGGCGGTCTCTCCGGCCGAGAAGCCCTCCTCGAGATAAGCGCGGGCGAGGGTCATCCGCAACTGACCGCGCCAGCGCGGGAAGCTCTGGCCGGTGGCCGCTACGAAGCGTTTGTGGAGCAGGCCCTCGTCGACGCCGAGTCGAGCGCTCCACTCCGGCAGCGTGCGCGAATCGGTGGGGTCCGCGCGGAGTGCGGTAAGGATCGTTTCGACAGGGTCGGTTCGGCCGCCGGGTGTCCGCGTCGCCGCGCTGTTTCGGATCAGCCTCGAGATCCTCGCTGGGTCATGGATCTCGGGGCGCAGAAGGGTGTAATTCGCAACGACCGTGTGCAACAGATACGCCTCCGCTTCGCGCGCGAAGTGCAGCACTCGTGGCGGCGGTGCAGTGACGGGAGAGTCGCCAGGCTGGGATCCGAGCGGAAGTAGAAGCGAACCCTCCGCGATCTCGACGCTGTTGCGTACTCCCGCGGGAAGCCACATCGCGTCGCCCCGCCTCAGATTCCAGGTTCGGTCGCCGAAAGTGACCCGGGCGGAGCCTCGGTAGATCCAGACGATGACGTGAAAGTTGTTGACCCTGGCCCACGTTCCGCTTGCGGGAATCGTCGGCGGTATCGGCGCCGAGCCTGAGTGGGCGCCTTCCTCGGACAAGAGTGCGACGCTCTGTGCCAAGGTCTCGTTCTCATGGATCGGCGCTGAGCCTTGGTTTGCACGTGTGTAGTCACTGGGTGTCACACCGGTGTGTTCACGGAAGGCACGGGTGAATCCCGCGGGCGTCGCGAATCCGACCTGCCCACCCGTCCATCCGATTTCGCGGCCGGAGTTCAGGTATGCGATTGCTGCCGCGATCCGGGCCGAGGTGCGCCAACGCGCGAAAGGCAACCCCGTCTCCTCCGTGAATCGGCGCTGCAGGGTGCGGACGCCGATCTTGAGTTGCCGGGCGAACTGGGAAAGCTCCGTGTCGTCGGCTGGCGTCCGTAGAAGCGTGCGAGCGATCTCGAGGGTCTCGGCCGAGCGTGGCAAATTCGGTGGGGCGTACGACACCGAAGCGTCGGCGTCGTTGGAATGGGCCCCCGCGACAAGCTCGAGTAGTCCGGCCCCCACAGTCGCCCCACCGCGCAGAAATCCCAAGTTGTGCGCGAACTGGTGGACGAGCCAGTCCTGCCAGGCTGCCGGGATCTCGAAATCGATGATCCGGTTCAACGTGGGCGGCAGGTCGGCAGCGGGCATCGGAATGGGAAACGCGACCGCTCCCGGGTCGACTCGGATGCTGTAGGCGATTCCCGCGGGCACCCAGGTTGCCGCCCCAGCGGTCACGCTGCGGGTGCGGTCGCCAATCTGTAGTTCCGCGTGTCCGGTGTGTACCCAGAAGAGCAGTGGCTCAAGTGCATTCGCGATCAAGGAGAGTCGGGACGCGGGGATCTCGGGGACTTCGCCCGCGGAGAACACCAACCGTGGTCCCACGTGTGCCCTCCCGATTCAGATGCTTTCTCACGCAGCCACCGATGAGTGTAAGAAGTCGGCACGCACGGATAACCGTAACCGATTAGGGCAGGCTAGCTTTATTCAATGGCCCTCCCGCCGTGATCGAGCGTGGGTCGAACCCCCCGTCTGTGCGCTTCCGAGGAGTCTTTCCGTGCCCCGAAACACCCGTCCGACAACGGCGTACTCAGTCACCTTGCGTGAACTCGAGGTACGTCGGGTGACAGACGTGACGCCGGGCATGCGGAGAGTGACGCTCACCGGAGCGCAGCTCGACACCTTCACAAACGCCGACGGCTTTGCCGAGCCCGCCTTCGTCAGCACCGGCTTCGACGACGACCTCCGATTGTTGTTCGCCTATCCTGGCGAAACCGATCCGGTCTTGCCGGTGATAGTCGACGGCAGTGTGACTTTCGCAGCGGGACGCCGTCCACTTGCCCGCGCGTACACCGTGCGCCGTTACGTTCCGCGAACAAGGGAACTTGACGTCGATTTCGTCGTTCACGGCGGTGGAGTTGCTACCACCTGGGCGCGCGACGCCGGCCCGGGCGACCGAATGCACATCGCGGGTCCCTCTGTATCGCAGGGACTCCCGGAAGATTGCGAGTATCTGCTCGTCGTCGGTGACGAGACGGCGCTACCTGCGATCGCGCGTCTGCTCGAGGAATTGCCTGCCGATGCCAGGGGGCATGTGTTCGTCGAAATTGCGGACTCGGCTCACATTCAATCGGTGCGCGAGTTGCCCGGGGTGAGTGTCACGTGGTTGCCACGCGAGGGGGCGGAGCCCGGCACTACTTCTTTGTTGCTCGACGCGGTCAGTGCAGTCGAATGGCCTGACGGACGCGTATTCGCTTGGCTTGCAGGCGAACAGGCGACGATTCGCTCGCTTCGGCGTCATTTGATTCGTGATCGAGGAATTGCGAAGACCGACATCGATTTCACCGGCTACTGGAAACGCAGCGACACAGTGCGCACAGATTCCTGACCCGGCTCCATCGCTCGGTAAGACCGAAGCGCTCGATAACACCGAAAGGCAGAAATGACAGTCCTGCGCACCAGACGATCACGGATCATCGGACTGATCGGGGCCGCGCTCGCCGCAGCGCTCCTTGTGTCCGGGTGCTCGGCCTCGGCCGAAAACTCGAAAACGGCGTCCACTCCCGGTTCGGAGGGGAACGCCCTTCCCGCTGCGGAAGGAACGACTACTTACCCGCTGACCCTGGAATCGCCATATGGTACAAGTATTCTCGAGAAGCGCCCGGAGCGGGTTGCCGCAATCGTCCCCAATGCCGTCGACACGGAAATGCTCCTCGCGCTCGGCGTCAAACCCGTTCTCTCCTCGTCGATGGTCAAGGAGTCGGCTTCCCAGTCGTACTTGCTGCCTTACGGCGCAGAGGATCTCGACACCTTCGAGTTCGCGATGGGCGGCACACTTCCCGTCGAAGCGATCGCCGCGAGCGAACCTGACCTCATCGTCGCCGTCGGCTGGGCCGACGGCCTGGGTGGTTTGTCGATGGGCGATTACTACGAACGTTTGTCCTCCATCGCACCGGTGGTGACGAGCCCCGACACGAAGTCGCGGATGCTCGTGCCGTGGAAGGAATCGATCCGCGTACTCGGCGAGACACTCGACCTCTCGAAGGCAGCCGAAAAGATCGTGACCGACCATGATCAATACTTTGCGAAGGTGCGTCAGGAGAACCCTGAACTCACTGGCTTGACTGCAACCTGGGCGATCTTCTACGGAACCGGCAACGGGTTGCAGTACCTTTCAGCGCCCGATTCGGCTCCGGCAACTTTCTTGGGCGAGCTCGGTTTTGCCGAGAACCCGCGTGCACAGGAGTTCGTCACCCAAAGCACTGTCGGCGAGGAACTTCTCGAGAACATCGATGCGGACTTCCTGCTGATCGGCCGCAGTGCCGCCGGCAGCGAGGAGGATTTCGACAAGCTGACCGGCGGGAAGCTCTTCCAAGCGATGGGAGCGGTGTCCTCCGGTCGTTGGGTCGCTCTGCCTCCTCGCACCGCCGACGGTGGCGACGTTCTGTGGGCAATCACGAGCGGTGGCCCGATCGGAACGATGTGGGCGGCTGAACATATCGTGCCGCTCATCAGCGCGAAGCTGTAGGCGTACAACTGGAGAACGGAAAGCCCTCACCCGTCGCCACACGATTGTGTGGCGACGGGTCGTTCGTACAGCAGGTGTCCCGGGTTTGAGGGTTGCCTATGGGACGAAGAAGGTTGCGAAACCCGGGGTGACAGGTCCGGCGGCAGGCAATATGGCGACGGCAACTTGCCCGGCTCCAGTCTGCAGGGTTGCCTCTCCCGGGGTTCCTTGGTTGTCGCCAGAAAGCCGACCGGTGCCGGAGGCTCCTGTCGAGAGGTTCATCCAGCGCACTTCCGTCGAAAGCATGCAACCCCACCGCTCGTCTTTGGCGCCGGTGATCGTCACCGTGCCAGGTTGTTCGCCGACTACCGCCACACAGTGGACAGGGGGTGCGTCGAAGCTGCCGTTTGGGTTCCCGAACGGCGCCGGGTTGATTTGGAACGGAACGGTGACCGCAGCGGAGGCAACGGCTGCGGGCGCGAGAACCGATACGGCCACTATGGATACGCAGGCAGATAGTCGGCGTACGAGATTCGTCACGGTAACCTCCGGTAATCGAAGACGGTGTGGTGCCCATGCTCTACCCGGAGCGCAATTACCGCAAGGGGATCCAGTTTTCGAGCCAGCGGCGGTTCGTGAATCGCTGAGTGCGTGACCGTTTGTAGAATCGTTGTCCTGCAACGCGTATCGGTATACGAAGCCTGTATTGGGCGGTGAATAGCCCAATCATGCTGGGCTCCACCGAAAGTACTAACTTTCCAGCCATCGGCCAGCCGGCTTGCGGTGTAGCTCGACAAAGCTGGTGTTGTTCGCAAGGCGGGCCGAACGATTTCTCAGGGAAGGCAATGGATATGGATGATGCGCTCGTTCCGCTCGAAGATGCACTCCCGCAGCTGTTCTCGTATCTTTCGCCGTTTCACGCTGGCGTGAGGGGTCTGCGGCGTGGGCAGCCAAGCCGCGTTTGGGGGTCGAGCATCGAACTGTCGAATGATTGCGACAGCAGTGGATTTCGTTGGATAGAAGTGCGGAGACCAATCCTGTGTCGGTAGCTGCGGGTCTCGAAATCACGTTTCATCTACCAAACAAATGCTTGATCGCTAAAGTGTGTGCGACATCGAAAGCTCGACGAAGCTCGATTTCGAAGGAGTTCGTATGGTTGCACCTCAGGCTTATGTCGTCGATGCGCTCCGCACTCCGGTGGGTAAACGGCACGGCTCGCTCGCAGGAGAGCACCCAGCGGACATGGGGGCCCACGTGATCACATCGATTCTCGACCGCACTCGACTGGACCCGATGGCCGTCGACGATGTGATCTTCGGTTGTGTCGACGCTATCGGGCCGCAATCGGGCAACATTGCCCGCACCGCCTGGCTTTCAGCAGGCCTACCCTTGGACATCCCAGGAACGACAGTCGACAGACAATGCGGATCTTCACAGCAAGCCGTCCACTTCGCAGCGCAAGCGGTCATGAGCGGGACCCAAGATGTGGTGCTTGTCGGCGGTGTGCAGAACATGTCCGCGATTCCTATCTCGGCGGCGATGCGTGCCGGCAACGAGTACGGATTCGACACGCCCTTCAGTAAGTCCCGGGGGTGGGCAGCACGATTCGGCGAGGCCGAAATCTCACAGTTCGTCGGCGCCGACCTGATTGCCAAGAAATGGGGTATCAGCCGTGAAGACATGGAGGAGTGGGCACTGCAATCGCATCAGCGTGCCCGTGCTGCCATCACAGACAGCCGATTCGAGCGTGAGACAGTGTCATTGGGCCAATGCGTCGTTGACGAATGCCCACGAGAGACATCCATGGAGCAGATGGCTGCACTGCCCGCATTGAGGGATGGCTCGTTGCTGACGGCTGCTGTGGCTTCGCAGATCTGTGACGGCGCATCAGCGGCCCTGATCGTCTCCGAGAAGGCGCTCGAGGTTCATGGATTGAAGCCACGTGCGCGCATTCATCATATGAGCGTGCGCGGCGACGATCCGATGCTGCAGCTCTCGGCGCCGATACCCGCGACGAAGTATGCACTGGCGAAATCCGGCATGGCGATCGGCCAGATGGATACCGTAGAAATGAACGAGGCATTCGCTTCGGTAGTTCTGAGCTGGTTGATCGAGACGGGTGCAGATCCCTCCCGGGTCAATCCCAACGGTGGTGGAATCGCACTGGGCCACCCTCTTGGGGCCACTGGCACCAAGTTGTTCGCCACGATGTTGCACGAGTTGGACCGCATTGATGGACGGTACGGACTCCAAACCATGTGTGAGGGTGGTGGGACCGCGAACGTCACCATCATCGAGCGGCTGAGCTGAGCTCGAGAAATTGGGCGGCATGGAAGGCCTTCTGTTGTAGCGCTTTGTCGGGTGCAACGCGCCCAACAGGGGTGCCGTGGCGCGGTGTGCGACGATCCGAGTGTGGGAGAACAGGCGGATCGTCTTGCTCGTGGTGAGTGGTATCTCGATGATGACGAGCTGAGGCAGCGGCGGCTGGAGTGTTGGCGTCGACTCGACTCGTTCAATGGGGCTTCGGCGGACGAGGATGCTGTCCGCTCGCGGGCTCTCGCCAGCCTTTTGGGTGAGGTAGGTGAGGGAGCTTTGGTGGTGCCGCGGTTCCAATGCAGCTACGGATACAACATTCGGCTTGGAGTAAACGCATTCGTCAACGCGAACGGGTTCTTCATGGATGATGCGCTGATCACAATCGGCGCTGACGTGAGGATCGGGCCTGGAGCCCAACTGATGACAGCGTTGCACCCTGTCGATGATCATCGCCGGCGTCGCGAGGGATGGGAGCGGGCTGCTCCGATCGTCATCGGTGAGAACACGTGGCTCGGCGCCTCAGTCACTGTCGGTGCAGGAGTTTCGATCGGTCACAACGCCGTGATCGGCGCGGGAAGTGTGGTCTTGCATGACCTTCCTGATCACGTCGTTGCTGCTGGATCGCCGGCAAGGGTTATCCGTCGGACACCTGCCGAAGTTGAGGGACTGCAACGCGAGCACTAGGGCATGCGATGTCAGAGGGTGATCGTGCGGGTGGGCTCCCAGATGGCGGGGTCGCGGTGGGTGACGACGAAGACGGTGGCCGCCAATTCCCGCACGGCGCCGGCGATACGGCGCTCGGTGGCCTCGTCGAGGGCCGAGGTGGCTTCGTCGAGAACCAGGACGGGAGCGTCTTTGAGGAAGGCGCGAGCGATCGCCACCCGCTGACGTTCGCCACCGGAGAGAGCGGCACCCTGGTGTCCGATGTCCTGATGAATGCCGAGCGTCGAGCGGTCGAGAACGGCGCCGAGGGCAGCGCGCCTTGCGGCGTCCTCGATCTCGATTTCGGTAGCGCCCGGTCTTCCCAGTCCGATGTTCTCGCCGAGGGTGCCCGAGAACACGAGTGGGTCCTGCGGCACGTAGCCGATATGTGCCGCCAGAGCGTCGTAGGGCAAGTCGCGCAATGAAACTCCGCCCAGAGTGACGCTGCCTTGGTCAGGATCGTCGAAGCGCATGAGCAGCCCGAGAAGTGTGCTTTTCCCCGTACCCGAGCGTCCTGCGACGAGAACTCGCTCACCCGCGGGGATCTTCGCGGTGATGCCGCGCAGAACCGGAGCGTGGTCTACCCCGGCGACCTCGATGTCAGTTCCAACAGGGCGCGCGGCGTCCCGGGGTGCGGGCTCGGCCAGTGCGGGAGCCGAAGTCGCTGTGCGGTAGTCGCGAACCGTTGCGCGCAGCTCGTTGACTCCGATTCCGGCCAGGGCGAGTTCGTCGAGCGGCGCAGCGGCGCGGGCGGTGAGGATGACGAGGGCGAGAGCGGCTGCGGGATCGTCGAATCCGGTGGCAGCGAGGAAAATCACTGCACCTGCCAGCGGCACAATGGTGGCGATCGCCGAGATGAATGTCGCTGGTGCCGCGGCGAGATTTGTCCGTGCAAGCGCGGCTTCCTGATTCCGCCAGCTTCGCTCGATTCGTTCGATGGAACGTGTGGGACCGGCTGCCGTACGCAGTAATTCGAGATGATCGGTGAGTTCGAGTGTCGACTGAGTTGCTGCGAGCTCGGCTTCGTGTCGGCGCTCGTCCGCTCGGCTGAGCGCACGCTGGGCCAGCGTCTGAGCGGCGAGCGACACGGCGAGCAGTCCACCGACGAGCAGCATTACACCTGGCCCCGCGACGACCGCGATCCCAGGAAGCAGGAGCAGCGGGATCAGCGGTGCAACCAGGAAGGTCTGAAGTTGGTGCGCGGGAACACTCATCAGCGACGGGATCCCGCGCCCGGCGACGGTGGCGAGCAGTGCCCGGTTGTCGTCGGTGAACCAGGACAGTTTCGCACGGGCGAAGGCATCGCCGAGAGCGTCGTAGAGATCGCCGACGAGTCGAGCCCCGGTGAAGTAACCGCCCCGCGAGACCAGGACGGTCACGAAGAGAGCAATGGTGGCCGTGGCCAGGACGAGAACCGGCGACCGGTGATCAGCGATCGAGAGCGCGAGGGTGGTGTACGCGATCGCTTCGAGGACAGCGACGGACACCCAACCGAGTCCGATGGTGATCAAGCGTCGTCGGACTGCATTGGCGCTGTTCATTATTCGGCTCCAGTCAGGGCTGCATTGTGCGACGCGGCGTCATTCACGTTTCGACCGCCGAGGTCGAGTCGATCGTCGGCATCGTCTGCAAGAGCGGGGTTGTGGGTGACGATCACGACCGTCTTTCCTTCGTCGTGCGCGAGGTACCGCAATTCTTTCAGCAGTTCTGCCGCTGTCCGATCGTCGAGTGCACTGGTCGGCTCGTCGAGCAGCAGTACTGCTGCGGGCGAGAGGAACACCCGAGCGATCCCGACGCGCTGACGTTCTCCTCCGGAGAGTGAAGTGGCGTCGGCATCGAGGCTGACGTCGATCTGTGCCCGGCGTAGTGCGGCGGTGTATTCCGCGTCCGTTGCATCGGGGGCGGCCAGCGCGATGTTCTCGCGCACCGTGGCAGGTAACACGTCTGCGCCCTGGGGTGTGAGCAGAATGGACTGTGGCCGCAGGTTCTCGTCGATCGCGGTGATGCTACGACCTGCGTAGCGGACGGTACCCAGTTCCGGGATCTCGAAGCCGGCCAATGCTTTCAGGAGCGTCGTCTTGCCTGCTCCACTCGGTCCCGTGATCGCAGTGATCGCGGCTGGGCGGAATGCATGCGTGACGCCGTCGACGACTCTGCGGTCCGCGATCGTGACAGTCAGGTCGACGATCTCCAGGTGGTCGGAGGGACTCGCCGCCGGAACGGTGAGTGCTTCACCGGCAGGGAGAGTGGGTTCGTTCAGGGCAGTGGCGAGCCGGACCGCAGCAGAGCGTCCAGCCGCGACGTAGTCGAGGCCGTGCCCGAGTCGCAGGGCCGGTGTCACGATTGCGAGGCTGAAGAGAATGGTGGCGGCCAACGTCGTTGCATCCCAGTGAAATCCGACGGCACAGGCGATCGCGAACGTCGCCGTCGCCTGCATGAGGGCAACGGCGACGGCCGCAGGGGTAGCCACGAGTCGAACGCGCTCCTGCATTCCCCGGGTGAACCGTGCTGTCGATTCTGCATAGTCGGCGGCAGCGCCGGTCTGCGCACCGTAGATCCGACAGACGCGGATGCCGCGGGCATAGTCGTCCACGGAGGTCACGATGTCGCCCATGACATCCGCGCTTTCGGCGCTGTGCCGAGCGGCCATTCGGGGGATCACGACCAGGTAGAACAGAGCTGCCACGATGCCGGGAGCCAGAGCGAGAAGCGCCACGGGGCCGGCTGAGGCAACCAACGCCGCGATCGTGACCGCGGGGACCACGATGAGTGTGGCGAACTCTGCCGGTAGGTGCGCAGTCATATGGTGCAGCGCCGAGATGTCGTCCGAAACGAGCCTCCGCAGTGCGTCTCCGCTGTAGCGGGACAGCGTGCTTGCCGGTAGGCGAACGAGGTGGGCTGCGAGTTGGCGGCGAACCCTTGCCTCGAAAAGCGATTCCGCGTGGTGCGAGAGCCACGACGATGTGGCAGCGAGCGCGACGCCCACGAGCCAGAGCGCACATGCCCACCCGGCCCAGCTCATCGACGGTTCACCGATGAGTTGCACGACGCACCAGAGCGCCCCGAGCATCGCGACCCCCGACGCTGCGGCCGCGACGACCCCGGCAGCCAATGCAGGCAGCGCCGGGCGCAAGGCCGGGACCAGCGACGGTTCGACGAGAGGGCGGGGCATGGATAACTCCTTGAATCAGCGTCAGGGTGCAGGCACGACAAATGACCGAGACCTAAGGTTAGGGGTCGATGGCTCCATGTGGTTATCGCCGTACGCCGATTTCTTACACTTGCCCAGCATCCGTCGGTGTCAGGATGCGGCCGAGATGGAACTCATGACGTCTTCCCACACGCCCATGACTGCGGGTTCGGTTGGACCCGTTTGGGTGAAGACTGCCACGCATTTGCGGCGGAAGTCGTACATCTCGATCGAGCTGGTCAGGCCGTGAACGCCGTGGGTGCGGGTCAGCCAGCACTCCGAGACACCATTCAGGTCGATCATCGTCCGGCAGGTGTCGGACGCCAAAGTCAGCGTCCCCCCGAACATGGCTGCGGCGTCGAGGTCACCACGGTGGATCTGCAGGCATCCGTTCCCGGCGACGACGGTCGTGACGGGCAGTTGGTGGTAGGACAGGTGCTCCATCCCGGCAGCCATGAGGTGAGGATCGACTCGCCGGTAACCGAGGGCGCCCAGAGCGACCAGGCCGCTACGACGTTCGCTGCCGCCGTCCGCGAGGATGAAGTCGAGCTGTGTCAGCTGATCGGCTTCGGCCCAGAATGCGGGCGTATTCGATGTCTGGATGGGAGGGCTTGTTTCCCTCGCAGTGCTCGGCGCAGTTCGCATCGCTTCGAAGGCGAGACGATCCGAGGCCGGGGTCAAATACGTGGTGTGTGAACTTGATCCGTGGATGTCGAACATGCGGAGCGTCGGCGGTAGGTGCTGCCCTGCTTCAGTGGTCACCACCGAGCCGAGGGAGGCAACGTTCAAACGTAGAGAGACGAGCCCGGGCGCGCAGACCAACGGATCGCCGGGAAATGTCGGAACGGAGTACTTGCCCGAGTCGTTGACAGCCACCGGACCTGCAACGGTGATTGCTACGGCGTCGTCCAAGAGTGGCAGCATTTTGCCGACTACCTCAGGTGCGGTGTCGATCAGTCCGCCGCGGAATCCTGGACGCGCAAGCAGTGCGTCCAGGTCCGACATGCGTGCCAAAGCTGCGCAACGACATTCGCCACGGTGCGGGCACATCTCAGTAGACATCCCTTAGGTACCGCTTCGATCGTTTGAGGTTGTTGACGTAATCCTCGGCGGCGTCCGCATCCAACCCACCGTGCTCGGCGACGACCTCGTGCAATGCGTCGTCGACGTCCTTTGCCATCCGAGTGGCGTCGCCGCAGACGTACATGTGCGCACCGTTTTCGAGCCAGTCGAACAAGTCTCGGCCCTGCTCGCGCATACGAGTCTGGACGTAGATCTTCTCGGACTGATCGCGCGAGAAGGCCAGATCGAGGCGAGTCAGGACACCGTCACGGGTCAGCCCGTTCAACTCGTCCTCGTAGATGAAGTCGCTCGACTGATGCTGATCGCCGAAGAAGAGCCAATTCTGCCCCGACGCGTTGCGCGCGCGACGCTCGTGCAGGAAAGCGCGGAAAGGTGCGATGCCGGTTCCGGGGCCGATCATCACGACGGGAACAGCGTCATCGGCTGGTAGGCGGAACGAATTATTCTTTGAGACAAAAACTCCGACCCGATCGCCCTCGCCTACGCGGTCCGCCAGGTACGTCGAGCAGACGCCGCCGCGGTCCCGCTCGCCCGAGCGGTAGCGCACACTCGCTACCGTCAGATGGACGGTGCCGTCGTGGGCCAGCGGGCTGGAGGAGATCGAATAGACCCGATGTTGCAGCGGGCGAAGAAGTGTAAGCAGATCCTCGGGATTCAGGCGAATGCTGTTGTCCAACTGGAGGAGATCGAGAACGTCCTTGCCCCACAGCCACGCATCGAGCGCTTCCCGATCTTCCGTGTCGAGAATATGCTGCAGTTCGGCGTCGCCGCTGCGTCGGGCGATGTCTTCGATCAAATCGCGCGAGGGAATGGAGATCTCGTAGTCGCTGGTCAACACCTGGTCCAACGGTGCGGACGAGCCGTCTTTCGCGGTAACCACATAATCGCCGCTGACACCGAGCTGATGGATGATCGCCTCGACGAGGGCGGGGTCGTTGATCGGGCGGATGCCCAATCCATCTCCGGCCTCGTAGTCCAGACCGTCCTCGCCGAGCGCAAAGGTGAAGTGGCGGACTTCCTTGGCTGAGTCCTCGCCGGACAACAGCCGGTTGGCGAGGACGGTTGCAGGATAGGGGTTCTTGCGAGTCCACTGGGACTTGGTCTTCGTCTGAGCGGGCGCAACCGGCGAGGCAGCGGCCCCCGCATCACCGTCGACACCGGCCACCGCAGCGACGGCCCGAACGATCCACTCGGCCGCCGGATCCTCGTAGTCGACGTCGCAATCGGTGCGGTCGACAACCCGGGTCCCGCCGAGCGCTTCGAAGCGGGCGTCGATGTTCTTTCCCGACTGGCAGTACCCGTCGTAGCTGGTGTCACCGAGTGCGAGTACTCCGAAGTAGAGACCCTCCAGCCGGGGCGCACTCTCGGATTCGACTGCATCCCAGAACAGCTGCGCGTTGTCGGGCATCTCGCCCTCGCCGTAGGTGGAGGTGATGACGAGCACCCGGCGCATGGCGGAAAGTGCATTGATATCCACGGTGTCCAGACCCGCGACAAGTGGTTCGAGACCGTGGGCACGAGCAGCTGCGGCTGCGTCTTCAGCCAAGGACTCCGCGTTGCCGGTCTGACTTCCGTAAAGGATGTGCACGGCTGCGCCGGCAGCTCTCTCCACTGTCGCTGTTGCAGTACCGGTTTGACCGGACATGACAGTTCGCGAGTGTAGACCGGCCAGGAATCCGGAAAGCCACGCGCGCTGGTCGCCGGTGAACGGTGCGTATTCGGGGATGTACGGGATTTCCATGATTTGAAGCTCACCTACTTTCGGGGGAGGAGGTCAGGACACCAGGTCGGGGATCGTGCGCGAAGCGAACAGTTCGTCGAAGTTCGGCAGTGATCCGAGCTTGTCCCGATTCTTGTTGTCTTGAAACAGAATCCACCCGTACGTCGCCGGGCTGTCCATGGCCAACACGTTGCGTAGGCTCAGCGCCTGCTTGTAGTCGTCGACCCGCTTGGCTGCAATCAGCGCAGCCAACTGTTCGTCGTCGTAGTCGGCCAGAATCTCTTTCGAGTACTTGACCAAGTGCTGGACGAGGGCGAAGTCCTCGGTCAGCACCAGGTTTCGGGCCGCCTTCTGCACTGCTGGATCGTCGGGTCCGGACGCACCCGGCGTGCGGGCGGCGGCGAGTTGTTGTGCGAAGTGAAGCACGGTGTACGCACTGAGCAGCGCATACATCGTCGCGGTATCGGTCTCGCCATAGGCGGGGACTGCTCCGTTCAGTGCGGGGCGCCCATCGCGCACTGCGAGTTTGAACGTGCGGACCTGACGTGCTGCGATGGCGGACGCCAATTCTTCGAGAAGCTCTTTGTGCGACTTCGCAGCCAGGATTGCATCGCTGTCCTGGTAAAGCATCAATGCCTTGGGCATGGCGTAGACGAACGAGTGCTGTTCGACTTCCCAGTTCTCGAGTAGTCGGGTTCCGAGCGCGGATCCCGTTGCTTCCACATGCAGTTCGAGCAGGAGTTGTACCGCGTGGTTGTGGACGGCGGCCAGAGGATCGGTCGCAGCGGTGATCGAACCCAGCAGTACGGAATCGGTACTTGCTCGCAGTGCCAATTCGCCACGAGGGTCGTACTGGTAGAAGAACCCGCCGCTCATGCCGTTGCCGACACCCTTGCCGAACTCGCCGAGATTCACGACAGCACCGTTGGTCATGTACTCGCCGGCGAAGTCTCCGACACCTTCTACGACAGCACTGGCGCCGGAGTTACGAACTGCGAAGCGATCGCCTGCTTCACCTTCGACGAACACTCGTCCACCGGTGGCGCCGAAGAGTGCGAAGTTGCCGATCAACACGTTTCCACCGGCGTCACTGGAGCCGCCGCCTGGGCTGCGCACGGCAATCACGCCGCCGCTCATGCTCTTTCCTACGCCGTCGTTACATGTCCCGGTGTGTTCCAGGTGCATGCCGTCGTTGCAGAATGCGCCGAACGACAGGCCCGCAGATCCGGTCGTCAGGACGCGCACGCTGCCCGGCGCCAGGTAGCGTCGCCCACGCTCGTCGGTCAGTACTCCCGGAGCGAGAAGGCCGGGCGCTCCGTAGTTGAGTTCGCGTTCGAGGTCGATCGCCAACTGACCACCGACGCTCTTGTTCCGGTTACCCAGGTGCAGTGCACCTTCGGCGAATTCAGGTCCGGACACGGCGACCGAGGCCTCGCCACGGTTGAAGAACACCGTACGAACCTCGTCCATGATCTTCTCGTCGAGCGCGTACTCACGTTCGAGGTACACAGGATTGTCGATGGTGATGTCCGGGGCGGACTCGAACATCGCGTCCAGCTTCAGATTGCCGACAATAGACGGGTGATCGAGCAGATGCAGGAGATCCGTTCGACCCCGCGCTTCCTGAAGGGACCGCATTCCCAGATTCGCGAGCAGTTCCCGAGTTTCGTGAGCGATGTTGAGAAGGTACTGCGCCATCGCGCGGGGATCGCCGTCGAACAGTTCCGGGTTGGTGGTCAGACCGGCGGGGCACTTGATGTTGCAGTTCTTGGCCATGACGCAGCCCATCATCATCAGCGCCGACGTACCGAACTCGAAGCTGTCTGCGCCGAGTAGGGCGGAAGTGATGATGTCGCTGCCGGTCTGATGCGCGCCCGAGCATCGCAGAACGACTTTCTGGCGAAGGCCGTTGGCACACAGAGCTTGATGGACCTCCGCGATACCGACCTCGGCCGCACGACCCGCGTATTTGAGGCTGGTCACCGAAGCTGCGCCGGTGCCACCGGTATTTCCGGCGACGTTGATGACGTCGGCGCCGGCCTTGGCGACACCGACGGCGATGGTGCCGATTCCTTCCGAGGACACCAACTTCACGATCACCCGAATGCGAGCTGCCTTGCAGTCGTGGATGAGCTGAGCGAGGTCCTCGATGGAGTACGTGTCGTGGTGAGGCGGCGGCGAAACCAGTTCGACCCCGGGCGTTCCGCCGCGGGCGGCAGCGATGTCGACGGTGACCTTGGCGGCCGGAAGCTGCCCGCCCTCACCGGGTTTTGCGCCTTGGCCGAGTTTGATCTCGATCTCTTCGAGCATCGGATCGGCGAGGTAGCCCGCCCAGATTCCGAAGCGTCCGGATGCAAACTGCTTGATGCGCGATGCACGAATCGTGTCGTAGCGCGAAAGGTGTTCGCCGCCTTCGCCGCTGTTGGACATCGCACCGACCATGTTCGTGCCGTGCGCGACGGCTTCGTGCGCCGGAGCGTTCAGTGCGCCATGGCTCATGGCACCCGACGCCAACTTCGGGGTGATGTCGCTTGCACTCTGTACCTCGGAGAGAGGTACACCTGCCGGTGCGACCCTCAGCTTGGACAGGAACTCTGCCGCAATACCGGTTGCATTCAGCACCAGATCCGGGTCGGTGGCCTCGATGGTGACGTCGTCGGCAAAGGCGACGGAAAGAGCATCGCCGAGTGCTACCACCCGAGCGGTGTCGTCGGCCAGTGGACCGTCCAGGCTAAGTGTGTACCGGCCGTCCGCGGCAGATTCACACCGGATTCCACGCATCACGATCGTCTTATTGCCGCGCACCGAGAATCGGCTGATCTGGTCGGTGAACTCGGCTGTCGTCACCGCAAATGTGACATCACCGGGCACGGAGATGACATCGCGCAACGCGGCGGGACGACGCGATCGTTCCGCAGCCATGACAGTGGAAAAGTCCCGGTACCCGGCGGTGATGTCGAAGTCGTCGATCTGCTCGGTGGTCAACCGGTCGAAGCTCGTCGCCCGGTATGCCCCGGCGTCGAGGCGGAAGGCGTCGTCGAGCCGTCCGAGCGGCAGTAGACGTAGAGCCTCGAATTGTTCTGTTCCGGAGGGACTGTCGAACGCGATCTTCTCTTCGGTGAGTTCGACGTACTTACGGACCGCGGTGGTACCGAACGAATGCCCTGCGCCGTCTGCACGCTCCTTGAACAGGCCGAGCAGTGGCAGATCCTTCTCGCCCCCGACTGCGCTCGCACGCTCGTGCCACTGCTTCGAGGTCACCGCGACGGTGTCGAAACCGACGCCACCCACCGGTGACTTCATGTTGGGGAACCACTGGCGCAGAACAGGGTCGGACGTATCGAGGAAGTTGGGTTCGAAAAATTCTCCGCCGATGTAGCTTTCGACGGTGCACAGACCGACGCGTCCCATCGTCTTCATCAGGGACTTCTCGGCGGCCTTCGCGAAGCGTCGGAACGCGGCATCCGGGTCAGCGGCGAACTTCTCCTCGGCTCGCAACTGAACGGACAGCGGGTAGACGGCGGAAGCGCCGAAACCGAGTGCGGCCGCAACGTGGTGTGAGGACTCGATCTGGCCGCTCTCGACGATGAGAGAGACGCGCAATCGCAGGCCCGCGTCGATGAGGCGTTGGTTCAATGCTCCGACGACCATGATCGCGGGAAGTGTTGCGCGCTCGTGAGATACGTGGCGGTCGGTCAGGACTGCGATTCCGCCCTGTTCGGCCGCGAAGGCTACAACAGCATCGCCGAGCGCGGTCATCGCGTCGACCATTGCCTGCGCGTCACCCTCGGCGGGGTAGAGCATTTCGAAGCGGCGGTGCGGAGTGTGGTTCTGTTCGCGGATCTTGAGCATGTCCAGGTGCCCGAGGATCGGCGAGGCGATGACGATCTGCTTGCCCTGTCCGGGGGACATCTTCGCACCCAATGCGACCCGGAGGGTCATACCGTCCGCTTCCCGGATGCTGTCGAGGGGAGGGTTGGTGACCTGGGCGAATCGCTGCGAAAAGTAACGTGCCACACCGCCTTCGCGGTCGCTGAATGCGTTGATGGCGTTGCCGTAACCCATGGCGGAGACCTTTTCGGCTCCGTGCGTGAGCATCGGATCCATCAGGAATTTGAAACTTTCCTGATCCAGGGAGTACGCCATGTAGCGCTGATGAACCTCGAAGGTGCCGTTGTAACGGGTCGGGGAGCTGACTTTCTCCGCTGGCACGGCGGGAATGTCTTCGATCAGGATTCGCGATTGCTCCAGCAACGACTGGTAGTCGCGCTGAGCGGCAATCTTTTCCAGAGCTTCGCGGGCAGTGTAGGTATGGCGATCGCGATGATCGAAGTACAACATTCCGCCGGCCTCGACGCGGCCACGGTGAATCACCGTCTCGGGTGCGAACGCGATCTGTCCGGCTTCGGAGAATGCGCACACGTAGTCGTGTGTCTCGATCGTGCGTAGTGGACGCAGACCGAGGCGATCCAGGCGCGCACCGATGATGGTGCCGTCGCCGAACACCAGCGCTGCCGGTCCGTCGTTCTTCTCCTCGTACAGCGAGAAGTACTCGAACATCGCACGCACTGCGGGGGAGAGAGTGGTGTCGTTTTCCCAGGCCGGCGGCATCATCGAGACCACAGCCGTCACCAGGTCGACACTGTCCTCGATGACGCGAGCTTCCAGGGTCTGATCGAGTCGGCAACTGTCGGACTGGCCGGGCGGACGGACGATCGCACGTCGTTTTGCACTGGCGACAGCAGCTTCGGAGAGCCGATTCTTCTTGTCCGTGTTCAGTTCTCCGTTGTGAGCCATGAACCGGAACGGCTGCGCCATCGTGGGATGCGGGTCCGTGTTGGTCGAGAACCGCGTATGGAAGTACATCGTGTGCACGGCGTGATCGGGGTCGACCAGGTCGCGGAAGTACGGGATCACTTCGTCGGAGTTCAAGCGACCTTTGAGAACCTGAGTTCGCGCGCTGAGCGAGAGTGGGTACAACCCGCGTAGTGCAGGGGTGTTGTACGCGATTGCCTCGATGGCGAGCAGAGCTTCGTGCACGAGGCGATCGACTACCGCAGGCTCGGGGCGAGGAGTGGGCACCTCGAAAATCCACTGCCTGACCGGAAGTTGATGCGCGATCGCGGCCGGCCGAATCGCCGAGTTGTCGACCGGGACGTCGCGCACTGCGAGAGTGGTGAAACCGCGATCGAGAAGTTCACGTTCGACCAGGGCGGCAGCGCGAGCGTGCTGGGCGTCGTCGTCCGGAAGGAAGAAGTTGCCGACGCAGAAGCGTCCGGCGCGAAGGTCGGAGCGCCCGGTTACCTTGCGGAAGAACCGGAGGGAGAGGTCCACCGAGACGCCGCCGCCGTCGCCGACGCCCTCGGAGGACATACCGCCGCGGTGCGGAACCGAGCAGAGCGCTTCGCGGCCCTTGATCAGGACATCGTGGGTCTGCACGCCGTCCTTGCGCGTGATGAACCCGACCCCGCAACTGCTCTTGTCATCTGCGGGGTCGTACAAACCGACGATGGACGTGCTCACTGCAGCAACCTTCTCCCTGTCCTGGTTGCCCGGAGATTGTTCGACCGGGCAGATACGACGGCATGTATTCCGTCAGGGCAGGGCGTCGCTGCTTCGATGAAGCGGCACCCGAATGGGTTCAGACTACTGAGTAGAGGCTTACCTTAGTCAAGTCTGCTTGGTGTGACTTGGATCTGAGCAGGTCAGAGGGTTGCTTTGTAGGCAAGTGCGTAGGCGATCTTGCCCGGCTTGTCGTCTGTGTACGGCTTGGACAGCTTTGCGAACTCGCCCTTGGACTCGGCTTTGCCGTCGTTCCAGGCCGACAGGACGCCAAGATCGGTGGCAGTGAATCCGCTGTCGACGACGGCATCGCCCGTCAACGCTGTCTGTGCTTTGGTCACCGACTTCACGGTGCCCAGGTAGCTGGAGAGATCATCGCGATTCCAGTTGGTGAGGTCGACGGGCGCGGTGTCGCGGACCCAGGCGCCCCAGTAGAACTCCTGGAACGGAATCGTGCCTGCGGCGAATCCGATGTCGCGGGAGAAGTACATCAAGCTGCGGTACTTGTCGTCGGCGAAGTTGGCCAGGCCGACGCTCTTCGGCAGAGCCTGGACCGGTACCTGGTTTCCGTCGACGTCACGCGACCAGACCCACTTGTTCTTTTCCATCTCGGTCCAGAAGGCGCCTTCACTCAGGCCACTGAGGTTGCCGAGAACCCGCAGTCGCACGTGCAGGTCGGGGCCTCCGTCGGCCGTCTCGATGAAGGACGTGAGGGTGTGGTGACCGTCGGTCAGGTAGAGATCGCCGCGGGGTCCGACGACCACGGTCTTCATGGGCGCGATGCTCTCCGCGGTTTCCTGACCCACCGGGAGCTGGCAGGTGAAGGACGACGGGTCCTTCAGCGTCGACGCCGCAGTAGCGGTCGCGGCCTGGATCTGACCGTTCGCCTCACACCAGTCGTCGAACTTCTTGTTGATCGTGTCTTTTCCGAGCGTGTATCGCCCGAGCTTGTAGTACACCTCGTCGTAGCCGAGTGACGGTTGTGTCGCGTGAACGTCGCCGATGCGCACGTCCAGGAGATCACCTTCCTTGGCGCACAGGTACTCCGATCCGCCGGCGGAGCCTGAGAACGAACCGGTGGAGATTCCGCCACACGCGAGGGGAGCGGCGACAGCGGGAGTGCTGACCAATGTTCCGGCGCCGAGCAGTGCCAGTGTTGTGAGTGCCGAGATGGCGGAACGACGCATGTGGGGATCTCTCCTGATGATGGGTTCACACGTGAAGAAGCTTGCGTCACAATCGCTCAGGGTGGTTTCGGACTTACTGACAACAGACGTCCGCGCGGTGGCTACCACGTGAATTCACGTCGTAACCACCGCGCGGTGAGCCGGTTGGTTGATCAGCCTTGCAGTTGATCAGCCTTGCAGTTGATCAGCCCTTGTAGTTGTAGAAGCCCTCGCCGACAGCAACGCCGAGCTTGCCCTCGTCGATGTAGTTCTTCTTGATGTAGTCGGCGAATTCGCGCTGCTTCTCGCCGCCCTGGGAGGAGATGTTGTAGACGGTGGTCAACCCGACGACGTCCATGATCTGGAAGGGGCCGAACGGGGCTCCGGTGCCGATACGCCACGTCTTGTCGACCATGTCGGGATCGGCGATGCCGTCGATCAGCAGGTCGGAGGCCGCGTTGAGGAGCGGGACCAGGAGCGAGTTGAGTACGTAGCCCGCCTTCTCCTTCTTGAGTTCGATCGGCACCATGCCGATGTTCTTCGCGAACTCGACGACCTCGCGGTACACGGTGGGGTCGGTGGACTCGGTGCCCATGACCTCGGCAGTGTTGTTGACCCACACGTGATTTGCGAAGTGCAGTGCGAGGAACTTCTCGGGGCGGCCGGTGAACTCCTTGAGATCGCTCGGCAGCAGCGTCGAGGAGTTGGTAGCGAACACCGTGTGCTCAGGAGCAACCGTGGCAAGCTTCTCGTAGGTGTCGCGCTTGATGGCGATGTCCTCGGGAATTGCCTCGATGACCAGGTCGGCCTTGGCGACGGCTTCGCCTAGATCGTACGAGTACGTAATGCGTTGCAGCGCTTCGTCAGCCTTGCCTTCCTTGGCACCCTCGACGTTCTCGGCCTTGTAGGCCGCGGCCAACGAGTCGAACCGAGCCTTGGCCTTTTCGATGACCTCGGCGTTGATGTCGTACGCGACGACGTCGAAGCCGTGATAGGCGGTCTGATAGGCGATCTGTGAGCCGAGAACTCCGGTACCCAGAACGGTGATCTGCTTCAGTTCAGTCATTTTCGATCCTCAATCCTATTCGGTGGGTAGTCCGGCAAGCGTCAATCGGACCTGTGCGGCAACGATGTTCGTGAGTTCGTCAGCCGTGATCCGGTCCAATGCCGCGCGGGCTATTTCGAAGTGCAGCACGTTGGAAATCGTTCGCGCTGCAGTGGTGGTTCGGGTGGTGTGGTTGGGGTGTGCCTCGTGCAAGATTTGCGCAATCCGCGTTTGCAGGCGCTGCGAGAGTTCCAGGCCTTCGGCCCGGAAACACTCGCTGGGCTCACCGAACAACACCTCGCGTTGGTAGATGCCGGTGTTCTCGTCGTTTCGGCGACTTGCGATCAGCAGGGGTGAAACCAGCTCGAGCACACGATCTTCTGTGCCGGTCGACTTGGCTTCACGCTCTTCTCCCAATTCGATCTGCTTGCGGTATTCCGCGTTGTACACCATGAGCAGCAACTCGGCTTTGCTTGCGGCGTAACGAAAGAGAGTGCCGCCGGCTACATCGGCGCGGTCGGCAATTTCTTGAGTTGTGACTGCGCTGTAGCCCTTTTCCGCGAACAGTTCGGCAGCGGCGTCGAAGATGCGTGTCTGCTTCTCGAGTTTGTTGCGTTCGCGACGGCCCAGCTCTTGGTCCGGCTTCGTCATCCCGCTCACCTCGTTCCATTTCGGATCACGCTCATAAATGAGTCTACTCCGAAATATCGGGAGGGTGGAGTCTCCTCCGTCACATCACCGCAGTCCGCTGACCCAACCGGCGAACACGTCTGAGAACACGTCCGCTTCGCACGCATGCGCCGATTCGGGGTAGGCACATTCGGGGTATCCGGCGACGACGGTGGCAAGTTCGGCATTGCAACACTGCGCCAAGAGGCCGCGCAGGAGGTCCGCGGCCGACCAGCCGGCGATGGATGCTGCTGGGATGCCCTCTTCCTCGTACACCTTCACCAGATCGGCGTGCCTCCAGGACAATTCCTCGGCCACCAATGCATCGGGGTTGAAAGACATGGCGCGGTCGAGTGATCCGCGCAGAAGTGAGTGCGGATCGTCCTCGCCGCGAAGCCTGGTCGCGAGGTCCGCCGGCGCCTTCTGCATGACGAACATCCAAGGTTTGCCGTCGGGAAAGACTCCACCGAAGCC
Source organism: Rhodococcus sp. FH8 (assembly GCF_019266085.1). Classification (NCBI taxonomy): domain Bacteria; kingdom Bacillati; phylum Actinomycetota; class Actinomycetes; order Mycobacteriales; family Nocardiaceae; genus Rhodococcus; species Rhodococcus sp. FH8. Next base: position 1,625,165 of record NZ_LPNQ01000057.1, on the reverse strand, counting down.
TGCCACGTTGAACGGTAGGTGGCTACTGAGAAAATCGGTCTCGACGTCGACGTGTTGATCGTCGCCCAGATGAATGAAGTGGCCGGAGGCAATCTCCTCGCCCATTGCCGGCTCAGCCCATGTGTTGTTCCACAGATCGGTCATCCGACTGCCTTCGGGAAAATCGAGAACCTCGAAGAGAAAACCCATGTCTCTACAACTCCCCGTCGAAGTGGGTGGTTACTCCACCGGTCAGTCGAGAAACCGTCTGCGCCGAGGTTGCGAGGACGACTCGGCTTGTCTCGAAGGTCATCTCGTCGCGTTCGGTGTCCTCCGATTCGGGATCCTCGGCGAGTGAGAAGTCGAGTTCCACCTCTCGATCGGTGCTGGAACAGACCGAGATCATCAGCCCGAGTCGTTCGTCGGTGAACGCCGGAAGCGATTTCTCGGGATGGAAGTCTGCGGCCGCGTGAAAGAAGAACGCCGCCAGCCGTTCGACGAATCCGTCGTCCGTATGTCGGCTGAGATACTGATTGAAGCGGTCGGGGCTGAGCAGTCCGACGTCGAAAACGAGTGTGGGCACGTCGGATTCGAAGACAGTGGCGGGAACCGCATGACTGCGAAGGAAGACTGCGGCGCCGCCGTATCCCGGCAACCTGAACCCATCACGCATCTGGTGTACTCCCGTCGCAGTGGTGTCCTGTCCACGCTAGGCCATTGCTCGGCCGCGTGCTGCCTACTCGAGTAGGCAGCTTGATGGAAGAATCACCGCCTATGACTGCTGTCCTGTACCCGCCCGTCGAACCGTACGAGTCCGGTCTGTTGGAAGTGGCGGATGGTCAGAGCCTCTACTGGGAGACAGTCGGGAATCCTGCGGGCATTCCGGTTCTCTACCTCCACGGCGGTCCCGGTTCGGGATGCACTGTCGGTGCCAGGCGCTTCTTCGATCCCGCAGCCTTTCGCGCAGTTCTGTTCGATCAGCGAGGCTGTGGGCGCAGTCTTCCGCTAGCGAGCAGTCCGGACGTCGATCTGACCGTGAACACCACGGCGCACATCCTCGACGATATCGAGCGTCTTCGTGAGCATCTCGGTATCCAGCGATGGATCGTCACGGGACTTTCCTGGGGCGTCAGTTTGGGTCTGGTGTACGCCCAGGCGTTTCCCGAGCGGGTGATCGCCATGGCCTTGGGCGCGATCACCGGCGGGACGAGGGTCGAAATCGAGTGGATCACCCGCGCTATGGGCAGAGTATTTCCGCGCGAGTGGGAAGAGTTCGTCGCACCGCTGCCCGTGGACGAGCGTGACGGAAACCTCCCCGCGGCATACGCGCGACTGCTCGCCGATCCGGATCCTGTTGTGCGGGAGAATGCTGCGTTGCAGTGGTGCCGTTGGGAAGACGTGCACGTGTCGCTGATGCCGGGGTGGACTCCGAGTGTTCGATACCAGAATCCGGACTTCCGTCGCGTGATGACCAGGCTGGTCACGCATTACTGGGGTAACGACTGCTTCCTGGCGCCGAATCAGATATTGGACGGAATGGACCGTCTCGCTGAGATTCCCGCGATTCTCGTGCACGGACGGTATGACATTTCCGGTCCACTGGATACTGCCTGGGCGATCCACCAGCGGTGGCCGGGTAGTCAGTTGGTGGTGCTCGACGACGCCGGGCATGGCGGTGGCGGATTCAACGAGGCAATCGTGGAAGCTCTGAATTCACTGGCTCATTCGATCTGATCGAGTGCCCCGGCGCGGGCCGCGGCGAGCGCGCCGGCAGCAGCACGATCGGCAACCGACTGGTCGACGGGTAGATCGGCGACCAGCAGGCGATAGTAGATGGGTGCGGCGACGGCCGCCAGAAGATCAGCGGCCGAGACCTTCTCGGAGATCTCCCCGCGCTCGACTGCTCGGCGAACGACGATGTCTGCCAGTTCGTAACGTGCGGAATAGAACTCGCGCTTGAGTCTCGCGACCTCGGGCGTGCGGACCGCGTCGGAGAACAGTGCAGCCACCAACGCGCCGCCCGACTCGCTGGTCACCAGTGCGACTATCGATCTGGCCATCTCGCGCAGGTCGGATTCGATGGAACCGGTATCCGGGATGGGGACGGTGGTTGCCGATACCTCGATCGCCGCGTCGGCCACCAACTGGGACAGCGTGCTCCACCGCCGGTAGATCGTGGTCTTGTGGACTCCGGAGCGGGCGGCTATGTCCTCGATAGTCATCGCCGCGAATCCGCGTTCGGACAATTCGGCCGCCGTGGCTGCCAGGACGGCCTCGCGCACCCTGGCACTACGCCCTCCGGGCCGTTGTGGTGTCGAAGTCATGAGCCAACCTTATCGCAACAAGGTGTTGTGTTAGCTGGAGGCACGTGGTTCACTGAGCTAATGCAACTGATCGTTGCATTAGAGATGAATTGAGGGGTGTTTTCCCATGTCATACGAATTTCCTGTCGATCACCGAGGCCTCTTCGAAGAGCGCACAGGACAGTTTCTGAGCTTCGGGCTCCCCGTCTCGGATCTCGAGGAACTGCGCGCGTCCATCCACTCGACCTGGGCCGACGCGCCGGGTGGTTGGTCGTACGAGTGGTCGGCGTTGGCAGCAAAGTACTCCGCGGCCGGCAATCATTCACTCGCGGCGATGATCTACGGAATCGCCAAGTTCCCCGTCCTGGCCAACGATTCGCGGCGCCGGGCCCTGCAGAATCAGGTGGACGAATACGTCAAGGCAGCACCGGGGTTCGGGCTCGAGTTCGAGCGTCGAATCCTGTCCCTGCCCTACCGAAACGGCGAGATCGAGCTACCGGTACACATTCTCTCCGTGGACGGAAGGTACGAAGACGCACCCGCCCTGTTGCTCAGCGGCGGCGTCGACGGCTGGAAGATGGACATGCATCCGTTGGTCAGTGCGTTCGCGAAGAACGCCGGAGTGACTGTTGTCGCTTTCGACCAGCCGGGAACTGGTGAATCACCGGTTCCTCTCGACGCTTTCGGTGACGAGGTGATCGACGGACTGGTGGCGACGGCTCGCGCCCTCGGCAATGGCCAGGTGGCACACCTGGGAGTCTCCTTCGGTGGCAACTTCGCCGTGCGGTCGGGGTTGACCGGCGCCGTCGATGCGGTGATCAACATCGGCGCCCCGGTCAAGGGCGCGTTCGAGACCGCGAACGCGGAGCGCCTGGTCTACGGCATGGGTGACATCGTCGGAAACGCACTGGGTTTCGATGCCCCGGCAACCAAAGAGGCGCTGGTACAGGGTCTCCGTGCTTTCGATCGCAGTGTCTTGATGACCGCCGACGACGGCCGGACCCCGATGCTTGTGGTCAACGGGGCCGACGACGTTCACATCCCGCTCTCGGACACCACTCTCTTCGAGGAGCGCCCGAACACGCAGGTACACGTCATCCCGGATGCGGGGCACTGCGCAGTGACCAAGCTGCCCGAGTTGACGCCGATGATGATCGACTGGCTACGAGATGCCCTGTCAGGAACCGCTCCACGAACCGGTAGATGATCCGCCGCCGAAGCTGGCAAAACGATACGTCGCAAGAACGGCCTTGTGATCGGTCGGCCACGGCGTCGGTGAAGCGATGAAGTTGTCCTGGGAGTCCTCCTCCACTCTTTTGTTGTGCACGATCGTCTTTCGCGGGCCGATGATCCCGACAGATCCCAACTTCAGGTCGGAAGCGCGATCGGCGAAGATGTAGTCGATCCGATCGCGTTCGTCTGCCTCGGGTGCCCAGGTGAGCTGTGAGGTGTCGACGTCGGGATTGTCGGACGGCCAGGTGAAGCCCGGGTGTGTGGCCGGGTTCGGGTACTTACTGCGGTAAGCGTCGACGAATCCGGCTTGGTCGAGCAGGCGGGTGGATTCCCAAGGAACGACTACACCGTTGTGGTCGAACAGATTTCGCGTGCCGTCGGTCCAATCCAGGGCCGACGGTTCGTTGAAATCGCCACCGAGGATGACGGATCTGCCCTTGGCCCGTTCTTTTGCCGCATCGTCGACGAACGTCGAAATTGCCTTGGGTCGTCCCGAATTGATGTTCACGCGCTGAACCGTCTCGGGGTCCGTGACCGGACCGGACGGCATCTTGTTCCAGCCGAACTCGGAGAACTCTCCGGGCTTGGGAACACCCGCGCCGTATCCGCGCGGTAGATACGTCGCGTAGGACGTGTAGGCCAGATGTGCCGAGTAAGCAGCGATTTGTTTGCCGTCGACCGTCACGACTGCCTTGATCATCGAGTTCAGGTCGGCTGTTTCCTCGATCGGAAACTTGGAGAGAATCCCCACGTCGGAGGACGCTGCTCCGTAGAAGGTGGTTCCTGATTTGGTCAGCATGTCGGCCAATGCAGTTGTCGCAGTGCCGGCTTCCGACAGGAGAACTATCGACGCCTGTGTCGAGATGATCATGTCGGCGATCAGCTGCAGGCCACCGTTGATCTTGGTTCCGCCGTGCCAGGTGTTGAGGGAGAGCACTTTGATCTCCTGCGCGGGGCTCGCCCCCGCGACGGAGGTATTGGCACCCAATGTAAATGCGCTCGCGGTGACTGTGCCCGCGGCTACCGCCATCGCCTTGACCATCTGGCGGCGCGTCAATCCATTCATCAAATCCCGGCTCTCGTTGTCGTGTGCTCGAACCCCCGGAAGATGATTACCATCGCTACCTAAACGGACAGTTAACCAATTGTAAAATGGCAGATTTCCACAGAACGCCGTGCGGGCAATAGTCTTCTGATCGTGGTACTCAGTGAGCGTTTCCCCGGTAACAAGACCTTCGCGAAGGTTCGTGTCCTGCCGCCGGTGGTGAAGCTGCTCCTCCTCTCGATGGTGCTGTTCAACATCGGGTTCTATCTGGTTGTCCCCTTTCTGGCGGTGCACCTTTCGGAGGACCTCGGATTTGCGGCCTGGATTGTCGGCCTCGTCCTCGGATTGCGGATGTTCAGTCAGCAGGGCATGTTCTTCATCGGTGGAAGCCTCGCCGACAGGTTCGGCAAGCGTCCGATCATCCTGCTGGGCATAGCCGTTCGTGTAGTCGGTTTTCTGATGCTCGGTCTGGCAGAAAGCATGAGCGCCGTGATCGTCGGCGTGCTCCTGGTCGGCTTTGCTGCCGCGCTCTTCGCGCCCGCAGTGGAGTCGGCCAACGCGGAGTACGGACGCGAACTCGAGTCCGCCGGAGTTATGCGTCGTACCGATTTGTTTGCAGTGGAACAGATGTGCAGCCGCCTGGGAACAGTGATCGGTCCGGCGCTGGGAGCTGCTCTCCTGATGTTTCCGTTCTCGTGGACGGCGTCGAGCGCCGCGTTGCTCTTCGCGATCATGTGGGTCGGGTTCTTCATCTGGTTCCCCCGACCGGGCGATGCCCACGACGGCCCGGTGTCGACCTATACGCTGCGCGACGTCTGGCGAAGTGTCCTGACCAACAACAACTTTCTGCTCTTCGCGACGCTCTGCAGTTTTCAGCTGGTTGCGTACAGCCAGCTGTACCTGATGCTTCCGGAACAGCTCGAGCGCGGAATCGGTTCGCAGTCGGCGCTGGGATGGTTCTACGTGGGCGCGGCGGTGTTGGTGATCGTCGGGCAGGGACCGACGGTCGCGGTTGCCCACCGCATCGGGCATCGGCGCGCGATCACCTTCGGGCTTGTGCTCATTTCGGTGTCGTTCCTGGTTCCGCTGGTCACCGGCGTCGACTCCGCAGCTTCGGCGTCGACGCAGATAGTCGGTCTGGCGGTGTGGATCGGGCTGCTGCACCTGGGACAGATGTTGATGGTGCCGCCGATGCGAGACACCATCGCGATCCTCGGTCGTGAAAGCAACCTCGGAGCGCACTTCGGCATGCTCAACACGATCGGCGGTCTGCTCGCGCTCCTGGGAACCGTGGGAGTCGGATTCGTGTACGACCTCGTCGACAACGGCCACGCAGCGCCGGCGTCACCATGGGTGATCGTTGCGCTCTGCGTGGCCGTGTCGGCTGTGGTGTTGTGGGTGTGGTCAGGCCGAACGAAAGTTATCGACCAGCGATCGTCTGATTGATCTTTGCGACGAAATCTTCCAGCACAAACGGAATGGTGAGTGGGTTCGGCATGGACACCGCGTCACTGACGATGGGGTCCAAGCTGATCAGGCCTCCGGTCTCGACCACGTTCAGATTGGTGAACGCCGGCTGCGACTCCATCTCGGCGCGAGCCTTCTCGTAGTTGTCGAAGAGCAGGTAGTCGCACTCGAGGAGGTCGTAGTTCTCGGCGGAGATCTCGTAGTTCAGCTTGCCCGCGAACCGATCCTTCAGTGCGGCAGGCGCCGTGAATCCCAATTGCGTGAGCAGCTGAGCCCGCGCTGCCTCGGGGCTGAACGCTCGCAGATTTCCGTCGCTCCAGCGAATGACGAGAGCTGCTGTCTTGCCTTCGAACTGGGGGTTCTCCACGCGGGTGCGAACGATGAGGTCTTCGACTTCCTGGACCTCCTTCTTTGCCTGCGCGGGAACGCCCACAGCCGTACCGATGCGGGTCGTGACTTCCTGCCAGGGCAGAACCCAATCCGTCTGATCGGCGGCGTGCAGCACCGTCGGCGCGATGGCGCTGAGCTGCTTGTACAGATCCTCGTCGATCGCGTTGTTGACGGCGATGATCAGGTCAGGCGCTGCAGCCACGATCGTTTCGATGTCGAAATCGGTGGTGGCGTTGGCCAATGGCGTCGGCTCGGCGCCCTGGACTGCGGAGTCGGCCCAGACGCCGATTCCGTCGTCGGTCGATCCCTTCCACACCGGGACCAGGACGGGCGTCAGCCCGAGGGAAAGCAAAACGTCCGCGTCGCCGATACCGACCGCTGCGATGCGGCTGGGTGCCTGCTCGATGGTGGTGGAGCCGAACTTGTGGTCGATCGTCACCGGGAAGGCGTTGGCCTCGGCGTGAGCACCTTCGGTGCCGGGAGTGGATTCGTCCTTCGCGCTGTCGCCACAGGCAGCAAGGGCGAAACCGGCTGCTGTTGCGAAGGTGACGGACAGCATGGCACGGCGGCTCAACATAGGGTTCACGGCAACCTCGGGTTTCATGGTTATGGGACCCTAACCATAGTGGAGTTGCTGTGTCGGCAGTGTTTGTTAACCTCCGCCCATGACGGCGGTTCTCGACTACACATCAGCAGGACCGTTCGCCCGCATCGACGGGGTGGACATGCTCGCCCTCGAGTCGCTCTCCACCGACCCGGTGAAAATATGCCGGGTAGTGCCGTACCTGGTGGTCCAACCCACCGATGCTCAGTCGCTGAATCTGCCTGCCGACCGATTCGACGAAAACCAGATCCGGCCGGCAAGCGTTCTGCTCCAACGCCTGCTTGCGCTCGATCCGGCACCGGTGACCTCCGCCCGTGAACCCGACAATCGGGTCGTCGGAACCTGTCGGCACTTTGCAGTTTTGAGTTGTGCGTTTCTGCGCTACCGCGGTTTTGCCGCCCGGGTCCGTTGTGGTTTCGCCACCTACTTTCAACCGGGACAGGGCGTGGACCACTGGATCACCGAGTACTGGGACGACGCAGGCAAGCGGTGGATCCGCATCGATTCCGAGATCCTCGGACAGAACGTCCTTCCTCACGCCCATGATCTGCAGCCGGGAGAATTCCTCAGTGGTGGTGAGGCGTGGCTGGCATATCGACGCGGCGAGATCGACGCGTCCCAGTTCGGGGTGTACGGCACCGAGAACTGGGGGCCTGCCGAGATCCGCGGCAACGCAGTGAAGGATCTCGCCGCGATGAACAAGGTCGAAACCCTGCCGTGGGACGAGTGGGGTCGTATGACGGACGCCTACGACGGAAAGACAGGCGCCGACTACGACCTACTGTTGGACGATGTCGCCGCGGTGTGCGCCGCCGACGATCCCGTTGCCGTGCGAGCACTGTACGAGCACGATGACTTGCGCGTGCCGGACAAGCTGATTCGTTTCTGAGATGCTGGTGCGATGAATCCGGAGCATCGCCAACTCGATTACGGACTTCGATTCGACTGGGGGTTGCGCGGCGCCGAAGCGATTGCTGCCGGCGTCGATGTGGCAGTGGTGGTAGACGTTCTCTCGTTCACGACGACGCTGAGCGTTGCCGCCGACGCGGGAATCGACGTACTTCCCTTTTCCTGGAACGACGAGCGCGCGTTCGATTACGCGCGTGATGCCGATGCGGTCCTGGCAGTGAGGCGAAGCGTAGCCGCGGAGGGTCAGATCAGTCTGTCTCCCAAGACGATTCGCGAAGCCGAGGTGCCGAGTCGGCTAGTGCTGCCGTCGCCGAACGGGTCGACTATCGCGTTTGCGTTGGCATCTCAGGTTGCGGTGTGTGTCGGCGCTTCGTTGAGGAACGCTTCCGCCGTCGCTGATTGGATTGTGCACGAACATGGTTCGAGATCGAGGGTTGCGATAGTCGCGTCCGGTGAAAAGTGGCCCGGTGGAGAGTTGCGTCCGGCGGTGGAGGATCTGTGGGGCGCCGGTGCGGTTGTCACGGCGTTGACCGTGACTGGTTGGGAAGGGTCCCCATCGCCCGAGGCGCAGATGGCGGCGACTGCCTGGACGGCGGTGTCGGATTCGTACGAGGAACGGTTACGGGACTGCGCCTCAGGGCGCGAGTTGATCGTCATGGGGTTTCCACACGACGTCGCCATCGCCTCGGAACTCGACGACAGCGACACCGTACCTGTTCTCGAAGATCGTGTGTTTCGAGGTCAGCGCACCGGGCGTCGGTTGAACAAACTCCGTGCCCAGAGGTAGGAGAGGAAGGTGATTGCGACGCACCATCCGATCGCGAGTATCGCGTTGTTTCCGATGGCTTCGCCGAGAAGAAGTCCTCGAAGAGTCTCGATGATCGGAGTGAACGGCTGATACTCGGCGAACCATCGCAACACGGTCGGCATCGAGTCGGTGGGGACAAAGCCGCTTCCCAGGAACGGCAAGAGGATCAACACCATTGGAAGGTTGCTGGCCGTCTCGACACTCTTGCTGACGAGGCCGAAGGCGACCGACAACCAGATCATGGCGATGGAGACCAGGACGAGGAGTGCAAACGTCGCGGCCCACTCCACGAAGCCTGCAGTGGGCCGGAAGCCGACGGCTATCGCTACGGCGATGACGACAACGAGGCTCACGATCGTCTGAAGGAGGCTGCCGAGAACGTGACCGGTCAGGACGGACGTGCGCGTGATCGCCATCGTTCGGAATCGTGCAATGATCCCGGCGGTCATATCGGTTGCGACGGAGATGGCAGTACCTTGTGCCGCTGATGCCACGGTCATCAGAATAATCGCCGGTGCAACGTAATTGACATACTCGGCTCGGCCGCCACCGCCGGGGCCGAGGCCGTTCCCGAGCGTTCCGCCGAGCACGTAGACGAACAGCAGTAGGAAAACGACTGGCATTCCGACGAGCATCACCGTCATCGACGGATATCGAAGGATGTGTCGAATGCTGCGACGCAGCATGGTTTTCGAGTCCTGATAGGCAAGCGTCATGGTGGTCATCGCGCATCGGTCCTTTCGGTGGCGGTCAGAGTCAGGAACACGTCGTCCAGGTCGGGTGTGTGCACGGAGAGTTCCTTGACGTCGATCGAGTGAGCGTCGAGTTGGTCGAGAAGAGAGCGCAGCGAGCGGACACCCCCGTCGCTGGGGACCTGGAGGACATAGGCGGCATCATCACGTGATGATTCGTCGAAAACAGCTGCAGCAGAATCGAGCTGATCTCGGTCGAAGAAGTGAAGACGAATGTGGCCGCCGGGGATGTGCCGTTTGAGTTCCGCTGCCGTACCTTGGGCGACGATCCGTCCCTGATCGAGGACGGCGATGTGGTCGGCCAGTTGATCAGCTTCCTCGAGGTACTGGGTCGTGAGGAAGATGGTGACACCGCCCTCGACCAACTCCCGGATGATCTGCCACATGGTGCGTCGACTCCGGGGGTCGAGACCGGTGGTGGGTTCGTCCAGGAAGATGATCTCCGGCCGCCCGATCAACGTCATTGCCAGGTCGAGCCGTCGACGCATGCCGCCCGAGTAGGTCGACGCCAGCTTGTCCGCGGAGTCGATCAGATCGAACTTCTTCAGGAGTTCTTCAGTGCGAGTGCGGCGTTCGTCCTTGCCGAGATGGTGCAGGTCGGCCATGAGGAGAAGGTTTTCCTCACCGGCCAGATAGTCGTCGACCGCTGAGAACTGCCCGGTGACGCCGATGCGCGAACGCACCGTGTCGGGATCGTCGGAAGGGTTGTACCCGGCGATGCGGATGTTGCCGCCGTCTGCCGGAACGAGGGTCGAGAGAATTTCCACGATGGTGGTCTTGCCGGCGCCGTTGGGGCCGAGGAGTGCAAAGACGGTTCCGCGGTCGACGGAGATGTCGATTCCGTCCAGTACCGTCTTGTCGTCGTAGGCCTTCTTCAGGCCCGTCGCGGTGATGGCTGGTTTACGGGACATCAGCGTTCCTTTCGCTAGATCTTCTTGTTGGATTCTTCTCGGGGCTCCGAACGTCGAATGACGATGTCGCCGTAACTGGTGTGTGCCCGGACGTCTACCCGGCGTTCAGTGGAAGCCGGACCGTGCGTGGCATTCATCTGGTTGTCGACGCGGCCGAAGGACGTATGAGCGTCGAATCGTGCGGCGGTTCCGGATCGAACGCCGATGTGGATTCGCCCGGCGGCCGTCTTGGCGGATACGACTCCACTCTCGATGGTCTCGAAACGGATGTCGCCGTTGGCGGTTGCGGCGCTCGCGTCGGATTCGGCGTGCTCGACGGCGACACTGCCGTTGGCGGTCTTCGCCTTCAGTGCGCCGGTGATCGTGCCGATGTTGATGTCGCCGTTGGAGTTCTTGACCTCCGCGTTGCCGTCGACGCGGCCGATGCGGATGCTTCCGGACCCGGTGCTCGTGTCGATGTCACCGGCCACGTGCTCGACGATGATCGCGCCGGCCCCGGTGCTGACGTTGAGCGGCCCGGTGGTTTCCAGTGTGCAATCGCCCGCGGAAACCTTCACCCGTGATCGTCCGAGAGTGCCTTCGCTACGGAGGCTGGCAACTGCAGCAGTGCCTTCGAGTTCCGAGCCGGAGGGAAGCTGAACGGAGATGTCCACAGATCCTGTCTTCCCGAAGATGCCGAGGCCGCGCTGTTTCGGAGTCTTGATCTGCAGCCGGCCACCTGCGAATTCGACGCGCGTTTGTTCGGCGACTCGAACGTCGACCTCGCGAGACGAGTTGCTGGGCAACACTTCCACGACAGTGTCGTTGCGGCTGCTCGCCGTGATCCGGATGTGTCCGACTGCCACGTCGAAGTTCAAGGTGATGGGGTCAGGTGTGCTGAATGTAGGCATGGTGATACTCCCGATGAGGTTGTCTCGGTTGATGAAAGAGGGTGGTGCGAAAGATGAAGCCGGTGTCAGTGCACCCAGCCGCTGAAGCTTTCGGAACCTTGGGACGTGCGCTGTCTCGGAGTGCTTCTGTTCGCGCCGCCTTCCAGAGCCGTTGCAGCCGAGCGAACCAGCCACGCGTTGACGGAGATGCCGGCTTCCCGGGCCGCCGCCTCGATCCGGTCTTTGAGGTCTTGCCCCAGCCGCAGGTTGATTCGAGTCATCGAGGCGTCGTCGGACTCCGTGACGGGGCGCGGTGCCGGAGTCGGGTCCTCTTCGACGGGGGCTGGAACCGGTTCACTGATGGCTGGTGCCACCACGAATTCGGGTTCGCGTCCCCGCAGGCGCAGGTCCACCGAACCCGGGGCGAGGTCACGCGTGATCTCGGCGGCTGCCGCAGACAATGCGTCGAGAAGGGTGAGTCGCACTGCTGATTCCAGCGGTGCGGTCAAACGATCGGCGAGTGCCTTTGCGTCTTCTCCGCCTGCTTCGGCCGCCACCGCGAGTTCGTGGCGAAGGTTGTCTACGTACGGTGTCAAGTCCATGGCATCACTATGGCACCACTTTGGTGCCACCGCAATAGTTTGGTGGCACATTCGTGTGAATTTGGTGAGAATTACCAGGTCATCGGGGTGGTTGGCGATTCGGTCCGCGGCAGGCTGACACACTCGTAAGGGTGAGTCCTGCCGAATCGAACCGCCGACGCCGCATCGTGCTCTGGATTGCCGGGGTGCTCGGCGTCGTGATCGTGGTTGGGGTGGTGGTCGTCGCGATCGCACCATCGCGGTACCTGCCCTGGGACACGGCTGAGTTCCCGGCGGTGGACGCGAGTGCGCTCACGTCTGATCAAGGTCGGGTGCTCGAGCTACTGCAATCCGAGCATGAGCAGGACCGTCCGGGCACCTTCTATTCCGACGGCATCGACGAAGAGTGGTGCGCCGACTTTGTCAGCTGGATCATGAGGGAAGCGGGTCGACCGTTGTCCAACCCGAACTCCGGAAGTTGGCGCATCCCGGGGGTGTACACCTTGCAGGAGTATTACCAAGGGATCGGCGCGTACGCCGAGAACGGCAGCGGGTACACCCCGAATGTGGGTGATGTGGTGATCTACGACAGTTCGAGATGGGTCGGTCAGCACACCAACATCGTTGTGGCAGTGGACGGCAACTCTGCGGTCACGGTTGGCGGCAACGAGTTCGGCAAGGTGCGGGTTCATGATCTGGACTGGCAATCCGACTCTGCCGTCGTGGGATTCGGAAAACTTCACCCCTGATCGTTGCTCTTCGGAGACAAGGCGAACCACCGCGCCGACGCACGTGCCTCGTCGCCTGCGTCGATGTGCAGCGTGTTCGTGCCGGTTCGCACGCTCACCTGCTCACCTCTCTTGATGGGCTGGGTGTACTCGAGGATCGCGCGAAAGGGCCCGCTTCGTAATCTGTCGGGCAGCGCATCTTCCACGGGCTGCCAGTAGATTGCGTTGTTCACGTGATCGAAGGGGTCGAAATCGCTCGAGCGCAACGGGAACGGCGTATCCGCTGACGGCGTCGTGTCCGGGGTCGGGTCGATCCACCGACGCCAGTGAAGATGCTGGTCCACGGCCGTCGATGCCAGGGCAGCGGTGAACTTCTCACTGATGGATGCCGGCATTCCCGTCTTCGGGTCGATGTTGATCCAGAACGCCTCGGTTTCGATCAACCCGCCGCCATCGGATCTGATGCGAACTCGCATCGAACACCACTTGTTCGACAGGCCTGAACACCAGCGCTGCAGGTGAACTCGATCCGGCCAGACGACCGGTTCGAGTACATCGATCACCGTTCTTCGTACCATCCACAGCGGGTGTGTATCCATGGCGCCGCGGTCGACGAGATTGTCGAAGCCCGCGTCTTGGAGGTAGCGCGCGATCGCGTCGAGGCGCAGTTGTTTGTCGGTGTGGATGTCACCCGTACGCACCGGCCACGAGGCCTGGAAGATGCTTCCGGTTGTCGGTAGTTCGGCCATCGCTACGTGGTCGTCGACTTTTGTACGGTTCATCGGATGTGGGCTCCCGGTGTTCGCTTGGTTGGGTGGCTTCACGCTTGCGTTACCCGATGGTGGGATCTTGAACCATCGGAGTTCATCGTTTTCTGAATCCAGTTTTCGATGTACTGTCGCACGTATGGATATCGAGGGCGTAGATGTGGTGACCAACGTGGCGGTGCTTGCGAGGTTCGGGCATGCACTGTCCGACGAGACTCGGACACGGATACTGCTCGAACTGAAGACCGCACCGCGGTATCCGTCCGACCTCGCTGAAACGCTGGCTGTGACCAGGCAGAAGCTGTCCAACCATCTGGCGTGCCTGCGCGGTTGTGGCTTGGTGGTGGCCGTCCCGGAAGGGCGCCGGACCAGATACGAACTCGCCGATGTACATATCGGTCCGGCCCTCGACGACCTGCTCGGGGTCGTACTCGCGGTGGATCCGTCGTACTGCCCGGACAGCGAATCAGAGGGGTGCTGCTGATGGTTGCGCCCGTTGACGGTGTCGGGCTCTCGACTGACCGGCGTGCGCTCTTGTCGAGAAGAATTCGCATCTTCGTGGCGATCACGATCAGCTACAACGTCGTCGAAGCGATCATCGCGCTGGCGGAGGGCACACGAGTGTCGTCCGCAGCACTGTTCGGTTTCGGCCTCGATTCGGTGATCGAAGTGTCCTCGGCGGCAGCTGTTGCCTGGCAGTTCTCGGCGCCGGATCCGACGAGCCGTGAGAAGGCGGCACTGGGAGTGATCGCATTCTCGTTCTTCGGGCTCGCTGCGTATGTCTCGTTCGACGCGATTCGGTCGCTGTTCGGTCTGGGGGAAGCTCGGCACACGAGCGTCGGAATACTCTTGGCTGCAGTGAGTTTGGCGATCATGCCGGCTCTGTCCTATGCGCAACGCCGAGCAGGTCGGGAGTTGGGTTCGCTGTCGGCGGTCGCGGATTCGAAGCAGACGCTCCTCTGTACCTACCTTTCTGCGGTCTTGCTGGTCGGTTTGCTGCTCAATTCGGTACTCGGCTGGTCGTGGGCAGATCCGATTGCTGCACTGGTCATCGCCGTCATCGCGGTGAAAGAAGGCATCAACGCGTGGAAGGGCGATCCGTGCTGCCCGGTTGTGGCTGTGCCCGAGAGCGGTGACGAGTGCGACTGCTGCTGAGTGAACACAGGTTTTGTCGAGTGAGCACTCGCTGCGGTGCGTCAGAGCGGGTGTTCACTCGATGAAAGGCGTGCCGACTTCTGCGCGGCCCTTGATGTGCGCGGCGCGTTGCTCGAGAAGGCGCCGCAGATACGGGCCGACAGCCAACCTCAGCGCCAGGTGTCCGAGCGCCCCGAAGGGGGCCGTAACCGTGAAGCGGTCATGCATCCGCGTCCACCCACCCGGCTGAACGTCGAAGACGTGCTCGTGCCTCATTGCGGCAAACGGGCCGCGGACCTGCTCGTCTGTGAACGAGTACGGACGGTTGTACTGCGTGATCCGGCTTGTCATCGAGAATCTCCACCCGAGATGCCGAGCAGTGAACGACACCTCGTCGCCCTCTCCCAGCGTCGATCTACCCGTACTCGTGACTGCCACCTCATCTGTTGCGCGGAGCGAGGCCGAGTGTTCGTCCATGTCGAGTTCGAGATCGAAGATCACCGCCGGTGGAGCATAGATATCGGTGATCACGACTACGGTGTGTTGCACAGTGCCAGTCTGCCAACATTGGTTTGCGATCCCGGCAAGCGGGTACGGGTCGGTGACCTGCGGTTCATCCGCGACGGGTGATGTTTTCGCCTTCCAGCCCCTCGAGACTGAGTAAGGGAAGTGCATTCTGTCGAAAGGAACGCTGATGACTGCTCCACCGCGGGAACCCGCGAATCACCCTGTCCGGCAGGGTTTCGCGGTAGGTACGACGTTTGCAGCAGCAATTCTGCTGCTCACCGCAGGCATTGTCGCTCTGCTTCAGGGCATCGCGGCCGTTGCCGACAACAATCTGTTTGTCGTGGGTATCAACTACACGTACAAGTTCGACATCACGACGTGGGGTTGGATCCACATCATCTTGGGCATCATCGGGATCGTGGTGGCCCTCGGCCTCTTCACCGGTGCAGTGTGGGCCAGGGCGGCGGCAATCGTCATTGCGTCGCTCTCGATCATCGCCAACTTCTTGTGGATGCCGTATTACCCACTGTGGTCGATCCTGGTCATCGCGCTCGATGTCGTTGTGATCTGGGCGGTCGCGACCTGGGACAGGGACAGAGTCTAGGCACCGAACAACCCGAGAGCAGTTGGTCCCGACCGAGTCGACTCGGTCGGGACCATCGCTCGTGCGTGGGACATTTCGACAGGGTGTGGCTCGGATCAGTCTGGGAGTCGACGCATTTCGGCGACGGTCAGGCCGAGGGAATCGAGACGGGCCATGATGCTCCGCATAGCCGTGTGGTCCGCGACGGGTCCGTACAAACTGGTGAACCCGCCGGCGGCACTGGCGACACTGAGTTCAGGAAATGCGGCCTTGACGCGGTCCGACACTTCGCCGTCGATGAGGAATTGATACCGAGTGGGAGCATTCATCAGTATCCGCTCCATTTCGTAGGGCCATGAGGTTCGAGAAGGCAGCGCTCCGAGCCTCGAAATCGCATGTCGTCAAGTGCAATCGGCGTCGCTGCCCGATCCAGGACTCCGCATCCGTGGGATCCAGTCTTACTCCCGTACGCGCTCGGGGCGTCATCCCCTACGGGTGAATGTCGTCGCGGGTCCGTTCATCCCTTTTGTGTGAGGCTCCGTAGAGTCGCCACCCCTAGTGTCGACCGGGAGAGAGAAGAGGTCGGCATGGGATCTGTCATCGGGGATCTGTTACCCCTCGCGGTCGGCGTTGCGGTATCGCCGATCCCGATCATCGCGGCAATCTTGATGTTGTTGTCCAAGCGTGCCGGCAGCACGAGCGTCGGGTTCGCGCTGGGCTGGATACTGGGAATCGTCGTCGCCACCGTGATCTTCGTGCTTCTGTCCAGCAAGCTCGGTGACTCCGAAGGTGATCCGTCAGCGACAGTGTCGTGGATCAAGCTGGCGTTGGGTGTATTGCTTCTTGCGTTCGGAGTCAAGCAATGGCGCGGACGCGGAGGCGAGCACGAAACCCCGAAGTGGATGCACGCCATCGATGACATGACCGCTGTCAAAGGCCTCGGCTTGGGCTTCGCTCTGGCTGCGATCAATCCGAAGAATCTGATGATGTGTATCGCGGCCGGAATCTCGATCGGATCCGCGTCATTGGGCTCCGGAGAAGTTGTTGTCGCCATTCTGGTTTTCACGATCATCGCGGCCTGCACAGTGTGCGTGCCCGTGATCGGCTACCTCGTTGCCGCGGAGCGACTGCGTGGTCCGCTGGCCAAGCTGAAGGTGTGGTTGCAGGAAAACAACGCCACGGTGATGAGTGTGTTGATCCTGGTTATCGGTGTTGTTCTCATCGGCAAGGGCATCGGCGGTCTCTGACAACTGGAGGTAGTTATGGGATCGCTGCTACTGCAACAGATCCCGCTGGCGCTCGGGATCATCATGAGCCCGCTGGCGGTTGTCGCCGTTGTGGCCGTACTGTTTTCCGAACGAGCGCGTATCAACAGCATTGCGTACCTGATCGGGTGGTATCTCGGAATAGTTGTCGCGCTGGCCGGTTCGTACGTCATCTTGACCGCACTCCAGGTTCATCAGCGCACACACCCTCCGCTGT
Source organism: Rhodococcus sp. FH8 (assembly GCF_019266085.1). NCBI lineage: Bacteria > Bacillati > Actinomycetota > Actinomycetes > Mycobacteriales > Nocardiaceae > Rhodococcus > Rhodococcus sp. FH8. The sequence goes on along the minus strand of NZ_LPNQ01000057.1, from coordinate 1,608,113 downwards.
GGGTGCCCGTCATCCATCTCGTTCTCGGGGCAACTCTGCTGGCGGGTGCCTGGTTCGTCTACTCACGCAGTCGTCGCGGGGTTCAGGCGATGGCGGCTGCAGTTGCCCCTGGCGACGTTGTGGCTGCGGCCCCTCAGCTGCCGAAGATGCTGCAATCGGTTGAGCACTTCCAACCAATGCGATCCGGTGTGCTCGGTTTCGCGCTGTTCGTTCTCAACCCCATCGACATGTCGTGTGCCATCGCAGCAGCGATGAACCTTCGTCTCAGCACCGTGGCACCGACGTCGCAGATCGTCTCGGCCGTGATCTTCTCGTTGGTGTCCGTGACCTCGGTCGCGGTACCTGTTGCCCTCCTGCTGATCAAGAAGGACGAGGCAACCGAACCGCTGCTGAAGATCCGCACCTGGATAGCCACCAACACGCACTTGCTGAACGTCGGGCTCCTCGTCCTGATCGCGGCGATGCAGATCAGTAAAGGGGTGCAAGGACTATGAGTGCTCCGCACACGCGGACCTGGTGGGTCTTCGGATCGTTGTCCGACTATCAACGCGCTTGGCTTCGCCCCGACATCATTGCGGGCCTTACGGTGTGGGCTGTCCTTGTTCCGGAAGCGCTCGCGTACGCCACCATCGCCGGAGTTCCGCCGGTGGTCGGGCTTTATGCTGCGGTTCCGTCATTGATTCTGTATGCAGCAGCCGGCAGTTCGCGCCATCTGATCGTCGGGCCGATGTCGGCGACCGCAGCGTTGTCCGCGGCGATGATTGCGCCATTGGCTTCAGGAAACGACGGCCGATTCATCGCGCTGTCGGCGGCATTGGCGATCGTGACCGGGCTCGTCGGACTGCTCGCAGGATTCATGCGCCTCGGATTCATCGCGTCCTTCATCTCCGAGCCGGTTCTCAAGGGATTCATCGTCGGTCTGGCGCTCACGATCATCATCGGTCAAGTACCCAAACTCCTGGGCGTGGACAAGGGGGAGGGAAACTTCTTCGTCCAGACGTGGACAGTGGTGAAGGAACTGGGTGAGGTCGACCTACCGACCGTGATCATCGGATTGCTCAGCCTGGCAATGGTCCTGGGCGTCAAGCGATGGCTTCCGCTCGTACCGGGTTCGCTCCTCGTCGTGCTGCTGGGCATTACCGCAGTAGCGTTGTTCGGCCTCGACGATCGTGGCATCGACATTGTCGGACACATCGACTCGGGCCTGCCGTCGATGGGTCTGCCGAGTGGTGTGGGAGCCGAGGACTACCTCGACCTGGTCGGACCTGCGGTCGGCGTTCTGCTCATCGGTTTCGCCGAAGGTCTTGGCGCTGCAAAGACATACGCGGCCAAAGCCGGCTACACCATCGACGCCAATCGTGAACTGGCAGGACTGGGTGCGGCCAATCTCGGATCGGGTCTCTGCTCGGGAATGGTGGTCAACGGCAGCCTGTCGAAGACCGCCGTCAACGGAGGAGCGGGCGCCAAATCTCAGGTCAGCGGACTGGTGGTCGCGGCGCTGACGCTGGTGACACTGCTGTTTCTCACCGGCCTGTTCGAGAAGTTGCCAGAGGCGACGCTCTCGGCTGTGGTCATCGCAGCAGTGATCGAACTGGTCGATTTCTCCTCCCTCGCAGCGCTGTACCGGGTGTGGACGAAGAGGTTGGGCAGTATCTACGGGCACGCTGCCCGGGCCGATTTCGCGGCGGCGATCGCGGCGATGTTCGGGGTTCTCCTCTTCGACACGTTGCCCGGTCTGATCATCGGAATCGCCGTCTCGATGTTGCTGCTCCTGTATCGGGTCTCCAAACCGCACGTGGCCGCTCTGGCCAAGGACGGCACGCGCTGGGTCGACATCAGTGGGCATCCTGATCTGAAGACACTCGACGGCGTCGTAGTGGTCAGGGTCGAAGCGGGGATGTTCTTCGCCAATGCCGATCACGTGCGTGATCAGATCACCGGTCTGGTGACCGCCGGCACCACCATGGTCGTTCTCGACGCCGAGACGTCACCGTTCATCGACGTCAGCGCTGCGCAGATGTTGGCTCAGCTTCGAGATTCGTTGGCACGCAGAAATGTGAGCTTCCGAGTGGCACGCGACATCGGGCAGTTCCGCGACGTTCTGTCCGGTGCCGACCAGGGCGCGCTGAAGGTCGACGTCTATCCGACCGTCTCGAAAGCGCTTGCAGGTCGAGACAACACCTCAGCGTGATGTCCGTAGCCAGATTCCCAGGGGACCGGAATCTTTGGCCACTGATCCGACGATCGACGACGCGACAACCACGATGGCCGAGAAGATGAACAGCCAGCCGATGACGGTGAACATCACGCCCAGAAGACCGAACTCGTCCTGCGACGTCTTTGTCATTCGGGGGAGGAAAAGAGTGCCGGCCACGTGCAGTCCGGTCAGGCCCGTCGCGGTGAGCAATCCTGACCCGACGCACATTCGAGTGGTCATGCGATTGGCCGTCAGCAGCATGGGCACGGCTGTCCACACGAGTGCCCACACGACGTAGACCGCTGTGAATTCCAGGACTCTGCCCACTCCCGGAACACCATTCAGTTCACGGCACAGGGCCGCACCGACCACCGACGCGGCCACGACGCACACTACCGCGAACCACCGCCACGCCTGACGGAGTGTCGCCGTCGGCACGCTCCAGATCCGTCCGTACATCCGGCCGAGAGCGCGAGCGTAGGACGTGGAACTGATCAGCAGCATGAGCAAGCCGACAATCCCGAACGCTGCCGCGGTAGAGGTACTGGTCAATACGGTGTCGGGGAGTTGGACGCCGAGGTCGTCTTTGGCGGCATCAGCCAACGGCTTCAGCTTCTCCAAGGTCGACGCTGCAATCATGACCGGGAGCAATGACGTAAAGGCCTGGGCCGCCAAAGTCATGGCGCTGTCCACGAGCCCGACTTCGAAGACCCCGATGGTTGCATCAGTCGCCAACCGTCGACTGGGTGTACGTCTCGCCCACACGGTCAATCGATCGCGCGTATCGGAATACAGCTTCGGGGGCATGGAAGCAGTCTTGCTCAGATGAGTCCGCCGCGTCGCGCAGCCTTGAGCGCGTCGCGTCGGTTGCTCACTTCCAACTTGCGATAGATCCCGCGAAGATGCGTCTTGATGGTGTTGACGGAAAGGAACAGCGTGTCGGCAATGGACTCGGTGGTGTCTCCGGAAGCCAGTTCACGGAGTACGGTGTATTCGCCTGGCGTGAGGATCGGTGCACTCACCAATTCTTGTGGGCGAATGCGGCTACGTACCTGTTCGGCAAATGCTTCTTGATCTCCGAAATGTCCACTGAACTCGTCGAACACCGGCCGCAGGGATGCGCCGTAGTCGAGGAAGGGGCGTAGCAGGCTACCGGCTTCCGCGGCGCGCAGCGCTTTGTGGAGGGAGCGAAACGACTTGCGCTCGTGACCTGTTGCAGCGTGGATCCCGGCTTCGAGTGTCCAGGCGTAGACGTGATGTGCGAGCAACGGGATTTCGGAGGACCCGAGAGCTTCGGAAACTTCGACGAGTGCTTCCGCGAACTTGTTGGACGAGAAGGCGACGGCACCCCGTGCGAGATGTATCTCCGACGTTTCTCCGAATTGATCGGCTGCGTCACGCACGAGTCTCGCTGCCCATTCCACCTCGCCGACGGAAAGGCATGCGTGGACGACGGGTGGTAGAAGAGCCAAGGTCGCGAACGCGAAGGTACGTAATTCGATCGCGCTGAGCATCGCGTCGCGGACATCGGCGGCGGTCGAGCGTCGGTCGGTCGAGCCGTCGAGACCGTGAAGGCCGAAGGTTACGACGGAGTGCCACCCGAACACCGGCGCGCTGGCGCCGAGAACGTCTGTGCTCCGGTAGTTTCCGATTGTCGGGATGCGGTACGGGAGTTCGCTCGAAGCGCAGAGATATGTGGCAAAGGCGGCCACCGACGCGGACAACTCGTACTCCGCAGTCGTCGTGATGCGATGTTCGACCGCGTAGTCGAGAGCGTAGACGGAGTGAGCCCTCATCGCCCCGATGTCTCCGCTGAGAGAAGCTACGTAGCCCAGTCCGGTCAGCGACTTCAAGACGAATCGCGCCCTGCCCCGTATTGTCCCGAGTGCGACGGCTTGAGTGTATTCGACAGTCGCCCTGTCGAACTCACGTCGCAGTAAGTGTGCCGTCGCCAATTCCATGTGTGCGTAGGCTTCGATGTCGGAGTGGGTGCTTTTCTGACGCCGCTCCAGACGTGCCGCCAGCGGCTCGTTGTCGGAAGTCGCCGTAACGCAGGAGATTTCCAGGCTCATCGCCAGGAACAATGGATCTTCTGCAATCGGTGGATGAGTTGCCTCGAGAAGATCGAGGCACGTGGTCGCCGAGGTCACGTCACCGGAGTGGAGGGCGGCCGCCGCCAGCACCAGTCGGGTGATCGGGGATTCCGAAACCTGCGTCGACACCGATTCCAGGACTCGCACGACGTCCCCGCAGTGCCCGTCGAGTACGAGGCCCAGCCCGCAGCGTTCGAGAAACGCGAGAATGCGGTGTGGGTCTCCGATCGACACCTCGAGTTCGAGCGCCTCGAGTTCGAAGTGATTGCTTTCGAACCAGCTTGCTGCTCGCAGGTGTACGCGGTTTCTCTCGACGTGATCGACGCGACGGAACTCTGCCCGAAGGTGCTCGCGCAAGAGAGGGTGATAGCTGAACCACGTTGTGTGGTCGGCGGAATCGGTACGGGTCACGGGGAAGTTGAACTGAATCAGCGAGTCGATCTCGGATAGAGCGTTCGAGTCCGTCAGAGTTTCCGCCAGTTGGGCGGAGAAAGAATCGACTACCGATGTTCGCAACATGAACGAGGTGACATGTTCGGGCAAGGACGTCAGTACCTCGTCGACGAGAAAGTCGGCGATCGGGCGGGGTGTGTGCGTGAACTCGTCCAGTGCATCGCCGATGTCACTGCGGCCGGCCAGAAACGCGGCGGTCAGGCGAACGACGGCGCCCCACCCCTTGGTGAAGTTCTCGACGATTGCGAGTTCGTCGTCGCGCAGCGTGATGTCGTACTCGCCGAATATCGCGGTGATCTCGGAGCGATCGAAAGCGAGATCGGTGGATGCAAAGCGGGTGAGTCGGCCGTCGAGAGCCAGACGATGCCACGTGAGCGGTGGTTCGTAGCGGGCGGCAACGATAATCGACAGGTTGCCCGGGGTCTGTGTGAGTATCCGATCGAGGAGACCGATCGACATCGGATCGTGGAGGGTGTGAACGTCGTCGAGGATCAACGTTGTTCGGCGCTCGTGCGTTTCGAGGGTTTCCGCAAAGTGCGCGAGCCACTGCTCGACGGGCGGCCTGGATCCGGTCTGCACGGGGAGCCTCTGGCCGGCCGCATCGACGGAGGTCGCGATCGCCTCGGCGAGGGATTCACACAGTATCGACACGTTGTTGTCGCGCTCGGCCAACGTCAGCCAGGCCAGCGCAACATCAGGGGAGGCTCGAGAATATTCGCGAGCCCAATCGGCCAGAAGTAGGGTCTTCCCCGCACCGGCCGGAGCCGAGAGCAACCCGACAGGCCCGGGGCCTGAGCCTTTGGTGGCAGTGGATGCGGTGAGTTTGCGGTGCAGGCGCGGACGCGCGACCAGTCCTTTCACGGCAGTTGGCGGGTGAAAACGACCGTTGAGTGCGGCGCCTGGCACGTGCGCTTGCCCGACGCGGTGAGACGCGTCGAGCGTTACTGCAGCGGCATCACGAAATGGGCTGCTCATCCGACTCCTGTTCGACTGGCTGCACTGGACGTGACCGCTGGATCGAAATTTTGAACGAGTTAGATGATGTGAAACTACCCAATTCGGACACCAAATAAGCGTCCAAGTCGAAAATTCGGACCAAAGTCCCTGATTTAGTGGAGTGAATTTCGAACAATGAATGGTGTCGCCAGTTCTACCGCCCGAACGGCGGGGTGCGAGCAAACCTCGAATAGCGGTCGAATACCTTTTCCAGGCCCACGAGATCCGGATCTGACAACAAGGCTGCCAGAAGTACACGTGCCTGCCCGGCTCGAAGATCGGTGGAAAATACAGCGCCTGCGGCGATCAAGTCGTGCCCGCCACCACCGCCACCGTAAACCGGGGAGATTGGCCCCGAGGGCACCCGAGTTGTCACGGCTACCGGAATGTGAGCGCCTACGCAGTCTCGTACGGCCTCGACTATCGTCGGATTGGCATTTCCCGAACCGAGTCCGTCGAGAACAAGTCCCTGCGCCCCGGCGTGCACGCAGGCGTCGATTTGTACGCGGTCTGCCCCGGGATACACGGCGATGATGTCGACGCGGGTATCCGAAATCGGATGCCACGGCAATGGTTCGGGATTACGCAGCAGGAGCGGATCGATGTGCACGCGGCGGAAGGCATCGAGTGCCGTCGTATCGGACTTTCGCGTACCTGCGGCTGGATGGACCGAACCGCCGAAGGCGATGAGGACACCACGCCCGTGTGACGAGATGTCCAGTCCGGCTGAGATCGCCGCGGCGAGATTCGAACGAGCGTCGGATTCGGGATGGTCGAAAGTGCGCTGCGCGCCGGTGAAGACCACCGGGCGTTGGTCGTCGTGGTGCAGGTCCAACAAGAACGCAGTTTCCTCCATCGTGTCGGTGCCGTGAAGCACGACCACCGAGTCGAGTCCGGGATCTTTCAATTGATCGGCTACGGCGTCGCGAACACGATCCATGTCCGCGAAGGTCATGCTCGAGCTGTCCTTCGACATCACGTCGACGACTCGAAGCTCGATGTCGGTCTGCTCGTTGCCGACCAGATCTGCACCGGTGATTGCGGGCCGGCTGATTCCATGCGCATCCCGGGTGCTGGCGATGGTGCCACCGGTAGTGACAACTGCGACTTTCGACACTGTGGTCCTTTCACGTCAAGCTGCGGGGTGGTGGATGGCCAACTCGCGAATACGATTCCTGGCGGCGTACCAACCAATCATCAAGAGCGGTGCGATGATCGCGATGGATCCGACGGTCCACGTTCCAACGGGGTTGTCGAATGCCATCAACACGATAACGACCGCAAGAAAGACCAGTGTCGCGATCCCGGTGTACGGTGCGCCGAATATGCGGAAGGAAGGGCGAGTGACTTTGCCTTGTTTCGCAAGTTGCCAGAGCCTCAACTGGCACAGCACAATTACCGCCCATGCACTGATGATGCCCAGTGCCGCAAGATTGAGGACTATTTCGAAGGCCTGCGCTGGGACAACAGCATTGAGCCCGACGCCGAACAGGATGACCACGCCGGTGAGTGCGATTCCCCCGTACGGCACTCCGGCTTTGTTCATTCTGGCAGCGAAGGCAGGCGCCGAACCGGCCGTCGCCATCGAATGGAGTATTCGTCCGGTCGAATACAATCCGGCATTGAGGGAAGACAACGCCGCCGTGAGAACGACCAGATTCATGATCGCATCTGCGCCTTGGATGTTGATCGAACCGAAGAATGTGACGAATGGACTTTCACCGGCGTGGTATTCGGTGTACGGGAGCAACAGTGAGAGCAGCAGGACCGACCCCACGTAGAAGACGAGGATCCGAATGATCACTGTGTTGATCGCCTTGGGTATCACCTTCCGGGGATTTTCGGTCTCTCCAGCCGTGGTCCCCACGAGTTCAATTGAAGCGTAGGCGAACACGACGCCCTGAATCACCACGACTGCCGGCAGTATTCCGTTGGGGAACAGCCCACCGTTGTCGGCGATCAGGCTGAATCCGGAGGAATGCCCTTCGATGGGCGTGCCGAAGAGTACGAAATAGACACCGAACCCGAGGAATGCGGTCAAGGCCACGACCTTGATCAACGCGAACCAGAACTCCAACTCTCCGAAGACTTTCACGGACACGAGATTCAGTCCGAGAACCAGCAACACCGCGATCAGAGCGAACATCCACTGATCGATGTGTCCCAGTGGCGCCCAGTACTTTTTGAAGAAGTTCATGTACAACGCCACAGCCGTGACGTCGACCACGGCAGTCATTGCCCAGTTCATCCAGTACAACCAGCCCGCAGCGAAAGCCATCTTTTCGCCGAAGAATTCGCGTGCGTAGGAAACGAAGGATCCGGAAGTCGGTCGGTGCATCACCAGTTCGCCGAGCGCCCTCAGGATCAGGAACGCGAAGAATCCGCACAGCGCGTACACGAGAACCAAGGCCGGGCCCGCCTGTTGTAGTCGCCCTCCCGCCCCCATGAAAAGGCCGGTTCCGATCGCGCCACCGATCGCGATCATCTGAATTTGTCTGGGGCCGAGCGCCTTCTGATATCCGAGATCCTCCTCAGTGGCAACTTCGGCGCGGCCTGTCTCTTCCCGTTCGACGGTCATCAAACCTCCTCCGCAACAGCGGTGGCATGAGGCTTCTCCCCCGAAACGCGGAGATTGGCGAGATGTTCGGGGCTGAGCAACCGATCGAGTTCCTCGCGGTCGAGCAGGCCGGCTTCGATTACGAGATCGGCGACGCGACGCCCGGAAATCAACGCCTCCTGGGCGATCCGAGTGGACGCGGTATATCCGATGTAGGGGTTGAGCGCGGTGACGAGGCCGATGGAGTCTTCGACTCGGGCGCGCAGCAGTTCAGTGTTAGCCGTGATGCCGAGTACGCACCGGTCCGCCAAAATGCGGCAAGCCGCACCGAGGTGTCGCATTCCTTCGGACAGTGAGTGCACGATGATCGGCTCGAAAGCGTTGAGTTGGAGCTGACCGGATTCCGCAGCCATCGTGATCGTCACGTCGTTGCCGATGACTTCGTACGCGACCTGATTGAGGACTTCGGGAATGACAGGATTGACCTTGCCCGGCATGATCGACGAACCTGCCTGCACCGGTGGAAGATTGATCTCGTTCAATCCGGCTCGCGGGCCCGAAGAGAGCAGCCGGAGATCGTTGCACACCTTGGACAACTTCACAGCGACCCGCTTGAGGACGCCGGAGAGGTGGACGAACTGGCCCACGTCCTGGGTCGCTTCGACAAGATCCGTTGCCAACACCAGCGGCAGTCCGGTCAGTGCGCCCAGGTCGGAACAGGCCACCTCGGCGTAGCCGGCGGGTGCGTTGAGGCCAGTGCCGATAGCAGTCGCACCGAGGTTGATCTCGTGAACGAGAAGAGCGGCCTCAGCCAGACGCGCCCGATCCTCCTCGATCATGACCGCGTAGGTCCCGAACTCCTGACCCAGGGTCATCGGCACGGCGTCCTGCAGTTGGGTGCGTCCCATCTTCACTGTGTCGGCGAACTGAAGAGATTTGGTCGTGAATGCGTTCTGGAGTGTAAGAAGTGCATCCAGCAGGTCATCGATCGCGAAGATCGTCGAGATATTCACGGCCGTGGGGTAGACGTCGTTGGTCGATTGGCTCAGGTTCACGTGTTCATTGGGGTGAAGCCGTTCGTAGTCGCCGCGCTGGTGGCCGAGGATTTCCAACGCGCGATTGGCGATGACCTCGTTCGCATTCATGTTCGTCGACGTGCCGGCGCCACCCTGGATGACGTCCACCACGAACTGTTCGTGCCACCGCCCGTCCACGATCTCCTTGCATGCCTGTGAGATGGCCTCCGCGCGCGGGCGGTCGAGGATGCCCAGCTTTTCGTTTGCGCTGGCTGCGGCCCACTTGACGTAAGCGATGCCGCGGATCAGATGCGGGTTCGTGGCGATTGTTCGACCAGTGATCGGGAAGTTCTCCATTGCGCGCAAGGTGTGGATACCCCAGTACGAATCGGCTGGAACCTCGCGATCGCCGAGCAGATCGTGTTCTGTTCGCGTTTCGAGCACTTGATCAATTCCTCGTGTCTCTTCGCGCAAGCATCACTCTGCGCGGTGGGTGTATTTCGGGATCGCAGCGCTGACGGTCGAGTAGTAGTCCCGCCCAGCTATCGGGCTATCAGGCTGTCTGACAGGTGTAATTGTTACCTCGCTCACTCCGGCACGTCAACCCTTCATCAAGTGCGATGTTTGACGCGGGTCTTCGGCAGTCGCAACAATGACGGCATGAACCTGTCAGACAGCTGGGCCACCAGGCGACCCGTCGCCTCGCGGGTGAGTGCTGCCGAGGCGGTTCTCGCCGACCTCCGTGCCGCAATAACCTCCGGCGAACTGGCAGTCGGAGAGCGTCTCCCGTCCGAGGCGTCCCTGGCCGAAAGACACGGGGTCAGTCGATCGGTCATCCGTGAAGCCCTGCGCTCGTGCCATGCCCTCGGGCTCACCGAGACGAAATCCGGGCTCGGCACCTTCGTCGTCAGCGATTCGATAGCGCGAGACCTCGACTTCGGCAGCTACGCGGCCAACGAGTTGGTCGAAGCGCGGCCGCATGTCGAAATTCCGGCCGCAGGGTGGGCTGCCCAACGGCACACAGCGGAGGAACTGGCAGCCCTCCGCGGACTGGTACAGCAGATGCGTGACGAGGACGATCCGCTCGTATGGGTTGCACTCGACGCCCAATTTCACGGACTGATTGCAAAAGCCAGTAGGAATCGGGTCTTCGAGTCGGTAATCGTCGATATCCGTGAAGCGCTGACAAGGCAATCCGAGACACTCAATCTTGTTGCAGGTCGCCAGGAAAAGTCGAACGAGGAACACGAACGAATAGTCGAAGGAATTGCATCCGGGAGTTACGACCACGCCTCCAGGGCGATGGCCGAACACCTGGACGCCGTCAGGATGACGCTCGAAACACTTGTCCAAGAAAGTGATTCGTTGTGATGGCGCGGCCGCGCAAGTCTGTCCTCGCCTGCGCAATCTTCGCGGCATCGGTGACCGGAGCGTTGGCTGGCTGCAGTTCGTCCGACACCCCGCTGACGCCGACAACCGCGGCGTCAGCACCAACAACGGCAGCTGTACCGCCTACGGGTGTAAATCCACCATCGACGCCGGAATCCGAACGCGCGCTCTTCGATGCTGTGGACCGCAATGATCCCGCAGCTGTTACCGCTGCCCTGACTGCCGGCGCGAACATCGAAGCGCGCGGCGAGGGCGAACGGACTCCACTCGTCGAGGCCACCAAGAACAACGCCGTCGCTGCGGCTTCTATGTTGATTTTTGCCGGCGCTGACGTGAACGCGAAGGACTCCATGCAGGATTCGGCCTTCCTGTATTCCGGAGCCGAGGGTTTGAACGAGATTCTGGCGCTCACGCTCGCCCACGGCGCGGACGTCGACAGCGTGAACCGTTACGGCGGTACGGCGCTGATTCCGGCGAGTGAACACGCGCATGTCGAGACCGTCCGGATGCTGATCGCTGCCGGGGTTCCGGTCAATCACATCAACGATCCCGGGTGGACGGCGCTACTCGAAGCCGTTGTGTACGGCGATGGTTCGGCGCGCTATATCGACGTGATCACTCAGCTTCTCGACGCGGGGGCAGATCCCTCGATCCGCGATGCATCGGGGAAGACCGCGTTGGACAATGCCGAAAGTCGTGGTCAGTCGGACGTTGTGGCGCTGCTTCAATCGCGGAGCTGACGCCAACGAGTCGGGCTCAGCCCGTAGGCCTGTCGAAAGCGTCGGCTGAAGTGTCCGGCGTCGACAAACCCCGCCCGGTGCGCAACGGTCGCGATCGGCAGATCGACGGTAGCGGGTCGAGCCAGTTCGTCCCGAGCCTTCTGCAGGCGCTGGGTGATGATCCACTGTTCGATCCGAAAGCCGTTGTCCGAGCAGATCTTGTACAGCTGTCGCAGTGAGATGTTGTGGGCGTGAGCAATTCGTGCGGGGTTCAGTGTCGGATCGTGAAGGTGTTCACGGATGTATCGACGGATCGAAGTCATGGCAAGGGACGATCTCGGAGCGGATGCGTCAGGATTCGCATGTGCGATCGAAGCGACCAAAGCACGTGCGAGTTCGATCGAGGCCTCGCCCAATTGTTCGGCGGCAGGATCGGTCTCCAACAGAGCGGCGCTGCGGAACAATTCACGAACGTGCGCGATCATCACGGGGTACAGATTGCTGTGATGAGGCCGGGTAGCTGCGTCCCGCACGGTGTCGATCGGCAGTCCCAGCCGATCCATCGGAACGTAGAGGCACTGGGAAGCGCCCGTTCCCGGCCAGGAGAAATCGTAGGTCGACGTCAGGTCCGTCATCAACAGCTCACCGGCGGGCACTCTGCGTTGTTCGTCGTGCTGATCTAGATGGCCGATCCCGATCTCCTGCAGGGCAATCGCAAGGACGGGCATCGACGCGGACCGGACGTGACGTGGTGTTCGGGTCAACCGCATACCGGTCGACTCGGAGCGGAACAGTGATGCTGCACCGAGGTTCCACACGTTCATTCTCGCGCTCACCCGTTCCGGGTTCTCCAAGTGGATTGCACACGGGACCGAGGCACGACCCATCGCGTCGACAAAGGCGTCCGCGCGTTGGTCAGGCTCCAACACGGAAGTATCCAGGAGCAAAGCCATGCAGCCCTGATACCCCGCGATGCGGACGCTCAACCAGAAGTTGTGCAGTGTGAGCTCAAAAGTCTGCACGGACAGTCACGTCCGTCGCAGCAGGTATTTCTAGGATCGAAACGGGCGTGTCCCGGCCTACCGCAGTTTCTCGCTTTTCGACGAGAGTGAAGGAAACGCATGAAGATCTCACGTGTATTCACCGCAGTTCTGGCGTTACTCATGACAGTCGCGGCTGGAGTGATCTTCGGCTCCGGCGCTGCGGTGGCGAGCCCCAAGCCAACCGTCGTTCTCGTCCACGGCGCTTTTGCCGACGCGACCAGTTGGGACGGCGTTGCCGCCGACCTACGTTCGCGTGGCTATCGCGTCGTGGCGCCGGACAATCCTCTACGCGGGCCCGCTTACGACGCGTCCGTGATCGAGAAGACGGTTGCGGACATCGACGGACCTGTCGTGCTCGTCGGACACTCGTACGGCGGCGCGGTGATCACCAATGTTCACGACCCGAAGGTGCAGTCGTTGGTGTACATCGCGGCGTTTGCTCCGGTTCAGGGTGAGCCGGTGCAGATCACGATCGATCCCATCAGGTTTCCTGGCAGCCAATTGCTTCCTCCGGCTCTGGGATTGAAGATCGTCGACGATCCTCACGCGATCGGCGGGAAGAACGTCGACGGCTACGTCACGGACGAGTATTTCCATTCCGTCTTCGCTCAGGATGTTTCCGACGAGACAGCGGCAACGATGTTGGCGCATCAGAAGTCTGCGGCTTTGTGGGCGAACCTCGAGCTCGGCGGGCCACCGTCGTGGGCGAACACACCGAGCTGGTATCTGGTTGCCGGTGAGGATCGCGTGATCCCCGCATCGGCGCAGCGGTTCATGGCAAACCGGATGGGCGCGAACACCAGCGAACTCCCGACCTCCCATGCCTCGCTGGTCTCACAGCCAGGGGCAGTGGCAGACGTGATCGTGGCGGCCGCTCACGGGTGAGTGTGCGACCGCCACGAAAGTAGAACAGGGTCAGGCGGAAACGATTACCGAGGAGCCGTGTCCGAACAGACCTTGGTTGGCGGTGATACCGATGCGGGCGCCTTCGACCTGACGGCCTTCGGCCTGTCCGCGAAGCTGCCAAGTGAGCTCGCACACCTGCGCAAGTGCCTGTGCGGGAACGGCTTCGCCGAAGCACGCGAGACCGCCGGACGGATTGACCGGGATGCGGCCTCCGATACTGGTGTCACCCGCACGCAGGAGGTGCTCGGCCTCGCCCCGCTTGCAGAGGGCAAGGTCTTCGATCCAGTCCAGTTCCACGGAGGTAGCGAGGTCGTAGACTTCGGCGACGTCGACGTCCTCGGGAGAGATCCCGGCTTCTTCGTATGCGGCGTAGCCGATGGATTCCTTGAACGTGCGCTCCGGAGCGGGAACGGCGGAGCTGGAATCGGTGGAGAAGTTCGGCATGTCCATGATCGTCTGGGGGAACGTCGGCGTGACCGTCGAAATAGCCTTGATGCGAACAGGTTCCGCGATGCCCATCTTGCGGGCGTATTCCATCGACGTCAGCAAGATTGCGGCGCCGCCGTCGGACGTCGCGCAGATGTCGAGCAGGTGAAGGGGATTGGACACCACGGGGGAGGCCAACACGTTCTCGACGGTGACTTCCTTGCGGTAGCGCGCATTCGGATTGCTCAGCCCGTGCCTGGCGTTCTTGACCTTCACGTTGGCGAAATCCTCCGCGGTGGCGCCGTAGAGGTCGATGCGACGACGCGCGTTGAGCGCGAAGTACGCCGGGTTGGTCATACCCATGAGGCGGAAGCGCAGCCAGTCCGGGTCGTCCCAACGCTCACCGGCGACGGGAGCGAGGAAGCCCTTCGGCGTGGTGTCGGCGCCGACGACCAGGGCAACTTCGCTGAGGCCGGCCAGGATTCGTGCGCGAGCGGTGTCGAGTGCCTGGGCTCCCGTCGCACACGCGGCGTACGACGTGGCGACGCGAGCGCCGTTCCAGCCGAGTGCCTGCGCGAAGGTGGCTCCGGCGACGTATCCGCCGTACCCGTTGCGGACGGTCTCGCCGCCGACGATGAAGTCGACATCCTGCCAATTCACACCCGAATCGGCGAGCGCGGCGCGAGCGGCCGCAACGCCGTATTTCACGAACGACTGCCCCCACTTGCCCCAGGGGTGCATACCGACACCGAGTACTGCGACGTCCTTGCTCATGACTGCAACTCCTGATCAGCTGCGGCGACAGGCTTCCATCGCCACGTCGTACGTACTCCGGTTTCGTCGGTGTACAGCGGCTCGACAACCAATTCGACGGTATTGCCGACCTTGAGATCGTCGACGCCGAATCCGTCGGCCACCTGGCCGAGGATGACGATGCCCTCGGGCAGTTCGACTGCTGCGAGAGCAAAAGGCTCGTACGGATCCGAGCGCGGGATGTACGGCGGCGGGGGCTGGTACTGCGCGTCGGTGTACGACCAGACAGTGCCGCTACGGGAGAGTTCCACGTCGTCGAACTCCTCGCTGAAGCAGCTCGGGTTCTTGCAGAACGTCGCCTCACGAGGGAAGGAAATGGTGCCGCAGGATTGGCACTTCGTGCCGATCAGAGCAGGTTCGTCGCCGGTGGTGAACCAACCCTCTACTGCAGGTGTCACACTCCCGTTCGGCGCCGGCGTTGCAGTCTCGCTCATGCAATCCTCATCTGGTTGGCGAGCGTGATCCGGGGATCGTGGCTCGCTGTGCCGCTTACTGGAACAGGTTGCAGTATTACACGATTTCGGCCGCTGACGGGCATAAATTTTCGCTGAGTGGGACGTTGCCGGAACGCAGACGGCCCCGCCGGGCAGACGAGTCTGCAGGCGGGGCGGTGTGCGTGAAAGTAGCTGTTTACCTGTAGTGGATCAGCGAACGCGTACGGGTCGACCGAATCGACGCGTCGGTTTCACTCGGGCCGCAGCGTCGAGGATGGAGGTGATCTCGACCTGATCCAGAACCTTTTCGCGGGCACGATCGTGCGCAGCGCCGCGTTCCAGTTCCGCCTTGTCGATGGCGTGCCAGCCCTCGCGGTCGACGACGTCGGACTGTCGCGCCCGGACCAGACGATCGACTGCGGAGTCGTCTGCGACCGGGTTGGTCAGGCGTCCGTCGTTGAAGTCGTCGACGAGCATCCTGATCGTTTCCTGCGCGCAGGACTTGTTGGTGCCGATGAACCCACTCGGTCCGCGCTTGATCCAACCGGTCGCGTAGACCCCGGTGGCGGGATCACCGTTCGGAGCTTCGAGGACTCGGCCGTTCTCGTTCGGAATGACCGACGCACGCTCGTCGAACGGGACGCCGGGGATGGGCACTCCGCGGTAGCCGATCGAGGTGAGGACCAAGCCGGTATCGATGGTCTCGGTATCGCCGGTTGCTTCGATCTGCACGGTTCCGTTGGCGTCGACAAGAGCGTTGCGAGCGAACTCGATTCCGCTGACCTGATCGTCGCCGGTGATCGAGGTCGGTGTGAGCAGGTAGCGCAACGTGATGCGCTTGTTGCCGACGTCGACGTGATCGCGGTTCTTCAGTGCTTCGAGGAGACGCAACTTCTGCTCGACGGCATGCGGAAGCTCGCCGCGTTTTGCCAGTTCTTCGGTGGCCGAGTCGAGAACCATGTCGTCGGGTCCGACAGAGAGTTCGATGTCCGGCAGTGCCATCAGGCCGGTGAACTCGGGGACCGTGAACGCGGACTGCGCGATTCCGCGTCGACCCACGATGACAACTTCTTCGACGCGACTCTTCCGCAGAGCGGCGAGTGCGTGAGCGGAGATGTCGGTACCGGCCAACTTCTCGGGATCGGCCGTCAGAATGCGAGCGACGTCGAGCGCGACATTTCCGTTTCCGATGATGACCGCGCGGCGATGTGAGAGGTCGAAGACGTCGTCGGCGTGATCGGGGTGGCCGTTGTACCAGGCTACGAAGTCGGTGGCCGAGGCCGTGCCAGGCAGATCAGCGCCCGGAATGCCGAGACCACGGTCGGACGAAGCGCCGACTGCGTAGAGCACCGCATGGTGATTTTCGAGCAGTTCGCTGTGCGAGATGTGCTTGCCGATCTCGACGTTGAGGTAGAACTCGAAACCCTTTTGTGCGGCGATCTTGTCGAACAAGCGAGTGACCTGCTTGGTCTTCTGATGGTCCGGAGCAACGCCGGCGCGAACCAAGCCGTAAGGCACAGGAAGGCGATCGAAGACGTTGACCTGCACGTCAGGCTGAGTCAGTAACTCGTCCGCGGCGTACATCGCCGACGGTCCGGAACCGACGATGGCAACGCGCAACGGCGGTCGGCCCTTGTCGACGTGGGCTGCCGGGATGACCTTGGCGAGAAGCGGCCTGGGCCGCTCTTCCTTGTAGAAGTCCGAATTGATGGACAGGAAGACTCGCTGCGGGTCGGTCAGCTTCGACTCGGGGACGATGGCGTCGACCGGGCAGGCCGAGACGCATGCGCCGCAGTCGACGCAGGCCTGCGGATCGATGTGCAGCATCTCGGCGGTGAGGAAGTCCGGCTCGTCCGGCGTCGGATGGATGCAGTTGACCGGGCAGGCGTAGACGCACGAGGCGTCGCTGCAACAGGACTGCGTGACTACGTGTGGCATGGCGCTATGAGTCCGATCTCGACTGTCCGGGAGCTACGCGGCGGCGTTGTGCGAGCTGCGGTGAGGTTCGCTACGGAAGCGTGATGCGCGGCCGTCCATCTTGCAGGCCTTCCACACCAGGCGCGAGGCACGGTTCATCAGGCCGGTGTCGGTGGCCAGCATGCGGACGTCACCGAAGTAGTTGCGCAGGGTCTGGCGCGACTCGGGCAGATCCCAGAACAGGTCCTTCTTCACGGACTTCGGGATGTCGAACTGCTTCCAGAAGGACTTCGGCGGGATGACGATGGCGTCACAGAGAATGCGCATGACGATCGGGAACAGCAGCGAGAGGACGAACCGGTTCGGGCGTGACATCAGCGGGATGCGGCGGCTCAGAAGCTTGTGCGCGAACGAGATATGACGCGCTTCCTCGGCTACGTGGATGGCCATGACCGACTGCATGATCGGGTGGATCTGGCCGCCGGCGCGCAGGATGCTCTTCTGAATGTGGTCGATCGGCTCTTCACCGGCGAGGACACCGACGAAGAACAGTTCGGGGAACGGACCCGCAGCGAGGGGAATGAAGGGCGCAAGCATCTTCATCGGACGGCTCATCCCGGGAGCGTCGGCACCGATGCGGTTGACCATCTCCTGGAACATCATCGTGTGGTTGCACTCTTCGACCGACTCGTGCGTGCAGTAGCGCGCCTCGGCCGAATCGTTGGGCAGTGAGAAGACGTACTGCATCATGCCGCGGATCAGAATGTTCTCGAACTGGAGACCGACCTTCGCGACATTGGCCTGGCGCCACATGCCGATTTCGATCTGCCTGGCCTCGGACTGCGACTGGTACCACGGGTGTGCACCCAGCGGGTCAGTCTCGGCCGGGAGGATCCAGCGGCGATCGTTCGGGACGACGGCAAACTCGGGGGAGTCCCAGTCGATGTCGAGGTACGGGTCGAAGTGCTTGTGCACCGAGCCCTCGGACAGGAGTCGAAGCGTCTCGTTGTACGAGTCGTCGGATGCTTCTCCGCGCTTGTCGAGCGGCGATGTGAGCGTCATGGCGTCTCCTCTTCGTTTCGGTCACCGCTGGTATTTCTCGCGGTGTTCGGTGGAATCGAGGGCCGGTTGTGTGATCGCTGGCACTCGGTCTGGATTTAATGTAACCCGAGGTATCAGGAAAAGCTAGTGGCAGATACTCCTGAATCCCGACGAATTCTTGACACGGCCGAAACGGCGCCATAACTTACTTTTGAGTAATTTCCGCGGTGCGTCCGAAGTGGGCTGTTCAGGGACGGGTTCGCACCGAATCGCACGCGAAGATCGAACCGAGGCCGACGTGATCAGATCGATTCTCAGCAATCTTGCATTGAGTCCGCCGACGCGTCTGCGCTCCCTTGTTCCGTCACGCGGCGTCACGCTCTCCGACAAGACGATCGTTCTGACAGGAGCTTCCTCGGGGATAGGTGAGGCGACAGCTCATCTCTTGGCTCGTCGGGGAGCCGAGATGATCCTGGTCGCGCGCGGTGAGGAAAACCTCGAACACGTACGGGACGAGATTCACCGCAGGGGAGGATGGGCACACATCGTGCCTGCGGACCTCTCCCGCGGTGAAGCCGTCGACGAACTCGCGGAGACGATCGCGGATCGATTCGGGTCGGTCGATATCCTCGTCAACAATGCGGGTCGCTCGATCCGGCGTACCGCGTTGGATTCGGTCGACCGATTCCACGACTACGAGCGCACCATGGCGCTGAACTACTTCGGGCCGACAAGACTGACGTTGCGGCTACTGCCCGCGATGCTCGAGGCGAAGTCCGGACACATCATCAACGTCGGAACCTGGGGAGTCACTGCGGGCGTGATGCCCAGGTTCAGCGCCTATCACGCGTCGAAGTCTGCTCTCAGTGCATTCGGCCGAAGCCTCGGCGCGGAATGTCACGGCACCGGTGTCGATGTCACCACAGTGCAATTCCCACTCATACGAACACCGATGATCGCGCCGACGGCGGATTACGTGAGCCAGCCGGCGCTGACGGCCGATCAAGCTGCATCGTGGATCTTGAGGGCGATCAGTACGCGTCCCGTCGAGCTGTATCCGCGGTACGCGGGGCTGTTACGAGCGATTGACGTTGTATCCCCTTCTGCCACTGACGCTCTCGTGCGAAGGGCCGGGATCTGAGGGGCTGGGATTTGAGGGGTTGGGATCTGACCAGAAACGTGCACCAGCACCGGGGCATGGTTCGTCCCCGGTGCTGATGTATTCGATTGTCGCGGTTCAGGCTGCTGTGGGTGGGCTGTTCCCGCCGATCGGCTGTTGATACGGATCGATCGACATGGGTGGGTAGAACACCGTCTTCCGATCCGGGCCGATCTCGACACGCCACTCGGTGTGGTGCATCGTCCGGTGGTGATGACCGCACAACAGAACCAGGTTGTCGAGATCTGTTGGGCCACCATCGTTCCAGTGAACAATATGATGGGCATCGCACCACCCCGACGAAGTCCCGCACCCCGGAAACGCGCACCCGCCATCCCGGACGGCCAGTGCTCGCCTTTGCGGAACCGTCGCTGTTCTCGCTTCCTTGCCGCAGTCGAGCGGAACACCGTTCTCATCCAACAAAATTCGCGTCACGGTGCAGTCGCACGCCAACATCCGCGCGGTATCGATACTGATGGGGCCCACCCAATCCGTCCACGCGAAACCCAGTTCCTGAGTCGACGGCAAGAGGTCTTTCAACGCTTGCAGGTCCGTCATGTCTTTTGCCGACGCGGTCACCGTGATGTGCGGTTTCACTCCGCCTTCGATCGGACCCAACCCCGCCCGCTCGTACCGGCGCAACAATTCGCAGAACCCGTCCGCCCGTCGTAATGCAGGCGTGCGTGTGTCCTTCACGCCGTCTTTTTCCGGTGTCGGCGCAGACAGGCTCGACAACAACGTGATCAACCGGGCCCCGTTCACCGCATCCAGATCACCCTTCACCGACACCCGCCCGTACAAGCCTTTCGAGGCGTAGAACTCGTTACGCTCCGAATCCTCACCCACCGGAACGCCGTCCTCGCGTTTGCCGTACTGCTTCTCGATCCGCCGGATCGCCGCCCGCACCGCATCACAATCAGCAATGTTCTTCGACGCCAGGCCAAGCAGGATCCCGCGGGCCTTGTCCACATCCGCCGGCGTCATGTTCTTCGGTGGATGCTGACAGAACGACGCCACCTGCCGCGCTTTCAACGCATCCACGTCACCGCGGTGAAACGCATCGCCCACAACGGGTTCGAGCATCAACAACCGCGCCAACCCGACCAGCAGACTGCACTCACCGATCTCCAGATTCGTCGAACCGTGCAACCACTGCGCGATCGCCCGAAAACCCTTTCCACCGAGAACGTCCCGGGAAAACATCTCCACGATCAGCAACACCATCCGCGACTGCAACTCGTGTCGGGCGCGCACCAGATCCAGAACCTCCCCCTTGAGGTCCTCGCCATCCAGCTGCCACGCATCCCGACTGTCCATGCCGAAAGCATAATCGAACAAAGTTTCGAACACAAGAGAATGTGGATCGAAAATTGCTGCTATCAAATCGATTTCGACATTTCGGACAGTCGGTTATAGGCGGGTCGCCGACGTAGTCCACGTGCGCCGACGAGTGCGAGCGCCACCATCAACCCGGAGCGCAACAGCATCACGTCGGAATTGTCTGAGCCCCAGCACATTTTGCAATCGGCGTCGATCATGTTGCCGCCTGTCCCCGGCAAGCGCATGGGTCCAGCCGAGCACCAGGCCCAGGAGTGTCATCGCCAGCGTGATGGGAACGAAGACCACCAGGACCCGCAAGAAATGCCCTCGAACAAGGCTGGTGGATTCGCGAAGATCGACGAGTGGTGGAAGCGCCGGACACGACGGACACCGATTTATTACTCATCGGTCTGGTGTCGAGTGCGCATCTGCAGTCCCGAGCCAAAACCAATCTTCAGCGCTTCCGGCGGCCGAACAATACGCCGACAGTCGAGATCATGATCAGCGCCACAAGAACGACGACGATGTACGACCTGTCCGCGGCCGGTGCCACCGTTTCGCTTTCTTTGGTCACTGCATCAGTGAATGTACAGCTTATGCCTGGAGGGAACCATCCCCAGAAGTCTGTAATTCCTGCCGCTACCCTCTCCGCCCGGCCGGGAAGGAGATAATTGAATCGTGATGGGATTCCATAGTGATCAATGCACCAGCTGGGCTGATGTTGGAGGCGCAAAGAAAATGCGTCCAACAAATAGACCAAGGTTAGTGCGATCAGCGATGTTGCTAAAGACGCTTGGCTTGCTCGTAATAATCGAATCTTCACGACTCGCCCGCAACAGTCACGTCATCATGGGGTGACGATGGTATTGGTTGCTGCGATCCACCGAATCCAGCCGTGCTCAAAATTGACCTGTCGACTTTGGGAGTCGCCGAGCTCTCCTGACATCGGTAGTTCAAATCGACCATCCTCGCAGCCCTGCCTCCCATAGCCAGCAAAGATAGCACCGTGGACACTTTCTCCGTGCCGAGAAACAATCGATCGTGAGATCGGGGAAGTGGTTACTGCTAGTCCGCGACAAACAGCTCGCTATTCTCATCGAATGGATCAGGCAGTGTCGAACTCGCAGGCAACGAGAAGGTCCGGTGCTCTTCGTTGGGTTGTTTTGGTAAACGCACTTATCGCAGCGTCGGCGTCGGCGATGTATGTCGCAGCGAAATGCCATCTCACCTGGCCCGAACCTGCGGATAGTGCACTCTCGATCGCCGGTGCGGTCGTTCTCTGGGTCCTCACGGCGAGTGTTGCAATCGTGCTGCTCGGAGTGTGCTGGTGGCAGCGACGCCGATGGTTGTGGTCCGATGTCGCTGTTCCGGTTCTCGTGGTGATCGCACTCGGGATCGCGGCCGCGGGGCAGCCACATTTCGATCAGTATCGGGCAGACTTCGAAACCGTTGCACAGCAACTACTTCAAGAACCTGACGATCCCTATTCCGATGGGTATCATCGTGATCTACGAATCGGCAGATTCGATATCTCCTATGCCAACGTCAGCAGTGAAGGCCACGTCTATTTCTATGACGCACGAGATGGATTGGACATCTTGGACAATCCCGGCTGGGTGTACGCACCCGATGGTGTGTCCGACAAGACCTTCAATCAGCTCCGGCTGGAAGACATCGGGGGCGGATGGTACCGATTCCCTCATCTTGTCGTTGACAGCTATTGAAACTCAAACCACCAGACCCTCCGCTCGAAGTCTCGGGCGAATGTGGTGACGCCGACCAGCATTCCTGAGGCGAACGGTAGTAGGAGTACGAGAAGCGTCGTCAAGGTGAGAGCGGTGTTGGCACGGCAACCGCCACCCCCGTCGTACCAGCGTGAGCAGATGTCGCCGAAGTCCCAACTCTCGCCCCAACGCTGAACGAACCAACCCGAAAGTGCGGCTGTCAGGATCAGTAGGAATATCGTCGCCAGTGACCATGCGATCTACCCTCGGCATTGCCGCCAGGTCGCACACATCATCGGCGAATACAGCTCGGTGAAGTGCGGATGCGTCTCATGATGAAACAATATTGTTCGTCTGATGATCCGCACGGATTCCGAAAGCCGATACCCCGGACCTGCTCCGAGGTATCGGCCTGAGGTCAGAGGCAGAAGAAACTGAGCGAACTGATTGCCGCGTTCTGCTCGAGCTGGCCTGCATCTCCGACGTTGCCGGCGGCGACTGACAGATCTTGAAGGGAGAGAATAGCGTCCATTGTCATTTCCTTTGTTGATCGGCATGTTTACCGATGGATTTGATCGATCGAATTGTCTTGCGGTGCTGATTCCATTTCAGGTTTTTGGCCTGATGCTTCTGTGCTCCAATCTTCCGGGGTGATAACTTTCCGAACAACTAGGAGATGTGGCAGTTCGACGCGCACATCAGTGGAAACGACTGTCGGGCAGTTGCCGATCCGGTATATCGGAGCAACGCCAGTATTCCTGCAGATCCGGTTGCCCAGTCTGTCGAGAGTCTCAGGTTCTGTTCACCTGGAAAGTGCAGTCCTCCTGCGTGATTGAGGCTGTGCAAGCCCAGAAGCTGGAACTGCTGGGCAAGCGTCTGCTCACAATCGGCGCCGGCATATGGACTCTTGGAGAGTTCGCCGAGAAAGAGAATCAGCCCGGCTCGCCCGTTGAGTAGTCCGGCTTGGGCAGTGAATTCGACTGTGGCGGCGCGGGATATCGCACGCACCGCAGCTGCGTAACGCGGTTCGTCGATATGGCGCAGAAGTTGTAGAAGTACCAGGCCCACACCGACAGACCCGGATCCGAGATACGGCATCGTCCGGCGCTCCTCTCTCAGCTGCATCGACCCGTCAGGGCACATCGACATCACAGACAGATCGATGTCGACGAGCTCGCGTGCGTGTTCCAGCGATCGAGGATCACCACTCAGTTCGTAGTGGCGAGTCCAGAACAGTGCTTGTCCGCTCGGTCCCCGCATCAGCCCACCTCGGCCGGCCACTGCCCAAGGTGTTCCGCCGGCGTCGCGGACATGCAAGCGAGCAGCTGAAATTCGTTCGCGCAGAGTCTCGGTCACGACAGCGAGAGTGGGTGACACAGTCGGTCGTGAAACCGATTCCTCGAGTAGGAGGCAACCGATTCCGGAAAGGCCGCTGAAAAGGCTGGAGTCGATGTCGTCGAGTGGGGCTCGACGCAAAATCTCGACCCACCTGTCGGCTGTCGAATGTCGCCCGTGATGCCGAAAGGTATGCACCGCACCCGCGAGCCCGTCGAAGAAGCCGAACTTTGGTTGAGTATCCGAATCAACTTGATGTTCAGTCCATTCCAGAACTGACTCCAAGGTGTCTGCGGGAAGTACATCGGCGAGCAGGTTTCCGCACGAGCCGTGAGCAATGCAGTAGCCGTTCACTTCGAACTGGGCGATGTCACCGGGAAAGAGTCGATCAGGGCGGGAGAGATCAAGCGAGGCGAGGATGCCGCAGCGCAATAGAGCGGCCGCCCGTTGCAGGTTTTCCCCGGGCGACGTGTCCCAACGATGCGGGCGATTCTCCGGTTCCGGCGCCTGTACGTCGAGCATCGAATAGAGCGAGGCACCGAAGGCACGAGGAAGATCGAAGCGAGACACCGCATAGTCGATGAGTTCGGGAATCTTGTTGCAATCGAGAGGGAACAATGTAGTAAGTGGGACAAAGAGTCCCAGCTCGATGCATCCCAACGAGTATCGATCCGCCGCGATTCCTGTCAACTGTCGAGGTGCTGTGTATCCGGGGGCTCCGGTGGACCGGGGCGGATGCTCGTCGATGTTGTGGGCCATCTCGAAGTCGATGATCCGAATACCGGACGGTGAGCACATGACGTTGCCAGGGTGAAGATCGGCATGAACGATTCCGGCGTTGTGGAAGCTCTCGACTGCGGTAGTCAACTGTTGTGCAATGTCGAGTGCCCAGGTTCTGTATTCCGTTCGGGAACTGAGTGTCTGGTCGGCGCGTATCAGTGGGTGGCGGAGCGCAACTTCCTGATTCAGTGGAGTGCCGGCAGCGCGCTCGGTGACAAGGAAGTGGTGTCCCTCGCGCTCGAACAAGCTGATGGCAGAAGGTGTGTACGGGTTGTCGGCAAGGTGAGTCAACTTGTCGTACTCGTTACGGATGCGGTCGATTGCGTACCGGCCGTTTGCGTCCGGGGCGGTAAAGGGACGGCCTTCTTTGATGACCAGATCGATGCCGGCGTCGTCGAACGCGGAGTAGATCCCCCCGCTGTTGCTGAAGTGCAGGGCTTCATTGATCGAATAGGGGAATTCGTCGTGTGATTTCAGCTTGTCTTGCTGCGCGCGAACGAAGTCCGGGATTTGTACCCAGTCCGGAGTTCTGAAGGAAGTGCCGCGCACATCGGGTTCGAGCGATCCGTCAGGACGCCGAATTGCGGGGACGCGATCGCCGAATGAATCGTAGGTCTGCATGGGCAGATACGCGCCGTACCGTAAGTAGAGCGGTCCCCGGTTCCATCGCACATCGCTGAGGATGTACGGCCCGTCGGCACCGGTGACAAGCTTGTCCAGTTCGGTGATGACACGTTGTGTGGCAACACCATCCGCCGGATAGATCGTGATGAATTTTCCGCTGGAAGTTCGATTGGCCTGCTTGCTGTTGGACAACATGAGGTCTGCTGCCGTCCGAAGAAATTTGAACGGCACATGATTGTGACCGCAATACACGGAAACGGTATCGAGCAGCTCCTGCGCGTTGGCTCGGGTAGCGGAGCAGTGAATCTTCCATCCTTGTTCTGGCAGCAGACCGTCGGGCGGTTGGAAGTAGTTCCACGGTCCACTTTGGGGACCGCGCCGCCAGAGCGACCAATCCACCGACTCCGCGGGGATAAAGTGCTGGTCAGTTGATGTATCTGGTCGGGTGACCGTTCTGATTCGGTCGTAGAAATGCGGGTCGGCACGCGTGAAGGCAACGTATCGCAGGTCCACGCCAAACCTCCCGGTCAGTCCCCCTGCGGTTGTCATCGATTGGTGCCACGCCCCGAATCCCCTGTGGCTTGGATTGCTTGTGGCGGAAGGTTATCCGATTCCGGACATTTCGGGCGAAGATTGAAAACCTATCATTCGAAAGTACTAATGAAGGGTGTGGGCCAGGCGAGGTCACTGATCGCTTAGCTTTTAGTCGGCCGCATTTGTTTCGAGTTCGGAGGCCCCCTGTTGACGAGAGGATCAAGTCGGTGGTAGTTCTTTAGCGAGCGCTAAGTCAGGGTGCTCCCTCGATCTCGGTCCGGTACCCGGCGCCACGAAACACGGGTGCCGGACCGCCCCAGCAATGCACGTCCTCGAAGGGAACGAAGATGACCAAGGCAGTGATCGTCGATGTAGTCCGGATCGCGTCCGGCAAGGGAAAGCCGGGCGGAGCACTGTCCGGGACGCACCCTGTCGAACTGATGGCCCACGTTCTGCGTTCCATCACCTCGCGAAACGGCCTCGACCCCGCCCTGGTGGACGACGTGATCGGCGGTTGCGTCGGACAGGCCGGTGAGCAGGCACTCAACATCACCCGCAGCGCGGTCCTCTCGGCCGGATTCCCCGAGTCGGTACCCGCCACCACGATCGATCGCCAGTGCGGATCAAGTCAGCAAGCTGCGCACTTTGCGGCGCAGGGCGTGATCGCCGGGGCCTACGACATCGTGATCGCGGCAGGCGTCGAATCCATGAGTCGTGTCCCGATGGGTACCACGACGATGGGGAAGGACGCTTCCGGTCCGGGCGTCGCTGCTCGCTACCCCGAAGGCCTGGTCAACCAGGGCATCTCCGCAGAATTGATCGCCGCCAAGTGGAAGCTTGACCGCGACGCTCTCGACGCATTCTCCGCGCAGTCCCACCAGCGGGCAGCAGAGGCAGCGGCGAAGGGGCTCTTCGACAAGGAGATTCTGCCGATCTCGGTGACCAACGCCGCCGGTGAGACCGTCTCGCATATCGTCGACGAGACGGTTCGCGCGTCTACTACCGCCGAGGGACTCGCCGGTTTGAAGCCGTCGTTCTACTCGGAGAAGTACGCGCAGCGCTTCCCCGAGGCGCAGTGGTCGATCACTCCCGGTAACTCGTCGCCGCTCACCGACGGCGCGTCCGCAGCACTGATCATGAGCGAAGAAATGGCGTCGAAGCTGGGGCTGACGCCGCGAGCTCGTTTCCATTCCTTCTCCGTTGCGGGCGATGACCCGATCTTCATGCTCACCGCACCCATCCCAGCCACCCACAAGGTGCTCGCTCGCGCGGGTCTGAGCATCGACGACATCGACACCTACGAGGTCAACGAAGCCTTCGCTCCCGTACCGCTCGCCTGGGCTCACGAGTTCGGCGCCGACCCGGCAAAGCTCAACCCGTGGGGCGGCGCGATTGCACTCGGCCATGCCCTGGGGTCCTCGGGTACTCGCCTGCTGACCACGATGGTCAACCACCTCGAGGCCACCGGCGGACGCTACGGATTGCAGACCATGTGCGAGGGCGCCGGCATGGCCAACGCCACAATCATCGAACGCATCTGAAACACATAACCTTTCGAAAGGAACTCTCATGATCGTCAACGACAGCGTCGCCGTCGTCACCGGTGGAGCATCCGGCCTCGGCCTGGCCACCACCAAAGCCCTTCTTGCCGACGGCGCCAGCGTCGTCATCATCGACCTTCCGTCGTCCAACGGTGAAGCCATCGCCAAGGAACTTGGCGACCGGGTCCGCTTCGCGGCTGCAGACGTCACCGACGAGGCTGCGGTCACCGCGGCACTCGACGTGGCCGAATCCCTCGGACCCCTGCGCGTGGCAGTCAACTGCGCCGGAATCGGCAACGCAGTCAAGACGGTCAGCAAGAACGGCGCTTTCCCGCTCGACGCGTTCAAGAAGGTCATCGACGTCAATCTGATCGGCACCTTCAACGTCCTTCGTCTTGCTGCGGAACGTATTTCGAAGACCGAGCCGATCGACGGTGAACGCGGCGTCATCATC
This sequence comes from Rhodococcus sp. FH8, assembly GCF_019266085.1. Taxonomy (NCBI): domain Bacteria; kingdom Bacillati; phylum Actinomycetota; class Actinomycetes; order Mycobacteriales; family Nocardiaceae; genus Rhodococcus; species Rhodococcus sp. FH8. The sequence goes on along the minus strand of NZ_LPNQ01000057.1, from coordinate 1,580,642 downwards.
AACACCGCTTCGGTCGCCGCGTATGACGGCCAGATCGGGCAGGCTGCGTACTCCGCGTCGAAGGGCGGTGTCGTCGGTATGACGCTTCCCATCGCCCGTGACCTCGCGTCGCTGCTGATCCGCGTCAACACCATTGCACCAGGCTTGTTCAAGACCCCGTTGCTGGCCGGACTGCCCGAAGCAGCCCAGGCGTCGTTGGGTCAGCAGGTGCCTCACCCCTCTCGCCTGGGTGATCCCAGCGAGTACGGCGCGCTTGCTGCGCACATCGTTTCCAACCCCATGCTCAATGGTGAGACGATCCGCCTCGACGGTGCAATCCGTATGGCACCGCGGTAATTTCGGCTATCACATGACTGGCGAGGTGGAGTCGGTGAGCTCGGTGGCAGTGGACTGGAGGTCCTTCCCGCCGCTGGTGATGACCGACATCCTGACGGCTTCGCTCGAACTGTTCGACGAGAACGGTTACCACGGCACGACGGTGCGCCAGATTGCCAATCGTGTCGGGGTAACCGTTCCCGCGCTCTACTATCACCACGCGAACAAAGAGGCAGTTCTCGTCGCTTTGTTCGAGGTCTCGATGAGTGAGCTGAATACCAGAACCGAAGCGGCAGAAGCGGAGGCCGGCGAAAATCCGGTACGACGCTTCGCCTTGGTGGTGGAGGCGATTGTTCTCTATATGACCCACCGGTCGCGGCATGCTGCGTTGGACACCGAGATCCGGCATGTCTCACCGGAAAGTCGAAGTCGGTACGCCGCCAGTCGTAAGCGGCTCGAGTTGCTGATGCGCAGGATCGTCGACGACGGTGTGGCATCGGGAGATTTCGCGGTCACCGATACCGAAGAGACCGTCCGGGCAATACTCGGTATGGCGCAGTCACTGCCGCGTTGGTTCCAGACCGGCGGTCCGATGTCACCGTCGCAATTGGCGGAGAAGTACGTCGATATCGCTTTTCACACGGTCGGCTATCGGCCGTAAAGTGCATCGCTCGTGAACGAAGGTGGGCAACAGGTCGAAAACCTGTTGCCCACCTTCAGTATTCATACTTCGGCATTCACTCGGTGTCAGAGTCGCGTAACTTCGAGTCCGCCCTCGTGGTAGTCGGCGCGAAGGCGTTTCTTGTCGAACTTGCCGACGCTCGTCTTCGGGACTTCCTGGACCACGGCCCAGTTCTCGGGCAGCTGCCACTTGGCAACCTTGTCCGAAAGGTACTGTTGCAGTTCGGACATGGTGGTTTCGGAACCAGCGCGAAGAACAACCGCAACCAACGGGCGCTCGTCCCACTTCTCGTCCGGCACGCCGATGACGGCAGCTTCGGTGACGTCAGGGTGACCCATGACGGCGTTCTCGAGGTCGACCGAGGAGATCCATTCGCCGCCGGACTTGATGATGTCCTTGGAGCGGTCGGACAGGCTCAGGAAGCCGTCGGCCGTGATGGATCCGACGTCGCCGGTCTTGAGCCAGCCGTCGTTGAACTTGTCTTCCGCATCGACGCCGTAGTACGACCCGGTGATCCAGGGGCCGCGCACTTCGAGCTCGCCGACGGAAACGCCGTCGTGTGCAACAACTTTGCCGTCGTCGTCGATGAGACGTGCCTCGACGGATGCCGGGAATCGCCCCTGGGAGTAGCGGTACTTCCACATTGCGTCGCCGGTGACGCCGGCCGGCGGGCGGGCAACGGATCCGAGCGGGGAGGTTTCGGTCATGCCCCAGGCATGCAGGACCGAGACGTTGTGATCGGCTTCGAATGCGTGCATGAGGGCCGGCGGTACCGCGGACCCACCGATCAGAACCTCGCGCATCGAGGAGATGTCCTGCGGGTTCTGCTCGAGGTAGAGGTGCAGGCCCTGCCAGATGGTGGGGACGGCTGCGGCGAACGTCGGCTTCTCGCTGGCGATGATCGCAGCCAACGGGGCAGGCTGGAGGAAGCGGTCGGGCATGATCAGCGAAGCACCGATCATGAATGCGGCGTAGGGAAGTCCCCACGACATGGCGTGGAACTGAGGCACCACGGCGAGTGCACGATCGCCCTGCGCGAGGTTGGGGCCGTCGCTCATGCAGACCTGCATGGAGTGCAGGTAGATCGAACGGTGGGAGTAGACGACGCCCTTGGGGTCACCCGTGGTGCCGGACGTGTAACACATTGCGGCAGCGCTCAGTTCGTCGACCTCGGGCCAGTCGAACTCGGTGGGCTGATCGGCGATCAAGCCCTCGTAGGTGTGAACCTGCACTCCCTCGGGAGCTTCGAGTCCTGCAGTGGAGGAGCCGGTGACGACGATGTGTTTGACGGTGGTCAGCGACGGAAGCTGCGGAGAGAGAAGCGGAATCAGGGACGGGTCGACGATGATCACGCGGTCCTCGGCGTGATTGGCGACATGGATCAACTGCTCGGGGAACAGACGAATGTTCAGGGTGTGGAGCACAGCGCCCATCGAGGGGATCGCCAGGTACGCCTCGAGGTGCTCGGAGTTGTTCCACATGAACGTGGCGACTCGCTCGTCGCCCTCGACGCCGAGCCCGCGCAGGGCGTGCGCAAGCTGAGCACAGCGCTTGCCGACGTCAGCGTAGGACACACGGCGCGGGCCGGACTCGGTCCACGTGACAACCTCGGAGGCGCCGTGAACGGAGGCACCGTGGCGGAGAAGTTGAGCAATGGAGAGGGGGGCGTCTTGCATGGTGCTCAGCATGGGCTGCTCCTGTGTGGTGTGTGAGACCGGTGCTTTTGCCCACGGGTCGTCACAAACGATGTGCTGTGGCTGCCAGATTAGTCACAGCCCCGAAGTGCTCGCTAGTGACCCACTGCACTGGCGAAGAACCACGCTATGAGTAGCGCTCCCGGATCGACTACTCCGCGAGCGGCTTCGCCCACATAACTTGCACGTCCGCGGTTCGCGAGCATGGTTTCGGTCGACTCCGCCCCGGCCTCTGCGGCTTCCGCTGCGCTCGCCAGCGCAGCATCTCGATCGGCTTCCGAGCTCACGGATCGCTCCAACGACTCGACCGCCGGAACTATCGCGTCGACCATCGTCTTGTCGCCGACGCGTGCGCCGCCGAGCGAGGTGATGTTGTCGAGTCCCGCTCGCGCTGCAGCCGCGATCGCGCCGAGGTCGAGTTCGGAGTCCGCCGAGTCTGCGGCAACGCGGAAGAAATGCCGGAACCAGATGCCGAACAATGCGCCGGAGGTGCCACCGGCGTGGCCGAGGTACGCCTGTGAGACTGCATCGAATATCGTTGCGGTGGAGTACGTGTCACGGATCGCCGAGATGTCGAGTTGATCCAGTGCGGCCACCATGTTGGTCCCGAAATCGCCGTCGCCCGCTCGTCGGTCGAGATCGGTCAGTGCCGGTTCCTGATCCAGTACCTTCTCGGCCCAGTCCGCAATCCAGCTTCCGACGAAGCTGCTTTCGGCGGTGCGTGAGGTGTCGGGTGTGAATGTGGGACCGAAAGATTCGCGCGTGCCCATGCCGGTGTACTCACGCGCTATAGCATTCGGCCAGGCGGGCGCTTTTGTTGGTGCGTCCCATAATTCGAGGATTTCTTTGTCTGTGCGAACAAGGGTGATGGACGCGCCTGCCATGTTCAATGCAGTGACGAAGGTTCCGATCAGTGTCCGCTCGATGTGAATTCCCTGTTCGTCCAGATAATCTCCGAGTTCGGCGAACAGAAGTTGCAACTCCAGCGGGTGGGTGGCGCCGAGACCGTTGACGACGGCGATGACGCGGTCGCCTTCGGCGAGACTCAGGGACTTGATGATCGGGTCCGTCAGCCGCCGCACCAATTCCGGTGCGGGCAGGGCGTCCACGCGTTCTGTGCCGCGTTCGCCGTGGATGCCGATACCGAGTTCCATCTGACCCGCCGGCAAGTCGAACGACGGCTCGTCAGCCCCCGGCAAAGTGCATGGGCGAAGGGCGACGGCCATGCTCCGAGCGGAGTGCGCGACGTGTTGTCCGATCCGGGTCACCTCGGCCAGGTCGTCGCCGCGGGCGGCGGATGCGCCGCAGACCTTCTCCACCACGATGGTTGCCGCAGTACCGCGTCGCCCCGGGCCACTGCCGTCTGCGCGTTCGGTCGCGACGTCGTCGTCGACCAGGACGACGTCCGTATCGATCTTGTCCTCGCGTAGCAACTCTCGGGCGATACCGAAGTTCATCACGTCGCCGGTGTAGTTCTTCACGATGTGAAGGACGCCGCCGCCGGCGTCGGCAGCCTTGGATCCCTCGTGGATCTGAAGTGCATTGGGTGAGCTGAAGACCAATCCGGGGCAGACGGCTGTGAGCATTCCTTCGCCGATGAATCCGGCGTGCATGGGTTCGTGGCCTGAACCGCCGCCGGAGACGAGCGCGACCCGTCCGCGGGGAAGTGGCCTTGCGCGTGTGAGGTACCCAGGGTCGGGATTCCACGCGATGTCGTCGGTGGATGCGATCAAACCACGGAGTGCGTCGGGAACAAATGTCTTTGCGCTGCGCATGAACATCACTTCAGAGTAGGTCTAACGTCGACTTCGGGCACGGATCACGATCGACGAGAGGTGGACGGCGTGAAATTGGGGTTGGTACTTGCCGGTGGCGGCGTTGCGGGAATCGCCTGGGAAACAGGTTTTCTGTTGGGCCTTCAGGACAAATCACCGGACACTGCCGCTGCGCTGCTGACGGCGGACGTGTTGATCGGCACTTCCGCAGGTTCCACGGTGAGCGCTCAGATAGCGAGCGGCGTGACACTGCAAGAGCTTTTCGACGCACAAACAGCGGAGGCGACCGGCGAAATCGACCCGAAGGTCGATGTCGAGGTACTCGGTCAGATGTTCGTCGACGCGATCGCAGGATCGCAGGACCGGGCCGAGCAGCTCCGTTTGCTCGGCGAAGCAGCGATGAGAGCCGATACCGTCGAACCTGCCGTGCGTCGCGCGGTCATCGAGGCGAGGCTGCCCAATCGGTTGTGGCCCGACCGGGAGTTGCGCATCCCGGCGATCAACGCACAGACCGGTGAGTTGAGGGTGTTCGGCAACGCTGACGGCGTAGAACTGATCGACGCAGTCGGAGCAAGTTGCGCCGTACCAGGGGTGTGGCCGGTAGTCGTGATCGAGGGCGAGCGGTACATGGACGGCGGAATGGCGAGTGGCTCGAATGTTCATCTGGCTGCCGACTGCGATGTGGTCGTGGTTCTTTCACCCGCAGCCGACCCCGCCCCGAATCTTCTGGGCGGCAGTCTACGAGAGGAAATCGACGTGATGACGCCCTTGCCCGTGCTGCCTGTCTTCGCCGACGACGCCGTCGTCGAAGCGATCGGAACGAACTCGCTTTCACCGACAACCAGGCGCCCCGCAGCCGAACTCGGCCGCGAACAGGGCCGTCGAACCGCCGACGAGATCGCCGCGTTTCTGGTGACGGCATGAGCGCCGCACGGATTGCCGTCGTCGTGCGCCCGGAGCAATCTCCGGACGATCTGGTTCGACATGCCAGGTATGCAGACGAAGTCGGTATCGACGAGGTCTGGTTGTGGGAAGACTGCTTCTTCGGCGGAGGAATAGCCACTGCTGCAACTGTATTGGCTGAGACCGATCGCGTGGGTGTGGCGATCGGTGTGCTGCCGACCCCGATGCGCAACACCGCGATCACGGCGATGGAGATTTCAGCGCTGGCCAGAGTTCATCCGGATCGACTACGGGTTGGCTTCGGTCACGGCGTTCAGAGTTGGATGCGGCAGATCGGGGCCAAAGCCGAATCGCCGTTGACCCTCCTGCGGGAGCAGTTCGGAGCAGTCGAGCGGCTACTGGGCGGTGAGTCGGTGACGGTGTCCGGTCGATACGTGAATCTCACGGACGTCACGCTGGCGTGGCCACCGGAGACGGTGCCGCAGTTGCTCGTCGGCGCCACGGGGCCAAAGACTTTGGCGCTCAGTGGCGAGTTGGCGCAGGGCACCGTGCTCTCGGGTGGGACGACCCCGGACGGCGTGCGTCGGGCGATCGCTCACATCGGGGCGTCGGATCACGAGGTCGTCGTCTACGTCATCTGTGCTTTCGGTTCCGGCGGTCGTGAGCGCGCCCTTGCCGAGGCCGCAGCGTCCGGTAGCGAGTCGCCGGAGGATGCGATTGCCGTGGGCAACGCGGCCGAAGTCGCGGCAGCAGCACGGCGATGGGTTGCAGCAGGTGCAACCACCGTGGTACTCCAACCGACTGTTGACGAGCCGGATGTCCGCGAGTTCATTCGCTTTGTCGCGCAGGAGGTTCAACCCCTGGTGGCGTAGTTCAGAAGGTTACTCTGGACAGAACCGCGTCGATGTCGGCAGTGCTCACGTCGCGATGTGTCACGAACCGAACCTTCCCGGCAACGGTGACCGCGCCGACATCGACAGCGGCGAGCTGAGCAACGGTGACCGACGGATCGGCTGTCGCGGCCAGAACGATGTTGGTGGCAGGTTCGTCGACGGCCCAACCGCGTTCACGAAGCCCCGACGCGAGGCGCTGCGCGTTGTCGTGATCGTCGGAGAGGCGAGCTTGTGAGCGCAACGCGACGATGCCGGCTGCGGCCAGCACTCCGCCCTGACGAACGCCGCCGCCGAGCATCTTGCGGATCCTTCGGGCTTCGGTGATCAATTCGGGTGATGCGGCGAGTATCGAGCCGACCGGCGCACCGAGTCCCTTACTCAGGCACACCTGAACGGTATCGGCGCCGGAAGTCAATTCGGTGGGCGAAACATCGAGTGCAACAGCGGCATTCCAGAGACGGGCGCCGTCGAGGTGAATCTTCAAGCCGCGTGATCGCGCTGCGTCGACCAACGTCGTCCATTCGGTCGGATTCATGACGGCACCGCCGGCGAAGTTATGAGTGTTCTCGAGACAGAGCAGCGTGGTGTTCAACGCGAAGTACGGGCCGGGGGAGCCCGCCGCCTTCACAAAAGTCTCGGGGGTGGGACGTCCGGGTCCGCTGTCGTGCGGCAACGCCATCGGCATTCCCTGGGCGAGCCAGGCAGCGGTGCCCAATTCGGAGCCCAAGACGTGAGAGTGTTCCGGTGCCAGGAACTGATCGCCGCGGTGAAGGTGCAGCATCAGCGCAATCAGGTTGCCCATCGATCCGCTCGGCACCCACAGTGCCGCCGGTAAACCCAGAGTGTGCGCCACCTCTTCCTCGAGCGCCGCCATGGTCGGGTCGTGATCGAGGACGTCGTCACCGACTTCGGCGTCGGCCATCGCCTTCCGCATCTCCGCATCAGGCTTGGTGACGGTGTCCGAGCGTAGGTCGATGTACGACGAAGTCATGGCTCATTCGATCAAGCCGGGTGTTCTGGCGTCAAACCGCGGTATTTCCAGGACGGCTCTTCCGGCCTGATAAATCGATATCGCTGAGGATGCCTTCCGTGTGATGATGAGCGCCGGCAATCGCCGGTGACGAGAACAAGAAGTGGAAGGGGACAGGCATGCGCGACTGGAAGCAAGCGTTGCACCTGCGCGGGCACTCACCCCGCGGTATTTCCCATCCCGCATTCGGGGAACAGAGTGGCGCTGGATATATGCCGTTCCCCATTTCTTGCATTTGCTCCTGACCCGTCTTCGTGTCCAGGAGTTTCACTCCTCGACACGAACTGAGAACTCTCATGCGGAACCCGAACCGCGCACTTGCTCACAGTTGGATGAACCGCCCCGTCCGGGTACTCAACGCCACGTACGAGTACCTCGGTGAAGTGAGCGCCGATCGTGCGGTCGTCCTGATCGCCACCGGCTCCGCGCAGTCCACCGAAGACGTGACCCCGATATTTCCGGTGCGCTCCAAGCACGTCGAAATCCCACTGCCGAGGACGATCCTGCTCGCCGAGTACGTGTACGTTGCTCACCGGGTGACGGTCACCGATTCCAGTCGGGCCACTTTTGCCGGTGTCTTCGACCGGGACGGTCGTCGATGTGCGTACTGCGCCGCCCGGGCAACGACCATCGACCATGTCCAGCCGCGGAGCCGTAACGGGCCCAACACGTGGGGAAATCTGGTGGCGTGCTGCAGTTCCTGCAATCAACGCAAGGCGGATCGCACACCGGCCGAGGCCGGTATGCGGCTGCTGTGGGAGCCGAAGGCACCTCGGCGCATCGAGAAAGTGCAGCAGAAGATCTGGCGCGAATTGAGTCGGACGTGACAGTCGAAGGGAGCCAGTGATGTGCGCTGACGAAATCTCCAATTTGGCTGAGCTTTTGCCGATCTCGGACGACCGGACGTGGTGGCAGGCGGAATGCCGAGGAGACCCCGAGCCGGACCGGTGGTTTCCCTTTCCGTCCGAGGGATACGACTACGCGACCGACGTGTGCAACAGGTGCCCGATTGTGGCTTCGTGTCGTGAATTCGCCTCTGCCACTGGTCAGACCGGAATCTGGGGTGGAGTGAAGTTCGAGCAGGGCAGGATTGTCGCGGCGTGAGGGATCAGATTCCCGGCTCCGCGGCGATCGTGCCGGCCGACACCGCCCGGCACAGAGCGTCGTGGTCACGTTCGGTCTGATCGGCGTAGAGCCGAGCAAACCGGGTGAGGGCGGTGTCGACCGTGTCCGAGGTTCCCAGGTAACCGGAAATCAGTGACGCGCCACTGGTTCGTGCGTGTCCCTTGGCCAGTAGGCGACCGCAGATCGCGACATAGTCGGTCAAGGCTGCTGCATCGATATTGTTCAGGTCCACAGAACCTTTCATGTTCCGGAACTGACGGACGTAGTACTGGCGGTCGTCCACGGTGCACCACCCGAGCAGTGGATCGCTGACTGTCTGGAGAGCCTGCTGGTATTCCGCGACGCGTCGTCCTTGATGGTCGTGCCAGGCCGAGTCACCGTGCACGAAGGGTGCAACGACGGATCGGCGAGCCTGCTTGAGCTGCAAGAAGATGACGTCGTCCGGGATGCTCCCTTCGCACAGGGCCACATAGGCGCGCAGAGCGACACTCCCGACTCCGACAACCCGGTGCGCGACGTCGATGACGTTGTATCCCGAGACGACTCGGCGCCAGTGTGGTGCAAGGGTTTCGAGATACTCGTCCAGACCCTCCAGGAGGAAGTCGGTGTCCTGCTGCGTGAGTCGTGTTGTGAGCGGCGGGTTCTCGACCAACTGGCGCCGTCCGTGATCCTCGACGGTGAACCGCGGCACCGCATGGTCACTCGTACGCCGCCGGGCGCGCTCCGCGGCGCGCCTGATCTCGGCCAGCAACCCAGGATCGGTGACGTGGTCGGTGAGTCCGTCGAGATCGACCCGGTCGAAGGAGCGATCGAACAGTGGACGCTCGGAGAGCTTCGCCAAGTGGAGGCGATACGCGGACACACACGAGGTTGTTGCTGTTTCGCATTGAGCTTCGGTGAGACCGTTCTGCCGACCGGCCACCCAGATGCTCGCAGCCAGCCTTCGTAGATCCCATTCCCAGGGGCCGGGATGTGCTTCGTCGAAATCGTTGAGGTCTATGACAAGTTCGCGTTCCGGAGATCCGTAGAACCCGAAGTTTCCGACGTGCGAATCTCCACAGATGACGGGAGTGATGCCGGTGGACGGCAGCTGCGCCATGTCCTCTGCCATCAATCCGGCGGTACCGCGCAGGAATCCGTATGGCGAAGCGACCATTCGCCCCACACGGATCGGAACCAACCAGTCGAGTCTTCCCTCGTGTGCCGTGTTGACCTGATCGACCGGGTCACGTCGATCGGATGGGGGCGTCCAGTCGCCGAGCGACGATCGCGCCACTCGCTTGCGCAGGCCTTTCCCGATCTTGCGACGCTCACTGCGGGGCGTCTGACGCGCCCGCAAAGTCGCCCTGCCGTCCGGTTCGTTCTCGAGAGCCAGCTGACCGGCAGGCCTGTTCAGCGGGTCCATGTCGGGCTCTCTTTCGTCGGGCGTGCGAAACTCGCGCTCGATCTTATGCCCGCCGGATTGTGCGCCGCGCGACGAGTTCCTTAACTACCCGCCTGGGCAATCAACTCGACAGCGCGGTCGGCGCACAGTTCAGGATCCGGCATTCTCCCGATACCGAGGCATTCGACAACGGCGAACGACGCATCCGGTGTGGTTTCCACGCCGAGCGCCCACCCGAAGTAGTGATTCCAGGCGAGTACGGCTCGGTGGCCACTGTGCTGCGGAATCTCGCTGCCCAGAACGAGTACTGCGTCGAACGCGGGGCCGTCGCACCAGATGACCGATTCGGCGAAGGTGGAGCTGGCGACGGCGACTACGTACCTGTGACAAGTCGATTCACTCGGAATGGCGATGTGTGCACGCATGGTCGCTCCTCCGGCTCGGTTGCGATCGGAGGGTTCCCCGTTGCCGGCGCCGAAAAAACGCTTGTCAGATTACGTCCCGGCCACAGATCTACGACGCAGACGGTGCCTGAGATGTTTTTGTGCTGCCCGCGCGACCGAGCGAGTCGAGAGATACTGTTCGGCCGGTATCAACCGGGAACCGGACAAGTAGAACCTTCGGGCTTCGTCGTGGTCGTGGGTGGCCGCGGAGATGAGCAGACGTTCGATCGCGGTGAACTTTCGCCCACCGGCGTAACCGCTCATGTAGTCGATGTGATTCGTCATACTTGCTCTGGCGCTACGGTATTCGGTCAATGCAGCGGTCACTTTCCGATGTGAGTCGAGTGTGTCTGCCGGCGTCTCCGTCAGCATGTGCGCGGTCGCATCGACCAGCATCTGAGCGGTCTCGAGTGCCCACGAGCATCCGATACCCCACAACGGGTCGTTGGTTGCCGCAGCGTCGCCGATGAGTGCGAACCCGTTACCTACGGGTTCGGTGAGGGTTGTGGAGAAGTGTTTGGTACCAACGATCTTCCCGACGATGTGCTCTCGCCGAACAAGCGGAGCGCCGGGTAATGCGTTGGCGTACTCGAGGAAAGCAGTAGACAGGTCGTCAGCGAACGAGCCGAGCTTGTCGAGGGCAGGGAAGACGACCAGCACGCTGATTCCGCCGTCGTTGGGGAGCAGATAGGCGACGTCGGGATCCATGAACCACGACAATGACGTTTCTCCGCCGGGTCGTTCGAGTCCGGAGAGTTGGGCGAAATAGCTGAAACGCCCGTTGGATGCAGTCACGGAGTCGCAACGAGCGGATCGTGCGACGGTCGAATCCTTGCCGTCCGCTCCGACGGTCAATCGTGCTCCGACAGTGAAGGCCGAACCCTGTTCGGTGCCGTAGACGCCTGCAGTAGTGCCGTTCTCGGTCAGTAGTCCGGAAACGCGATGCCCGAGAAGAAGGTCGACGTTCGGGTAGTCGTTCGCGAGTTGGCGCAGTAGGGGGTCGAGAGTTTCCCTTCGGACGTTGAACCCAGGTGGCGGTGAGTTCTCTGCGGCATCAGGGGTGATCATTCCCCACGGGGTCCAGAATGTCGGAACGGTTTCCACCATTCCCAGGGCGAGCAGTTTTTCCGTGGCGCCGAGTCGTTGCAAGATCGGGGCACCGCACGGTTGCAGGTGGTGAGTGCACAGGACTTTGTGCGCCCGGATGTCGGAGCGAGCGTCGAGAAGCGCTATCCGCAGACCTTGCTGGGCGTACATGATTGCGGCCGCGCATCCCGCGATGCTCGCGCCGACAATCACAACGTCATACTTTTCCCGTGCCTTCGAAGTCACTCGATCAGCTTAATGCATAAGGTTATAACTTAAATATGACTGGATTCAGTCATCGTGTTCGGGCGTTAAGTCCCGAACTGCGGCCCGGATGGACTGTTCACGAAGCTCGTTCTCTCTGCGCAGTTCACGACGCCGACGCCCGGCCTCGAATCGCTGCCTCGCGATTGTTCCGGTCGGCCGGAGTTGGGGTACCTCAGCCGGTTTCCCGTCGCTTCCCATCGCCACCATCGTGAAATAGCAACTATTGGTGTGTCGAGATTTTCCGAGAAGAATGTCTTCGGTTTCGACTCGAATTCCGATTTCCATCGAGGTGCGCCCGGTGTAATTGACGGAAGCGCTGAACGTGACGAGTTCGCCGACATGCACCGGTTCGCGGAACACCACACGATCCACCGACAGAGTCACGACGTAGGTCTGGGCATATCGACTCGCGCACGCATAGGCAACCTGGTCGAGAAACTTCAGAATCGTTCCGCCGTGCACGTTGCCCGAGAAGTTTGACATGTCCGGCGTCATGAGGACGGACATGGACAAGGTTTGTTTCGATGCTTGCTGCGATGCTTGCTTCAATTCAGGTAGGGAGTTCGATTCAGACATCAAGCGGGCCTCTTCGGTTCGGTGGACGGTGAAGAGACCGTATCCGGCAAAGAGGGTTACCCGCGCGTTCGGAAGAGCGCGGTGTCAGAGTTCGGGACAGTGCCCGTGTGGAGGACGTATTCGCTGGTGGCGACGGGGCCGGCCGCGCTCGACCTGAGACAGGGTGCGAGCGTCGAGCGGAGGTGCGCTGACATCGAAGCCCAATTCCCTGCGCCTCGAACCGCCTCGCGAAAGTTCTTCAACGCCGGCGCCTGGTCGCACAGTTCCTCGACGGGATCCGAACCGGCTGGTAGTTGCCACTCGAGCAGGTGCGAGGCCGAGCTCACCGACTCCAATCCAGCTGCTGCCTTCTCGAATTCGCTCGGGCTCGACCATGTCGTCGGTAGTGGTGTGATGCCATTCCACGCAGAGGCGGCCTCCCTTCGGAGTGCTGCTGCCCACCCGTTCTCCGACCACGTTGCGACACAAATGCTTCCACCCGGGCGGGTCACCCGCATCATCTCTGCGAGGGCGATCGCAGGGTTGGGACAGAAGATGATCCCGAAGATGCTGACACAGGCGTCGGCACTCGAATTCGGCCACGGCAGAGACTGTGCATCGCCGATCGTGAAAGTGGGTTCGGTAGTTCCGGGGCGAGGAATCCAGCGTTCGCGCGCGACCTCCAGCTGGCTGGCGGAGAGGTCGAGTGCGTGGACCGCGATCCCGGACTGGGCCGCCGGGAGCGTAAAGTTCCCCGTTCCGGCGCAGACGTCGTACGCCGTGCTCACGTGCCCGATCGAGCGCAGCGCCTCTGTCGATGCAGGTGAGAGTTGTTCGGCAAGAGGGGAATATGCCGCACCGTTCCAGTTTCCCCGATTCACGACAAGCTCCTTTCGACTGCGTCGATGACCGTATCGAGCGCTGCGACTGCCGCACGCGCTGCTTCGCCGGGGTTGCGTTCCTCGATGGCAGCGATCAAGGGTCGGTGCTCGTCGACGTGGAAACCTGGACCGACACTGACGGCGGACAGCGAATCCGTCACGGCGGCAAGGACTCCCCGGTAGACGTCGATCAGTGCGGAATTGTGGGACGCCTCGACGATCGAAAGGTGCAAGGCCATGCCGGCTTCGACAGTGAAGCCGCCGACGTGACCGGGGTGGGCATTCCAGGCTGCATGTATCCGCGCGAGATCTTCGGGGGTGTGGCGCTGCGCTGCAAGTCGCGCGGCTTCGACCTCGAGTCCGCGTCGCAGGCTCAGTACGTCGAGAACGTCACCTCTGGCGAGCCGGCGCCCGAGTAATCCTTCGACCGGCGACGCCGCCATGACGTACACGCCGCCACCGTGGCGTACGGACAGAACTCCGGCGTGTGCAAGCGCCCGTACCGCTTCGCGCATGGTATTTCGGGCGACTCCCAATTCCTCGACCAATGCGGTCTCCGGCGGGAGTTTCGATCCGACGGGCCATCGGCCGGTCGATATCGCCTCCTCGATCGCCGCAGCGACGATGTCTACCTTGCGTCCGGAATCGGCCATGTATGTCACCTCGGATAAGTGGGTCAATGACTTGATCGAGGTTAGCGTGCCCGACCAAGTGGGTCAATGACTTGGGAATTATCCGTGTACGTCCAGGCTGCGGGCGTAGTGCTCCTTGAAGACCTCGAGATGCGCCCACGATTCCAAGCCGCTGACACCGTCGATGCCCCGGATTCGCTCGGACAGGGCATGGAGGTCGTTGGACGAGTTGGCGGCGACCGTCGCGATCACGTCGTATCGTCCGAGGGTCCGGGCGAGGAATTCGATTCCGGGCAGCGACTCGATCTCCGATACCGCGTTGTCGTCCCGTGAGCCCAGATTGACGCCGATGCCCATCGCCAGCGTTCGGCCACCACCTCGCCGCTTGACGACAGCGCCGACGCGCAGTGCCGTGCTCGCGATCAGATGATTGACCCGGTTGCGCACGGCGCTCGGCGACAGTCCGGTGTGTTCGGCCAGCTCGAGAAAGGGCATTCGCCCGTTGCGCTCGAGCAGTTCGATCAACGCGACATCTGTCGAGTCGAGTCGGATATCGGCTTGTAAAGCGGTCTCGGGCATGAAGATTCCCTTGATGACGTCGACGTAGACCAGCGTGCTCACGGATCGAACGCCACGTTGTGAGCGGAGTTCGGCGATGGCACGGTACAGATCGTCGTGACTGGGCACCCGAAGTTCCGCAATCACGTTGTACTGCCCGCTGACTGCCGAGATGTAGACGGCGGCCTCGGATGCGATCAACGCGTCCAGTACCGGGGTCATCGGTCCGGACACTGCGATCGAGACGTGTGCAAGCGCCTTCAACCCGAGAAGTTCGGGGTGCGCGACGGCCACTACGGACACCGTTCCCGAGTCGAGTAGCGCCTGCACTCTGGTGGACACCGCCGCTCGTGGGGCGTCGACCGCCACGGACAGTTCGCGGTACGTCGCTCGCCCGTTGCGCTGAAGTGCGGCAATGAGCTTGGAATCGAGATCGAGCGTCATGGTTGCCCCAACTTTTCCAGAGATTTTTCTGTATGAGCTTCTTATTAGAACAGTCGCATGTGGCCATGGATGATGTGGATAAGTGCAGAAATGCTCGAAAACTCATACAAAAAAGTTGTGTACCGCCTGGTCTGAAACTTTGATGCATTGCATAGCTCCAGGTCAGGGCGTAGTTTTCGCTCAACACGCAGTGACCTGCACCACCATCTCGACGAAGGACCACCATGCGCAAGTTGCACACGCACGAAGCCTCGCCTCTCGACGCCACCGGCACGATCTTCACCGGTGCCAAGATCCACACCGTTGACGACAACACGGCAGGCGCTGAAGCGTTCCTGGTGTTCGGAAACCGCTTTGCCGCGGTGGGAACACTCGAGGAATGCCGCACCGAGGCGCGTCGGCTGAGCACTCGCACGACCGCGGTGGTCGAACTCGACGGCGCCACCGTCGTCCCCGGCTTCGTCGATCCGCACGCACACCCGTTGATGTACGGGCAGATGCTCAGCTGGGTGGACTGTGGGCCGGAGAAGGCACATTCCATCCCCGGAATCATTGCGCTACTTCAGGAAGCGGCGCTCACAGCTCCTGCGGGTGTCCCGATTCGTGGCTACGGCTACGAGCACCGCAACCTGATCGAAGGGCGCCATCCACTCAAGGAAGAGCTCGATCAGGTGGCCACCGATCGCGAGGTCTACCTCATGAACGCGAGCGGTCACGGCGGCGTCGTCAACTCCTTCACTTTCGACAAGCACGGCATTGACGCGAGCACCGAGAATCCTGCCGGTGGCGAGTTCTTCCGAGATGCAGACGGTGAACTCACCGGTGAGCTCTCCGATGCCGCGTGCAACATCCTCACCGGCGTCAACGGAGTGAAGGTAGGTCATCACGGACCCAACTTCCATCTCGAGGACGAGCCGGAAGAACACCTTCGTCAGCTGTCGGTCGCTCAGGACAAGTTCCTGGCCGGCGGCGTCACCACCATCGGCGACTGCCAGGTGACCCGTCGTGAATTCGACATGTACCTGCGTCTGGCCGAGCAGGATCAACTCAAGACCCGCGTCAGCATGTACATGCTCAGCCACCTCCTCGATCACGTCATCGACACGGGAATGCACGGCGCCTTCGGCAATTCGCGGCTCGCGTTCGGCGGCATCAAGTTCTACGCCGACGGCACTCTCGGCGGCTGGACCGCATACTTCCCCGACGGTTACGTCGGGGACCCGTGCCGCACCGGGCAGCTCTATCACGAGCCTGCGGACTACTCGGATCTGATTGCCAAGGCGCATTCGGTGGGTCTGCAGACCGCCACGCACGCTCAGTCTCCGACCGCCATCGACATGGTGCTCGATGCCATCGAAGCTGCGCAGAAGGCTCACCCCGACGCCGACGCTCGTCACCGCATCGAGCACTGCGGTCTCCCGACTGCCGAGCAGATCGCCCGGATGAACCTGGCCGGCGTCTACCCGGTGAACCAGCCGCAGCACTACTACAACTGGGGCGAGGGCGTCACTGCTGCGATCGGTACGCCGGGTGAGCGGTTCAACCCCCTCGGCGAGTTCATCGCTGCCGAGGTTCCGGTGACCATCAGCTCCGACGCCCCCGTCGCCGAGCCCAAGCCGCTCGAAGCAATTCAGGCAGCCGTGACTCGTGTGACGCGTCAGGGCCATCAGCTCGGCTCCGATGCACTCCGCATCACCGCCGACCAGGCATTGCAGGCTCACACGCTCAACGGTGCGCGTGCGCTGGGCCGTGAAGCAGAGCTGGGCAGCATCTCGGTCGGCAAGCGGGCCGACTTCGTCATTCTGGGCGCGGATCCCCTCGAGGTTCCGGCCGACGCGATTGCGCAGATCGAGGTCCGAGAGACCTGGATCGACGGCGAACTCGCACATTCAGGTCATAACCACCTATTGTCGAGCACTTCGACCACCGAGGAAAAGTAATGAACCGAGAGCAACAGATCGTGAAGGCCCGCAAGGCGGGATTTGCAGCCTTCGTCGGTACAACTATCGAGTGGTACGACTTCTACGTGTATGCCACGGCAGCCGCCCTGGTGTTCGGTGACATCTTCTTCCCACCCGGAACCGACCGCCTGACCGGCGTTGCGGCGGCGTTCGCGACATACGCCGTCGGTTTCTTCGCTCGCCCGCTCGGCGGAATCGTGTTCGGCCATGTCGGTGACAAGATGGGCCGACGCACCGCATTGGTGGTGACTTTGACGCTGATGGGTGCAGGCACGTTCCTCATCGGCATGTTGCCCACTTACGCGTCGATCGGGTTCTGGGCGCCGTTACTGCTGGTACTGCTCCGCTTCGTCCAAGGCTTTGCCGTCGGCGGCGAATGGGGCGGCGCGGTCCTGATGGCCGTCGAGCATGCACCCGAGGACAAGAAGACCTTCTACGGCGGTTTCGCTCAGCTGGGCAACCCGGCCGGCGCGCTCCTGGCCACAGGTTTCTTCAGCATTCTCTCCACCTTCGGCGACGACGCTCTGCGCGAGTGGGCTTGGCGACTGCCGTTCCTCTGCTCGGCGCTGCTGATTCTCGTCGGCTTGGTCGTTCGCCTGAAGGTCGAAGAGTCCCCGGTTTTCGAATCCGAGGTGAAGTCCGCGGACGTACCGGAAATGCTCCCGCTCAAGTACGCGCTGGTGACCAACTGGCGCCCGATCATCCTGGGCATCGGCATTCTGCCCGTCGCAGTCGGCGGCTACTACCTCGTGACGACCTTCATCACGGCATACGCAACCGACCCCGATGTCGGATTGTCGGAGACGTTGATTCTCAACGCGCTGAGTGTCGCTGCAGTGGTCGAATTGATCGCGACTCTCGGCGTGGCGTGGCTCGGCGACAAGGTGGGACGCGTCCGCGTCGTCATCTGGGGCCTTGCGGCAGTCGCGATTCTCGCAGCGCCGCAGTTCCTGGTGCTGAAGTCCGGATCCGTGTTCCTGATCTTCCTGACCTTCGCTGTCATGCGACTGGTGCTGGCGGCCACGTACGGCCCGATCGCCGCCGTCCTGTCGCAGATGTTCAAGCCGCAGGCCCGCTACACAAGCATTTCGTTGGCGTACCAGGGTGCAGGCGCGATCTTCGGTGGGTTGTCTCCGCTGGTGTCGACGCTGATGTACAAGGCAACCGGCAGCATCTGGCCGGTCATCGCACTGCTGATCGGCATGTGCGTCCTGAGCATCGTCTGCCTGCTCTTCGCTCCGCAGCATGTGGACGAGGCGACAGATACCGACGGTGCTCCGCAGGGCCTGAACAAGGAATCGGCTTCCGCTTGATTGCCGAGAGTCGGCTTCCGCCTGACAACTGAAAACACGACAGCTGGGGCAGTACACGATTTCCGTGTACTGCCCCAGCTGTCGTTTCAGGTCAGTTGTCGTTCAGCGCCGGTTACGCGCCGACGAGATGGCGATGAAAATGATCGCTGCGGCGGTGCGCCTGGCTGAGATTTCTGATCTCACGCAGCCAGAAGTGAGACGCCAGCGCGTTGTTGCTTCCATAGCCGGTGCCGGACGTGTCCTCGTCGATCAGGGCGACAAGCGCTTTGATCAGGCTGGTGACCTTGAGGTTGTTGGTCTGAGAATGTCGGACTAACAGCTCGGCGGCTTCGTCGGTGCTGCAACGGTAGAGGGTGCAGACGATTTCGATGGCGCGCTCGCGGATCCGGCCCGAAGTAGTCGGGATCCGTAGACCGTTCGTCGAGTTGCCGTTCGCCTGGTTGTTCGTGTCGTTGGGGTGAATCATGGTGTTGATCAAGGTATTCCTTTGAACCGCATGGGTTTTGGGCCCGTGCGGTGTGTAGCGCATGTTGATACTGGTGCAGTCGGTACGCGATTGGCGGCGGACTCCGTCGGAGTCTTCGGCCTGGTCAACAATCTGCGGGACTGATGAAAGTGCGTAGTGATCAAAGGCGCGGGTTTGCACCGAACTGGAAGTCTGCCCCTGGAACGAATACTGGAACTGTTGTCCCGGGCGAAGCGACCGGCTGCCTGACTGACGGCTGCCCTCTGATAACCCCACCGTACGTCATGGAGTTGGTTTCAGCTAATCCTTTTGCGGGCGATCGTGCTCATAGTAGGCGGTTTCACCTGCTCAGGGAGTGTTTACGTGGTCGATTATTGCTTGCTTGGTGATAGCCCAGGCGTCGCTTGTCGGGTTGCCGAAGTCGCCGTGGCCGACGCCGGGTAGTTCGATCAGGTCGACCACGTCGCCTGCTGCTCGGGCTGCACGGGCGTAGCGCCGACTCTGTTCGATCGACACGACCTTGTCTCCGAGCCCGTGGATCGCTGTGACAGGGAGGCCGGTGGGGAGGTGTTCGATCGGTGATGCGATGCGGTAGCGATCAGGATGATCGGTAGGCATGCCGCCCAGAAGATTTCGAACAAAACGATCTTTGCCCGCGGTTGCGGCGAGCGTCATGTCGAAGACGCCGGCCATGATCGTCGTCGAGCGAACCGGCACCGAGAGGTTTGGTTCCGGGGCGTCTGCACCCTGTTGGGATCGCGATGCGACCCAGGCGGCAAGTTGTCCACCCGCGGAGTAGCCGGCGATGTGTACACGGCTCAAATCCAGTCGCCCGGAGGCCTTTTCCTGAACGATGCCGGCCAGGGCGTTGGTGGCCGTAACGGTATCGGAGAGCGTGGTCGGCCAACCACCCTGACCGCCGACGCGTCTGTATTCGATGTTCCAGACCGCAATTCCGTACGGGGTCAGGGTTTTTGCCCACGCGCCCGCGTATTCGAGATTGCTCTTCTGGGCCCATCCACCGCCGTGAATGAGTACGACGACCGGCAGGTCACCGTCCGATCCTTCTGGAAGATACAGATCGCCGAAAGTGTCTGCGGCCGCGGCGTAGGCGATGCGGACCGGAGCGACGTCGCGGTCGAGGCCGGTCGCACTGCTGACAGATGCGAGGAGGGCGAGTGCACAGACCAGCACTACGGCGAGATACCCGGCCAAGCGGTCGCGGGAGCGGTGCGCGATGACCTGATTCCTCTCGGCAGGCGACGGACGATAATTCGGAAATCAGTCTATCGGTGCCAGGTGAATTTATGGTGTGAGCGAATGGGCCGTGCTCGCTCGCACGCGGAGTTCGCTACGCGTATAGCTCTGAACTGGGGGTTCGTCACCGTTGACCAGAGCCAACAGTGCATCTACGGCCGCTGCCGCCTGTTCTTGGGGGAAGAAGTCGAAGGCAGTGATCGGGGGCTGGGAAACCAGCAGGGCGGGTTCGTCACTGTCCTGTGCAATCAAGACGTCACCCGGAATCGACAGCCCGAGATCGAGGGCCGCTCGCGCCGCTGCCGGGGCGCAACCGAGAATCAACGACAGGATCGCGTCAGGCGGAGTCGAGGAGTCGAGGGCCTCGCGGGTGGCCGCATACGCGGCCCCGATGAGGCCTCCGACGGTGCTGGCGCCCGGAAACGACGTCAATTCCTCGCTGGTGCGTGGTGCCACGCCTCGGGCGCGGCACCACTCGAAGTAAGCGAAAGTCGTTGCGCGGGTCCACTCCGAATGCATTCCGGGAGTGAGGACGAAAATGTCCCTTGCGCCACGTTCGGCGAGGTGGTTCAGAAGAGTCTCCGTGGTGGAGACGAGGTCCGGTGAGGTGGAGTATCCGAACTGCCCGGATTGTCCAGGACCCACTGCGACAGAGGGGATTCCGATCTTCTGCAGAACTTCGACGCGCGGGTCGTCGACCATCGGGTCGACGACCAGTACGCCGTCCATCTCGATGCGCCGCAGTCCGTTCGGATCTTTCATCGACGGCAGTAGGAGGAGTGAGTGATCGGCGTGGAATGCAGCCTGGGTCGCGGCGGTCGCCACGCGCCCGTACCAGTCGAAATTGAGGTACTCGGCCGATGACAGTTGGTCGGGAGCGGGGAGCATCAACCCGAGGGTGGCAGTCCGGCCTGACCTGAGATTCTGGGCCGACCGATTGGCACGGTATCCAAGGCGGTCGGCAACCTCTTGAACCCGAGCGCGAGTGGCCGCGTCGACCCGGCCCTTGCCGTTGAGTGCATAGGAGACCGTGGACACCGCGACGCCGGCGGCGTTGGCGACATCACGAAGCGTCGGCGAAACAGGGGTAGCCACTGCGGATCGTTTCTACTCGTTGGTCGGTTTGTCTCCAGCCTATCGATCAATCGTTTCGGCATGTTGCGTGCACCGGTGAGGGGCACCTCAAAGCAAAACGTCGAATCGTTTCAGCGCAGGTATTGACACTGATGAAACGATTCGGCACTCTCTTAGGAACACCGGGCGAACGTCGAGAGAAATTCGGGCGAACCTCGGGAAACCTGACCAGGCAGGCGCATACTTGCCTTAACTCGCGGAGCCTCCCCATGACCGAAAAAACCGACCCTCCCGGTGCAGGAACGCATTCTGAATCCGGTTCTCCCACGTCATCCTCGGGCCTGCGCGCCGGAACTATCAACAGCCGTCATCTGGTCTTCTTCGTCATCGCCGCAGCGGCGCCACTGACGATCCTGGTGGGATTCGCGCCACTGGGCCTGATGGTTTCCGGCGCTGCGCTTCCGGTGGGGTACGTCGTTCCCGGGATCGTCTATCTACTGTTCGCCGTCGGCTTCACAGCGATGAGCAGGCATATCCGCGGCGCGGGCGCGTTCTACGCCTACATCACCGAAGGGCTCGGAAAATCAGTCGGCGCAGGCGCCTCTGTGCTGGCTTACATCGGCTATCTCGGTGGCCAGATCGGATTCGTCGTCGCTTGCGGCATCTTTCTCTCGTCGACGATCGAGTTGTTCTTGGGAGTAACCGTTTCCGTCTACACCTGCGCATTGGCGGTCGCAGTTCTGGTCGTGGTGGTGGGATATCGCAGGGTCGATATCGGCGCGAAGGTGCTGGCCGTTTTGATGGCGCTCGAGCTCGGCGTCCTCGCAGTCTTCTGTGTGGCGGTTCTGTTGAAAGGCGGCCACGAAGGACTGTCGCTCGACAGTTTTTCGCCGTCGACCTTCATGACAGCCGGACTGGCGAGCGTCTTCGTGTTGACCTTCACCTCCTTCGTCGGTTTCGAGCAAACGGCGATCTACAGCGAGGAAGTTGTCGATTCCAAACGCACAGTGTCGCGTGCGACCTACACAGCAGTCACTGTTCTGGCTGTGGTCTACGCATTCTGTGCTTGGGTGATCGTGCAGGCCGTCGGCCCGAGTCGGATGGGCGACCTACTCGGCGGTGACCCGTCCGAGCTGATCTTCGATCTCAACAATGAATTTGCCGGCTCCATGATGACCGACGTGATGCATCTGTTGATCGTCACGAGCTTCTTCGCGGGTTGCCTTGCCCTCCACAATGCTTGCAGTCGCTATCTGCTCACCATGGGGCGCGCGAAAGTCTTTCCTGCCGCGCTTGCACGGGTTTCGCCGACCACTGGAACGCCGAGCGTCGCCGGAATCACACAAGGCGCACTGGTATTCGCGGCAATCGCCGGCTTTGCGCTGACGCCCGCAGACCCGTACACCCAAGTAGTCGTGTGGACGAATACACCAACGATCATCGGTGTGCTGGTGTTGCAGGTTCTCACTTCCGTCGCCGTGCTCAGGTTCTTCTCGCAGGATTCTCGCGGTGAAGGTCTGTGGCAGAGGTTGATTGCACCCTCGCTCGCTGCAGTGGCGTTGATCGTCGCGCTCGGATACCTCTTGATGAACATGAGTGACCTGACCGGGTTGACCACCGCGCAAAACTTCTTGTTGGCAGTGCCATTGCTGTTGGCTTTCGCATTCGGCGTGGGACGCGGGATGCGCGTACGTGAACACTCGGTCGAGGAGTTGTCGGCATGAGCGAATACGCATGGTCGGTCCCCGGAGGGTTGGTCGAACGTCCCGGAATTGTTCCGGGCGCTCCCGAGATATGGGTCTATGCGGACAGGTTCTCGTACTTCGGTGGTGACACCGTCTCGATCCGAGTGCATACCACCGCAGAAGAATACGACCTCGAAATTGTTCGAGACGGCGCCCGGCCGCAACAGGTCGCGCAATACGTCGGTCTGCCGGGCAAGCAGCAGCAGACGCCTGCCGACGCGTACGCAGTGGGCTGCGACTGGTCGGAATCCCTTGCCGTCGAGATAGATCCGAAATGGACGTCCGGCATGTACTTGGTTCTGGTCCGGATGCTCCACGAAGGGGTGACTATTGAGCGGGAGGGCTTCTTCGTCGTCAAGGCGCGCGAACCCGAGCATGCCGACTTCGTACTCATTCACACCACCAGCACGATGTTGGCCTACAACGACTGGGGTGGGGCAAACCACTACCGAGGTGTTCCGGACGGCTCCGGCGATGTGCCGACACCGATTTCCTCGACGCAGCGTCCCGTCGCGCGGGGGATGTTGCGCAAACCCGAGGGCGCAGCACGCAACATCCACACCGACACACCGGGAATCGGATGGATACCCCGTCACCCGCCGTACGAATGGGCGTGGGTGAACGGCTACTCGCGTCACCATGCGGACGCCTTCTGGGCCACTTACGAGAGGCCGTTCACGGTCTGGGCGGAAGAGCAGGGGTTCCGCGTCCACCACGTGACACAACACGATCTGCATAACGATCCGTCAGCGCTGCATGGATATTCATGCGCAGTTGTCGTCGGTCACGACGAGTACTGGTCCTGGGAGATGCGTGACCGCATAGATGATTTCGTCGAAGAGGGTGGTGGTCTGGCGCGATTCGGCGGGAACTTCCTGTGGCAGGTACGCCTCGAAAACGACGCACAAGTCTGTTACAAGAATCCGTTCGACGATCCGATGCGAGAAGTCGACCCGACCCGGGTGACGACGGCGTGGGATTCGCCCGAGGTTGCCCGACCGGGGGCGTGGACGATGGGATTGACCGGCATGGCCGGTGTCTACAATCGTTACGGTGCAACAACTCCCAGGTCTTCGGGCGGTTTCACGGTATACCGGCCGGATCATTGGGCGTTGAACGGAACCGACCTGTACTACGGAGACAACTTCGGGATCGCCCCGATCTGTGTTGCCGGATTCGAGATGGACGGCGTGGATTTCACGTTCCGGAAGGGCCAGCCGTATGCGACCGGCGTCGACGGCGCTCCCGAGGATCTGGAGATCATCGCGATGGCGCCGGCAGTTTCGGGTTCGCGGGACAAATGGAACGGGAAAGTTCCGATCGGTGCGCCTTTCGCCGAAGTGCAGGGAATCATCGAATGCTTCTATGGCAGTGAGCCTCCAGATCACCTTCGTGATCTCGAATACGGATCGGGAATGGTCGCCTGTCACAAGCGAGGTCTCGGCTCCGTGTTCAACGCAGGTTCCACCGAATGGGTGAACGGGCTGATCCATCACGATCCGTTCACCGAACGAATAACTGCAAACGTACTGAATCTGTTTGCTGCACGAATTTCCAGCTCCAACACGAAGGAAAAATGACATGAGTGTCAACGACATTCGAATGTTCGGGCCAGGGCAGGGGACGCGGTTCATCCCGGAGTGGGGTGACGACGCGAGCCCGAACTGGTCGGAATCCGAATGGAGGTCGTTCGGAGATCCGAACGGGGAATACTTCGGCGGTGGTTGGGAAGGCGAGCCCGGCACGCTCTTGTGCGACCCGTATCCGTACGACGAGGTCTGCATCATGATCAGCGGCCGGGTGGCGCTGATCGACCTCGATGGAAACCGTCGCGAATTCTCCGCTGGGGAAGCATTTTTCGTGCCGCAGTCGTTTCGCGGTACCTGGGAGACGGTTGAGCCGTCGAAGAAGTTCTTCGTCGCGCTCCCCGGATCGCGCTCATGACGGTGGAAACTTCGATGACTGTCGCAGCGTTTGGTCACGTGATCAACGGAACGTGCGAGAGCCCGCCAGGTAGACTTTCCGTGCTGGTCGATCCGGTGACCGACAATGTATACGCCCGTGCTGCCGTCGGTTCCGCCGATGACGTCGACCGAGCCTGCCGTTCGTCCGAGAAGGCTGCGCGGTCCTGGCGCCGGTCCACCCCTGCGCGCCGTCAGGAGTTGCTGCTGGCCCTCGCGGACGCGCTGGAAGCAAACGCGAAATATTTCCTCGAGGTCGAATGCCGCAGTACCGGCAAGCCTCTCAGGCAGGTGCGAGACGACGAGATCCCGCAGTGTGTTGACTTTCTGCGGTACTTCGCGGGTATTGCCCGCTCTCTGCCGGGCGTTGCCGCAATGGAGTACACGGAGGGTGCTACGTCTTATGTCAGACGTGAACCCATTGGCGTGATCGGTGTCGATCGCTCCTTGGAACTACCCGTTGATGATGGCGGTCTGGAAGATCGCGCCGGCACTCGCGACGGGAAACACCCTCGTGCTCAAGCCGGCCGAGGAGACGCCGGAAACCGCGGTGATGCTGGGAGTGCTTGCAGCGCAGATCTATCCGCCCGGGGTGTTGAACGTAGTGTGCGGCGATCGCGATACCGGAGCCGCGCTCGTCGCTCATCCGGTTCCTCGGATGATTGCGCTGACGGGATCGACGAGAGCGGGTATTTCGGTCGCAAAGGCCGCGTCGGAAGACGTCAAGCTGTTGCATCTCGAACTCGGAGGCAAGGCACCCGCCGTTGTTTTCGCCGACGCGGACCTCGACGGCGCAGTCGCGGGGATTGTTGCCGGGGCCTTTTACAACAGCGGTCAAGATTGCACCGCTGCGACGAGGATTCTCGTTCAAGAGGAGGTTGCGGAGGAGTTCACCGAGAAGTTGACGGCTGCGGCCGCGGACTTGAGGTTGGGCGGACCGGAATCGGGCGATTGTCTCGGCCCCCTGGTCAGCCGCGCTCACCGTGATCGAGTGGCGGAGTTGGTAGAGAGACGCTCAGCAAATACGAACGTATGTATTGGCGGGGGAAAGCCAGCTGGACCAGGGTTTTCTATCTGCCGACTGTTATTTCCGGGGTGCAGCAGGAAGATGAACTGGTCCAGGAAGAGATATTCGGGCCGGTTGTCACCGTACAGTCGTTCTCCACCGAGGCTGAAGCGATCGAACTTGCGAACGGGACCAAGTACGCTCTCGCGTCGAGCGTGTGGACGTCCGACCACGGCACCGCGATGAGGATGACGGCCGAACTGGACTTCGGCTGCGTCTGGGTGGGAGCCCACGGAATGCTCGCCGCTGAGATGCCTCACGGTGGCTTCGCCGGGTCGGGTTACGGCAAGGATCTGTCGGAGCTCGCACTGGCGGAGTACACGAGGGCCAAGCACGTCATGCATGTGACGAGCGTCTGACTCCTCGGCAATATCCAACGACGGCCACCTGCCCGCGCTGCGGGACGGTGGCCGTCGTCGTGCCTCGGTGGACCTGCAAGCTGCTGTTTGAATATGTTGCAGTGCAACATGTTTAGAGAGAATTTTCGTTGATTCGGGTCGCGAATGCCGGTAAAGTGACGTGTGCAACATTGCGCACTTCGGCGCACATTCAACCCCACTTTCAATTCTGACTCCAGGAGACTGCCATGGGTTCATCCGACACCGATCTCAAAGCGCTCGACAGCGTTATCACCGTCGCCGGTGCATTGGCGGCGATATTCGGCGGAATCGCCGGAGTTGCCGGGCTGGCCACTTTTCTCGGAACCGGCGGCGGTTCTTAGGTTTTCAGCTGACATCAGTGAGGCTCGGACCGTTCGATTCTGACGATCAGATCCGCGCGTGGCCTGACTGCGCTGATCAACTCGGCGTTCGGCTGATCTACCCGTTTCACCCACTCTGCAGCCGCTTCGGAACTCTTTCCGAAGCGGCTGTGGCGTTTCACCAAGCGCTTCGTCCGAGTTTCCTCCGGAACGTCGAGATACCAGACCTCGTCGAGTGCTGCTCGCACTTCCTGCCATCCACCACTGGGTAGGAGGAGATAGTTCCCCTCGGTGACTATCAGCGGTGTACATGGATCGACAGCCGTTGTGCTGCCTATTGATTCGTCGAACTCGCGATCGAAGACCGGAGCATAGACCGTCGAGTTCGAGGCTCGGAGTCGGCGTAGTAGAGCCGCGTAGCCGTCGACGTCGAAGGTGTCCGGTGCGCCTTTGCGTTCATGTCTGCCGAGTCGGTCGAGTTCCCGATTGGCAAGATGAAAACCGTCCATCTCGACGATGGAGCAACGAGAACCTAATTTCCGCACAATTGCCTGTGACACCGTCGACTTTCCGGCTCCCGGTGCGCCCGTGATGCCGAGGATTCTCCGACCGTCGTCGGTGATCAGGGAAGCAGCGCGTGAAGCAAGTTGGTCGAGCGTCAGCGAGACGGTCGGCGGTGAGGTCGTCACGTGTTGCTCCGATCAGTCCGAAGGGCCGGTGCATCGAGAGTACGCCGGAGGCTTTCGGCCATTGACAGTCTGAATGGACTGTGAAACTGTGATCCATGCCACTCGAAAAGTTGGAGGTGAGACCGTGACCCTGCGCGATGTGCAGCGCGAAGCGACGCGCCACCGGATTCTCGATGCGGCAACGGATTTACTGATAGCGGACGGTTATTCATCTCTGACGGCGCAGTCGGTGCAAACCGCTGCCGGAGTCAGTCGGGGCGCTCTGCTGCACCACTTTCCGAACATGCAGGAGCTCACTGCGGCGTTGGTGTCGAACATCGTCGTACGGAACGAGGTGGCGGTAAGAGCTGCCATGTCTCGGCAGGATTCGTCGGTTGACACGATCGAGAACTCGATCTCCGCTCTGTATTCGGCGTTGACTCAGCCGCCATTTCAAGCGGAACTCGAACTGTGGTCCGCAGCGCGGACGGATCCGGTGTTGGCCGAGGTGCTCCGGGAATCGGAGCGAATCGCCGGACGGGATCTGCGGCGAGTTGTCCACGACGCTTTCGGTCCCGAAATTGTTGCTTCCGAGAACTATTCGCAGATTGCAGATCTGACGGTGCTGATGCTCCGTGGTTTGGCGCTGTCCCGGGCAGTGCAGAAGAGCGACGCGTCTGCGCGTCGTTCGATCAGTCAATGGGCAGGCGTCGTTCGCCTGCTCCTCACCCAGAACTAGCGCAACTCGTTCCGAGCGAGGCGCGCTCTGTCGACAGGACCGATGATGACGGATTTTGCGACCCTGAAGTACGAGACGTCCGGTGGTAAAGCGTATATCACGCTCAACCGTCCCGATCGGCTCAACGCGATCGACGACCGGATGCCGTCGGACATTCGAAACGCGGTGGCAGCAGCCAATGACGACGACGAGGTCCGTGTGATCGTCTTGCAAGGTGCGGGCAAGGCGTTTTGTGCCGGGTACGACCTCAAGAAGTTTGCCGAAGGCGACCTTGACGGAAAGTGGAACCAGGGCCCGGTCTGGGACCCCATCAAGGACTTTCGCGGGATGAAGCAGAACACCGACGACTTCTTCACGCTCTGGCGATCGCTCAAGCCGACGATCTGCAAGGTTCAGGGATATGCGATTGCCGGTGGGAGTGACATCGCGCTGTCCTGCGACATGCTGATCATGGCCGACGACGCTCGCATCGGATACCCGCCTGCGCGTGTGTGGGGTTGCCCGACGACGGCGATGTGGGTGTACCGGCTCGGAGCCCAGCGTGCCAAGCGAATGCTGTTGACGGGAGACACCATTGACGGTGTCACTGCGGCTGACTGGGGATTGGCGCTCGAAGCGGTGCCGGCCGACGAATTGGACTCGGCGGTGGAAGCGTTGGCGGATCGCATCGCCGGTGTTCCGCTCAATCAGTTGGCCATGCAGAAGATGATGATCAACCAGGCGTACGACAACATGGGATTGCAAGGCACCCAGGTACTGGCAACCCTGTTCGACGGAATTACGCGTCACTCCCCGGAGGGGCGCTGGTTCAAGGATTTTGCCGAGCGCGACGGATTCCATGCCGCGGTTCAGTACCGCGATTCCGGACGCAAGATTCCAGACGGAGGCGGGCCGCTCCCCGCGTCCGACACCCCTCCTCGATAGAAAGTGGATGTGAGATGAGCAGTGTTCTCGAAACGTCGTACTTCCCCGCTGACGTGTCTGACCCGATAGAGGAGCAAACGGTGGGTGGGCTGCTGCGAGAGTGCGCCGCGGACTCGCCGAATCTGATTGCAATCAGAGAAGTGGTTCCGACGCAATCGCATTCGCTTTCCGGGGCGGCTGAAACCGATCGCACGTGGACCTTCGCGGAGCTTCTCGACGAAGCAGAGGGGTGTGCGCACTACCTCTTGTCTCGGTTCGACTGTGGAGATCGGATCACTGTCTGGGCTCCGAACGTTCCGGAATGGATGATTCTGCAATACGGCGCCGCGCTCGCCGGGATGGTTCTGGTGACCGCCAATCCGGCGTTGGGTGCGGAGGAACTCGCGTACGTCCTGTCGCAGTCCCAGTCTCGGGGGCTCTTCCACACCGGAAAGTTCCGCGGTGGCGATATGGCAGCGGTTGCATCCGAGGCGATTTCGATTTCGGGAGAAGAAGTTCTCGCAGTCAACTTCGAGGAGTGGGATCGCCAGGTTCGAGGTTGGGCGGGCGAGCGGGGCGCTCTGCCCGAAGTCTCGCCTGACGACAATGCGCAGATCCAGTACACGTCGGGAACCACCGGAGTTCCCAAAGGTGCTCTGTTGCATCACCGCGGATTGGTCAACAATGCCGATTTCGTGAGTCGGAGAGGCCGATTCCCTGAGCGGGGTTCGGTTGTGTCGGCCATGCCGCTGTTCCACACCGCCGGGTGCGGCATCCTGGTTCTCGGCGCCGCGCAGCGAAGAATGTCCATCGGCCTGATCCAGTACTTCGATCCGACTGCGGTTCTCGATGCGGCGGAACGCTTTCACGCTGACGTGGTCAGTGGAGTGCCGACGATGCTGATCGCGATGATCAACGACGCCAGCTTCGCGAGTCGCGACTTTTCGGCCTGTTCGGTGGTCGTATCCGGCGGGTCGTCGGTCCCGCCCGAACTCGTCAGCACGGTGGAGTCGGCCTTCGGGGCGGGGTTCAGCATCGTCTACGGACAGACCGAGGCCAGCCCCGTCATCACACAGACCAGCCCGGCCGACACCCCCGAGGACAAGTCGGAGACGGTCGGACTCGCGTTGCCGCAGGTCGAAGTGAAGATCTCCGACGTCGTGACCGGGGACAGCGTGCCGCTCGGCGAACAAGGCGAGATCTGCGCGCGCGGGTACCTCGTCATGACCGAGTACTTCCGTAATCCGGAGGCTTCGGCCGACACCGTGGACAAGGATGGTTGGTTGCATACCGGCGATTTGGGGACGATGGACGAACGTGGATACGTCCGGGTTACCGGCCGCCTCAAGGACATGATCATCCGCGGCGGTGAGAACATCTATCCGCGTGAGGTCGAGTCCGTGATCTTCACACATCCGAAGATTCTCGACGTGGCGGTCGTGGGTGTGCCCGACGAGGTGTGGGGTGAGCGAGTTGTCGCCGTTATCCGCTGGAAGGACGAGTCCGACCAACCGACCGCCGCCGAGCTGGTCGAGTTCTGCACCGAGCGACTGGCGCGCCACAAGGCGCCCAAGGAGTGGTTCAGCGCGGAGGCGTTCCCACTGACAGGGTCGGGCAAGATCCAGAAATATCGAATTGCGAGCCTGGTCGGCGAAGGCGTGTACGGCGTCGTCAACTGATCGGTGCACATAGCACGTCGGAGCGATTCTGTCTGGGTTATCCCCGTAAATCGCTTCGACGTGCCCTGTTTATCCTGGTGCCGTGAGTTCAACCTTCGGTGAGACCGGACACAACGCCACCTCCAACCGCATTCGCGCCACAGCGTTTGCGTCGAAGGTGATGTCTGCGTCCGACGCCGTGAAGTTCATCAACCCGGGCGACACCGTCGCGATCAGCGGTTTCGCGAGCGCCGGTACACCCAAGGTTGTCATTCCGGCCCTGGCCGAGCGTATTCACCGGACCCGCGGCAACGGATCGAACTTCACGATCAATCTCCTGACCGGCGCTTCTGTGTCCACCGAGACCGAAAGGCTGCTCGCGGAGGTCGACGGAATCGCGCTGCGCATGCCGTATCAGTCCGAGGCCACCGCACGTCGCCGGATCAACGAGGGTCGTATGGACTACGTGGACATCCATCTCTCCCACGTGGCTCAGCAGGTGTGGGAGGGCTACTACGGCAACGTAGACGTCGCGGTGGTCGAGGTCGCCGGTATCACCGAATCAGGGGAACTGATTCCCTCCGCGTCGATTGGCAACAACAAGACCTGGCTGGACGTCGCCGACAGGGTCATCCTCGAAGTCAACTCGTGGGTGCCCGAGGCGATGGAAGGTATTCACGACGTCTATTACGGCACCGCGCTGCCGCCGCATCGCAAGCCGCTCGAGATCATTCGTGTCGAGGACCGGATCGGCCAGACCACGTTCCGAGTGGATCCCACGAAGGTTGTGGCCGTTGTCGAGACCAACTGCCGTGACAGCGCGAGCCCTCTCACTGCACCCGACGCCGTCAGTGAGGCGATCGCCGGCCACGTCCTGGAATTCTTCGACTTCGAGGTGCGCGCCGAACGGATGCCGGCCGATACGTTGCTTCCGCTGCAGGCGGGCATCGGCAATGTCGCCAACGCGGTGCTCGGAGGGCTCGATCGGGGGCCGTATCGCGGCCTGACCTGCTACTCCGAGGTCATCCAGGACGGGATGCTGAAGCTGATCAAGGACGGAACGGTCGCGCATGCGTCGTCGACGGCTTTGGCGCTCACCGAAGAGGGCATCGAAGAACTGACCGCGAACATCGACTTCTACCGCCACCACATCACGCTCCGTCCGCAGGAGATCAGCAACCACCCGGAGGTGGTGCGCAGACTCGGAATCATCGCCATGAACGGCATGCTCGAGGCCGACATCTACGGCAACGTGAACTCGACGCACGTCATGGGGACGAAGATCATGAACGGAATCGGCGGCTCGGGGGACTTCGCCCGCAACGGCTACGTGTCCATGTTCCTGAGCCCGTCGACGGCCCGCGGCGGTGAGATCTCGGCGATCGTGCCGATGGTTCCGCACGTCGACCACACCGAGCACGACACTCAGGTGTTGGTGACCGAGCAGGGGTTGGCGGATCTGCGCGGTCTGTCGCCGCGGCGACGCGCGCGCCTGATCGTCGACAAGTGTGCTCACCCGGAGTTCCGGCCACTGCTCCACGATTACATCGCTCGCGCCGACGCTCAACCGGGTGCGGGGCAGACGCCGCACATCCTGGGCGAGGCATTCTCGTTCCATCAGCGGTACATCGACACGGGTTCGATGCGCCTTTCGTGACGCCAGGCAATGCTGCCGGCAGTGAGAGAATGCGAGGGTGAGCCGAACCGGGGTACCTGACGACGCCATACGCCGGGTTGCCGCGGCGGGGGCCGATGACGCCGGTGGCCTACCCGTCGAACTGCTGGGTGATTTCCTGGACGTGCTCAGTGTCGCCGTATGCGAGGGGAAGCCGCTGCAGCGTCGTCAGCTGCACCGCTTCCGCGCTCGCGGGGAAGAAGCAGCGCAGCAGGGTGTCGCCCTGCGAGCCCTGCTCGATCTGTATCTCTCCTCGGCCTGGCGTCTGTGGCGTGAACTGCCTGCTGTTATTGCGGCACAATCGGATCCGAACGCCGTCGTCGCGGCCGGCGAAGTGATGCTGCGTGCCGTCGACGATGCCGTCGCCGAACTGGCCGAAGGGTTTCAGTTGGCCAGACGTTCTCTGGTCCGCTCGCAGGTATCGGCACGCCGCGAGTTCGTCGACGACTTGTTGACCGGCGGCGCTGACGTCGTCGGATTGTTGGATCGCGCTTCAGGATTCGGTCTCCACCTCAGTGGTCCGCATGCCGTGGCGGTAGTGACCGCCGCCCGTGAGTTCACCGACGACAACCCTTTGGTGCGCGCCGTCGAACGTGCCGTTCTGGGTAGCAAGGGTGACGCCGATGCGTTGGTCGCCAGCAAGAGCGGCAAACTGGTGGTCGTTTTCGCGGCGCCGGATCGCGATGCCGTCGACCACGTGCTGGCAGGGATTCGGTCGGCTCTCGGGCCGGGGACCGATGACGACGGGCGAGTGCAGTTGCAGCGGCGTCCTTTGGACGGCACGTGGCAGATCGCTGTCGGGCGCCCTCGAACCACCGCTTCGGGCGTGGTGGCGTCGTACCGGGAGGCGCTGGACGCACTGGACCTGGCGCAGCGCCTGTCGTTGACCGCACCGATCATCGATGCTCGTGACCTGCTGGTCTACCGGGTTCTGGTCAACGACAGACCGGCGGTCACCGACCTGATCCACACCCTTCTCACACCGCTGCTCGAGGCGCGTGGTGGCGCTGGACCGATGATCGACACACTGCTCGCGTACTTTTCCGCCGGCGGCAATACGGCTAAGACCGCCCGAGACCTGCATTTGTCCGTCCGCGCCGTGACGTACCGGTTGGACCGCATCCGTGAACTCACCGGTCAGAACGTCAACGATCCCAACGACAGCTTCGCGCTCCACGCTGCCGTACTGGGTGCGAAGCTGCTCGACTGGCCGGCCACCGAGCTGACCTGATCAGCTTGCGCGGGCGCGTTCTTCGTAGGCAGCACGTGCCGCGGTGTCGACGTCGCCGAGAAACTGCGTCTCGACGCCGAACAGTCGGCTCAATGCCTCGTACGGCCGCCGGGGGAAGAAGCCCTGTGCCTGCACGAGCAGCCCGGACACCCGCGTAATGCGTACGCGTGGGCGCGGTTTGGTGATCAAGCCGACGACGGCTTCGGCGATTTCCTCCGGCTGAACCTCTCGGAATCCCTTCATTCCCGAAGTGCCCGAGGTGAGTTGGGTGTTGGTGAGCGTCGGCAGCACGGACGAGATGTGAACTCCGGTGCCACGAACTTCCTTGCGGACAGAATCGGTGAAGCCCAACACCGCATGCTTGGCGCCGCAGTACGTCGACAAACCGGGGCACGGGAGTTCGCCTGCAAGCGAAGCGATGTTGATGACGTGTCCACGTCCGCGCGGAAGCATCCGTCGCAATGCGAGCTTGGTTCCCGTGATCACGCCGAGGACGTCGATCTCGATGATGCGTCTGGTCACGGAGTCGTCCTCGTCGACGATCCGTCCGACCGGCATGATGCCCGCATTGTTGACCAGCACGTCGATCGGGCCGAGTTCACCTTCGACGGTGTCGAGGAAGTCGAAGAACGAGGCGGGGTCGGTGACGTCGAGGCGCCCGAACGTGCGGATGCCCAAATCCTTGGCTGCTCGCGCGAGAGTGGCTTCGTCGATGTCGCCGATCGCGACCGTCGCACCCAGGCTGATCAGCCGCTTCGCGGTGGCGTATCCGATGCCCCGGGCGCCGCCGGTGATGACCACTACCTGACCGTCGAAAGGTTTGTTCATTTACTCCAGCGTCTCCAAAGATAGGGGTTGGTTGCAGTGAGATGAATCTGCAGGGATGTGATTGTGGACCAGTCGAAACCGGGTTGCTAGGGCTTCTTGGCCGAAGTGAGACGATAGATTTGTGACTAAGTCACAATCAGGGTGACAAGTCGGGGAGGCGCCATGGACACATCGGAGTTGGACGGCTGGATTGCAAATCTCGCGCCCATCTATCTCCAGCCGGAGGTGATCGACGGTTTCGTTCAACGCATCGACGACGCCATTGCGGTGGCCAATCCTGAAGTGGCGGGTGATCGGGAGCTACGACGCGATGTGGATGCGAGCACTGCGGCGCAGCTTCGCGTCATCGTGGCCGCGATCGCGGGCGGTTCCCAGGAGGTCACGCCGCCGCCGGAGTCGGT
Organism: Rhodococcus sp. FH8; assembly: GCF_019266085.1. Taxonomy (NCBI): domain Bacteria; kingdom Bacillati; phylum Actinomycetota; class Actinomycetes; order Mycobacteriales; family Nocardiaceae; genus Rhodococcus; species Rhodococcus sp. FH8. The sequence goes on along the minus strand of NZ_LPNQ01000057.1, from coordinate 1,546,329 downwards.
TGCGCTTGCACTCACCGTTGCCAGGCGCGGTATGGATCTTCGAGTCCTGCTCAAGATCTACGGTGCCGGACGCCTCGCGATGCTGGGCTTCGTCGACGAGTCGATAGAAGCACTCCCGATCGGTCCGGAACTCAAGCGCGCACTTCTGGTCCGAGTGTGGGGTTCGGCGATGAGATGGCTGGAAGTGACCACCGAATTGTTGGTGGCAACGTATGCGAAGGAGCGTGAGAGCTTGGCGCGCGGCGCTTTTGCGCGTCGGTCCGAGACGGTGCACGCGATTGTCGCAGGCGAAGCACTTCACTCCGATGAGGTGTCGCAGATTCTCGACTACCCGATGCGGCGCCACCACACTGCGTTTGTTCTCTGGACGGACGACACCGATCCGGCCGCCGACGTATTGGCCCGATTGGACTCGTATGCGCGTTCCTTTGTGGACGAGTCGAATGCCGAGCGCGTGCTGACGCTGCCTTCGGGGGCGCGCGAGGTGTGGTCGTGGGTCGCGCATTTCGACGACCATGAGTGGGCGGCGCTCGATCGTGCTCGGAATTCGGATCTTCGTGTCGCGGTGGGGGCCAGCGGTTACGGAATGGAAGGATTCGCGCGCAGTCACCGCGAGGCTCTCGCCGCGCAGCGCATCGCGGTCCGTTCCACGGGTTCGCCGGGGGTCACCGTCTACGAAGATGTTCAGGTTCCCTGTCTGCTCACCGAAGATCTGGACGAACTGCGTGCGTTGGTGGCTCGGGAATTGAAAGGCCTCGCCGGCGCGGACGGCGTCACGACGCGTATCCGAGACACCGTTCGGGTCTATTACGAGAACAATTGCACTGCAGCCGCTACCGCCGTGGCGCTCGGTCTGCACAAGAACACCGTGCGGTATCGACTCGATCAGGCCGAAAAGCTGTTAGACCGCAGCGTGGACCAGCGTCGGCTGCCAACAGAGTTGGCGCTCATCGCGCTGGAGAGCTACGGAGCCGCCCTCCTGGCGAACCCGTGACTCGCTACTGCATGTCGTCGAGCCCGGGGAGCGAATAGCCGGAGCTGTCATCCCAATCGGCGGGGGTGTCGTCGAGTGAAACGTCCCAGTCTGCGTCGGGCACCGCTCGCCGGAGTTCGGTCAGAGCGTTGAACCAGTAGACGAGCGAAGGGATTACCTCGGTCGGGTCGCTCGAGATCTTTGTCGAACCGTTGAGCAGAGTGTCGGGGATATCCGACGGATAGAGGTCCAGGACCTCGTAGTCGAACGGAAATTCGTCGTTGTGGACGGCGATGAGTCGGTCGACTTCGGCCTTCTCGTCGTCGGTCAGCGGTGTGGTGCGAACGGCGGAGTAGTACAACGAGGTGCTCATGCTTGCCAGGCTAGAACAAGATGCCGTCCAGCGGCGGTTTCGGACGCAACACCCTCAGATTGCATGGTTTCGGCAACTTCAGGTGTGAAAGTCGTCGATATTTCGACCGGGATGGATAGAAGTCGGCAAGGAACACTGGAGAAGACGGCGAGACGGCCGTCCGAACCCAGTGAAGGAGCTCCCCGTGACCGCAGTCATCAGTGCCATTCGGGTAGGTGGTCAGCGATGAACGTTCCCATGTGGGCGTGGGCCGCGTTCGCCGCAGTCATCGTCGTCATGTTGCTCATCGACCTGCTCGCCCACCGCGGCGCGCACGTCATCGGCTTCAAGGAAGCGGCCTGGTGGAGTGCACTCTGGGTCGGTTTGTCTCTCGTATTCGCGGTGGTCGTCACCCTGACCTTGGGGGTGAACTCGGGCGTCGAATTCACCACGGCCTGGCTGTTGGAGAAGAGCCTCTCCGTCGACAACCTCTTCGTGTTCGCCCTGATCTTCGGTTACTTCAAGGTGCCCCGTGAATACCAGCACCGCGTGTTGTTCTTCGGTGTCATCGGCGCCCTGATCTTCCGCGGTATCTTCCTCGCCGCCGGCGTTGCCGTGGTCAGCAAGTTCACGGCCGTGCTGTTCGTCTTCGCCGCCATCCTGCTCTACAGCGCCTACAAGCTGCTCAAGGACGACGACGAGAACTTCGATCCGGGAACCTCGCTGGCGGTTCGCTTGCTGCGCAAGATCATGCCGGTCCGTGAGGAATACGCAGGAACCAAGTTCTTCGTCAAGGAAGCCGGAAAGCGCGTCGCAACACCACTGTTCGCCGTCGTCGTCGCCATCGAAGCTGCCGACCTCGTGTTCGCAGTCGACAGTGTCCCGGCAGTGCTGGCAGTGAGTGACGATCCATTCATCGTCTACTCCAGCAACGCGTTTGCGATCTTGGGTCTGCGTGCCCTGTACTTCCTGCTCTCGGGCCTGCTCGAGAAGTTCCACTACCTGTCCAAGGGTCTGTCGATCATCCTCGCCTTCATCGGCGTGAAGCTGATCATGCAGGCCAGCCACAAGGTGATCAGCACGTCGATCCCCGAGATTCCCTCACTGGTCAGCCTCGCGGTGATCATCGTGGTGTTGGCAGGCTCGATCATCCTGAGTCTCAAGAAGCCGCTACCGGAAGAGCCTGAGGCCGAAGAGGTTGCGACCGGTGATGCACCGATCGACCTCGAGAAGTCAGGTGCTGACGGCAGCATCGAGAAATCCGGCGTCCAGCTCGCAACCGGCGAGCGCGACGACGATGACGACAAGGTAGATGCTCGGCCCAGAGGCTGACGCCTGATCGGCTGAACGAATCGAAAAGGGAGACCACACAACGACGTGTGGTCTCCCTTTGTCAAATCCTCACCAACTGCTTCCCCCGGTTGTGCCCCGAAAGCTGCCCGATCAAGGCCGCTGGGGCATTTTCGATGCCCTCGGTGACATCGTTGCGGTAGCGCAGTCCACCTTCGGCGATTCGAGCGGACGCCCACGCCCGGTACTCCGGGTACCGGTCGTAGTGGTCGTAGCAGATGAACCCTTCGATGCGTAGACGTTTGCGTAGTACAGGGCGTAGGGGAGGCCCGACTTCGCTTTCATCCTGGTTGTATTCGCTGATCATTCCGCACACGACGACCCTTCCGAAATCGGCCATGCGATCGAAAACCGCTCGCGTGATCGAGCCTCCGACGTTGTCGAAATAGACGTCGACGCCCTTCGGACACAATTCGTCCAACTGCTCGCCGATGTTCGCCGTCTTCCTATCTATGCAGGCGTCGAACCCCAATTCCTCCACAACGTATTCGGTCTTCTCACCCCCGGCGATTCCGATCACCCGGGCGCCCGCCAGCTTCGCGATTTGGCCTGCAACCATGCCGACTGCTCCGCCGGCCGCCGAAACCACGACTGTGTCTCGCTCTCGGACGTCGGCGACCAACCGCATTCCGCAGTGTGCGACAAATCCTGGCTGTCCTAGAATTCCGAGTTCATCTCCTAGGGAAGCTCGATTCTCCCTCGGTATGCGGTCCAGGGCAGCGCCTTTGATTGTGTGATAAACCTGCCAGTGCGTGCCGCCTCGAACCAAATCACCTGCCGCAAAGTCAGGATGCCGCGAAGAAATCACTTCGCCGACTGCGATGCCGTCCAAACCGGAGTGCGCAGGCACTACTCCAGCCAAGACGACGTCGCCGATACCGGCAACAGCTCCCAACGGCCCGGGGGCAGAGCTGGTGGACGGTAGGCGTCTTCGTATCGCCGGATCGATCGAAAGATAGTGGGCGCGGAACAGAACTTCGCCGTCCGCGGGCGGCCGGATCGGGACCTCGTCGATCCGAAAATCTTCTACGACAGGCAAGCCGCGGGGAGCTCGAACGACTCGCACAGCGCGGTTCACATATTCGGTCATGCGCAATTTCCAATCTGCTTCGACACCGGTTCGCATCACTTCTCGGGACGATTGCCCGGAATTGATCTCGCCGCCTTACTGATTCACGGCGAAGACGTCTGGGAATTCTGTCCTCGAGCAGCAAGGAGCGCACCTTCCCGCCCGCTCAGTGAGAATGTGGCAACCCGACGTCCGGAGCGCGACTTCATTTCCCATACAGCGGGCGGTTTGTTGGTTGCCTCGTAGTCCGACTGTGAAGCTCTGCGCAGTTCAGTTCAGCGCAGCGCTGACGCTCGTCACCAGTGGTATTCGGCTGTGGATTTTTACGAGGGCGTCAATGATCTGCCAGATCTTGTGTGAGTGATTTTGTCGAGGACGAGAGGTTGACTATGACTTCGCCGGTGGGTTCGGAGCGTGCGGTTCATGACACAACGGATTGGCTCAGAACGGGATTGGTCGATCCAACGGAGCCAGGCTTCCTGTCCGATCCGTACGCGCGGTACGCGATTGCGCGAGAAGTTGCTCCGGTACAACAGCATTCGAATGGCGTATACATGCTTTTCGCCTACGACGACGTGAAACGCGCACTGGCGGACAAGTCGCTGAGTTCGTCGGAACAGTATGCACTCGAGGCACCGCGCAATATGCGGATCAAGGCGGCCGGTGGCAGCGACGCCTACTTGTTGCGCCCATCGTTGTCGAAGCTGGATCCACCGGACCATCTGGCATTGCGCAAGCTACTGGCGCGCCCGTTCACGCCCAGGGCAATCAAGCGTTACGACGCGCGGGCGAAGGAAATCGTCGACGAGTTGCTTGCCGATCATGGACGGGGCTCCGAGATCGAGCTGGTGACGGAAGTTGCTCATCCGCTACCGATTCGCCTGGTCTGCGAAATTTTCGGTATCCCCGTACCTGCCGACACCGATACGATGTTCGAGTGGACCCGTAAGGGACTCAACCTACTCGATCCGTTTCTGACTGCCGAGCAGACCAGCGACTACATTTCCGCTCAGCGTGATTTCTCGGCACACCTTCAGGACGTTATCGCTTGGAAGCGCAACAATCTTGGCGACGACATCCTGTCGGACTTCATCTCCGCCGGCGACGAAGGCGAGATAATCGGGCCGGATCAAGTTGCCGCTACCGTGCAGACTTTGGTCATCGCCGGACTGGACACCACAGTCAATCAGGTCGGTCTCACCATGAATGCACTTATGGGCCATCGTGATCAGTGGGAACGACTCGTCGACGACAGGGCACTGCTCGATCACGCGGTAGAAGAAGTCCTGCGCTATGAGCCGACGGCGCAGTTGATGATTCGCATTGCTCCCGAGGATTACGCGGTGGGAGATGCGGTGATTCCGGCCGGAAATCACATTGTGACGTGGCTGGCGTCGGCAAACCGCGATGAAACTCGATTCGGTCCGAACGCGGACAGATTGGACTGGTCGAGGTCAAATGTCCGGGACCACATCACGTTCGGTCACGGTGCGCACGCTTGCCTCGGTGCGTGGTTGGCCCGGCTGGAGATCAAGACCATCCTGAATGCGTTGATCGACAAAGCGCCGAAGACCGAGCTCGTCGACGGTGGAGTGACGTGGGGTGGCACGGCCTTTATCCGCGGTGTCTCCGAACTGCGATTGAACCTCTTCTGATTGCACGAATTCGTGAACAGCCCACTCGGTGGGCAGGTCGGTGTCAGATGGTCGACGTCTTGTTAGTCTGGGCCGGTGCCTGATCCCGCAACTGCGTGTTACCCGGCATTGCCCGCGACAAGTTGGGCAGTGCTGGGAATGCTCACATTCGGAGAAGAACTCAGTGGCAGCGATCTGAAAAGCTGGGCCGACTGGAGCATCGGGTTCTATTACTGGAGCCCGTCGGTGAGCCAGGTCTATACCGAGCTCAAAAAGCTGGAAACGCTGGGATTCGTCAGTTCGCGGGAGGTTTCGGAATCGGGTGGGCGTCGTCGACGAGTGTTCACGATAACCAAATCCGGTATCGAGGCTCTCAGATCATGGTCACGCCGATCGGAGATCGAAACCCCCGTTCTCAAACATGGAGTGATGTTGAGACTGTGGGTCGGCCACCTCAACGACCCCGATCAGCTCAAGTCGATAGTGCTCGATCACATCGACAACCTCGAGGCAAAGAAGCTCAAGGCAATCGAACACGCCGATAACTCGGAGAATGAACCCGCCTGGGCATTTACCGAGATGAGTCTGCGATGGATAGGCCGCCATTTTCAGATGGAGATCGACCTCGCCGCTCAGTTGCTCGATGACATCGATGAGGCCGCCGCTCGATTCGCGCAAGGCGACGCCAACGCTCTCGGCTTGCCGCAGCCCGTCAATGCCGGTAGTTGGAAGTTGATCTGAGCGTGCGGAGGTACAACTCTCCAGATTCTGCCCCACGCCAATAGAATTGTGCTGTCGAGGTTTTCGTGCCCAGTCTTCGTGCCTACTGAGCTCGCATGCTTTCGGTGGTCCGGACGCCCGCATTTCGCCACAGGGAAGCGGCTGTTTCCCGAAGAAGCCCGGTGAGAGGCGAGTTCCGCTCGTCGAGCGGCATTTGTCGGAGCGGTCCGCAGATCGACAGCGCGGAGGTCGCGACGCCGATCGGGCCGATCGGAGTGGCGATCGTGCCGAATCCGTCGATCGGCGTGTCACGGCCGTATCCCACGCCGGTTTTTCGGACCTCGTCGGCCGCCTCTCCTCGCTCGTTGTTGAAGGTGTGGAGGACCCTGCCGACGAGAGTTCCGTCTGCGCGCGTGCTGAAACCGATCCGATTCGGAATCATGCTGGCGAAACGACCTGCCATGTGGGCGCGGCACACCACATTTGAGCCGTCGAGAATCGTCATCTCGACGATCAGTCCGGTACGCCGGTGCAATTCGTACAGGTGCGGATGCGCAGCTGAGTGAAGTCTGTCCTGGTACACGGCCAACGAGCCGAGTTCCACGAGCCGCAACCCGAGCGTGTAATCGCGGCCGCTGCGGTGCAGCCACCGAAGTTGGACCAGATGGTCGAGTATGCGGTGGGCTGAAGACCTTGGAAGCCCGGTTCGTCGGACAATCTCGGCGAGGGTGAGACGATCTCGACCGCCGAACGCATCCAGTAGCAGAGAGACTCGGTCGAGGAAGGCGTTCGGCGTTGCGGGATCGACCTCGAGCTGGAGCGACATGTGTTCCCTCTGCTATCCCGTAGTCAAGTTGGACAACTGCCCTGGACAAGGCTATTTCGATTAGGAATGATGACATGTTTTTTCTGCTTTGTGAAGAAGGCAACCCTGTGGATCGGACGCCTCCGGTGCTCGTCGGCGGAAACGGACCACTGATCGGGAGAGCGGGTTCCTTGCTTGGTGGTGGGCGATCTACGTTGACGTGATCACACGCCAAGTGGACAAACGCGGATGCCGGCGCAGACGTAGCGCCACCCGCCGGGCTGAGAGACCAGGAGACGATATGACGATTCAAGCGGAAGTCACCACGATGCTTGCAACCCTCAACGCTGGATTCCCGGATGTCACCAGTGTCCCGCCGTCGGAGCTACGAACTCTGATTCGGAACCGACGTGCGCCGCTGACGGGTCTTCCCGACATGCTTTCAGTCGAGAATCACGTAATCGACGGTCCCGGTGGAGATCTGGCAATTCGCGTCTTTCGTCCGCATGGAACCTCGAACGACGTTCCTCTCGTGGTCTTCGCTCACGGGGGCGGTTTCGTGTTCTGCGATCTGGACAGTCACGACGAATTCTGTCGATCGATGGCGCAGGGAGTCGGCGCAGTAGTGGTTGCCGTCGACTATCGGTTGGCGCCGGAGCATCCGGCACCGGCAGCCCACGACGACGTCTACGCCGCGGTGGCGTGGGCCAGCGAGCATGCTGCCGAATACGGTTCCGACGCAGGTAAAATCGCACTTGTGGGCGACAGTGCGGGAGGGAACCTCGCGGCGACCGTGGCTATTGCCGCTCGGGATCGGGGTGGTCCGGAAATCGCCCTTCAGGTTCTCATCTACCCCGTGATCGACGACGACTTCGAAACCGAGTCGTATCGGCTCTACGGCACGGGTCACTACAACACCACCGCAGCGATGGAATGGTACTGGCAGCAGTACGCGCCTGAAGGTCGCGACGACGCCCGTGTGATTCCTACGCGTGCGGAGACGCTCGCCGGTCTTCCGTCTGCTGTCGTCGTGACAGCCGAACTCGATCCGCCGTGTTCGTCAGGTGACGCGTATGCGCAGATGCTCGCGACGGCTGGCGTTTCGGTGCGCCATCATCGCTTCGAAGGATTGTTCCACGGCTTCCTCACTATCCCGTCTTTGTCACTGACCGAGCCTGCGCGACAGAAGCTTTGGGCGATGACGCGCGAGGCGCTCGGTAGCGAGTAGGCAGATCACTTCACTGTCAGGAGTCTCTCGGTGAGATTGCCGAACGTGTGACAGATTCTGTCGTGGACCACGGCCTCGGGACATTCGGGGTCGAACCACCGGTCCACCACTGCCCAGTGAATCGGATGATCGAGGTACTGGGTCTGCAGTGAGCCGAGGTCGGTGAACTCCTGCTCCCAGACATGAGTCCATGGTGTGTGCCCGATCGCTGCGTCGACTCGGCTGAGACGCCAGGCGCAGATCGACGAGATATGGGTAGGCATCCTGAGCAGATCCCGTTCGAATTCCTCGAGTACGTCCTGGGGTGTGCTGGGGGATACCCGGATGAACAGCGCTCGGTACACCTGACCGGCGGCTTCGGCGCCGGAACGTCCCGTGGTCCCGGACGAGTACTCGGCACCGTGGAAGTGGTCGACGGCGGCGCAGCGCAGGCTGTCGTCGACCGCATCTCGGGCTGTCTGCCAAGCCATCTCGTCTTCGAACTGAAGATGGACGATCAGATCTCCGCCGTTGATGACGCCGGGAAGTGTCGTACAGACGAGACGACGCAGCGCGTTCGACGATTCGGCAACTGCGGCAATGTTCTTCACTGCAGCGGTCCACTCGTCGGCGCCCGCCCCGTTGGCGGCGTGCACGACTCTTGTCACGTTATACATTGCTCAGTCCTTCGATGTCCTTTGCTGCGGCGGCCATGGAGCGACTCCGTTCGATTATGAGCGGAGCCATTGCATCCCACCACTGCCTGAGGGTGGAGTCTCTGCGGCCCTGGCGCGTCATCGACCACCAGCCGGCCGTGCCGTCGACCGTCCAGGTGACGGTCAAGGTGTTCGGGTCTTGATCGCACCACAACGGAGGGCTGACGAGTACGTCGGCGAGTGTCATGCCGCGACGCTGTGCACTCGGCAAATACTGGTCGAGTAGCGCGTCGACGAACTGTCGACCGCATCCCGGTTTCGTGACTATCCGATCGATCACGTAGAGCGTTTCATCTGCCATTGGTGAAGATTACTTTCCCCTAACCCGTTGTGATGCTTTCGATCTCACACAGCGGGAGATAGCGGATTTGGTCATGTGCCCGGCATTTCGACACCTCCCGTCAGGCGGGAATCGTTGCTGTGCAACAGAATCGGATGATGCAACATGGCGGACAACGATTGCGTGAAATGCAGTCGAACTCAGGTCGAACACATACGTCATGTGTTCGATGTCGTGAAGTGGAAGAGCCTTGGAGGAGCAGTTGAATCACTCGCTGGTAGGGAAGACCGCGCTGGTGACCGGGAGCAGTCGAGGCATCGGCAGGGCGATCGCCAGGCGACTGGCGGCAGAGGGGGCAACCGTGGTCGTCACCGCACGGTCGACTCGGCCTACCGCGGCAGTCCGTGCCGACAGTAATGTCGTCATCGGCGGTACGTTGTCCGAGACCGTCGAGATGATCGAGTCGCAACACGGTCGTGCACTTGCCATTCCGGCCGATCTCGAGGATTCCGAGGCTCGCGACGGATTGATCGAGAAGGTCGTCTCGCGGACCGGAGGTATCGACATCCTCGTGAACAATGCCGGGTTTGCCGACTACGCGCCGATCGAGAAGATGTCGCTGGCGACGTTCGATCGGACCCTCGACCACTACATTCGCGCGCCGTTCGCCCTGTCGAAGGCAGCCATCCCCTACATGCGAGAGCGCGGCGCAGGCTGGATCGTGAACATCGGTTCCTCGACGGGACTGAATCCGATCAGGCCCTTCCGCGACTACAACAAGACGTCGGGTGACGTGATTTACGCGTCGATGAAGGCAGCACTGCACAGGTTCACACAGGGCCTCGCCGCGGAGGTGCTGGACGACAATATCGCGGTCAACTCGGTGGGGCCTTCCACTGCGATCTCGACTCCCGGCGCCGACGCACTCATTCCGGATGGATACGAAACCGAGCCCGTCGAGTATCTTGCCGAGACGGTACTGGCCATGTGTTCTCTTCCCGCGGCCGAGCGGACCGGCCTTGTAGCCTTCAGTCTTCATTTTCCCTGGTATCAGGATCTGGTCGTGAAGGCGCTCGACGGGCAAGGGCTGATGCCCAGACGTGAGCCACCGACGTGGTGCAATCCCAACATTCTGCCCGAAGGAATCTGAAGTCTTTGTCGAGCAATAGTTTCGGCGACACAACCCGAGGAGTGGAGATGTCCCACGCTGAACGCCGGTTCGGTACCGGCACGGCCGTCGTGACCGGTGCGGGGGCCGGTATCGGTGCAGGGTTCGCCCGTCACCTTGCGCGGCTGGGAATGACGGTGGTCGTTGCCGACATCGACGAGGAGCGTGCGTCGCTCGTCGCCGAGGACATTCGCGCGGCCGGTGGGAGAGCTGACGTCCATGGGGTGGACGTAGCGGATGCCGATGCCGTGAAGAGGATGGCGGACAATGTGTTCGATCGTCACGGCAGCGTCGAGTTGCTGGTCAACAATGCCGGAGTGGAGACGGCCGGGTTGCTGTGGGAAGTCAGTGGTGCGCGGTGGAGACGGTTGATGGAGATCAACGTCGACGGCGTCTTCTATTGCCTTCGTGCTTTCGTGCCATTGATGTTGAAGGTGGGTAAGCCGGCGTGTGTGGCCAATCTGTCTTCTGTCGGCGGGATCAACAGCGCCGCGGTGCAAGGACCGTACATCGTCAGTAAGTTCGCGGTGCTGGCGATGACCGAGAGCTTGCACCAAGATCTGTCGTTGGTCGACTCTCCGATTCAGGTCAGTGCTGTTGTTCCACACTCGATCCGGAGTGAGATCTTTCGTGCGGCCCAGCGTGACGCGCCGACTACGAACGTCACGGCAAACGCTGTCTTCGATGCAATGCAACAGGCGAACGTCGAATCCGGACTCGACCCGCTCGATGCCGCCGAGCACATGACCGAAGCAATAGCGCGTGGGGACTTCTGGGTGTTCTCCGACGACGACGCGTGTCGGCAGTTCACCGACCGCCGAGCCGCTCAGCTTCGAGACCTGCTACCTCCCGCCGATCCTCGCACAATGCTCACACGCATGGGCATCTCGTGAATGCGGAGCTGTTCGGAGCAGGCCTGTTCACGCGCTGCCGTTGACAGACGTCGACGCACTCTTGGGGAGGCCTGACCAACCCACCAGGCCGACCAGAGCGAAAGCTACGGCGGCAGTGACGAAGGTGACGGTGAAGGCGGATTCGCTGGGCAGAGCGGATACGCCCTCTGGCAGGTTCGCGATGGTCATCGAGGCGAGAATCGTAGTCACCACTGCACTGCCCATGGCGCTGCCGGTGGAACGGGAGATCGAGTTGATGCCGTTGGCTATTCCACTCTGGTGTCGCGGAACGCTCGACATGATGATCGCGGGCATGGCCGCGTAGCCCAGGCTCACGGCGGCGCCGATCACGATGCCGGCACCGATGACCGACGCGGTGTGCGTGTGGTCGTACGCGAGCCAGGCGAACGGCACCGCACCACAGATGGCGGTGAGTCCCAGGACGAAGCGTGGCCCACGCACTCTGATGAGCCGCCCACCGATCGGTGCTGCGATCAGCGAGGCAATCGCACCCGGCAGCAGGAATTCCACCGACGCACGCAGAATGCTGGCGTCGAATCCGTATCCCGTGAGGGCGTGGGGAAGCTGCACGAGATAGGAGATGCCCAGGAAGTTGGCGAACATTCCGAAGCCCAGCATGACCCCCGCCAGATTCGCCATCATCACGGGCCGGTGGACGAACATTCGCATGTCGACCAGTGGTTCGTCGACGATCTTCTCGATCCAGACCCAGACTGCGAACATCACGATCGAGCCCAGGAAAACACCGATGGTCACGGGTGAGAACCAACCCCATTGGTGGCCTTGCGAAATCGACAACAGGAGCAGAAGGAGTGCAGCGCCCAGGCTCAGCGCGCCGATGACGTCGACGCGCCCGCCGCTCTTGTGCTTGGTTGCCGGAACCAGCGTGATGACGGCGACGAGCGCAAGCAACGCGAACCCGGTGGCCATCCAGAAGGCGTTGCGGTAGTCGGCATCCGGAGCCGATGTGAGAAGTCCGGTGGCTACGAGGGCGAGCCCGCTGCCGAATGCGAGAGTTCCGCTGACCAATGCCATCGCGCCGGGAAGCTTGTGTGGGCGGACCTCTTCGCGCAGGACCGACAGAGCCAGCGGGAAGATGGCGGTGGCGGTCCCCTGGAGGACGCGTCCGAGGATGAGAAGTGGCAGATTGTGTGCCAGTGCGGCGACGATCGAACCGATGACCATGACGACCAGAACGCCGACCAGCGTGCGCTTCTTGCCGTGCTGATCGCCGTAGCGGCCCAACAGGGGAGTGAAAACGGCGGCCGACAGCAACGTCGCCGTCGTCACCCAACTGATGCCGGCCGCGGATGCGCCCAGATCGGACTGAATACGCCCCAAAATCGGGACGGGCAGTGTCTGCATCATCGAGACGATCATCGCGGCCAGGCTGAGCGCCCCGATGATGACGGCCTCGCGGCGCGGCGATGTTACGACGGATACATCCGGGGTGTCGTGGACCGTTGGCTGCGCAGCGCTGTCGGTCGTCACTGAATTCGTCAAGTGGGTCCTTCTCGGGAATTACAAGAGAAATTGCTTAATGTGCCGAAGTAATTTTCTCTGGATGGTAAGTCCGCGAGATCGATCCCGTCAATGCTGGTCAGTGAGCCCCTGGGGCCAGCTCGGTGTATTCAGGACCAACTCGGCGTGTTTCGGACTAGAAGGGGTAGACCGGGAGTGCGCTCTGCGCAGTCACCCACTGCGTTTCGGTGAAGGCGTCGAGGTTTGCGCCGATACCGCCGACGCGGCCACCGTTACCCGAAGACGCCATGCCGCCGAACGGGATGACTGCTTCGTCGCCGACGGTCTGATCGTTGATGTGTACGAGGCCGGTGGGGATCTGTTGAGCGAGTTCGAGTCCGCGCATGGCGTCGGAGGTCAGAATGCCCAGTGACAGTCCGTACTCGGAATCGTTGGCTATGGCGACGGCCTGTTCGACGGTGGCGAAGGAGGTGACCGGTGCGACTGGCCCGAAGACTTCGTCGGCGAAGGCCGGGGCGGTCAGTGGGGTGTCGGCCAGCACGGTGGGCCGGTAGAAGAGATCTTCGTAGGTGCCACCGGCTGCCAGTTTTGCTCCGGCCGCGATGCTTCCGGTGACCAGGGAGTGGATGTGGTCGCGTTGTCCGGAGTCGATGATGGGTCCGAGTGCGACCTGACCGGTGAACGGGTCGCCTACCGGAAGCTTGTCGGCGTGTTCGGCAAGGAGTGCGGTGTAGTCGGCGGCGATGCTTTCGTGGACGAGTTGGCGGCCGGTGGTCATGCAGATCTGCCCCTGGTGCATGAAGGATCCGAAAGCGCCTACAGATGCGGCCTTTTCGAGGTCGACGTCGTCCATGACGATCAGTGCGTTGTTTCCCCCGAGTTCGAGGTGTGCTCGTTTGAGATGGCGGCCCGCCAGTTCACCGACAGCGCGTCCTGCCCGGGTCGACCCGGTGAATGCGATGACGCGAACGCTCGGATGAACCACGATTGCCTCACCGGCGTCAGCGCCACCCGGCAGCATGCCGAACACTCCGGCAGGCAGACCGGCTTCTTCGAAGATGCGGGCAAGAACCACACCGCCACAGATCGCCGTGCGCGGATCAGGCTTGAGGATCACCGAATTGCCCAGTGCCAGTGCGGGAGCGACTGCACGGATCGACAGAATGATCGGGAAGTTGAACGGTGCGATGACGCCGACGGTGCCGACGGGGACGCGACGAGAGAAGCTCAGCCGCGGTTGCTCCGAGCGCAGCACCTCGCCGACGGGGTGTGCGGCCAAAGCTGCTGCGTTGTAGCACTCTTCGGCAGCGGTGTGGGTTTCCAGTCCGGCTTTGGCGGGAATGCTGCCGGCCTCGCGGATTACCCATTCGCCGATTTCGTCGGCGTACTGCTCGAACAGTTGACCGGCGCGGCGTAGAACGGCGGCTCGTTCGGTGTACGGCCTTGCTGCCCAATCCTTCTGAGCGGCAGTAGCTTTTGTTGCAGCGGCTGCCACGTCGTCTGGTGTTGCCATGCCGACCGTCGTCAACTGCTTGCCGGTGGCCGGCTCGACGACAATACGATCGTCGGCGCTACCGAGAACCCATTCGCCGTCGAAGATCTTCGATTCCCACACAGGTTCGCTCAGTAGACGCGTCATGGCCGCTCCTCGGTAAAGGGATGCAACCGCGCGCCGCATCACATGGTTGTGGACCACGTTGCTCCGTGAGGGGAGTCGATCGCCATCGCACTTTCACTCAGTGAAAGACGGATTCATGGCGTCCTTGAGCGCTTGGATCAGATCGGCGAACTCGGTCGAGTGGGTGGCGCCGCTGCGGGTCACTCCCGAGACGGGAATTCGCAAGCGGCCGTGCGATTCTCGCATGAAGCTGATGCCGGCGCGTGGAGATTCGCCTGCGGTGATCGAATACAGCAGGGTCCAGGCGCGCGGGTTGGTGATCACGTCCAGCGTGGCTGTGTGATCGCTCGGAATTGCAGGGCCCAGTTGGACGCGTCGATCTATCTCGCGGAACGCGTCCTCGACCACCTTGTGAATGAGCACCTGGCTTTGGCGCGGCGGCAGGAGCAGGGGGTATGCGGCCAGATCATTGAGGTCGACGCTTTGCTGGCCGGCCAGGGGGTGCCGGCTCGACATGACGACCAGCAGATCTTCGACGCCGAGGTCCAAGGGTTCGAGTCCGGGGCGGTCGACGCCGCCGCGAATCAGCGCGATGTCGGCGTCACCGGAGGCCACGGCGTCCATGCGGTGGGCAAAACTCTTGATGACGAACTCGACGTCCAGGTCCGGATGAAGTTCGCGCACGTGTGCGATGGCGTCCAGCGTCTGAGCGGCGAAGCTCATGTTTCCGGTGATCCGGATCCGGGCTCGTGGGTCGCGTGCGACGGAGTAGGCCATCGTTTCGAGGCTGAGGACTTGCTGCGCAATGGGCACGAGTCGCGATCCTGCCGGGGCAAGGCGAACGGCTCGGGTCGAGCGTTCGAAGAGTGTCGCGCCAAGCTCCTTCTCCAGTCGGGCGACCTGATGGCTGATCGCCGACTGCGAGATGAAGCAGCGCTCGGCAGCGCGACTGAAGCTCAGTTCCTCGCTCACGACGAGGAAGTACTTGAGTTGGCGGAAGTCCATGAGGACAGCTTACTTATGAGCAATCGAGATAACAGTCTTGCGAATACTCCAGCTAGCTGGACCCGACCCATGATCAGTCCATACCGTAATAGTCATACTTTCAATTTGGTTGAGGAGATTTGTTGTGGATAGAACAGCTGCGGGTCGCGCTGACATCGACGCGACTGGACACGAGCAGACTCAGGTAGTCATCGTCGGTTCGGGATTCGGAGCCCTCGCCGCGGCCAAGACCCTCGCGAAGTCCAAGACGCCGTTCGTCCTCATCTCCGCCACCACCGAGCACCTCTTCCAGCCGCTGCTCTACCAGGTGGCGACGGGCGTTCTGTCGGCAGGCGAAGTTGCTCCGCCCATCCGCACGATCCTGCAGAAGTACCCCAACGCCGACGTGCGTCTCGGTCGCGTCGTCGAGGTCAACGCCGAAGAGAACACCGTCGTCTACGAGGCTTCAGGCACCCGCCACACTCTCGGATACCGCTCGCTCATCGCAGCCACCGGTGCCACCCAGGCGTACTTCGGTCATGACGAGTTCGAAAAGGTCACCTACAAGCTCAAGACCGTCGAGGATGCCGAGGTCCTGCGTAAGCAGATCCTGCGTTGCTTCGAAGAGGCTCACACCACCAACGACGCGCTGGTTCGCCGCAACCTGCTCAGCTTCGTTGTCGTCGGTGCAGGCGCGACCGGCGTCGAGCTCGCCGGACAGATCAAGGAACTGGCGCGTCGCTACTTCGCCAAGTCCATCAACAACATCAGCGCCGACGAGGTCACGGTCACCATGGTCGAGGGCGCGGGCGTTGCGCTTCCGGCCTTCGGCGGCAAGCTCAGTGAGTACACACAGGCCTCGCTCGAGAAGTCGGGTGTCGAGGTTGTTCTCAACACCATGGTCACCGCCATCGACGAGCACGGTGTCACCGTCTCTTCGGCAAAGACCAAGGAAGAGAAGCGCATCGACGCCGAGACCGTCATCTGGTCGGCCGGTGTTCGCGCCAACGACTTCGCAGCAGTGCTCGGCGAGGCGACCGGTTGTGAGAGTGACCGTGCAGGTCGTCTGCTCATCAATCCGGACTTGACCGTCGGCGGGTTTGCCAACGTCTTTGCCATCGGCGACATGACTTCGCTGAACGGTCTGCCGGGTCAGTCGCCCGTTGCAATGCAGGGTGGACGTCACGCAGCGAAGACTGTGAACGGAAAGGTCAAGGCCGGAACGCCTTTCAAATACTTCGACAAGGGCAGCATGTCGATCATCAGCCGATTCAGCGCTGTGTGTCGCGTCCGCAAGGTCGAGTTCAAGGGCACGATCGCCTGGTTCATGTGGCTGGCCGTGCACGTGATGTATCTGGTGGGCTTCCGCAACCGGTATGTCGCTGTGATGTCGTGGTTCGGTTCGTTCATCGGTCACCGTCGTCCGCACTTCCACTACGCGCAGGAGCCGATGAAGATCGAGGCCACGCCGCCGGTGACCGAACGCGAACCGGAATTGGCGCACTCCGCGTAGCTCCGCACCGCCTGAACACGTTTCGCCTGATGTCAGTCACACTGTGTGAATGGCATCAGGCGAGCGTTCGTTGATCGGCCGGGCATTTATCGTGCTCGGTGCCTTCGACGCGAAATCGCCGCGGTTGACGCAGTCGGAGATCAGTCGTCGCAGCGGTTTGCCTCTGCCCACCGTCCACCGACTGTGTGGGCAGTTGGTGGCTGAGGGCGCACTCGAGCGTCGGAGTGACGGCAAGTACCAGGTCGGAGTCCGGTTGTGGGAGATCGGCGCTCTTGCTCCCGGCGCTCACGGCCTACGGCAGGTGGCGTTGCCGTTCCTCGAGGACCTGTACGAGGTCACCCGAGAGAACGTGCAGTTGGTCGTTCGTGAGGGCACCGAGGCTCTGTACCTCGAGCGCTTGTCCTCGCGTAGCGCCGTCACCGTGGTCGGCCGTGCCGGCGGAAGATTGCCGTTGCACGCGTCCAGCGGTGGATTGATTCTCCTCGCGCACGGCGGAACCGAGCTTCTCGACGACGTCCTTCGCGCCGGCCTCGAGTCGTTCACTCCCAAAACCATTACTTCCGAGCGGATTTTGCGAGCAACTCTCGACGAGATCAGGCGCGCCGGATTCGTGGTCTGTCGCGAGTATCTGAACGTCGGAACCCTTGCCGTCGCCGCTCCTGTCCGCGAAGCCGGGGGCAGTGTCGTGGCAGCGGTCTCGACAGTTGTTCCGGTGGAGCAGGATCCGGCTCCTTTACTGCCCGCGTTGGTCGCGGCCGCCCGTGGAATATCACGCGGGCTTGGTAGCGGTGGGTTTCGATAGCTCGTTTCGGTCTTTCACTGAGTGAAATTGCAGCTGTTCAGAGGAGTGATCGTGGTCGAGGGTGGTCTCAATCGTCACTCACCTCAGGAGCTCTTTGTATGTCTTCTTCACGCACCCAGGTCGGAATCGTCGGTGGTGGTCCCGCCGGGTTGATGCTCTCGCATCTGTTGCATCTGAAGGGAATCGATTCGGTTGTCCTGGAATGCCGCACCCGCGAAGAGGTAGAAGGCACCATTCGTGCCGGCGTGCTCGAACAGAACACGGTTGATCTCATGGTCGAGACCGGACTCGGTGATCGACTGAAGCGGGAGGGCCTCGAACATCACGGAATCGAGTTGCGATTCGGTGGACGAGGGCACCGAATCGCGTTCGACGAACTGACCGACGGGCGAGCAGTCACGGTGTATCCGCAACACGAGGTGCTCAAGGATCTGATCGCGCGGCGTCTCGCTGACGGCGGGGACATTCGATTCGGAGTGTCCGACGCGCAAGTACACGATCACGAATCGGATCGCCCGAGTATCACTTTTGTCGACTCGGACGGAAATGATCAGAAGCTCGAGTGCGCCCTGGTGGCCGGTTGCGACGGTTCACGCACCGGAACGCGAAAGCTGATTCCCGAACCGTCGATCCGAACGGATCATTTCCGCCAGTATCCCTTCGCGTGGTTCGGCATCCTGGCCGAGGCGCCGCCGTCGTCCGAAGAACTGATCTACGCCAACCATGAGCGCGGGTTTGCACTGATCAGCACACGGACGCCCGAGGTACAGCGTCATTACCTTCAGGTCGATCCGGACGACTCCGTGGACAACTGGTCCGACGATCGAATCTGGGACGAGCTGCACATGCGCGTCGACGGTGAGGGGGCGGAGATCAAGGACGGCAAGATCTTTCAGAAGTCGATCCTCCAGTTCCGCAGCTTCGTGTGTGAGCCGATGCAGCACGGCAACCTGTTTCTTGCCGGGGATGCGGCGCACACCGTGCCGCCGACCGGCGCGAAGGGAATGAATCTCGCGATCGCCGACGTCTACGCACTGGCGAAGGCAATGGACGGTTTCTTCACCTCGTCCGAACGAAAGATGCTGGACGGGTACACCGAAACGGTGTTGCCGCGTGTGTGGCGGACGCAGCACTTCTCGTGGTGGATGTCGTCGATGCTCCATCGCTTGCCAGACGACAGCGGTTTCGGGCATCGCCGACAGTTGGCCGAGTTGGACATGGTCACGCGTTCCGTGGCGGGACGAACGCTGATCGCCGAGAACTACGTCGGAACTCCCTTGCATCAGTAGGCCGATTCGCAGGTTGCACGGTGCGAAATCAGGGGGAGTGGGGTGCCAGGTGTCACCAGGACCCCGAAGTTCTTGGTATGTGTCCGCCTGGCGGGAAGCCGCCGAGCCGAAGTAGCGGGAGCTTTGTAACCTCGAACACGTCCTTGTCCAACCGAGGGTGGCTGATGCTTCGACCGCACTGCGGGGGAGTTGTCGTATGACTGAGCGTTGCAAGAAGTGACTGTTCAGGATCCACTGTCTCCCAAGCCGATCGGTGCGAACCGACTTCGAGCTCATCGAGGCACTTCAGTCGCTCCGGTCAACTGAACAGAGGGATCTTCCGATGAAGTTCAGCCTCGCCGTGGCGATGATTCCCCTCTCTCAACTCGTTGCACTTGCGAAAGTGGCCGAAGAATGCGGCTTTTCTTCGATCACGATGCCCGACTCACTGTTCTTTCCCGAGCGGGGCGCTACCGGGTATCCGTATACCGCTGACGGTGTGCGGATGTGGGACGCGAAGACACCATTTGTAGACCCCATGATTGCCGCGGCCTTCATGGGACCCGGAACGTCGAAGATTCGCTTTTATCCGCAGGTGCTCGAGCTCAGCTCACGCAATCCTCTGCTGCTGGCAAGCCAGGTGGGGTCGGTCGCGAATCTGACAGGAGGCCGCTTCGGTCTCGGGGTCGGTGTGGGCTGGGCGCCAGAGGAATTCGAGTGGTGCGGCGCTTCCCCCAAGGATCGAGGCCCGCGAGTCGACGAGATGCTCGAGGTACTGCGACTGGTTCTAGGCGGCGGTATGGTCGAACATCACGGCAAGTTCTTCGACTTCGACAGGCTGCAGATGAGCCCGGCGCCGGTCGATCCCGTCCCCATCTACATCGGAGGACATTCCGCGGCCGCATTGCGCCGTGCAGCGCGAGTGGGTGACGGTTGGACCTCGGCTACAGTCTCTTTCGCTGATCTGCAAGCTCTCATCGCGAGGATCGGCGTCCTGCGGGTCGAGTACGGGCGCGCCGAGTCCCCGTTCGAAATTCAGGCCGTCTGCGCCGATCGCTTCGGTCTCGACGGCTCCTTGGAACTGGCCGATAGCGGAGTGACGGAATCGATCGTCATTCCTTGGGTCATGTACGGCCTCGGGTTCGACTGCGACCTGGAAGCGAAGAAAGATGCGGTACGCAGGTTCTCCGAGGAAGTCATCTGCAAATTCTGAAATTCACATAGCGCGCCCGTGCAGCAATGACCCGTGTGCGGGGATCAATCCGTATGCGGGCGTTGCGGCTCCAACATCCGTTCGCGCAGACTGTCGTAGATAGGTGCCGACCCTGCCGACGTGGTGACGAATACCGCTGCCGCAGTGGCAGCGAGCATCGGGACCAGCGTCGACGTCACCGCGGTCATTTCGACCACGATCACGATGCCGGTGAACGGTGCGCGTACTACGGCGCCGAAGAAGGCAGCCATACCGACGGTGGCCATGGTGACCGTGAGCCCGGCGTCCACTCCGGGCACGAAGCTCGACAGTCCGGTGAAGATCGACCCCCAGAGCGCGCCGAGAGCGAGTAAGGGAGCGAACAGTCCGCCGGGAGTTCCAGCGGCATACGAGAGCGGGCCGGTGAAGAACCGAACCACCAAGTACAGCAGCAGGATCGGCAGTACGAAGGTCCTTCCGCCGACGATCATCTGTGCAAGAACGTCGCCGCCCCCACTGGCCAACGGGTCGAGGAACAGCGTCAGGCCGATAACGGCGCCGATCGTTGCGCCGATGACAGTCGGTGGGATCTTGTCGAGCCGTGCCACGATGTCGAGTAGTCCTAGAATCAGGCGGTTGTACGCAATACCCAGTAGCCCCGTGAGGATTCCGAAGACGACGAACAGTGGCAAGAGTGCAAGTTGAGGTGTCGGGACGGTGCCGACCTCGAAATCGGGTTGATCACCGATGACGATCCGTGCACAGCCCACCGCCACTGAAACACCGAAAAGCGTTGGCAGCACGGTGCGCAGCCGGAACGAGTGCGTCACCTCCTCGCAGACGAACAGTGCCCCCGCGATCGGCGCGTTGAATGCGACAGCGAGACCTGCTCCGGCCGCGGATGTTTGCAGCATGGCGACGTCGGGTTCGGTGAGGCGGGCTCGCCGTCCCGCTTCTGCTCCGATCGCCGCACCCATGTGTACGGTGGGGCCTTCACGGCCGAGAACCAGACCGGAGCCGATCGCCAAGAGGCCGCCGATGAATCTGGCGGGCACGAGATTGATTCCCGGCGGTTTCGCTTCACCGCGGGACACCGCCTCGACGTGCTGGATGCCGCTTCCCTTTGCGAGGGGCACTCGTCTGACGATCAGTACGGCAATTACGGTGCACAGGGCCACCAGGAGGACCGGCACGAGCCACCCGACGTACGGAACGTGATGCGCCCAGTTCACGATCGCCTGACGAAGTTCGTCGGCCCTGATCAGACACCAACGGAACGCGCCGCCGACAAATCCGACCCCGACGCCGGCGACCGCAGCGAGTAGACACAGCAAACCCAGTCCGCGGTTGGAGTCACGCGGTTCGGTGCCGCCATCGTCCTCGGTCATCGTGATCAGCCCTACCTGATGGTCACAACTCGCGACAGGTGAATTGAGCTTCCTCACCTTGGACGGTAACCCATCGCGCTACCCGCAGGGTCGGATCGAGGTTGTGCAGCCTGGTCACAATTCGACAAGCAGGCTGATTCCGAGAACCGCCATCATCACGGCGATCAGAGCATCGAGAACCCGCCAGGCGTTGGGTTTCGCAAAAAGCGGCGTCAGCAGACGTGCGCCGTAACCGAGGGCGCCGAACCAGACCACACTTGCCGTGATGGCACCGGCGGCAAACCACCAACGTCCGATCTCGCCGCGACCGTTGGCGATGGAACCCATGAGCACGACGGTGTCGAGGTACACGTGTGGATTGAGCCAGGTGAGAGCCAATGCCATCGTGACGGCGGCAAGCCTCGACCCGTTGCCATGTCGATCCGGTGCCAACGTCTGGGGGTGAAGTGCCCGCTTGGCGGCGAAGAGCGAATAGCTGAGGAGGAAAACGGCGCCGGCGATACGAACGAACGTGATCATCGACGGTGCGTGTTCGAGGAGGGTCCCGATTCCGCTGACGCCCGCGAGGATGAGAATTGCGTCTGACAACGCGCACACTGCGACGATCGGGAGTACGTGCGATCGCGTCAGGCCTTGACGAAGAACAAACGCATTCTGGGCGCCGATTGCGACGATCAAAGACAGTCCGACCCCGAAACCGACGAGGGCCGACGCAGGGTCGTTGGTGCTGAGCATGTCGTCGAGCCTGCCGCTCGGATTTCAGTCAGTCCAGCTAATGATTCTTAGGATGCATCAGAGTAGCTTCAGATTATGTTGGATTTCGAGCAACTGAGGGCATTGCACGCCGCGGTCGACGAGGGAACCTTCGAGGCGGCGGCGCGGAAGTTACACATCACGCCTTCGGCGGTCAGCCAACGAATCAAAGGTCTCGAGACCTCGGTTGGCCGGATCCTGGTGCAGCGCACCAAGCCCATCCGGGTCACCGATTCGGGGAGAGAAGTCCTGCGTCTTGCACGTCAGATAGACGCTTTGTCGCGTGACACCGTGCGAGAGCTCGGCCTTGAAAATGGTTCAGGGATGTTTGCACGTGTCTCGATCGCGGTCAATGCCGATTCGCTGTCCACCTGGGTTCTCGGGGCCCTCGCGGAGTTCACGCAAGAAGTCGGTTTCGATTTTCATCTCGACGATCAAGACCACACCACTGAACTACTGCGCGACGGTTCGGTCATGGCTGCCGTCACCTCTGTTGCGTCACCGATTCAAGGGTGTACCTCCAGCCGTTTGGGCATCATGCGGTATCGGCCGATGGCGAGTGCGGAGTTCTGCCGTCGTTGGTTCGCAGACGGTGTCACGGCCGAATCCCTTTCGGAGGCGCCGCTGGTTGTGTTCAATCGCAAGGATCTACTGCAGGATCGCTACCTCGATCAAAAGGTCGGCCACCCCGCCGATCCGCCCCGTCATCTTGTTCCTTCATCGGCAGACTTCGCGGACGCCGTCAGGCGGGGATACGGCTGGGGATTGATACCGGACCTGCAGCGCGGCGACGACGATCGCTCCGGCGTGCTGATCGGATTCGATCCGGACTTCGTGGACGATGTTCCGCTGTACTGGCAGCAGTGGAAACTGTCGTCACCTGTCTTGCGCCGGATCTCCGAGGTGGTGACCAGACGCGCCCACGAGGTGTTGCATCAGCCGTCGAGCTGATGTGCACCGCACGTGCGGTGTTGTGCTCGGGCGGTGTTGTGCTCAGGGAACAAAGAACCTGGACAAGTTGATCCCCTGGGACCGTTTCTTCGGCCGCAGGACGCCGATAGTGTTTTGAGTCACACACGAATGAAAGGTGCTGACTCTCGTGGCGAACATCGGATATCTGGCTTGGGATCTTGCAGAGAAGTACGGGCAGAAGCCGTGCTTGCGGGACGACCACGTCGAACTCACGTATGAAGAGTTCGCAGATCGCACGGAAGCTGTTGCCGCGCAATTGGCTGGACTCGGAATCGGCCTCGGTGACGTGGTGGCGATCATGCTGCCCAATCGCGTCGAGTTGCTGATCGCGATCATGGCTGCCTGGCGCATCGGTGCTGCCGCTACACCCATCAATCCGATGTTCACCGCGAACGAAGCGGACTACCAGATCGCGGACTCCGGGGCCGAGTTGGTCATCACCGCCACTGCCGACGCACCCTCGGGCGGCCGCGCAGTGTTGGCTGTCGAGGATCTGGCGACAGTGCCGCCGACCGATCCCCGACCCGGAATCGATGTTGCAGCAGACGATCTGGCGTTGCTCATCTACACCAGCGGCTCCACCGGACGGCCCAAGGGAGTGATGCTGACTCATGCCAACCTGCAGTTCATGGCTTCGTCGATGGGCAAGAACATCGGTGTTACCGGCGCGGATCACTGCCTGCTGATTCTGCCGCTGTTCCATGTCAACGCGATCTGCGTCAGCGTCTTGACGCCCTTACTTGTCGGCGGACAGGTGAGTGTCACCGGGAAGTTCTCGGTTTCGAGATTCTTCGACGACGTCGCGCGGCTTCGCCCCACGTATTTCTCGGCGGTGCCGGCAATCTACGCGATGCTGACCTCACAGCCGGAAGACCCTTCGATCGACACGTCGTCCTTGAGGTTTGCCGTGTGCGGTGCGGCGCCGATCAGCAAGGAACTCCTCGAACGCGCTGAGCAGCGTTTCGGTTTCGTGATCGTGGAAGGTTACGGACTCACCGAGGGGACCTGTGCATCGGCCTGCAATCCTGTGGACGGCGTGCGCAAACTCGGTACGGTCGGCCCGGCGTTGCCCGGCCAGCAGATTTCCATTCTTGCCGAGGACGGAACCTTTGCGCCCGCCGGGACTGCCGGAGAGGTGGTCATCAAGGGTGGCAACGTGATGCGTGGCTATCTGGGTAAGCCGGAGGAAACTGCGAAGACCGTCAAGGATGGTTGGTTGCATACCGGTGACGTCGGAGTCCTCGACGAGGACGGCTACCTGACCCTGGTCGATCGCATCAAGGACATGATCATCCGTGGGGGAGAGAACATCTACCCCAAGGAGATCGAAAACTCGCTCGCTACACACCCTTCCGTGCTCGAGGCAGCCGTCATCGGCGCTCCGCACCAGGTCTACGGAGAGGTGCCAGTTGCCTATGTTGTCGCCTACCCCGATGCGCCCGTCACCGAAGACGAACTGCTCGAACATGTCACGGCCTTGCTCACCCGAGTAAAGGTGCCAGTGGCGATCTACGTCGTCGATGCGCTTCCCCGAAACCCGGTGGGCAAGATCGACAAACCTGGAATGAGACGAGCTCTGAGCGCAACTCCCGCTCACTAGTCACTTCCCCGTAGTACCAGCACAACTCGACGACGTCCGTCGAGTCGATCCGTCATGCCCACATTCCGTATTTCAGGAGCAAATCATGGGATTCAAAGAAGGAAACTTCCCTCCCGTCGATCCGGCAACGTTCATGGACAAGCCGTTTCTCGAGCGTCTGCGTGACATGTCCACGCACTGGGTGGATTACGGCTTCGGTACGCCGAAGATGGTCCACACCGTCTACATCATGAAACTGTTGTTCCTCTACCTGGCAGCTGGAACAGCCGTTGCCACTTTGACTTCCGGCCTCTCGTGGTTCGACATCGGATCGTGGTGGAACCAGCCGATCGTCTACCAGAAACTCATCATCTGGACGATGATGCTCGAGATGCTGGGCTTGGCAGGATCCTGGGGACCGCTCGCCGGCCACTTCAAGCCGATGACCGGTGGAGTTCTCTACTGGCTCCGCCCCGGCACGATTCGTCTGCCACCGTGGCCGGGCAAAGTGCCGCTCACCTCGGGTGACACCCGCACGGTGTTCGACGTCTTCATCTATGTCGCCGCAGTCGCCAATCTCCTTGTTGCCGCTGTTCTCCCCGGTGTTCACACCACAGGAATCGACTCGGCAATCGCTGACAATGCCGGACTGGTGCGCCCGACGGTCTTGTACTCCTTCCTGGTACTCATGGTGATTCTCGGGTTGCGGGACAAGGTGCCCTTCATCGCTGCCCGTAGTGAGCAGTACCTGCCGGCGATCTTCTTCTTCACATTCCTGCCGTTCGTCGACATGATCCTGGCGCTCAAACTGCTGATCGTCATGGTGTGGATCGGTGCCGGTGTCTCGAAGTTCGGTCGCCATTTCTCGCTGGTGGTTCCTCCGATGCTCAGCAATACCCCGTGGATCCCGTCGAAGAAGATCAAGCGCGCCCACTACCGGAATTTCCCGGAGGATCTGCGGCCTTCACACCTGGGCGGCGGCGTCGCACACGTGGCCGGAACGATGGTCGAAATCGTCACCCCGTTGATACTGCTGTTCTCGACGAACAAAACCCTCACGATCCTCGCCGTGATCCTCATGGTCGGATTCCATCTGTTCATCGCGTCGACCTTCCCGCTTGCCGTCCCACTCGAATGGAATCTTCTGTTCGCCTACGCCTCGGTCTTCCTGTTCCTGGGATTCCCGGCATGGGACGGCTACGGACTCGGCGCCATGTCCTCACCGTGGATTACCGCGGGAATTGTTGCAGCCCTTGCCTTCTTCCCCATTCTCGGAAACCTTCGACCCGATCTGGTGTCCTTCCTGCCGTCGATGCGCCAGTACGCCGGCAACTGGGCATCCGCGACGTGGGCATTCGCGCCGGGCGCTGAAGCCAAGATCGACCAGTTCATCAAGCGTCCGTCGCCGGATACGCGCAATCAGTTGATGACGATGTACCCCGAAGATGTGTCCGATGTCGTTCTGCATCAGCTGTTGGGCTGGCGTTCCATGCACAGCCAGGGGCGTGCGCTGTTCTCTCTGATGATCAGGCACCTCGGCGACGACATCAACACGTACTCACTGCGGGAAGCAGAGTTCATGTGCAACTCCATCGTCGCCTTCAACTTCGGTGACGGGCACCTGCACGACGCGAAGTTGATCGCAGCCATTCAGCGTCGCTGCAATTTCGCACCCGGTGAGTTCCTGGTGACCTGGATCGAATCGCAGTCCATCCACAAGGGAACGCAGGAGTACCAGGTGATCGATGCCGCTCTCGGTGTCATCGAACGAGGTACTTTCAAGGTCGCCGACGCAGTCGCCGAACAGCCGTGGTTGCCGAACGGGCCCATTCCGTTCGACGTTCAGTGGACACTGGACGTACGGGCCGACCGCGCGGCAACGGATCCGCAGGTTGTCTCCGAACCGAAGATGCGTACGAGGGTCAGCGGTAGCGAGCAAGAGGTGAGTAAGTGACAAAGGCCGTAGTCGTCGGCAGCGGGCCCAATGGGCTCGCTGCCGCGGTACACCTCGCACGTAGCGGTGTGGACGTGCAGGTGCTCGAGGCTGCCGACCAGATCGGCGGAGGCACCCGCTCCGGTCCGATCGACGTGCCGGGGTTGATCCATGATCACTGCTCGGCGTTTCACCCGATGGGTATCGGCTCGCCGTACCTGTCCAAGCTGGACCTCGAGCGATACGGGCTGATCTGGAGATGGGCAGAGGTGGACTGCGCGCATCCGCTCGACAACGGGGACGCCGGGGTTCTGTACCGCTCGCTGGAGCAGACGGCTGCGGGACTCGGCGCTGACGGGCCTCGATGGCAACGCATGTTCGGTGACTTGTCGACTGGGTTCGATGCGCTGGCGTCCGATCTGATGCGCCCGATCGTCAATGTTCCGCACCATCCGCTGCGGCTCGCAGCTTTCGGTCCGCGAGCGCTGCTTCCGGCAACGGTGACCGCCAAACTGTGGAAGACGGACAAGGGGAAGGCGCTGTTCGGCGGGGTTGCCGCACACGCCTTCTATCCACTCAACCGTCCGGCCACCTCGGCGGTGGGATTGATGATCACTGCTGCTGGTCACCGCTACGGTTGGCCGGTTGCCGAGGGAGGTTCGCGGTCGATCACCGACGCGATGGCTGCGATGCTCCTCGATCACGGCGGCAAGATCGACACCGGCGTTCGGGTTCGTACGGCCTCCGAGATTCCGGACGCCGATGTTGTTCTGCTGGATGTCAATCCGGGGGGTGCGCTCGAAATTCTGGGCGATCGACTCCCTGGCCGAGTGGCGAGGGCCTATCGAAAGTTCAAGCAGGCTCCCGGAGCATTCAAGGTCGATTTTGCGATCGAAGGTCATGTGCCGTGGACCAATCCGGACTGTGCTCGGGCCGGAACTGTCCATCTGGCAGGTGGTTTCGACGAAATCGTGGCCGCTGAGCGTGAGACGAATTCAGGCCGCATGCCGGACCGGCCGTTCGTGCTGCTAGGTCAGCAATACCTGGCTGATCCCACCCGATCTGCCGGGAACGTTCATCCGCTGTATGCCTATGCGCACGTGCCTCACGGTTACGCCGGCGACGCTACGGAGGCGATCATCCGTCAGATCGAGAGGTTTGCGCCAGGATTCCGGGAGCAGATCGTCGCGACGTCGAGCAGTGGTACAGCTGACCTGGCAGAGGACAATCCGAATCAGGTAGGCGGCGACATCATCGGAGGTGCCAACACCGAACTGCAGGTTGTCTTGCGTCCGCGCGTCGCAGTCGATCCGTACAGCACGGGGATCGCGGGCACTTACCTGTGCTCGGCCTCGACCCCGCCGGGTGCCGGAGCACATGGAATGTGCGGGTACAACGCAGCCGAATCGGCTCTGAAGTACCTGCGACGAAAGGGTGCGGAAGTTCTGTGAGTAGTCCATCGCACAAGGAGCGAGGCGCCGGTGCGATGCGGCGCCTCGCCCGAGTGCCTGCAGCCGCGGAGCCGGAAGTGCTTGCGGTGGTTGCCGAGTTGGCACGACGACTCGACGAGCGCAGCGCCGACATCGCGCGTGAGATGGCCTTCATGATGGCTCACGAAATCGACCAATTGGATGCAGACGCCAAATTGCTCGAAATGCTCGAGGCCAGCGTGCAGGGAAACATCACGACGATCATCCACGTATTGGCCAACGACATTCCGATCGATCATCTCCAACCCACCACTGCTGCAGTGGAATACGCGCTGCGTCTGGCGCAGCGGGATGTCCCGTCCAACTCCCTTGTCCGGGCCTATCACATGGGCCAAGGCGATCTGATGCGGATCTGTCACGACGAGATCAGCACACTGGATATTCCGGCGCGACTCACTTTGGCTGTCCTGAAACACACTTCGGACGTGGTCTACAGCTACATCGACTGGATCACGCTCTACGTCTTCGACGCGTACGAGCGGGAACGCAGTCGATGGATGGCAGCGCAGGGAAACCTCCATTCGGCCGCAATCCACGCCCTCCTGTCCGGCACCAACGCAGATACCGCTGCTTTCGAAGCGGAGACCGGGTACCGCCTCGGTCAGAACCACGTCGCCCTGGTGGTCTGGTCGACGTGGGATGCCGACGTCATGGGCATCAATACGCTGGACCGACTCGTACGTGATCTCGGCGCAGCGGCGGGAGCGGACAAGCCGCCGATCATCACCGCCATCGATCGACGCACGGTGTGGGCGTGGCTGCCGTTCGGTCGCCGGGTGCCTGCGCCGGATCCGGAGTTTCTCGCGGCGGCAGTGCCGTTGGACGGCGGGGCGCGGGTGGCAATCGGACTGCCGGGGTCAGGGGTCGACGGTTTCAAACGGTCCCACGAACAGGCAACCGCCGCCTATTCGGTTGCTGCCGTCCCGGATACACCGCAGCGACCTGTGGTGAGCTTCGGAGACCGCGGCGTCGCTGTGGTCTCACTTCTGTCCGAGAACATCGATTCGACGAAGTCATGGGTCTGGGAGGTGCTTGGCCCGTTGGCGGAAGATACGCCCTCTGCTGCATCCTTGCGGACGACGTTGAGTGTGTACTTTGCACATGGTGAAAGTCATCTGCACACTGCCAATCACATGAATCTGCACCGGAATACGGTGAAGTATCGCATCAACAAGGCGCTCGGCGATCCAGTTGCTGCCGGCCGAGACAAGTTGGATCTTGCTCTGGCCCTGCAGGTTTGTGAGTTGTTGGGTAGATCGGTCTTGCGCCCCGCGCGAACGTCGTGAGTTGTGGAAAGTTGTGGACGCGACACGGCCTGTGGGCTCCGTATCGGGGTTTGATGTCCGATGCGGAGCCTGGCCGTGTTCTGTTGTCGCCAAAGAGGTTTGACCCCTCAGGTTTTGAAGGTGGTGTTCGCGGGCCGTGGGTGCTGGCCGGGGTCGATCGAGGGCGGCGGGACGAACCAGGGTTTGTTGTCGGCGCCGATTCGGATTTCCCATTTGCCGACGAACCCTGATTTCCGGTGCATCAGTCGGTGATGTGAACGGCACAGCAGGACAAGGTTGTTCATCACCGTCGGGCCACCGTTGGCCCAGTGCCGGATATGGTGCGCATCCGTCCAGGCAGGCACACATGAACACCCCGGGAACGCGCAGCCCCTGTCTCGGGCGATCAACGCCACTCGCTGTTCGGGGGTGACCAATCGTTTTCCGGGTTTCGCATCGAGCGGTGCGCCGTGATCGTCGAGCAGAACCGTGGACAGGAAACAATCACACCCGAGAAGCCTGGTCTGCGACACCGACAGCGGTCCGAGCCAGGGCATGTGCCCGACATCGAGATCCGATACAGCCATTCCGTCATCAGCAGTGGAGGGTGTCGCGGCGCAGTCCCGATGCTCAGCGAGATCCCGAGCGTTGATGTGCACGTTCACGTGCGGACGCTGCCCACCATCGGTACCGGTCTTGGCGCAGTCGAGGTACCGGCGGATCAGTTCGGTGAACCCGTCCGCCGTGCGTTTCGCCGCCGACCGAGAATCCGGAGTCCCGTCCGGTGCCGGGGTCGGCATCGTCAGATTCGACAACGCCGACAGCAGCATTTCACCGGTGAGAGCGTCGAAATCCCCACGCACCACCACCCGACCGTTCAGTGTCGAGGCGATCCGCAACTCATTGAGATCGACATCCTCGGCGGGCGGGATCTCATCGGACTCGAACAACCGCTCCAAGGTCGCGATCACGTTCCGCACCTTCGTCGTCGTCGCCTCCACACCCGACGCAGCAGCCAACAACAAATCGATACAGCGAGGGAGCGCCTCCTCCGGCATGCCTTTCGGTGGTGACTCGCAGAACGCCACGATCAACACGGCATGATCGAACGAGCAGTCCCCGCCATCGAACCGAGCCGCCACCGCCGGAAACGGCCGCAAAGCAGCACCCAACGCGGCGATCTTCTTCCCGTCCCGAACCTGCAGCATCGTGTTGGCCGCCAACCAGGACCCCACTCCGCGGCTGGCAATCACCTGATCATCCGGCCGCAACGACAACTCGTCCACCACGGCCACACGAACGGCTTCCAGGCGCAGAATCTCCGCACTCGCCTCGACAGCAGCCTCACGCAACTCGGCAGCAGTCAACCGCCACAACCGTCCGCGTAACCCCACCGCAGAACCCGACACCACGTCCGACAACAAGACACTCATTGAATCCCCCGATCCCCTCCCGAAATCATATTCGAATATGTGTTCGAGTCAAGGGGTTTTTCACCAACGAATCGGCCTGACTCTGTGATGTCAGCGGGTTGTCATACTGTGGTCGAGTGACTTCGCCGTGGACAGCTGGGCAGGTGGCGTCGGTAGCTCCGGACGCCGCATCGCTGGCCGCTGCGCGCAAGTTGGCTGGTTCGTGGAGCCATGCCGGCAACAGGGGTCTCGCGCTCTGGGGGCTGTGTCAGGGCAGCGGCTCGAAGCCGTATCAAGCAGTGGTCGACCTGAGGGGCCCTGCATACAAGTGCTCGTGCCCCAGTCGAAAGTTTCCGTGCAAACATGCTCTGGGGCTGTTGGTGGAATGGTCGGAAGGGCGTGTGCCGTCGGCGGACGAGCCCGCCGACTTCGTGGCAGAGTGGTTGTTGCGCCGCGAGGAGAAGGCCGAGACCCGCGGCGAAAGGGCTGAGACCGGCGACGAGGCTCCCAAGAGGGCTCCCGACCCGGCGACAGCGCAGAAGCGCGCCGACCGCGTTGCGAGCGGTCTCGTCGAATTGGACCTGTGGATCACCGATCAGATCCGCAGTGGTCTGGCAGCGATGGACACATCCTGGGCGGGCTTCGACGCAGTAGCTGCTCGAATGGTGGATGCTCAGGCGCCTGGTGTCGCAGGCACACTTCGAGCCTTGGCGGGCACCGTTGCGTCTACCGAGAACTGGCCTGAGAAAGTCCTCGACGAGTTGGCTCGGTTGCACCTGCTGGTTGCTGCGCATCAGAAGCTGTCCGAGTTGCCGGAAGATCTTGCCGATTCGGTGAAAGCACACGTCGGCTATCCGGTCTCAACCGAGAGTGTGATGGAATCGATTCCGGTGAAAGAGAACTGGATGATTCTCGGTTCCGGGATCACCGAGGAGAAGCGACTGTTCACCCGAACGGTGTGGATGCTCGGCAGGAATTCAAAGCGGTGGGCCATGCTGCTCGACTTCTCCCACGGGTCACCCAATTTTGCCACCGAAACGCCGCCAGTCGGGTTTCTGCTCAACGCCGATGTTCATTTCTATCCCGGTGCCGCGGCATTGCGGGCGCGGATAGGGGTCACGCACGGAGAACCGGAGCCCTTCACAACCATGCCGTTCGGAAGCATCGACACTGCGTTGCAGCAGTTTACCGATGCCCTCGCCGCGGATCCATGGTTGCGCTCGTGGCCGGCAGTGATCAGTTCGGTGGTCCCGTCGTTCGTCGACGGATCATGGTTTGTCGTCGACGAATCGGGCACAGCGCTTCGGGCAGAGGGTGATTCGGATCTTCTGTGGAAGTTGCTCGGCATTTCCGGCGGTTACCCGGTCACAGTCTGCGGAACGTGGAACGCGCTGGCTCTTACTCCGATCTCGGTTTTCACGGGAGGGCAGGTGATCGTGCTGTGAGTACATTGATCTCAGCGGCGCTCCTTGGGACAGCCAGAACAGCAACAACATTCGAGGAGCTGCCGGCTGAAGTGCGTGGCTACGCTCGCGAACTCGACGGCGATCCTGCCGAGATGCTTCTCGCAGGAGCAGCGTTGGAGAGGGCGTACCGCCGTGGCGGTGCGGGCTCCACCACGGCGGCGGTGCCGACATCTGCGCCAGACGATGTTCGATTCACGCTGCCGGAATCCTCATCGGCGCATCTGCTGTCGATGCTCGCGGCCAAGGCGACCTTGCTCGACGAATGGTTCGCAGTCGCGTTGGAGCACAATTACCGTGCGCCTGATCATCTGGTCGCCGAGTTGCTTTCCTTTGCACGTGCAAGTGAAGCTCACCGGGAGAGCATCCTGCAGATGGTCGGCGAGCGTGGTCGATGGCTTGCCGCGCAAAACCCCGAGTGGAGCAAACTCGTCCGAACCAGGGATGCCAACCCGGACGTGTGGCGTCACGGAAGTTCGTCGCAGCGCACGCAGTGGCTGATGGACACTCGTCGAACAGATCCCGCGCTGGCGTTGGCCGAACTCCGAAAGTCCTGGGCCACCGAGCGGGGCGAACAGAAGGCTGCCTTCGTCGCGGCGCTGGCAAACGGACTGAGCGCGGATGATCAACCATTGTTGGAGGAAGCCCTCGACGACCGTCGCAAGGACGTGCGACGCGCGGCAGTGGAAGTACTCGGACAACTCCCCGAATCGGAGTTCGGGGAGAGAATGGCTGCTCGGGTTCGGAAATGGGTGCGGGTGGAAAGGAAACTCGTTCGGTCCACGCTCGTCATCGTCCCGCCTGAGGAAGTCGATTCAGCGGCGAGGCGAGACGGCATCGAAGACCGGCCGAATCCACACACCGACTATCGTGCCGAGTATGTGCGTCAGGCGATCAGTTCTGCGCCGTTGTCTCTGTGGAACAACATGATCGGTGGACCAGGCAAGGTCTTGGGGATGAGCGTTGACGAAAGCTGGGAGCCGATCCTTCACGACGCGTGGTCCACCGCCGCAGTCGCGCAGAACAATACGGAATGGGCGCTGGAACTCTTTCGTATGCGCGGCACCGCCACCGATCGACGCGTGCTCCCGTTGGTGCCGGCCAAGGCGCTGGCTGATCTGTTGAGGTCCGGAAACGGCGACGCCAATGTTCTGCACCCGGGCCGGGCAGCGATCTACGACGCTCTGCGAGGTCCATGGCCCGAGGACATCACCCGGGCAGTGGTGGCCCAGTGGGAACGAGTTGCGGCCAGACGTGCCGACGGAGGCGCCAAGGCTGGCGAATTCTCACGCTACAAGTACGTCGCATCGCTGCGCCTGGCCGAGACTCGATTTCCTTACAGCGCAGTAACTTTGCTGGAGCGTGCTGCGGAACGTGCACGTGACACGGACTGGCGGCAGACCTTCGCCAGAACTGCCAGCGCCATCACCCACCGCAAGACCCTGCTCGAGGAGCTCACATGACTGACAGCGTAACCGTGCACACCACGGAACCGGAAAAGCTCGCGCAACCGGCAAGGCTGATGCGGCCCCACGCAGAGCAGGAGTACGCGCTCGAACTCGAAGCACTGGCCGCGCAGGACACTCGTCCGCGTCCACCGTCGTGGAACTTGTCGCCCTGGGCCGTCGTGACGTATCTGTTGGGTGGCACTCTCGACGACGGAACCGTCATTTCGCCGAAGTACGTCGGTCCACGGCGGTTGATGGAAGTGGCCGTCGCAACTCTTGCCACCGACCGGGCGCTACTGCTGTTGGGGGTTCCCGGTACGGCCAAGACCTGGGTCTCCGAACATCTTTCGGCCGCAATCTCGGGTGCGTCGACGCTCCTGGTCCAGGGCACGTCGGGCACGCCCGAGGAAGCTATCCGCTACGGCTGGAACTACGCACGTCTTCTCTCCGAGGGGCCGACCGCCGGTGCGCTGGTGCCTTCTCCCGTGATGACGGCGATGGAAACCGGGAAGATCGCCCGCGTCGAAGAGTTGACGCGCATTCCGGCCGACGTGCAGGACGCCCTCATCACCATTCTCTCCGAGAAGACGTTGCCGGTGCCGGAGCTGGGCATCGAGGTGCAGGCAGCCAAGGGCTTCAACCTGATCGCTACCGCCAACGATCGCGATCGCGGTGTCAACGACCTGTCGTCCGCACTGCGTCGACGGTTCAATACCGTAGTCCTCCCTTTGCCGGCCAGCGAGGAAGACGAGGTGGCCATCGTGGCACGTCGAGTCGAACAGCTGGGCGCAGCACTGGAATTGCCGACAACCCCCGCAGCAGCCGAGGAAATTCGCCGGGTCGTCACCGTGTTCCGGGAACTGCGATCAGGCACGACCACCGACGGCCGCACCAAGTTGAAGTCCCCGTCCGGAACTCTGTCGACGGCGGAGGCGATCTCGGTGGTCACCAACGGTTTGGCGTTGTCTGCGCATTTCGGGGACGGCGTACTGCGGGCATCCGACGTCGCTGCCGGAATCCTGGGCTCGGTGATCAAGGATCCGGTCGCAGACAAGGTGGTGTGGAACGAGTACCTCGAGGCAGTAGTGCGTGAACGCGGCGAGTGGTCCGACTTCTACCGGGCGTGCCGCGAGGTCACCGGGTGACCATCGTGATTCCGGACCTGCGTGTCCGGGTCTTCGGTATCCGTCACCACGGCCCGGGATCTGCTCGTTCGGTTCGGCAGGGTCTGGAAGAGTTCTCGCCTGACGTCGTCCTGATCGAAGGGCCTTCGGACGCAGACCCGTTGGTGATGCTGGCGGCGTCGGAATCGATGGAACCACCGATTGCGTTGCTCGCGTACGCCACTGGCGAGCCGTCGAAGGCGGCCTTCTGGCCGTTTGCGGTGTTCTCACCCGAATGGCAAGCGCTGCAGTGGGCTGCGAAGAACGGTGTGCAGGCACGGTTCTGCGATCTGCCCGCCTTCAACGTGTTGGCGGATCAGGGGATTCGTACTGTCCGCGAGGGCGATCCTCTGTCGGAACTGGCCGCGGCCGCGGGTTTCGACGACACCGAGCGCTGGTGGGATTCGGTGATCGAATCGAGCTCGGGCGCAGATTCTTTCGATGCGATCACCGAGGCGATGGAGGCGCTGCGTGAGACAGTGCCGATCGACGAGGAGACAGCGCATCGCGAAGCGTACATGCGTCAGGTGCTGCGAAAGACGTTGAAAGATGGCGCTGAGCGGGTAGCGGTCGTCTGCGGAGCCTGGCACGCGCCGGCGTTGGTCGGAGCCTTGGGGCCGGCGGCACCCGATGCTCGCATCCTCAAAGGAATGTCCAAGGTCAAGACCTCGCTGACCTGGGTTCCCTGGACACATTCACGCCTGGCGTCGGCATCGGGTTACGGCGCCGGAATCACCTCGCCGGGCTGGTATCACCACCTGTTCACCGCGAACGACAAGACGATCACGCGGTGGCTCACCAAAGTTGCGCGGGTGCTCAGGGACGAGGACCTTCCGATCTCGAGTGCTCACGTCATCGAAGCTGTCCGGTTGGCAGATACGTTGGCGGCACTGCGTTCTCGACCCTTGGCGGGATTGTCGGAGGTCACCGAGGCAACGAGGTCGGTGATGTGCGACGGGAACGACGTTCTTCTGGATCTGATCACGCGAAGATTGGTTGTGGGCGAAGCGCTGGGCGCGGTGCCCGAGGAAACGCCGACAGTCCCACTCGAAGCAGACCTGCGCGCACGCTCGAAGACCTTGCGGCTCAGACAACAAGCGGGAGCAAAGACTCTCGATCTGGACCTGCGAAGCGACATCGACGTCGAGCGTTCCCAGTTCCTGCACCGACTGGGGATCCTCGAGATCGATTGGGGAACCCCGGCCGACAGTGAGGTCCGTTCCACCGGAACGTTCCGGGAGACTTGGGCGCTGCAATGGAAGCCCGAATTCTCGGTCTCGGTGATCGAGGCGTCGATGTGGGGCACGACGGTGGTTGCAGCGGCAACATCATGTGTCGTCTCGAAGATCAACGAGCCGGACATCTCTCTCGCGTCACTGATCGGACTACTGGAGAACTCGCTCCTGGCGAACCTGCCGGCAGCGTTGTCCGCTGTGCTGGAAAGTGTGAAAACGGTTGCGGCACTGGATCATGACGTGTCGCACCTGATGGCGGCGCTGCCCACGCTGACGCGAACGCTGCGGTACGGCGATGTGCGCGGAACCGACGTGTCGGCATTGGTCGACGTCGCCGACAGCCTGTTGATCCGCATTTGCACTGGCCTCGCAGTCGCCGTCACGGGCCTGGACGATCCCAGTGCCGAGGAGTTTCGCGAACACCTCGACAAGGTTCACTCGGCAGTCATGGTTCGTGACGATCGCGATGCGAGCGCACGGTGGCTGCAGGCCATGGCCGGCGTGATCGACCGTGACGACGTCAACGGATTACTCGTCGGCCGGATGGTGCGGCTACTGCGCGACAGCGGTTCGATCACGGAAACCGCTGCAGCCCAGCGCTTGTCTCGGGCCCTGTCCGTGGGAAGCACGCCGACCGCCAAAGCCGGGTGGGTCGACGGGTTTCTCGGTGGAGGAGGGCTTGTGCTCGTTCACGATCGAGCGTTGCTCACGCTGATCGACACGTGGGTTCGCCAACTTCGTGAGCAGGACTTCATCGACACGCTTCCACTGCTTCGACGTACGTTCGGAGCGTTCGAGGCGGGGGAGCGTCGAGCGATCGGTCAGGCGGTCAGAGGTGGACGACGCGTCGAAACGACAGTGGAGACCGATGCTCGACGCGGCAGAGCGGCAATGGCGGTCGTTGCGGACATCTTGGGGGTGGGCGCATGAGCGACGACGATCAGCGCCTTCGACGCTGGAGACTGATGCTCGGGGAATCCGCCGAAGAATCGACGGGTGGGCTGGGCCAACCGGGCGAGCGTCGAATGGATGCAGCTCTTGCCGCACTCTACGATTCGTCCGGCCCGACCAAGGGGCGACGCCGCTCAGCCGGATTGGGGGCGTCGGCTCCGTCCGTCGCCAGATGGCTCGGCGATATCCGGACGTACTTTCCCAGCACGGTGGTGCAGGTGATGCAGAAGGACGCGATCGACCGACTGGGTTTGGCGCAGTTGCTGCTCGAACCGGAACTGCTCGATGCCGTCGAGCCCGATGTGCATCTGGTCGGGACGCTGCTGAGCCTCAACCAGGTCATGCCGGAGGCCAGCAAGGCCACTGCTCGAATGGTCGTCGGCAAGGTGGTTCGGGAAGTCGAAGAGCGAATCGCGCAGAAAACGAAGGCCGCGGTGACCGGGGCACTCAATCGTTCGGCCAGAACGTCGAATCCGAAGTTGCGTGACATCGACTGGGACCGAACCATCCGAGCAAATCTGTCGCACTACCTTCCGGAGTATCGAACCGTCGTCCCCGAGCGGCTCGTCGGATACGGCCGCAAGTCGAAATCCGTGCAGCGCGACGTAGTCCTGGCGATCGACCAATCGGGTTCGATGGCGTCCAGCGTCGTCTACGCATCCGTGTTCGGCGCGGTGTTGGCGTCGATGCAGGCGCTGAAGACTTCGCTCGTGGTTTTCGACACTGCCGTCGTCGACCTGACGGACAAACTGTCCGATCCAGTCGACGTCCTTTTCGGGACCCAACTTGGTGGGGGCACGGACATCAACCGCGCAATCGCGTACAGCCAGTCGCTGATCTCGCGTCCTGCCGAGTCGATGTTCGTTCTGATCTCGGACCTCTACGAGGGCGGTATTCGCAACGAGATGTTGCGCCGCATGGCCGCCATGAAGAACTCCGGCGTTCAAGTCGTGGTTCTACTGGCACTCTCGGACGACGGGGCACCGTCGTTCGATCACGACAATGCAGCGTCGCTGAGTGCCCTCGGGATTCCCGCGTTTGCGTGCACGCCGGACAAGTTTCCGGAACTGCTGGCGGTGGCTCTGGAACGCGGGGACGTGTCGGCTTGGGCGGATCAGCTCACCCTCGAACAGCACTGACCGGTCTGCTTCGAGGACCTGAACACCGGGTACACCCGCACGATGGGTGACGGACAGGTTGCTGGTTCGACGACGCAGGCGGGTTCAGGACTGGTTCTCACGGTGTTGGCATCCAGCCAATTCCTGATGACCTTGGACAGTTCGGTCATGAACGTTTCGATGGCAACCGTCGCCGAGGACGTCGGCACGAGCATCACCGGCATTCAAACCGCGATCACGCTGTACACCCTGGTCATGGCGACGCTGATGATCACGGGCAGCAAGCTGGGGTCGATGATGGGTCGTCGCCGAGCCTTCGCGGTCGGCTTGATCATCTACGGCGCAGGTTCTCTGACAACGGCGCTC
This sequence comes from Rhodococcus sp. FH8, assembly GCF_019266085.1. NCBI lineage: Bacteria > Bacillati > Actinomycetota > Actinomycetes > Mycobacteriales > Nocardiaceae > Rhodococcus > Rhodococcus sp. FH8. The sequence continues at coordinate 1,507,746 of NZ_LPNQ01000057.1, read as the reverse complement.
GCTCCCAATCTTGCGGTTCTGCTGATCGGATGGTCGTTCCTCGAAGGCGTCGGTGCGGCACTCATCATGCCCGCGATCGTCGCGCTCGTCGCCACCAACTTTCCGGCGCAGAAGCGCCCGGCTGCCTACGGTCTGGTCGCTGCCGCCGGCGCGATGGCCGTGGCGGTCGGGCCGCTGATCGGCGGCGCCGCGACGACATTTGCGTCATGGCGTTACGTGTTCGTCGGCGAAGTCGTGATCGTTGTCCTGATCTTGCTGGTGCTGAGCAAGGTGGTCGACGTCCCACCGTCGAAGTCGCGCCTCGATTACGTCGGATCGATCTTGTCTGTGGTCGGGCTGGGCATGATCGTCTTCGGCGTACTGCGCTCGAGCGAGTGGGGTTGGGTGCAGGCCAAACCCGACGGACCGCAGCTGGTCGGGCTTTCCCCGGTGGTGTGGCTGCTGATCGCCGGGCTCCTGGTCGTGTACGGATTCCTGCGCTGGGAGGGACGCCTGGCCGCTGCGGGGAAGGAGCCGTTGCTTGATCCGGCGATGCTGCGAAACCGCGAGCTCAGTGGCGGACTTTCCATGTTCTTCGCGCAGTTTCTGGTCCAGGCGGGCGTGTTCTTCGCGGTCCCGTTGTTCTTGTCCGTAGTTCTGGAGCTCAGTGCCCTGGAGACGGGAGTTCGCATCCTGCCGTTGTCGGCGGCGCTCGTCGTGGCGGCGATCGGTATTCCGAAGCTACGGCCTACCGCGAACCCGCGACGCGTGGTCCGAGTCGGATTGTTGGTCATGGTCGTCGGCATTCTGATGCTCGTTGCAGGCATGGACCCCGGCGCCAATGCGGCGATCGTGATGATTCCCATGCTGTTCATGGGTTTCGGCTTGGGGTGCCTGTCTTCGCAGCTCGGAGCCGTCACGGTGTCCTCGGTCCCGGACGAGCGCAGCACCGAGGTCGGCGGGTTGCAGAACACCGCCACCAACCTCGGCGCTTCCTTGGGAACTGCCCTGATCGGATCGGTTCTCATTGCCACTCTCACGACGTCGGCGATCGCCGGAATCGAAGACAATCCGGCGGTTCCGACATCGGTGCAGCAGCAAGCGAGCACCGACATGGCCTCGGGCGTGCCGTTCCTGTCGACGACGCAACTCCGATCCGCTCTCGATGACGCCGGCGTCGCCGAGTCCACGGCGGATGCGATCGTGGACGTGAACGAAGAAGCCAGGCTGGACGCGTTGCGTGTCGCTTTTGCCGTGGCAGCGCTGCTCGCGATCGCCGCGTTGTTCCCGACCGCTCGAATCCCCCGCGTCGCGGTCGGCGACAAACGTGGTTCGAGCTAAGAATCAGCAATCGCGGATCGACCTGGACGATCGACGGAACGACCTCTGGATATAGTGATCTGCGCACAATCGATTCGTCAGATGGCTACCGTTGTGAAGGAAACAAGCAGCGAGTCTGAAACACTGACGTTTCACCGGATAAGGGTTCGGTGGGGAGCCAGGGGAGGTTCGGATGGCCAGGCGAGCGGATTCGACGCCCGCTGATGGCGCCTGCGCAGATGTCGGGATGCCTCGCTGATGAGCCGTCCGAGTCGATTGGGCAGGCAAGATCCTGCTTCGGAGGCCGACTGCAACAGCCTGTTTCGCCGTCAGATAGACGAAGCCGCAGCCGTCGCGCCGTTCGCCAATCTTGCGTACATGGCGAGTTTGGTCGTGATTCTGACCTACACCGTCCCGCCCGGACGTCAGACGCTCAGGTGGTTGGGTGGCGCCCTCATCTTTCTCGTCCTCGCGAATTCGATCCGAGTATGGATTCCCCTTCGCTGGCGGCCGTCGAAGCACACCCCGCGCTACGACTACGTGGGTCTGCTCGTCGAAGTGATCGTGGTCGCGACCCTCGACGTCACACTTTTCGCTCTGCTCTTTCACGACATGGACGTCTTCCGCGACTTGGTTCTGATCGCGACGATGGCCGGGATCATGGGCGCCGGGACCGTGACGTTCTCGAGTCTGAGATCGGTGAGCCTGACCTGGATCTACATTCACGGCCTCGGCGTCTTCACTGTTCTCGTCGTCCACGCCGAACCCCACTTTCGAATACTTGCGATTCAGTTGTGCATCTACATGTTTGCGCTCACCGTAGGAGCGGTCTATCTGTCGGCCTCTTTCCAGAGACGTTGTCTCGCAGAGTTTCAGGCGGAATCCGAGCGTCAGACTGTGGCGTTGTTGCTCGACGGATTCGAGGGCGGTTCCCGCGACTGGCTGTGGGAATGCGACACCAACGGCCGGTTCTCCCATACCTCGGCACGTCTCGCCGAGGTCGCAGGTATGACGGTGGACGAGTTGCAGCAACTCACCTTCGGACAACTCCTCACCAGACTCCAGATCGCAGCGAGTCCGGAGGGGCGTGCGGCCGCGGCCCAGATGATCGACAAACTCGAATCGAGTGCTCCCTTCCGGGACACCGTCGTGCCGGTGCATGTCGACGGTAGGCGACGCTGGTGGTCTCTTTCCGGCAATCCACGGGTCCTCGAATCCGGCGTGATTCTGGGTTGGCGCGGTGTCGGTTCCGACATCACGGAGAGGTATGTCCACGAGCAGGAGATCCTTCGCCTTGCGGCCACCGACTCGTTGACCGGGTTGCCGAACCGTCGTGCGTTCGGAGTGGCACTCGAGGAAGCGATCGATTCCCGCGCGCCGGAGAAGCAGGTTCTCGTCGGGATTCTCGACCTCGACAACTTCAAATCGGTGAACGACACCCTTGGCCATCCGATCGGGGACCAATTACTTCTCGAAGTCACGAAACGCCTTCGCGACGTGATCGGTTCGGACATGTGCTCGCGGATGGGCGGTGACGAATTCGGGCTGATCGTCTGCACCTCTTCGCGCGACGATCCCGGTGTGATCTTCGATCGGTACCTGGAAGTGCTGCACGAACCATTCTTCGTCGAAGGCAATCGGATCGAAGTGCGGGCCACGATCGGTTACTCGAGCGCGCCCGAGGATTCGACGGACGCCGACGGATTGGTGATGCTGGCGGATCTGGCTCTGTACGAGGCGAAGTCGACGGGACGCAATCGAGTGGGTAAGTTCTCACCGCTGCTGCGGGCGAGGGCATCGGCGCGGGCGACGGCGTTGCACGAGCTGGACAGAGGGATCGAGGAAGGGCAGTTCGATCTCCATTACCAGCCTCAGGTCGACACTCAGACCGGTGAAGTGGTGGCCTTCGAGGCTCTTCTTCGGTGGAACCATCCCAGCCGCGGCCTCATCGGGCCCAGCCAGTTCATCTCGGTGGCGGAGGAAACCGGAATGATCATTCCCCTCGGCGCGCAGGCAATGGCGATGGCGACCGCCGCTGCTGCGGGGTGGCCGACCGGAATTGGCGTCTCGGTCAACGTTTCACCAGTGCAGTTGGTGTCGCGAGAGTTCGGTGCGATGGTGAAGAAAGCGCTGACGGATTCGGGCTTGCCTCCGCAACTGCTGCAGCTCGAAATCACCGAGACAGGTGTTGTGGACGATCGCGCGATCCGGGATCTCTACAAGCTGCGTGAGCTCGGGGTCACCGTCGCACTCGACGATTTCGGCACCGGCTATTCGTCCTTTGCCACGCTCCAGAGACTTCCAATCGACGTTCTTAAGATCGATCGCATGCTGGTCACCGACTCGGACGATCCGAAGATGTCCGTGGTGAAGTCCATTGTCGAATTGGCCGCGGCCCTCGGTATGAAATCGTTGGCCGAGGGCGTGGAGACCATCGAGCAGTTCCGCCGCGTCCAGTGGGTCGGGTGTGACCTGGTCCAGGGTTACCACATCAGCAAGGCTCTGACCGCTGAGCGCGTCGATGTGTATCTTGCCGCGACGGACACGGAAACTGGGCGCAGCGTCCACCCACTTACGTGGCTGTGAATCAGATCTGAGCCGAGCGGATCGTATTACCGCCTGCCGCCTTCGCTTGATACATCATCGAATCCGCGACATTTGTCGCCGCCAGGATTGCGGAAGCACCGCCGCTCCACGCCTTCGATTCGGCGGTCATCATCACCGCTCCGACGCTCACCGTTGTGGGGATCGCGTCGGAACAATCCGACAGCGCCGCGTTTATCCCTTCGATCAACAGGGTTGTCGATTCGGGATTGCCGGCGATGACGGCCAGGTATTCTTCCCCGCCGGTTCGAGCGATGACTCCGCGTTCGCCGAGATGTGTGCTCAATCGGTTCGCGGTTCTCCTGATGACATGATCGCCTTCGGCATGACCGTGAAGATCATTCACCGTTTTGAATTTGTCGATATCGACGACGATGAAGGCGAGAGATGAAGAATCGTCTCGGGCGCTCTCGAAGAGATCGCCGACTGCCCCTTCCAGTCCCCGACGGTTGAACAGTCCAGTGAGGGGATCCCGGTCCGAATACTGGGCATCGCGGTAGAGAGTGCGCCAAGTCAGGTGCGCAAAAATGGGAACGAGTGTGACAGCTCCGAAAAGAACGGTGCCGCGGGCCAGAAGCGTCGTGATATCGACGTCGCCTTCCAGATATGCAAGAACGAAAACGGTAGTCGTGACGGTCGTCGACCAAACGACATGAGCGACAAGCCACTTTGCGCTGACAAAAAGCGTCGCAAAGGTTCCGGTGACCGCGAAGACGATGCAACCGAACGTCCCGGACGAGCGATCCGGCACCAGGAGGACGGCAGCCGCGATCCCGAGATCTGCGAATATTCCGAATGCAAGCAACCCCCGGCGTCCGGGAAACGGTTGTGTGAACCAGCATGCGGCGATTCCCACACACGTACAGATCATGAAAATCGAAAGAGCTTTGCCGGGTGTGGTCGGCGGCGTATCCGGACCGATCAATTTGTAGAAAGCGGACAGTCCGAAGATGATCGTCATCATTCCGAGCAAGGTTCGGAAGATCGGAATGATTGCCCGGCCGGATCTCTGGTGCTTTATCCACTCGTAGTCGTGTGGTTCGTTGAACCATTCGTGAAGTGTTCGCCAAGAACTGTGCCCCTCGGAGGCGATGACAGGGCTCGGCATGCTGTCCATTTTGCCTTGAATTTAGGTAAAGAGAAAATCTATGTTCGACCGCTTCCATCGGATCGGCTCTTTTCGAGGAAGAGGTTCAATTATCGAGTCGAGCGCTTACTCGATGCTTGTTTCAAGCCTTCTTCGAACTGCTGTGTGCGTTGTTCGAGGCGGTCGCGAACGATCCGACTTTTCGCGTACGAGACTTTCTCACGCCGTAAGCGGCGAGGATGACCCCCAGCGCGACCAGGCTTTGGACGAATTCCGCGCGCGTGGGTTCGTTGAGACCCATTCCCACCAGGATCACGAGAATCAGACCAGTGACCACTATCGGCAGGCCGGGATACAACCAGACACGGAATTTCAGAATCTCGGGGCTTTCGCGTTCCCATCGGCGTCGGAGGCGTAGTTCGGATACACAGATCAGGATGTAAACGAACAAGCAGATTGCGCCCGACGAATTCACGAGGAACAAGAAAATCGTATCCGGCCAGATGTAGCCGGCCGCGATACAGAAGTACCCGGCCACGGTGCAGGCGAGTACGCCCTTCACCGGCACGCCGCGGCTGTTGGTCCGTGTCATCCAGGCCGGCGCGTCGTTGTAGACGGAGAGTGCGAAGAGCATCCGTGACGCCGTGTACAGGCCGGAATTGAGGCAGGACAGCACCGCGACCAGAACCACGAGATTGAGAATGTCGGCGGCGCCGGGAATTCCGAGCAGGTCGAGTGCGGAGATGAACGGAGAATCGCCGACGACGAACGAATCCCACGGCAGCATCGTCACGAGGAGGAAGGTGGCGACAACGAAGAAGGCGAGAATGCGGAAGACGACCGTGTTCGTGGCCCGCCTGATCGCTCCGGCGGGTTCGGCGGATTCCGCTGCGGCGATCGTGACCAGCTCGGCTCCGGTCATGGAGAAGATCACGGCGACAACGCCCACCAGTACGGGGGTGAAGCCGTTCGGCAGAAATCCTCCGTGGCCGGTCAGATTGCTGAAATCGACTTCACTGCCGGGCCAGATGCCGAAGACGAACAGACTGCCGAGCACGATGAAGCCGATGATGACGGCGACCTTGATACCCGCAAACCAGTATTCAGCCTCGCCGAAGTTGCTGACGGAGAGAAGATTGACCCCGGTCATCACCAACAGGAGTACCGCTGACATGAGCCAGAGCGGGACACCATGGATCCACCGGGAGAGCAAGGTTGCTCCGACGACGGATTCGATGCCGACGACGATCACCCAGAAATACCAGTAGAGCCAGCCAGTGGTGAAACCCGCCCAGTCGCCCAACGCCATGCGCGCGTATTCGGTGAACGATCCCGTACACGGCTTGGCCACGGCCATTTCGCCGAGCATGCGCATCACCAGGAACACGATGATGCCGCAGATCGCGCACGTGATGACTGCGCCGGGGCCCGCCTGGTTGATGATTCCGCTCAGCCCGACGAAGAAACCGGCGCCGATGACGCCGCCCATGGAAAGCATGGTCAGGTGACGCTTCTTCAAGCCTGTTTTGAGTGTCGAATGAACGCTGGCGGCTTCGGCTGTTTCGGTGCTGCTGTCGGGCATCTGGGCTCAGCTCCTATTGCATGACGCGATCAGTTCTTTCGGAGAGACGCTAAGCTCATCGTGTGATCCAGAACATGGACTTGATGTACAAATCTGAACTGGAAACTGTCAGTTCTGTCCACTGCCTTTCTATTCACTGCCTTCGGAGGTTCCGGTAATGCCGATGACTGTCCTGCGGCTGGCAGCCACCACCTCGCTCGGCCTCACGATCGTTGCCGGTCACGACGACGTGGATCTGTCGATCAGCTGGGCGCACGCAATCGAATTGCAGGATCCGACCCGTTGGCTCGCCGGTGGAGAGCTTGTCATGACGACGGGGCTGCATCTACCGCGTTCGGCGACAAAGCAATACGAGTACGTCGAGCGCATCGCGCAGACCGGTGCGGTGGCACTGGCGTTCGACACCGGCACCGTGCACGAGAGGGTGCCGGACGCGATCATCAGGGCCGGCGACGAACTGGGTTTTGCCGTGCTTTCCGTCGCCAAGGAGACGCCGTTCATCGCCATTTCGCGGGCCGTGATCGACGAACTGACCGCCGACCAGATACGAACGGTGCAGGCGGTGGTCGACGCGCAGGAGAAGTTGGCGCGTGCCCTGCTCGATGGGGTGCCGGCTCTGATCACTGCCCTGGGGCGAGCCGTTCACGCAGCCGTCTGTGTTCTCGATCGGGACGGCGCGGTGCTGGCTCTGACGGAAGGTGCGAGTTCGTCTCTGCCCGAACGCATCAGGGAGCGATCAGGTAAGGAGCGCAGCCGGATCGTGGTGGACGACGACGGCCACCTGGCCATTCACCGCCTTGCTGTGAGCGGCACGCTGGCCGTGGCGTCCGACGCCGCCTTGGATCAGTCCGAGCGATTGTTGGTGGGCCACACGGTGTCGCTGTTGACCATCGAGCTTGCCAAGCCGTTGCGGGTTGTCGATGCCGAACAGCGGCTGAGGTTGGCCGTTACGACGATGGTGCGCCAGGCCGGCGGTGACGTCGACGAAAGTCTGTTGCGGTACTTCGGATTCGAATCCGAAACCACGGTGGTGGCAACTGCCTTGACCGATGTCGGACCTTTGCTTGCGGCCACCGACATCACTTCAGCGGCCCTGGAAGAAGAGTCGGTGCCGTACCTGTTGGCCCCGCTGACTGACGGAACCGGTGTGTGGTTCGTCGTGAAAAGTGAAGTTGCGGAGAAGGTCACACGCAGTGTGTACGCGAGAGTGCGGGAGAATTCACGCCGGAGTATCAACGGTGGAATCGGTGGCGTCCGCCCGATGACCGGTGTAGCGGCCAGTCTGCGCGAGGCCGTCTCTGCTGCCAAAGTGGGGCAGGTCGAAGGACACACGCTCGTTCCGTTCTCGGAGCTCGGGACTTTCAGTCTCTTGTTGAGTGTGCAGTCGAGCGATGTTCTGCAGTCGATCGCGGCCGGTGGTCTCGGTGTGCTGGAAGGCTACGACGCCGAGAACGGTTCCCGTCTGGTGGACTCGATCGAAGCGTTCCTGCACCACAATGGTCAATGGGAATCCGCTGCAGCGCAATTGGGTGTTCACCGGCACACGCTGCGTAACCGCATGGACAAGGCTGCCGAGTTGATCGGCCGAGATCTCGATTCCGCCCACACCCGGTCGGAGTTGTGGATCGCACTCAAAGCTCGTGAACTGCTGCAGGCGGAATCGAATTCAGATCACGCTCGGCCGCCCCTGAGATAGACGGTGGTGGTGTGAGTGAAGAACTCTCGCGCCGCGTCGCCTTGTTCCTTGGGCCCGTATCCACTCCTCTTCGCACCGCCGAAAGGTACGTGGGGATCAGCGCCCGCCGATTCCGAATTGACGTGCAGGATCCCCACGTCCAGATCGTCGACACCGGCAAGTGCACTGGTCAGGTCTTGCGTGAACAATGCTGCGGACAAACCGAATTCGCCCTCGTTCGCCAAGCGGAATGCGTCTGCGGTTGTTGCTGCCCGCTGCACCGCCAGTACCGGGCCGAAGAGTTCCTCGAACCACAGTTCGGTGCTCGACGGTAGTTCCAGCACTGTCGGTTGGACGTAGTAGCCCGACTGCGGCGCTTCGGCGGTGGCCACAACCCTGGCGCCGCCGCCGACGGCTCGATTGATCCCCCCGATGATCGACTGCTGCGCGTATGCGCTGACCACGGGACCTGTCGTGACGTCGGGATCGAGTGGATCTCCGACTCTCAGTTGCTTGACTTCAACGGTCAGCCTGGCCAGGAATTCCTCGGCGATGGATTCATGGAGTACCAGACGTGAAGTGGCCGTGCATTTCTGGCCGGTTGACCGGAATGCACCCAGCATGACCTGCTCGACCGCAAGCTCGAGATCTGCGTCGGCAAGTACGACGGCTGCGTTCTTTCCACCCATTTCCGCCTGTACCGGAACTCCGCGCGCCGCAGCAGATCCCGCGATCTTTCGGCCGACGCCGGTGGAACCGGTGAAGGTGACGGCGTCGAGGTCCGGGTGATCGACCAGCGCTTCACCGGCCGCGCTGTCGGCGAGGATCATGTTCAGGACTCCGTCGGGTAGGCCCGCTTCGGTCAGTGCCTGCGCGAGACGGAAGGCCAGAAGGGGCACCGCGGCAGCCGGTTTCCAGACGACGGTGTTTCCGTACACCAAGGCAGGCGCAATCTTCCATGCCGGGATCGCGATCGGGAAGTTGAACGGCGTGACGACGCCTACCACTCCGAGAGGTTTGCGAGTGACGAGAATCTGCTCGCTGCTACGTGGGGAGGAATACACCGTTCCGGTCTCGCGGTCGGCGGCGTTGCCGTAGTAACGCAGAATCTGCGCTGCGCGGCGCACCTCTCCGATACCCTCGGCCAGCGTTTTCCCTTCTTCGCGGGTGAGTTCTTCGCCCCAGGCCTCAGCGTTGGATTCGATGATTTCCGCTGCGCGAGTGAGGTATGCGCCGCGTGCGGACATCGGCAGGCGGGCCCAGTCATTCGCGGCGATGCGGGCGACGCGAACACCGGTCGCCATTTCGGAGGCACCGGCGCGGCCTCCGGTGGCGACAACCTCGTCGGGACGGGCCGGGTTGGTGTCCGTCAGTGTGCCGTCGCTGCCCGTGACCCAAGCTCCGCCGATCAAGCTGCGCACTGCGACGCTCATCGGACTGCGGCCACAGCGTCGCGAAGAATACCGAGTCCTTCGGTCAGCAACTCGTCGGAGATGCTCAGCGGCGGGAGGAAACGGACGACGTTTCCATAGGTGCCGGCGGTGAGCAGAAGGAGACCGTGCGTGTGGGCGTAGCTGACGATCTGGGCGACGGCCTCGCGATTCGGAGCCTTGTCCTCGTCGTGGACGAGTTCGATTGCAATCATGGCGCCGCGTCCACGAATGTCGCCGATTATGTCTGTGTCCGAAGCGATTTCGGACAAACCTGTGGTCAGAATGTCGCCGATGTCCTTGGCGCGGTCGAGGAGCCCTTCCATCTCGATCGTCTCGAAAACTGCCAGGGCGGCCTCGCAGGCAACGGGATTGCCGCTGTACGTACCGCCGATACCACCGGGATGCGCGGCGTCCATGACGTCGGCACGGCCGGTCACGGCGGCGAGTGGCATTCCGCCGGCGAGACCTTTTGCGGTTGTGATGATGTCGGGGACGAAGTCCTCACTCTCGCTGGCGAACCAGGCTCCGGTTCGTGCGATACCGGTCTGGACCTCGTCCGCGACGACGAGAATGCCGCGCTCACGGCAGAATTCCGAGATTCGCTTCAGGAATCCCGGAGCGGGAACGATGAAACCGCCCTCACCCTGAATCGGTTCCACGACCACAGCGGCTACCGATTCGGCGCCGATCTGAGTGTCGATCGCAAGACGGAACTGGGCGAATGCTTCGTCGGCCGCGTTTTCGGGGCCGCTCGGCCAACGGTAGGGGTATGCCATCGGAACCCGGTAGACCTCTGGTGCGAACGGGCCGAATGTGGCCTTGTACGGCTGGTTCTTGGCTGTCATCGTCATGGTCATCAACGTGCGACCGTGGAATGCGTGGTCGAAGACGACAACTGCCGGGCGACCGGTGGCGGCACGTGCGTATTTCACGGCGTTCTCGAGCGCTTCGCTGCCGGTGTTGAACAGCGCTGTTCGCTTCTCGTGATCTCCCGGGGTCAGGCGGTTGAGCGCTTCGCAGACCTCGAGGTACCCCTCGTAGGGGTTTGCGAGGAAACACGTATGGGTGAACTGACCGAGCTGGCGCGTGGTGCGTTCGACCACGCGCGGCGCACTGTTTCCGACGGTGGTCACGGCGATGCCGCTGCCGAAGTCGATGAACGAGTTGTCGTCGACGTCGACGACAACTCCTCCGCCCGCTGCGGCAACGTAAATGCTGGATCCGCTGGTCAGCCCGGCCGGTAGTGCGGCGCTCCGGCGCTTTGCCAAAGCGCGCGAGTTGGGGCCGGGCACTTCGGTGACGAGGCGTCGTATCTGGGGAAGGGTCGGTCCACCGATGCACGTTTCCGTGCCGTGCTCGAGAATGGTCATCGCAGTGCCTCCAGTCGTTTTCCGAACTGTAGGACGGCGATGAATGATCCGGACATGGCCGGATTGTCGAGTGGCTTCTATCTCATAGGACGCCGCGTCCAGCAGGTTGTCCAGCAGGTTACTGTGCGAAACTGCCGAGGAATCGTTGCAACAGTGGGTTGTACACCTCAGGGGCTTCCCAGAACGCTGCATGCCCCACACCGGGAATCACGTGATACGTGCCCTCCCAGAGATTCGCGAAGGTCAACGACGCGACATACGACGTGTTCACGAACGGGTCCTCGGCGCCGTCGATCACCGCGAGAGGCACAGACGCCGTTGCAACCAGAGCCTTCTGATCCGATTCGCGGCCGGCGCCGAATGCGTCGAACATGATCTTGCGAGCGCGTCCGTCCGTGCGTATCGCGGCGTCGAGGGCAGCCTGCTCGAAGGGAACGGCGGTCATTCGTGCGTAGAGTTCGGCTTCTTGCGCGGTGATGACCTCGGTGCCGCCGATGGACAATCCGTCGCCGGCATTGAAGGCGTCGCCGAGCGTCTCGGGATTTGCCGGCGGCGTACCGGTGATGACGATTCCGGTGAGCCCGGGGAATTTCGCGATCAACTCGAGAGCGATGTGTCCGCCGAGCGACCAGCCGACGACAACGGCTCTTTCGACGCCGAGTTCGGTCAGAACATCGACGATGGCGTCGGCGTAACCGTTCTGCGTGTATGCGGCTTCGGGATCGCTCGCGTCCTCGGAGTCGCCGTGGCCGAGTAGGTCCAGAGTGATCATGCGGTAGTCGCCGGCCCAGTCGGCGTCGACCTGATGACGGAAGATGGAGCGGCTGGCCGAGTTCCCGTGGATGAAGACAACCGGAAAACCGTCGGTGGCACTGTCGTCGACTGCCATGACGCCATGCCGGGTTTCGATCTTGGTGGTTGTCATCGGAATCCTCATCGTTCGAAGTGCACGGTCAGCGGGTATCCACGCTACCGGGCATATGCGGCATAGAGTTCACCCGTGGACTTCGCATTGCGCTCGTGCAGTTGGCACGGTCACGAGACCTACGCTCCGGACGAACCGGAACTGCGGGATCGACTACATGTGGATACTGCGGTGGGTCAGGCGTGGCGGTGCCTACGTTGCGGCAACTTCGTCCCGGGAGCGCCCCGAGCATCGGGACCGGCGGACGCCGCCCCCGAGGTTCCGCGGGGGAGGCTGCTTCGCGACCGGTTGATCATGCGACTTCTCGCCACCGAGAGAATGTTCCGCGCTCTGGGTTTGGTTCTTCTGGCGATCGGTGTGTTCGAACTGAGATCGTCGAAGGGTCGCGCTGAGGACGCCTTCGAGAACGAATTGCCGTTGATCAGGCCACTTGCCCGTCAATTGGGCTGGAACATCGACGATTCCAAACTGGTCCATCACATCGAGCAGGCGTTTTCGTTGTCCGCTACGACGCTCACCTGGATCGCAGTCGGGCTGTTGGTCTACGCCGGCCTTCAAGTGATCGAGGCAGTCGGCCTGTGGATGGTCGAACGCTGGGGCGAGTACTTCGCGGTGGTGGCGACCAGCTTGTTCCTGCCCCTCGAAATCTACGAATTGACCGAGAAGATCACGTGGTTGAGGGCCGGGTTGCTGCTGGTGAACATCGCTGCCGTCGTATGGCTGATCTGGAGCAAGCGACTCTTCGGTGCCCGCGGCGGCGGCGCGGCGTATCACGCCGAACATTCGGAGGAGAGCTTGCTGACGGTGGAGAGGGCCGCGGTCAAGCAGGCTTCGTGAGACCAGCTTTCGACGCGGCAGCACCCGCCAGCGTTGCTGCACCGATCGTGATCATGGCGGCGAGGAGGATGGCTGCGGGTTCACCGTCGCCCATCACCCCCAATTGAGTGCCCACCGTAACTGCGGCAACCGGTACTCCCAGTTGTGCGGCGGACAGCACGCCGAGAGGGAGCGGGAGACCGAGGGCGCGTATCGCGGCGTGAACCACGAGAGTTGCTCCGCCCAAGACCAATCCGAGCCAGATGGCGGACGGATGGGTGACGAGGTCGCGCAGATTGATCGCCGCTCCCAACCAGACGAAGAAGAGGGGAGCGAAGAAGCCGTCGGTGATGGCGAAGAGCTGTTTGGCGAGGCGGCGGGGTTCACCGATCGCGGCAAGAACGAGCCCGAAGGCGAAGCCCGCGAGCATGATCGACACGTGAGTGCTCGACGCCAGCGCTGCCAGAGAAAAGAGGATCACCAGATTGATCCGGAGTTCGAGTGCAAACTTTCGTTTCTCCGAGAATTTGTGGAGCCTTCGCCAATGGCCGGACCGGTGGAAGGCTCGCAGTACGAAGAACAAGGCAACCGCACACGCCGCCACAGCCAGTGCGCCGACACCGGCACGAGGGGCATTGTCCGGATCGATCACCAAAGGCAGCGCAACAATGCAGACGGTGTCCGCGATCGCGACCTGGGCAGTCATCTGCAGAACCGAGGTTCCACCGAGCCCCAGCGAATCGACGATGGGGAGAATCAACGCCGCGGACGACGACGCGATCAGGACCGCGTACAGCGCGGCGTGACCGGTGCCGAATGCCGTCGCCGCACCGTAGCCGGCAACAACCGACAGAAGTCCGACGACAACCGAGCGAACGGCACCCTTGCCGATTGCCGCACGGACTGCCGGATCGCGAACCGGGACGTGTGAGCCGGCCACCATCATCGTGAGCGCGAATCCGATATCGGCCAGGAACGTGAAAGTCTGGTCCGAAGAGTCGAGCAGCCCGAAACCGGTGACACCGAAGACGACGCCCGCGGCAAGTTCGCCGACCACCACGGGGACATGCCAGCTGACGCGAGCGCCGAGCAGCGGGCCGAGAATGCCGGCCAGCGCGACGAGGGCAAGGATGCCGAAGGTCATCGACGACCTACGAGTTAACTGTCGAGGGTGCGATCTTCGCGGGGATGGCGGTGTTCTCGTCCACGTGGTAGCTCGCACAGACACGGTGGTAGCCGTCGGCGATCTGCGCCGGTACTCCGGCGCGGAAGTCTCCCTGCACCAGCAGGATCGGCGACAGCGCGATCCCCTTGCGGATCTTCAACAGGTCGGCAGCAACGTGTGGGTTGTCGACCGGAAGCAGAGGGAGCCCAGCAGCCCGCAGGATGTCTTTGGCCTTCTTCGAGACCAGCGTCGCCGTCTTGAGGGCGTACACGAGAGCTTGGACCTGAACCGGCGTCGCGCCCAACTGGAGGTAATCGCGGGCTGCCGGGTAGTCGTGCTCGTCCGGCAGGTCCTTCCAGAGAACGGCGGGAGCCTTCTCGGCTACCTTCGGCTCTGCTGTCTTGGGAGCCTTGGGCTGCGCTGCCTTCGACGCCTTCGGCTGGGCTGCCTTCGACGTTTTGCTCTTGGCCATCTGTGCTGTTTCCTTCAGTGTCGGTCCGCGAGTGGAGCTGGTGCAGAAATCGTGCACTATCAGCGCCGCAGGCACCACATCGGAGCTGTTTGGCCCCCTAGGCGGCGGGTAATCAGCAGACTGCGGGGGAACGAGCAGGAGGCGAAGCAATGAAGCGGATTCTCGCAGTGCTCGCAGCGCTGATCCTGGCGGTGTTCGCACTGACCGCGTGCAGTGACAACAACGATTCGTCGGACAACGATTCGGCCGATCACGACGGCATGGGGATGACCAGTATGCCGATGACCAGCATGCCGACCAGTATGTCGATGCCGAGCATGCCTCTGGGTATGTCGACGCCGGGAGCGTCGTCGATGGGAATCGTGATCAGCGGTTTCGAATATTCGACGCCGGAGTCGGTGATGCCCGGACAGGTACTGACCATTCAGAACAACGACACCGTCGAGCACTCGGTCACGTCCGATACCGCGGGGTTGTTCAACGAGGACATCGAAGCGGGTGAGACGGAAACCATCACGGTGCCGAACGAGCCTGGAACGTACACGTTCCACTGCACCTACCACCCGAGCATGCACGGCACCTTGACGGTCAAGTAGAGGTCGGCTCGGTCTGGCGTGACTTTCGCGAGAAAACGTTGGCGGCACGCGCCGGATTGAGCTGGTGGAGAACAGATCCGGGTGTACGGTTTTCAGGTGCGCCGGAGAACAGCGATCAGTGTCGTCACGCTCGTGGTTTGCGCCCTCGGCTTTTCGCCGCCGGCGCTCGCGGATTCACCGAACGGCTCGTATTCGTCACAGCTGCTGTACTTCTCGGTCGATGTCGGGCCTGAACTCTCGACGCCGTGCACCGTCGTCGGTGAACTCTTTGTTCCCGATGGTGTCGACTCTGACAACCCAGCTCCCGCGATCCTGACCACCAACGGGTTCGGCGGTTCGTACAAGGACCAGATTCCTGCCCTGCAGAACTTCGCCGAGAACGGGTATGTCGGACTGACGTATTCGGGATTGGGTTTCGGCGGCACGAGTTGCAAGATCACACTCGACTCTCCCGCATACGACGGTGTCGCCGCTTCCCAGTTGGTCAGCTTCCTCGGCGGCCAAGAAGGGATTGCCTTCACGGATCAGGCTCTGACGCAGCCCTATCCGGCGCTCACCACGGTGGTTCAGGACTCCGTCGATCACACCGGTGCACCGTCGACGAACGACCCGCGAGTCGGAATGACGGGTGGCTCTTACGGCGGCGGCATTCAATTCGCCGCCGCGAGTGTCGATCCCCGCATCGACACCATCATCCCCATGATCACCTGGAACGATCTCTCGTATTCCTTGGCGCCCAACAGCACGGGAATCATCTCCGGTGTGTCGACAGCGGAGCCGGGAGCAGCGAAGGTGCTCTTTGCATCGCTGCTCTTCGGCGCGGGCATCGCGAATCCCGGTGTGGACGGTTACATCGCAGATCCCGCACGGCTACCCGGCTGCCCGAACTACGTCCCTTACATGTGCAACGCGATCGCCGAGGCAGTGGTGACCGGCGACATCGGACCGCAAGTAGTGAGTGAGCTACGAGCGTCATCGGTCTCGTCGTTCGTCGACCGGATCAATATCCCGGTACTGCTTGCTCAGGGGCAACAGGACACCCTGTTCGATCTGAACGAGGCAACCGCGACTTACGACGCGCTGAAGGATCGTGGCGTCGATGCCAAGATGATCTGGCATTCGTGGGGGCACAGCCACTTGGCCGCTGCGCCGGGCGAGTTCAGCTTCTCCGCACCCGACGAGGATACCCAGTACGAGACCGGTCGCTTCATGGACTGGTTCGATCACTACCTCAAGGACGAGAACACCGAGACCGGCCCGGAATTCGCGTATTTCCGCAACTGGATCGACTACGAGGGAAACGCGGCACCGGCCTACGCGACGTCCGACACCGTCGATGTCGGGACCGCTCGCGCCTTCCATCTGTCCGCTGACGGGGGACTGCTACCGGACGGCACGCCGGTGATACCGGGTTCGAAGACGATCGTCACCGCACCGGCTGGGCTGCCGACGGGCGTAGAGCCACTCAATATCAATCCGGCCGGAAACATTCCGAATGCACAGATTCCGGGAACCGAGGCGCTCTGGACCACTGCGCCGATGACCGAGGCTATGGACGTGGTGGGAGCCCCCACTGTGACGCTGCGTGTTGCGGCGCCCGGACAGCCGGTGGTGTTCGCGAAACTCTACGACGTGGCTCCGGACGGAACTTCCTCGCTGATCAACGGACTCATCGCGCCCATACGCATCAGTGATCCGTCGCAGCCGGTGCCGGTGACGATGCCGGCGATAGTGCACCGATTCGAGCCAGGGCATTCCGTGCGTCTCGCGATCACCGGTGGCGACATCAGTTTCCGTGGGGGACTGCAAGGTATGCCGGTGACGATCTTTGCCGACGGTTCCGGCCCCCTCGAACTTCCCGTCGTGGGCTGATACACCGTGGGCTGATACACCGTGGGCTGAATTTCAGCGGGTGATGGTTCGACTGTCGCCGCGGAACTCGGCCACGACGGTGTCGCCATTGCGAACGGTCACGTCGTAGATCCCACTTCGGCCGCCTCGAGCCTTCTCGGTGGCGATCGCGGTCAAGGTGTCGCCCAGACGGGTCGGACGCAGAAATCTGATGTCCGCGCGCGCTGCAACGGCTGAATCCTCGTAGCCGTTGCAGGCGAGCGCAAACGCGGTGTCCGCGAGCAGGAAAACATAACCGCCGTGTGTGATTCCGTGACCGTTCACCATGGTTTCGCCCACGGTGACGGTCACGGTTGCGCTACCGGGCGCCAGCTCGGAAATCTCGATACCGAGTGCCTGCGATGCCTGGTCCGCGTCGAACATCTCTCTGGCGGTGATGCTTCCTGTACTCACGAGACAACTCCTGTGTGATCGGGAAATTGCAGGGGTCTAGAGGACCGAGACAACTTCCTGGACATACATGTCGACCGTGCCGGTGGCAAAGTTTGCGACATCTTTTCCAGCGGCGCCCATCTCCGGGGACTTCAGGCCGCTCTGCATAGTCTCGAGATCGGGAAACTCGAGGTTGGCGACGGCATAGAAGACTGGATCGGAGCCGTCCAGCGTCGAGCACTTGCTGAACGTGAAGTCCGAGAGCCCTGGCACTGCGCTGGCGAGCGGGACGTGGATCTCGTTGTAGTACTTGTCGAAAGCCTCCGGATCGGTGGGGCGTCCGTAACACACTGCTACTCGATAGGTCATGTGCTTTCAATTCCCTTCGGGGCGAGTCTTGGCTACCAGAGTCAGGACGTCGTATGTCGCGACCGGATCGTTGTCCTGGTTCGTCACCACGGCGTCCCAACGAACCTCACCGTAGTCGGCGCTGCTGCGAGGTGTGATGGTCTTGGCTGTGAGGGTGACCGTCAGGCTGTCTTCGGCTTTGACCGGAGTCAGGAACCTGAGGCTGTCCACGCCGAAGTTCGCGAGAACCGGGCCGGGAGCCGGGTCGACGAACAGGCCCGCAGCGAGTGAGACAACAAGATAGCCGTGCGCGACGATGCCGCCGAAGAGTGGATTCGCCGCAGCGGCCACCGGATCGGTGTGAGCGTAGAAGGTGTCACCGGTGAACTCTGCAAAATGATCGATGTCTGCGAGTGTGACCTGGCGCGGACCGCCGACAACAGTGTCACCGATCTTCAACTCGGCGAGACTCTTTCGGAATGGATGTTCGGATCCGGTCGTGCGCTGCGATCCGGTGAACCAGCGCTCGCCGACTGCGGTGAGGACGTCGGGTGTGCCCTGTACGGCGGTCCGCTGCATGTGGTGCAGAACTCCGCGGATGCCACCCAGCTCCTCACCGCCGCCGGCACGGCCGGGACCGCCGTGTACGAGGACTGGAAGGGGAGAGCCGTGGCCGGTGGATTCCTTGGCGTCGTCGCGGTTCAGCACGAGCACTCTGCCGTGAAAAGCTGCGAGACCCAGCACCAGTCGACGTGCGATGTCGGTGTCGGCAGTGACCACCGAGGCGACGAGGCTTCCCTCGCCACGGGCCGCGAGTTCGATCGCATGATCGATGCCGTCGTATCCGATGACGGTGCTGACGGGTCCGAAGGCCTCCAGTTCGTGTACCTCGTGCGCATTCTCTTCCGCCCGGAGAAGGACTGGGGAAAGGAAGGCTCCTGACTGGCCGTCGGCACCGACCACGTCGACGTTGTCCGGGTCTCCGAATACGATAGTTGCCGACTTCGTCAGACCGCGAATGGATTTCAAGACCTCGTCACGCTGTTCGATGCTGGCGAGAGCTCCCATAGTGACGCCATCAGCATCGGGGTGTCCCACGACCACTTTGTTCAGTCGCTCGGATGCGGCATCGACAACGGCGTCGACCAGCGAGAGCGGGACCAGGGCGCGCCGGATCGCCGTGCACTTCTGGCCCGCCTTGACCGTCATCTCGGTGACGAGTTGTTTGACGTACAAATCGAATTCGGGCGTTCCTGGTACGGCGTCCTCGCCGAGGATCGACGCGTTGAGTGAATCGGCTTCGGCATTGAAATGGACGCCCTTGCCGACGACGTTCGGGTGAGCACGCAGCGTTGCCGCGGTGTCGGCGGATCCGGTGAATGCCACTGAGTCCTGCCCGCCGAGGTGATCGAGGAGGCCGCGTGCACTACCGGAGAGCAGTTGGACGGAACCCTCTGGGAGCAAGCCTGACTCGATGATGCGCCGGAAGACGAGTTCGGTGAGATATGCCGTGGAACTGGCAGGTTTGACGATGGACGGCACCCCCGCGATGAATGCCGGTGCCAGCTTCTCCAGGAACCCCCACACCGGGAAATTGAAGGCGTTGACCTGCACGGCGACGCCGCGACGTGATGTATAGATGTGTTGCCCGAGGAAGGTTCCGCCCTTGCCGAGAGGCTCGACGTTTCCGTCCAGAAAGACTGTGCTGTCGGGCAATTCGCGCCGAGCCTTGCTCGCGTAGCTCAGCA
Source organism: Rhodococcus sp. FH8 (assembly GCF_019266085.1). Taxonomy (NCBI): domain Bacteria; kingdom Bacillati; phylum Actinomycetota; class Actinomycetes; order Mycobacteriales; family Nocardiaceae; genus Rhodococcus; species Rhodococcus sp. FH8. The sequence continues at coordinate 1,488,343 of NZ_LPNQ01000057.1, read as the reverse complement.
GGGTCCCGAATCCGCCGTCGATGTCCACCCCGGAATCTCGCGTCGTCGCACCGGTGGCAGTGGAGAGTGTGTAGAACTCGGCTTTTCCTGCCATCAACGTGAGGGCGAGAGCCTTGAGCGCGCCGGCACGTTCGTGGAAGGTCATCGCGGACAGTGCAGGCCCGCCGACCTCGCGGGCGTACGTAACCATCTCGGCGAGGTCGATGCCGGTTGCGGAGATCCGGGCCACCTCCGATCCGTCCACTGCGCTCGGCAACGGGGTACCTGCGTCCGGTGCGGCGTACCACTGACCGGCCACATAGCTTTCCAACAGTCTGCTCACGACAACTCCATCTCACCGTACGTTCGGTCGGTAATTACGATCGCCCGGTAACGCCGCGTTGTCAAGGATTCGGCAGAACTGCCTGGAGTCAGGCCTTGCGAAGTCCGTCGAAAGTGACGGCGACGACCGCGTCGGCGATGTCGGAGACGGACTCACCCGCTCGGGGTTTGTACCACTCGATCAGTGAGTTGACGGTGCCGAACATCAGCTTGCTGGCGAGGGCTGGTTCGATGTCCGGGCGCAAGTCTCCCTCCGCTGCGGCGGACGCGACGAGACCTCCGACGAAGTTGTCGAATTCGCGTCGACGAGCTAGCGCGGCGCGCTCGACCGTCGTGTTGCCGCGGACGCGCAGGAGCAGGGTGACGTACGGAAGCTCTGCGACCAGCACCTCTACGCTGCGCCGGACCAGGTATTCGAGCCGGTCGATGTACGGACCGGTGGTGGCGCCTTCTTCGGTCGTGACCGCAAACAGGGCGTTGAGGGCACGCGAAAGTGCGAGTTCGAGAAGTTCCGACTTGCCGGACACGTGGTGGTAGATCGAGGACTTCGTGATGCCGAGTTTCTTGGCGAGCACCTCCATGCTGGCGCCGTCGTAGCCCTTGTCGTTGAACACCTTTACAGCCACGGCTAAGAGCGAATCGAGGTCGTAGCCGGGACGTCCGGGGAGGCCGGTGCGTCGAGTGGGGCGTGCCGTAGTCATGCCCCCATCTTCTCAGTTCGGGCAAAGCTGTGCACCAACCGCGTTTTCACTCTTGCCAAACGACCGAATGTTCGGTTATTACTGTAAGAGAGCGAGAAGGAGCGAATGTGAACACCCTGCACGTGGACGAGCGCGAGGATCGCGTCGTGGTCACCCTCGACAGGCCCGCGCAACGCAATGCGATCAACGCGGAAATGATCGACGAACTGCATCAGGTTTGTGGACGCCTCGAACGGGATCCGAAGCTGCTCCTGCTTGCGGGGCGCGGCGACCACTTCGCAGGCGGCGCTGACATCGCGGAGCTCCGAGAGCGCGGACGAGAGGAAGCGTTCGCGGGTATCAACCGCACGCTGTTCGACCGAATCGGAAAGCTCCCGCTTCCCACCGTGGCCGCCGTGAGCGGCTACGCGCTCGGCGGTGGGGCAGAGTTGACCTACGCCTGCGACATTCGCATCGCGACAACGACGGCGGTCTTCGGGAATCCGGAGCCCAATCTCGGCATAATGGCAGCCGCCGGCGCCAGCTATCGATTGCCGAAGCTCGTCGGCGTCTCGATCGCGAAGCAGGTGCTCCTCGGTGCCAGAAACCTCGACGCCGAGCAGGCGCTACGAGCGGGCCTGGTTGTCGAGGTAACCGAACCGAACTGCCACGTCGACGCAGCGCATCGGCTGCTCGACCGCATTTCCCGACTGTCCCCGCTGGCACTGCGATTGACCAAGATCATCGTCGATGCGCCGGGATCGCATCCGTTTGCCGACGACATCGCCCAAGCCGTCCTGTTCGAGAGTTCGGACAAGCGCGATCGCATGACGGCCTTCCTGGAGAAGAAATCATGACTGAAGCAGTTGCACCGAAGACCGTCGGAGTCATCGGCTGTGGACGCATGGGTGCGGGTATCGCCCAGGTGTTCGCCAGTCTCGGCGGGGCGGTCACCATCGCGGAGAGTGGCGACACCGCGGCCGCGTTGCAGCGTGTTTCCGCCGGCCTCGACAGAGCCCACGAGCGAGGGAAACTCGACGACCAGGACCCCGCGACGGTGCTGGCGCGCGTGAGCACCGTGGACGCAGTGACCTCGTTGCCACCGTCGCTCGACCTGATCGTCGAGGCGGTCCCGGAAATTGCGGCCCTCAAGGTCGAGGTGCTCGCCGCTGCGGAAACCGTTGCCGGAGAAAGCACCGTGATCGCCAGCAACACCAGTTCCATGTCGATCGCCGAGCTCGGCGCAGCGCTGACGGATCCGGGCCGGTTCATCGGTATGCACTTCTTCAATCCAGTCCCGGCGTCGCTGTTGGTCGAGATCGTCCGGGCGCCTCAGACCCGCCCCGAGGTTGTCGACTCGGTACGCGCATGGGTGTCGATGCTCGGCAAAGCCGAGGTGCTCGTCAACGACTCACCTGGTTTTGCAACCAGCCGGCTTGGTGTCGGTCTCGGGCTCGAAGCCATCCGCATGCTCGAAGAGGGTGTGGCGGACGCGGAATCGATCGACCGAGCAATGGAATTGGGGTATCGGCATCCGATGGGCCCGCTGCGTTCGACAGATCTGGTCGGGTTGGATGTGCGCCTGGCGATCGCCGAACACCTCGCGAGCACGCTCGGTGATCGATTTGCACCTCCAGCACTGCTGCGAGAGAAGGTGGCTCGCGGCGAGTTGGGGCGCAAGACGGGACAGGGTTTTCACACATGGAGCTGAACCGAACTGCCTGCGAAAGGAACATCGATGACTGACGTGACTCGCTTGGAGATCGAGCGAGGTTTGGCGACAATCACTCTCGACCGACCCAAGGCCGCCAATGCCGTCAACGGCGAAATGAAGTCTCAGCTGCTCGAAGCGTTGCTGCAGGTCCACGCGGACGCAGAGGTTCGAGCGGTGTTGATTCTCGCCGAAGGCAAGAACTTCTGCGTCGGTCAGGATCTGGGCGAGCACGCCGCAGCGTTGGATGCTGATCCTGCGCACGCGATGGATACCGTCGAGGCGCACTACAACCCCATCGTCACGGCGCTGTCGACGCTCTCTGTCCCGGTGGTGGTGGGTATCGGCGGAGCCTGCGTCGGGGCCGGGTTGGGAATCGCGTTGGCCGGAGACATCCGTGTCGTGGGGGCTCGCGCGAGCTTTGCGACGGCATTCACCGGCATCGGTCTGGCCAGTGACTCCGGGCTCAGTCATGCGCTCGTGCACGCGCTCGGACCTAGCCGCGCCAGTGGCCTGATGTTGCTCGGCGACAAGTTCGACGCGCAGAGCGCGCTGGAGTGGGGCTTGGTTCATCGCGTGGTGGCCGACGAGGACGTCGCAGCTGAGGCTCGGGTACTCGCGCGTCGGCTTGCCGACGGACCCACCGCGGCCTTCGCCCACGTGAAATCGCTGATCCGTGCCGTTGCTCCTGGGCTTTCCCAGACGCTGGCGGCCGAGGCGAACGCACAGGTGGAGCTGGGTTCCACGGCAGATCATCGAGGCGCAGTCACGGCTTTCCTGTCGAAGCAGAAGCCGGTTTTCGAGGGCCGCTGATTTCTGGTGCGGCGAAAGATTCTCTTGTGTGCTGGGACACCTCGGTGCATACTAGTTACCAACCGATCATTCGGTAATAAAAGGTAGGTACGATGACCAACGTGGAAGCTCCACAAGACCTGCAGAACCTGTTCGACGAGACGATCGCGGCAGACCAGCGCATCGAGCCTCGCGACTGGATGCCGGACGGCTACCGCAAGACTCTGATCCGCCAGGTCGCCCAGCATGCGCATTCCGAGATCATCGGAATGCAGCCCGAGGGAAACTGGCTCACCCGTGCGCCTTCGTTGCGACGCAAGGCGATCCTGATGGCGAAGGTCCAGGACGAAGCCGGGCACGGTCTGTATCTCTACTCCGCGGCCGAGACGCTCGGTGCCGATCGTGGCGATCTGACCACCAAGCTGATCGAGGGAAAGCAGAAGTACTCCTCGATCTTCAACTATCCGACGCTGACATACGCCGACGTGGGTGTGATCGGCTGGCTGGTCGACGGAGCTGCCATCTGCAATCAGGTTCCGCTGTGCCGCAGCTCCTTCGGGCCGTATGCGCGCGCGATGATCCGTGTGTGCAAGGAGGAATCGTTCCATCAGCGGCAAGGCTTCGAGCTGTTGGCGACGATGATGCGCGGCACGGAAGCTCAACGGGCAATGGTGCAGGAAGCCGTCGACCGATGGTGGTGGCCCGCTCTGATGATGTTCGGACCGCCGGACGACGAATCGCCGAACACCGAGCAGTCGATGAAGTGGCGCATCAAGCGGCACACGAACGACGAACTGCGGCAACGATTCGTGGACATGTCGATACCGCAGGCCGAGATACTCGGTGTGACCTTCCCTGATCCCGACCTGCGCTGGAACCCCGAGCGTGGCGCACACGATTTCGGCGAGCCGGACTGGAGCGAATTCATGGACGTGGTCCGCGGCAACGGAGCGGCGAGCGTCGAGCGGATCACCAATCGGAAAGCCGCACACGACAACGGGGCCTGGGTTCGCGACGCCGCGTACGCCTTTGCACAGCGCGAGAGACTCGCGCACGATCGCACGACTGGGGAAACATCATGAGCGAGAACGATCAGGTACAGGGCGATCAGGTGCGGGGCGAATGGCCTTTGTACGAGGTATTTCTGAGGGGAAAGCGCGGACTGAACCACGTGCACGTCGGATCCCTGCGCGCGGCAGACGACCAGATGGCGTTACGCCACGCGCGCGACGTCTACACCAGACGTAACGAAGGCGTGAGTATCTGGGTCGTGCCATCCGCGAAAATCGTGGCTTCGAGTCCGGCAGAAAAGGATCCGTTCTTCGCGCCGAGCGGCGACAAGGTCTACCGGCACCCGACTTTCTACGACATCCCGGACTCCGTTCCGCACATGTGAGAATCACTTCGACTTCGAGGACCAACAGATGAACGATCACGACAGTGCCTACGACGGCCTGGTCGACGGCGACGGCCACGGTCAGTGGGCGTTCGGAACCAGCTTCGACGACCCCCTCGCCGGAGTCGACACCACGGTGCCGGATGACGTCGATCTCGGTGCGCTGGCGCGCTACTGCCTCATGCTCGGCGACGACGCGCTCGTCAGTTCGCAGCGCCTCGCCGAATGGTCGACGCGGGCACCGGAACTCGAAGAAGAGGTAGCTCTCGCCAACGTCGGCCTGGACTTGATCGGGCAGGCCAGGCTGCTGCTGGCTCGCGCGGCAGCAGCCGATTCCACTGTGGTTCCGTTCATCTCCGATACGTCACCGGTGCCGGCCGAAGATGCGCTTGCCTTCTTTCGCGATCAGTTCGGTTTCCGCAACGTGAGACTGGTGGAACTCGCCAACGGCGACTTCGCGCACACGGTCGTTCGGCTACTCGTGTTCTCGACCTGGCGGCTGGCGCTGTTCGATCGGCTGCGCATGTCGCGCGATCCGGTTCTCGCAGCTGTGGCGAACAAAGGTGTCAAGGAACTGACCTATCACCGCGACTACGCGGCAAGATGGGTCGTCACCTTGGGCGCCGGCACGGCAGAATCCAAGCGTCGGACGGCCGACGCCTTGCTCGAGATCTTCCCGTTCGTGGACGAACTCTTTGTTCCCACTCAGGACGAACTCGTTTTGGCAGAAGTTGGCGTCGGAGTGGATCCGCGTACTGTTCTGCCGGAGTTCGACGCTGTTCTTGCCCAGGTACTCCATGCAGCCGAAATGGAAGAGCCCCCTTCGCGTTTCTCCGGTTTCGTCGGCGGCCGCGGCGGGCGTGCCGGACTGCACACCGGGGCACTGGGGCTACTTCTCGCCGAAATGCAGAGCGTTGCACGAGAGCATCCGGAAGGGGTGTGGTGACCGTGACTGCCGCTACCGTCTCTTCCGCTACTGTCTCTTCGGCGCAGGAGATCGTCGCCTCGGTGATGGATCCGGAGATGCCACTGTTGACCTTGGCCGATCTCGGCGTCATCCGATCGGTCGACGTCGAAGCGAACTTGGTCTGTGTGACAATCACTCCCACCTATTCCGGGTGTCCGGCGATGGCGACGATGCGAGACGACATCGAGCACAAGCTGACCGACGCGGGGTACGGCAGCGTCCAGATCAAGACTCAACTGTCGCCGCCTTGGAGTTCGGATTGGATCAGCGAAGAGGGGCTCGCGAAACTTCGGACGGCCGGGTACTCGGTGCCGGGGGCCGCGCCGCGTCGCACCTCCGGCCCGATCGCCTTGACCTTGACGGCCAAGCCGCGCGACATCCTGTGCCCCCAGTGCGGTTCGGCAAACACCAGACTGAGTTCGGAATTCGGTGCGACCCTGTGCAAAGCGCTCTATCGCTGCCTCGACTGCCTCGAGCCGTTCGATCACGTGAAGGAGATCTGAACAGATGAGTACCGCAACGACGAACCGGAACAAACCATTTCACCCGTTGACGGTCGCCGGTGTCGAATCACTGTGCGACGACGCAGTTGCCGTCACCTTCGACGTGCCTGCCGATATCGCCGATCAATTCGACTTCGGCGCCGGGCAGTCACTGACACTGCGGCGGATGATCGACGGCGTCGAACACCGTCGCTCCTACTCGATCTGTGCACCGGTAGGGGCGTCTCCACGGGTGGGGGTTCGCGAAGTGGCAGACGGACTCTTCTCCTCCTGGTTGGTGCGAGACGTCAAGGCCGGGGATCGAATCGACGTCCAGGGCCCATCTGGCAATTTTGTCGCCGATCCGGCATTGGGTGGACGGCACGTTCTGATCGCGGCGGGCTCCGGAATCACGCCCATGTTGTCCATCGCTGCAACACTGCTGGTGAACCCCGAGGCCGATGTCACCCTGCTGTACGGGAACAGGCGCACCCGTTCGGTCATGTTTGCCGAAGAAATCGCCGACCTGAAGGACCGGTACGGTGCACGCCTGGACGTTATTCATGTTCTCTCTCGCGAGCCGCGCGAGGTCGAGTTGTTCTCGGGCCGTCTCGACGCCGACCGGTTGCGTGAGATCTTCACCTCTCTCGTTCCGTGCGACCAGGTCGACGGCTTCTGGTTGTGTGGTCCGTTCGGGATGGTCAACGACGCCCAGGAAGTACTGGCCGGCTTGGGAATTGCCAAGGATCGCATCCATCACGAGCTGTTCTACGTCGACGACGTCGCTCCGCCGGTTGCAGTGCATCGTGAGCGCGGAATTGTCGGACCGAGCAGCGAGGTGACTATTACTCTCGACGGTCGATCGACCACCGCGACACTTCCGCGAGACCAGTCGATTCTCGATGCAGCGGAACAGTACCGATCGGATCTGCCCTTCGCGTGCAAGGGCGGGGTCTGTGGAACGTGTCGCGCCAAGGTCACCTGCGGTGACGTCGAGATGCGCAGGAACTACGCACTCGAAGACTACGAAGTCGACGCGGGTTTCGTACTGACCTGCCAGACCTTCCCTGTCGGTGAACAGATAACAGTCGATTTCGACGCCTGACCGCCCGCACAGCGCCCTCACTGAGCCCACCGGAGACAATCATGACCGAACTCGTCACTGCTACTTCGCAAGAAATCGAATTTGCCAGTCGGGACCGCATTTCGACGCTCCAACTCGAGCGGATGCAATGGTCCCTGATGCACGCGTACACCAATGTTCCGCACTACCGCAAAGCTTTCGACGACGCCGGCGTCCACCCGAGCGACTTGAAGGATCTGAGCGATCTCGCGAAGTTTCCCTTCACCACCAAAGCGGATCTACGTGAGAACTATCCGTTCAAGATGTTTGCGGTGCCCCAGGACCGGGTCTCGCGAATTCACGCGTCTTCGGGGACCACCGGTCGCCCGACGGTGGTGGGGTACACGAGCAACGACCTGAACAACTGGGCCGATCTCATCGCGCGCAGTCTCTCGGCCGGCGGCGTGCGGTCTTCGGACAAGGTTCACGTGGCTTACGGGTACGGTCTGTTCACCGGTGGATTGGGAGCACACTACGGTGCGGAGCGCTTGGGCTGCACGGTCATTCCCATGTCCGGTGGCATGACCGAGCGGCAGATTCAACTGATCGAGGACTTCGAGCCCGACGCCATCATGGTGACTCCGTCGTACATGTTGACCATCGTGGATGCGATGATCAAGAAAGGCATCGATCCCTCGAAGACCTCACTGAGGGTGGGAGTTTTCGGAGCGGAGCCGTGGACCGAACAGATGCGTACCGAGCTGGAACAGCAACTCGACATGCATGCGGTCGACATCTACGGACTCTCCGAGATCATGGGCCCGGGTGTGGCAATGGAATGTGTGGAAACCAAAGACGGGCTCCATATCTGGGAAGACCACTTCTACCCGGAGATCATCGATCCGGTCACGGGCGAAGTGCTGCCGGACGGTGAAGAAGGTGAGCTGGTTTTCACCTCTCTCACCAAGGAAGCGCTGCCCATCATTCGCTACCGAACCAGGGACCTGACCCGTCTGTTGCCCGGTACGGCGCGCTCGATGCGTCGGATGCAGAAGGTCACCGGCCGGACCGACGACATGATCATCCTGCGTGGGGTCAATCTGTTCCCCACACAGATCGAAGAGCTGATCCTGACCGTCCCCGCCCTGGCACCCCAATTCCAGTGTGTGCTGGAGCGTCCGGGCCGGATGGATACTCTGACAGTGCGCGTCGAGGCTCGCCCTGACGCGGCAATTTCCGATCATGCGGCAGCGTCTTCGGCGTTGCAGAAGCTGGTGAAGAACAAGATCGGTGTCACGGTCGAGGTGAGCGTTCTCGAACCCGGCGGACTCGAACGCTCGATCGGCAAAGCGCGTCGTCTGATCGACCAACGTCCGAAGGACTGAAACTACTCCAGGGCCATGCGGGTGGCGAAGATTCCGAGAATGCCACCAGCTAGCCATTTCTGAGCCCGCATCCACACCGGACGCGCCATGAGGAAGGTCGACACGGCTGCCGCACAGCACACGATCAACGCGTTGACGGTGACTGCGACCAGGATCTGCACGCCGCCGAGTACGAGTGCCTGTTGCCAGACCGGACCCGCAGTGGGATCGACGAACTGGGGGATCAGGGCCGCGTACATCAGCGCAATCTTGGGATTGAGCAGATTGGTGGTCAACCCCATCCCGAACAGACGGCCGCTACCGTGGCGGTCGACCTCGCCCACCTCGAAAGCGGACTTCCCACCTGGTCGGAGTGTCGACCAGGCGAGATAGGCCAGGTACAGGGCACCACCGATTTTCACCGCGGTGAACACCGTTGGTACGGCGAAGAGAACCGCCGTCAGCCCTGCACACGTGGCGGCGAGGTAGACCAGGAAACCGGTTGCGACTCCGCCGAGCGAGATCAAACCCGCCCGGCGGCCCTGGCTGATGCTGCGGGACACCAGATAGATCATGTTGGGGCCCGGTGTCAGAACCATCGCCAGGGCGATCAGCGCGACTCCCGTCATCGACGCTGACGTGATCATATCGGTCTCCCACTACTCGATGCGTATGTTTCGTCGAGTACACAAGGGTTTGCAGTCGCGCGCCAAGGTCCAGTTCGCAGGCAGTGGTCCGCTCAGGTGTTGGCCCAGCTGTCGGGCCCGAAGACCTCGTAGTGGATATTCTGTGCCGGGACGTCCCTTTCGAGCAACGATGCGCGCATCGCCAACATGAACGGCATCGGCCCGCAAAGGAAGGCTTGGGTATCGGGCTCCACTGCAATACCTTGCAAATCCGCCCGTCCTTCGTGAACCGATCCGAACGCAACGTGCGTGCCGAGATCCTCGTACCAACGGTGCAGGGTTGCGGCGGGAATCTGGTCGACGAGTGTGCTGAGTTCTGCGCGGTGCGCGTGATCCGCAATGGATCGATCCGCATGGATGACAGATACCGAACGGTCAGCACCGGTGTCCACGAGATGATTGAGCATCCCGATCATCGGTGTGCAACCGATTCCGGCCGACGCGAGCAGGAGCGGTGAGTTGTCGTCCGGCATGGTGAGATCGCCGAAAGGTGTGGTGACGGAGAGTTCTTGACCTTCGAATACGTTGTTGTAGAGGAAGTTCGACACTTCGCCATCGGGAGTTCCGGAGATTCGCTTGACGCTGATCCGCCAGTCTGCGCTGCTCGGTATCGAACACAGGCTGTATTGGCGGATCTGGCGGGCGCCGTCGGGCAGCGTAACCCCGACCGAAAGGTACTGTCCGGGAGCGAAGGTGGGGAGTGCGCTACCGTCGAGCGAGGTGAGCGTCAGTGAGACGGTGTCGGCGGACTGAAGAACTCGTTCGCTGATCCTTACCGTGCGCCAGACGTCACCGGCGTCGACGCCGGCGAGTTGGTAGAGGCCACGCTCCATCGTGATGAGGGTTTCCGCCATCAGCCAGTAGACCTCGTCCCAGGCTGCCGCGACGTCGGGAGTGACTGCATCGCCGAGTATTTCGACGATCGCGGCAAAGAGGTGTTCGTGCACGATTGCGTACTGGTCGGGCGTGATTCCCAGCGACGCATGCTTGTGCGCGATGCGTGAGAGTATGAGATCGACCTTGGCGCTGTCCGGCTCGAGCTGAAGCGTCGCGAATGCCGCGATGGCACCGGCGAGAGCCTTCTGCTGTTCGCCCTGTTTCTGATTGCCGCGATTGAACAAATCACGTTCGAGTTCAGGATGTGCGTCGAACATCTTGCGGTAGAACAGGGTTGTGATATCGCCGATGGCAGCGCCGACCACGGGAAGGGTGGCGCGAATGACCTCGGTTGACTGTGGGGAAAGCATGAGCTGCTCCGTTCGGTCGAAATTCGATTGATCAGCCTGCTTCGTCGCTCCGGGTGGTGAGGCGTAGCAGGACAGTTTTGGACGGCTGCCGGATGACGTCTTCGATCGTGACCGCGTCGAGTGAAACGAAAAACGCTTCCTGTGCTTCGCGCAACGCACTTCGAAGGAGGCAACCTCCGCGCAATGGGCACGGTTTGTCGCCTTCGCAGTCGACGACTTCACCCGGGCCTTCGAGGCGTCTGGCCAGCCAGCCGATGGTGGCGGTGCGGCCGAGTTCGGTGATGGAAAGCCCACCGCCGCGGCCGCGCCTGGTTGTCACGATGCCGAGCTCACCGAGCCGTGTAACCACCTTGGTGGCATGGGAGTACGACACGTTGAGCTGCTGCGCAACATCCCGGGTACTGGGGGAGGCATCCGCGTCGAGTACGGCCAACCGCATGACGACGCGCAATCCCAGATCGGTGAACTGCGTCAGTTGCATGATCTGAACCTACATAATTCGCATCTGAGATGACTATTTATGTGAGGGGGATCTCGAGGTGTCCCAACCAGGGCGAACGGTACGTTCGGCGCCTCCAGTGCGCTGAACGTGCCGTTCGCTCAGAGACGGGCGGCCGAACCCCCGGCAACGACGCCGAGAAAGTGTGGTGCTCGCCAACCTCGCGCCGCAAAGTCGCGGCTCACCGACGCGATGACCTCCGCTCCGCTTCCTTCCGGAACCAGCGCGATGGCTGAGCCTCCGAATCCGCCGCCGGTCATCCGCGCACCGATCGCGCCGCCGCGTCGTGCTGCGGCAACGGCGACGTCGAGTTCATCGCACGAGACCTCGAAGTCGTCGCGCAACGAGGCGTGCGAGTTGTCGAACAGCTCGCCGACGTCACTGAATCTGTTGCTGCGCAGAAGTTCTGCGGTCTTCCGCGTCCTCTCGATCTCGGTCACGACGTGCCGTACCCGCGCCCGGAGGATCGGGTCTCGCACTGTCTCGGCCTGGGCTGCTGTAGCCTCTCGCAAGCTGCCGACGCCGAGAGCTGCTGCTGCAGCGACGCATTGAGAGCGCCGCATTCCGTACTGTCCGTCTGCGAGTGAGTGTTTGACCCGGGTGTCGATGACGATCAGTTCGTAACCTGCACCGTGGAGTTCGAAAGGTATTGGTTCGGTGGATCCGTCCTGGCAGTCCAGCAGGAGCGCGGTCGAGGGCTGAGCAAAGAGGGCAATGGTTTGATCCATCCCTCCGGTCGGTGCGCCGACGCCGTCGTTCTCGGCCTGGATGCACACCTGTACCAGCTCATCGCGGGCGAAAGGTGAATCATGAAGTTCGTTGACGGCCAACGCAACCGAACAGGTGAGGGCAGCGGAGCTCGACAGCCCGGCCCCGACCGGTACCGACGAGTCGACGGCAAGATCGATTCCTTCGGTCGGGAGGCCTCTGCGCGCAAGAGACCACAGAACGGCTGTGGGGTAGGCGGCCCACCCTGTGGCGATGTCGCCGACGGGCCCGGTGTACGTCTCGGCGGATTGCCGACTGTGCACGCGGACGACCCCGTCGCTGCGCAGTGCGACGGCAACCAGTGTTCGCTGCTCAAGAGCGACCGGTAGGCACAATCCACCGTTGTAGTCCGTGTGTTCACCGATCAGGTTGACTCGACCGGGTGCCGCCCACACTCCGGTTGCCGGATAGCCGTAGGTGGCGTGAAACTGTTGGAGCACAGAATTGTTCGAGACCGTATCCACTATTTCAACTCCCGTAGGCGGGCCGCGACTGCCTCGGGAACGGTGTCGTTCACCCAGGCGCCCATGGCGGACTCGGACCCGGCGAGGTATTTGAGTTTGCCCGGTGCGCGCAAGATCGAGAACAGCTGAAGATGCAGTCGGCCCAGAGGTCGGTTGATGCGGACGGGAGCTTGGTGCCAGGCCGCGATGTACGGTACCCGGTCGACGCCCGGATAGAAGCGATCGATACGGCGTAGTAGATCTTGGTAGACGACCGCAAGCTCTTCGCGCTCTTGGTCGTTCAGCGAGGGAAGGTCCGGGACGTCTCGGTGCGGTGCCAGGTGAATCTCGATGGGCCATCGTGCGGCGGTCGGGACGTAGGCGCTCCAGTGATCGCCGTCGTAGATCAACCGGGCCTTGTCCTCGCGCTCGAACGCCAGAACATCGGCGAGTAGTGAGCGACCGGTGCGCTCGAAGTGTTTGTGCGCCTGCGTCAGCATCGATCGGGTGCGTGGCGTGACATACGGGTATGCGTAGATCTGTCCGTGTGGATGGGTGAGTGTCACCCCGATTTCTTCGCCGCGGTTCTCGAAGCAGAACACTTGTTCCACAAGCGGATCCGCCGACAACTCTTCGGTCCGAGAAATCCAGGCACCCACAATCGTGCGCATGCGTTCGAGTGGAAGCTTGGCGACGGCCGCCGTGTGATCGCTCGAGAAGCACATCACTTCGCAGTGGCCGGCCGCTGGGCGATCGCCCACACCGTCTCCGGGACTGTCAATGGCTTCCTCGGGCGCCGCGGCAAAGCTCGGAAACCGATTCTCGAACACCGCGACGTCGTAGTCTCCGTCGGGTATCTCTGTGGGCGTGCGTGTTTCGTCGGTCGGGCACAATGGACATTCGGCGGCGGAGGGGAGATGTGTCCGTGTCATGCGATGCGAAGCCATGGTGATCCACTCCCCGGTGAGAACGTCGAATCTCATCCGAGACGAGTGGTCGAGAGCCGGCAATTCGCGGGAATCTCGCGCAGAGTGGGCGCGGGCACTGCCGGCATCGTCGAAGTAGAAGATCTGACGCCCGTCGGCGAGGGTGCGACGGGTCGGATCCTGCTTGGGTGTCATGCGTCGACTTCCCATTCCAGAACACCCTTGCTGACAACGGGTTTCCACACTCCGATCGTTGATCCTGTTTCCAGCGCTACGGCATGGGCGGCCAGCATTACCGAGATGGACGCCCAGATCGGACCGCCGTTGTCAGTGGCGTCCGAGGCATACTCGGTCACACAATGGTGGAGTGCGCCGCTGCGGGTGTCCACGAAGTAGTGGTACTCGTCCAGTCCGGCGAAGGGAACGAACGAGGGGATGAACATGGTTGCGGCAGTGCCTGCGTCGCGTTGATCGTGTCGATCCATCTCGTCCTCGGCGTAGAGGTCTGGATTCTCGTAGATCGTCTCATCCCACGTTTCGAGCAGAGTGAGACGAACTTCTGTTGCGACGTCGATGGGGTAGAAGAATTTGTCCGGGAGCACGCTGCCGAGAAAGAGGCCGGTCCGGTCGTCGTGGGTCAGGCTGCCGTTGTGGACCCGATACAGGTCGCGAAGTTCCTGGGGCCACGTGACGCCGGTCGAGGCTTCGAATTCCTCGATAACGGCGTCACCGAGTCCTGGTTGAAACGCTGCAGCCGTCACCGGTGCGTGTGTACGGCACCACGCTTCGATTCGGCTCCATTCGTTTGCAACGCTCATGGGCTTTACGATACGTCCGAGTCAGGACCCGTGAATCAGGTACTGCAGTGTGTCCACGAGCTTGCGGTCCGAAGCCTCGGACTTTCGGCCGGTGATTCCCGATCGGAGAATTGCGGAACCCTCGAGCAGGCTCACGATGGTCTGCGCTGTCGCGCCAAGTTCAGTCGCATCCAGCTCCGGTTGTGCACACGCGACTGCGCGCTCTACGTGTGCGATGTACTGGGCGTAGAAGTCTCGAAGCACGACCGCGACTTCTTGGTCCGCCGCTGCAATGGCCCATACTTCGACGTACAGACGCACCGTGGCCTGGTCGTCCTGTTCTCCGAGCAGGACTCCGATGAAGTGTTCGGATTCCTCGCGGGAAAGGCTCTGATCCGTATCGGGGACGACGGCAAGGCGATCCAGTGAGCGGGTCAATGCACGTGACATCACTGCGCGTATCAGATCTGCACGGGTGGGGTAGTAGTGCTGCAGATGTCCTACCCGCACTCCGGCCGCGGCTGCGAAATCGCGCATTGCCGAGTTGGCATTGCCCTGAGTAGTGAGGACCTGTTCTGCTGCGTCGAGAAGTGCTGCCGCACGGGCGGCGCCCTTGGAGAGGGTCATGGTCGCAATACTGCCACCCCGAAGCTCTCCAACTCGGAGACGGTGCGGCGAGGGTTCGGAAGCGATTCGGGGAAAGTGACTCCAGGCCGGGCATCGTCGGCCAAGGCTCGTCTGACGGCCAGCGCGCCGCCCACCGCGGTGAGGTGAGCCTGGCCCTGCCGGTCGACGATTGTCGCGCTTGTCGTGCCGCTCGGGCCGGTGACATCGATGCGTACTTGCGCGCTCCCGCCCTTGCCCGGCGAGTACAGGAGTCCGCGTCGTAGCGGTGTGAAGCGGTCGCCGCGACCCCAACGGAACAGACCCACCTTCTTGGCGGCGAGCAGCGCAGTTGTGGATGCATTCGAACTGAAACCTATTCGAGTGCTGGCAGTTTCGGCGCCCAAGGTCATGGGGAACGTGAATTGTTCCGGAGTGTCGATTCTTCCGACCTTGGTGCGCGATTCGGGGAAGTCGACCCAGCGTGTATCCGTCAACGGGCTGACGGTGATCGGGTTTCCTTGCTGCATCACCTCGAAATCCTGCCCGAGCCGATCGATGAAGTCGACGGAGTCCAGCCCGGCAATGTCGTTGACGTCGTAGCGAATCGAGATGTCGATCGTGCTCGCGCCACCCAGTTCCTCGGCCAGCGCTGCGGCGACGATATTGGTGACTCCGCCCATCCATCCGGACGACAGGTACACCGGTGCGCTCGGCGACTTCTGACCTGCCAGAGTGGCGGCGCGAGCGACGCGGGTTGTCCAGCGGGTGATGTCCACGTACGGAATGCCGGCCTCGACGGCGGCGGACAGGACACGATCGTGGGGATCGTTGACCGTCGACACGACCGCGCGTACGGACGCGTCGAAGGGTGTCGGGTCGAGGAGGTCCCAGCGGCGGACGGAAGCGCCGTGACGGCCGGCCAGTTCGTCGCCTCGCTCGGGGGTGCGTCCGGTGAGGAGTAGTGGGAAGTCGGGGGCGAGCAACGCTGTCAGGGCGCTGCCCACGGTTCCGTATCCGCCGGCCACGAGGATCGGGCCGTCGGCTGAATACTGCAATGAATCGGTCATGCACCTAACTCTAGGTCAAATGACCTAAAACGTCGAATGGGGTTCTTTCCGCTGCTCAGTCCCGGTGTCGCACGATGTTGACGACGTTGCCATCGGGTGCCCGGACGAGGAATCGGCGAACACCCCACTCTTCGGTCGTTATGGGGTGCACGATTTCGTAGCCGAGCCTGCGGGCCTCTTCGTAGGCGCCGTCGACGTCGTCCGTGTGGACTGAGATGACCGAGTCCTCGGCTGCAGTGGCGTCGTGCGTGACGAGCTGTACGTTCGCGCCGGTGTCGGGAGAGGTGTAGCGAGCGACCCACCCCATGTTGAACTCTTCGGTGCTCAGGCCGAGAAAGTCGGAGTAGAAGCTCTTGGCGGTTCCGACATCGGCGACTTTGAGATTGGCGGTGATGCGTCGAGCGCGCATGTGGTTCTCCTACCCTCGGTAACAGATGCGCTCGATGATCGTCCGAAAGCGGAGCCATGTCGACTGTGCCGTCCGAAGATGCGGGCCGCCTGGTTGATTCGATCTGTCACTGCGGATCGAACGAGCTCACAGTTCCCCACCGTGAGAAGGGAAGGACGATCAATTGAACCTTGCCGATGACATTGTCGATCGGCACCGTTCCACTGTGTTCGTCATCGAGATGGAAACGTGAATCCTTCGAATGGGCGCGGTTGTCGCCCATCACCCACAGGTTCCCGTCGGGAACCGTGACCGGCCCGAAATACCTTCCTTGACAAGAGGTATCGTTGCCCGGAATGCGCTTGTCGATGTACGGCTCGGTCAGCGGCTTGCCGTTCACCCGAAGCCCCTCTTCCTCGGACAGACACTGTACGGTTTGGCCACCGACCGCGACTACCCGCTTCACGAGGTCGTTTTCGTCCGGCGGGACCAAGCCGACGATGGACCCGAGTCCCTGAAACGCGCGAACAATCGAATTGTCGGATCGAATGGATTTGTACTCGTCGTTCCAGGACTCGGGTCCCTTGAACACGACCACATCCCCAGGTTGCGGATCCCCGAATCGATAGCTGATTCTGTCGACGAAGATCTTGTCTCCCGTGCAGCCGGTGCATCCGTGAAGTGTCGGTTCCATGGACTCCGACGGGATCAGAAAGATGCGTCCGACGAAGTTCTGAATGACAACACTCAGGACAAGTGCGACGACAACGAGGATCAGAATCTCACGCCACAGTGGACGTTTCCTCGGGTGATCGGCCACTGCCGATTCAGTGGAGTCGGTCGAGTCCTCGTGGGCGTCGGATTCCGTCACACTCCCGACAATAGATGGCGCAACCAGTCGTCGGCCCGATACGAATCTTCTCGGTTCGTGGGTCTGTCTGTCGGCTGACATGCTTCGGAATTGGATCACATCACGCGCGAAGATCCGGTCGAGATCGGCAATCCGCGCAGTCCTGACCCAAACATCGTGCCGACGAATACCTTTCGCAGAAGCAGGTTGAACAACTCTCCGAGATTCAAGCGTGCAGCACGCCGGCGCCTCTGTTGATCGATCGGCACAATCTTTTGCGAGAGATGGGCATTCTCCCACTGAAGCGTCGGTGCGAGACAGCGCCTCGTAAGGACGACTGTACTTCCGGGCAATTTCTCTCGAACTTGGATTGACCGCACGAAAACCTGATGTTTGGGGGACAATGATCTGGGGCGATCACCTGGGGCGACAAGTCGAGGAGATGCAAATGTCCGAGGCCAAATCCGAAAGCACTGAGTCTTTTTCTGAGACGACACCGCCGGCGGAGCCGTCGAAACAATCAGTGCTCAGGTGGTACTACCCGGCTGCGGTGCCCGTCGTCCTCGGCTTGATCATCTATTTCATGCCTGTTCCGGACGGTGTGGATCCCAAGGGCATGCACATGCTCGGAATCTTCGTCGGCACCATCGTGGCGTTGATCTTGCAGCCTCTGCCGACGGGTTCTGTGGCGCTGGTAGGCCTGTCGATCGCCATGATCACCCAGACCGAGACGCCGACGGAAGCGTTGTCCGGCTTCAGTAACACCACGATCTGGCTGATTGTCGCATCGTTCTTCATTGCCGAGGGCTTTCTGGTCACTGGACTCGGCAAACGGGTTGCGCTCATGTTCGTGACCAAACTCGGCAAGTCGAGTCTCGGATTGTCCTACGGAATGGCGTTGACGGACTTGATACTTGCTCCGGCGACGCCGTCGAACACCGCCCGTGCGGGTGGCGTCGTCTATCCGATCATCGTCTCGCTGAGCAAGTTGGAGGACTCCAATCCCGAGCCCGAGGACTCTCGCAAGAAGCTCGGAGCATATCTGCTGCTCACGTCGCTGCAAGTCAACGTCGTGACCTCCGCGATGTTCATCACCGCCATGGCGGGTAACCCTGTGGCCGTCGATGCGGCTGCCAAGATCGGCATCGACATCTCGTGGGGCAAATGGGCGCTGGCAGCATCGGTTCCGGGAATTGCGAGTCTGATCGCGATCCCGTGGGTGATGTCGAAGATCTTCCCGCCCACGATGTTGAAGACTCCGAAAGCACCCGAGCAAGCCAGGGAGGAACTGCGCAAGGCAGGTCCGATCAGCCGCAACGAGAAGATCATGGCCGCCACCTTCGTTCTGCTGCTGGTGCTCTGGTGCCTGGGCTCGCAGCTCAACGTCAATGCCACTACAACAGCATTCGTCGGAATCGGCATCCTGTTGGTGACCAAGGTGCTGACGTGGAACAACCTGGTCCACGACACCGGGGCGTGGCAGACGCTCGTGTTCTTTGCCGTTCTGGTCGGTATGGCAAGCCATCTCGAAGAACTCGGCGTGATCTCGTGGATCGGAACCCAGGTCTCCTCGAGCGTCGACGGTTTGCCGTGGATCTGGGCTTTTGCGATCCTGACCTTGGTGTACTTCTATGCGCACTATCTGTTTGCGTCGAACACCGCGCAGATCGTCGCGATGTACGCGGTGTTTCTCGGCGCGGCGGTGGCAACCGGTGCGCCGCCGCTGTTCTCGGCCCTGGTGTTCGGCTTCATCGGCAGCCTGTTCGGCGGTATCTCGCACTACGCGTCCGGTCCGGCCGGAGTGATCTACGGTTCCGGATACATCAAGACCTCGGAATGGTTCCGAATCGGTTTCGTGATGAGCGTCGTGATCATCCTGATCTGGACGATCATCGGCGGCGCGTGGATGAAGCTGATCGGCGCCTGGTGACGATCAGTTGTCCTTGCGCCGCAATCCGAATCGCATCGATTCCTTGTTGACAGCGGCAATCGCGGTCAGCGGTATCTCCGCGGGACACACCTGCGCACATTCACCGTAGGTCGAGCACGGCCCGAAATCGGCCTCCATCTGGTGCGACATCGCTCGGGCCCGCTTGCCACGTTCGTTGCGGCCCTGCGTGACGAGAGACAGGTGGGTCAGTTTGGACCCGGTGAAGAGGTGCGCGGCACCGTTCGGGCAGGCTGCCACGCAAGCGCCGCAGCCGATGCACGCGGCGAAGTCCAGTGCAGCTTCGGCACTTTGATGCGAGAGCGGCTGACTGTCTGCGTCCGGCGCGGTTCCTGCATTGACCGAAACGTATCCACCGGCTTCGAGCACCCGGTCGAGCGCAGAGCGATCGACGACGAGGTCGCGGACCACTGGAAAGGCTGCGGAGCGGAACGGCTCCAGTTTGATTCGGTCACCGTCGGAGAAGCTACGCAGGTGCTGACGGCACGTGGGAGTGTTCGCAACCGGTCCATGGGGAACATTGTCGACCGTGATGCCGCAGGACCCGCAGATCCCTTCTCGGCAGTCGGAATCGAAGGCGATGGGTTCGTTGCCGCTCTCCACGAGTTGGTCGTTGAGTCGGTCGAGGAGCTCCAGCAGCGACATCTCCACCGTCGCGTCGTCTATTTGGTAGGTGTCGAATGCGCCGGACGACTCAGGTCCGGATTGGCGCCACACGTCCACGGTGATTTTCATACGTAGTTCCTCGTCTGCAGTGGAACAGCGGTGAAGGACAACGGCTCGTCGTGTCGAACGTGTCTGCCGTCCTGGGCGGTTTCCCACGCGGAGACGAAGCACCAGTCCTGATCGTTTCGCTGCGCTTCGCCGTCGGGAGTCTGATGTTCGGCACGAAAGTGCGCTCCACAGGACTCGTCACGATCGAGAGCATCGACGCACATCAGTTCGGCGAGCTCGAGGAAATCGGCTACCCTGCCGGCCCTTTCCAACTCCTGGTTGAACTGGTTTCCGCTACCGGCAACTCGCAGGTTCGACCAGAAATCGGTTCGCAGTGCGCGGATTTCGGCGATCGCCTTGGTCAAGCCCTCGGTCGTTCGGGTGACACCGCAACCCGCATAGAGGATCTCGCCCAGTTGTCGATGAAACCTGTCGGGGCCGTGTGTTCCGCCGACCGAGAGCAGCAGGTCCACCCGACCCCTCACGTCAGTGAGCGTCGACGTCACAGCGGGATCGGACAGTTCGAGTGGAGTGGATCCGAGTAGCGGCGCAAGATAATTCGGAATCGCGTACGGGAGGGTGAACCAGCCGTCGACGCATGCCGAGAGCAACGAATTGGCGCCGAGGCGGTTGGCTCCGTGGTATCCCCAGCCTGCCTCACCACCGACGAACAAGCCGGGGATGGAGGTCATCTGGTCGTAGTCGTTCCACAGTCCTCCCATGGTGAAGTGGGCTCCGGGGGCGATGCGCATCGGCACCGTATAGGGGTCTTCGCTGGTGGCGTCGCGATACATCGAGAACAGATTTCCGTATCGCTCCTCGATGGTCTTGCGGCCGAGCCGTGCCAACGCATCGCGGAAATCCAGGTACACACTGTTTTTCAGAGGGCCGACGCCGTGACCGGAGTCGATTTGCTCGCGGGCGGCCCGTGAAGAGACGTCGCGGGGAGAGAGGTTCCCGAACGCCGGATATTTGCGCTCGAGGTAGTAGTCGCGTTCGTTTTCGGGAATGTCGCCGGGCTCACGATCGTCTCCGGGCTTGGCCGGTACCCAGATTCGGCCGTCGTTGCGCAGGGATTCGCTCATCAGAATGGTTTTCGACTGCCACTCGGAGTTGACGGGAAGTGCCGTCGGATGGAATTGGATGAACGATGGTGAGGCAATCAGCGCGCCGCGTCGGTGCGCTCGCCACGCGGCCGTGGCGTTGGAATTCTTCGCAAGTGTGGACTTGTGGAATACGGTGCCGTAGCCGCCGGATGCCAGTACGACGGCATGGCCTGTGGTGGCGCCGATCTCACCGGTCACGAGATCGCGTGTGACTATCCCTTGTGCTCGTCCGTCCGAAACGATGAGATCGAGCATCTCGGTTCGGGTGTGTAGGTTGACCGTTCCGGCTGCGATCTGACGTTGCAGTGCCTGCGACGACGCTATCTGCAACTGCTGGCCTGTCTGCCCGCGCGTGTAGTACGTGCGCGACACCTGAACGCCGCCGAAGGATCGGGTGGCCAGAGTGCCGCCGTACTCGCGAGCAAACGGTGCCCCGATGGCATTCATGTGATCGATGACGCGTACGGATTCTTCGGCGAGACGGAAACAGTCGGCCTCACGGCCCCGGAAATCACCGCCCTTCACCGTGTCCTTCACGAAGCGGGCGAGACTGTCGTTGTCCACTTTTCGAGCGCGAGCGGCGTTGATGCCTCCTTGCGCGGCGACGCTGTGTGCACGGCGGGGTGCATCGTGGAAGGTGAAGGACTCGACGTGGTAGCCCAGTTCACCGAGGGAGGCGGCGCAGGCCGCGCCGGCGAGGCCGGTACCGACGACGATGACCGTGAACTTGCGCCGGTTGAGTGGGCTGACGAGCTTGTAGTCGAGTTTGCGAGTGGGCCAGGCCGTCGCCGGATCGCCGGCCGGGACCTTACCGTCCACCGGTGTCCCGATGCTGCGCAGATCGTCGAGTTCGAAGCTGTTCACTTATGACGCTCCTGTCTTCGAGATGGCGCCGGTCATGACCGCGATGGGGATCGACATGTTTCCGACCATCACGACGAGCGCAAAGATTCCGGAGAGTGCAACGCCAATCTGGCGCAGTCGTTGGCCGGTCACGCCGAGATCGTTGACCGCGCTCCAGAGTCCGTGCGCGAGGTGCATTGCCAGCAGAGCCATCGCGACGATGTAGAACGCTGCCACCAGCGGACGCTCGAAGCTGGCAATCAGATTGTCGTATGCGTAACTCTGTGTGCGCGTGGCCGCTTCGTACTCGCTGCTGCCGATGGGTCGGGTTCCGGTCGTGAGGTCGAGTATGTGGAAAATGACGAATAGCAGCAGCACAGCTCCGGTGACGGGCATCGTGCGCGCTGTAAAGGACTTGATTCCCAGACCTTTCCGTCGAAATTTTCCTCGAGCTCGGCGTCCGCGGACGGTGAGCAGCCAGGCACACCAGACGTGTGCGACCAATGACGCGAGCAAGACGATGCGAAGAATCCACAGAAGTCCCTCGTAGGGCAGGAAGGGTTCGAACACCGTTCGTAGCCAGTGTGCGTAGTCGTCGAAGTGATCGGCACCGGTGTAGACCTTCAGGTTTCCGATCATGTGGACGAGAACGAAAGCGGCGAAGATCAGTCCTGTCACGGCCATCAGAATCTTGCACGTGATGTTGGACGGCCGCGCTCGAGCTTGGAGTGAATCGCCGGTAGCTCGCGATACACGGGTCGGAGCACTCACAGACAAACCTCCCACGCCAGACTTGCCGGACAGGTGCCGTCAGCCTAAGCCCGATCGAGGTTTTCGGCCAACGGATGGGTGCCCGACTTGTCTGTTAATGCAGGTGAATGGGAGTGTAGGGGTGCTCATTACCCGAAAGTAAGGAACTCGTGAACGATGTTTGACTCGACGTGGCGACGGTGGTCATGGCGCGCCGGAACGGCATCGGCCCTGGCAGTGGCCTTGTTTGCGGTGGGGTCGCCGGCTGGTGCGCAGGAGACCGTCGACCTGGCCGACGTGTTCAACCCGTTGGTCGTGAAGGCACTCCAAGGCGCTGACATTTCCACCGAATTGACTCCACTCGGGCTCTCGTCCGATGATCCGTGGTTCGACGAACCTGAAAGCGAGCCGGGTACCGCCCCCGGCACACTTCTCAAAGCGCGTCCGGTCAGCGTGCAGGTCTACCAGGTCCGTCCCGACGTGGTCTCGGCTCACCAACTCATGTACACCACCACTGATCACTTCGGTCGGCAGGTGATCAGCACCGGAATTCTGATGATTCCCGAGGACGGAACTGCGCCAGGTGATCGCAAGATCATCGGATACGCCGAGGCGAACGACAGCCTCGGCGCGAACTGCGCACCAAGTCACCAGTGGACCGGCGGCAATCAGAGCGACCCGGCGATGTTCTCGGCGCTCGGCCCGGTGGCTCAGATGTTCGGCCACGGCTGGGCAGTGATGATGAGCGACGTCGGCAACGACGGCGACACTGCTCCCCATCCGTTCTCGATCGGACAGTTCTCAGGGAAGGCAACGCTCGACGGCGTTCGGGCAGCACTCGCGCTTCCGGAAGGCGGCCTCGAATCAGACACCCCTGTCGGCATCTACGGTGTCGCCGGAGGCGGTGTCGCAGCGGGCTTTGCCGCGGAACAGGCCCATGAATATGCGCCGGAACTGAACGTCCAGGCCAGTGCCATTCAGGCGATGATGATCGACCCGGCAACGTTCGAGGAAACAGCGGCCGGTGGGATCGGTTCCGGATTCGTCTTCTCGAGCATTCTCGGATTCGACGCGGGCTACCCCGACGTTCGGCTCGACGACCATCTGACTCCGATCGGTCACAACGTCGCCGCAGCCTTCCGCGCGTCCTGCCAGGCGCTCTACCTCGGACTCCCATTCGTTCCGTTCGACGTCCTACTTACCAACCCTTCGCCCCGAACGATCCCTGCGCTGGCCGCGGCGTACGCGGACAACACGTTGGGAAAGCAGGCGCCGGCTTCCAAGCTTCTGATTTCTTCCTGTGAGGACGACTTTCTCGTTCCCTTCAGTGAGGCAGAGCACTTGGCGCAGACATATCGAGCAGACGGCGGCAACGTGGACCTGCTCCCGTCGCAGTGCGGGCCGCTCGATTACGTGACCAACCTGTACAAGACGGTGACCGATCAGCTGGGTATGCAGGACATCGCCTGGCTGGCAAAGACGTTCGACGAAGCCGAGGGACGATGAGCTTGCGGAAGTCTCTGACGCGCAGGGATTTTGCGCGCACGGTTCTCGTTGCTTCGGCAGGTATCGGCGGTGCCGTCGTACTGGGAGGCAGGGCGTCCGCGGGTACTGGTGAGCTCGACAGGTACCTCGACCTGGAAGCAGTGAACGCAAACGCCGAAGCCACGGGCGGCCTGCATCCTTCTCTGCCATCGGATTCCGCGACGCTGCGGTCTTTGGTGGATACCGCCCGAGCCTCGGGAGTGGATCCGCATCGCTATCAGACACTGCTCAAGCAGTACTGGCTCGCGGTCGGGACGGAGTCGGCAGGTATCGATCTCGCTTCGTGGACTCCGTTCGACGGTGTGCACGCGAATCTCGGAAACCTCACCAACACTTTCCAATTCTACGAGCGACTCCAGCTCGAGCATCGAGAGCTGCAGTGGGCAGGTATGGGAGGAATGGTCGGGCCCGCTTTCGCCGGTGGACTCCTCGACTTGGACTACGGGCGGGTTGTGCTGGAAGTCCAAGCGATCAGCGAGGCGATGGCACTGGTGTGGCGAGAGATCGACCGCATCGGGGCGCCGGTTGCATCGTCGATGGGAGCGCCCGAGGACATTGCGGCACTTCTCCAGGTCGGCCACGAGATTCGCCCCGAGGACGTGATGTGGTTCCAGGGGAAAGTGATTGCGATGAGCAAACACATCTTCTCGGACCTGATTCCCATGCACATGGCGTGGGTTCACGACGGTGTCGACGGCATCGCCGAACTCGATCGCGCAGGGCTGCTCGACGAGAACGCCCGTATCGCGTGGAACAACATTGCTTCGGGGACACCGGAATCGGTCTTCGACGGCAATGTGCGTCTGCTGCGAAGGGAGCAGTACCAGTCGGTGGGTGATCAGTGGGACGAGGCGAAGGCCTACCGCGGCAGTGTTGGTCGCTCGTTGACCTACCTGACCACCTTCGCCGCATCACCGTCGATGCCTGGCGTCGTGCCGCCACGCGAGTCGAACCCGCTCTCGTTCGAGGTGGGCAATGCTGTTGTGCAAACGCCGCTTCCGGACTTCAACTGGGCGGACCGGGACGGTCGTTGGACCTACATCAACGGTCAGCTGCTCCCGGTCTACAACAACCTGATGAACAATCAACCGGAACTGTGGCGAGCGACGCTGGCCGCGCCCGTCTCCGTTCGGATAACCGAGCAGCGAATGATCGCTCGCTTGCCGGACATGTTGCGGTCCATGTTGTCGACTCTGGCGATTACGGTCAACTGAACTCGGCGGTGGCGGGGCCTCAGGGTCCCGCCACCGCCCGTGAACTTGTCGGTCAGGCCTGGCTCAGCTCCGCTTGCATGCGCGCGGAGTCCTTGCCGACAGTGCGGGTAGCCAGGTAGATGAATACCGCGGTGAGTGCCAACATGATCGGCACGAGATACATGGCCGAGTTCAACCCGTCGCCGGCGTACTGAGCCAACTTCCCGGTACCTGCATCTGCAAGTGCACGCTTGGCGAACCAGTCCGAGATCGCTCCAACGGCAACCGGTCCGGAGAATCCGCCGAGAAGGTACATGGCAGCGAAGAACAGCGCCGTCGCAGTGCCGCGGAGCCTGGGAACCACGACGTCGTGAATGGCGGGGTAGACGCTGATGTAGAAGCCGTAGGCCAGAAGCCACCCGGCCGAGAACAAGAGCGTGAACATCACGACGTTCCCGCCGTGTTGCAACAGTGCCAGCGCCGTCAAAGGTGCCGCCAATGCCGAGGTTCCGACACCGATCATCAACCGTGCGCGCGGTGAGCGTGCGCTGGCCTTGTCAGCGTAGCGAGCGCCGAGAAGCAATCCGATCAGGCCCGTGATTCCGACGATGATGCCGGTGACCGATGCCGCAGCAGTCAGTTTCAGGTGGTACTGGCGCATCAGAAGCGGGACGACAAACGAATTCACTGCGTAGGCGGCGAAGTTGAACGTCAGTCCGGCAAGGATGAGCCAACGAAGCGTGGGAATTGCGAGCAGACGACGGATCGGACGGGTGATCGGTGCCTGTGAAACAGCGGCTGCGCGGGCCTCCGGACTTTCGGAACCACCACGAACCGGATCTGCCATGCGGTAGAGCACGACTGCCAGCAGGACACCGGGAATCGCCGCGAGGAAGAACGGTGCACGCCAGCTGTCGAATGCCTCGGCGATCTTGCCGACGGTGAAGTAGGCGAGCATGAGGCCAATCGGCAAACCGAGCATGAAGACACCAAGTGCGCGTGAGCGTCGTTCTGCCGGGTAGATATCGCCGATCATCGAGTTGGCTGCAGGTGTGAAGGTCGCTTCGCCCACACCGACGCCTAGACGCGCGAGGATGAACAGCACATAGCTGCCGGCGGCACCGGTTGCTGCCGTCAGTCCGCTCCACACCAGGAGTCCGATCCCGATGATCTTGGGACGGTTCTTCGTGTCGGCCAACCGGCCCAGAGGCAGTCCTGCGACTGCGTAGACGAGGGTGAATGCAGAGGTGATCAATCCCAATTGCAAGTCGCTGAGCGAAAACTCGTTCTTGATCGGCTCGGCAACGACCGAGGGGATCGCCCGGTCGAAGAAGTTGAGCATGTTTGCGAGAAATAGTGCGACGAGTGTGCCGCCGAGAAGTTTGTCGCGTGTTCCGACAGGGGCGCCGTCGACGGACGGCAGCGGCGGAGCGTCTCGTTGAATTGACATGATTGTTCCACCCTTTTCGCGAGTGCTGAATGAATTGTGCTGGGGGAGAAGCTCAGGACAGAGCGTCGGCGACCGTTTTGCCGATCGCCTGCATCCCGGCCGCAGTGGGATGCAGTGGAACCGCCGGCTGGGTAGGGACGATTCCCGTGTAGTAAGCAGTGGCAGGGTCCGTGCAGATGTCATGCCCGGCAGTGGTTTCGGTGATGTCGATGTACTCGACGCCGTGACGGGCCGCAGTTGCTGCCATGACCGTGTTGCCGTAGTCGATCACACTCTGGAGATAGTCGGCGTCGCGCGGCCAGAACGGCTGAGTGCCGGGGCAGCCGCCACCACGGATGTATGTTCCGTATCCGACCACGACGATGCGCGCCGACGGTGCTCGATCCTGCGCGACTTCGATCATGGAACTCCAACCTGTGGACGCATTTTCGATCATTTGTCGCTGTTGATCGACGCCACCGGAGGTGAACTTGTCACGGCAGGACGTTCCGGTGGGTTCGGGGAGTGGATTGACGCAGCTCAGAACTGTCGGGAACAACGAGATGTCGTTGGCACCGATGGTGATGGTGACGAGGTCGGTATCAGGCCCCAATGCTGTTGCCTGCGGTGATACTTGACCGGAGAACGTCGATTGTGCGGTGTCCGTGACGTTGGCGGATCGCGCCGACGAGCAGGTCATATCCGTGAGTTCAGCGCCGAGTTCTCGCGCCACCACGGACGGGTAGTTGTCGAGTGATCGTAGACAGCCCGGTGACGACGAGTCCTGCGCGGTGACCAGTGGGCCGGCCGCCGCGGAATCGCCGAGTGCGACGTACTGGATAGTGCTGACCGGTGTCTCGGCACTCGACACACCGGTCCCGAGAGCCGCGATCGAACCGGCAGCCACGACGCCTGCCAGAATGGCTGCGCTGCGCGTTTTCCACGTCACTCGAGGCTCCTCTTGGTCGAAGGTGGGACTTCCAGTTACGCCGCTGATTGTGAATTCGTGAGTGGCGTGGGTTACATAGTGATAGGAAAAAGGCAGGTCGGCCTTGTGGTGGCAATTCAATTCTGTGGAGGGTTTTGTGTCAGGAAACAAAGATCTGCCGTTCGAGCCGATCCTGGTTGGTGGCAGATCTCTGGCCGACCGACTGGCGCAACGCACCCATCCACTGGTCATTGAGACAGTCGATCTGGTCCACCGCGACGTCACCTTCTACCGGTTGCTCCCTGACGAGGCATTACGTAACGACGTCACCACCATCGTGAGGCGCAATCTGGAACTGTTCATTTCGATGCTGCGGACCGGCGCCGATCTGGCGCCCGAGTTGCTCGCCGACATCAGCGAATCGGCTCGCCAACGGGCTCAGGAATTGGTTCCGCTCGGTGAGGTGCTGCGGGCATATCACCTGGCTGCCGGGCTGTGGTGGGAGACCATCAGCGAATGGGCGGTCCCGGAAGACGGTGTCGCACTTGCCCGCACCGGACGACTCCTGAATGCATACACCGCGGCCTCCGCGTCGGCGGTTCTTGCCGGCTACGGTTCCGACCATGCCACCCAGACGGACGAGGATTCTGCGCGAAGGTCATTGTTCGTAGCACTTTCGACGGGTGTCGATGTTGATCGGGTCTCCGACGATGTGGGCATCAGGTTGGCGCGCCTGTACTGGGTGGTGGCGCTGCACGTCGAACGGAATGACGACGAGTCCTCGACCGAGGTGGACACTGCCGTCGCCGAGCGGAGAAAGGTGCGCCACCTGCAACGAGAGCTCGATCAGGTGGGGCGTGACAAAGCGCTCGGGGTGCTCGGGAGCAGTGGCGGAGCCGTACTGATTCCTATTGTGGAATCGGAACCCGCTGAGGGGAACTGGGCGTCGAGTCCGCAATATCTTTCATTGTGTCGACGATTGGGTGATCTCGAGAAGGTCATCGGTGCATCGACGGTTGCCGCCGTACATGTCGCGGCACCGCCCGCAATTCCCGCAGCGGTGTCGCAGGCGCGCGAGGTGCTGAACGTTGCCCGAAAGTACGGCCGTACAAGTGGGGTCGTGCGTCTCGAGGATCTTGCAGTCGAGTATCAACTGACCCGCCCGAGCGCTGCGCTGCCGATCCTCGCAGATGTGTTGTCGCCGTTGGAGTCCGATCCTGCCGTGCTCGAGACGCTCGAATCTTTCATCGACTCCGGATTCGATCGAGCTACCACCGCTCGGCAGTTGCACGTACACCCGAACACGGTCGTGTACCGCCTGCGTAAAGCGAGTTCCCTGACGGGACTTGACCTGTCGTCACCGAAAGACCTTGTACAGGTCACCATGGCGCTGGGAGCGCGTCGCGCAATCGGCATGGAGGCGGACTCTTCCCAAACGTGATGGGTCTGTGGTTCTCTGTGAACGTGCCTGATTCTCGGATTGGCAATCCGGCCGGGAGACATGGCCAGACTGGGTCAGCTGATGGTGCAACGAGGCGCGTGGCGTGATCAGACGTTGATCGACTCCGCCTACCTCGACGAGTTGTCCGCGCCCTCTCCGTCCAATGGGGGGTACGGCTTCTTGACCTGGGTGAACGCGGGCGAGGACTTCTACTCCGTGAATGCGCCGGTGAGCAAGTATGTTTCGCATCCGGTGTGGCAGAACGCGCCTCGGGATCTCTATCTCCAGGAGTTCTTGCGGCTTGTCGTCGCTTCGATCGTGGACGTTCCACCGCCGCCGTACGTCGGGCCTCCCATGCTTGGGTCGGGTGGTCCGCTCATCGACGATCTGTCACAGCTCGTCGGCTTCGCGAACCCCGAATTGATCTTCGACACGATGGTCGGGACGGGGCGAGCAGGAACACCCGGATGCAACATCGTGATCTGCAACAACGAATTGTTGCCGTTCAGTGTCGTCGGCCTGCTCGGGGATGCTGCAGCTCAGATCGGTAACGCGGCAGGCGCGTCGATTCGAGATGCTGGTAGATGACGGTTTCGAACCCGAATTGTTGCCCAATATTTATGTTTAATCTGTGTGACGGTCAGTGAACAGTAAATTTGAGTCAAATGATGCAATCGCGACGAAATGTTCGTTACCGTGGGCTGGACAATCGACAATCTGGGGGTTCGGCTACATGGCAAATGTTCGTAGGTCTCTGACGAAGGGATTGATTGCTGCTTCGGTAATCGCCGCAGCCGGAGTGGGATTGTCGCCGGCGACAGCGAGTGCCGACATCACTCCGACGACGGTCGTCAACGGCATCCTGTCGACGGTGGGCGGCTGCCAAACACCGGTGCGGTCTCTCATTCTCGCGTGCACGAGTGCTGAGACGCTGACACGCCAGTCGCCCGTGCTGCTCGACCTCAACCCCGTGGGCACGAACATCGTCGTCTTGGGTGCCGGCCTCTTCGACGACGGCACGATGCGTCCGATGTTGGTCGACCGGCTTCAGGCGGCGCTCCAGCTGGCCCGTCAGTACCCGCAGTCTCCGATCATCACAAGCGGTGGGGCTCCGAAGGCCGGAGTAACGGAAGCCAGGGCGATGCGCGAATGGCTCGTTGCCAACGGCGTCAACCCGGGCCGGATCACCGAAGAGGGAACTTCGTGGTCGACGGTCGAGAATGCGATCAACTCTGCGCGGATTCTCGCCGATCGAGGCGCGACCGGCGTGGTTGTGGTCTCGAGCGCCAATCACGTGGAGCGCGCGATGGTGGACTTCCGCGTTGCAGTTCTCGGCCGGATCCCGGTCGCAGGCGTAATCGCTGCGACCTGACGTCAGTGATTGTGGGAGTTGGACTTTCGCCAGTTCAACGGCGAGGCGTCGAATCGTCGACGGAAGGCGCGGCTGAACGCGGCATCGGATTCGTAGCCGACAGTTATCGCAATGGTTCCGACCGGCTCGGTGGTTTGCACGAGTAGTTCGGCGGCACGGTCGAGTCGGCGCTCGGTGATGTAAGCGCCGGGCGTCTGGCCGACCAGTCGCGAGAAGCGCTCCGCAAAAGACGATCTCGACAGGGTGGACAGCGTCGCCAGTTCGTCGATGGTCCAGTTGCGTGACGGGTCGTTGTGGACGGCCTCGAGGGCCTGCCCGATTCGTGGATCCATTGCTGCGGTCAACCATCCGCCGTTCGATCCGTCCGCTCGAGCCCACGCTCTGAGGATCTGGACGAAGAGAAGGTCGAGAATCCGGGAAACCATCACGGAGGAACCAGGTTTCGGATCGTCCACCTCGGCGCCCAACAGTCGGCTGCTCACCTCGAGCCACTCGACCGGGGTTCCTTGTGTCGCGCGCAGTTCGACGAAGTCCGGCAGAACGGACAGCAGTCGCTGCGCTGCGACGTCGTCGAGTGTGAAAGTACCGAAAAGCCAACATGTTTCGTTTTTCGTGTGCATCGGCATCGCATTCTCGATCGTATGAGCATGCCCATGGGGTAACAGTACGAGTTCCCCGGGGCCGAGTTCGATCGGGGCTTTGCCCTGCGTTCTGATCACGATGTCACCGTGCTCGGCAATGTGAAGTGCTCGCACCCCCGTGGGTACCTCCACGGTGAAGTTCTCGCCGTGGACGCAGCGATGAATCTGATCACCGCGAAGGTGGACGACTTCGAGAACGTGCGAGAGGGTGTCCCGGGTTCGAGTCTCGTCGGTGGTGGGTACGTACCGCTGTGATGATGTTGTCCTCATGGATCGATCACTCCGATGTCTCGAGCATTCGGCGTTTCTGCACAAAAACTTGGCAATCTGGTCATGGTTATTGATCCAGGATCCCCTTAACGTGGGTAACAGGCAAGGTCTGGGTTTCGAAGGCTTGCCGATCGTCGGAGTATTCGTCGCACTGCGTATCTGGAGGAGTTGGTCATGACAGAGAAGGTAAACATCGTTCTGGTGCATGGAGCCTGGGGAGACGGTTCTCATTGGCGTCACGTCATACCCACCCTGCACAACGCCGGGCATCGAGTGGTTGCGGTCCAGAATCCACTTACTTCGCTCGCCGACGACGTGGACCGGACCAGGAAGTTGGCCGAATCGATGGACGGCCCGACCCTGCTGGTCGGACACTCGTACGGCGGCGCGGTGATCACAGGCGCGGGTCATGCGGAAAACGTTGTGGGACTGGTATATATCGCTGCCTTTGCGCCGGACGAGGGTGACAGCCTGGGAAGTATCTTCGCCCGCACGGATCAGCCGGCGGGCGCGGCGAACATCGCGCCGGACGCCGAGGGCTTCTTGTGGATCGCCCCGGACAAGTTTCAGGAGAGTTTCAGTCAGGATCTCGACGACACCGAAGCATTGGTCATGGCGCTGACGCAGAAACCCATTGCGGGTCAGTGCTTCTCGGACCCGTCAGGGCCGCCGGCATGGCGTGGGAAGCCCAGTTGGTATCAGGTTTCAGGGCAGGACCGAATGATTCCGCCGGAAACCGAGCGATGGATGGCAGAGCGTATCGGTGCCCGCGAGATCGAGGAACTCGACGCAGGCCATGCATCCTTGGCGTCCCACCCGCACGAGGTCACCCAGTTGATCCTGCGTGCTGCTGCAGAATTGTCGTGACGGCGTAAATCGTCCGGCTGTTCGAGTGGGCTGCCCATCACGACTAATTTGTCGTCAGTCCTCGGAACTGCCCAGTCGGTGAAGCAGCGCTGTCAGCGTGGTGATGTCGTCCGTATCCCATTTCGCGAGTCGAGCGCGCCAGCGATCTATCTGGTGATTGCGGATGGTCGTGAGCTTCGTTCGCGCCTCAGGGGTCAGAGCTACCAACTTGGCGCGAGCGTCGTCGGGATCGGGGATTCGTTCCACCAGGCCGAGTCGAGCTGCGGCGTCGATTTGCCTGGTCAAGGTGGACTTCTCGATATCGAGGGTGCAGATCAGGTCGGACATCCGCACCGCATCCGAACGGTTCAGGATGACCAGAACCGGGTAGAGCGCCGGATCGAGTTTGGGATGAATTGCGCGCGCATAGGTGCGCGCCTGGGCGCGTCCTCGTTGCCACATGTCGGCAAGTTCCATCTCCAGGCCCGTGATCGGATCTGAAACCACTGTCGTTTCCCCTTTGGTGCGATTCGTTCGGTGTTCATCAAACCAGAAGGGGGGCCGAAGTGATTTGGGTGAAGTCACGCTGAGCGAAAGGTACGTTCGGCGTACTGAAGGCGCCGGGCGTACCTTTCGCTCGCAAAAGTGCGTGGGTCAAGCCACCGCATACGCCCGCACGCACGTGTTCAGGTCGCGGGTGAGATCGGCCGCGGTACTGGTCGGAGAACCGAATTTCACGACGGACCCGTCGCTCCCGTGGAACAACAGCGTCGGAAACGAAGTGGCGCCGAGCCTGCGTGCTCGGACGAAATCAGCGCGGGCGGCATCCTTCGAGGCGGCGGTGAACAGGGAAGACACCGCGGCAGATGGGTCGAGTTGGAGGGATTCCGCGATGGATCGGTACGTCTCGGGATCGGAAAGGCTGCGACCGTCTCGGTAGAACGCGATCTGCATGGCCTCCGCGATGTCGAGGGCGCGTGTCGGATCTTGCGCGCGCAGTGCGGCGAGTCCGATCGCTGCATCCGTCGAATCCATGACGAACCGCCCATCAGTCACCAGTTGTGAATATCCGTCACCGAAGACAGCGCCGGTCTGGGCGGCGATGGTGGCGTTGGCTGATTTCAGGTACGGAGCCGAAGACATGGGCGCGACGCGCTCACCGGTGAACAGTCCGCCGCTGACCACGGACAAGTCGATGGAATCGGCATTTTGACGGACGAACTCCGTCAACGCAGGGCCGAAGCCGAAACACCACCCGCAATAGGCGTCGAAGACGTAGGTGAGTTGCGTCTTGCCTGCTGTTTCCGAGCGTGATGTCTGCACTGGAAGATTCCTATCCGAGCGTGAACTGATTGATACCCTGACGGTATGTCGCATTCGGGTATTCGGTCACGGTGAAGATGAGTCCCGAACTAGTGAAAAACAGACAAGTACCCGTCCGGGACGTCGGGTACGCATCGTCGGTGGCAGATGCGACCGAGATCGAAGTACTCAGCCTGGACACCATTCGCATCAACGGGGGAAGCGCAGAGTTCGTCGGCCCCCAACGTCCGCAATTTCACTTGCTCGCTCTGGTGACCGAGGGCTCGGCGCTACACACCATCGACTTCGTGAACTACGCGGTGAGCCCGGGGACCGTGTTCTGGGTCAGACCGGGGCAGGTGCAACAGTGGGGGCGAATCCAGGACTTCGAGGCGACGGTTGTTCTGTTCACGCCCTCGTCGCTCGATGCCGTCAGCCAGCAGTTGTTGGACGGGAACGCCCGCAGTCGGCAGGCAGCGTGGCAGTTGTCCGGCGAGAACCTCGAGACCATCAGCACGGGTATGAAACACCTGAACCTGAACTACGGCTGCCCGGATACTTCCGCGCCGGTCGTTCGCGCGGCCATTCTGCGGCACACGCTGACAGCAATTCTGTTGAAACTGACCCATCTCGGTGGACAGGAACAGAGTTCCGTGCTGGCGCACAATGACGTGTTCGAAAGGTTTCATGCCGTTGTCGAACGTGACTTCGCCACGGTCCGTTCGGTTTCGGAGTACGCCAACAAGATCGGGTACTCCGAGAAGACTGTGCTGCGGGCCACCCGAGCCGCTGCCGGGATGACGGCAAAGCAGTACATCGATCAGCGTGTGGTTCTCGAAGCGAAACGTCTGCTGTCTTTCGGCACGGACACGGTCACCCAGGTGGCGTCGAAGTTGGGGTTCGACGATTCTGCGAACTTCACGAAGTTCTTCGCCACCCGGGTGGGTGTTTCTCCGCTGACCTTTCGTCAGGACGTCAGAGCGCGCTGAATGCCGCCCATCGCGCGTCGGCGCTGTCGAGGGTTCCGATACTGTTCTGCCCCTTGCCATGTGCGATGCCGTCCAGATCCTGGATGATCCAGTAGATGGCAAAAGGATGGCTGCCGAACCAGAGATCACCGCTGACGTCCAGAGCGTGCGCCGGATCGGGTGTCAGGTTGTCGAACAGTGGAGTGTTTCGCACGATGGATGCGTCGTACTGCTGCCCGGAAAGTACGGCGACGGTCTGCGCCGCATGCTCGGGTAGGAGTTCCGGCGAGACGGGGGAAATCGTGCCGGTGTCTTGATTGTTGGTCGCGTTGATTTCCGATGCCGGCCTGGTGAATCCGGCCTCGGTGACCAGTGTGGAGATGGGAGTGGTCGGTGGCACGGTGAACAGGTTTCCGCTGTAGCCGAGAAGGATCGCAAGGCTCTGGCCGGCAGCCGCGGACTTGACGTCTTCGAGACCGGATTCCAGCTTTCCGATCATGGCGGTTGCTTCACTGCCTCGATCGAGCTGTGCCCCAGCTTGTTCGAGCACGTCACGCCACGGCGCCGAGTACGGGAGGACCAAGGTTGGCGCCACGGCGTTGATCTGAGCGAACAGGCTCGGTAATGGACCGGCATTGCTCATCAAGATTTCATCGGGTTCGACGGACGCGATCTCCTCGACGGCGGGGTTGGCGAAGAAGGTTGGCTTGTCGAGAACTTCGACGCCCTGCTCGCGCAGGATCGACTTGGCGACGTCCGATCGCAGGGTGCTGTAGACGACGGTGGGCTTCACGCCGAGTGCGAGTGCACTCAACCCCGCGTACTCGTCGAGCGCGAGAATGCGCTGCGGTGAGGCCGGAACTTCGACGGTGCCGAGTTCGTGGGTGACGGAGCGAGTTGCAGAGGCGGTGTCGGACTCGGCGGAGCTGCTGCACGCGCTTGCGCCGGCGACGGTCAGGAGAAGCGCCGAGACGATGCCGAATGCGGTTCGGGTGGTGAACATCTGAGGTCAACGATCCATTCGTGGGAAGAAGAAGGACAGGAGGGTACCGGCCAGCAGTAGGCCGGAGCAGACGAAGAGGGCTTGGGAGTATCCGGAAACCAGTGCTTCGGTCGGCGCGCTGTCCGAACGTGCCGTCGAGGAAGCGGCGACGCTCACGAGAACGGCTAGTCCGAGTGAACCGCCGATCTGACGCGATGTACTCAGTAGCCCGGATGCCATGCCGACTTCTTCGGGGGGAGCGTCGGCGGTGGCGACGTTACTGAGCGGCATGAACGACAGACCGATGCCGATGCTCGCCAGAAGCGAAGGCACCAGGATGACGGCCCAGAAGGGACTGTCGAGGTTCATGGTCGAAAACATGAAAGTTCCGATTGCGGCGACTGCTGTCCCGACTACGAGCAGCGGTCGAACTCCGTAGCGCGGAAGGAGTTTGGTGGACGCGAGGATGCCGATCACCAGGCCGAAGCAGAAGGGTAGGAAAGCCAGACCGGTGGTGGTCGGTGAATAGCCCAGCCCGCGTTGCAGGAAGAGTGAGACGAAGAAGAACGCGCTGAACTGTGCCGCGCACACCAGGCACATGATGGCGTTGGCCAGTCCGATTCGGGGTCGAAGCAGGGTGGACAGTCGTACCAGTGGTGTGGCGCAGCGGCTTTCGACCACAACGAAAGCAGTGAGCAGCGCGATCGTGAGCGCGAATCCACCCAGCACGTAACCCGAAGTCCAGGAATGTGATTCCGTGGCGATCACTGTGCCGACAAGGGCGGTGATTCCGGCCGTCGCCAAGATGGCTCCGGGGAGATCGAGGGAGCCGCCTCTGGCGGCTTGGCCGGCCGGCAGGCCACGGGCACCGGCAACTGCGGCGATCAGGGCCACTGGTGCGCCGGCGAACATCACCCATCGCCAACTGAGCCCTTCAGTCAAAATGCCGCTCAGGACGACACCGAGTGCGCCGCCCAGTGCTGACGACATTGCGCCGATGCCGAATGCCTTGGCCCTGGCGCGTCCGGTGGGAAAGGCCTGACTGAGTGCGGCGAGCCCGGCCGGAGCGATCAGTGCAGCGCCGACGCCTTGAAGCGCCCGCGCTCCGACAAGCATTTCGGCGGACACGGAGAAGGTGCCGACGATGCTGACGAGGGCGAACAGCAGAAGCCCGGAAACCAGAACTCGACGAGTGCCCATCACGTCGCACAGACGACCGCCGAGAAGAAGTAGTCCGCCGAAGGCGAGGGCGTACGCGTTGACGACCCAGGACAACCCGGCGTCGGAAAAGTTCAGCGATTCCTGGATGTCGGGCAGTGCGACGTTGATGACCGACATGTCGAAGGCCACCAGGAATTGCGCTGCCGCGGCGGCTGTGAGGACCAGAGTCGGTGCGGCTACCGCTCGAGTTGGTGTCATTGCAGGTACCTAATTTGTATACGCGTTCTCATAAGTAGTTAGGTTTACCTTGCTGTCGACTGAGATGCAAGGGGTTCCCCGGGCGAGAGCGTCGTAGCAGGGGCGCGCACAATCGACGGATGGCCGAAAAGATGGAACCGAGATCACCGCGGCTCGGACGTCCCCCGACGATCACGTCGGAGCAGATAGTCGACGAGGCGAAACGGCAGCTACAGACCGGCGGCGCCGACGCGTTGAGCATGCGAGCGTTGGCGAAGTCGCTCGGCACCACGCCGATGGCGCTGTACCGGCACGTGGGCGACAAGGAACAGCTGATCAGCGCGGTGCTCGATCTGTACTCACAAGATCTCGGCGCGCT
Source organism: Rhodococcus sp. FH8 (assembly GCF_019266085.1). NCBI lineage: Bacteria > Bacillati > Actinomycetota > Actinomycetes > Mycobacteriales > Nocardiaceae > Rhodococcus > Rhodococcus sp. FH8. Next base: position 1,451,235 of record NZ_LPNQ01000057.1, on the reverse strand, counting down.
GGTCCTGCCGCAGGATCAGGTCGAACGGCTTCGCACGATCTTCACCGCGATCTTCGAAAAGCTGGCGTCGGAGCGCTGGATCATCGAGTTGCTTCAGCGCGGTGGCCGTGGTGGGAGCGGCGCTGTGGTCTTGGTCGATCGGGCGATGGCCGCGTGTGTCGAACTCGGTATGTCACCTCGTCGCGCACTGTTAGTCTATCGAGCGCTGTGGAACTACACACTCGGCGCATTGCTCAACATCTACGACACCACTACGCGACCGGAAGGCAGCGTGTCACCTCTCGCGGTCAAGATCCGAGAAATCGGGCCCGAGAAACTGCCGGTGCTCAGTGAGGTGCTCGAGGACTGGCCTGGAGGGACGACGACTGAGAGCTACTTGGAAGGACTGGAAGTCTTGATCAGCGGATATATGAACTCCGACTGAGTGTGTTCACAGCAGTCCGTGCCGCGGTGGGATTGTCCCGGACAGTGTCCACCGGCCGATGTGCTGGACCTTCCACCTCGTCGGATCGTGCAGGGTGTGCGTGCGCGCGTCACGCCAGAATCGGGAGAGGTTCGCCGATTCGCCCGCGCTTCTGGTGCCACCGATCTCGAACAAAGTGCTCGTGGCCGCCAATGACGCCCTGGCGCCGACCACTTTGGCAGTTGCAGCGTCGATGGATGCTCGGGCCGTGGAGTCCTCGGTGGGATCACGACGCGCCACGTCGATCGATCGCGCTGCTTCCGCCAAGAGGGATCTGGCAGCGCGAACCTCGATTGCCGCTTCGCCGGCGAGTTGAACGAGCAGTGGATCCTCCACCGCTGTATCGACTTTCGCTTCGAAGAAGGGACGCGCCTTTGCCGCGAGTTTCACGGATTCACGCAGTGCAGCCGACGCGATGCCGGTGTCGATCGCGGCGTGCAGGATCTGGGCCTGTGCTCCGTAGGTGGTCGGGTGAGTGAAGAGCGACGTGAAGGGCACGACATTGAACCGCGGCACCGAAACGGATTCCAGGGTCACGGTTCCGCTTGCAGTTGTCTTCTGTCCCATGCCGTCCCAGTCGTCGACGATCGACAGTCCGGGAGTATTCCGGGGTAGGTAGACCGCGGATTTCACCTGTGCGCCGGTCTCGGTGAATTGATCCGCATTGGCGGCACGCACCACGATCCAATCTGCGAAAAGCGCTCCGGTGCAATAGAATTTTCGACCTTCGAGCACAAAGTCTTCCCCGTCGGGGGTGAGAGTGGTGCCGTCGATGTCGATGGTCTTGTTGCCGCGCTCGCTCTGGGCGTTGGCGAACTGCTTGCCCGACAATGCTTCGGCGTAGAAGAACTGCTTCTGCTCGTTAGACCCCTGGTACCGGAGCGCTTCCAGGAAAGTGAAGTGGCTGTGCGGAATCTGCGCGATGCTGGGATCGCCCTCGGCGAGTAGGCGGAAGACCTCGGCCAACGTCTCGGTGCTTGCGTCGATGCCACCGAACTCCTTCGGCACCGAGAGTCCGAGCAAGCCGGACCGCGCCAGGGTGCGAACCTCGTCGTGGGGAAGGAGGCGCTGCGCATCGCGGACTCCGGCACCTGCCGCGAACTCGTCGGACAGCTGTGACGCCACCGAGAGCGCCTCGTCCTCGCTGGTGATGCGGTGCGCGATCTCCTGAATGTCCACAGCAGTCATGCTGCCACCGTTTCACAGTCGCAGCACCCACCCAACACTTACAACCTGTGTGATCGCTACCCTGGAAACCACTGGGAACTGCATGTTTGCTGGGTTTCATGTCTACTGAACGTATCGCCGACGAGATCAAGTTCGCGTACTGGGTGCCCAATGTCAGTGGTGGTCTGGTCACCTCCGACATCGAGCAGCGGACCAGCTGGGACTACGAGTACAACAAGAAGCTGGCACAGACCGCCGAGAACAACGGCTTCGAGTACGCCCTGAGCCAGGTACGTTACGAGGCGAGCTACGGGGCCGAATTCCAGCACGAATCCACGAGCTTCAGCCTTGCGCTTCTCCTGGCCACTGAGAAGCTCAAGGTGATCGCCGCGGTGCATCCGGGACTCTGGCAGCCGGCCGTGTTGGCGAAACTGGGCGCTACCGCCGATCACTTGTCGAACGGTCGTTTTGCCGTCAACGTCGTCAGTGGTTGGTTCAAGGACGAGTTCACACATCTAGGCGAGCCGTGGCTCGAGCACGACGAGCGTTATCGGCGTAGCGCCGAGTTCCTTCAGGTTCTTCGGAAGATCTGGACGGAGGACGACGTCGATTTCCGCGGCGACTTCTACCGCATCCACGACTTCACGTTGAAGCCGAAGCCTCTCAACACTCCGGAGCGCCCCAATCCCGAACTGTTCCAAGGTGGTAACTCGGCGGCAGCCCGTGAGAACGCGGGCCGGTATTCGGATTGGTACTTCAGTAACGGCAAGGACTACGACGGCGTCACCGAACAGTTGGTCGACGTTCGCCGTGTTGCTCGTGAGAACGCTCGGGAGGTCAAGTTCGGGCTCAACGGATTCATCATCGCCCGCGACACCGAGGCGGAAGCAAAGGACACACTGCGCGAGATCATCGCCAAGGCCAACCGCCCTGCGGTCGAGGGATTCAAGAATGCAGTCCAACAGGCCGGCGCATCGACCGCGTCCAAGGACGGGATGTGGGCGGATTCGACGTTCGAGGACTTGGTTCAGTACAACGACGGTTTCCGCTCACAACTGATCGGCACGCCGGAACAAATCGCGCATCGGATCGTCGAATATCGCCGTCGCGGTGTCGATCTGATTCTCGGCGGATTCCTGCATTTCCAGGAGGAGATCGAATACTTCGGGGCCAAGGTGCTTCCGCTGGTTCGTGAACTCGAAGCAGCCGACAGCGACGAGCAGGTGCTCGTCACCGCCGGCTGATCGCCTGATCTCTCAGGACTTCGCGTGGCGTTTCGCCAGCATCCAACGTGAGATCTTCATGTCCCTGGCTTTTCGCTCGATGGTCAGCAGGTCCAGTGGAGCGCTGAACTTCTGAACGGCCAGTGATTTCACACTGCTGAACTCACGCAGCCCATCGGCTCCGTGGATACGGCCGAATCCGGAATCGCCGACCCCGCCGAACGGCAGGGCGGCGATTCCGGCGAAACCGAGAACCGAATTGACCGTGACGACACCGCAGTCGAGCTTCTCGGCAATTGCTCGGCCCTTCGACGAACTCTTGGTGAACACCGAGGCGCCCAAGCCGTACTTCGACGCATTGGCGCGTTCGATCCCCTCGTTCATGTCGGCGACCTTGTTCACCACGACGCTCGGGCCGAACGTCTCCTCGGTGATCGCCGTGGAATCCTCCGGAACATCTGTCAGGATGATCGGATCGATGAACGGACCGTTGAACGAATCAAGTCCGCCGAGTACAGCTTTCGCGCCGCGACTGAGAGCGTCTTCGATCTGGCCCCGGACTATCCCAGTCTGCTTTCCCAGCGTCATCGGCCCGTAGGTCGAGCTGTCGGTGGCGCCGGCGTGGGCGTCTCGTAGCGCGGCGGTGAGCTTGGACAGGAAGGCGTCGTACACGGGCGCTGCGACGTAGATTCGTTCGACGCCGGCACAGGTTTGTCCGCCGTTGCCCACTGCCCCGAATGCCGCGAAGCTCACGGCCGCATCGAGGTTGGCATCGGAGTCCACCAGCATGGCGTCCTTGCCACCGCATTCGGCGACCAGGGGAGTGAGGGTGTTCGCGCAGGCGGCCATTACGCGCTTTGCGGTAGCGGTCGAACCGGTGAATGCGATCTTGTCGACGCCGGACGAACACAGAAGTGCTCCGGTTTTGCCGTCGCCGGTAATGGTCTGCAGGACAGGGTGTCCGGGTGCCGCGATGTTCCACAGCCGGGCCAATTCGACGCCGACGCCTGGTGAGAGTTCGCTCGGTTTGAAGACTACGGCGTTACCGGCGGCCAGTGCGTAGCCGATCGACCCCATCGGTGTGTACAGCGGATAGTTCCAGGGGCCGATCACGCCGACGACGCCCATCGGCCGGTAGCCGACGGATGCAGACTGGTTGGCGCTGATCAGTCCTGCACCGACGCGTCTGCGGCGCAACACTTTCTGTGCGTTGCGTGCCGCCCAGTCGAGATGTTCGACGGCCAGCATGACTTCGAGTAGTGCGTCGTCGCTGGGTTTTCCGGTCTCGGCGGAAATGATCGCCGCCATCGATTCGGCGTGAGTGGCGATCGCGGCGCGGAAATTGCCGAGCACCTTCCGGCGGCCTTGGAATCCGAGTTGATCCCACCACTTCGACGCCGTGCGTGCTGCGGCGACCGCTTTCTCGATCTCTCGCTGGTCTGCAATGGGGTGCTGCGCGACCACGGAATCGTTGCGAGGGTCGAGGCTCGCGAAGGTGTGATCGTCCGATCTCGGATCTGTCGACGTGGACGTGCTCTGGCGGCCGAGCTGTTCTGTCATGTTCTTCAGATCCTCCACATGTCGGTGCATCACATATATGTGATGTGATTTACTGTGCTGGTAGTCACAGTATGCGTCGGACCGAGCTCCGACAAGCCTCCAGCCTCATCTCACTCGGGAGTTTTCGATGTACATGGATTTCACGCAGGAGCAGTCTGATTTCGCCAAGTCGGTAGCGTCGTTCTGCAAGAAGGAAAGTGGTACCCGTGAGCAGCGAGACCTGCTGACCGATCATGGCGCCCATAACCACAACCAGGCGTTCTACGAGAAGATGGCGGAATTGGGTTGGCTCGGGCTGACTGTCCCGGAGGAGTACGGCGGATCTGCCGGAAGCACGGTCGACCTGTGCATCTTTCTGGAGGAAGCCGCCAAGGGCATGGCGCCGATCGGTGGACTCGGCCCGACCGTCATCACCGGGGCTGCATACGAGAAGTTCGGCAGTCCGGCCCAGAAGGAGGCAGTGCTCGGCGGGATCGTCCGTGGCGCGTCTCAGTCGATCTCGATGTCCGAACCCGAAGCGGGCTCCGACGTGGGAAATCTGAGTTGCCGCGCCGAGAAGGTCGACGGTGGGTGGCTGATCAACGGCCAGAAGACGTGGTGTTCCAACGCGCACTTCGCCGAGAACATCCTTCTGGTGGCTCGCACATCCCGAGGTGAAGGCAAGCATGAGGGCCTGACGATGTTCCATGTCCCGGCCGACATCTCCGGATTGAAGATCAGTGGAATCGACACCATGGGCGGCAAGGAGGTCAACGATCTCTACTTCACCGACACATTCCTGCCCGAGGACGCGGTGGTTGGGGAAGTCGGCAACGGCTGGCGTCAACTCATGGCCGGACTCAACATCGAACGCCTCATCCTCGCGGCGATGATGCTCGGGACCGCGCAGCGCGCTTTCGACGACACCCTCGAATTCGTCACCACGCGTAAGCAGTTCGGCCGTCCGGTCGGATCGTTTCAGGCGCTTCGCCATCGGATCGCGGATCTCGCCACGGAGATCGAATGCGGCCGTCTGCTGGTCTACAGCGTGGCCAGGATGGTCGACGCCAACCCGACCAAGATGTTCCCGCGGGAAGCGTCGATGGCCAAGCTCAAGCTGACCGAGACCGCCAAGAAGGTCGCGCTCGAGGGGATGCAGATGATGGGTGGGTACGGTTACGCGACTGAGTTCGACATGGAGCACCATGTGCGAAAGACTCTTGTGTCCTCCATTTATGGTGGTACCAACGAGATTCAGCGAGACATCATCGGCAAAACGTACGGACTGTGAGGATCGGTTGTGGCAACGTCTGCACGCACTCGGAGAGCGACATCTGAGCTGAGGAGACGGCCACAGTTGTCGGAGGACGTGGCCAACCACGTTCGCAACCTGATCATGTCCGGCTCGGTCCGTCCGGGCGAGTTCGTCAGGCTGGACGAAACCGCGGCCGACCTCGGGGTCAGCGTCACGCCGGTGCGAGAAGCCCTCGTCGCATTACGCGGCGAGGGGATGGTCGAGTTGGTTCCGCATCGCGGTTATCTCGTCTCGCCCCTCAGTCGCCAGGACATCGAAGACATCTTCTGGTTGCAGGGGCAGATCGCGGTCAAGCTGGCGTTGCGGGCGATGGACAGCATCACCGCTGATCAACTCGCGGAACTCACGGAACTCAATGCCGATTTGCGAGCGGCGGTCGACGCTTCTGATGCAGCTGCGATCGAGCAGTGCGAATTCGAGTTCCATCGCCTGATCAATCGCGCTGCGGGTGGTGCGAAGTTGGCATGGTTCCTGTTCGGCGCGATTCGGTACACCCCTGCTCGTCTCTACGCGACGGATCCAGGCTGGGGTGAGCTTGCGGTATCGAGCCACGATGCTTTGATCGCGGCGTTCGAGAAGCACGATCGAGAACAGGTGGACGCGCAGATGAGTCTGCAGTTCTCCGACGGCGCTGCTCGACTTCTCGCTCACCTCGACAACATCGGGATCTGGGACTGAATCAGGAGCTCAAGACGGCGGCAGGGCGGGTGCGAGCAGGATCGCCGCACATTCGGCGACCAGTTCTTCTTCCGTCACGTCGATGTACCCGTCGAGCCATGCACTGAGGGTCTGCGCCAGGCCGCCGACCAGGAACGTGGCGGTCAGGGTCAGATGACCGCTGTCGTTCAATCGGTAGAAGGTCTTCGCGTTGGCGGCCAGGAGACCGATGAATATCGTCGTCGACGCTTGGCGTTTCTCGGCCAGGACAGGGCTCGTCAGGGCGCTGGAGAACAGTAGACGTCCGCGACGGGGATCGTTCGCGATAGTGCGGACGATGTTCGCGATTCCAGCGAGCGCCTTGCCGCGTTCGGTCTCGGCGGCGTCCACTGCAGCCTGGGTTGAAACGGCGATGTCCGTGATGACGGTGTCGTAGACGGCCGACATCAGAGCATCACGATCGGTGAAGCTCTCGTAGAAGTACCGCGCCGCGACACCGGCCTTCTTGCACACTCCGCGGACCGTCAGTTCGGGCTCGGCGGAGCCCATGAGTTCCAGACCGGCCTCGATCAGCGCCTCCCGTCGTTGGGCTATGCGGAGCGCGCCGTCGACGCCACCGTACGAACGCGGTTGGTCATTCATGAAGACCATCTTTGCATCCCGAGATTGCTTGACATCTCGGAATTTCGGCGTTTCACTCATCTGAGAACATGCGTTCGCAGATATCGACTCGAAGGGGTTCTGCCATGACGGTGAGTAGGGATTCGATGGACGGGCGCGAGGAAGCGGTGGTAGGCGGCATCGGAGCGGTCGGCGTCCAGGCGGTCGACATCGACGCCGAGGTTGAAAAGGCGATGTCCGGGCTCGGACTGTTGGCCGCAGGCGCCAACGTCATCATGCAGTTGGCGCGCCCGGCGGTGGGGTACGGCGTGTATGAGAGCAAGGTCGAGACGGGTCGGTTGGATCGGCATCCGGTGAAGCGAACCCGGACGACGCTGACGTATCTCGCGGTGGCGAGCCTGGCGACGGACGAAGAAAAGAAGCTGTACCGACGCGCAGTCAACGGCTCTCACAAGCACGTTCGCTCCGATGAGAACAGCGCGGTCGAATACAACGCGTTCGATCCCGAACTGCAGTTGTGGGTAGCCGCCTGCCTGTACCGAGGCTTCGAGGACGTCTACAAAATCTTGTACGGGGATCTCGATCCGGTAACCCGGGATGCGTTCTATCAGCGCAGCGCCACGTTCGGTACAACCCTTCAGATGCGACGCGACATGTGGCCGGCGGACCGGGATGCGTTCGAGGTCTACTGGAACGAGAACCTCGACAAGGTGGCGATCGACGAGACGATTCGTGAGCATCTCTACGGGATCGCGTCGGCGACCTTCACTCCGAAGCTGTTGCATCCCGTGGTCGGTCCGCTCAACCGATTTGTCACCACCGGGTTCCTGCCCCAAGCCTTTCGTGACGAAATGCGGCTCCCGTGGTCAGTGCGTCAGCAGCGTAACTTCGACCGATCCATGCGCGTCGCCGCGCTGGTCAATCGGTTCAGTCCGAAGATTCTGCGGATGTTTCCCTACAACTTCTATCTCTGGGATCTGCGTCGGCGCATCGCCAAGGGAATCCCGTTGGTCTGAGCCGACTCTGGCACTTGAAGTGATTGACACCACAGGTGAATCGGACACATACTCAACGTAGTTGAAGTTGACGTCAAGTTTCATCATTCCTGTGGAGGCTGTCAGTGGCGAACATCGAAGGCGTATGTGACCAGCGATTCTCTGGCTTGAAGGAGGCGCTGGCACGCAATCTCGATTCCGGCGAGGACGTCGGGGCAGCGATCGCACTGACGATCGACGGCGAATCCGTCGTCGACATGTGGGGCGGTTGGGTCGACGTCGAGCACACTGCTCCTTGGTCTCGCGACACCGTCACCAATGTCTGGTCCTGCAGCAAGACCGTGACCGCGCTGGCCGCGCTCATGCTCGTCGACCGCGGGTTGCTTGATCTCGACGCCCCGGTCGCGCAGTACTGGCCGGAATTCGCAGCAGCGGGCAAGGACCGAATTCGGGTCCGGCAACTGTTGTCGCACACCTCGGGTGTGTCGGGGTGGGATCAACCGTTCACCCTCGAGAACATTTGCGACGACGAATATGCCACCGCCCGGTTGGCGACACAGGCTCCGTGGTGGGAACCGGGTACGGCATCCGGATACCACGCCCTCAACTACGGCCACCTGATCGGCGAGGTCGTCAGGCGCATCGACGGACGAACCCTCGGTAGCTTCATCGACGAGGAAATCGCCGGCCCGCTCGATGCTGATTTCCGCCTGGGCTTGCCGAAGTCGGAATACGGGCGAGTCTCGAATGTGATTGCGCCACCGCCTTTGCCGATCGACATCGCGGCACTCGGGATGGACAACATCATGGTGAAGACATTCACCGCGCCGCCGGCTGACGCTACAGGTTCGTGGACCGACGGGTGGCGCGCCGCCGAGATCGGTGCGGCCAACGGTCATTCGAATGCGAGGGCACTCGCAAGGATCCAATCGGTGATCGCGTGCGGTGGCAAGGTCGGTGACGTTCGCTTGCTGTCGGAGGAAACGATCGACAAGATCTTCGAGGAGCAGTCGTACGGGGTCGACCTCGTCCTCGGCGTGCCGGTCCGCTTCGGTGTCGGATTCGGATTGCCGACGCCCGAGTCCGTCCCGTTCATTCCGGAGGGGCGAATCTGCTTCTGGGGAGGTTGGGGTGGCTCGCAGATCATCATCGACACCGAGAAGCGCATGACGTTCTCGTACGTGATGAACAAGATGGGGCCGGGTCTGCTCGGTTCCGAGAGATCGGCGCAGTACGTATCGGCGGCCTACGACGCTTTGAGTTGATCGACCGATTCAAATCCGGCAGAACGGTTTTGTCTGTCGCCGCTGACTATGCTGCCGGATATGCCAGTGTGCTCCGGGGGGAAGTCAGCGAGTCCGTTTCGTCGAAGTACGCCCAAAAGTTGCGGAGCTGCATCGGCTGATCGGCGATGAACGGTTTGGTCGACGTCGTCATGCGCTGGTGGCAGTTGCCGGACCAGTTCCACAGTTTCAGCAGGTACCTCGAGGACCGCGGGTTCTTGACTTCCTGCCGGGCGCTGGTCGGCGGAACAGCATTCTGGATGGGGCTGGTGTTGCTGTCGGCGCGATTCAGTGACGTCGGTCCGCAAGGTACGTTCTGGCGAGCGGTCAATCTGGCGGTCATCGCGCTGTGCCTCGGCGCGGCCCTGATCTGGTGGCTGTTTCCGCCTACGCCGCTGTGGTCGTACACCTTTGTCGTGGGTTCCGACGTCGCGATTGCGGCGGCGGCCGCAACCGACTCGGAACCGCTGGGACGACTCATCGCGTGCGTCGTTTTCGCGTCGATCGGCGGCTACATCGCGTTCTTCCACAATCCGAAACTCCAAGTCGGTCACTTGGTCTTCGCCTCGACCGTCACGGTGCTTTCGGGGTGGACTTTGTTGTTCGGGCCAGCAGCGGACGTCGGCTTGGGACTGGCGAAGATCTCGGTTGTGCTGGCTACGATCATCGTGATTCCTGTTGTGTCACAGATTGTTCTGGCGGTCCTGGGTTCGGATGCCACTACCTCCGACATCGACCCGTTGACCGGACTGCTCAACCGTCGCGGATTGGCGCGTCGGGTGAATGACTTGATGGGCGCTCCGGTCACCGAAGCGGATGCACTGCTCGTAGTGGTGATCGACCTCGATCGCTTCAAGACGATCAACGACGTTCACGGCCATGACGTGGGAGACAGCACGATCATGCGAACTGCACTGCGCATCCGTTTGTGGACAACCCAGTCCGCCTTGACTGCTCGTATGGGCGGTGACGAGTTCGTCGTGGTCGAACGGGTACCGGTCAGCGTGATCTCCAGGCTGGAAGGACAGATCCGCTCCGCGATGGACGGAGCGAACGATGACCCTCCGACGAGCGCGAGCATCGGAATGGCGATCCGCACCGCGCCCCGGAATCCGGGTGAGTCCGTCGACGCTGCTTTTGCCGAACTCTTCCGCGTCGCGGACTCGGTGATGTACGAAGCGAAGCGCGAAGGTGGCAACCAGGTGCGGGCGAGCCTGGTCTGATGTGAGAGCTCAGTCGGCGAAGCTCAGACCACGTTCGGCGAGTGCTTCGCGCAGAATCCTCAAGGCCTTCGGTCCCATCCCGTGCAAAGCGCCGAGTTCCTTCTCGGACACGGACGTCAGCTGCGCGAGATGGGTGTAACCCGCTGCGATCAGCGCGCGCTGTGCGGGAGCTCCCGTCTTCGGGAAGTCGGTTTCCACTGTGCCCGGATCCGGTTCTGTCACTGGCCAACTCCTCCGTGTGGGTTTCTCACAGTTTAGCGAGCGTCGTGAACGATTTCGGGGCTGCCGATTTTGTCGGGCGTTCGCGGAAGTGCGCGAGCTGCCACGGCAATGCCGATGATCGAGACAGCGGCGAAGGTGAAGAGAAGCAATTGCGCAGAACGAAGCGTCGACGGTTCGCCGATGTTGACCAGCACTCCGGCCAGGGCTGCACCGAAGGCATTGGCGATCAGCTGAACGGTGTTGATGGCAGCGGAGGCACGCGCACCTTCTCCGGGATCGGTGACCGAGGTCATCGCCCCGACTGCAAGATGAGGCCAGGCGATGCCGATTCCGACGCCGGCGAACAGCAGTCCGATCACCCACGCGACCACCGCACCGGCGCCGGCGTGTTCGGTGAGAAATGCTGCCATGATGCCCAACCCGATCGCGACGAGGATCGGACCGCTGACAACGATTCGTCGCACGATACGAGGGGCTGTTGCCGAGGCGCTCGGGATTTCGCCGAGAGTCCAGCCGAGAGCGAGTGCGGCCCCGAGGAATCCGGCCGCGAGCGGCGCCAGGCCGGCAAGTCGTTGCCCGAAGAGTGGAATGAACGTCTCGACGGTCGACGCGACAGCGAGGACGACGATGGTCAGGTACACCCATTTGAGGGACGACGCGTTGAACGTCGACGGCGGTAGTACGCCGTGGCGCGAGCGACGGTCAGCGGCGACAAAAGCGATCAGTAGCAGCACAGCGGCGAGAACCATTGCGGCGGTCACGGCGAGGTTGGACAGAATTCCGGCAACGCTGACCAGCAAAGCTGCCGCAGTCAGCAATGCCAGCGAGAGGACCGGCACCGGGCTACTGGTGGTGCTGCCCGGTTCATGTGCCGGTAGCGCGCTGGGGACGAGAGCGGCGACTGCGATCGTCGCGATGACCAGGACGCCGAAAGCCCATCGCCAGGCTCCGAACTGAGCAAAGACACCGCCGATTGCAGGGCCGGCGAAGGTGCCGACTCCCCACATCGCCGAAACCAGCGCGGCCCCGCGAGTCCACAGATGTCTGGGGAGCGCGGCATTGATGACGGCGTAACCGAGACCGGCCAGCAGGCCACCGCCCGAACCCTGGATCGTGCGGCCGACCAACAGCAATTCCATCGTCGGGCTGACCGCACAGACAACGGTGCCGAGCGCGAAGATCGCGAGGCCGATCAGGTAGGCCCCGCGCGGTCCCCTGGCAGCGAGGACGTTGGTGACCAACATCGAAGAGATGACGGAAGCAATGAGGAAGACCGTCGCGGTCCAGGCGTAGTACTGCTGACCGCCGATGTCGTCGATGGCAGTCGGAAGCAGGCTGGTCGTCAGGTAGACGTTGGTCGCGTACAGCGCAACGCCGCCTGCGAGGACGGTAGCGGTGCCGAGGTATCGACCGCTCAGGAGCTGCCGCCAGGTTCCGGTGGGAGCATCGGTGGGGGAGTGCATGTTGTCGAAGGTAGAATCTCGAGTGCGCTTCAGGTCAATGTCGCGCAGCCATTGGGAGGCCGAATGATCCGTAAGAGTGACGAACTTCTCTCGATCGGCGAGGTATCGGAGCGCACTGGCGTCGCCGTGTCGGCTGTGCGCTACTACGAAACACTCGGTCTGGTTCCTGCGGAGCGGACGGCAGGAAATATGAGGAAGTTCCCGCGGCACTCGATCCGGCGGGTGTCGCTGATCCAGTTGGCAGTCAGATTCGGGATACCCCTGGCCGAAGTTGCCGAAGTATTCGGATCGTTGCCGCAGGGGCGAACTCCGACGAAGAAAGACTGGCGCAAGATTTCCACGGAGTGGAATCAGCGCCTCGAGGATCGCAAGCAGGCCATCAACCGGATGCAGGACGAACTGACGGGCTGTATCGGCTGCGGGTGTCTGTCACTGAAAACATGCAACCTGCTCAACCCTGGAGACGAACTGGGCCGGGAGGGACCCGGCGCCAGGCGTCTCTGAAACTACTGTCGGTCACACTCTTTCGCGTGGCCGCGACTGAGCATTCCACCGACCACCACGACGCTCGATCTCGATGGGATGCGAGAAGCACTCGCTGATGTTCTGGGTGGTGATCACATCCTCGGCGAGGCCGCTGGCGGTCACGACGCCGTCCTTGATCAGAAGAGCATGTGTGGTGGTGCTGGGGATCTCCTCGATGTGGTGCGTCACGAGGATGCTGGCAAGTGACGGGTTCTGATTGCGGAGGTCGTCCAGTGCCGTCAAGAGTTGTTCGCGTGCAGCAAGATCGAGCCCGGTCGCCGGTTCGTCGAGCAGAAGCAGGCGCGGTTCGACCATGAGTGCGCGGGCGATCAGGGCTCGTCCCCGTTCGCCTTGGGACAAGTTGGGCCACAGTGCGTCCGAACGCGGACTCATTCCGAGTAGATCGATCAGTGCGTCGGCGTGAGCCTCTTGCTCCGGCGTCGGTGACCAGCGCGGCATCACCTCGGTGGTGTTGGTGAGGCCGGTGATCACGACGTTGCGGACGGTGATCGGAATTCCGATCGTGTGACGAGGGTTCACGTGCCCGATGTCCATCCGCAGTTCCCTCATGTCGACGCGGCCCAACTTGTGGCCGAGGACGTAAACGGAACCGCGAGTCGGGTGGGCGGTTGCTCCGAGCAGGCTCAGAAGCGTGCTCTTGCCCGCGCCGTTCGCGCCGAGGAGGACCCAGTGTTGTCCGGGTTCGATCGAAATGTTGATGTCTTTCAACAAGTATCGGCCGTCGCGGACGAGATCCACGTGTTCGGTCGACAGAACTGTGCCGGTGGGGTGTTGCACGAGAACTAACCTCTCTTAGGCGTCGAGCACACGCAGTCGTCGTAGGACGGTGTCGATGTTTGCTCGAGTTGCCGCTACCGCGGCTTCTGGGTCGGCGTCTTGAAGGGCCTCGACCAACTGATCATGGGCATGTGAGGTGTCGGGGACGCCGGCCTCGTGGGCCATCATCTCGACGAGGGATTCACGAAGGAGTGGACGCACCGACGTGAAAAGCGAGAGCAGAACTGCGTTTCCGGACAGCCGAACGACTTCGGTGTGGAAGTCGAGGTCGACGTCGACGAACTTCTCGACATCACCCTCGAAATGACTGTGTCGCATGGTCAGTCGACGCCGCAGGCCGTCGAGGTCCTCGGGTTGTACCCGCTCCGCGGCCAGTCTGGCGGCCTCGATCTCGAGTGCGCGACGGACTTCGAAGACCTCGAGGATCCTCGAGCGTCGAAGAAGTTTGGTGAATTCGTCGACGTGCTCGAGTTCGGACGCGGCAGCCACGAAGGTTCCTACGCCGTGTCGGACTTCGAGTAGTCCGTCGCGAGCGAGGAGGCGGATTGCCTCGCGAATCGAGGAACGCCCGACGCCGAGTTCGACGGCGAGGGCCGCCTCGCTCGGTATGCGCTCGGACGGCGCCCACGTTCCATGCATGATTCGCCCGCGCAGCAACTGTTCGAGTTGCGGTACCAGCGGACCACTGCGAAGTGTGAATCCTGTGTGGTCGTCGGACACGGCTTGCCTCTCGGGTGGGTACCGAAAGAGTAACAACTCATCAGACGTCTGAGGACTCGGGTGGCCGGTGTGTCGCCGTAGTGTTCACGCGGTCGAAGCGTGTCAGTTGCGGGTGACGCCGAGGAGCAGTGCGATCAGGTCGAGGGCCGTCTCGATCTCGGCCTTTTCTCGGCCGAGCAGGGGGGCGTAGAGGTGTACGTCGCAGATGCGAACGAGGGCTTCGCCCAGCACTTGCGGCGAGAGCGTGATCGTCAGCTGGCCGGCGTCGACCTGGGATTGCAGGATTTCTGCGGTGATGGAGGCGGAGATCGATTCGATGGAGCCGGGCATCATCGCGAGTTTGATGAACACCATCGGTTCGCGTTTGGTCAGCGCGCGCAGTTCTGTCGACGATTCCACCGATCGCATGACGCGGCCGAAGACGTCGAGAATGTACTCCGGACCTTGCCCCGACGCCTGTGACATCGCCTTTCGGTATGTCCGTTCGGTGGCCTCGGCCAGCACTGTTCCGAGCAGCTCGTCGCGGTTGCCGACCCAGCGGTACAGCGTCGCGCGCCCTACGCCGAGACGTTCGGCGAGCAGTGACATGTCGAGTGGTTCCTCCGCGAGGTACATGCTCGCGGCGGTGTCGATCGCGCGTCGGCGTTCGAGGTCGGTAGGCATCGGGACATTCTCTCCGGTTGTCCGGTACTGCACAATTTCGGCCGTTGAAAAATGGTGAGCCTCGGGGGATCGAGCCTATTGACGAACCTGGCCACGTGAGACACACTAGCTCATTGTCTCATGTTAGTGATGGCGATCACAGTCAGGGGTTCGATCGATGAGTTCAGTACAAACCGTTCGTGGGCCGGTGGATACAGCCGATCTGGGAAAGGTGTTGATGCACGAGCATGTCTTCGTTCTGGGTGAGGAGTTGCGCCAGAACTACCCCGACTACCCCGAACCCTGGGACGAGGAAGTACGGGTAGCGGACGCGGTGGCAAAGCTGACCGAGGTGAAGTCCCGCGGAATCAGCACGATCGTCGATCCCACGGTGATCGGCCTCGGCCGGTACATTCCGCGAATCGTCCGGATCAACGAGCAGGTCGATCTCAACATCATCGTTGCTACCGGCATCTACACCTACAACGACATTCCCTTCCAATTCCATTACACCGGACCGGGATTGCTGTTCGACGGCCCCGAGCCGATGGTCGAACTGTTCGTCAAGGACATCAGGGAAGGAATCGCCGGAACCGGTGTCCGAGCCTCCTTCCTGAAGTGCGCCATCGAGGAGCCGGGCCTTACCCCCGGCGTCGAGCGGGTCATGCGCGCGGTCGGACAGTCGCAGGTGGAAACGGGAGTGCCGATCACCGTGCACACCAATCCGCACACTGAATCCGGGCTGGTCGCGCAGAAGGTTCTGGCCGAAGAGGGCGCGGATCTGACCAAGGTGGTCATCGGTCACTCCGGCGACACCACCGATCTCGACTACCTGTGTGCGCTGGCCGATGCCGGTTCGCTACTGGGGATGGACCGTTTCGGTCTCGAACCGTTCCTGTCGTTCGAGGATCGTGTCAACACGGTGGTGGAGATGGCCCGTCGCGGTTACGCGGAGAAGATGGTTCTGGCACATGACGCGTCGTGTTTCATCGACTACTTCCCCAGTGCTGCAAGAGAAGTGGCACTTCCGAACTGGAACTACACCCACATCAGTGATGATGTCATTCCTGCGCTGCTCGAACGTGGTGTCACCGAAGACCAGGTCAAGGCGATGCTGGTGGACAACCCACGTCGGTACTTCGAGAGCTGAGATATGACCAACGTGTACGAGAGCAAGCCCTGGCTCGCCAATTACGACGCCGACACTCCGCCGAACGTAGACATCGAGCACGTCGACGCCCTCGCGATGTTCCGTGCTTCGCTGGAGCGCGATCGCACTGCCCCGATCATCAGGTACTTCGACAGGACCGTCAGCTTTGCCGAGCTCGACGAGATGTCGGATGCGCTTGCCGTAGCCCTCGCCAAGGATGGAATCGGGTTCGCAGACAGAGTTTCCTTTGTCCTGCAGAATGTTCCGCAGTTCGTGATCGCGACAGTCGCGGTCTGGAAGCTCGGTGCCGTCGTCGTTCCGGTCAATCCGATGTACCGCGACCGTGAGCTGTCCACCGTACTGGCCGACAGCGGAGCGGCGGCAGTCATCTGTCTCGAGTCCTCGGCCGAGACCGTGGCGACTGCGTCCGAGGGCACCGCAGTGAGACGGGTGATCACCACGTCGGAACTGGATTTTCAGTCGCGCGACGATGAACGGATCTTCGGTTCGGCGTCCAGGATTCGGCACGATGGATTTCCGGATCTACTGGAATTGATCGAGGCTCATCGAGGGCAGAAGCCCGAGAAGGTCGATCTGTCCCCGGAAGACCTTGCCTACCTTCCCTATACGTCAGGGACAACCGGCCCGCCGAAGGGGTCGATGAACTCGCACTCAAATGTCGTGTTCGCAGCGCAGATCTATCGGGACTGGCTGGGGTTGCGCCCCGGCGGCGCGATGTTCGCGGTGGCGCCACTGTTCCATATCACCGGGTTGATCGGGCACGTCGCGGCTCCACTCCTGGCCGGCGCGCCCACGATTCTGACCTGCCGATTCCATCCCATCGTTGCAGCGGAGTCAATTTCGGAGCATCGGGCTACCGCGATCATCGGAGCGATCACGGTATTCATCGCGTGGACGGACAGCGCCGCAGTCTCGAAGGAATCTTTGAGCTCTCTCGAGTCGGTGTATTCAGGTGGCGCGCCGATCCCGCACGCGGCGTTGGAAGCGTTCCGGGCGAAGTTCGGTCACTACATTCACAACGGCTACGGGCTGACCGAGACGAACAGCCCGGCAATCGTGGTGCCGAATTCGCGTGAAGCGCCGGTAGATCCGGCGTCGGGGGCCGTTGCTGTCGGCGTACCGGTATCGAATACGTACGCCGAGGTGGTGGACGAGAACGACAAGCCGGTACAGATCGGGAAGTACGGCGAGATCGTGGTCTCCGGGCCTCAGGTTGCACTCGGTTACTGGAACAAGCCGGACGAAACCGCGCATGCCATGCCGGACGGGCGTTTTCACACCGGCGACATCGGATTCATGGACGGCGACGGTTGGTTCTACATCGTCGACCGGATGAAGGATCAGATCAATGCGTCGGGCTTCAAAGTGTGGCCACGCGAAGTGGAAGATGTTCTCTACGAACACCCCGCCGTACGAGAAGCTGCCGTCGTCGGTGTCATGGATCCGTATCGGGGCGAAACCGTGAAGGCCTTCGTGTCTTTCAAGGACGGTTTCGAGGCGACCACCGAGGATCTGGTCGAGTTCTGCAAGGAAAGGCTTGCAGCATACAAGTATCCACGCATCGTCGAGGTCATGAACGACCTGCCGAAAACAGTGAGCGGCAAGATTCTTCGTCGTGAACTGCGGGTACCGAACTAGATCTACCTGACAAACGAATTGCCGGCCGCCGACAAGGTGAGCCGGCCATTCGTCGTGGTGGCTGACGAGCATCGGTAGGGGATTTAGTCCCCTATGCGGCAATGCATTTCAGTGATTGACATCACTCTTTTTGTATCGCAGACTGATCGCAACGCCACAGAGTTGAAGTTGGTGTCAGTTTCTACTTCTGGCCCGGTTCCGCTTCTCAACTCCCGGCGCGACGAGCGTCCGACCCATCGAGGAGTAACCCATGACGAGATCGGCAGTGGATTCGAGCACGCAGGCAGGGGGCCTGTCCGATCAGGAACGGAAGAAGAAGAAGGCGCACCGCAAACTTCTAGGCGCGGGACTGCTCGGCAGTTCCATCGAGTGGTACGACTTCTTCCTGTACGGAACGGCTGCGGCACTGGTCTTTCCGCATGTGTTCTTCCCCGATTCATCCGCACTGATGGGCACACTGCTCTCGTTCAGTACGTTCTGGGCCGGCTTCGTTGCCCGCCCCATCGGCGGTTTGGTCGCCGGACACTTCGGCGACAAGTACGGACGTAAGCCCGCCGTCGTCACCTGCCTGTTGCTGATGGCTGTCGCGACGTTCCTGATCGGCGCGATTCCGAGTGCTTCGGCAATCGGCGTAGTCGCTCCGATTCTCCTCGTGACACTGCGATTCATCCAAGGTCTCGCCTGCGGTGGCCAGTGGGGCGGAATCGTCCTTCTCCTCACCGAATCAGCGAGTCCCAAGAAGCGCGGATTCTCAGGCACTTTCGGTCAGATGGGTGTTTCGTTCGGTGTAGTGCTTGGCAACCTGGTCTTCCTCGTCGCGACCGCGACCATTTCCAACGAAGCATTCCTGAGCTGGGGTTGGCGGGTTCCGTTCTTCGCCAGCGCGCTGCTCTTCCCCGTGGTTCTGTACATCCAGACGAAGGTCGAGGACACGCCGGAATTCCTCGAGTTGCAGGAAGACGCCAAGAAGAACCAAAAGGACGTGGTCGTTCAGGCTCCACTGGCGCAGGCGCTCAAGGATCACTGGCGCAAGATCCTGCTTGGCTGCGGACTTCTGGCCGCCACCAATGCACTGTTCTACATCAGCATCGCCGGCGTGCTCAGCTACGGCACAACCGAACTGGGGTTGAAGCGGAACTCACTGCTCATCATCTCGCTCCTGAGTGCGTTGCTGACAGTCGGTGTGGTGCTGTGGTCCGGGAAGATGTCCGACAAGATCGGTCGTCGTCCGATGATCCTGATCGGCGCCGCGGCGATCGTGGTCTGGGCATTCCCGTACTTCTGGTTGATCAACACCAAGTCCCTGCCGCTGTTCTTCATCGCGGTGACAGTCGGCAGCGTGTTCCAGTCGATGACCTACGGGCCGATCGCTGCGTACATGGGTGAGCTGTTCGCGCCCAACGTGCGTTACTCGGCAGCATCGTTGGCGTACCAGCTGGCGGCGATCACGGTCAGCGGTGGTACTCCGTTCATCATGACGGCACTCATCGCGAAGACCGGGACCACTACATGGGTTGCCGTGTTCGTAGCCCTCATGGGTCTGGTGACCTTCTTCAGTGCCTGGGTGCTGAAAGAGACCAACCCGAAGGAAGTTCGGGACGATCCGAACGCAATTCCGGGCGCGCACCTGTACGCCAAGTAACTCTTTCGGTTTCGAGTAGACGCCCGCTATCGGTCACCGGTAGCGGGCGTCTGACGTATAACTGGAGCATGGCTGCAGCACGCACAGGCTCCGAAGATGCTTCGTCGACAGTGTCACGGGAACTCCCCTCCACTCAGCGTGGTTTGCGTACGCGTCGAGCGTTGATCGATGCGGCCCGCACCGTTTTCGAACGGTCCGGCTATCTGGACTCGCGGCTGATCGACATCACTGTGGAGGCGCAGTGCTCGGCCGGTACCTTCTACACCTACTTCGCGAGCAAGGAAGAGATCTTCGCGGCAGTGATGGAGTTGGCACGCGAAGACATGATGCATCCGGGTATGCCGCACACTCCGAAAGGCGCGGATCCCGCTGAGGTCATCGCGGCGAGCAACCGCGCGTACCTCGAGGCGTACCGACGTAACGCGAAGCTGATGGGACTGCTCGAGCAGGTAGCAAGCATCGATCCGGAGTTCCGGGTTCTCCGCCTCGAGCGTGCTGACGCGTTTGTTCGACGCAACGCGCGCAGTATCGAGAAGCTGCAGAAAGCCGGACTGGCGGACGCGAATCTGGATCCGCTACTGACGTCTCGGGCACTCTCCGGGATGATCAGTCGACTTGCGTTCGGGTACTTCGTATCCCGCGGCGGCGAGGACGGCGCCGCCGGAGTGACCTTCGACGGTCTGCTCGATACCGTCAACCGGTTGTGGATCAACACTTTGCAATTCTCGCTACGCCAAAATTGATGTTGACGCCGGGTTCATGTTTGGTGTCTGATGGAGCAATGACACCCACGCGTACGGCAGTGCTCGTCGATTTCGGTGGAGTTCTCACCTCCAGTGTGCTGCGGGCCTTCGAAGATTTCGGGGCCTCGCTTGGCGGCGACCCACGACTTCCGTTGACCCTGCTCTCCCGCGACGACGTCTCGAAGAAACTGCTCTCCGATCACGAATCCGGAAAGATCGACCAGGAGGCCTTCGAAGCAGGATTCGGAGAACGTCTACGAGCGCACGGCGCCGTCGTGGACAGCGAAGGATTGGTCGACCGTATGCAGGCCGGGCTTGTCCGAGACGAAGAGATGGTGCGACTGATTGCGGACGTCCGAGCGGCGGGTCACCCTGTTGCGCTCGTGTCCAATGCTTTCGGGCGTGATTGCTACGCGGGTTTTGTGCTCGAGGACCTCGCCGACGAAGTGGTGATCTCCTCGGAAGTCGGGATTCGTAAGCCCTCTCGTCAGATCTACACCATCGCGTGCGAGCGGCTGGGTGTTGCGCCCGAAGGTGCCGTGATGATCGACGACCTGCAACAGAACCTCGACGGCGCGGCACGATTGGGGATCGCCGGCATTCTCCACACCGATGCGGAAAGCACTCGCAGGCAGTTGGAATCGACGTTCGGACTACTGCCCATGCAGTGAAACTGTAGGTTCTCGGTAACACTCGAATTCTGCTGGAACACTTTTGGAGGAATGAATGATTGCTGTCATCGCGGATATCACCGTCAAAGACGGAAGCGGCGAACAGTTCGAAGCCGTAGTCGCCGAACTTGCCGAGAAGGTGCGCACGGAAGAGCCCGGAACGGTTCTGTATCAACTGATCCGCTCGAAGACGGATACGAATTCCTACAAGTTCATGGAGCTGTATCAAGACAGTGCTGCGATCAAGGCCCATGGATCGTCCGAGCATTTCCAGGCCGCGGGAAAGGCGATGGCGCCCTTCCTCGCAGGCGCCCCGCAGATCGAGTACTTCGACGCACTCTGAGCGCATGGACAGGGCACTCTGAGCGCATGGACAGGTGAACCCCGGCGAAATCTCGCCGGGGTTCACCTGTGTTTTCAGTTCTGCTTCTGGGCGCGGAGTTCGGTGCGGTCGATCGATCGCTTGAGGATCTTTCCCGTCGAACCCTTCGGGAGCGCGTCGATGAACTGGACCACCCGCGGAATCTTATAGGCGGACAGACGTTCCCGAGCCCACGAGGTGACGTCATCTGCTTCGAGGTCGGAGCCTGGGCGCACGGCCACCACCGCCGCAACCTCCTCGCCGTAGTAGTCGTCGGGTATACCGATCACCGCGGCCTCGATGATGTCGGGGTGCTGGTAGAGCACCTCTTCGACCTCGCCTGGATAGACGTTGTATCCACCGCGGATGATGAGGTCCTTGACGCGGTCGACGATGCGAAGGTCACCGTCGGCGTCGGTCTCGCCGAGGTCTCCGGTGCGGAACCATCCGTCGTCGGACAGGACGGCGGCCGTGTCGGCCGGGCGCTTCCAGTAGCCCTTCATGACCGTCGGTCCTTTGATGAATACCTCGCCCACTGTGCCTGCCTGGCAGACATTTCCGTCGTGATCACGGACCTCGACCTCGGTGCGCGGTACGGCGCGGCCGGTGTATCCGATCTTTGCGACGCGGTCGATGCTGTTGAAAGTTCCGAATGCGCTCGTCTCGGTCAGGCCGTAGCCCTCGAGGATTGTGCAGTTGAACCGTGCTTCGAAGGCGCGAGCGACTTCACCGGGAAGTGATGCGCCACCGGAGATTGCGATCCGCAGTTGTTCGAAGTCGGAGCTGTCCACGTCGGCTGCGGCGTGCAGCATGGCATTCCACATGGTGGGGACGCCGGCCATGATGGTGAGCTTGTCCCGACGCACCAGATCGAGCATGGCGGCCGGGTCGAACCGGGCGAGCAGGGACAGTGATCCGCCGCCGGTGAAGGTTGCCATCATGACCGAACCCTGGCCGAAGATGTGAAAGAGCGGCAGTCCGGTACCGGTGCGGTCCGAGGGATTTCCGCGGCTGCTCTCGGCGCCGATCTCACCGGCAGACAACAGATTCCCGACTGTCAGCTGAGCGCCCTTCGGACGTCCGGTGGTACCGGAGGTGTAGAGAATCGCCGTGGTGTCCGCTGCGTCGCGGTCGACCACCGTTGCCGGTGGATGGTCGGCCTTCGCCGATTCTTCGGTGAGCGTCCACACCGGGACGCCGCGCGCACTCCCTGCATCCTGAACTGCGGGACCGAGCTGGTGCCAGGCGATCGCCAGCGAAATCTCGGCGTCGTCCAGTACGTACTCGACTTCGGGTTGCGCCGACATCGTGTTGATGGGCACCACGACACAACCTGCAGCCTGAATCCCCATGTACGCCACGATGAATTCAGGCACCGACGGCGCCGCGAGCAGAACCCGGTCGCCGATGCTCAACCCTTCGTCGCGAATGCGGCCGGCAAACGCCAAAGACGCGTCGTGGAGCTGTCGGTATGTCCAATGATTATCCGTGCCGCGAATTGCAATATTTTCCGGAGTGGCTTCCGCGTGACGGGTCACCGGGTCGAGAACGCTAACCATGGTTCTGCCTTTCGGGAGGAATCGACCGATTGTGTGTCCTGGGTCTCACCAGAGCGTACACTTGAATCCGGCGTCAACATCGAGTCTGCTGGGATTGTCCCGAAAATGATGTTGATCGGAAGGATGAGGAGCGCACCGTGCTCGACGACGAATCGCGAATTGCCGCCTTGCCGGTGGCTCCGCCCGCGCTGCTCCGGGATCGACCGACCACCGAGCGGGGGACACGCACGCGTGCGGCTTTGGTTGCTGCTGCCCGTAAGGTTTTCGAGCGCAGTGGCTATCTCGATGCACGTTTGATCGACATCGCCAAAGAGGCCGGTTGCGCGACGGGATCGTTCTACACGTACTTCGCGAACAAGGAAGAGGTGTTCGCCGCCGTCCTCGAGGTCGCGCGAGACGACATGATGCACCCGGGCATGGGACGCGTTGCGGGTGCGGACGATCCGTACGCCGTGCTCGAGGCAAGTAATCGAGCGTATCTGGCCGCGTATCAACGCAATGCGAAGTTGATGGGGCTCATGGAGCAGGTTGCTCACATCGACCCGGAGTTCCGGAAGTTCCGCAGCGAGCGTGCCAATGCGTTCATACGCCGCAATGCCCGCGGGATTGCAGATCTGCAGTCCCGCGGCATCGCGGACGCGACGCTGGATCCGATGACGGCGTCGATTGCTCTGTCCGGCATGGTGAGTCGACTCGCCTACAGTCTGTTCACCCTTCGTGAGGGTGAGGTGGACGGGCGTTCACCGGAGTTCGATCAGATTGTCGCCACTGTGACCGATCTGTGGGCGAACGCTCTGAAGTTCCCCGACCGTCTCTGACGAGGTGGGCCGCCCCGGCTGCATAGATGTTCGAGCGGCCGGGCGTCCCAGTCTCGGTTCAGCTCTTTTCGGTCAGCTCTTTTCGACGACGCGAGCGACGGATTCGGCGACCACGACGGGCTTGTCGGAACCCTCGCGCTCGACCACCTGGCTCATCTTCACTTGGATTCCGCCGGGCAACTGCTCCGCGGACACGACGGTTGCGCGCATGCGGACCCGGGATCCCACGGGAACGGGAGCGGGGAAGCGAACCTTGTCGTAGCCGTAATTGAGGCTGTGGGCGAAGCCGTCGAAGTGGATGAGTTGGTAGGAGAACTGGGGGCCCAGCGAGAGGCTGAAGAGTCCGTGCGCGATCGTGCTGCCGAGCGGGCTCGATGCGGCTCGTTCCGGGTCGACATGAATCCACTGATGATCGTTTGTGGCTTCGGCGAACGCGTTGATGCGCTCCTGGGTGATGTCGTACCACTCCGTCGGGCCAAGTTCCTGGCCGATGAGCTTCTCGAGCTCGGCGAAGGTGGACGGGCGGACGGGCAATTGGTTTTCAGTCATCGTTATCCCTTTACTCGCAGTTCAGGAGGTCGGAACGGGCCGTTCGGGTGACCGTCGCGATTCGACGGTTGAAACTGACGCCGGATTCAACTATACATGAGGGGAGACGTGGATCACTGTCAGCGCGTAGGTATGACGCAAGCGAGAGGAATCGCTCATGAAGGTTGCCCAGAAGGTAGCAATTGTCACCGGTGGCGGCGGGGGAATCGGCGGTGCACTGGCCGAGCGACTGGCTGCCGAGGGTGCTCGCGTCGTAGTGGCTGACCTGGACGGGGCAGCAGCTTCGGCAGTAGCAGAGGCGATCAACGCGGAGCGTCCCGGAGCGGCCGTGTCTGCCGGTGGCGACGTCTCCGACGAGACGGTCATTGCGGGCCTGATCGCGCAGGCGGAAAAGGAATTCGGCCCGGTCGACCTCTACTTCGCCAATGCCGGCGTTACCGGTGGCATGGGCCTCGACATCAGTGAAGACGTCTGGGACACGACGATCGACGTCAACGTTCGCGCCCACATTCGCGCTGCCAGGCTCCTCGTCCCAGGCTGGACGGAGCGCGGGGAGGGCTACTTCATCAGCACGGCCTCTGCGGCCGGCTTGCTCAGTCAGGTCGGGTCCGCCGCGTACTCGGTGACCAAACATGCCGCGGTCGCGTTTGCCGAGTGGCTCTCGATCACCTACGGAGATCAGGGTGTTCGCGTCAGTTGCTTGTGCCCGATGGGCGTCAACACCAAGCTTCTCTACGAAGGTGAGAACTCCGGCGATCCGGTCGGCAAGGCCGCAACCGGAGCCGTGCTTGCGGCAGGCAATGTTCTCGAGCCTGCCGAATGCGCCGAAATCGTTCTTGCGGCAGTGGATGCCGAAGAATTTCTCATCCTTCCGCACAAGAACGTGCTGGACATGTACCGGCAGAAGGGCGCCGACTACGACCGTTGGCTGCGCGGGATGCGCCGGTACCAGGCGTCGCTCCTCGCGGGAACACGATGACCGAGGAACTCGTCCTCTCCGAGCAGAGAGGAGCGGTGCTGGTTCTGACATTCAATCGGCCCCGCGTTCTCAACGCGTGGACCAACGAGCTCGAAGATCAGTACTACGACTTTCTGGCCGTGGCAGACGAAGATCCCAGTGTCCGAGCAATTGTTGTCACCGGCTCCGGCCGAGGATTCTGCTCGGGGGCTGACCTCGGCAATTTGAAGAACGTCGGCGAAGTCTCCGAAAGTGATCTTGTCCGGCCGCGAGACCGTCATTTCCCGACCACCATCCGCAAGCCGCTGATCGCCGCCGTCAACGGCGTCGCCGCAGGGCTCGGAATGGTCGAGGCTTTGTACTGCGACGTTCGTTTCGGTTCGAGCGCAACACGATTCACTACCGCGTTCGCGCGTCGAGGCCTGATTGCGGAGTACGGCATCTCCTGGATGTTGCCCCGCTTGGTCGGGCACAGTCGAGCAGTCGATCTTCTGCTTTCCAGTCGGATGGTGGACGCCGACGAGGCGTACCGCATCGGTTTGATCGACCACCTGGTCACCGGCGGTGACGTTCTGGACGCGGCGATTGCTTACGCCGAGGACATCGCGGCGAACTGCTCGCCGACGTCCCTCTCCGTCATCAAATCTCAGATGAGTGCCGACGCGCACTCGACCTTCACCGATTCCGCCAGGCGTGCGGAATCGCTGATGCTGAACGCATTTCACGGCCCGGATGTCGTCGAGGGCGTCAACAGCCATCTCGAACATCGAGCCCCCAATTTTCCTTCCCTCTCTGTCAGGAGTTCACATGTCAGTGTTTGAGTTCTCGGATCGCACCAAGAAGTACCAGGCCGAACTGCTCGATTTCATGGACAAGCACGTTTACCCGGCCGAAGCGGTCTACGAAGAGCAGATGCGTGAGTCCGGTAACCCGCACTTCCAGCCGCCGATCATCGACGACTTGAAGAAGGAAGCCAAGGCCCGCGGGCTGTGGAACCTCTTCCATCCCCATCCCGAGTGGGGCCCCGGCCTGACGAACCTGGAATACGCACCGCTCGCAGAGATCATGGGCCGCAGCCACCTGGCCTCCGAGGCCACCAACTGCGCCGCTCCGGACACGGGAAACATGGAGGTGCTCACGCTCTTCGGCACCGACGAGCACAAGGAGAAGTACCTCAAGCCGCTTCTCGAAGGCGAAATTCGTTCCGCTTTCGCGATGACCGAGCCCGAGGTTGCCAGCTCCGACGCCACCAACATCCAGCTCCGTATGGACCGTGACGGCGACGAGTACGTGCTGAACGGCCGTAAGTGGTTCGCTTCCAACGCCTTGCACCAGAACTGCAAGGTTCTGATCGTCATGGGCAAGACCGACTTCAATGCCGCCACCCACCGTCAGCAGTCGATGATGGTCGTGCCGATCGATGCTCCCGGCGTCACGATCCTGCGCAACCTGCCGGTTTTCGGCTACCAGGACCGCGAAGGACACGGCGAGATCACTTTCGAGGACGTGCGCGTCCCGGCCAAGGACATTCTCGCCGGTGAGGGTGAAGGATTCGCGATCAGCCAGGCCCGCCTCGGCCCCGGCCGCATCCACCACTGCATGCGTGCAATCGGAATGGCCGAGCGCGCACTGGAACTGATGTGCAAGCGCGCATCCACCCGCATCACCTTCGGGAAGCCTGTCAGTGACAACGCGAATATCCAGGACTGGATCGCCGAGGCTCGTATCGACATCGAGATGGTTCGACTCCTCACCCTCAAGGCCGCACACATGATGGACACGGTGGGCAACAAGGAAGCGCGCACCGAGATCGCAGCCATCAAGGTTGCGGCACCGAACATCGCGCTCAAGATCATCGACCGCGCCATCCAGGTTCACGGCGGTGGCGGCGTCACCGACGACTTCCCGCTCGCGATGGCTTACGCCCACATGCGCACCCTTCGCCTGGCGGACGGCCCGGACGAGGTGCACAAGCGCGCCATCGCCAAGCAGGAACTGCGCAAGTACCGCGAAGTCAAGGCGAACTGACATGGCAGGACTGGATCTCACAGGTAAGACGGCAATCGTCACAGGCGCATCGCGGGGCATCGGCCTCGCCACCGCGCAGGCGATTGCGGCGGCGGGCGGAAACGTCGTACTGACCTCACGCTCACAGGAATCCGCAGATGCGGCTGCCGCACAGGTGAAGGGCAACGCGATCGGCGTCGGCGCTCACGCGACGGACGAGGATGCTGCCCGCAAGTGCGTCGAGCAGACGATCGAGTGTTTCGGCAGCCTCGACATCTTGGTGAACAACGCGGGCACCAACCCGTCGTTCGGGCCGATCATCAATCAGGATCACTCGCGCTTCGCCAAGACCTTCGACGTCAACGTGTGGGCTCCAGTCCTGTGGACCGGCCTCGCAGCGCGGGCCTGGATGGGCGAGCACGGTGGTTCCGTGGTCAACACCGCCTCGATCGGCGGCATGGCGTTCGAGGCGGGAATCGGTACGTACAACGCGTCGAAGGCTGCTCTGATCCACATCACCAAGCAGTTGGCGCTCGAGTTGTCGCCGAAGATTCGTGTCAATGCGGTCGCTCCCGGAGTGGTGAGAACCAAACTCGCCGAAGCACTGTGGAAAGAACACGAAGAAGCGGTGTCCGCGTCGACCGCGCTCGGACGCATCGGCGAACCTGAGGACGTGGCCGCTGCCATCGCCTTCCTGGTTTCGGATGCAGCCCAGTGGATCACCGGCGAGATCATGACCATCGACGGTGGCCAGTTGTTGGGTGACGCACTCCCGTTCCGGCAAGGGGCGTCCGTCGGTGGCTAGCGTCGGAGTAGTGGGACTCGATACCGAAGCGGTTACCGGGTGGATAGCAGCCCTGGGGATCGACTTCAGCGGGCCGCTGTCCTTCGACCGAATCGGCCTGGGGCAGTCCAATCTCACGTACCTGGTACGTGATCAGGGCGGCCATCGCTGGGTGCTGCGACGCCCACCGCTGGGTCACCTTCTGGCCTCGGCTCACGACGTGGCGCGCGAAGCTCGAATCCTGAGCGCTCTCGAGTCCACCGATGTACCTTCGCCGCGAGTATTCGGGTTGACCGAGGATCCGGCCGTCACCGAAGTTCCGCTGCTCCTGATGGAATTCGTCGACGGCGAAGTGGTCGACCGGATGCCTCTGGCGGAAGCGTTGTCGGAAGATCGTCGTCGGGAAATCGGCATCTCGCTCGCTCAGACGTTGGCGAAAATTCACGCCGTGGATCTGAAGCAGGCCGGGCTCGACGACTTGGCAAGCCACAAGCCCTACGCCGCACGGCAGTTGAAGCGTTGGGGTGGGCAGTGGGAACAGTCGAAGACGAGGGAATGCCCCGACCTGGACGATCTCACGCGACGCTTGATTGCAGCCCAGCCGGAGCACACTGAAACCACCTTGGTGCACGGCGACTTTCACCTGCGCAACGTGATCACCTCCGCTCAGAACGGCGAGGTTGTCGCGGCCCTCGACTGGGAACTCTGCACACTCGGTGATCCGTTGGCGGATGTCGGAAGCTTGTTGGCGTACTGGCCGGCGGCTGGGGAGAATACCGGCGGCGATTTCCCGGCGTCGGCACTCCCCGGATTCCCCTCGCGAGAGGAGATCTCCCGGATCTATCTCGAGGCCACCGGACGGGATCCGGCTGCGCTGAAGTTCTGGCACACGTTGGGACTGTGGAAGATTGCCGTGATCGCCGAGGGCGTGATGCGTCGCGCCCGCGACGAACCGCAGAATGCCGCCGAGAGCGGAACTCCCACCGTGGAACGTATTGACGCCTTGGTCGCCAAAGCCAGGGAAATTGCAGATCAGGCCGGGATCTGACGAGATCGTCCGGTGTCCGTCGAATCACGAAAGTATGGAGGGCCAGTGAGCCAGGAACGTAGAACCGCAATTGTCACGGGTGCAGCACGCGGAATCGGTGCGGCAGTAGCGAAGCGACTGTCGGAAGACGGTTTTGCCGTCGCCGTGCTCGACCTCGACGAAGCGGCGTGTGCCGGAACCGTCGACGCGATCAAGGCCGCAGGCGGACAGGCGCTGGCCGTCGGCGCTGACGTCTCCGACGAGGCTTCGGTCGCTGCAGCAGTGGATCGTGTGGCCGCAGAACTGGGTGCACCCACCGTACTGATCAACAATGCCGGCATCACTCGCGACAACCTTCTGTTCAAGATGAGCGTTGCCGAGTGGGATTCGGTGATGAACGTCCACCTGCGCGGAGCGTTCCTCATGTCGCGTGCGGTGCAGAAGTACATGGTGGAAGCGAAGTTCGGCCGCATCGTGAACCTCTCGAGCACGTCGGCTCTCGGTAATCGTGGACAGGTCAACTACTCCGCTGCGAAGGCCGGAATGCAGGGCTTCACCAAGACATTGGCCTTCGAGCTGGGCAAGTTCGGCGTGACCGCGAACGCTATTGCCCCCGGATTCATCGAAACCGAGATGACCGCCGCAACGGCCGAGCGAATGGGCGTCGGCTTCGAGGACTTCAAGACCGCTGCCGCTTCGCAGATTCCGGTCAATCGCGTCGGACAGCCCGAGGACATCGCGCACACCGCGTCGTTCTTCGTCAGCGAAGGCGCGGGCTTCGTTTCCGGTCAGGTCGTCTACGTCGCCGGTGGACCGAAGGACTGACCGTCCGCTCACCGCTCGAACCGAAGGAATGGGCATGGCTTTCGACGAAGAGGCAGTATCGCGTGATCTCACCGAAAAGGTGAACACGCTTCTCGCGGAGAACGATCCGAACAGCGTGTCGGTATCGGATTTCCTCGGCGCACGATTCGACGCCGGACTGGCGTGGGTTCATTTCCCCGAAGGTCATGGGGGACTCGGTGTACCGCAGAGCTTTCAGCGTCAGGTGAACGCTCAGCTGGAGGCCGCCGGTGCACCGGGCCCGGCCACCGGCAAGAACGGGATCGGACTGGGCATGGCGGCACCGACCATCGCTGCCTTCGGCACCGAGGAGCAGAAGCAGAAGTTCCTGCGCCCGTTGTGGACTGCGGAGACGGTCTACTGCCAGCTGTTCAGTGAACCGGGCGCAGGTTCGGACCTCGCGGCCGTCGCTACCCGCGCCGTCCGCGACGGCGACGACTGGATAGTCAACGGGCAGAAGGTATGGACGTCGGGCGCGCAGAATGCGCAGCTGGCGATTCTCGTGGCCAGGACCGATCCGTCACGTTCCAAGCATGCGGGTCTGAGCTACTTCATCTGCGACATGACCGACCCGGGCGTCGACGTCCGGCCGCTGCGCCAGATCACCGGCGAGGCCGAATTCAACGAGGTATTCCTCACGGACGTCAGGATTCCGGACGCCAATCGCCTCGGAGCCGAAGGTCAGGGGTGGAAGGTTGCGACCACCACCCTGAACAACGAGCGGGTTGCCATCGGTTCGGGCGCACCGCGTGAGGGCGGCATGATCGGAAAAGTCGCTCAGGCCTGGCGTGACGAGCCCGAGCTGCGTAACCCGGCGATGCACGACGAGTTGATGCGACTCTGGACCGAATCCGAAGTTGCGCGTCTGACCGGGGAGCGACTGCGCCAGCAGCTCGCCGCCGGCCAGCCTGGCCCCGAAGGCTCGGGAATGAAGCTCGCGTTTGCCGGTTTGGCCCAGCAGATTTCTGGATTCGACCTCGAACTGCACGGCGAAGCCGGTCTGCGCTACGACGACTGGACACTGCGTCGACCGGATTCCGTCGACTTCACCGGGCGTGAACCCGGATACCGGTACCTGCGAGCCAAGGGCAATTCGATCGAGGGCGGAACGTCGGAGATCCTGCGCAACGTCATCGCAGAACGTGTACTCGGGTTGCCGCCCGAGCATCGCGTCGACAAGGACATCGCCTGGAAGGACTTACCCCGATGAGCGCCGATCTGTTGTACTCCGAGACCGAACAAGATCTGCGAGCCAGCGTCAGACGACTGCTGAGCGAGCGCGCCGGCGCCGACACCGTGGTCACGGCGTACGACGACGTGTCCGCCGACTTCACCGGGCTGTGGAAGTCGCTGGCGTCGGAACTCGGTTTGGCGGGACTGCTGGTACCCGAGGAACTGGGCGGGGCAGGTGCGTCGACGCGTGAGGCGGCGGTCGTGATGGAGGAGATCGGACGTGCGGTCGCTCCCGTTCCGTTCTTCACCAGCGCGGTGCTGGCGACGACGGCGTTGCTGAAGGCCGGCGAGACCGAGGTGCTCGGTCAATTGGCAGCGGGGGATTCGACGGCTGCTCTGGTCGTCCCGTTGTCCACTGCACCAGGAACTTTCACACCTACTGTCAAGGCAACGGCGAGTGGACTCGTCGGCAGCGTCACGACGGTTGCCGGCGTCGCCGAGTCCGATGTTCTTGTTGTTCCGGTTGCGGGTGAAAGCGGTCTGGAGCTGCATACCGTTCGGATCGCCGACGCTACCGTCACGCCGGTTCTGTCCCTGGACATGACGCGCCGATTGGCGGACGTCGAGTTCTCGGGGTCGTCGTCGGTCCGTGTCGACAGCGGCAATGCGGCGCAAGCGGTTGAGGAAGCGTTGCTCTGTGGAAGCGCACTTCTGGCGTCCGAACAGTTCGCTGTAGCTCAGTGGTGCCTCGAAACGACTCTCGCGTATGTGAAGGAGCGCAAGCAGTTCGGCCGGGCGATCGGTTCGTACCAGGCGATCAAGCACCGCCTCGCCGATCTCTGGCTCGAAGTCAGCTCTTCGGGAGCGGCAGCACGATATGCGGCGGACACCTATGCACGCGGCGACGCCGATGCGGCGATCGCAGCGACGGTGGCCCAGGCATTCTGCAGCGGCGTCGCGGTTCATGCTGCCGAGGAGTGCGTCCAACTTCATGGTGGTATCGGAATGACGTGGGAGTATCCGGCGCACCTGTACCTCAAACGGGCGAAGAGCGATCAGCTGTCGCTGGGAACCGCGTATCAGCATCGGGCACGCCTCGCCGAGTTGGTCGACCTCCCGATCTCGTCCTGAAACTCACCCACTATCTGTCTGGAGAATTGCTGTGAAGGCTTGGCGCGTCAACGAACTCGGTCAACCCCGCGATGTGCTCGCGTTGGAGGAGACCGCGGATCCCACCCCGAATGCGACGGAGATGTTGGTCAAGGTGCTGGCGGCTCCGGCCAACTTCCCCGACGTCCTCATGTGCCGGGGTGAGTACCAGATCAAGCCGCCGCTGCCCTTCACACCCGGTGTCGAACTGTGTGGTGAAGTGGTCTCGGTCGGTGAATCGGTGACCAAATTCGCAGTGGGGGACCGGGTGATCGGTAATCCGAGTCTGCCGTCCGGCGGATTCGCCGAGTACTCGGTACTGGATCAGAACAACACGTTCCCGGCGCCGTCGGCTCTCGACGACGCGGAAGCATCCGCTCTGAGCATCGGCTATCAGACAGCGTGGTTCGCTCTGCATCGCCGCACCCAACTGCTCGAGGGTGAGACGTTGTTGGTCCACGCTGCTGCGGGTGGTGTCGGTAGTGCGGCAGTGCAACTCGGCAAGGCGGCAGGCGCCAAGGTGATCGGTGTCGTCGGCGGTCCGGACAAGGCCGAGTACGCGCGCAAGCTCGGCGCAGACCTCGTCGTAGACCGTCACAGTGAGGACTTCGTGGCAGCGGTCAAGGAGTTCACCGGCGGCAAGGGCGCCGACGTGGTCTTCGATCCGGTCGGCGGCGACGCATACGCGAAGTCCACCAAGTGCATCGCCTTCGAGGGACGGATCGTCATCATCGGCTTCGCCGGGGGCACGATCCCGCAGCCGGCACTCAATCACGCTCTCATCAAGAACTATTCGCTCATCGGACTGCACTGGGGGCTGTACAAGGCCTACAACCAGCAGGCCATCGACGACTGCCACGTCGAGCTCACCAGGCTCGCCGATGCCGGCTTGGTCAAACCACTGATCAGTGAGCGGCTGTCGTTGACGGACGTTGCCGACGGTATCGGTCGCCTCGGCGACGGCACCACTGTCGGTCGCGTCGTGTTCCAGCCCTGATTCTTGCTGTGCGCCTTTATTAACCCCCGGCGGTTAATAAAGGCGCACAGCACTTCGTGTTCGACGAAAGGATTCCCCGATGAGGCAAGCTGTCATCGTTTCCACCGCCCGTACCCCGATCGGTAAGGCGTACCGCGGCGCGTTCAACAACACTCAGGCTCAAGAGCTTGCTGCACATGCCATTTCGAATGCAGTTCAGCGCGCGGGCCTCGAGGGCGGCGAGGTCGAGGACGTCATCCTCGGCGCCGCGCTGCAGCAGGGATCCTCCGGCGGCAACGTCGCACGGCAAGCGGTGCTGCGGGCCGGGCTTCCGGACTCGGTTTCCGGAATGACGATCGACCGTCAGTGCTCGTCCGGGCTCATGGCCATCGCAACCGCAGCAAAGCAGATCGTGGACGACGGAATGCAGATCGCGGTCGGCGGCGGAGTCGAATCGATCTCGTTGGTCCAGAACGATCACATGAACAACTTCCGCGCGGCTGATCCGTGGCTGAAGGAAAACAAGCCGTCGATCTACATGCCGATGCTGCACACGGCCGAGATCGTCGCCGAGCGCTACGGAGTGACCCGCGAGCAGCAGGACGAGTTCGCGCTCGTCTCTCAGCAGCGGACCGCAGCGGCCCAGGACGCAGGTCGGTTCGATCTCGAGATCGTCCCGCTGCCCTCGATCAAGCAGGTGCAGGACAAGGAGACCGGTGAGATCCGCAGCGAGTCCGTGACGCTGACCCGCGACGAAGGCAACCGCGCTTCCACCACGTTGGAAGGGCTGTCGAGTCTGCGACCGGTTCTGGCCGACGGGACTGTCAGTGCTCATTCGTCCATTACTGCGGGCAACTCGTCTCAGCTCTCCGACGGCGCTTCGGCGTCGGTGCTGATGGAGGCAGGCGAGGCGCAACGCCGCGGGTTGGCTCCTCTCGGTATCTACCGTGGCATGGCTGTCGCGGGTTGCGCTCCCGACGAGATGGGCATCGGACCGGTGTTCGCGATTCCGCGTCTGCTGGATCTTCATGGGCTGAAGGTCGACGACATCGATCTCTGGGAACTCAACGAGGCCTTCGCCTCTCAGGCCCTGTACTGCCGCGACAAGCTCGGGATCGATCCCGAGAAGTACAACGTCGACGGCGGCGGTATCTCCGTCGGCCATCCGTACGGAATGACGGGGGCTCGTCTGGTCGGCCATGCTCTTCTTGAAGGAAAACGGCGCGGAGCCAAGCTCGTGGTGGTGACCATGTGCATCGGCGGCGGTATGGGTGCTGCCGGGCTTTTCGAGGTCGCATGAGCTTGATCGAGGGACTGTTCGACGTCAGTGGCAAGACCGTTGTGGTCACCGGTGGATCACGCGGCATCGGATACATGATCGCTCGCGGGTTTGTCGAAGGCGGAGCGACGGTCGTCATTTCGGCCCGAAAAGCCGAAGCCTGTGACGAAGCCGCGCGAGAGCTTTCGGAGTTCGGCACCTGCATCTCGCATCCGGCCGATCTGTCCACGGACGAGGGGATCGAGAGCCTCGTTGCGAAGGTCGCCGAGATTTCGCCGACGCTCGACGTACTGGTCAACAACGCCGGTGCCACGTGGGGAGCTCCCGTCGACGATTTTCCGGCCGCCGGCTTCGACAAGATTTTCGACATCAATGTCAAGGCAATCTTCCTCTTGACGCAGAAGCTGTTGCCGCAGTTGCGTTCTGCCGCCACGGCGGAAGATCCCGCGCGCGTGATCAATATCGGATCGATCGACGGACTCGTGGTGTCGGGTTCGGAGAACTTCTCGTACGGAGCCAGTAAGGCTGCGGTGCACATGTTGACGCGCAAGCTCGCGGCAACGCTTGCGGGGGAACAGATCACGGTCAATGCCATTGCGCCGGGCCCGTTCCCGTCGAAGATGATGGCATTCCTCCTCGAGGACGAACAGAGTGCAAAGGCTGTGGCGGACTCGGTCCCGTTGGGCCGGGTCGGAACTCCCCAGGATGCCGCAGGTCTTGCCATCTTCCTGGCTTCACGTGCCGGGGCTTATCTGACCGGCGCGGTGATTCCACTCGACGGCGGTGCGAGCGGAGCGCGCTGACCTACTGACCGATCTCCTCTGTCCCAAAAGGCCTGAAAGTCTGAACTACTATGACTTTCAGGCCTTTTCGTCCCTTTGTCTGATTGGGTTGTCTGTGACT
The DNA here is from genome assembly GCF_019266085.1 of Rhodococcus sp. FH8. Classification (NCBI taxonomy): domain Bacteria; kingdom Bacillati; phylum Actinomycetota; class Actinomycetes; order Mycobacteriales; family Nocardiaceae; genus Rhodococcus; species Rhodococcus sp. FH8. The sequence continues at coordinate 1,416,128 of NZ_LPNQ01000057.1, read as the reverse complement.
GCAGTTGCTAGATTATCCGAGGTTCGGGGGGAACGACGACGACAACACCAACAATCCCGGCCTTGGGGGAGTCATGTTTCGCGCGGGGAGATCGTTGGGGGTGTTCGAGGTAGTTGCTGCTCTGGCAGCTGCTGCCGTCACGGTGGTGGCTTCGCCGGCGATGGCTGCGCCGGGATGCGTCGGAGTCAGTGGCGTCGGTAGTAGCGGTGGTCCGGCCAATGCGGCACCGTGGCTCAACGGCAACACCGGAGGGTTGCCAGGTCTGTCCGGTCGTACTGCCGCGATCGAAAAGGTCACCGGGACATACAGTCCCAACAAGACCGTTGATCGCTTCAATGTCCTGGGTACCGACCTGGGCATCATGTGGGACAACGGTGCGGGGCAGATTCTGACCGCTTTCGGCGATACCACCGGGCTCAGTCGTAACCCCGGCTGCGACGGTTTGGTGGGCGAGTGGCGAAGCAATGTACTCTTCCGCAGCTCGGATCGGGTACTGGCCGACGGTATGCGCATCGACAGTGCGCCGATGGACGGCACAGCTCAGGCGCGTGAGATCATTTCCGGTCTGAAGATTCCGGGTGTCGAGGCCTCCAGCATCCCCACGAGCGGCATCGCAGTGAACGGTGTGCAGTATCTGAGCTACATGTCGGTGCGTAACTGGGGCGAGGCCGGGCAGTGGAGCACGAACTACTCGCAGATTGCCACCTCATCGGACAACGGCGAAACGTGGACCACTCGTCCGGAAACTCTGCGCCCCAACATCGGTGGGGTTCTTCCCGCGGGTGTCGCCCCCGTCGCCGGTAGCGAGAACTTCCAGATGAGCTCGATGGTGAAGGACGGCGGGTTCGTCTACAACTACGGAACCCCCGCGGGACGATCCGGCGAGGTTCGACTTTCTCGCGCGCCCGAGGGGGCGATCCTCGATCTTTCCGCCTACGAGTACTGGAACGGAAGTGGCTGGGTCCTTGCCGATCCCGCTGCGGCCGTACCCGTCATGGACGGCCGCATCGGTGAGGTCTCCGTTCAGTACAACGAGTTCCTCGGCAAGTTCGTGGCGATGTACGCCGACGCGTTCAGTTCGATCGTAATGCGAACCGCTCCCAGTCCGGTCGGTCCGTGGACGGCACCGGAAACATTGGTCAATCTGGTCGAGGTTCCCGGTATCTACGCTGCATACATCCACCCGTGGTCCAGTGGTTCGGATCTGTACTTCCTTGCCACCACGTGGGCCGACTACAACGTCATGTTGATGCGTACGACGCTCGTTCGCTGATCCGGCTCACGCTTGCGTTTGCTGGAGATACACGATCTCCTCGGTGATCGGCGCGTCGTCGTCGTCGGTCGGCGGTTCTTGTCGCCGTCGCCACCAGATGGTGAACAGGACGGCTCCGATCACCAAGGCAGCCAGAGCGATTACCGCCACCCAGAATTTCGGGCCGTAGTATCCGACAAGGACCATGCGCATGGCGTTGCGCGCCCACGTGAGTGGCATCAGAGCGTGCAGCCACTGCAGAACCGTCGGCATCTGTTCGATGGGGTATACCGCGCCGAAGGCGAAGATCTGAATCATCAAGGCGCCCAGAGCGATGAAGGTTCCGTTGACGGCACCGAACACAACGGTGAAGAGCCTGCCCGAGCTGGCCGCGGCGGCACCCACCAGGATCATCACTGCGATCATCGCCAGAACACTAGGTGGTTCGACGTTTGCCACGGTCAGTGACACCACCGACAACACGAGCGCCGCGACCAAGGTGACCAGGGCGGGAATGCGGTAGCGGCGCAGCCCCTCACGTACCACGCTGGTGTGCGAGTTCAGTGAACGTCCGCGTCGTGGGCGGACGACGAACCACGTGAGAATTCCGCACAGGAACAGTGCCACCGAGATCACGGCAGGTACGGCTCCCGGCCCGAAACCGGCTGCGGGATAGTTGTTCCGCGCGTCGACGGCAACCGGGGAGGAGAGGAGATTGGCCGTGGTGGCGCGCTCGTCGTCCGTGAACTGCGGTACCTGGGCGGCACCGTCGGACAAACCGGTGGCGAGTTCCGCGCTGCCCGCGTCGAGCTCGCCGACGCCGGCCGATAGCTGCCCGAGACCGTCACGGAGCGCAATACTTCCAGTGTCCAACTGCCCCAGCCCGGTGGCGAGTTCCTGTGCACCGGTAGCGAGTTGGCCTGCGCCGTCGGACAGTTGGCCCAGGCCGGTGTTGAGTTCACCTGCACCGGCCGCGGCGGCAAGGAGCCCACCACGGTAGTCGCTGCTCGGATCAGTGAGCTGCCGCGAGATTTCCCGCGCGCCGTCGCGAAGCTGGCCGAGCTGACCGATCACGTCGTCGTCCGACGGTTGTGCAGTCAGGGAAGCCCGCAGTCCAGCCAGGGCTTCGACGAGTCCGGCGGAGACCGGATCGGCCGAGTTTCGAAGCATCGACGTGAGGGCGTCGATCTGACCGACGACGGCGTCCGAGGACCCCGCGAGGTCGAGTACCGGGGTGGTGACCATGTCGACCACTTCGCTGATCTGACGGGCGCCTGCGCCGAGTTCGTCGGTTCCCCCGACCAACTGGTTGAGTCCGCTGCTCAGCTCGCCCGAGCCTGCAGCAGCTTCGCCAGCTCCGGCAGCCAGCTCGCCGGCTCCGGCGGCCAGCTCCTTGCCGCCCTGATCTGCTTCGCCCATGCCGGTGGCGAGTTCCTTGCTTCCGGCGTAGAGCTCGTTGGTTCCGGCAAGCGCTTCGGAGGATCCGTCGGACAGCTGTTGCGCTCCTGCTGCTGCTTCACCGAATCCTGTTCCGAGTTCACCCAACCCGACCAGCACCTGGTCGATGGACTGCTCGCCGATCGACTCGGAGACCGCCGAGCGCACCTGAGCGATGATGCTTTCACCGACCGGGCCGGCGACCAGACTGTTGTAATCGTTGTACAAGACGTCGAGTTCGGCCTTGCGGCCCGAACCCGATGCGGCACTGGCCACATCCGCGCTGAAAGTCTTCGGAATGACGACAGAGAAGTAATAGGTGCCGTCGTTGACGCCGTCGGCGGCTTCTTGTTCCGAGACGACCTTCCATGCAACGTCTCCGCTCTCGACGAGCGCGGCAACAACTTCATCGCCGGCTTGCAGACGTGTTCCGTCGAGTTCTGTGCCGGCATCGGCGTTGACGATGGCGACGGGCAAGCGGTTGACCGTGTCGCCCGGATCCCACAGTGCCCACATGTAGAACGCCGCAATCGACAGCGGTGCGATGACGAGGACAGCGAGAACTGTCCGGATGATGTGCGTGCGTCGCGTCGTGGCCGCGTTGTCGACTACGGGTTGTGGCGCCATGTGGAGCTCTCTTCTCGTGGACCGAAGCAGGTGTGGCACGAAAGGAAGCCACCAAAACTGCTGGACATACGTCCAGCTCGGTCACGATACAAAGCAAACGGCCATCCTGTGACCGTTTTCGAAGAATTGGGCGTTATCGGTCGCCGTGCTCTGCCTCGATCTTTGCCCACTCCCACCCTCGGAAGTTGGCCAGACGAAGCTCCTCTGCTTCGTCGAAGGTGTACCACTCGGTGCTCGGCGCATCAGGGAGAGTGCCGCGCAAGTATTCGCCCAGGTAGTGAAGTGGGCCTTCCCAGCCGGTTCCGACGCCGTAGCAGCCGGTGTCCGGGTCGTTGCGGAAGACATCGGCGACGGAGGCGTGCTCCAACTCGAGCCAGGTGGCGTCGGGGCCGTCTGCAGTCAGCCGGATCTCGACCTGATCGCTGTATCCGCGATCGCCGGGCGGTGTCCACTGCAGTCGCAGCAGGTGTGGGGCGTCGCAGGCCAGGATCTCGCCACTTGCCTGGCCTTCGAAGGCGTACGAGCCGCCCACCTGGAAGTCTCCGCTCACCGGAAGGAAGAAACGGTTGATGCGGTCAGGGGTCGTGATGGCATCCCAGACGTCGTCGACCGACGCGTTGTAGCGGCGCTTGAGTACGGCAGTTCGAGCCGAACCTTCTGCGATGTCGCGGTTACCCATGCTCCGCTCCACCGCGGTGAGGCTGGTGTCCTGGTTCGCGATCTCGGTCATTGTGAGTCTCCTTCGTCGGAAGAATTCGATTGTGAAGATCTGCTCCGCTTCGAGCCGCGTCGTTTCCCGCGTGCGAGTTCTGTGGCCAATGCGTCGAGAGGGCCGCTCCAGAACTGCCGGAATCCGTCGAGCCATTGGTCCACTTCTTGCAATGGCGCGGGCTCGACGGCATAGAGACGCCTGGTGCCTTCGCTGCGGACGGTGGCGAATCCGTTTTCTCGGAGTACTCGCAGGTGTCCGGACGCGGTCGGTTGCGAGATTCCGAACTCCGCTGCCACGACTTCGGCGATCTGACCCGCCGAGCGCTCGCCGCCGGACAAGAGTTCCATGATTCGTCGCCGCACTGGGTCTCCGAGAACGTCGAATGCATGCACCAGTCATTTATATCGGCAATGACCAATATAGGCAAGCGCCGAAACTTGTACCCGGACTCGGTCAGTCCGAGAGCGCGAACTCGTCGGCGTCGAAAAGTTCGCCGATCAGCCCGCCGAGATGGCGTCGATGTTCGGCTGACAGCGTCGCTGCCGCCTCGGCATCGTGGTCTGCGCACAGCTTGATCAGCCTGTTGTGATGATCGACGGAGTCCTGGCTCCCGAGGAGGCTCGAGAACTTGCGGTAGTAGATGCGGTGAATTTGTGGGTGCACTTGGTGGATCAGCTTCTTCAACAGCGGATTCGCCGCAGCATCGATGATGACGCTGTGTAGGCGATCGTCAGCGGTCAGGGCTCGGCCTATGTCGTTTCGCTTGACGGCGGCAGCGAAGTCCTTGTTGGCCGAACGCATCGCCCCGATCATCTCGTCGGTGAGATTCGGTACAGCGGTGACGACGGCCAGTTGGTCGAGAGCTTCGATGACTGCGAGTGTTGCCTCGACGTCGCCGCGGTCGAGGGTGGTGATGCGCGTGTACGCACCGGGTTTCGCTTCCACGAGTCCGGTGTCGACCAGCCTTGCGAGCGCTTCGCGGACCGGAGTTCTGCTCAGTCCCAGATACTCGGCGAGTTCGCTGTCCTTGATCTTCGAGCCCGGCGCCAGTTCACCGGTGACGATCGCTTCGCGAATGCGTTCGAGAGCGATGTCGCTCATTCGTGCTCGCTCAACCGGTTTACCGCCACGCAACATACTGGATATCGTACTCTGCAGCCTCCCTGCTGCAGGTCAGCCCGAAACGACCATCGAAGGGTGTCTCCGGGCATCTGCAACCCGCCGGAGCAGAGCGCGGGCGAGAATTGTTGCCGGATCGATGATCTGACAGGTTGTGGCGTCGGCGGGCAGTCCGAGCGGAATCTCGGTGCATCCGGCCACGACGACCTGCGCGCCCGATTCGACGAGAAGATCAGCGGCCCTGACGAGCTTGTCGGTGGTCTCGTCTCCGACGTAGCCGCTCTTGATTGCTCGGATCGCCGGCATCACCAGTTCGTCCTGGATCGCAGGTCCGGGCACCAGGACGTCAATCGAGTATTCCGACAGCCATTGTTGATACAACCCGGTGCGGACCGTCCCCGTGGTGGCCAATAGTCCGACGGATGTGACGGCGGGTGAGAGCGTCCGGATGTGCCGAGCGACTTCGTCGATCATGTGGACGACGGGAAGTCCCAGTTGGGACGAGATGGCGGGCAGGAAGGCGTGGGCGGTATTGCATGGGATGGCGAGCGTCGTCGCGCCCGACTCTCGGAGAACGCGCGCACCGCGGATCAGCCAGGGGGTGGGGTCAGGGCCGTTCTCGGTGAGTGCCAATGTCCGGTCGGGAACGGTGGGATCGGCCCAGATGATAACTTTGGGGTGCTCCTGATCCGTCGAACCTGGTGTCAGCGCAACGAGTTTGGAGTAGAAGTCGGCAGTAGCGGCGGGCCCCATGCCTCCGAGTATTCCGATGACGGGGTCGCTCATGGCCGCCGGAGAGTTGACGCTCTGCCGTATTCGTTGCACCTTCATATTGCAATCCAACCTTTCGCATCCAATATATTGGATACTCGTAATGTTGACTACAGTGAAGGAGATCGGAGGTGGTTGTCAAGTAAGGCGCAGCGTTCCCGGAATTGCGAAGTTCGAGAACTCAGCCGATCAGCAGGGGTTCGGTTCGCCGATCTTCACGGCCGAGAGCACGGCTTCGATTTCCCCGAAAGGACTTCCGGCAGAGGGTGTCTGATCGACGACAATCCAGTTGGAATCGACCAGTTGGCGTCGACCCGCGCCGGTTGCGTCAGCACTTCTGGAGAAGAAGACTCCGGCCGACTGAATGGTGTCCTGCGCGTCTTGAAGATTCATGCACACGACGTTGGGCATGATCGCGGGAGCTGCAGCGGGCGTCACTTCCGCGGCGACTGGGGTCGTGGCCAGTGGAGAATTCGTCGTACCGATCACCGAGGTGGTCAATGGAGCCCGAGTCGTCGTGGGTTGAGTTGTCGAGGTTGCAGTGGTGGTCGCGGTGGATGTTGATTCGGCCTCGCTGTCGGTGCTTGTTCCTGAGCACGCGGCAAGTGACGCCAAGGCGAATGCGCTGAGTCCGATGCGAACGGCAGTTGAGGGCGGGCGAATCGATGTCGAAAAGAGGTGTGGTGCGCGCACAGACGTTCCTTGTCGGTAAAGGGGCGATGAAAGCGGAGATTCGAGCGCAGAGCACATCCGACGCCGTCGATGTGCCTTATGTCGAATAGAACCATAGGCTTTCGGCACCGGATTCGAGAGGAATTGCCTACATGCATTTTCTGGAACTACGACACGCGCAGTGTGAACCCCCAGCGGCGTATTCGCCTGTCCTGGAGAGCTACGGAGACGTGCAGACTGTTCTTCTGGGCACCGACCCGCTTCCGGCACATCGACGGTTCGACGCCGTGATCGTGATGGGCGGGCCGATGGGCGTCGGCGATCAGGGCGAGGTCGAGTGGTTGGCATCCGAGATCGAATACATTCGCGATCTGGTCGAGAGCGACGTCCCGGTGTGGGGAGTGTGTCTGGGTTCGCAGTTGCTCGCCGCGGCGCTGGGTGCTCGCGTCTACACGGGCGCTGTGCCTGAAGTCGGAGTTGAGGAGATCACCTTGACTGTCGAGGGCCGGCAAGATCCCGTGTGGGGAGATCTGCCCTCCACATTTCCTGCAATGCAATGGCATTCGGATACCTTCGACATTCCGAACGGCGCGGTGCGGCTCGCTGGTTCAGCCAAGTATCCGAATCAACTCTTCCGATACAAGCAGAGTTACGCCGTTCAGTTTCACCTCGAAGCGTCCTCCGCGGTGGCGCGCGAGTGGATGGAACTGGCCGAGTACCGCGATTCGCTGCATGCTTCGCTGGGAGCGGACGGTCCGCGCATCTTCATGCAGCAGTTGAGTGCAGCCGAGTCGCAGGGGCTCGAGATTGCCGCAGCCGTGATGGAGAAATGGTTGAAATCCATCTCCACCGAATAAGCCCGTTTTGTCCTGATTGACCGATTTACCTGTTACCTTGTGTTCTCGTGGGTGGATGAACCGATCCGGTCGAGCAACACACCTCGTAGAGTCCGGATCTCCCCCGCGAAAGGGGAGCGATGCGCCGGATGCGGAAGATATCGACAGCAGCAGTGACGTGTGTACTCGCGTCGACCGCGGTCTTGGGGGCGACCCAGGCCAATGCATCCCCGTGGGATTGCAATGTCACCGGGAGCTTGGATCAATCAGGTGGGCCGACCAATCCGATTCCCTGGCTCAACGGCACGGATGGCAAACTGCCGGAATTGCAAGGCCGCACCTCGGCGGTCGAGTACATCACGGGCGCGCTGAGCCCCAACCAAACCGTCGAGCGGTTCAACGTTCTCGGCACGGATCTGGGCATCATGTGGGACAACGGCGCAGGTCAGGTCCTGACAGCTTTCGGTGACACCGTCGGTATCGGATCTGACCCTCTGTGCTCCGGGGTGGTCGGCGACTGGCGCAGCAACGTCCTGTTCCGTAGCTCGGACGGAAATCTGTCCGACGGCATGAACATCGACTCCTCACCGACCGACCGACCGAATCACTCGCGCGAGATCATCGGAAGTCTGAAAGTCACCGGCGTCGAAACCAGCAGTATTCCGACGACGGGTATCTCCGTGGGCGGCGTTCAGTACGTCAACTACATGTCGATACGTTCGTGGGGAGGGTCGGGCGAGTGGGTCACCAACTTCTCGCAGATCGCGTCCTCGCACGACAACGGTGAGACCTGGCAGATCGAACCGGCCTCGTCCCGGCCCAATCTGCCGTTGACAGGTAACGACAACTTCCAGATGGGGTCCTTCGTCAAAGACGGTGGTTACGTCTACAACTTCGGCACCCCCGCCGGACGCTTTGGCGAGGGGCGTCTCTCGCGAGTCAAGGAAGCCTCCATCGCGGACGTCGCGGCGTACGAATACTGGGACGGAAAGGCATGGGTCCCCAACAATCCCGCTGCCGCGGCGGTAGTTCTCGACGGGGATGTCAGCGAACTGTCGGTGCAGTACAACAACTATCTCGGCAAGTTCGTCGCGATGTACTCCAACGAGTGGGGAGCGTTGGTGCTGCGGACGGCGTCGGACCTGACCGGCCCGTGGAGCGCACCGGACGTCGTGATCGGCACCGACGAGGTTCCGGGACTCTACGGCGCGTACATGCACCCCTGGTCGCAGGGGCAGGACCTCTACTTTCTCGCCACCACGTGGTCCGACTACAACGTGATGCTCATGAAGACCACGCTGCACCAGTGAACCGGATGGTTATCGTTGAACAGTGAGCACCACCGACAATGCGCTACTGATCACCGCCCTTCGAGACGTGTTGGTGGGACCACTTCCCGAAATCGGCCGACGATTTTCGACGCTGATCGCGGACATGGCGCCGCACACCTCTCTGGTGATCTTCACCCGTGAGTGCACCGGTAGGCCGCGCAAGGTTGCCGGGGATCCAGCTGTCGTCGATCGTGTGACCATCGCCGAACTCGACCGTATCCGTACGGAACTCACTGTCGGACAGATATTTCGGGGAAAGTGCGCTATCGCCGGCCGAGACCGTGAAGTGCTCGCGATGCTCGATCGAACAGACACCCTACTCGTGCTGACGCCGCACCCCGGACCGGTGAAGGCGGCATCCCTCGAATTGATCCAGGCACTGTTCGCGGTGACTGCAACCGGAATTCAGCTCCAGGTGCGGAACGCGAGTCCGGCATATCTCGCCGAGTCGCGGGCAGCGTCGTCCGAGCGTGCACGCACCGTGGCAGAGATGACGGAGGTGCATGCGGCCACCCTCGAGACGATGCTGGCGACGCTGCGCTCGGCGGATCTCGACGACACGCGTGCTCGAACCTCGGCCAGGGAGACTGCGGCTTCGGCCCTGATCGGCCTGCGTTCGGCCGTCGACGTGCACCGCGAGTTGGCCGAAGAGTCGACCACCACCGCTTTTGCGCGGATGCGTGGGGAATTGCGTTCGCTGCTCAAGCATCGGGAAATCGCGTTGGAGTTGGTGGAGCCACCCGTCGACGGGCGTGGGGTACCCGGTGAAGTGGCGCACGGCGCCCGCGCGGTCGTCCGCGGCGCGGTCTTGGCCTTGTCGGATCAGCAGACGCTCTCGCGAATCCGGGTGGCCTGGACCCTCGACGCGGCTTCGCTCTCGATCGACATCCGCGACGACGGTGGTGGTGAAGCCGACGTGATCGACGTGGAACGCCAATTACGTTCGAGGGTAGAGACTTTGGGTGGAACCGTCGAATCCGAGTCGACGCCCGGGTGGGGGAACCGGATCAGCGCAACCATCCCGCTCGACGCGCCCGTCGCCCTACCGAACCGCGACGTCCTGACGGAACTGGCTCCGCGGGAGTTCGAGGTACTCGAGCATCTGGTGGCCGGACGGCGCAACAAGGCAATCTCGGAGCGACTCGGCGTCAGTGAGAGCACAGTCAAGTTTCATGTTGCCGGGGTCCTGCGAAAATTGGGCGTCGAGAGTCGGGGTGCGGCGGCCGCCGCGGGCGCGGAGGCCGGCGTGAAGCCTGCACCCTAGTCCTTTCGGCCAGGTCGGTCAGTCAGTTCGACCAGGGTTGCGGGCACCTGCTTCGGGCTAACCTTTCAACGAGTGCACATATCGCAATGTGAAAACACGGCGCCATGTGACGACACGTCCTCAATCGCACGAAGCCAGGAGCAAAGCCATGCCACAGCAGGTACGCGGCGTCATCGCCCGATCCAAGGGTGCCCCCGTCGAAATCGTCCCCATCACGATTCCCGATCCCGGCGCCAACGAGGTAGTGGTCGCCATTGCAGCGTGCGGTGTGTGCCACACCGACCTGACCTACCGCGACGGCGGAATCAACGACGAGTACCCGTTCCTGCTCGGGCACGAGGCGTCGGGCATCGTCGAGAGCGTCGGCCCCGGTGTCACTCACGTCGAGGTGGGCGACTTCGTCGTCCTCAACTGGCGTGCAGTATGCGGGCAGTGTCGTGCGTGTAAGCGTGGCCGCCCGCAGTACTGCTTCGACACCTTCAACGCCGAGCAGAAGATGACGCTCGAAGACGGCACCGAACTGACGCCGGCACTCGGCATCGGCGCATTCGCAGACAAGACGCTCGTTCACGAAGGCCAGTGCACCAAGGTCGACGCCTCGGCCGATCCGGCTGTCGTCGGACTGCTCGGTTGCGGCGTCATGGCCGGCATGGGTGCCGCGATGAACACCGGCAACGTCGGACGCGGTGATTCGGTGGCTGTGATCGGGTGTGGCGGCGTCGGCGACGCAGCGATCATGGGTTCACGCCTGGCCGGTGCCAATACCATCATCGCCATCGACCGGGATCCACGAAAGCTGGAGTGGGCCACGGAACTTGGTGCCACGCACACGATCAATGCCACCGAGGTCGACGACGTCGTCGAAGCAGTCCAGGAGCTGACCGGAGGTTTCGGCGCCGACGTGGTTGTCGACGCAGTCGGCCGTCCCGAGACCTGGAAGCAGGCGTTCTACGCCCGCGACCTCGCGGGAACCGTAGTGCTGGTGGGAGTTCCGACGCCGGACATGAAGCTGGAAATGCCGCTGGTGGACTTCTTCTCGCGCGGCGGAGCCCTCAAGTCGTCGTGGTACGGCGATTGCCTGCCCGAGCGTGACTTCCCCGTTCTGGTCGACCTGTACCAGCAGGGGCGTCTGCCGCTCGAGAAGTTCGTCAGCGAGCGCATCAAGCTCGACGAGGTCGAGAAGGCATTCGAGACGATGCACCGCGGCGAGGTCCTTCGTTCGGTGGTGGTCCTGTGACATTGCGAGTCGATCGCGTCGTCACCTCGGGTACGTTCAGCCTCGACGGCGGAACATGGTACGTCGACAACAACATCTGGCTGATCGGTGACGACAACGAAGTGGTGATCGTCGACGCAGCTCACACCGCGCAGCCGATCATCGACGCTGTCGGTGGACGCAAGGTGATCGGAATCGTCTGCACCCACGGCCACAACGACCACGTCACCGTTGCGCCGGAGCTGGCCGAGAAACTCGACGCTCCGATCTACCTGAACCCGGCCGACGATGTCCTCTGGGAGATGACTCACCCCGGGGTGAAGCATCTGAGCTTGGAAGATGATCAGCGTATTGCTGTGGCGGGTACGGACATTCTGGCCATCCACACACCGGGCCATTCCCCGGGGTCGACCTGCCTCTACCTGCCCGAGGCGGGGGAACTGTTCAGCGGCGACACCTTGTTCTCCGGTGGACCCGGCGCAACGGGGCGGTCGTACTCAGACTTCCCGACCATCATTGGGTCCATTCGCGACAAGCTGTTCGCGCTCCCCTCCGAGACCAAGGTTCACACCGGTCACGGCGACGGCACGACGATCGGTACCGAGGCGCCGCATCTCGAAGAATGGATCCGCGCCGGATCCTGATGTGATCGGAAGCGAAGTGGGGACGCCGGTACCGGCGTCCCCACTTTTGTCACAACGCTGATGCCCAACCGGCGGTGTCGTTCTCACCCGGGATTGCCATCAGGCCGTGCCACAGTTCGAGGATCTCGAACCATTCTGTCTCGGATCGGCTGAGGGGACGGACGGATTCGTAGCCGGCGCGCAGGCTCTGCCGTACCGCGATCGGTGTCGGTCGCCAATCGGTGAACAGGGTGCCCAGATAGACGCTTGCCTTGGCCAGGTCGCTCACCCGGTGGTCGATCACCACGTCGTCGAAGTCGAGTACTCCGGTGGTCCGAGAGTTTCGAGTCAAGATGTTGGCTGCACGGAAGTCGTTGTGTACCAGTTGAGTTTGGTCATCGAGCTCGGACGCACGCGCCAGGAGGCCCACGAGCCTACGCGTTGCCTCAGGCGCGAACCCGCGGTCGAAATTCTCGAGCCAACCACCGATGCGCTCCTTCAACCCGGTGCTGCGCGACGAGAAAACCGATCCGTCGACATGGGTGGCGCCGAGCGTTCGGTGTATTTCTGCCAGACATGCTCCTGCCGAACGGACCGCCACGCGGTCCTGCACGTCCAACCAATCTCCCGCCAACTCCGGCAGTACGGTGAATGACACTGCGCACGAAGGCCCTTCCAGTGTTTCCCGGTCCAGCAGTGTTTCCCGGTCCAATCCGTTCAGGGACGTGATTGGTGACGGAACGGGCACGCCCTGCGCGGCGAGTGCGCTCAGCAGGCGCGTCGACGCCTCCAGGTTCGCGAAGCGCTCTGTGTCGCGCGACCACTTCACCACCAGCCCACCTCGGTCGCTCGCAACCCACACAATCGCGTTCTGGTCACTGATCGCCATTCGCGAGCACTCGAGGGCCGTCAATCCCCAAGTCTGCTCGAGTACCGCCGAGACCCAATGGGTGGCTGCGCCGAAGCTGTTGAATCCGAATCGCTGCTTCAGAGCGGCTTCCGACTCCACCGACTCCCAGAGCATGGACAACCCGAGTGGCAACATGCCGTTCGACTCTAGTGGGGGAAGTTCGAATCGAGGTGTCGATCTCGGAAGCACCCGAAGACGCCTTGGCGACAGCTGCAGTTCAGCCGCCTTGACTCAGTTCGCTGAAGATCAGGTTGGTCTGGGTATTGGCGATGGCCGGATCGTTGAGGTGCGCGCTGACGAAATCGCGAAGCCGAGTGGGGGATTCACACGACACGTGTACCAGGAGATCACGGTCCCCACTCATCAGGAACACTCGCTGAACGGAATCCAATCCGCTCAGGTGCTCGGCAATTTCCGTCATCCGGCTCCTGGCGTGGGAGTGAATCAGAATCGACACCATCGCCGAGATCTCGAGGCCGAGTAGCTCGAGGTCTATGTCTGCGTGAAACCCCTTGATGACGCCCGATTCGCGTAGCGCACGCATCCGCGCCAGAGCGGTCGACGGCGCTATCCCGACCTTCTCGGCGAGTGCGTTGTTGGGGATGCGTGCATCCCGGACGAGTTCGCGGAGAATCGCTGTATCGACGTCGTCGAGCCGAACATGATTCGGCCGAGCTGCGGCAGCTGCCCGTTCGATCGCATTTATCATCCGATTTCTCCCTGCCGTCGCGAAAATATTCAGCATCTATTGACCGCGCCCGTCGATGATCCTAGCTTTTGCCAAACACATCGAATTATCAAACGGTCGAGATCGACACAGTCGACTGTTGCGACGAAGGGGTCTGGATGTTTCCGAGGATCGGCCGCCACACGGGCGACTGGAGGGCGCGGTTGATCGACATCAGCCCGCCGATCTCCGAATCGACGCCCGTGTGGCCAGGCGATACCGCCTTCACCCGCGCTGTCACGTCCGACCTCGGCGGCAGTGACGCCGTCACCATCAACCGAATCACCACCACTCCGCATATCGGTGCTCACGCCGATGCGCCGGCGCACACTCGCATCGACGGCGCGACCATTGGTTCCGTTCCCCTCGAGCCCTATCTCGGCGAAGCACTGGTGGTCGACATGACGGGGGTCGACGGTGCCGCCTGCATCAGGCCCGTCGAAGAGACGGTGGAGCGACTCGGCGGACATCTGCCGCAACGGCTGATTCTGAGGACGTACCCGAAGTACCCACGCAAGTGGGACAACGACTTCGCCGGTGTATCTCCGGAGCTGACCCACTGGTTCGCCGACCGCGGTGGAGTTCTGATCGGAATCGACGGCGCCTCGTTCGATCCGATGGACAGCAAGACCATGGACGGGCACCACGCGGCAAGCGATCGTAGCGTCGCGATCCTCGAAGGACTTTGCCTCGACGACGTCGACGAAGGCTACTACGAGTTGATCGCACTGCCGCTGAAGTTCCTCGACCTCGATGCCAGCCCGGTACGCGCCGTGCTCCGGACTCTGCCTTCATCACCCTCAACGCCGACACATGCAGGAGAAGAATCGTCATGACATCGACAACCACACTTTCGTTGGAAGACTGCGTCAAGGCCGACGCAGTGGATCCCCTGAGGGAGTTCCGCCGCGAGTTCGCGATTCCGGAGGGCGTTCTCTACTTCGACGGAAACTCGCTCGGCGCGCGTCCCATTGCCGCGCAGGAATGCGCCGCGAGAGTGATCGGCGACGAGTGGGGCAACGGCTTGGTTCGCAGTTGGAACGAGGCTGGATGGTTCGACCTCCCGGTCCGCCTCGGTGACAAACTTGCCCCGTTGCTGGGAGCAGGTGAAGGCGAAGTGGTAGTAACGGATTCGACGTCGATCAACCTGTTCAAGGCATTGGCCTCCGCGCTGTCCATCGCGGCTGCTCAGGATCCCAGCCGGAAGGTGATCGTCTCCGAGCGCGACAATTTCCCCACTGACCTCTACATTGCGGAGGGCATCATCTCGCTGCTCGATCAGGGATACGAACTACGCCTGATCGACCAACCGGGCGACCTCACCGAAGCAGTAGGACCGGACACCGCCGTAGTGATGTTGTCGCACGTCAACTACCGCACCGGAAACCTGTATGCGATGACGGAAGTCACTGCAGCAGTGCAGGAACGTGGCGCCCTCATGATCTGGGATCTCGCACACTCGGCCGGCGCCGTCACTGTCGATCTGAGCGGTGCCGACGCCGACTTCGCGGTGGGGTGTACGTACAAGTACCTCAACGGTGGTCCGGGTTCACCTGCATTCATCTGGGTCAACCGTCGCCATCAGAACACCGGAATCCAGCCGCTGTCCGGGTGGTGGGGGCACGCGCGACCATTTGCGATGGAGTCGGCCTACGAACCCGGCGCAGGAATACGACGGTTTCTGAGTGGTACTCAACCCATCACGTCGTTGTCACTCGTCGAGTGTGGTCTCGACGTCATGCTCAAAGCTGACATGGCCGACATCCGCAGCAAGTCGCTCGCGCTGGCCGATCTCTTCATCAGCCTCGTCGAGGAGCGTTGCGCTGATTACGGTTTGCAGTTGATCACGCCGCGCGAACACGAGAGTCGTGGATCGCACGTGAGTTTTGTTCATCCCGAGGGCTATTCCATCATGAAGGCTCTCATCGCGCGGGGCGTCATCGGCGACTACCGCGAACCAGGAGTGCTGAGGTTCGGTATCACTCCGCTCTATCTCGGATACGCCGACGTGTGGAACGCCGTCGACGTGTTGCGAGACATCCTCGAGAACAAGTCCTGGGATCGCCCCGAATTCCGCGAGCGCGACGCAGTCACCTGATTCTTCCAAGTTTCCGCGGACCGGGAGGTACCGCCTTTCGCAAGGAGCTTTCATGAGTGATTTCAAAAACATTCAGCAGCGAGAATCAGGTCTCAAACGCGAACTCGGCCCCAAGCAGATGAGCATGATCGCGCTCGGCGGTGCAATCGGCACCGGACTCTTCCTCGGCAGTAAGTTCGCCATCGGATTTGCCGGCCCGAGCGTCATCATCAGTTACGCGATCGGCGGGTTGATCGCCCTCCTGCTGATGGGTGCCCTCGCCGAAATGACTGTTGCACATGCGACATCAGGTTCGTTCGGTGCGTACGCAGAGTTCTACGTCGGACCGTTGATCGGCTTCCTCGTTCGCTATCTCTACTGGTCGTGCATCGTCCTCGCGGTCGGTACCGAGGTCACCGCAATCGGTGAATATATGCAGTTCTGGTTCGCCGACGTACCGTCATGGCTGTGGATCGTGTTGTTCTCCGGAGTGCTGATCGGCGTGAACATGTTCAACGTCAAGGCCTTCGGAACGATGGAGTACTGGTTCTCGACGATCAAGGTCTTCGCGATCGTGGCGTTCATCGTGATGGCAGCGTACGTAGTGTTCGGTAGCGGGAACCCGGACTACGGATTTCACAACTACACGGCCGGTGGCGGATTCTTCCCGAATGGTTTGTCCGGCATGTGGTTTGCCGTGATCGTATCGATCTTCAGCTACTTGAGCATCGAGATGATCGCCATTGCAGCCGGTGAGGCGGAAAACCCCGCGGTGGCGGTGAAGAAGGCGTTCCGTGTGACGATCGTCCGACTGTTCGTCTTCTACATCGCAACGCTTGCCCTGATTCTGGCAATCGCTCCGATGGACAAGATATTGAGTGGCGGAAGCCCTTTCGTCACGGTGATGCAGGTTGTGAAGATTCCGGGCGCAGACAGTGTGCTGAACTTCGTGGTGATCATCGCCGCGCTGTCCGCGATGAACAGTCAGCTGTACGTGTCTTCGCGAATGATGTTCTCGCTCTCCCGTGCTGGTGACGCGCCGGCCATTCTCGGCAAGGTCAGGGCCAACGGCTCACCGGTCAATGCCTTGCTGCTGTCGACGTCGGGTATCGCCGTCGCAACCATCGTCTACGTGCTCTTTCCCGAGCAGGCATTCACCTTGATGATCTCGCTGTCGATGTTCGGGGCGATGGCGACGTGGCTGCTGATCTTCGTGACGCACTGGTTCTTTCGCAAGCGGATGGCAAGCGAAGGACGAACCCTCTCGTTCACGATTCCGTTCTTCCCGGTGGGGACGATACTGGGTGGTGTCCTCATGGTCGCGATCCTCGTCACGACATTGTGGGTCGAGGATTTCAAGATGACGCTGGTGTTCGGAGTTCCGTTTGTTGTGGCCGTGATCGGCATCTACTACTTCACTCGATCGCGTCGCGCGCAGAGTCTGGCAATGGATGCCGACCAGATTCAGGACGAGATCACCGGCACGGTGGTCAAGCGGGTGCCCTGACTCACGCTGGCAATCACAGGGTTTCGTTGAAGAACTCCATAGTGCGGGTCCACGCGATGGCAGCAGAGTTCGGGGCGTAGTGGCTGGCCGAAGTGTCGTTGTTGAACGCGTGGCCGGCGTCGGCATAGCGGTACACCCGGGCGAGATCGGACGCGGTTGCGCGCAATTGCTCGACGCTCTCCGGCGGGATACTGGGATCGAGGTCGCCGTAGTGACCGAGCCACGGGACCTGCAGTTGCGCTGCAAGTTCGGTGCCTGCGGCAATCCCATCCCATCGGGCTTCTGCAACGCCGCTACCGTAGTACGTGACAGCGGAATCGACGAGGGGTACGGCGGCACACCACAGGGATGCGGTGCCGCCCATGCAGAATCCGAGGGAGCCGACTTTGTCTGCTCCCTCGGATCGGCTGTAGTCGACGGCGGCACGTACGTCGTGGCCGATGCTTGTGCCGTCGAGTGCCATGAGCGCATCCTTCGCGGACGGGAAGTCGGTGAAGGAGGTCTGTGCGCCGCGGTGGTAGAGATGCGGGGCGACGGCAAGGTAGCCGGCATCGGCGAGACGCTCGAGGATGCTCTCGATGTGCTTGTTCACGCCCCACGCTTCTTGGAGAACCACCACCGCATGCTTCGGTTCTCCTGGCGAATCCGGTCGGCTGACGGTCAGCGGCACGTCGTGTGTGGTCGTCGTGAAAGTTCCCATATCCAGACTGTAGGCGAGCCCAGACTGTAGACGGACCGTCGAACTAGACTCGTCAAATGTTGAGTTCCGCCGTTCCGCCGATCAGCCTGGGCAGTTGGCCGACGCCCGTCGAACCTGTGGCGCGTTGCGCGCAGGCACTCGGATTGGGGCCGGAAGATCTGTGGATCAAACGTGACGACGTCACCGGCCTGGGCGGTGGCGGCAACAAGATCCGAAAGCTGCAGTACACCTGCGCTCAGGCTTTGGCCGTCGGCGCGACGACTCTGATCACTACCGGTGCACCGCAAAGCAATCACGCTCGCTTGACTGCGTCGGCAGCAGCCCGTTTGGGATTGCGTTGTGTGCTGGTGCTCGGTGGTGCCGAGCCGGAATCCGCGCAGGGAAATCTCGTTCTGGATGCACTCGCAGGCGCTGAGATCGTCTGGGCCGGTGGGGACACGGCATCCGCGCTCGACGCCGCGGCGCAGGCCGTCGCTGACTCGGGCGGAGTTCCTTTTGTCATTCCCTTCGGTGGTACCAGCGCGGTGGCTGCGCAGGGATATGTGGACTGCGCACGCGAGATCGAGCAGCAACTCTCCGGCGTCGATCGCGTCGTGGTTGCTCTCGGATCGGGTGGAACGATGGCAGGCCTTGTCGCGCATCTGGGCGTCGACAGAGTTGTGGGCGTCGACGTCGGGGCTGTTGCCGACCCGGTGTCGACTGTCGCTGGGTTGTTGGACGAGATGCCTGGTCCGACCGCGCGAGCCGCAGATCTTCAGATCCTGCGAAACCAAGTTGGACAAGGATATTCGACGCTCACGGAAGCATCAGCCGGCGCGATCCGATGTTTGGCTCGTACTGAGGGCATCTTCCTCGACCCGACGTACACCGGCCGAGCCTTTGCGGGATTGATCCAACTCGTGAAGGACAAAGCCATCACGGCGGGATCAAAAACGGTCTTCCTGCACACCGGTGGGTTGCCTGGCCTGTTCGGACATCCCGAACTGTCGACGCTGCGGTGAGCGAGCAGATCGACTACCCGCTCAGCAGTCCGCTCGACGAACTGTCCGAGTGGCAACGCGTAGTGCGACCGCTGCGCGTCAGTGCCGACGGGTATCTGCGTTTGGCGACCAATCGGCTGTCAGTCGACTCCGACTACACGTGGGAGATGCACCGCCACAGCGATCACGAATTGCTGTGGGCGATCGACGGTGTTCTCGAGGTCCGTACTCCGGAGACTGTGTACACGGTGCCGAGCGGGGTCAGTCTGTGGATCCCGTCCTATGTTCCCCACGAGGTGACGGCGCGTAGCGGCACAGAATTGTCGTGCACGTGGTTGGTGGCATCCGATGTGACCGGGTTGGATCGTGTGGTGGCCTTGTCCACCCCTCCGCTGCTCGAACAAGTACTCGATCACCTCACCCGAGACGACTTGACGGACGCGGCGCGTCGGCGAGCCGAGGCGTTTGCCATCGACCTCGTCGAACCTGTTCCGCGACTGATTTTCGATGTACCGCTGCCGACGACGCCGTGGCTTCGGCAGATCGCAGACCAGTTGGTTGCCAGCCCGGCCGACACCCGATCGGTCGAGGAGTGGGCCGCCGACGCAAAAGTCAGCACGAGGACTCTCACACGAAGGTTTCCGGCCGAGACCGGATTGACCTTCTCGGAATGGCGTATGCGATTGCGGGCTCATCACGCGATGCAACTTCTGGCACTCGGTCGAAGCATCTCGTTTGTGGCGCGGAAGACGGGTTTTCGTTCCGAAAGCGCGTTCGGTGCGGCTTTTCGTCGAACGATGGGCGTGACACCGGGGGAGTTTGCAAGCCTGATCGATCATCCGCGCGCGCCAATGACCGATTGGCTACAGGACTAGTCCGAACAGCGACTCTAAGCGCCTCGATCGGACTTGTGCCGTGCCGCAGAATGAACTTAGGGTTGGCTAAACAATCACCCTGTAGGAGTTCTGCGTGCGCGCAATTCGATCATTTTCTTTCGGTTCCAGAGTCATCGCAGCGGCGGCGGTTGCCGTCGTAGGTGCGATGGTGGTGAGCGGCTGTTCCTCGTCGTCGGCCGATTCCGAGCAGACGGACGTCCGGACCGTCGCGTCGGCGTACGGGGACATCGAGGTTCCGGTTTCACCTGAGCGCGTCGTCGCCGCGTCGTACGACACTCCTTGGCAGCTCATGTCTCTCGGAGTGAAACCGGCTGCTGTGCAGGACTACGGCAAGTGGATCAGTGAATTCACGCCGGAGCAGCAGGCCTTCGTCGACGGGCTCCCGACCATCGGGCCTTTCGGGGAAATGAACTTCGAAGCGATCGCTGCGGCAGATCCCGACATCATTGTCGGCGATGCCGACGAGGTGGACCAAGCGGCGTTCGACCGTCTGTCCGGCATTGCCCCCACTGTCATCGTCAAGGGGGAGAGCAGAGGCGACTGGAAAAAGATCACCACCGAGCTTGCTGAGGCAATTGGTAAGACCGACGTGCTCGAGTCGACGCGGACTGCTTACGAAGAGAATCTCGAACGTGTCCGTGGCGAGTACGCCGACGTGATCGCGACCAACAAGTGGATTCACATTTCACTCGGAGACGCACCCGGCGCTTTCTCGGTTCAGCAGCCCACCGGTGCGATCGGCAATTTGGTCGTCAACGAACTCGGATTGGCGTACGGGCCCGGTGTTCCGACCAATTACACCGATGCCGGATACGCGTCCTATCCGATGGAGCAGTTGGCCGACATCCTGAACGGTGTGACGGTCGTGCTGTATCCGCTGAACGCGGACGGGTCGACCAGTGCGGCGGTTCAGGCGGTCCTCGACGACAACCTCTTCACGAGGCTGCCGGCGGCGCAGGCCGGGCACGTCTTCGGATTGCAGTCGAGCGTCACAGACTTCGTGACCGCGAACGGTTGGCTGAACGAAGTGAAAACGAAGGTGTTTGCAACGCTCTGACGCTTGCTCACCTTATTCACTGCGTGCCCGCAACTGACCAGTTGAGGGCGCGCAGTCTTTTCGGTTGCCACTACGAGCGGAAATCCTGTCCTCTGCTTATGATTTCTGTCACTGCCGGTTACCGTTACTTCGACGAGGGCGACGCGGTTCGACCTTGCCTTGGCAGGGATCATCGATCCTCGGCGACGTGCGGAGGTGGTCGCCATCCCCGCAGATCCGTGGGGTATTTTGTCCGTATCTACTGTCGGGGTGAGCAGTGATGTGCGGGGGAGTTTTTGGTGAGTACAAGCGCTCGTGCCGTCTTTCGAGCAGGGCGCTCTGGATTTCGGGACCATACCCGTCCGGACATTAGTTCTGGTTTGCTGAGCGTGAACGGTGCGTGGGGCGAATCGTTCGAGGGGACGAAAGGCGAGATCGGC
This sequence comes from Rhodococcus sp. FH8, assembly GCF_019266085.1. Lineage (NCBI taxonomy): Bacteria > Bacillati > Actinomycetota > Actinomycetes > Mycobacteriales > Nocardiaceae > Rhodococcus > Rhodococcus sp. FH8. The sequence continues at coordinate 1,394,995 of NZ_LPNQ01000057.1, read as the reverse complement.
GAATGACAGCGACTTCCGACGCACGGCGTACCGAATCGAACGCTGTCCAGAACACCGACTCGCCGTCCGGCGCAAATCCGCGCTGGCGCGACCGCAAGAGGTACCTGTGGCCGCTCGGATTGCTGATTCCACTCAGCCCGTTCCTCTCCTGGATTCTCGTCGACAACCTTCGTCTCGGATTGTTCTGGGCGACCGGCGCGTGGCTACTGGTCATCGTCATCCCGATCATCGACATGCTGGCCGGTGAAGACGGCGAAAGTCCGCCGGACGATGCGATCCCACGACTGCAGAAAGACCGCTACTACCGCTGGTGCACTTACGCGTTCCTCCCCTTGCAATACGCCGGTCTGGTCTTCGCCTGCTGGTGCTGGATCAACGCTCCGATGGGAATCGCGGAGAAGATCGCGATGTCGTTCACGGTGGGCGTCGTCGCCGGCGTCGGTATCAACGCGGCTCACGAGCTCGGTCACAAGAGCGAGAAGATCGAACAGTGGCTCGCGAAAGTGGCGCTTGCGCAATCTCTCTACGGGCACTTCTACGTGGAACATAATTTTGGCCACCATGTGCGTGTAGCGACTCCGCAGGACCCGGCCAGCTCGCGGTTCGGTGAGAGCTTCTGGAGGTTCTTGCCGCGAAGTGTGTTCGGCGGCCTGCGTTCTGCCTGGCGGATCGAGAGCGCTCGACTCCAGCGGAAAGGCAAACGAACCTGGAGTTTTGAAAACAACGTCCTCAATGCCTGGGCGATGAGCGTTGTCCTTTTCGCGGCGCTGATCGGCATCTTCGGTTGGGAGGTCGCACCCTGGCTTCTGCTGCAGGCAGTTGCCGGATTCACCTTCCTCGAAGCCGCGAACTACCTCGAGCATTACGGCCTGCTGCGTGGCAAGCGCGCTGACGGCTCGTATGTACGCTGCAGCCCCGCTGACAGTTGGAACAGCGATCACGTCGTGAGCAATCTGTTTCTCTACCAACTGCAGCGGCACAGCGATCACCACGCCAACCCGAAGCTGCGGTACCAAAGTCTGCGTAGCGCGGCCGAAGCGCCGCAACTTCCGGCCGGCTACGCAGTGATGATCGTGATCGCGTGGATTCCACCGCTGTGGCGCCGGGTGATGGATCAGAGATTGTTGGACTACTACGACGGCGACACAGAACGAATCAACGTCGGCTGATCACGTAGCCGTCCGCTGAACTGTTCGGAGTTGTCGTCTCAGCGACCGTCATCCCACACGGTGTTACCGCTTGCGGTCGTCGACGGGTAGTCCTGGACGGCGTCCCAATGCTCGACGATTTTGCCGTTCTCGTCGAATCGGAAGATGTCCATCGAGCCGCTGCCGGCCGTCCCCTCACCGGACGAAGCGAAGGTGTGAACGAAGACGAAGTCGCCCTCGGCTACCGTCCGTGGAAACTTGGTGGCCTTGTCTCCGGTAACGGGTTCGATCCCGGCCAGTGCGGTGACAAATGCGTCCTTGCCGTCAGCGAACGAGGGGTTGTGCTGGGAGTAGGTCGGACCGACCAGCTGGTCGGCAGCCTCGGCGGCTTTGCCTTCGTTGAAGGCGAGCTGCAGGAACGTCAACGCGTTGGCCGTGTTGCGCTCCAAGACTTCTGACGACTTGGACGGCGACGAGGTGGGTCCGTCGAACATCGTGTTCGGATTCGCGGACGTTTCCGGCACGTCTTGAATGGCATCCCAGTGTTCGACGATCTTGCCGTTGTCGACGCGGAAGATGTCGAACACGGCCTGGCCGCGGTCGCCGGGTGCAGACGTGGTGTGAGACTGGAGGGCAACCAGATCGCCCTCGGCGAAAACGCGAGTGATCTCGGCGTGCAATCCGGGTGTGGCCTCGACGTAACCGCCTATGCCGCTGACAAATCCGGCTGCCCCGTCGGCGGCAGTGGGGTTGTGTTGGATGTAGACGTCGCCAAGGTACCGGTCGGCGGCTTGCTGTACCTGACGGCCGTTGAACGCCAGTTCGTAGAAGTCCGTGACGACGGTCTTGTTGGATTCGAGTTGATCGCCCTGTTCGGCAACAACGCTCGTGGACGTCGTAGAACTGCTGGGCGTTGCGGATTCCGCGTCGTTGGAGCACGCGGTGAGCAGGAGAGCGGCGGCAGCGGGAACAGTGATCCAGGCTGCGCGCCTACGGAGGTTGCTCATATTCAGTGTGCGACGGTGAAACGCTGGCGACGGTGTGCCGGAGTCTCGATCTCGTCGACAAAAGCGTGTGCGTAGTCTTCGCCCGCGATGGCGGAGTTGCCCTCGGCGTCCGTCAGGAGGATGTCGCCACCCACCTGGAAGGATCCCTTCGGAGCGATGCCGGCATGGGCGCCGAATGCTGCGGCCGGGCTCACGTAGAACCAGTCGACATTGCTGTCGGTCGCGCGGAGCGCATCGAGGACGTCGGCGTGAGCGAGTGCCTCACCCTTGTATGCGTCCGGGAAGTCGGGGGTGTCGACGACGCGTGGCCCGCCCTCGGAGACCAACAGGCTGCCGGCGCCACCGACTACGGCAATGCGAGCACCGTTGCGTGCGGCGGCATCTGCGAGGGGAGTGACGGCGTCGAGCAGGCGCTTGCCGTCGATCTCGCGAGCGGGGATGGCAACGACAACGACGTCGTTGTCTGCCGTGATCTGCTCCACGATCGTGTTGTCGTGAACCGAACCCTGCACGACATTCGTGTCGGTTCCGGACTGCGCGCTGCGAGCGACGACGGTTACCTCGTGGCCGCGTGAAGCGGCTTCCTTTGCGATTGCGCTTCCTGCAAAACCGTTTCCACCGAATACTGCGATCTTCGACATGGGGTGTGCCTTTCCTTGATGTCGTCGTTGTTCTTGTAGTAGTAAATTTATTCACCCCGAGGTGCATTGTCTCGGTCAGATGCGGGCATTCCTTGGTGAAAAACAGACATCATGATGACGATGGGCCGACTGCTTCGGGTCGACGTTGCGAACCGTAGGGTTGGTACATGACTCTCACCGCCGACAACAATGCAGGCCCAGTGGCAATCGAGCGCTCGGACGTCGAAGCTGCGCGGACTCGTATCGCAGGACTGGCGCGGCGTACTCCGATCTTTCGCAGTGCGCTACCGACGCCACAGGGTGAGGTACCGGTTCTGTTCAAGCTCGAGTACCTCCAGCACGGCGGTTCCTTCAAAGTGCGCGGCAGTCTCAATGCAGTGGAACGAGCGGTCGCCGACGGCACCATGCCCGATGCCGGCGTGGTGATCGCGTCTGGCGGCAACGCTGCAATCGGGGCCGCGTGGGCAGCGCGGCGACGAGGACTCACCTGCACAGTGGTGGTGCCGGAGACAGCGCCTGATGCCAAGGTGAAGGCTCTCGGAGAGTTGGGTGCAACCGTTCACAAGGTAGGCGACCGGTATGCACTCGCTGCTGCCGCTGCGGCGGACATCGCACGCACCAGCGGTGCGCTCGAACTGCACGCCTACGACCTGCCCGACATCGTCAGTGGGGCCGGCACCATCGCTCTCGAGCTCGAAGACGACGCGACCGGACCGATCACGTATTGCGTTGCAGTCGGCGGCGGCGGGTTGGTCTCTGGAATCGTCGCGGCGGCTCGTCCCGAAGATCAAGTGGTAGCCGTCGAGCCGACCGGGGCTGCCACCTTGCGCACCTCGCTCGATGCGGGGCGTCCGGTGGATATCGAAGTGAACAGTATCGCCGGAGACTCGTTGGGGGCTACACGAATTGGTGCCATCGCCTGGGAGACACTGCATGAGAGTTCGGTAGACAGTGTTGTGGTCGAAGATGATTCGATCCGGCAAGCGCGGGCATTCCTGTGGCGGGAGTTCCGGATTCTGGTGGAGTTGGGAACCGCGGCAGCATTGGCTCCGGTTCTGAACGGAACGGTGTCGCCGCCGTCCGACGGTGAACTGTGCGTGGTTTTATGCGGAGCCAACACACATCCGACCGACCTGTAATTTCAGCGTATTTGTTTGCCTGCGTGTGAGAAAGTCGCAGGTGGGTACCTCTCGCAGTATGAGTACCAGCAGCATTATCTGGATAATTGTTGCCGTGGTCGTGGTGATAGCGATCGTGGCCGCACTCCTGTGGGTGGCGCGAAACAGGCGTGACGAGCGTCGTCACATCGAGGCAGAACAGATCCGCGAAGACGTCGCAGACAAGTCACTGCAAGTAGGCGAGCGCGAGGCGCGGGCAGAAGAGACAGCAGCCAAAGCGCGCATGGTGCAGGCAGAGGCCGACGCCAAAGCGGCGGAAGCGTCTGCGCTGCAACATCATGCAGCGCAGCATCGGAAAGAGGCGACGAGTTCTCGCGAGGAACTGAACCAGCAACGAGATCATGCAGACACGATCGACCCCAAGGTTCCCAACCCCGAAGAACCGCGGTCGACGCCGGATCAGAACCCTCGAAACCCTTGATCTCGAAACACTTGATGCAGGCGTTCGAGGGAAGCGTCTGCCCGTATATGGTTCGACGATCATGATGAATAAAGAATCGTCACCGCACGACCAGAAGAGCGTTGCGTCCACGGCGGCTGACGTCGCACAGAACAATGTCTTCGAGCGCTTTGCCCGTGCCGGATTCGTCGTCAGCGGTGTGGTTCATCTGCTGATCGGATATATCGCGATCCGCCTTGCTCTCGGTGGATCCGGGTCTGCGGACCAATCGGGTGCGATGGCCGAGTTGGCAGGAAAGCCAGGGGGTGTCTTCGCTCTGTGGGTCGGCGTCGTGGCCTTCCTTGCCATGGCGTTGTGGAGATTGGCCGAAGCTGCGTTGGGAAGCTCGTCGTCGCCGTCCTCTGACGACAAGAAGAAAGAGTTCTTCAACCGCGCAAAGGCTCTGGGCATTTCGCTCGTCTATTTCGGTTTTGCGTTCACTGCATTCGGATTCGCCCGCGGTAGCGGGAAGTCCAGCAGCGGTCAGAGTGCGGGGATCACGGCGCGTTTGATGGAGAACACGCTTGGAACTATCGCATTGGTGATCGGCGGGATCGCGATCATCGCCGTTGGTGTGTACCACGTGTACAAGGGCGCGAGCCAGAACTTCCTCGATGATCTGAAAGGCACACCCAGCAACTTCGTGCGCCGACTCGGAACCGTCGGGTACGTCGCCAAGGGCTTGGCCATCGCTGCAGTCGGCATTCTGGTTCTTCTTGCGGTCAACAGTTCCGAACCCGGCAAGTCCTCCGGACTCGACGGAGCGTTCAAGACGCTGGGCGCGCAGCCGTACGGAGTGGCGCTGCTGATCCTTGCCGGATTGGGCATCATCACCTACGGGCTCTACTGCTTCGTGATGGCGCGCTCGACGAAGATGTAGCGCCTGTAGGCAAGTGGGCCTATCCGAATGACCCGGTCTGGAAGCCGACGTCGCTGCCCGACGAACTTCCCGTCGAGCTACCGAATATGGGTCGTCTCGGAACCAGATCATGCATCAGGTTCACGGCTGCAGGGTCGATCATCGCCGCATTTCCACCGTTCGCCAGAATCGTGATCGACCAGCCGCTGTCGGGAACCAGCAGGGTGATGCAGTTGGATCCCGAGCTGTCTCCGTTTTTCTTGGCGAACCGTTGTGGGAAGTTCGGCGTCGGGGGTTGGAGCTGCCACGCCATTCCCATTCCGAATGCAGGATTCTCCGGAGCTTGCGTGTCGATCTGCTCGAGCATCGAGGTCAGGACTGGTTTGAGCGGGTTGTTTCCGTAGCCGAGAGTTGTTGCAGCCCAAATCGACATGTCCTCGGCGGTGCTGACCAGCCCACCCCCTCCTGCGATCGCACCCGTGTTGTTCCACAGAGGCGCTCGTGTGCCGTCGAGGTGGTACGGAACGGCAAGGTCGGTTGCTTTGGTCTCGATCACGGTACCCATCATCCCGAGCGGGTCGGTGATTTCGCGGGCGACTGCCGCCGCGAATGGTGGCTTCTCTTGTCCCGGAATGATTTTGTCGGCCATGAATGTGCCGAGCAGTCCGAACCCGAAGTCCGAGTACAGCCAGTGGCTACCGGGGGCGAACTCCAAGGCGCCGGCGTCTTGGAGTCCTTTCCAGAGCATATTTCTGGTGTACTTCGCCTTCTCGTCCGTGCACGATCGTGTGGGATCGGCACACCCCGCCGAAAGATTGGGCGGGTCGTCGCTCAGGCCGGAACGGTGGGTGACCAGTTGGCGAAGCGTGATCTCCTCGCCGCCGATGCCTTTCGGCAGCGGGTTGCCATCCGAATACTTGCTCGCCAGGTCGTCCAATCCGACTTCTCCCCGAGAGATCAGTTTCGCCAGTAGTGCAGCGGTGAAGGTCTTGGTCTCCGAGGCGATCTCGAATTGCGTTCGTGGAGTGACTCTCACGCCGTTTTCGACGTCGGCCTGGCCGTAGTGGTACGTAGTGGTGACACTCGCCTTGCGGTTCTTCTCATCCGGTTTGACGATAGCGAAGGCAAGGCCGGGAACGCCGCTGTTCAGCAGTGTCTCTGCGACGCGTTGCACCGCTTGGGCTTCAGCAGGATCGCCGACCCGCGAACCTGGATTGGGTGCAGTGGGGCCGGCGGCGCCGGCGGTCGAGGAGGTCGCGAGGGTTATGACCGCGGTTGCCGCCAGCCCTGCAACGCTGATGAACTGCCGTCGTGACGTCCGGGCGGACCCTCGATCCTGGTTATCCATTGTTTGCACATTACAACCAAAGTCGACTGGTTTGACTGTTTTGTCGGAATTGCCAAGGTGTGGTCCTTAGGCGATGGTTTCGCTAGATCACGCCGCCGTTGACGTAGATGACCTGGCCATTGACCCAACGAGCTGGGCCGGCGAGAAATGCGACAGCCTCCGCGATGTCCATCGGTGTGCCGAGGCGTTCCAGGGGAGCCAGCTTGGACAGGTTCTCCACTGTAGCTTCGTCTTTCCCGTCAAGGAACAGATCGGTGGCCGTGGGGCCTGGGGCTACGGCGTTGACCGTGATATCGCGTCCCCGTAGCTCTTTCGCGAGAACCAGAGTGATCGCGTCGACAGCACCTTTGGTGGCGGCGTACGCGGCATAAGTCGGAAAAGCCAGCTTCTTCACGGAGGTGGAGAAATTGATGATCGCACCACCGCGCCGGACACGTCTGGCTGCCTGCTGGTCGACCACGAAGGTCCCTCGGACGTTGGTCCGATGCATCCGATCGAAATCGTCGAAGTTCAGTTCTGCGACGGTGGAGAGAATCATGATTCCGGCTGCATGGACGACGACGTCGATGCCCCCGAACTCCTCCTCGACCGTATCGAACAGTGTGGCGACTTCACCTTCGTCGGCGACGTCCGCATGCACCGCTATGGCGCGACCGCCCGCAGCGACGATGGCGTCAGCTGTTTCCTGGGCGCGTTGAATGTTTCCTGAATAGTGCACGGCGACAGCCATTCCGTCGGCGGCGAGCTTCTCGGCAGTCGCTCGCCCGATGCCGCCGGAAGCTCCGGTGACGATGGCGACGCGGGTGGTGGTGTCAGTCATGATGTAACTCCTGAACTGGTTTCAGTTGCATCGGACAGCTTGCGAAGCCACTCTCGTAGTAGGCCGACTTCGTTGGCGGAGAGAGAAGTTGAATCTGCGGCGGCCAGTTGGGCGTCGAGAGTAGATGCAACTCTGTTGAGTGAGGTTTCCGGGTGGGCGTCGGATTCGTCGATGATGGACGCGAAGATTCCGTCGCGAACTCGCTGTGACAGCGTCGGATCGGGGTACTGTTCCGGCCTGACGACGAGCATCAGAGCGACGCCCGCATTGGCGGACATCACCATCTGCGTAGCCACGTCGACCGATACGGTCAGAACACCTGCCGCAGCGCATCGTTCGAGAACGGATCGAAGTAGCGCCTGGGCCTGCAGAGCGGTGTCGGCGCTCTGGGCGGAAGGTGAGTGCATCAAGCGGTAGTGAGCGGGATGCGCGAGCGCGAAGGCGGTGTGCGCATCCCAGCCGGCCCGTAGATCGGCAACGGGGTCATCGGAAGGTGTCGCAGCCCGTTTGCCTTCGAGGTATTCGAAGAAGCCCGCCTCGACGACGGCTGCGAGCAGTCCGTCCTTGTCGCCGAACTGACGGTAGAGCGCGGGGGCGCCGACGCCGGCCATCTCGCACACGGCGCGGGTGGATATGTCGCCGTTGGGGGAGGTGTTGAGCAGCTCGGTTGCCGCGGCCAGAATCTTTGCTCTCGAACCCATGGAAACAACGCTAACACAAATATGTAATCGTTGCTATCGCCGGTTTGGTCGTGCGAACGAACTACAGACACAGGCGCCAGAACTTGATCAGATGAGTGAGCCGGTCCGGCCACGGTTCTGTGTGGAGTGACAGCTAGAGCCGTTCTGTTCTCACACTCTGAACGAAGGAATCCTGGTGATCGACTCGGAAACTACTGTTGCGCAGAATAATTCGCATTCCGGTTATCTGGGGTGGATTCTGCGGGTCATCAGTGTCGTGGCGTGCGCTGCGGTTGCAACGGTCGTTGTCTCGCTGACGCTCGGGCCGCCATTCGCGCGGGCCTGGGCACAGTGGGTTGCTCGTCATCTAGGTGGGGACTTCGAGACGGGAGTCGTTGTCGGATTTGTGACTGGGCTTCTGGGCACCGCTGTGACTTTGTTTGCAGCGCTGATGAGTTCGTTGGCGTGGCGGCGACGCGGTGGCCCGGCATTGTCGCTTGGTGTCGGTGCCATTGCCATGCTTGCCGTTATTCCTGGCGCAGTGAATTTGAGTATCGCGGTCGGTGCAGCAGGATCCGGTGTGAGGGCGGCGGGGAGGATCCTCGACGTCGACGGGCCGGCGTTTCGTGGAGCCTGGATAGCCGGATCTGTGGCGGGGCTGTTGCTGTATATGGCCGCGGCGCTGCTGTTAGGGAGGAGCCTTCGTTCGACGTTCGGGCCTGTCAGGCAGGTGGCGGCACCGCTCCCTGGGGTGGTCGGCTACACCGCCGATGGCCAACCCGTTTTTGCACAAGTGGGCTTCACATCGGACGGGATTCCGGTACTCGCAGATCAACTTGCAGCGCGCTATCCAGCGCGACCAGCGGTCGGCACGAATGCCTTGGCCATCGTCGCACTTGTACTTGGAATCTTCGGTGGAGTTCTTGCTATTCCAGTGGGGCATGTGTCGTTGAACCAGATTCGCCGTTCCGGCGAAAGTGGGCGCGGATTGGCAGTGGCCGGACTCGTTCTCGGCTATCTGTCCCTGGTCGTCGTCGTAGGTGTCGTATTCGTGGCTGTGTCCGCGGCCTATCGATAATTTGGGTCGCGCGTCAGAGTTGGGTGGGCTGGAGTGGCTCGATGTCGGAGGTGCGAGGTCCGAACAGGCCCATAGCCCGGGTGCGAATGGACGGTAGTGCTTCGTGGATGCTCCCGCCGAGGCGGTGGAGAGAGTTGAACGAGCGTGATTCCCAAACCGGAAACTCTCCGTCGGTGTCGCGTGATGCTGTGTCCCACAGGAGGGCGTCACCGTTTTCGCTCCATCCGAAAACCTGCAGCGAGTCGGGGAGTGACCAATCGCCGTCGGGTTCGATCATCCAATCGAACTCGTCATCCTGTCCTTCTCTGTAGACCGAATGAAGATGGGCGGTGAGGTTGCGGGCGCGCCCTTGCCAGCCGTCCGCAAATCCGGGAAGGACGGGCGGATAGATGAGCCAGAGTCCGAATGTCCGTGCCCAACCTGCGTGCCTGATGAATGCGCGATATGAATCGGGGAAGCCCTGCCGGTCGGGAAATCGATAGGAATCCATAAGGGCAAAATCGATATGCGCGAGCGTCGGTCGGCCGTCTACCGTCAGCGCGTTGGTTCCCTGTGCAAACACACCCTCAACGCTAGCAATAGGGGATACCGTGCCGCCCTTTCCGGCTATCGAAGCACGCCGGAATGGGTCACCGAGGCGTTTGCTCGGTGACCTCCGGGTTCAGAGTCGCGTGGTGGAGCGGCGGGGTTTCCGGTCGGGGTCGATGCCCGGTGGTGGGATGAACCATGGCAGGTGATCGGTGCCCATTCGGATTTCCCATTTGCCGGTGAATCCGGGTTTTCGGTGCATCAGGGTGTGGTGGGTTCGGCAGAGCAGGACCAGGTTGTCCATGATGGTTGGTCCTCCTTTGGCCCAGTGTTTGATGTGGTGGGCGTCGGTCCAGGCGGGGACGCAGTCGCAGCCGGGGAAGGCGCAGCCTTTGTCGCGGGCGATCAGGGCGGTGCGTTGTGCTGCGGTGACAAGCCTTTTGAGTGGGGTGACGTCGAGTGGGGCACCGTTTTCGTCGAGGAGGACGCTGGAGAGCATGCAGTCGCAGGCGATCATGCGGGTGCGGCCGACGCTCAGTGGTCCCATCCAGGGCATGTGGCCGACATCGAGATCGTGTTTGTCGAGATCGTGGAAGTCGAGATCGAGCATGCTGGGATCGTCGTCCTCGGACGGGGCAGGTGTTGAGCCATCACTCGTTGTGGCGCATTCACGGTGGTAGGCCAGGTCTTTGGCGTTGATGTGCACGTTCAGGTGTGGGCGTTGGCCGCCGTCAATGCCGGTGGCAGCGTTGTCGAGGTAGCGCCGGATGAGTTCTGCCATGGCGTCTGCGTTGCGTGTGGCGGCGGGTCGTTTGTCGGGTGTGCCGTCTTCGGCGGGGGTGGGCATGGAGAGGTTGGAGAGGGCGGAGAGAAGCATTTCGCCGGTCACTCCGTCGAAATCGCCTCGGACGGCGACTCTTCCGTTGAGGGTGGGGGAGATGCGCAGTTCGTTGCGGTCGGTGTCTTCGCTTGGTGGTGGGTCGTCGGATTCGAACATGTGCTCGAGGACGCTGATGGCGTAGCGCAGTTTGACGGTGGTTGCTTCGGTTCCCGATGCTGCGGCGAGGAGTGTGTCGCGGCAGTACGGTAGTGCGACGTCGGGCATTGCCTTGGGTGGGGATTCGCAGAACGCCACGATCAGTGCTGCGTGCTCGAAAGTGAGGTCACCGGCATCGAATTGGTCTTCGATCTCGGGAAACGACCGTAGCGCTTTTCCCAGGGCTGCGATTCTTCTGCCGGTGGAGATCTGCAGCATGGTGTGGTTCGCGAGCCATTGTCCGGTGCCGCGGTAGCAGAGTACTTGTTCGTCCGGGTTCAACGTCAGGGTGTCGACAGCGGCCACTCGAATGGCTTCCAGGCGAAGGATTTCCGCTGACGCGGTGATGGCGATCTCGCGGACGTCGCTGGGGTGAAGCCGCCACAATCGTCCGCGCACACCCACGGCGGAGTTGTTGACCACGTCGGTGACGGCATCGTCGGTGATGTTGATCGTCATGAGAACCCCCCGTTCCACCTCCCATCATACTCGAACATACTTTCGAGTCAAAGGCTTTTTCGAGAAGGTGAGGTGGGCCCGGCCGTCGTGATTCTATTGTTCGAGAACAGGTTCCGTCGCTACTCGACTCGTTGGAGGAAGGGGCGAGGCCAGGCGCCGAGTGCGAGAACGGCGAGGATCGTCTGGACTAGTCCGGTGGTGAAGAAGATGCCCTGCAGTGGCGACCAGGCGAGAACGATGGCGATCTCGACGAAGATCCAGATCATCATGGTCAGGCCGGCGGCCGCGTGCAGGCCCCACGTCAGACGGAACCTGTTGTGCTGAGCGAAGAGCGCGGCGGCCTGGATGCCTCCGACGACAACGCCGAGGAGGATTCCGGGCCAGAAATATGAAGGGAAGACGGTTCCCTCGATCCACTCAGGAGGCAGGCCCATCCCGCCGCCGATCGTCAGGCCCGCCATTCCTACGAGCGCAGAGAGCAGGTTTAGCCACGCGATGGCGGACAGACCGATCCGGAGACCCCGTGGAGGGAGCGATGTGGACGTCATGCCTGACAACGATAGAGAGGGTCAGTCGAGCCCGTCCATGTTCCTGCGCGTTGCCGCGCTGGCAGCGTCGGCATCACCCGCGACGATGGCTTCCACTAGATCTCGGTGGGCAGCGGCTTCGTCGTCGATCGATTCGGGGTCCCGCGCCGCGACGTCGGTGATCACGTCGAGGGCCGAGTTGCGGAGCGTTTCGATGAATGAATCGAACACCATCGACAACACGCTGTTGTGCGCAGCATTCACCACGGCGCGATGTAGTTCCATGTCAGCGTCGACAAATTCTGTTGGTGTCGAAGCATTTTCACGGGCTTCGAGTGCTGCCTGTAACAGATCGACGTCGGCGGAAGTCCGGCGCATGGCAGCCAGGCGGCCCGCTTCCACTTCCAGAAGTCTGCGTACTTCGTAGACTTCGCGGCGGTCCGAGCGTTTGAGTTCTCTCTCGAGCTCTGTGACCGGTGTCGAGGACATGACGTAGGTGCCGGACCCTTGATGCGAGTAGAGCTGGCCCGACGCAATCAGTGCGCGAACGGCCTCTCTGCCGGTCGAACGCCCGACTCCGAGGAGTGTGCTCAGATCCTGCTCGTTCGGGATTTTGGTCCCGACAGGCCACTCGCCGTCGCCGATGAGGCGCGCAAGTTCGTCCGCGGCTTTCTGTACCAGCGACTGCTGCTTGATCTGGCGCACTGCCATGTGACTGCTCCTGACTGACTCGGTGAACCGCAATGGAGCGGCTCACCGAGTAATACTTCATGTCCTCCGATGAATCTTCAGACTACGGGGCCGTCTTTCGGTTTATCGAAGGGCGATGACGTCCAGTTCGCGCTCCGTCTCGTCTTCCGGGTCGAGTCGTCGATCGCGCAAGGTGAATGCGATGACGGCGCCGACGAACAGCACTGCAGTTGTCGCCCCGATCGCCATGCGCGGTCCGAAGTGATCTGCCAGGTAGCCGAACAGCGGAGATGCGATGCCCCCCACGGACATCGCGAGTCCGAGCGTCACCCCACTTGCTGTGCCGGGGCGATTCGGTAGGTAGTCCTGCGCCAACGTCACCTGTGGCGCGAAGGGCAGGAACATAGCAAATCCGAGACAGACGATTCCCAATTCGGCAACTGCGACGTGCGGGGCGGCAGCGAGCAGTGCCAGTGAAGGTACCGCAAGCAGGTAGCCGAGTCGGATGGATGCGCGTCGACCACGACGGTCCGCGAGGACTCCTCCCAGTAGCGTTCCGGCCGCTCCTGCCAATGTGAAGGAGGACAACACGATTGCAGCGCTCGAGGACGATCCGTTCAGTGCGTTGAGCACGAACGGTGAGACCAACGACAGTGTGGTCACGTACGGAATTGACCAACAGACCGTTACCAGCACGAGTCGTGTGAACGAGCGCCAATCGTCTGACACGGGACCGTTCGCTGCCAGTTGCGCACTCAACGACTGGGCTGACTCGGCCGCACCCGTGTTGGCCGATCGCGACTGGGCGACCATCCACCAAATAGCCGCCACCACTGCAGGAACTGCGAGTAGATAGCCGCCGGACAAACCGAGTGAGCCAACCACGAGCGTGACAAACGGTGGCGCCAGCGAGGCGCCCAACGTACCGCCCACGGAGAACACGCTCATGGCTTTCTGTGAATGACCTCCAGCCGCGCGTGCCAAATTTGTGGCGGGAGGATGGTATGCGGCGATGCCGATGCCGGCCACGGCAATTGCCAGCCAAGTGACGATGTAGGTGGTGCTCATCGCTGCCACGACAATGCCTGCTGCGGCCGTCACAAAACCTGTGGGTACCAGCCAGTTTCGGCTCTTTCGATCGACCAGCATGCCGAATGCAGGTTGCACGACACTGGATAGTCCGGTCGCGGCGAGCGTGATTCCGGCGACCGCGGAATAGGAATATCCGCGTTCGAGCATCATGAACGGCAACAGCGCAGGCACAGCCCCCTGGTACAGATCGTTCACGACGTGTGTGCCGGTGAGAAATGCAACTTGCCCCTTCTTCATCTCCTTGGGCATCCCTTCGTTCAGGTCTTCAAGTCCTCAGGTCCTCTGAGGACTTGAAAGCTATCACGAACCCGCGGGCGCACGGTTGCGTTGGAGACCTGGATCTCATTCGAGACGACTGACTAACTCTCAGCAGTCGCGGCGTTGCGGGCGGCGAGTTGCGCGAAAGCGTGGGTAAGTTCTGCCGGGCCGACGACATCGATGTCGGTGTCGAATCGGTTGAAGGAGGCTGCCAGCGCCGTCCAAGACCATGATCCGGCTTCGAGACTGCACTGCTCGGGGCCAAGATCTTCGACGATGCCGTCCCCGACAAAGGGAAGAACATAACTGGCTGGTCGATGGAGAACGACCTTGCCGTGGCACGGCCAATTGTTGATATGTTCCGATCCTTTGAAGCGCGCGGAAACGTATTCGCTGACGTCGCCGCCGGGGATTTCCTTCGGCGTGAACCGGGGACCGTTCGGGGTGCGTGGGGTGATGCGATCGGCGCGGAAGATTCGCCAGTCGTCTCGCGCGAGATCCCACGCGACGAGATACCAGCGACGCTTGGAGGTCACCAGATGATGCGGCTCCACTCGGCGCGGGGGTGTTATTTCGCTGTTGTCGGTTGAGTGGTCGTTCGAGTAATCGAAGCGGAACACCTCGCGAGCGCGGACTGCAGCGGAAATCGCTACGAGCACCTCTGGGGACACGGAGTCTGCGTCGCCGGAACCGGCCGAAATTGTGGTGAAACTGAGCGCGTCGAGGCGATGGCGCAGACGCGACGGCATCACTTGCCGCACAGTGGTCAACGCTCGAACCGCATCCTCTTCGATACCGACGCCGGTCAGCGTCGCCGCCTGCAGCGCAACTGCCAGCGCGATGACCTGATCGTCGTCGAACAGCAGGGGTGGCAGCTCGCTGCCGGCGTCGAGTCGGTATCCGCCGTCCGGGCCCATGGTCGCCGCAATGCGGTAACCCATCTCCCTGAGCCGGTCGATATCGCGGCGGACCGTGCGATGGCTGATGTCGAGCCGCTCGGCGAGTAGAGCGCCCGGCCAGTCGCGCCTCGTCTGCAAGAGGGACAGCAGATTCAAGAGTCGAGTGGTGGTCGCCATGCGGTGAGACTACGACGAGTCTAGGACGAAAACAGTCCTATACGGCTGTGAGAGTCGACGTTGTCAGGGAAAACCCGAGCGACGTTCGTACCAGGAGCAGACGTGAGCATCAAGACAACGACCCACCTCAACTTCCGCGGAGACGCCCGCGCGGCTCTGGAGTTCTACCAGTCCGTCTTCGGTGGCCAGGTCACGATCGCAACCTACGGCGACTTCGGGATGCCCAAGGAGGTGCTCGGCGCTGAGAACGTCGTGTTCGGCCAGGTGGAGACAGAGGACGGCTTCTGTGTGATGGCATACGACATCCCTGGACAGTCGGGCGGCTCGGCCGGCAACGCAGGCTCGACACACCGCGAGAACGGCACCACGATCACCGACCAACCGTTCTTCGTCTCGGTTCGCGGTGAAACCCTCGAAGAGGTGCAGAACTACTGGGCCAAACTCTCTGCTGGTGCATCGATCATCGAGGGTCTTGCCGCCGCGGCGTGGAGCCCCGGTTTCGGCATGCTCACCGATGCGTTCGGGGTGACGTGGATCCTCGACGTCGCTGCCGGCGAAAACCCGGCCTAGCTACTCCCCGTGCTGCGGCGCGCGTTCCGAGTCACCGCGTCGCAGCACCTTCGTCATTGCGGCATCGAGTCCTGTGTCGCCGAGGCAGTCACAGTGCCTTTGTCGTGAACAGCAGGTCCCCGTGGATTTCGTGAGGCTCCGCATGGTCGGTCGCCACGAATACGAGTTTTTCCAGCACACGGCGAGAAGCGCCGTTCCAGTCACGGACCGTGGCCCACAGACGTCGATAGCCTGATGCCTGCGCCCATTGGATTACCGCCCATGAGG
Organism: Rhodococcus sp. FH8; assembly: GCF_019266085.1. Lineage (NCBI taxonomy): Bacteria > Bacillati > Actinomycetota > Actinomycetes > Mycobacteriales > Nocardiaceae > Rhodococcus > Rhodococcus sp. FH8. The sequence continues at coordinate 1,379,294 of NZ_LPNQ01000057.1, read as the reverse complement.
CCTCAGTCGCATATCCCTGACACCATGCCCTACGGAGAAATTCGAATGCCAGTTCAGGCTCTCCGTCAGGTCCGTGCTCAGTCTCGATCAGGCCGCAGTAGCCGATGACGTCATGGGATCCTTTACGCTCCACCGCCAGTAGACCGGGTTGGTGTGAGCGACTGCGAATCTGGTCCTCGATGTCTCCGATGGAGGGTCGACCATCGGAATCGATCCGACGATGCGGTGGGACACGAGGATCGCGCTCACCCCAGAGCTCCCGCAAGACAACGGCATCGGGCACACGGAACGGTCGCAGAAGCAGTCGGTCGGTCTCTAGCGAATTCTCCCGTTCGGACTGTGAAAGGGCGTCCATGTCATGGACTCTATCGGTGCGGATCACCTGCGGGCCGCGACGTACCAAATCGCGATGATCAACAAGGTTGCGGCCGAGGAGTATGCGAGGAAACCTCCCATATCGAGCCAGTTGGCCTCCCCGAACGGGCCCGGCTGTATCGGTGACGTCTCGACTGCGCGACTGCCTCGCCGTGAAAGGTGGATCCACCACACCACAGAGTTGCCGAGGCCCCATGTCAGCAGTAGCCATCGGAGTGCCCTGTCGGCAGAGGGACGGTCATAGCTGCTTTGGCGCATGATCGAGTGTCCACCCTCCGGTAGGAAAACCACGCGTTTTCGGTTATTGCAGATTCGGCGGTCGACATCGTGGACCTCGACCGTCACGGACCGAGGTCCGACCCCGGACACGACCAAGCCGCCGGACACCTGCAGGTGTCCAGCGGCTCCAGCGCGTCGGTGCCCGTCTTGCGCCTCTCGGCAAGTGGCCACTCGAAGTGGCAATTCTGGGGTGGTACCCGGGGCAAAGAACCGAACACCGACACCATCTCCAACGAACCTCCACACGGAGTTATTCCATGCTGACTTGTGCCGCGGTCAATCGTGGTCCTGCTCATCGCTCAGCTCCAGCAGAGCTGGCGACAACGGCTTCGATTCTCTGAGGCGCGCGTCGTAGCACCTCGAGGATTGCCTGGGTATGAGATTCCCTGGTCAGTAGGCGAAGCACGAGAGCGGCTCAGGCGCTCATCTCGGTGTGAGATGGGGGCCTGAGGTGAGGATCTGAATCAGCCGGTGACACCGGTCAATTCGTTCGGGGCGTGATCGAGAGTGGTCTCGGTCAGGATGCTGCCGTCCTCGAGGTCGACTGCGATCAGCTTCTTCGACGCGGGGTCGGTGACGTAAGCGGTGTGGTCTTCTACGAAGAGCGCGGGCCTGGGCTCTTGCCACTTGGTGGGCTCGGTCCATGCGTCTATGACGGCGATCTTCTTGGTGACGACGCCGGTGTTCGGGTCGATGACGTGGATGGCGCCGTCGGTGCCGAGCACCAGTGCCTCTCCGTGTGGTCCGCGGCCGAGTGAGCGGAAGGTGTAGCTGGTGCCGAGGTCGACGAGCTTGAGTTCGGACGTCGTCGTGTTGGTCAGCGAGACCCGTTGCGGACGTTCGAGTTCGGCGTCCTTGTCGGTCTTGTAATCACCCAGCACGATGTCCGACTCCTCCGAGCCTGCCTGATTTCCGATGCGGCCGTATGCATCCGGACTCTGGACCTTGGTGATCGCTCCGTTCTTGTACACGAGCAACCCGTCCTGGCAGCCCAGCACGATGGCTTCGCCGGCAGCGACTGCTTCGCCGTGGACACCGGGGCACTGTTCGTTGCGCAGGATTTCCTTGCGGTCGGCATCGAGGATGGCAATGCCGTTGCGGGACTCCGAATTTCCGATGGTCGTCAACAGGCTGCCGTCGGCAAGTGCGACCGCAACGCCGTGATGGGGTTCTGGCGTGGTGTACGTCTCGACGCGGGGTTGGCGTTTTGCCAACTGCGCCGGATCGAAGATCTCGACGAGTCCCGAGCCGTCGTTGAAGAGAACGGTTTTTCCGGCATGGCGTACAACGTGTCCGGGTTCGTTGGCTGCAAACTCGACCTCGGACATCGCGGGATCGGCTGTGTAGTAATGAGAATGATCACCGTGAGCCGAAGACCACGTGCCGGTGTCGAGCACCTTGAATGCTTCGCCGGCAGAGATCATGACGTGGCGACCGTCGCCGGCCGGGTTGAGTCGGGTGAAGCCGTCGATCTCGGTCTCGCCGACCACGTCGAGGGAAGTTGCATCCAGCACCAGGACGCCGCCGTCGTACGACACGGCGAGACGTGGTGTTGCCGAGGCCTGTTCGGTTGGTGCGGCCGACGTCGTGGTCGTGGTTTCGGACTGGGCGGAGTCCTTGTTGTCGGACGAGCAACCCGTAACGAGGGCGAGTGAGAGGCCTACTGATGTGGCAAGGGTGAGGCGCCGCGACATGCGGGTGTTGAGGTGCATGGGTATAGATCTACTGCTTAATGTAAATGATTGTCAAAGTCGAGTATGCGAATATTCGCATGTCAGGTGTAGTCGGCTCGTTCGAGCATGCGCGAGGCGATGACCCCGAAGACGAGTCCCCAGAAAGCGGCTCCGATATTGAGCAGTTCGATGTCGGAGATCGTCACGAGGAACGCGATCAAAGCGCCGAAGGTGAATTTCCCGCCGAATGCGGTCACGAAGGCTCCCTGTAAGGCCTTGAGCATGGCCAGACCACCCAGAGTGACGATGCATGCCGTCGGAGTTCCCAACATCATCGCGACGAAAGTCGGGGCGAACAGTCCGAAGACGACGGCGAGTAAGCCGCAGAAGATTCCGGCGGTGTATTGGCGTGTCCGCTCTCCCGACGCCGTGAGCAATGCGTTCGTCGGCCCGGTAAGGCACGTCGAGACACAACCCACCGCCGCGTTCACGAGAGAGAACACACCGCAGGCAACCGTTGCTGCCCCGATCGGCGGTTGATGACCCGCTGCGCGGAGGACTGCGATTCCTTGGCCGTTCTGCACGACGACGACTGTGATCGCCAGCGGTACAACCAGTTCGATCATCGCCTGCCAAGACCAGGTTGGCGTGGTCAGCATCGGATGCGCCAGCCACTCGTGCGCGTCGCCGGCGGAGTTGAATCTTCCGGCCGCGAGTATCACGACCACGCCGACGATCAACGCGCCGAGAACGGGCGGAACGAATCTTCCCAGCTTGGCGAACACGCTCAGAGCGACAAAGGTGGCGATCATCGGCAGGGCGATCACCGCGTCGTGGGCGGGCGCTTCGACCAAATCCGTTCCGAAATGAAGGAAAACGCCTGCCACCATTGCCATTACGATGGGCAAGGGTAATGCGGCCATGATCGGTGTGACCCACCCTGTCAATCCCAACAGCAAGATCAGGCCGCCGGTCGCGAAGAACGCTCCGAGCACTTGCTCCCACGGCAGATGCTCCAACGACGCTCCGACGACAACGGTTCCGGGAATCGTCCAGAAGAAGGCCAGCGGCTGCCGGTACAGCCAGGAAGCCGTGATGGTGAGAATGCCGTTGACGAAGAAGGCACCGAAAAGCCAAGAGGCCAATTGGGCTTGACTCAGTCCACCCGCCAACCCCGCAGCGAGAATGACCGCCACCGGCCCGGTGGCCGAGAAGACGATGCCGATGATTCCGTTGGCAATGGACGTTCCGCCGAAGGCGCGCAAGACCCGCTTCGGGCCGTAGAGCGGTTGGGGGAGTGGCTCGGTGACGACGCGAACGGGCGCGGTCGTCGTAGTGTCCGGCATGTTCTCAGTTCTCCTGATGCGGATCCGAAAGCCCTCGGTCGCGGAACAAAGCCGCGAGTTCGCTCCGTGATCGCAGTCCGAGTTTCGCGTACGCGCGCGTGAGGTGATATTGAATGGTCTTGACGGAGAGGAACAATTCGCCGGCAGCTTCCTTGTTGGACTTGCCCGCTGCGACAAGGTCGGCGACGGCTCGTTCTTGCGGGGTCAGGTCGGTGATTCCCTTCTCCGTCCGCGAGAGGTTCAACCCGCCCGCGCGGAGTTCGCGCTCGCAGCGCTCGACGTAAGTATCGGCGCCCAACGAGTGATACAGCTCGCGGGCGGCGCGGAGGACGACGTCGGCCTCCGCGCGTTTCCCCGCCCGGCGGAGAGTTTGGCCGTAGGCAAAATTGATTCGGGCTCGGTCGTAGGGGAGCGGCAGCGTCTCGATGCCGAGTAGTGCAGCATCGAAACTTTCTCTTGCCGAGTCGAGTTCGCCCCGTGCGCCGTGGATCCGGCCGCGAACGTAGCCGAGACGTGCCGCAGCTGAGCGGTGCTCCCGACGTCGTGCGGTCTGCTCGTGTGGTTGCAGAAAGGCGTCGGCATCATCAGCTCGCCCGACCATGACCAATGCATTGGCGTAGAGATCGACCCACGGCCAGAAGCCCGGCTCGTCGAGCCATTGTTGCGCCTTGCTCGAGGTGAGCGGAGCCAGCGCCACCAGAACTTCGGCGTAGTCGGCGGCGGCCTCGGCAACCTGGGCCCTGGCGAGAAGTGCAGGAACATACATGATTTCGTAGGCGTGAATGCCGGCGTACGCACGTCGCACATGGTCACGGGCCAGTTCCCAGTTGCCGCGCAGAGCGTGAATCTGTGCTCCCGACCAGTGGACCAACGGCCGGATGATCTCGATCTCGAACCGATCCACCTCGGCACCGGCGCCCTCGACGGTCGAGAGCGCTTCGTCCCAGGCGCCGAGAGCGAATTGAGTGCGGGCGAGCCAGGCCTGTGCCCACAGTGAGATTCTTGCCGAACCACTGGAAAACTCTGTGGACACCGCGCTTTCGAGGTCGCGTCTGGCGGACTCCGGGTGGTCCAACGCAAGCTCGAGCCATCCGCGTCCCATCTGGAAGCGCTGTGCTTGGGCTCCGGGGCGGACACGATCGGAGAGTTCGGCGTATGCCGCGAGCGCATTCTCGATTCTTCCGGTAGCACCGAGCCCGAGACCCTTGATCGCTTCGGACTCCACTGCTGCGGGATCAGAAGGGCCCACCAATTCGACTGCGCGGTCAACCCACTCGACGAGCGCCGTGCCATCGAGCCGAGCCAGAGAATGCAGGACCATTCGTTGGGCGATCATCGCAGCGATGCCTGGCTCACGATCCACGCTGCAGCTGTCCCACGCTCTGGTCAGAAGATCGGAGGCCTCGGTCGGTCGCCCTCTATGGATGGCGAGGTAGCCGAGGACGGCGTCGCGGAGAGGCCCGCGCGAAATACTCTCGATCTCCGGCACGAAGACCATGGCGCGGGGGATGTCACCCGATCCGGTCAGCGCGTCGACTCCGCGGAGCAGTCGGTCCTCGTGTTCGGTTCGGGCCGTGGTGAGACGGCTTGCCGTGACCATGGCGTCGGCGACTTCCGACCACGCGCCGTCGGATGCTCGTAGTGATGCGTACGCAACGAGTTCGGCGGCGAGGTCCTCGTCATGTGTGGTGCTGGCAGCGGCAAGGTGGAAAAGCCGTTCACCTTCTCCCCAAGCGATCTCGGCTGCGCGTGTGTGCAGCAGATGCAAGTGCGCGGGTCCCAACGCCCCGCGCACTGCGGCCGTGACCATCGTGCTGCTCAGTGACACCTCGGTGCTGCCGCGCTGCTCGTGGACAGAAAGGAGGCCGCTGGCAAAGGCGCTGTCCAAAGCGCCGACCACGTCGTCGATTTCGGCCAGCTGAGCAAGATGCGACAACGTCGTGCTGCGCCCGACAACTGCTGCGGCTTCGATCAACGTTCGTGCTCCCGCCGAACACGTAGCGAGGGCGGCGGCGATCGATACTGCACGATGGCGAGGGACGGGCAAAGTTCGGTGCCACTGGGTCCAATAGGTAGGTGGCAGCTCGTCGAGAAGCGAGACGATGTCGAGTGTGTTGCCCGCGGTGAAGTCCTGAAGGGCAAGCGCGACGCCGGAGCTGAGGTCGATTCCGCTTCGCATGCGCGCGATGTCGATGATGACGGGTGCGTCGATCGGGCTGATGTGCAATCGCGTCGACCAGTGCAGGTCGAGAATCTGCCTGACATCCTCGCGCAGGAACGGCGTTTCCTCGGCGACGAGGACGAACAGCAGTGGTGCCGTTCGGCCTCGATGGAGGGCGGAGGTGATTGCCTGAAGCGAGCTGACATCGCTGTGATGGGCATCGTCGACGACGATCAGGGTCAGTTGCTCCGCTGCGTCGACGATCTCGTGTGCAACGGCGACCGGGTCCGAGTTGGAAACCGGACGTTCGAGTAGTTGTTCGATCACTCCGAAGGCAGTGTTCGATTCCCACTCCAGCCCACGAGCGCGGCGGAGCGTATGAGCGGAAGAGATTTCGGCGAACCGGTCGACGAGAGTGGACTTACCGCTACCGGCATCGCCCTCGACCAGCACGAGAGTCGGCACTCCTGTCTCTGCCGCGGCCAGGGCTCGGCCGAGAACGGCGAGCTCGCGTTCTCGGCCGAGCAACAGGTCACGAAGTGTCACCCGACTACCGTAACGCCGGGCTCACCACGGGTTTCCTTTTCGGCACGGTCTCCATCGGATCGAAGTGCAGTGGCACCCAGATCAGGTGCTTGCTTCGGCACGAAGAAGGTGACGATGGCGCCAAGCACCGCGATGCCGGCGAAGACGTAGAACGCCGATTCGGAACTGATTCCGGCGCTGATCAAACTTCCGCCGATCAGTGGCCCGAATATCCCGCCCAGACGTCCGAATCCGGCGCACCACGCGACACCTGCGGCCCGAGCGGCCGTCGAATAGTAGTTGGACACGAATCCGTAGATCAGAACCTGAGTACCGATGGTTCCGACACCCGCGATGGCAACGGAGGCGAGGAGTACGGGAAGCGGGAACCCGAATGTGAACAGGAGCAGGGCGAGTGCGGCCAGGCCGAAGGTGGTTGCGACAACCCGCTGTGGACCGGTTACGTCTGCGATCTTGGAGGCGAGAAGTCCACCGATGATGGCACCGCCGTTGAGTACCAACAGGAACGAGAGCGAACCCTTCGCGTTGTATCCCGCGTTTTCCATGATCTTGGGCAGCCAGGTGTTCAGTCCGTAGGTCAGGAGGAGGCCGGCGAAGCTCATGAGGCCGAGAAGCGCGGTGCCCCAGACATATTGTCTGCTCGCCAACGCTCGGAAGCCGACCTTCTCGGCTACGGCGTCGTTGGGTCGATCTGTACCGACAGGCAATGGAATTCCGGTTTTCGAGGAAATGGCGCGAGCTTCCTCGACACGTCCGCGAGCAATCAGCCACGCGGGAGACTCGGGCAGTTTGAACCAGGCGAGTGGGAACAGGAACACCAATGGCAGGGCGCCGATGAGGAACAGTCCGCGCCATCCGATGGAATCACGGAGAACGATCGCCAGGACGGAAGCCATGACGCCACCGGCCGGGACACCGCTGTAGACGATGGCGTTGAACAGATTGCGGCGTCCCGGCGGCGCGAACTCGGCAATCATGGCTCCGGCGGTGGCGACAAGCCCACCGACACCGATGCCGGTGAAGAACCGCAGCAGACCGAAGGTGGTGATGCTGGTGGCGAACGCTGCCAGTGCCATTCCGACCGAGAACCAGATGATGTTGACCAGCATCATCTTTCGGCGACCGAAGTGATCGCCGATCGCTCCACACGTCAGTGCGCCGACCATCACTCCGACGAGTGCATACGAACCCAACGCGCCGGCCTGAGATGCGGTCAAGGTGCCGATATGGCTGGGGTCGTCCATGAGTACGGGCAGGATCGTGCCGTACACGACCAGGTCGTATCCGTCGAACAGAATGGCAATGGCGGCGATGGTGACCACCCACAACACTGACGAGCGATGGCGGGCACTGGCCCAGGAACCACGTTCGATCGAGGACATGGCGAATCTCCGTTCGAGAGATCAGGAATCGGGGGAGGCTGGATTCAGCCGAGGTCGCCACCGGCGACGGGCAGAACCGTTCCGGTGACATACGAAGCCTCTTCGGAGGCAAGGAAAGTGATAGCAGCAGCCTGTTCGTCCAGGGTGCCGTAACGCTTGAGTAGCGACGAGTCGACGGTCTGGTCGACGATCTGCTGGTACCAGGCTTTCTCCTCGTCGGTCTCGGCACCCGGCCCGCGTGCCACGACGCGTGGTGGCGCCTCGGTTCCGCCGGGAGCGGTTGCCACGACGCGTATTCCGTACTGCGCGACTTCCATCGCCAGTGCAGCGGTGATCGCGCTGACCCCGCCCTTGGCCGCCGCGTAAGGAACACGGTTGACACCGCGGGTGGCGACCGAGGAGACGTTGACGATGGTGCCGCTCGCCTGCTCGATCAGATGGGGCAGTACGGCGCGACACGTCCAGAGCGTGGGGAACAGTGATCGTGTGACCTCGGCTTGTATCTGCTGCGGCGTGTAGTGCTCGTAGGGTTTGGCCCAGATGGTCCCACCGACGTTGTTGATCAGGACGTCGATGCGTCCGAAGCGCTCCAATGCGGAATCTATTGCATTCTGGGCACCTTCGAACGTCTCGAGGTCCGCGGTCACCGAATGGGAACGCTCCAGCGGTGTCGCGATGTCGTGAACCAGTTCAGCTCGATCCACAAGCGCGACGGAACCACCTTCTGCGGAAACTCTTTCGGCAACGCTGCGCCCGATCCCCTGAGCCGCTCCGGTGACGACCACGACCCGGTCGTCGAACCGGCCGGCGAAGAATCTCGTGCTCACGACGCCACACTTTCCCGAGCGTCGGTGATGGCGCGGTGCATCGTCGACTTGGCGTGTTCGCTGTGCTGGACGATCAGATCACGGGCCGCGGCGCGATCATTCTGCTCGAATGCACTCACGATACGTGAGTGATCCTCCGCGACATGTTCGTCCACCCAATCGGCGGTGCGGAGCACTCGGTTCATCAGTTGTGTGACCTCGAGACGGTGGTATGCCTGCAGCAGCACTTCGTTTCCGGTGCAGCGGAAGAGGAAGTCGTGGAACAGGGCATTGGTTTCGGTGAATGCCGCTGCGTCCGTGAAGTGATCGCGGTCGATGGAAGCAGCCGAGTTCTCCGCCAGAATGCGGTACTCCGTCAACTGTGCCGGAGTGAGGCGGCCGATCGTGAGTTCCATTGCTCCGAGTTCGAGGGCCATCCGAGCGTCGAACTGTGCGTCCGACTCCGTGACCGGCAGATGTTCTTCACCGATCTCGTACGTGCCGGCAGCTGATTCTTCGGCCGAGGCTGCCGGTGAATCAGCCGGTGCTGCCGCATTGTTGAACTTTTCGAAGTAGAAGTTCGTGGGTGTGATCGATACGTCCTTGAAGTGCAGACGTACGGCTTCGACCATCGGCGGCGGGCCGCACAGGTAGACGTCTACGTTGCCGTCGTCGAGGTGATCGGGCTCGATCAAGCCCGTGACATAGCCCTTGTTCGGTGCTGTGCTGTCGGGATCGGATACGCAGTAGTCGAAGGTGAACTGGGGTAGAGACTTCGCGTAGTCGTGCAGTTTGTCGAGTTCGACGAGATCGGTGTCGGAGCTGACGCCGTAGACCAGATGGACGGGCCGAGTGGAGCTTTCGGTACGCATCTTCTCCAGTATGGAGAGCAGCGGGGCCAAGCCGGTTCCACCGGCAAGCAGTAGGGCTCTCCGTTGACCTGACCGGAGGAAGAAGCTACCCATCGGTCCGGTCAATTCGAGAGTGTCGCCTACCTGCGCACGCTGACTGAGATACTCGGACATCAGACCACCCGGGGTGATCTTGACCAGGAACGACGCCGACGCGACCTCAGGGCCGGAGCTGAACGAGTACGACCGCGTCGCTTCGGTTCCGGGAACGAGGATGTTCACGTACTGACCGGGGAGGAAGACCAGATCTGCGCGGTTGTCGACTGCGACGGTGAAACCCACCGTGGAATCCGAATGGCGAATGATCTCGGTGATGGTGGACGTGTACGAACCGGCAGTGGTCTTGGCGACCGCCGACGTGGTGGGAATCTGCAGCACGAGATCAGATTCCGGCACCATCTGGCACGGAAGGCAGTATCCCTGCTCGGCCTCGTCGTCCGTCAGGGCCTCCTCGATGTAGTCGCCGGCGTCGAAAGTACCTGACTCACAGAGTGATTTGCAGGTGCCACATGCTCCGTCGCGGCAGTCGAGCGGAATGTTGATTCGTGCGCGGTACGACGCGTCCGCGACGGTCTCGTCGGTGTTGCATTCGACGAAGCGGGTGATGCCGTCTTCGAAACTCAGGGCTACTTGAAAGGTCGGCGCAGCTTGAATGCTCATGGGAAACAGCTCGATTCGAAGGGAAGTCGTGTCAGAAGTGGTAGATGTCGACCACGTGATGGATGTAGTCGTTCTTGAGGACTACCTTCTTCTTCATGATCAACGGCTGCTCGCCCGAGAAGTCGATCGTGTAGTGCGAGGTGCCGAAGTAGGTGTCGACTGTGTTGTAGCGGAAGTACAGCGTGAACCAATTGAAGCGGACGTCGACGACGAAGCCGCGTTCTTCGATCACTTCCACGTTGGTGATGTTGTGACCGGTGCGGGGCTCGGGAAGGCTTGTCGCGCTGGAACGGTCAGTCCTGATTCGGAACACGCGGTCCTCGATACCGCCGCGATTCGGGTAGTAGATCAGGGAGATCTCTGCGGCCGGGTCCGTGGTCAGCTCGCCGTCGTCCGCCCATGCGGGCATCCAGTACTCGGAATCGGGGTGGTAGCACTCGATCCACTTCTCGAACTCGCGATCGTCCAGATAGCGAGCCTCACGGTAGAGAAACTGCTGCACTGTTTCGAGGGCGACGGCATTGGTGGTGGTGACAGTCATGGTGATCGTCCTCAGATGGTCCGGTTGGAAGCGGCTTGCTCGGCATCTACGGCCGCAAGCATGGCGTCGCGCCAGTACCCGTGCTGAATGGGATACAAGCCTTCGTCCTCGGTCTTGGCTCCGCTCGAGAGCACGCGATTCATGCCGAGATCCTTCGCGACGTCGTTCGGACCGGGAATCTGGTGTGTGACGCCACGGCTGAGGTCGTTCCACGGGGCGCCGGCTGCCTGGTAGGTCTTCTGGCAGGAACGGAACTCTTCGAGATCGTCCGGGGTGGCCATACCGCTGGCATTGAAGAAGTCCTCGTACTGACGGATGCGGTTGCTGCGCGCTTCGGCGCTCTCTCCCTTGGGCGCGATGCAGTAGATGGTGACTTCGGTCTGGTCCACGGAGATCGGACGGAAGTGCCGGATCTGGCTGCTGAATTGATCCATGAGGTAGACGTTCGGGTACAGGCAGAGGTTCCTCGACGCACCGACCATGAATTCGGCCTTCTTGGAACCGAACTGAGCCTCCAGTTCTGCTTTGCGTTCGAACAGGGGTCGGTCCTCGGGATTGCCCCACCACATCCAGAGCAGGAGGTGGCCGTAGTCGTAGGAGAAGTATCCACCGCCCTGCTTCCCCCAGGTGCCGGCGTCCATGGCTTTGGTCTCGTTGGACGATTCACCGGCGGTGCGGCGAGCGGTGGTAGCGGCGTAGTTCCAGTGCGTCGAAGACACGTGGTAGCCGTCGGCACCGTTCTCGGTCTGCAACTTCCAGTTGCCGTCGTAGGTGTAGGTGGATGCACCGCGCAGAACTTCGAGTCCGTCAGGTGACTGATCGACGATCATGTCGATGACCTTCGTGGTGTCACCGAGGTGCTCTTCGAGTGGCAGCACGTCGGGGTTGAGGCTGCCGAAGAGGAAGCCGCGATAGTTCTCGAACCGCGCCACCCTGGTCAGGTCGTGTGAGCCGTCTTTGTTGAACTGCTCCGGATAGCCACCGGTGCGAGCGTCCTTGGCCTTGAGGAGTTTTCCGCTGTTGTTGAAGGTCCAGCCGTGGAACGGGCAGGTGAAGGTGGTTCGGTTGTCGGTCTTACGGCGACAGAGCATCGCACCGCGGTGGCTGCATGCGTTGATCAGCGCACCCAATTCGCCGTCCTTGTTGCGGGTGATCACGATGGGCTGACGGCCCATGTAGGTGGTGAAGTAGTCGCCGACGTTCGGGATCTGGCTCTCGTGCGCGAGGTAGATCCAATTGCCTTCGAAGATGTGCGTCATCTCGAGTTCGAACAGTTGCTCGTCCGTGAAGACGCTGCGCCGCACCTGGTAGCGGCCGGTCTCCGGGTCCTCGACGAGCGCGTCGTCGAGGGCGGCGCGGATGTTCGCGAACTGGTCGGTGCCGCGGGCAGCATCCAACATATCCGTCATGGGTGTCCTCCAGATAAGAGTGGGCGCCTACCGAGAAAGCCGAGGGCTGTCGGACCAAATCGGTGGGACCCGCTTTCCGGACGGGGCTGCGTCCGGTACTGAATTCACCTTGACATCGTGTGTCTCGGGTCACACTAGGCAATTGCCTAGTCCTGACCAAGGGTGCAGTGTTCGTCGAATTCTGCTGATGGGCCATGCCTGCTGAAGACGACGACCAGGGCGGACTCGACATCGCGAGTCCGCCCTACCTGCCGCGGGGGTTACCGGTTCTTGAAGAACGAGACGTCGTCGTTGCCGATGAGGTCAGGGACCGTCCAGCCGTCGAGGTCGTATTCACTCAGGCATTGCTCGGCCAGTCCCTTCATGGAACTTGCGTGTCCACGATTCTGGGCTGCGAACAGCAGTTCCGCTTTGACGTTCTCGTGATTGCCGGAGTAGTTGCGCTCGTAGAGTTCGTGTCGGCCGCCGAACTCGGTCCCGATCGAATCCCACAGCGCCTTCATGACTTTCACGCGGTCGACGGCGGTGATGCCGTCGGAACCGCGAACGTACTTGTCGAGGTACGGACGCACGTCCGGGCTCTTGAAGTCGAGTGAACTCGAAGGCAGGTAGATCAAGCCCGACGCGACGTCCTGTTCGATGATCTCCTTGATCCGCGGGTACCCCTGAATCATGAACATTCGATAGGTGAGGCCGTACTCGAGCTTCGGGATCACCGAATCGCCGACCCACTGTTCGGGATCGCGTGCCATCGATTCGGTCAACGACCAGAAGAGGTTTCGCCACCCGATCACCTCACCGACACGGGTCTGGACTCCGCGGAAGCCGCCGGCGCCGGTGGCTTCGAGTGCCTTCATCAACAGTCCGGCGATGAAGTCGAGCTTGACGGCCAGGCGAGTGCAGCCCTGAAAGGTGAAGCGCGGCAGGAAGCCCGATTGAGGGAAGAAAGCGTTGATCCGGTCGACGTCGCCGTACATGAAGACGTTTTCCCACGGAACCAACACCTTGTCGAAGACGAAGATGGTGTCGTTCTCGTCCATGCGACTCGACAGCGGATAATCGAACGGACTGCCCATCACCGCAGCATGTTCGGTGTACGAGGTGCGGCAGATCAGCTTCACACCCGGCGCGTCCATCGGTACCGTGCAGATCAGGGCGAACTGCTTCTTCTTGATCGGCAGACCGTAGTGTGCGATGAAGTTGTAGTTCGTGATCGCCGATCCGGTGGCGACCACTTTGGCGCCGCTGACGATCAAACCTGCGTCGGTTTCCTTCTCCACCTTCATGAAGACGTCACCGACCTCGTCCGGTGGAAGTTGGCGATCCACCGGGGGATTGATGATCGCGTGGTTCCAGTACAGAACTTTCTCCTGCGATTCGCGGTACCAGCGTTCGGCGTTGTCCTGGAACGGTGCGTACAACTCCTTGTTGGCGTGGAGGGTTCCCAGGAAACTTGCCTTGTAGTCGGGGGAGCGGCCCATCCAGCCGTAGGTCATACGTGCCCACGTCGCTATGGCGTCGCGTTCCTTGAGCAGATCGGCCGAGGACGTCGGAGTGCGGAAGAATGGCATGGTGACACCGCCGTTGCCCGTGTCCGTCGGAACGGTCAAGGCGTCCACGTGCTCGCCCGTATGCAGAGCGTCGTACAGCCTCGCGGTCATGCGGATCGGATTCCGGAACGCGGGGTGTGTCGTGACGTCCTTGACGCGATCACCGTGAAGCCAGATCTCGCGACCGTCCTGCAGGCTCGAGATGTACTCGTCACCGGTCATCGGTCGGGTGGCGAAGTTCTTCGTGCGGTTGGCTTCGCAATCGGCGGCCGGATTGACCTGTGGCGCTCCGGAATCTGCGGGATCGACGCCGGTGGGAGGAATTTCGGTGGTCGTCATGGCAAAGCCTTTCAGATCGTTTGGGGTGCGGGCTGAAGATGAATCGGGGTGAACGAAGTGGTGGCGTCGAACCAGCCGCTGTGGGGGTCGTCCTGACTTCCGTTCCAGACTGTGGTCGACGAGGTAGCGCCTAGATCGTGAAAAGTGCTTCGGTAGAACAGAAGCGGATCCTTGCCACTCGACTGAGCGTCGACGATCTCGCCGATGAAGATGATGTGGTCACCGCCGTCGTACTCCCTCCACGGGACGCACGAGATGGTTGCTGCGGCGCCGTCGAGCAGGGGAGCGGTCGGTCCGTCGATCCACCTCGGCTCGGTGCGCTGCGGTCGGCCGGCAAAATGCATGGCCGTGTCCACTTGGTCGGAGGCAAGGATGTTGACCGCAAACGGCGCGTTGCCGAGGTAGCCGCACGCCTTGGACTTGCGAGTCATCGTGATCTGGCACAGCCGTGGTTCCAGGGAAATGGCCGTGAATGCGGTGACCGTGGCTCCGTGTGGTTGACCGTCGGCATTGGTACAGGTGATGACGGTGACGCCGCTCGCGAATTGACCGAAGATTCCTCGAAGCTGATTTTGTTCCATGACCGGACCTCCTTGTCGGATGGCGGTTGAGTGAGAGTGCCGCGAAGTGCGGGAGGGAAGTAGTGGGCGACTCGCGCCGGGAGTGAAGACGAACGTACGGCGGGCGCAGGCTTCGGTCGATCCGTACAGCGCGGTGGCTATCCGGATTGCGCACCCGATCGCGGCCCGTACCCGTTTTCTCTTGGAAGTGACCGGGGACACAGTGTTCAATGATGTTCAGCGCCCTTGCTCGGCAATGTGGCTGGTCACGGGTTTGGAAGGTGAAGAAGGACGATGGTCGACTCCATGATCGGTACTGCTCCCCGCGACTGGGACGAGGCGTGTCATGCGGTTTCGGACGCCTATTTTCCGCACACGCTGACGCCGTTGTCTCGGCATGCGGCCAGTGGAGTCGGGGTGTGCACCACCGAGTTGGGACCGCTGAGGATCGCTCATATTCGGTGGGGAGCAGACGTCGCCGTCGAATCCGATCATCCCGGTGCCTATGGGGTGAACATCCCGCTCTCGGGCGAGCTCGAGTCGGTGTTCGCGGGCTCGCACGTGCTCTCGACGCAGGGTGTTGCGACGGTATGTCCACCCGACATCACGACAAGAATTACGCGGTGGAGTGCGGACTGCGAGATCGTCGGAGTCCGGATGGACCGTCAGTACCTCGACCGTGAGATGGAAAAGGTTCTCGGTCGACCCGGAATGCACTTGCCTGATCAGGTGGATCTTCGGGGCGACGACGGAGCCAGATGGCTGAAATTTGTTCGCTCACTGTCGGATCAGATACTCGGCCCGGTCGGCGTGCTGCAAAACGAACTGGTCGCAGGTCAGCTCTCCGGCGCCGTGGTCACGGCATTCGTCCTTGCCGCAATGCCCGAAAGCGAGGACGCGGTGCGACACGCCAGGCCACGCATCGTCAAGCGGGTGCTCGACGAGATGCACGACGACCCGGCCCGCGTGTGGACCGCAGCCGAGATGGCGGAGGTGGCGGGCGTCAGCGTACGGAGATTGCAGGAGGGATTTCGGCAGTACGTGGGCCGGAGTCCGTCGGAATGCCTGCTCGACATCCGTCTCGCGCGGGTCCATGCAGATCTGGTGGATGCCGACGACTCGACGACGGTCACCGATGTCGCTGTGAGATGGGGTTTCACGCACACCGGACGGTTCGCGTCGTCCTTTCGGCGTAAGTACGGATTGCTGCCTTCCGAGGTGTTGAGGCGCTAGCTTCGGTACCCCATGTCCGCGCTGAGTTGGTTCGCCTTCTCGACGAGGAAAGGCGCGACGTCGGCGCGGAAAGCTTCCGGGGATGTTCGTCCGGCCGAGGTCGAACACGCTGTCACTCCGACGACGCTTCCACCGGCGTCGCGGACGGGAGCAGCGAGGGAAATCAGGCCGTCTTCCAGTTCCTCCGATGTGAGCGCGTATCCCTGCTCGCGCACCACCCGGAGGGCGGTATGGAATGCGCCTTCGTCGGTGATCGTGGTGGGTGTGAGGGCGTCGAACGTGGAGTTCGCGATGACGTTGTCGACGATTTCGGTTGGCGCCCAAGCTAGCAGGGCTCGACCCATGGAGGTGGCATATGCAGGCACTCGGGTGCCGACGCTGACGTTGATGCTCATGATCCGCCGGACGGGTACACGCGCGGCGTAGACCACGTCGACACCGTCGAGCACCCCGAGCGACGCCGACTCGTGGGTGTGTTCTGCGATCTCCAACAGACGAGGGAGCGCCGCCTCTGTCAAAGCATGTGATGCCGAGAAGTGCTGCCCGATACTCAGAACGCGTGGGGTGAGCGACCACCGACTGTTGTTGCCGGTGACGTATCCGAGCTTCTGCAGCGTGAGGAGGATGCGCCGGACCGCGGGGCGGGAGAGACCCGTTTCGGCGGCAAGATCGGCGAGCGACGGGTTGGGGTTCTTCTCGTCGAAGGCCGTCAGCACAGCAAATCCACGCTCGATGCTCTGGATGTAATCGCGATCGTTCTCGCTCACGGAATGGCCTTTCATCTGCGGGTATGCCCGATCGACGCCTTCGAAGGTTGACAAACCTTGTGACTGGGCGCACAGTACAAGCGTACGCACAGCGTAACAGATGTACGCAAAGCGTACAACCCAAACTTGGGGAGCCGACGCAGCCCAGCAGTACGGCACCCACCCGGTAACAGCCACATACGGCCCCGAGGAGGACCACATGACCACTTCCGAGAGCCCCACCGCAGTAGGTTCGGGTACTGCCGCCACCGACAAGTTCCTCCAGGAACGAGTCAGCGCGGACACCCCGCCCGAACGCGTCTCGGCCATCGCCAAGGACGTGCTCGAGGCACTCGCAGGCGTCATCGACAAGCACGGCATCACCTACCCCGAGTACCGCGTCCTCAAGCAGTGGCTCATCGACATCGGCCAGTTCGGCGAGTGGCCCCTGTGGCTGGACGTCTTCCTCGAGCACAACGTCGAGGAGGTCGCGTACCGCGGCCAGCACGGCACCAAGGGAAGCATCGAGGGCCCGTACTACGTTGCCGATGCCAAGACGTTGCCTGCCAAGTGTGAACTTCCGATGCGTGACAACGAGGTTGGATCGAAGCTGGTCTTCGAGGGCCAGGTTCGCGATCTCGACGGCAAGGGGTTGGGCGGTGCAACCGTCGAACTCTGGCACGCGGACGACGAAGGCTACTACTCCCATTTCGCGCCGCACATCCCCGACGGCAACCTCCGCGGAACGATCGTCGCCGACGACGAGGGACGCTTCGAGATCACCACGATTCAGCCTGCGCCGTACCAGATCCCGACCGACGGCCCCACCGGCTGGTTCATCGAGAAGGCCGGCTGGCACCCGTGGCGTCCGGCTCACCTGCACCTCATGGTGAAGGCTCCCGGTAAGCGCACCATCACCACCCAGCTCTATTTCAAGGATGGAGAGTGGATCGAGAACGACGTGGCAACGACGACGAAGCCCGAACTGATTCTCGATCCGAAGCCAGGTGCCGACGGAACCAACCGGGTCACATACGACTTCGTGCTCGATCCGGCCTGATCCACAACTGCTCTGAAGAAAGTGATTTGATGACAGACCTGTCGATCGTCTCCATCGAGACGACCATCCTCGACGTTCCGCTGGTTCGCCCCCACAAGTTCGCCACCACGTCGATGACGGCGCAGCCGTTGTTGCTGGTCGCGATTCGCACCTCCGACGGGGTGATCGGATACGGCGAAGGAGTCGTTCCGGGCGGGCCGTGGTGGGGTGGCGAATCGGTGGAGACGATGCAGGTCATCATCGAGAAGTACATCGCTCCCGTGGTGGTCGGCAGGCGCGTGGATCACATCACCGCGATCATGGCCGACATCGAAAAAGTTGTTGCCAATGCACGATTCGCGAAGGCCGCCGTCGACGTGGCGTTGCACGACGCCTGGGCGCGTAGCCTGGGAGTCCCCGTGCACACGCTCCTCGGCGGGGCTTTCCGCGAGAGTGTCGACGTCACGTGGGCACTGGGTGCTGCGCCGGCGGACGAGATCATCGAAGAAGCTCACGAAAAGCTCGAATCCCGGCTCAATTTCAGCTTCAAACTGAAAATGGGAGCACTCGATCCAGCAGTCGACGTCGCGCGCATCGTCAACATCGCGCAGGCGCTGGACGGCCACGCCGGAGTCCGTGTCGACGTCAACGCACGGTGGGATCGCTTCACTGCCCTGCGGTACTTGCCACAACTCGCCGAGGGTGGAGTCGAACTGATCGAACAACCCACTCCGGCAGACCAAATCGAGGTCCTCGCCGAACTCAGTAGGCTTCTACCGATTCCGATCATGGCCGACGAGAGTGTGCAGACCCCACACGACGCTCTGGAAATCGCCCGCCGGAGCGCCGCCGATGTCATCGCCCTCAAGACCACCAAATGTGGTGGCCTCCAGCGCAGCCGCGACATCGTCGCGATTGCCAAGGCCGCCGGTATCGCGTGCCACGGTGCGACGTCCATCGAAGGCCCGATCGGCACCGCCGCTTCGTTGCACTTCGCGTGCGCCGAGCCCGGAATCAACTTCGGAACAGAGCTTTTCGGCCCACTGCTCTTCAGCGAAGAGTTGCTTCAGGAACCCCTGAAGTATTCCGAGGGTCAGTTGCACCTCCCCGCCGGACCTGGCCTGGGAGTCGAACTGAACATGGACGCCGTCAAGACCTGGACCAGGAACTAGAGGATAGAAGAACATGGCACTCTTTCACGTTCGGATGGACGTCGATATTCCGCGCGACCTGGATCCGGAAATACGCGCCGATACCGTCGCAACGGAGAAGGCGTACTCGCAAGACCTTCAGCGACAGGGAAAGTGGGTACATCTGTGGCGAATTGTGGGACAGTTCAGCAACATCAGCATCTTCGATGTCGAGTCGGCTGACGAACTCCATGAGATTCTCTGGAACCTGCCCCTGTTCCCGTACATGACCATCGAGGTCATGCCGTTGACGCAGCACGGATCTTCGATCAAGTAGCCCGCCATGTCTGCCGTGTCTGCCACGCCTGCGAGCCTGCCGGAATCTGTGCAGCAGTGGCACTGCGAGATGTCGGAGACCTTCGGTGGCCTGTGCCCCGAGAGTTCCGTCGATGCCGCGCCTGTCGGTACGGTCAGCGGCGTAAGTCTCGGGGACGTAGGCGCTTTCGACATCTCCGGTTCACCGCAGATACTGCGGCGGAGCGCACGCGCAGCAAAGCGACACGGTAGTGATCTGCTCAAGATCTGCACGGTCCGAACCGGGAGCGCGATACTGCGCCAATCGGACCGCGAGTTGACGGCCCCGCCCGGCGCGATGATTCTCTACGACGTCGAGCATTCGTACGCGCTGCGTTTCGACGGTCACTGGTCGTGCACCGTCATGACCCTACCGCGCAGTGCGGTGAGTCTGACCGAGCGAGAACTGAATTGCGCGCTCGAGCGCACCCACGATGGTCGGCGTGGGTCCGGTGCATTGCTGGAAAATTTCATCTCGGGCGCTGTTGCATCCCAGGTCGACGGCAGCGCAGCCGGGCTTCTCGGAGATGCTGGAGTCAATCTCGCTTCGGCAGTTCTGATGCAAGGATCTGCGCCCGCGACACCCGGACGTTCGACGCGAGAGGAGATCTTGCGATATGCGCTTCGGAATCTCGACTCACCAGACCTCTCGGTCGCGTCGATCGCCGGTGCGTTGCACCTGTCGCCGCGAACCGTTCAGCGTCACTTCGGTGACGGGGATCTGACCCTCAGTGCGCTGATTCGCCGCGAACGGTTGATCCGCGTACGCCGCGATCTCACCGACGTCTCACTGCGGGGTCATTCGATCTCCATCCTGGCCGCACGATGGTGTTTCCATGACGCACCAGCGTTTTCGCGTGCGTTCAAAGCGGAATTCGGTGCGGCGCCGTCGGAAGTACGTAACTCGCCTGATCCGAACGCCCGCGAACGTCACTGATCTGTCGCATCCGAACAACAAACGTGTCCGATCACGACAACTGGGAGCCCGAATACCGGGGCAGAGTGTGTTTCAGATCGCTTTTTCAGGCTCGCGAAGAGCTCAGGTCCACGAACAGCGAGGACCGCAGCGAAAGCTACGAATCGAGGAACGCATGACGAATCTGCTCGCTCATCAGCAATGGCACGGAAAGATTTTCGACGGCCAATGGATCGACGGAGGCGGTGACACCGTCGAGTCGCTCGAACCGGCTACCGGCGAGGTGCTCGGTGTGATCGGCACGGCGTCTGCTGCGGATATCGATCGAGCGGCACACATCGCGTCGGCCGCGCAGCCGGCGTGGGCGGCGACGATCGGGCAGGCTCGCGCTTCGGTGATCCGTAAGGCAGCGCAGATTTTGGAAGCCGAGCGAGCCGAGGTGGAGCGCTGGTTGATCCGTGAAGGTGGTTCCGTACCAGGGAAAGCCGCATTCGAAGTTGATCTTGTCATCTCTGAACTGTGGGAAGCCTCGGCACTGCCGACACAGCCGTTCGGGCACCTTCTGCCCGCCAGCCAGGAGGGGCGCACGAGCATCGGTCGCCGGGTGCCCCTGGGTGTGGTCGGCGTGATCAGCCCGTGGAATTTCCCGCTTCTCCTCGCCATGCGCGCTGTCGCCCCCGCCTTGGCGCTCGGAAATGGCGTCGTTCTCAAGCCGGATGTTCAAACCGCGATCAGCGGGGGTGCGGTCATCGCGGAATTGTTCACGTCCGCAGGTCTTCCCGAAGGCCTCCTGCATGTGCTCGCCGGTGACGCGGAACCTGGTCAGGCATTGTGCGAGAGCCCGAGCATCGCGATGGTGTCCTTCACGGGTTCGACCGCCGTCGGCCGTCAGGTCGGGGCAACTGCCGGTCGCACGCTCAAGCGTGTCTCGCTGGAACTGGGTGGGAACAATGCGCTGATTGTCCTCGACGACGCAGACCTGGATGCCGCGAGCTCGGCGGGCGCGTGGGGTTCGTTCCTGCATCAGGGGCAGGTCTGCATGACCGCAGGCCGCCACATCGTGTTGGAATCGGTCGCCGATCAGTACCTGGACCTGCTGGCCAAGCGCGCAGCGGCGGTCCTGCCGGTCGGGGATCCCAATACAGGCGACGTCGCTCTCGGACCGCTCATCAACGCGCGGCAGATTGCGAACGTCGATCGAATCGTCCAGGGCACCAAGGCGGCCGGCGCCGAAATCCGCGCCGGTGGAACATACGAAGGGCTCTTCTATCAGCCGACCGTCCTGGCCGGAGTCACCTCGGACATGCCCGCGTTCCGTGAAGAAATCTTCGGGCCCGTGGCGCCCGTCGTGATCGTCAAGGACGAAGACGAGGCAGTCAGGTCGGCCAATGACAGCGAATACGGTCTGGTTGCTGCCATTCAAACAGGATCGGTTGAACGCGGCGAGCGGATCGCGGACCGACTGCGTACCGGCATCGTGCACATCAACGATCAGACTTTGAACAACGATGCCTATGCACCATTCGGTGGCACGGGTGCCTCCGGAAACGGCGCGAGATTCGGAACTCAAAGCAGTTGGGACGAATTCACCACCTGGCAGTGGCGAACCAGCCGGCCAGCGGCGCAGACCTTCCCCTTCTGAAGTCGAAAGGTACTCCTATGCGCACCATCTCGGCTCACGATCTTCCCATCGTGTTGCAGGACGGCGAATTCGAATTGCGGATGCGAGAAGAAGGCGACATGATCGTCAACTTCGTCAAAATTCCTGCTGGTGCAGACTTCGCCGAACCGTTCGCACAATTGGAAGGCGGGCGCTGTCAATGTCCGCACTACGGATACGTCTTGAAAGGAAGGATCTACACAGATTCCGAAGCAGGTCGGCAAACCTACGATGCCGGCGACGTGTTCTACTGGGCACCCGGTCACGTTCCCGGAGCGATCGACGACTCGGAGTATGTCGACTTTGCTCCCAAGGCTGAATTCCTCGAACTGATCGACGGAGTGCGTAAGGCGATGGGCGGCTGAGCTGTTCGGCTGCCACCGAGGTCAGCGTATTCCGTCGCGACGTAGTGCGACGGACACTGCGGCAGAGCGGTTATCGACACCGAGTTTGGCGTAGATGTGCCCGAGGTGTGTTTTCACCGTCGCTTCGCTGATGAAGAGTGCTTTACCCAGCTCGCGGTTGGTCATCCCCTCGGCGAGCAGGCTGAGCAGTTCGGACTCACGGGCGGTGAGCGCTTCCTGCGGGCGCTGCATCTGCTGGACGAGACGAGAGGCCACGGCGGGGGAGAGGACGCTGCGCCCGGCGAGTGCGCCGCGCACCGCGCCGAAGATCTCGTCAGGAGTCGAGTCCTTGAGTAGGTAACCGATGGCACCGGCGTCCACGGCCCGCACGACGTCGGCGTCGGTGTCATACGTCGTGAAAACCAGTACGGGAACATCGACACCGTCGCTTCGCAGGCGTTTGATCGCTTCTGCACCGTGCATGCCGGTGCCCATGTCCAGATCCATCATCACCAGATCCGGTGAGGCCGACGGTATCGCCGTGGCCGCCTCCTCGCCGGACGATGCTTCGCCTACTACTTCGACGTCCGGCTGAGTGTTCAGCAGCGCTCTCAGCCCGGCTCGCACGACCAGATGATCGTCGACGAGGAACACGCGAATGGTGGTGGTCACCGGATCCTCCGTTCGAGAGGGAACTGGGCCGCGACGACGGTGCCGTCTCCCGGTGCACTTTCCACGGTGAACGATCCGCCGAGCTGTGCGACGCGGCTTCGCATCGCACGCAGGCCGTATCCACCGTACCGAGAATGGTCGGCGAGCTTTCCCGGATCGAAGCCGACGCCGTCGTCGAAGATGTCTACGGAGACGGAGTGGTCGAGATACGTGATCGTCACGCCCGCCGTTTCGGCGCGAGCGTGGCGGGCGATGTTGGAGGACGCGCTCGAGACCACTCGCACGACGGCATGAGCTACGTCCGAGGGCAAGATGACGGCTTCACCGACGGTGCGGATCCGAACGGCCGGGACGAACTGGCGGGCGGCGGCCACGACCAAGGCGTCGAAGTCGCCCGTACCGCCCTTGGTCGGCGCCAGATCGTGGACGAGGTCGCGACTCTGCATCAAGCTCGTTCGGATGTTCTCTGCTGCGGCATCGACATCGGCTCGAGACGGCGAACCCGTTGTATTCCACGTTTGTTCGGCTGCCTCGAGCCGTAGAAGGGCGCTCGCCAGTCCCTGGGTAACGGTGTCGTGGATTTCGCGCGCGAGGCGCTCTCGCTCAGCGGCAACGCCGGCAGCGCGTTCGGTATCTGCCAATGCAGATTGCGCTTCCGCTACCTGACGCAGAAGCCGAAGGCGTTCTCGGGCATCTCGTTCCATCTGCCCGTACGCGGCCGCGACCAGTGCCGCGGTGCACAGCGGCCCGAGAAGTGTCACCAATTCGGCACGACCGGTGACCCGGTAGAACGCGACACCGGCGAGGACGCCCAGGATCCCGACGAGGGGGTAGGCGATCTTGCTCGGATACAGACGAATGCAGAGGAAGAGAACGGGAAACGCACACCACGCGAAACTCGGGGCAAGCCAGACCAGCGCTGCCCATGCGCTCAGTACCGGCCACATCCACAGCCGTTGGCGAACGACATCTCGCGAGGACACCGTGGCCATGACGGCGTAGAGCAGGGCGAGGACCACGGCCAGGACGAGTACCACCCCGAACCGACCGCTGGTCCCGTGGACTGTGACGTACCGAACTCCCGATGTAGACAGCAGTACGAAGAACGACGCGTGGATCGCATACGCCAACGGGCCGCGTAGGCCGCGTTCGGCGTCGGCGTTCATGGCTCCGTTACTCATCCCTCGAATGTTACGGAGGGCACCAGGCCGTCGTATCAACCATTCGGATGATATCCGGGTAGCCGTAGGGGGCACGGTTCGTCACCCGAGCGCCCGATGTGCGCACCCGCCCCCGGACGCGACGCTGTAGTGGACGGTTTCGAACCATTCGATTGAAAGTGTGCCCGACATGAACCACCGCATTTACACACGACTTCCCCGTACGCTCGCTGTCGCCGTTCCGGTTGTCGCAATCCTTGCCAGCGCCGCATGCTCGACCACCGACACACCGGTGGCGAACGCATCGAGCACGACGTCGATTACTGCCACGCAGCAGCCTGACGCGACCGGTGATTCGGCGATTGTCACTCAGAATCGACTCAGTGCCGACGCAGCAGTGAAGGCTGCTGGTGCGGCCCTGGCGAAATGCCGCGCCGACGGTCTGGGCTTCGTCACCGTCTCCGTCGTAGACCGCGCGGGAAATGTCATCGCCATGGTGCGCGGCGACAACGCAGCCCAGCACACGGTGGAAGCCTCACGCGAGAAGGCATACACCTCTGCAGCTTTCGGAGCCGACACCAGTGACCTCTCGCAGCGTACCAAAGGCGAAGGATCAACCATCGCCGACCTTCCCGGCACTCTCTTCCTTGCAGGTGGAGTCACATTGAAGGCTGGAGCCGGGTCGATCGCCGGTATCGGTGTCGGTGGCGCTCCAGACGGAATGCAGGACCAAGCGTGTGCTGCCGCAGGTCGTGATGCGATCGCTTCGTCACTCGGCTGAGTGAGCGCATTCAGCGTGCTTCGTGAATTGTGCTTTTCGCCACCTGGATTCGCTCGGCACGACAGTTGTCCGATTGTTGCGATGACCTCGACTTTGTAACACCGGAGCCCCCGGAAAGGGACAAACACGTCGACAGTGGAACCGACGATGCACTTACCGAAGCGAGTTTCTTGATGCGCAGTTTCGGGGAAAGACACAACCTTGCAGAGAATCAGATTCACGTTGCCCGAACGCAATACACGGCGGGTGCGGGTGCTCGTAGCGGCGTTGTTGTCGATGTTCCTGCTCGGCGGTATGTTCGGTCCGACCGCCGCGAGTGCTACTCCGGCGCGCTCGGCGCCATGGGGTGGGTACGACGAGTTGTGGGTCCCGTCTTCGATGGGAAACATCAAGGTTCAGGTGCAGTGGGCCGCGCGCGGTGGCAACGCCGCGTTGTACCTGCTCGACGGTCTTCGCGCGCAAAACGACAGAAATGCTTGGAGTTTCGAAACGAACGCACTCGATCAGTACCGCAATGACAACATCACGTTGGTGATGCCGGTCGGCGGTGAGTCGAGTTTCTACACGGATTGGTACGCGCCGTCCAATTTCAACGCTCAGCCGATAACGTACAGGTGGGAAACGTTCCTCACCCGCGAGCTTCCGGACTTCCTTGCAGGGTATGGCGTTTCACCAACCAACAATGCGATCATCGGGTTGTCGATGGGCGGCAGTGCCGCGTTGAACCTGGCGGGGCATCATCGGGATCAGTTCAAGTTCGCCGGCTCGCTGTCCGGCTACATCAATATCTCGGGTCCGGGTATGCGTGAAGCGATCCGCGTAGCCATGTTCGACGCCGGCCGGTACAACGTCGATTCGATGTGGGGCCCGCCGTGGTCATCCGGATGGCTTCGCAACGACCCGTTCGTCAACGCGGAATCGCTTCGCGGACTGTCGATGTACATTTCGTCGTCCAACGGCATCCCGGGACCGTACGATCATCCCTCTGCGCCGATCGATTACTTCCACACGGCGACGGGTATGGGGCTCGAGGCGCTCTCGTGGGTGCACGCGCGTGCATTCGAAATTCGCCTGAAATCCTTGGGAATCCCAGCGACGTACAGCTTTCCGCCCGCCGGAATTCACTCGTGGCCGTATTGGTCTGCTGAATTGTGGATGGCCAGAGGACAAATCCTCGACACCATGAATGCCTGGTGAAGCTGTAGTGAGGATCTCTCCGGACTTGCTCTCGATCGAAAGTCCGGAGAGAACTCGCTCAGAAGGTGATGATGCCACGGAGGTTGCGACCGGCATGCATGTCGGCGAAACCGTCGTTGATCTGGTCGAGGGTGTATCGGTTGGTGATCAGTCCGTCAAGTTCGAGCTTGCCGCTGGTGTAGAGATCGATCATCCAGGGAATGTCGGCGGTGGGATTGGATGCACCGAACAGGGATCCCTGAATTCTCTTCTGGTACAGCGTGAGTTCCATCAGGCTCACGGGAATTCCGACGTCCGTCATCTTCCCGAGGCCGGTGACCACGCAGGTTCCTGCCTTGCGGATCGACGAGAATGCCTGCGCGACATGTTCTCCGGTGGTGACACCGACGGTGACGATGGCCGAATCCGCGCCCTGGCCGTTGGTGAACGAGCGCGCTATGTCGGTGGCTTCCTCCATGGTGGCCACGGCATGGGTGGCGCCCAACTTCAATGCACTGTCGCGCTTGAACGCAACCGGGTCCACCGCGATCACGTGGGCGGCGCCGGCATGCGAGGCGCCCTGCACCGCGTTGATTCCGATTCCGCCGACGCCCATGACGATGACAGTCTGCCCGGGATACACCTGAGCGGAGTTGACCGCGGCGCCCCAACCGGTTCCGACGCCGCAGCCGAGCAGACACAAAGCGTCGAGTGGCAGGTGCTTGTCGACTTTCACAGCCGAGAGAGTGCTGACCGTGGTGTATTCACTGAAGGTGGACAGGCCGCAGGTTTGTGCGACGGGCTGACCGTCGAGAGACATTCTGTAGCTCGAGGTTTCGCCGGGTCTGCTGCCAGTCATGATGGCGGCGCCGTTGTCGCAGAGGTTCTGGATTCCGCTTGCACACCAACGGCAACGGCCGCAGGCGGCGAGGAACGAGAACACGACATGATCGCCCTCGGACCATCCTTCCGTGTTCGGCCCGACCTCGACGACGATTCCGGCGCCTTCGTGTCCGCCGCAGATGGGGTAGCGGCCGACTCCGTGGTCGCCGCTGGCGATGTGATCGTCCGAGTGGCACAGGCCTGAGGCGACCATTTTGACAGTGAGTTCGCCGCTGCGGGGTGAATCGAGTTCGAGATCGACCACCTCGTATGTGCCTGGTGCTTGGCGAATGACGGCTCCACGAGTGCGCAAGGTATCTCCTGAGGTAAGAGTTGTTCTTCGGCTTCCTCAGTTGTCTACTCGAGAGTTCAGGACGGGCTCGAGGCCTATCTCACTGATCGGACGTTTCGTATCTTTCAGACTCGTCCGGGGTGCGTCCCAAGATGGCGAGTTGCAGTTCGGTGAGCAGTCGCGTATCCGGCTCGTCCAACGAAATGCCCATGATCTGTTCAGCGCGCCGAATGCGGTAGCGCAGCGTGTTCGGATGTACTTTCAGAGACGAGGCGGCCTTCTTCACATCCCCGAAAGCTGTCAGGTAGGCCGTGAGCGTGAACTGCATGTCAGAGGTGTTCTTGTCGTCGTAGGAGACGAGTCTGTCGATACGAGGGTCTCGCAATCGCTCGTGATCAGCAACGAGGTCGAGTATCTCGCCCAGCAACACCGCGGTGCGTGACGCCGCGAGTGTGGTGACCTTCGAGGTTTCGTGATCATCGGTGGTATCGAGCACGCGGTCCACTTCTCGACGCGCCTCGGGTACGCCGTGCAATCGCGCGATCGGGACCGCGACGGCGGCGCGCACGCTGATGCCCGCACGGGCCTCGACTACTCGCACGGTGTCGTAAGCCCAGTCGCTGATCGCGACCTCGTGTTCGGCCTGAGGAAACAGCACGTAGATCCGGTTGTCGATGATCGTTGTGACCGCGTCGCTGCGGAATGCGCTGGCGCGCAGGCGCAAGGCGTTGGTGATTCGATCGAGATTCGATCCGGGCGCGAGTGATGTCGCAAATCCGATGACCGCAGACGGTCCGTCGGTGTTGATGCCGAAGGAGCCGGCCAGCGAGTGCATGTCGACTCCGCCGGAGCGAACGCCGAACAGCCTTTGCAATTGGGCATTCTCGCGGCTGGAGGCGTCCAAGGTTCGCATGAGAATGCGTGCGGCGACTGCCGCTGCACCCCGCAATACCCCTTGGGCGTCGTCGGAAAGAGGTTCAGAGGCGCGCTGCACCCAGATGCTGCCGAGATTGTGTTGGTGTGCAACAGAACCCGTCGGCGCTGACAGGTCCGGGCGGGTGATGCTCACAGCCAACCTGTGCGCGGCTCCGATGCTCGGCTCGGAGGGCAGACTGATGACCTCGTCCGATCGCCTGAGATGCTCGAACACGCCTCTGCGCTCTATCCATTCGGTGTATTCGATCGGCCACTCCCGGCCCAGTATGGAGAGCTGACGGAGTTCGTCTTCACCTTCGTGAGCAGCTGAATATGCGATGACATGGAGTGCCGTGTCGTCGATCGTCACGAGTCCGCCGGTCAATTCGGCGATCGTCTCCGAGAGCGCGAACAGATCCGAATCGCCACCGGCCACAGCTCCTGAGACGGCCCGCGAACGGTACATGCTCTGTGTCAGAAGTCGTTGTACGAGTGAATAGACGTGTCCGGAACTAGCCTGCGGATGTACCGCGGCCACTGCGATTCCGATGTTGCGTGCGGCGGTGAGAAGCGTTGTCGCCTGGCGCGCATTCTTGACGAGCAAGAGCTTCGGACGACGCCTCGCCGGCCTGCCTTCGAACTTTCGCAGCCACTGCGTCAACGTCGATTCGGGAACCCCCACGGGGAGGTAGATGTCGGAGATCGCACCACGGCTGTCGGTGCCGTCGATATCGGAGGACTCGACGAGGGCGATCGAACGGATTTCGACATCGAGTCCGTCCGGGCTTTCCAGAAGCTCGATCACGGACTTGTCCGTGGAATGCATGAGGGCGCCGAGGGTGGTGCCGACACTCGGCCCGTTATTCCTCGGACCTGTCGACGCTTGCGGGAGGGCTACAGAAAGTGGCTGCACATTTGCTCCTCGGCCAGTGGGTCATTACAGGCTAACCCCGACAGACGAAATGCAGAATAAGGAAATAGGGGACAAATTTATTCGTCAGGCATGGTGATGCCGAGTTCCTGCACCTTTTCGGCGACTGCCTCTGGAAAAACGTTCTTGAACAGATAAAGGTCTTGTCCGATCACCCAACCAGGTGCCAACGCTGTCGCATATCGCTCGAAGTATCCGAGTTGTTTACCGAAAAGAACCAATTCCTCGGGACTCGCAACGCCCCACTGCTTGCCCAACTGAATCAGTGCCATGATCAATTCACTGAGCTTGAGTTCACCCAGGTCACGGCCGAGAATCGGGGCCAGGGCCGTTGCGACCTGCATACCGAGCTGATCGTCGTCGACCTCGTAGTCGGTTGCATATCCCAAGGATCGAATTCCGCGGGCGACACGGGCGAAATCACCGTCGATGAGGGTGGCTCGGAACATGTCGGAAAGGATGGATCTCCAGGTCTCGGGAAGGACGCCGACGATGCCGAAGTCGAGCATCGCTATCCGGCCGTCGTCGAGGACCCACAAATTTCCCGCGTGGACATCTCCGTGGAACGGACCGTGAACGATGACTGATTCGAGCCAGACCTTCACTCCGCGCCGGATCAGCATGCGGGCTTCGTCGATGCCGTCCGGACCGGCGACGAACCGATCCAGTGGAACGCCGCGCATGCGTTCCATACAGATGACTCGGGGGCCGCAGTAGTCCCAGTACACCTCCGGTGTCGTGACTCCTTTGTTGTCACCGAATGCGCTGATGTTGTTCCGGAATGTGGTTTGCCGGTCGGCCTCGACCGCGCTGTTCAATTCCGTCATCGTGGCGTTGTGCAGATCGCGAATGATGGCGGTGGCATTGGCAATTCGAAGGAACTCGACAAATTTCTCGAGGATGTTCGCGCCCCAGTACGCCGCCCGCAGGTCGATCAGCATCCGCGCATAGATGTCCGGACGCTGGATCTTGATGACCGCCTCTCGGCCGTCGTGCAGAACGCACGCGTGTACCTGCGCTACCGATGCGGCCGCGAGAGGTACGTCGTCGAATTTCGCGAACAGGTCGTCCACGGAGTAACCGAGGTCCTTCTGCACGACGCTTCTGGCCTGCTCGGCCGGGAAAGACGGAACATCGTCGAGGCAGCGTAGGCATGCATTGGCGACGGGGGCCGGGAACAGGCCGGACGACGACGCGACCAGTTGGCCGAGCTTGACGAAGGTGGGCCCCAGCGCGATGAAGCCGTCGACCATCCCGTCGGAAGCAGCGTCTGCCCAGGTGCGTCCACGCTTGCGGAAAGGCCACACGATCAGTGCCAGCATGATCGACGTGGACAACACGACGGCGATGATCGCGGAACGCCACAACTGGGCGAGGCCGAAGCGTTCGAGGTCCGGCATGCGGACTTCGAGGGCAGTGGCGGGCACTCCTGACGAGTACGGCCCGACAGGTCGCGTTGGATCCAGCACAGCTCTCCCTCGTTCAACGAGCGCATCCAGCATTTTGCCGTGAGATCACTTACGCGACCCCTTCCGTTAGTCAGTATGCCAAGTCACACATAACTGCCGGAACCGCCTACGCGTTCAGCCTACGATCGGTGAATGCGTGAGCACTTGATCCCGATCGGCGAGGTTGCAAAATCGTTCGGAATCGCGGCGTCGACCTTGCGGTATTACGAGGACGAAGGACTGCTGTCCGCGCGGTCGCGAACTGGCGGCAAACGCTGGTACGGGCAGCGTGAGCTGCGACGGCTGGCATTGATCCGGATGTACACCGAGACGGGAATGTCCTTGGAGCAGGTGCGGTCCTTCATCGAAACCGACACCACGTCCGAGCAGTTCTCCACGGTTCTCGCAGATCAAGTGTCGACGCTCGAGGCACAGATATCCGCAGCCAACCGAGCGAAACTGATACTCGAGCATCACCTGACGTGTCGGCAAGAGCGTCCGATGCAGTGCCCGTGGTTGCTCGAGCAGCTCGACATTCGTGTCGAAGCGGCGCTTGACTTCAAGTTGACTTGAACCTTCATAGTTAGGGCGCACTTACCGCCCTACCTGGAGGTTGACCATGTCGGCACGACGATGGCTGCCGCTCATCGCCGCATGCATCGGAACTTTCCTGTTACTGACGTACGCCACGATCACAACGATCGCGGTGCCGGCCATCGCAGTCGGTTTGGACGGCAGTACGGGCGCGATGTCATGGGTCGTCGACGCCTACACGCTGGCTCTTGCCGCGCTTCTGGTGGGCATGGGCGCACTCGGCGATGCGTGGGGACGCAAACGCCTCTACATCTGCGGACTGGTCGTGTTCCTGGTTGCAACGGCCGTGTGCGCGATTGCTCCGGACGTCACGGTTCTGGTCGTTGCTCGCGGCGCGCAAGGAATTGCCGGTGCGGCGATGTTCGCGACACTCCTGCCTCTGCTCGGCGAGGCATATTCGGGCCGCGATCGGCACGTGGCTTTTGCCGCGTGGGGTGCCGTCGCTGGATTGGCGGCGGGAATCGGCAATGTTGCAGGAGGGCTGCTGACGCAGTTCTTCGACTGGCGTGCGGTCTTCTATTCCGGAATCCCCGTGGCCGCAGTGGCGATCGCAATGGCTGTGTTCTGTTTCGCCGACAGTGAGCGCGGCGACGACAACATCGACTGGGCCGGAATCGTTTTGTTCACCCTCGCTGCCGTTGCCGCGGTTCTCGGCGTGACGTGGGGCGGCGACATCGGGTGGGCTTCGTCGTCGACAGCTCTTGCCTTCCTGATCGCAATCGGTGCGCTGACGGCGTTTGTGTTCTGGCAGCGTCGAGGCAGCAGTCCGATGCTCGATCCGGCATTGTTCCGATCCCTGAAATTCGACGGCGTCCTCGTCGCTGCTTTCGGGTACTACCTCGCGGCCTACGGCCCGCTCGTAGTCCTTTCACTGTGGCTGCAGAACGGGCTGGAACTGTCGGCATTGGCGGCCGCACTCGTGCTCTCGATTCAACCGCTCGCTTTTGTCTTCGTATCGGCCTTGTGTAGATCACGGCTTCAGCGCGTCGACCTTCGACTGTCGCTCGGATTCGGGACGATCCTTTGCGGAATCGGTTGCGTGGCCATGCTGTACGTTCTCGCCGAGCCGGTCTGGCCCGCACTGATCGCCGGGCTGATTCTGACCGGTGTCGGTTCGGCGATGGTGTCGCCGGTGCTGCCGGGTGCCGCGATGTCGGACGCCCCGGCAGAGCGCGCCGGGACGGCTTCGGCAACAGCCAACTCGTCGCGTCAATTCGGGCTTGCCGTCGGAATTGCGTTGTGCGGCTCGCTCTTCGTCGGTCCGGACGAGTTCGCCTTGCTGTGGCCGTTGGTCTTCTGTGCCGGCGTCGGAATGCTCACGGGTTTGGTGTCGATCCTTCTCTTTTCTCGTTCGTCAACTCCTGAAACAGTTCAACCAATCGCCGAAAGGGCACACACATGACCACGCTGTTCACTCCACGACCGCACCGGCGTATCGAGATGGACTGGAATCGCCGCAGGTTCCTCGGCGCTGCAGCAGGATTGGCTGCTGCGCTGGCAGCGGCCGGTTGCTCGCGTTCGGACGCAGACGCCGGGGACGAAGGCGACGCAGGCTGGTCCTTCACCGATGATCGCGACAATCTGATCGAATTGGATTCACCACCAAGGACATTTGTCACCTACACCGGTATCGCGGGTGCTCTGTGGGATTACGGACTGGTGCCTGTCGGAGTTTTCGGGGCACTGACACGATCGCCGGGATCAACGGACACCAGCATCTCCGGCAATTTGGATTTCTCGAAGACCGACATGGTCGGGCAGCTCTGGGGACAAGTGGAACTCGAGAAGATCGCTGCGCTGGAGCCGGACGTCGTCATAGTCCCTCAGCTGCGTGGTTCGGCACTACTCGACGAGGCGAACTTGGATGCGGTGAAAGGCTTGTCGACAGTACTGTTCGTGGAAACGGCAGCAGGAACCATCGACCGAACCGTGCAAGAGATCGTGGAACTCGCCGTGGAACTCGGGGCGGACCAGGATATGGAGGCTCAGCGAAAAGACTACGACGCTGCGCGTGCACGGATCTCCGAAGTTGCTTCTTCGCTGAATAATTCACAGGTTTTGTTCGCGTCCGCAGATCCGGACACGATTCGTGTCAGTCGTTCGGGATTCCCGATCCTTGCAGATCTGGCGGGATTGGGCCTTGCCGGCGTCGATCCGGCCGCGGGATCGTCGGTCTACGTCGAGAAACTGGCTTGGGAGATGGCGGACCACTATCCGGCCGACATGATCTTCCTCGACGATCGCCCGTCCAGTTTGCAACTGGATACGCTCGGAACCAATCCTGCGTGGTCCAACTTGCCCGCGGTGAAGGCGGGGAAGATCGGGACCTGGAATCCGGAACCCGTGCTCAGTTATGCCGGGATCGCCCGTACGTACAACGATCTGGCTGACCAGCTGCTGGCATTCTCACATTCCTGACCGCCGCGTCGTCTACGACGTATGGACCTCTTCACCGCTCTGTCTGCTCGTGTTGAATCCCTCGATTGGCCTGCGCTGATCGAGGGAATCGACTCCAGTGGGTGTGCCCAGACGGCGCCGATACTCGACGAGTCGGAGTGCCGCGAAATTGCTTCCTGGTACTCGGACGTCGACCGGTTCCGGAGCACCGTCGACATGGCTCGATACCGTTTCGGACAAGGGGAGTACCGGTACTTCGGTGATCCCGTACCGGAGCCGATCACGGCTATGCGATCCGCCTTCTACCGACACCTCCTGCCCGTGGCGCGGGAGTGGGCGTTCAAGCTGGGCGAGGGTGCACCGTGGCCGGATTCTTTCGAAGAATGGATCGATCAGTGTCACGACGCCGGTCAGAATCGCCCTACCCCGATCCTTCTGTCCTACGGACCTGGTGACTGGAATGCATTGCATCGGGACTTGTACGGAGAGTTGGTGTTTCCCTTGCAAGTCGTGATCGGGCTCGACAGACCTCGCATCGACCACGTCGGCGGCGAGTTCTTGCTCGTGGAACAGCGGCCGCGCGCCCAGTCGAAAGGGACGGTGACAGTTCTCGAGCAAGGTCACGCGTTGATCTTCACCACGCGGGATCGACCGGTGCAGAGTTCTCGTGGGTGGTCGAGAGCCCCTGTGCGACATGGTGTCAGCGTGGTGCACTCGGGTACGCGTCGAACATTGGGATTGGTGCTTCACGATGCCGAGTAAGACGTACATTCTCCGCGACGCTCGCAACAAACCCTACGAGAGTTCGACGCCCGGTGTGCTTGGCGGGCACCGGAAAACGAAGATCTACGGGCGACTCGACTGTCGAGGGGCTGCGCAGGCAATCGCGCGTGGCGGGTATGTCGCCAGTCGGGTGTTCTTCGCGGACGAGCCGACCGCGATTGCGGCCGGCTATCGCCCCTGTGCCGTCTGCATGCCCGAAGGTTACGCAGCCTGGAAGGTAGTTGCTACGCGCCGAAGCGGTCGCGGTACTCCTTCGGAATGAGCGGCTTGTCGCCGCGGACCTTCAGCTGCTGGACAGCCCAGGTATTGCCGTCCGGGTCGGCGAATCCGAAGAAGGTGCCCCCGTCACGCTCGTCGAAGACGGTGACTTCACTGGCATCGACGCCGCGGCCGATGAGCTCTTGGCGAGCCGCTGCAGCGTCGGCCACGACCAACTGCAATCCCTTCAACGAACCAGGGGTCATCTCGGTCTGCGACGGCAGGTTCCCGATGACGATCGAGCAGCCCGAACCACGCGGAGTGAGCTGGGCGACCGTCATGTGTTCGTTGACGGTGTGGTGGTCGAGATCGAAACCGACCTTGTCACGGTAGAACTCGATGGAGCGGTCGAGGTCACTGACGGGAACGATGACTACTTCGAGGGTCCAGTCCATGAAACTGCCTTTCGCTGAGGAGGTTCGGGCAAACAGGTGGTCAGAGTTGCGCGACGATCTTGTCCAGGCGTTCGTAACCTTCGGTGACGCCGAGCTCCATATTGCTCTCGATCATTCCGTCTCGCGCTTCGAGGCTCGGATATACGGAATGGCCGGAGAGGCGGGTGCGTCCGTTGCCCAGATCCTCGAACGTGATCGATTCGATGCTGACGACGTCGGGAAATCCCTCGTATTCGAAGGTCTGGATGGCAAAGTCGTTCTCGCGAACGACGTGAAATACACCGTTGAACCGGAACTCTTCGCCCTCGGGGTTGCGATGGACGTACTTGTATCGACCGCCGCTCACGAACTCGTATTCGTCGATCTCCATCTCGTATCCGTTGGGGCCGAGCCACTGCTTGACCAGATCGGGATTCGAATGAGCTGCGAAGACGGCACTGACGGGTGCGTCGAATTCGCGGGTGATGTCGATGTACGGCACGCCCTCAGGAGCCGTGATGGTGACGGGATTGGTGGTAGCCATGGCTAAGTCTCCTTCTGTGTGGTGCTGAGTAGGTGATCGAGCTTTCGGAACTGTTGTTCGTGGATCAGTCGATAGCGGTCGATCCAGGCGGTCAAAGCCTCGAGAGTTGCGGCGTTGAGATGTACCGGCCGCCTCTGGGCTTCGCGGCTGCGAGTGACCAAACCCGCGGCTTCGAGTACCTGAATATGTTTGGAGATGGCCTGTTTCGTGATCTCGAACGGCTCGGCCAACTCGTTGACCGTTTGGGGGCCGGTGCTCAGGCGGGCGATGATCCGCCGTCGTACCGGGTCGGCAAGCGCCATGAACGCTTTGTCGAGACGCTCGTCTGCCCCTGGATCCACGATCACTTGTCAACCATCTCCTTTATCAACCAACCTGTTGATTACGATACGAGCCCATGCCGAGGGTGTCAATGCTTCGAAACCGATTAGCGTGGAAACCATGAACGCTCTGATTCCTCGGCCACGATTGGAAGTGGCGCCGGGGGCGATCCTCGTTCCGGATTGGCTCAGCGTCGAACAGCAACGCTTCTTGGTGGCCGAGTGCCGACGGTGGGCGACCGCACCCGTACCGATGCGCTCCGCTGTTGTCCCTGGTGGGCACAAGATGTCGGTGCAAACAGTCTGTCTCGGTTGGCATTGGCAGCCGTACAAGTACACGCGCACCGCCGACGACGTGAACGGTGCGCCTGTCGCAGCGGTGCCTGACTGGCTCGTCGACCTCGGCCGGGCCGCAGTTGCCGCTGCCTATGATGATCCGACTGCGGGGGAGCGGTACACGCCGGACACCGCGCTGATCAATTTCTACGACGAGGGCGCTCGGATGGGCATGCACCAGGACAAGGACGAGCGCTGCGACGCTCCCGTCGTCTCACTGAGCGTCGGGCAGAGTTGTGTCTTTCGATTCGGGAATTCCGAGAACCGGAACAAGCCGTACACCGACGTCGAACTCCATTCGGGTGATCTCTTCGTCTTCGGTGGAGAGTCTCGGTTCGCATATCACGGAGTGCCGAAAGTTATTGCGGGAAGTGCAAGTCCCGACATAGGTCTGCCGTCCGGGCGGCTGAACATCACCCTGCGGGATACCGGAATGTCGTGACTGTCTCACCCCTGCTGTGCCACTGGTGCAGCAGGGTCGAAGTCTGCGCTCGAAGGTCCGTCCCCGACCATCTCGATCAACTCGGTCGACGGTGGAGTTGGCAGCGTGCGCCAGCGCTCTCGTTCGAGGTTGTGGGGTTGTGTCTCGTTCATGCCCTCATTATCGACTTCCGGCTCCGATCCACCAGTCGGGGATGGGCCGGGTGCAATTCGGTAGGCCGTTGAGCGCCCCGCTGTCTCGTCGACATCCTCGGACCTCAGCACGTCGACGACAGTTCGGGTCGCGGCACGGGTCTGGGGAGGTTGGTGGGTGGATTCGAGGCGACCGTGGTTCGCTTATCCCAGTGTCTTGTTGCGGCCGGCGAGGGAGCCGAAGACGAGTTGCACGGCCAGCAGCACCAGCAACGCGATCAGCGGAGTCGTCCAGGAATCGACGGCGTCGTGCAGTGCACCGAAAACGAGAGGACCGGTGGCGGCCAGAAGGTATCCGACGGACTGTGCCATACCCGAGAGTGCCGCTGCTTGACCGTGATTGACAGTGCGTATTGCGAAGAAGGACAAGGCAATGACAATCGATCCGCCGATGCCGATGCCGAGGAATGCATTCCACAGCAGGGCCCAGGAGGGGAGGAGGAGTTGGCCGAGAACTGCCACTGCGGCGACCGACACCAGCCCGAGGACGGCTCCTCTCTGATCCTTGGGCAGTTTGTGCAGGAGCACTGCTGTGAGGAGGCTGCCGACGATCGAGAATATTTGCATGATGCCTTGATGCAGTCCGGCGGTAGCCGCGGTAGTGCCGTGTGATTCTTCAATGGTGGGCCACCATGTCAGAACGGTGTAGAAGAAGAGAGATTGGACGCCCATGAATATTGTGATCTGCCACCCGAGTGCTGAGCGCCAGGGGGAGCGATGGCCGCCTGGATGGGAATCCAAAGCCGCAGCATGATCGTGTTTCGGAAGCGTGCGTCGGCGAAGTTGGGGAAGGAACACCCCAAATCCTATGAGAGCCATAGCAGCCCAGATTCCGAATGCGATCCGCCAACCGTGATCGGTGAGACCGGCGATCGGCACGGCAAGTCCGGATGCGGTTGCGGCGACGGCTGCAGAGACCGCCGAGAAGATGCCGGTCAAACGGCCGGCTTCGGTCGGGAAGTCTCGTTTGAGGAGCGCCGGCAGTAGAACGTTCATTGTTGCGATGGACATGCCGAGCGATACGGTACCGATCCACAGCGCAGGCATCCACGGAACAGAGCGGATCACGATCGCTAAGGCGAGCATGCCGAGTGCTGCTGCGAGTGTCCGTTCCATTCCCCACCGAGCTGCGATGACCGGGGCAACGGGGGAGAACACTGCGAAGCACAGCAGTGGAAGGCTGATCAGCGCTGATGCTGTTGTCGACGAGATATCGAGATCGGTGCGTACCTCACCGAGTAGCGGGCCGACGACTGTGATTGAGGCTCGAAGATTGGCTGCGATGAGAAGAATGCCAGCGATAACGAGTCCTCGGCGCATTATCGGTATCGCGCTCGGGGCAGACGCCACGTTTTCGGTGTCGGAGATGACGTTAGCCATAGGTGTGCCCTTCTGAGATTGTCTGTGCGCTGAACCTCTTGTGTGTCAGCTACTTCGGCATGTTTTGCAGAAAGAGGGATCGGCTGTGGTCCATCAGTCGGACCACTGCGGCGGCTGCGCCGTCCGGATCGCGGTCACGGATGGCCGCAAGCAGCTGCCGGTGTGGGTCGTCGTCGGTCCAAGGTCCGATGAACAGCTGTCGAGTCTCCTTGTCGGACTTACCTTGTGGGATGCTCATGGTGTCAGAGCGATCGAGACTGCGGTAGATGTCCGTGATCAGTTGGTTCCCGCTCGCTGCGAACATCTCCAGGTGGAAGTCGAGGTCGTACTCGACGGATTTGGCGACGTCGGGCTCAGCGTCTCGGCCATCCAAAGCCCGAGTCATTCGGTCGATGTCTTCGGGCAGGGCTCGTTCGGCTGCGAGTCGGGCGGCGTAGAGCTCCAAAGCTTCACGGGCTTCGAAGATTTCGAGCACGTTCTCCGCCGCTGCACGTCTTTGAAGTGCAATTTCGAGTTCTGAGCTCGCGCAGACGTAGGTTCCGTCTCCCGGGCGTGCTTCGAGGAGGCCGGCATGGACGAGGCCGCGAATGGCCTCCCGGACCGTATTGCGGCTCGCGCCGGTCATTTCGACAAGTTGATGCTCGCCGGGGATCTTCTCCCCTAATTCCCAGTTGCCAGAAGTGATCTGGGACCGCAGTTGTTCCGCGATCTGCACTGAAAGTGGGATGTTGCGTGCGGTGGGTGCGATACGGGAATCCGGCATGAGTCAAATGTAGGACATTTGGCGATTTGTGGATAGGTTTACCTTTGTGATCTAGGGCACTCGGGTTCGGATCGGCCTGGGCGGGGTACCGCCCTTCCGCATGTCTGCGTGCACGTGAGTGCTCCTGCCGACCGCGCACGGGGCAGTTGACTCGACTCGAAGGGCAACTGCGATCGATTCCTCACGGAACCTCATGCCTAGCAGACCCTCACGTGCGGGTCATTGCTGCGATTCCAGCGTCCATGCGGGCTGGTCGGTCACTTCCGGGCCGTCGTGCAGCACCCAAGCACACGGCTCGGAAATGTAGGTGGCAGCATCGGTGAACCAGTATGTTTCGTCGGGTGCCCAGCCCGCGATGACGCTCGCCGTCTCGGTATCGACCTCGATCGCGGTTCCTGCTGCCGCGAGGTATCCCGTCACGGTAAGGTGCACTCCCTCAAATCTTTCCGCGACCTGCACCCAGTCGGGGATGACCCACCTGCCTGATCGGCCGGTAGTCCGATACCAAACCTGCCGCGTTTCTGCGGTGACCTCGAGCGGGAACCGTCTGCACAGCTCCGACCAGGCTTGCGCGCTGTCGATCTCGTAGATGCGTGCGCCAGTCGGTGGCCGCAATGCTCGGACGACGACCCGTTCCCATCCCATGCTGTCTTCGACGAACCACAAGCCCGCCGGAGTCCCGTCGAACAGCGCCCTCGTCGAACCCTGAGTGGGTGGATTCGACCACCAATAATCTGACCAGTTCGCCGCGGGGTCCACCGGGCGGTCACGTTCAGCTCTCGCTTCCGATTCCAGGGTGCTCGTGCGCCACTCGCTGAGGAGTTGTTGCGCAGCAGGCACTTCGTCTGTGTCCGGAGATTCCTCACCTCTGCTCAGAATCGACCATTGGTCGGATGAGGCGAGCGAGGTTGACCACCACCGCGCGCATTCGGAGCCGGCGATGTGCTCGGCGACGCGTCGAAGCTCGTCTCGCATAACTTCGGTGGCGACGAGGACGTCTTCTCCGTCGGGATCCTGCCAGTAACGCGCCGCATCGACCGCTTCTGCGAGGGCGGAGCGTAGATCGACGGCGGTGACGTCGGGGAGCGATATTTCCGTGAGGCTGCGCGCCACGCCCTCCGCGGTGACTATGGTCTGCCGGGCCTCTTCGGCGCCCGGGCCGAACAACACTTGGGAGGTTCCTTGTCCGATGTCGAGGTGATACGCCGCCCGGTGAGCGTTGATGCGGAACATGTCGTCGCCTGGCTCGGGACGCAGGGCGCGTTCGGCGTCGATCGCATACGCGAGCAGCATCCGGCGTCCGCGCGGGCCCGACAGCAAAATATCCGCAGTGAGCATCTGTTCTCCCGTTTTCTGGTTCAGATGACGGTAGCCGAGGTCGTTGAGACGGAGAACTTTCTCCTTTGATGTCGGAAATCCCGACGGTCCCGTCGCGCACGACATGATCGCCACACACTGCATTCGGCGGCGAAGGCGGACGGAAGGGAGCCCCAGGCTGCTGCCAGTCGCGTGAACGCCGCTTCTTTGGTGTGCGCGATCACTGCCGTCTTTGTGTAGCCGTGGTTTTCGTCGATCAGAGCTCTCTGTTTGCCTGTAGTGACTGCGAAATAGGTCGTATTGATTGCTGAGGCTGAACAATGGAGAGGGCTGAAAAGGTTGGGAGACAGGTGTTTTGGCGAGAGTGATCCGTGTGCCATCAGTACAGTCTCGACCGGAACCAGTGATCGAGGCTGATCATGTCGATCTGGTGCATGTCGAGACTCAGCTGGGCAGCAGCTTTCACCGCGTCGGCGCGGGGGATGGAGTTCTGGGGCAGAGTCCAGTTGGTCTCCCGTGCATGTTGCTCGAGAAGGTCGATGACTGTCCGCGGGACAGGCTCGTTGACGTGAAGTGTTGAGCCGTAGCGAAATTGCTGTTCTATCGACAACTCGTAGATGGATCGGGCGAGTAGGTCTACGTCGACTACCGACAGGACAGCGCTACCGCCGTCGATGATCGAGTCGAGGCGAGAGACAATTCGCGTCAGTGTCGGAAGAAACCATCTGTCGCCGGGTCCGTACACGAGATGCGGCCGGACGACCAGGCCTCCGGCGTCGCGCACGAACTTCTCGGCGAGAGCGCGCGTGCGACTGGCAGGTGAGAAGGGGCTGAGAGGTGCGCCGTTGACCGGCAAGTCTCGAAACGGTCCCGGCCCGTACACGGCCGCGGTACTGACGTAGAGCAAGCGTTCGACGCCGACGTCGGCGGCCATCGACGCAACGTTCTGTACGCCGTGTTGGTTGACGTGAACGCACTGTTGTTCGTCGTCGCCCACGTACGACACGCAACAGATGACGGTCGACGCCTGACTCATTGCAAGTCGTAGAGAAGCACTTTCGTTGATGTCGCCGATCACGGTGGCGATTCCTTCACGGCCGAACTGTTTGGCTGCGGTGGCCGTGCGAACGAAACCGATTGCAGCGTTTCCGTCGCGGGAAACCAGCTGTTTCATCACTGCGGAGCCGATGAAACCAGTGGCCCCGAGTACCAGAGTCGTCACGGTGTGTCCGTGTCGAGAGCGTTGCTGCGAGCTCTTTCGACGTATCGTTGAGATTCATTCCGTCGGCAACGAGAGCTGGGTAGATCATGCAGGAGCGTGCTGTCCTGACGCGCCAGGCCGTCATTTTGGGTGCTGCGAAGAGCTTCGAGAAGTTCGGGTACTCCGCCAGTTTGGGCACGATCTTGCAGCACGGGGGTGTGTCGAAGGGGGCGATGTATTTTCATTTCGCGTCCAAGGAGGAGCTTGCGCACGCGGTCATCGCAGCGCAGCACGGTATGGCGATGGAGGGTACCCGGCGGGTTGCTGCGCACTCCGACATCGCGGTCGAAACCCTGGTGCTCGTTTCGCAGGAGATGGCTCGGCAGCTTGTGACCGAGCCCATCGCGCGAGGTGGCATGCGGTTGACGATGGAGATCGGCAGTATTCAAGGCCCCATCGAACAGCCGTACCTCGATTGGATCGAGGCTATCAAGCAGGTGGCAACCCAAGCGGCCGAAGCCGGCGATATCGTCCCGGGCACCGATATCGACGCGTTGGCTCGATTTGTGGTGGGGTCGTTCACCGGAGTGCAGATTCTCTCGGAAATGCTGACGGGCAGAACCGATCTGTACGAGCGGTTGAGTCAGATGTGGAACCTGGTGCTGCCAACGATCGTCCGCGAGGACAAGTTGGCGCACGTCATGCAACTGGCGGCGCTTGCACCGAGAGAGTGGGAAGCACCGAGCGCTTGACGTGGAAGACGCGACGAGAAGAACGTGTTCGTTCCCTCTCATGATTGGTCCGCAACTGTAATTTCGAGTTCCGCGGTGGTTTCCAGTTCTTGAGTGAACCGAACTCGGTGCACATGGCCCGACGCGTCAAGGGGGATCATTGACACCTCGCACGGCGTTTCCCATTCAGTGAACCTCGGAAAGACCGCCGAGAGTGAGGCGATCTTTGTTGCTGGGTTGCCGATGTGAAATCGGAGCGCTTGTCGGGCGGCCTCGAAAAGAATCATTCCTGGGATGTGGTCGACGGGGTGATCGAAAAGGGAGTGGTTGCGCGGATCGGGAGCGCAGAACATCGCGTGCCGAGCAGGATCAGTGCTGATGAGCACATCTCCATCGGTTAGGCGTCCGACTCGCTCCGATCCGACCACCGCGACTCCGGAAGGAAGGATGCGTCGGCTCGGGCGGTGGTCTTCTCGTCCTTGCCGAATTCGACGGTATCCCTCGGGGCTGACTCCTCGCGCAACAGCGTTGCATCTGGCGACGTGCCGGTTGCCCTCGCTGAGGATCCCCGATACTTCGACCCCCGAAACCGCTCCGTCGCGATGAGTGAGGTTGTCCACTGTCATCGAGAAACTCAACGGCTCCGCGACTGATTGCACGTCGAGCGCGTCCAGCATCTCGAAGCTGAACGTTTCCATGAGGAACTTGTAGTGCAGTGGAATCTCGTATCGGGTGTGGCACAGAAGCACCACTGCCTGTCGAAATGCTTCTGCCACCCCGAGCGGATCGTGTTGCTCGCTCGATACGTCGAATATCCGGTGCGAGACCGGGAGTTGCACAGCAACCTGGTACGCCGAGTCCGATTCGATCCGGTAGTCCGTCAAGAAAACCTCGGCAACAGCATGTCTGTGGACGAGATGCCGCGGCACTGTGCGTGTGTATTCCATTGATTGAATGCACCTTTCGATGTTCACTCGTGTCTTCGGTGTCGTGTAGGACCTAATATTCGACGTCCGGGCGCGTCATCGAATCGTCAAAATTGACGATCTTTTCGAAGGTCGAGTTCGATCAGGGGCGGCACCCCATCTCGGCGAGTGTGTCTGGGGCACTTCCTGCTAGAAGCGTCCGATCCGAAGTTCCAGTGGGTGTCTGCGTGCGTCGTGACCAGAGCGGCGGAGCATCGCGCATGCCTCCAGCTGGGAATGCACCCCCAGTTTTTGCAGGATGCTTCGGATGTGGGCGCGAACCGTGGTCGGTGCGATGTGGGCGGTTCGAGCAATCGAGTCGACATTCGAGCCTCCGTAGAGAAGGCCCACGATCTCGAACTCGCGATCGGTGAGACTGCTGATTCGTGCGAATTCTTCGGTGCGCAACCGGATGCGTTGTACGAGCGAGGACTTGTCGTGTGCAGACCGAGCGGAGTTGGGGTTGATCGCGGCCTGCAGCTCATCGAGCAGGGATGCGAATGGCAGTTGAGAGTTGAGCACGGCGTGGGCGCCCGCTGCGAGCCCCCGAATCATGGAGTTGCCGCTACTGAGATCGCCGACCAGGACCGATCCCTCGAGCGCGGAGAGCTCCTTCACCTGCCAATCGACGCCCCCGAGTGGTAGGAGAACGAGCGCTCTACCGTGATCGCTGGTGTGATGCCTTAACAGGCTCATGTCTGCGGTTTGTGGCTCGGAATAAGCCCTGGCGCTGATTCCGGCAGCGATTGCATTGGCGAACTCTCGATCGCTATGAGTGGTGTACAGGGTGACTGTGCTGGAGAGTGTCATAGCGACTACATCTCCGGTGGAGGTCCACTCCGCCCGCTCTCTTCGCTGCGGAACCAAAACCGTTGCTTTCAGCGTGGTTTCGTCAGCAGGTTAGCTATCGCAGTGACCTTTCCGCTGATGCGCACGAAGGTTACGGCGATATCGCAGTTGCCCGTCCTCCCATGGAAACTCGCGCGTTCGACACCTGATCGTGGACCTTCGAATTATGCTAGGGCGCTGAATATTTGGGCGATGAGTATCCCGCGTAGACGAGCCATTAGGCGTTCCGTCGACGACGTGAACGACTCCCCAATGGCTCGAGGCATTCAGGCGTC
This sequence comes from Rhodococcus sp. FH8, assembly GCF_019266085.1. Lineage (NCBI taxonomy): Bacteria > Bacillati > Actinomycetota > Actinomycetes > Mycobacteriales > Nocardiaceae > Rhodococcus > Rhodococcus sp. FH8. Next base: position 1,335,357 of record NZ_LPNQ01000057.1, on the reverse strand, counting down.
TCGATCGAGTTTCCGCGAGGCCGGTGCGTCGCGCCTCAATGTTCCGTACGCGGCCGGGTCGAGATATTGACTGTTACCGTCAGTTGCACATACCCTGTTCATTGGCGCTGACCTTAGGGAACCCGGCCTGAACCGGCCGATCGTTCTCGGTCACTGCCGACGCCAGAAGTAGCTTCGCGACGACCGACGAAACGAGTTTCCTCATGACACAGCATGTCGACGTACTGATCATCGGCGCTGGCTTGTCCGGAATCGGCGCGGCTTGCCACCTCATTCGTGAGCAGACCGGAAGTACTTACGCGATCCTCGAACGCCGCGAGAACATCGGTGGCACCTGGGACCTGTTCAAGTATCCCGGCATCCGATCGGATTCCGACATGCTCACCTTCGGATTCGGTTTCCGTCCGTGGATCGGAACCAAAGTGCTCGCAGACGGCGCCAGTATCCGTGACTATGTCGAGGAAACCGCCAAGGAATACGGCGTCACCGACCACATCAACTTCGGCCGCAAGGTCGTGGCAATGGACTTCGATCGCGCGACTGCTCAGTGGTCCGTGACCGTCCTGGTCGAGGCGACGGGGGAGACCGAGACGTGGACCGCGAACGTCCTCGTCGGCGCCTGTGGTTACTACAACTACGACAAGGGATACCGCCCCGCCTTCCCCGGTGAGGACGACTTCCGTGGTCAGATCGTGCACCCGCAGCACTGGCCGGAGGATCTCGATTACACCGGAAAGAAGGTAGTGGTCATCGGTTCCGGTGCCACCGCGATCACCCTGATCCCGTCGATGGCCCCCACTGCCGGTCACGTCACCATGCTGCAGCGCTCGCCCACGTGGATCCAGGCGCTTCCGTCCGAGGACCCTGTTGCCAAGGGTCTCAAGCTTGCACGCGTTCCCGACCAGATCGCTTACAAGATCGGTCGAGCCCGCAATATCGCACTGCAACGCGCCAGCTTTCAGCTCTCACGTACCAATCCGAAGCTGGCGAAGAAGCTGTTCCTCACCCAGATCCGCTTGCAACTCGGCAAGAACGTGGACCTGCGTCACTTCACCCCCAACTACAACCCGTGGGATCAGCGCCTGTGCGTGGTTCCCAACGGGGACCTGTTCAAGGTGCTCAAGAGCGGCAAGGCCGACATCGTCACCGACCGTATCGCCACGTTCACCGAGAAGGGCATCGTGACCGAGTCGGGCCGCGAAATCGAGGCCGACGTCATCGTCACGGCGACCGGCTTGAACGTACAGATCCTGGGCGGGGCGACCATGAGCATCGACGGCGAGCCCGTCAAGCTCAACGAGACGGTCGCCTACAAGAGCGTGCTCTACTCCGACATCCCGAACTTCCTGATGATCCTCGGCTACACCAACGCATCCTGGACGCTCAAGGCAGACCTGGCCGCGTCCTATCTGTGTCGCGTACTCAAGATCATGCGTAAGCGCGACTACACGACTTTCGAGGTTCACGCCGAACCTGAGGACTTCGCCGAAGAATCTCTCATGGGCGGAGCCCTGACCTCGGGCTACATCCAGCGCGGCGACGGAGAGATGCCGCGTCAGGGTGCCCGCGGTGCGTGGAAAGTGGTCAACAATTACTACCGCGACCGCAAGCTGATGCACGACGCCGAGATCGAAGACGGTGTGCTGCAGTTCAGCAAGGTCGATATTGCTGTCGTGCCTGATAGCAAGGTCGCCAGCGCATAGTCGGCTCCACCGGGGGATGGACCGGTCGTACCAGTGGGGACGTCGGAGAATGTGCTGGAGATGTTGCGTCGACGTACCCGCGTCACGGGGTTTGCGATCGGTGAGTTCGCTTCCGTAATCGTCGGTTGTGCACCACCACGGGAAGAACATAGGTAGCGACCATGATCACGGCGAGCAGTCCGAGATAGAGATATGGCCAGGTCCATCCCGCTGCTCGTATGGCCAGCAACGATCCGCCCATGATCAAGGGCATCCCGGCCCCGGCGAGCAGGTCGACGTCACGGGGCGAGACGGGTGGGGTTCCGAGCAGAGGTACGCGGCTGCACGAGTTTTCTCTGATCGTGCGCATCACTGACATGCAGTAGAGGGCGGCGCCGGCGATCGCGATCGCCGCGCCAAGTGCAACTTCGACGACGCCGGTTCTCGCGGACATCAATGCGTAGGCAAACACACCCACCGTTCCCAAAGTGACCGGTGCCGACTTCCAGATCGGCGTCGACTTATGGGTGTCGGCGGGAACACTGACCGGGCGCATCGGTTCGAGAGGCTCCATCAGCTCAGCGTGCCATGCGCCGCTCGGGAAACAAACTGCCTGTGCCGTTTCTGGCAGACTCCGGCTGCCTGGCCTGGATGTCGGGACCCCTCACTACGATTCTCGTCGTGACCGATTACGACGATCTCGACATGTTCGGTGGCCTCGACGCCTCCTCCCTGCCGCTCCGCCAGCAGCAGATTCTGATGACCATCCGGGATCTCGTGGCTGCCAACGGGTGCACGCCGAGCACACGGCAGATCGGAGACGCGGTTGGTCTGCGCTCGACGTCGACGGTGTCCAAGCACCTCAAGAGTCTCGAAGAGAAGGGCTTCCTCCGTAGGGGAGCGGCCATGGCTCGGCAGTTGGACGTGCGGCCGTTCCTCGTAGGCGCGAAGGAACAGTCGTCGTCGAATACGGTGACGGTTCCGGTCGTCGGTGACATCGCGGCCGGCGCGCCGATCCTCGCGGAGGAGCACGCCGACGAGGTGCTTGCGCTTCCTCGCGAGCTCGTCGGCTCCGGCACGGTGTTCGGACTTCGGGTGCGTGGTGAGTCGATGGTCGACGCAGCGATCTGTGACGGTGACGTCGTCGTGGTGCGCCGCCAGGACGAAGCTCATTCCGGTGAGATCGTCGCCGCGATGATCGACGGCGAGGCCACGGTGAAGGTGCTCCGGCGTCGCGACGGTCACGTGTACCTCGAGCCTCGCAATCCCGCGTACAGCGTCATCGACGGCGATCGCGCGGTCATCCTGGGCAAAGTTGTTTCCGTGATGCGACGTATCTGAGAGGTGTCCGGTCTCAGCGATGGTTGGCGCGGGGACCGCCGTATTCCTCATCGGTGACTTTGTCGCCCCATGTAGTTTCGGTGCCTCCGTCGCCGGGTCCTTCCCACAGTGCGAGGTGGCTCATGAAACGGTCGGGTGCCGCGCCGTGCCAGTGTTCCTCTCCCGCTGGGGTGTAGACGGTCTCACCCGGGTGGACTTCGACGATCTCGCCGCCGCGAGCTTGAACCAGCGCGGTCCCGGAGACGATGTGGAGGGTCTGTCGGACTGCATGGGAGTGCCAGTCGGTTCGCGCGCACGGTGCAAAGCGAACCATGTTGGCGCGCATCCTCGACGGCTCCTGTCCGGCGTAGATGACGTCCCACCAGACGTCGCCGGTGAAACAGTCGCTGGGTGCTTTGCTGGTGGGCTGGGGCTTCAAGATTTCCATGAGGTCTCCTCGGAATCGAAAGGGGCGGTTCAGTTCTGCGTCAGCGGAACAAGTCGAATGGTGTTGGGTGCGGCGGCGCGGCCGGTGACGGAGCCGACGATCTGCGGGCCGTAGCGGTCGTACTTGGTGTGATAGGCGGAGTCGATCGACGTGTGGGCATCCGGTGCGGCGGACTCGAACGCCACGTCCCGCTCGATTCCTCCTGCTCGGATTCGGCCCGTTCCACTTGCCGTTGCTCGGACGAACCACGGGTTGTCGGTTCCGTAGGCCGAGCGAACGTACAGTTGGTTGTCGGTACGGACAACCCAAATCGTGACGTACGGCCTTGCGGTTCCGTCTCGGCGGTACGAGGAGACCTGCAACTCCTCGGCGTCGCCGATCTTGGTCAGTTCAGCCTCGGTCCACGAGTGCGACATCTCGGCTTCCTTTCTCCTGGTCGAATTGCTTTGCGGTACTTCGCGTTCTCGTAGCCGGGACGATCAGTGCGAGGACGATGACGAGACAAGCGGCGAGCAGGGCGGTGCCTGCGGTGAGAGCCGTTGATACGTGATCGGTGAGTGCCGTTGTAGCGTCGTCGGCAGAGGATCCGGCGCCCGCGGAGACTGCGACGAGGATGCCGAGTCCGAGAGCACTGCCCAGTTGATGTGCAGTGTTGACCAATCCTGATGCGGCACCGGCATCTTCGGCCTGTACCCCGGAGATGCCAGCAGAAGTCAGTGGGGCGAAAGCCAACCCCTGTCCGGCGCCGATCAAGATCATCGGAAGTGCTATCGCAGTGAGGTACGTGCTGCCGGGATGGACCAGACTGAGCCACGCCATCCCGGCTAGGGTGACGGCAATGCCAACCGACAGAATTGCGGAATTTCCGAATCGCGGTGTCAGTCGCGGAATAAGCATCGCCACAGCAAAATTGACGATCGTCATCGGGAAGAAGGCGATGCCTGCTTGGAACGCGCTGAAGCCCATGACGCCTTGGAGTAGCTGAGTCGTGAAGTAGAAGAATCCGATCATGGCACCCAGATAGAGCATTCGGGCGGCGTACGCCCCGGATCGCTCCCGGCTACGGAACAACCTCAGTGGCATGATCGGCTGCTCCGCTCTCGCTTCGTTGAGGAAGAGCAAGGTCAGTAGTATCGCCCCGGCCGCCAGTGTCGCAACGGTGATCGGTGAGGTCCACCCCGCTTCGGCCGAGTTGACGGTGCCGAAGACGAGCGCGGTCATCCCGAGTGTGGCGAGAACAGCGCCGGCCACATCGAAACGTCCGGAGTTGGGCTCGGTTTCCGGAATGAACCGGGGAGCGAGAGCGATCATCGCGATACCGATCGGAACGTTGATGAAAAAGCCTGCGCGCCAAGACACCCAGTCGGCAAGGGCGCCGCCGATCACGAGTCCGAGGCTGGCGCCTATTCCCGCAGCAGCGCCGTACCAGGCAACAGCGCGCGTTCGCTCCGGGCCGGGCGGGAAACTGGCGGTCAGCAGTGACAGCGACGCCGGGGCGACCACTGCTGCTCCGACGCCTTGGAGAGCGCGCGCTGCGATGAGCCACCAACCGTTCGGCGCGACCCCGACGAGAAACGACGCAATCGCGAAAATCGCGAGACCGGCCACGAATACGCGACGACGGCCGAAGATGTCCCCGAGACGAGCACCCAGCAGGAGAAGCCCGCCGAACACCAGGGTGTAGGCGTCCTGGACCCAGGACAGCCCGGTTGCCGAGTAACCCATGCTGCTTTGGATGCTGGGTAGCCCGGTGAAGATGATCGAATTGTCGAGCAGGATCATGAAATAGCTGATCAGAATGATCGCCAGGATCGCGGTGGGATTGATGCGACCGGCAACAGGACGGGTGGCAATGTGGGTCACGCGCATCTTCTTCGCAAGTGGTGGACTTTCGCAAGTGGTGGACTACGGGCGGACGAGGACCTTCAACGATTCACGGGAGTCCATGGCTCGGTAGCCTTCCGCTACGTCGTCGAGTCCGACGGTGTGGTCGAAGACCTTGCCCGGCTCGATCTTTCCATCGAGCACATCCGGCATCAGCTCTTCGATGTACGCGCGCACCGGGGCCGGTCCACCGGTGAGTGTGATGTTGGGTCCGAAGAGTGTCCCGAATCCGATTGGAGCTTCTTCGTATTGGGGTACCCCGACTCGGCTGATGACGCCGCCCGGTCGGACAACTCCGAGCGACTGCTCGTAGGCAGGCATGTGACCTACCGCTTCGAGGACGACATGAGTGCCGTCGCCTCCGGTCAGTTCGCGGACTTTCTCGATGCCCTCATCTCCACGTTCGGCAACCACGTCGGTGGCTCCGAACTCGAGACCGAGATCCGTGCGGGTCTTGTGGCGCCCCATGAGGATGATGCGCTCGGCGCCGAGGCGTTTGGCGGAGAGCACTGCCATCAGCCCCACGGCTCCATCGCCGATGACCGTGACCGTCGTGCGTTGGTTGACGCCACCCTTGACCGCCGCGTGATAGCCGGTGCCGAAGACGTCGGAGAGTGTGAGCAGTGACGGTAGGAGTTCGGAATCCTCACCGACCGGCGCCTTGACCAGGGTGCCGTCTGCCAACGGCACTCGGATGGCCTCTGCCTGACCGCCTCCGATCCCGTTTCCGGCCCAGAATCCACCGTGTCGGCAAGACGTCTGCAAGCCTTCGCGGCAGAAGTCGCACGTCCCGTCGGACCAGGCGAAGGGGGCGATGACGAAGTCGCCCTTCTTCAACGTGGACACCTCGCGACCGGTCTCTTCGACCACTCCGACAAATTCGTGGCCCATCGGGGAACCACCGGGCGTGGCCGGCATGTTGTGGTAAGGGTGCAGGTCAGAGCCGCAAACGCACGCCCTGACGACCCGCACGATCGCGTCCGTCGGCTGCTGCAGTGCCGGATCGGGCACGGTCTCGACTCGAACGTCTCCGGCGCCGTACATGATGGTTGCTCGCATGGTGTCCCCTCTTGCTTCTGGTGTCGCGTGCTTCGAAGTCGACGTTTCGGCGTGGACCGGTCGACTGCAATCAGTCAACGCCGCGCCTCGCGGGCGCGGGAGTGTCTGTTGTTCCAGGTAACGGCAGTACCTCCCTCGGTCTTCTCCGCTCGAGTAACGTGAACTGCATGGACAACCGAGCCGAGATCCGCGAATTCCTCAGCTCCCGTCGTGCTCGCATCACACCCGAGCAGGCAGGGCTGCCGGCCTACGGCGGGAACCGTCGCGTCAAGGGGTTGCGCCGTGAGGAAGTCGCTCTGCTCGCCGGTGTGAGCATCGACTACTACGTGCGCATGGAACGCGGAAATCTGGCGGGAGCGTCGGACTCGGTGCTCGAAAGCCTTTCCCGAGCACTGCAACTCGACGAAGCCGAAACTGCCCATTTGTACGACCTCGCGAAGGCCGCCAGTGCAGGCGCACCGAGTAGAAAGCGGCCCGCCCCCAAGGGCGTGAGCCCGGCGATTCAGCAGATACTCGACGCCATCACCGACGCGCCGGCGTGGGTACGTAATGCCAGGCACGACATGCTGGCGGCCAATCGTATGGCGCGCGCGTTGTATTCGCCGGTGTTGGCCGATCCACGTAGGCCGGCGAACAACGCCCGGTTCGTGTACCTGGACCCGGCATCGCAGGACTTCTTCGTGGATTGGGAGCGCGCGGCAGACGACATCGCCGCGATGCTCCGCTCGGAAGCGGGGCGCAATCCCCATGACAGGGCGCTGACCGAGCTCATCGGTGAACTTGCCACTCGCAGTGAGGTATTCCGCACCCGGTGGGCGAAACACAATGTGCGCTTTCATCGGACGGGATTCAAGAAGGTTCGTCACCCCGTCGTCGGCGACCTGGAGCTGAACTTCGAGGCGATGGAACTGCCGTCCAATCCCGGGCTGACACTGCTGGTCTACACCGCGGCGCCGGGGACGCCCACGGCTGACGCACTCAAACTCTTGGCGAGTTGGGCGGCAACCCAGGATCAGCTGGATCCGGCGAACGACAGCGAAGCGGCGCTCTGAATTCGATCGACAGGTAATCGTGTCGATTCAGCTCAGATGCGTTACTGCCCAAGCTACCTGGTCTCCACCTCGTCGTTTCGCCCGATACATCGCGTTGTCGGCGTCGGCAAGAATCCGATCGATGGTTCCCGAAGCGTCCGGGATTGTCGAGGACAGCCACACGCTGGCTCCGACGCTCACGGAAATCGACTGCCGGCCGGCGGGCCGCGATATCGAATTGTGAATGTCCACCACGGTTTGTTCGATGCGACGTGGCTCCACGGGCATGAGAATCACGAACTCGTCGCCGCCAGTCCGCGCAACCAGTCCGACCTCTCCGACCACCGAGTTCAGGCGCCGGCCGACTGTCACCAGCATCCGATCGCCTTCCGCGTGACCCAGTTTGTCGTTGACGCTCTTGAACGAATCGACATCGATCACCACCGCAAGGACTACGTGTCCTTGGAGTTCGCCGACACCGAACAACTGTTGCCAGACATTGTGCAGCCCACGTCGATTCAGGGCAGCGGTGAGTGGATCACGCCAAGAGTGTCGTGCGTCGTCGGTCAAATACAGGACGAGGAAATGCACGGTCATCGAAGCTGAAGCGATAACACACCCGATGACGAATCCAGTGGACACCGACAGCGAAGAGTCGGTATCCGGATCGGTTACAGCTCGAATTGTCAGTAGCGCAACGACGAACAGCGCGCCGGTGATCTGTGCGGTGACTATTCGAGGGCTGTGGAATACCGACGAATAGTTCGCGACGACCACGAACAGGACGGTGCCGGTCAATGCCAGGAAGCTCGAATGGATTCCGGCGAGAAGTATCAAGGACAAGCAGATATTGGTGAGCGAAACGAAACGAACGGATTGATGGTGACTCGGCCAAGACCGTCCGAGTGACCAGCGAATCATGCAGTAGAGCGCGATCATGCATGCTGCGCCCGCCGCGAGCCGTTCAGGGAGCTCGGTTGCGCCACCCTTCACGAATTGAGCCAGTACGGCGAGTGCCACGAACACAGCACACCAAAAGGTGACGACCACCCTGGCTGTCCCCAACATCGATCGAGCAGCCAGGAACCTCGGGAACCATTCGCCGTCGTACGCAAGAGACCACCAGCGACTCAACAGTCCCGTTGTTTGACGAATGTTCTGCCCCAACCCCGCAGCGCCACTGACTCCCATGAAACCCCCTCCGAGATCTTGCGAAAATTCCCGGAAGATTCTTCGTCAAGATTTGATCCCCGAACAAGGTACCCGATAGTTGAACGATGGATTGCCGTCTCGTGGGGTGTGGGCTGCTCTAGGGTGTGATCGGTGTGGTCAGGATCTTTCTGAGTGCCGGAAGGTCCAGGGTTGCAGCAAGATCTGCAATAGTGACCCCCGACAGTGATGCGCGCCAGGCTTTTTCGGCGTCGGCCATGACCTTGGCGATTCCGCAGGCGGAACGGCACTGTTCCGGTGGGGCGGCGAGGATTCCTTGCTGTCGAATCTCCGTGCACCGGAACGCAGGTTCGGTGCCGTCAACGGCCTGTACGACGTCGAGAACGGTGATCTTCTCGGGAGCCCGGGTGAGAACGTACCCGCCGTCTCGGCCCTCGGTCGGATTGACCAGACCGGCGTGCGCGAGCGCTCGCAGATGCTTCGCCAGGTATGTCTTCGACACCCCGTGAAGTTCGGCGAGTCTGGCTGTGGGTACCGGCCCTTCGGACTGGCTCAGAACCACGCAGCAGTGGAGTGACCACTCCACGCCTCCGGAAAGCTTCATGATTGGACTCTATCGACGCCGCGGAAAGCGGTGCGGGCCGGACGTCGCTCGAGTTGTCGACGTCAGGCCTTCTCGGCAAGCCACGCGTCGTATGTTGTCGGCGCGATCCATGCATCTGCACCGGGCGTCGGGGTCAGTGCCGAGTTGTCGAGTTTCGCGCCGAAGTAGCCGGCTTCGGGATCGGAGATAACCGAACGCTTGTCGCCGGTGACGAGGAACAAGCGCCGGACCAGTTCGTCGATGCCCAGCGGTTCGGGTCCGGCAATCTCGACCGTGCCGTTTTGCGGCGCGCCGGTCACTACCTCGGCGACGTGGGACACGACGTCTCGAGACGCGATGGGTTGCAGATGTCCCGGCGTTGCGTGGACGGCGCCGTCGGTGGTTCCCGCGTCGGCGATTCCGGCGACGAACTCGAAGAATTGGGTCGATCGGACGATCGTGTAGGGGGTCGGGCCCGCTTTGACCAGGTCTTCCTGGGCGACCTTGGCTCGCATGTACCCGGAATCGGGCAGTCGATCGGCACCCACGATGGACAGTATGACGTGGTGCCCGACGCCTGCCTTCTCTTCCGCGGCGAGGATGTGGCCGGTTCCGTCGCGGAAGAAGGCCAAGACGTCGTCGTCCGACCACGAAGGGGAATTGGTCAGATCCACGACGACGTCGGCACCCTCGACTGCCTCGGCGATACCTGCGCCGGTGGTGATGTCGATCCCGTCGCCGCGACCGAGCGCCTTCACGTCGTGCCCGGCGTCAGCGAGCTTGGCGGCGACCTGGCTTCCGATGAGTCCGCTTCCGAAAATGACGATCTTCATGTTTTTCTCCTTTACTCGGATAAGTAGTGTCCAAGTATACTCGGACACTACTTATCCAAGTCAAGGGTTGCCCGGTCAGTCGAAGAGTTCGGCGGCCAGTGCTTCGTAGGTCGCGATCGGATCACCTTCGGCGGGAAGTGCTTGGATCGCAACGTGATCGGCACCCGCCGCGACATGCTCCCGAAGTCGATCCGCGATGGACTTCGCGGTACCCCGCGCAACCAGGGCGTCGATGACGCGATCGTTCCCCTCGTTGGCCAACTCTTCGGGCGCAAAACCGAGGCGCTCGAGATTGCTCGTGTAGTTGCGCAGATACAGATACGGGTTGGCGACGGCGGGGCGACCGATTGCTCTGGCCTTCTCCGGATCGGTTTCCAGGACAACCTTGTGCTCGGGGGCCAGGATCTTCGAAGGGCCGAGGATTTCGCGAGCTTCGGCCGTGTGTTCGGGGGTGGTCAGGTACGGATGCGCGCCGGCGGCGCGAGCGGCGGACAGTTTCAACACCTTCGGCCCCAGTGCGGCGAGGACGCGCCGCGATTCCGGGACCTGGGCCGCGTCGAGTTCGTCGAGGTACGACACGAGTGAGGCGTACGGCTTGGTGTAGTCGCCGGTCGCTTCCGGATGTCCGACGCCTACGCCGAGCAGGAATCGCCCCGGGTGCGCGGCTTCGAGTCGGTGATAGGACTCCGCCACCTCAGCCGCAGGTGAGGACCAGATGTTGACGATTCCGGTTGCCACGGTGATGTGCTCGGTCGCGTCGAGAAGTTTCTCGGCGATCCCTAGATCGGCGCGTGGGGAGCCGCCGATCCAGATGGTGCCGAAACCGAGTTTCTCGATCGCAGTTCCCAGCTCGGGCGGCAAACCAGCCGCTCCTCGCCAGATTCCGTAGGTGCCCAGGTCAGGTGTTTTCGTAGTCTCCGTCACAGCGGGTGCAACTCGGCTGCTGCCGGGATCTATTCCTTCCGTCGTCATTTGCCCGGCGCGCGGTAGTCGGTCGGTCGCTTGACTGCCTCGTCGATCTGCTCCGGCGTGAGCAGTGTGATCGACTCCGAGCGTGCTGCACCTGCCGCAGCCGTGCGAATGCTCAATGCGGCTGCCGCGACGTCGTCCGGCAGGTTGCCGATCACGAACATGTCGTGACCGCCCAGTGCGAAGTGGCAGGATTCGACAGTGCCACCGATGCTTTCGACCATTCGCGTTATCGCGTCGCGCCGCGCAGTGCCTCCCTCCTGCTGCAGACCGGCGGCGCCGGAGGGTGAGTACGTCACTTGCCAGAGGTATTTCGGCATTTCCACTCCTAGCTCGGGATGGGTACTTCGATCGTGTACCCGTAGGGCGCTCGGTGGCAATGGGTAGGGGACAATCACGGCATGGTTGGAACTCCGGTGATCGTGACTATCGTGTCCGTGTGTGTAGGTTTTGTGATCTTCATGCTCGCTGCCAGTGGTGCACGCGGAAAGTGGGACCGTCGCCTCGTGATCGCGTTGTTCATCGGTGCGGTGGTGTGCCTGACCGTCGTACCGGTATCCGTCGCGCTCAGCGCCGGAGTTTGAAACACGGAGTGCCAAAACGCTCGAGTGCCGCTTAGTCTGAATCGATGGCAGATATTCGGGTAGGTATCTCCGGGTGGACGTATCCCGCGTGGCGCGGAGATTTCTATCCGAAAGGTCTTGCTCACCGCAAAGAATTGTCTTATGCCGCAGAGAGATTGACGTCGATCGAGATCAACGGCTCGTTCTACGCGCTGCAGAAGCCGGAAAGCTACACCAAATGGCGCAGCGAAACTCCCGAAGATTTTGTGTTCGCGATCAAGGGCGGCCGGTACATCACACACATGAAACGGCTGCTCGACGCCCGTGACGGACTCGCCAACTTCTTTGCCGCCGGAACGCTCGCCCTCGGCCCCAAGCTCGGGCCGATTCTGTGGCAACTACCTCCGACGCTGCAGTTCGAATCGCAGCGATTGGCCGACTTCTTCGACGGTCTTCCCCGTACCACGCAGGCTGCAGCCGATCTGGCAGCACAGCACGACGACAAACTCACCGAAGACCGAGTGTTCGCCCAGACCGAGAGGGACGTGCCGATTCGCTACGCGGTGGAAGCGCGGCACGCCAGCTTCGAGACCGACGAAGCCGTGGACCTGATGCGCGAGCGCTCCATCGGTTTTGTCGTCGCAGACACAGCCGGCAGGTATCCCCGCATCACCACTCCTACTGCCGATTTTGTCTATGTGCGGATGCACGGGGACAAGGAACTGTATGCGAGTGGGTACACCGACGAAGCTCTGGACAAGTGGTCCAAGCGCTTTCGGGATTGGATGGACGAGGGCCTCGACGTGTACGTCTACTTCGACAACGACATGAAAGGCTTTGCGCCGCACAACGCAATGTCCTTGTTGGAGCGGCTGCGCTGACGGATCGCCTGGCCTGTCGGTGGGATGTGGAAGGCTTCCGCATGAACACGAGGACCGAGGAGATATCACGATGACGCCAGAACAGCGGACGCCAGAACAGAGCTGGCCGACGCATTGGCCGAAGGTCGCCCGTGACATCGCCGATGCCACGGCCGACGCACTCGCCGCGGTGCGGGCGGCAAATCGTGACGGACTACTCGTGGCTGTCGAGGAACTGCGCGGGCTCTCTTTCGAGCAGGTCAGCTCGGTTCACGCGGCGATCGTGCGCGAATTGCTCGAGGACACGCATCCGGACGGCTTGTCCAGCGAGGACGTGCAGGATGCGCTCACCGCCTGCGCCAAGTCCACGATCGTGTGGCTGCCGGATCTGGACGTGCAGGCGCTCGCTGCGGTCTACACCGGGGCGCTCGGGATCTCGGATCTGGAAGACGATTCGTTCCGTATCGGGCACGGCGCGTACCTGCGTTCGGCGGTTCTGGTCATCGGGAGTTTGTCGACCGGAGTGAAGAAAGCTCAGAGCGCGTACATCATTCGTGCAATCGGCGAAATCGCACGTGCTCAGACCATCGAGATGCCCTGAGCGTCAGTTCGTAAATCGAATTAGGCTGAGGTCATGTCCAAGATCGCCAGCGCAGATCGTGTGTCGTTTGCCGAGCTCCTCGAATTCGTCAGGCCGCGCCATCGGGCCACGTTCGTCACGGTGAAGAAATCCGGCGAGTTGCAGATCTCTCCGGTGACGTGCGGGGTCGACGACGAGGGTCGGATCGTCATCTCCACGTACCCGGAACGGGCCAAGGCCGCGAATGTCCGCCGCACCCCGGCGGTGTCTCTGTGTATCCACTCCGACGAGTGGAACGGCCCGTACGTCCAGGTGAACGGAACCGCGGAGTTGATCGACCTCCCGGACTCGGTGGAACCGTTGGTCGACTACTACCGATCCATCGCCGGTGATCATCCCGACTGGGACGAGTACCGCGAAGCCATGCGCAAGCAGGGTAAGAGCCTGATCCGCGTCACCGTCGACTCCTGGGGTCCGATCGCAACAGGCGGGTTTCCGCCCGGACGCTGACGCTATCGAGCAGGCGGCGAGAGTTCGACTACATGCGCGTCTTTGGCGGCCAGCGGCTCTTTGCAGTGCGCGCACACAACTTGGGCGTGCAGGATCTCACCGCAACGGTGTTCGACGACGGTTGGCGGTGGACCCGTCGTCGCAAAGGCGTCCCCCCATTCCATGAGCGCCATCAGAATGGGATAGAGCGCCTTCCCTGATTCGGTGGCGACGTATTCGTAGCGCGGTGGATGGTCTTCGTAGCGTCGCTTCGCGAGGACGTCGGCGTCGACAAGGGTGCGTAGACGCGCGGCGAGGATGTCGCGGCTCGCACCCGTGCCCGCGGCGATCTCGTCGAACCGTCGTTGCCCGAGGGCGATTTCTCTGAGCACCAACAGTGACCACTTCTCGCCGACGACCTCCAAGGCGTTGGCGATGGAGCAGTTGCGTCCTTTTGTCGCCGTCATCTCTGGGCCCCTGTTAGTTGGAAATGTTAGTTGGGAATTCCAACTTAGCACTTGACGGCATGTATTCGAGGGCGGAAGGTAGGTCGAGAAATCCAACGGAGCAGATGAGGGGTCGTCATGACGGAATTGAATCTCGAGGCAGCAAGCGGATTTGTCAGCGCTGCCGGATTGCAACTGGACGAGGTGTCCGGCACGAAGGTTGTCGGGCACATCGATCTGTCCGAGGAGCATCACACGCCGTGGGGCGTAGTCCACGGCGGTGTCTACACGACCGCCGTCGAGTCCGCCGCGAGCATCGGGGCCAGCACTGCAGTGGCGGACCGTGGCGAATTTGCCGTCGGAGTGCACAACGGAACGGATTTCCTGCGGGCGCGTACGGGTGGGCGCGTGGACGTCGTGGCTGTGCCGATACAGCAGGGCCGGGTTCAGCAGTTGTGGTCGGTGGTCATCACCGATCCGGAATCGGGCAAAGAGGTGGCGCGCGGTCAGGTGCGTTTGCAGAACGTGCCGCTGCCGAAGTAGGTCAGTCCCAGATCCCCGAGTCGATGTTGAGTGAGATGCGTTTGAGCAGTGCCGTCAGTTGGGCACGTTCGTCCTCGTCGAGTCCGGTGAGTACTTGACGGTCTCGCTCGACGCGTCGGGGAAACTCTGCCTCGACCAATGCGCGACCGGCAGCGGTGAGTTGAAGCAGAACCACTCGTCCGTCGTGTTCGAAGCGCTGACGCTCGACAAAGCCCAGCTTGGCCAGGCGGTCTGCGTGTTTTGTGGTGGCGGCGCCGCTGACCATCGTGACGGCGGTGACTTCGCTCGCCCGCAGGGGACGGTCACTGCGAGCAAGTGCACTCATCACGTCGAATTCGGCGCGAGAGACCCCGCTGGACGCCAGTGCGCGGTCGAGCTGGTGAAGAGACTGCGCGTTGATGCGGGCGATCCGGCCCATCACCTCGACGGGAGCAGTGTCGAACTCGGGGTAGGCGCGCTTCCATTCGCGACGGACTTTGTCGATGAAGTCGTCTTCGGATCTGTTCGCCGCGCCCATGTCCCTATCTTAGCGACAGAATTCACATTACTTCACAAGTAATTTACTAGTGAAATAAATGTATGCTGATTGGGTGAGCCGAACCGAAACCGCAGCCAGGACGCCCAGCCGTCTCACTCATTCGAGTGAGGCCATTGCACATACCGTCTCCGGGGCGACGTGGCGAGCGGCTTTTCGCGTCGGATCTGCCGACGCGACCATCGCCCCCGCGATCAGGGTCGGGCTCGCCACCGCCGTAGTCCTCGTGGTCGGCGGACTGCTCGGGCATCGGGAATTGGCCGGCTTCGCGGCCTTGGGCGCGCTGTGCGCCGCGTTCGGCAGGTACGAGCCGTATCCACGGTTGGCCGGCAAGCTGGCAATGGTGGGTGCTGCACTGGTGGTTTCGATTGCCTTCGGCGGCGCCATGGGTGTCGCGGGCGTTCCGATGTGGTTGCAGATCGGCATCCTCTCTTTGCTTGCGGGTGCGTCGTACTGCTTCATGTCGGGCTTCCGGATCACCGGGCCAGGGCCC
Organism: Rhodococcus sp. FH8; assembly: GCF_019266085.1. NCBI lineage: Bacteria > Bacillati > Actinomycetota > Actinomycetes > Mycobacteriales > Nocardiaceae > Rhodococcus > Rhodococcus sp. FH8. The sequence goes on along the minus strand of NZ_LPNQ01000057.1, from coordinate 1,319,869 downwards.
GTCATCCTCGTCTTCGCGGCGACCGGTGCAGCCGGATATGCCTCCAGCGTTGACGATTTGGCGCGGTTGGTCACTGCCGGTGCGCTCGGAGTTCTGGTCGGTTGGGCGGCCGCGATGCTCCCAGCGCTCGTACTGCCGATGGGACCTGCCCGCCTGGCAGTTGCCCGTGCAGTTTCTGCGGTGGGGCGTCTCGAACAGTCCGGCGCAGACGGAGTGGAACCGGCGCTCGGATCGATTGCCAACGCCCGCTTGGTTGTTGCGTCGAGTGGCCGGATCAAGTCGACCGTCGATCACGGACGCGAACTGGTGGCGGTGCTCGACGAAGCGGAAGCGGCAGTTCAGGAGTGGCAGTTGCACGGCGACGCCACCCTGATTCGCAGCATTGCTCGGCACGAGAAGGAGCTTCGGAAGCTCAAGCGTTCCAGCATGATCGAACACGATCTCGCACCGGCAAAGAACCTGGCCGCGCCCGAAGGCTATTTTCTCGAAGGATTGAATCGGCTGTATTCGCGCCCGGTGCGGATGAATGCTCTCCGCATCGTGGCAGCGTCGGCTCTGGCCGGTTGGCTCGCGGCGGGAGCCGGGTTGGAGCATCCGCTCTGGGCGTCGATGGGTGCCATCGCCGCGATGCAGGGGCTGAACTACAAGCAGACCGTCCAGCGTGGGATTCAGCGGTTGGTGGGAAATGTCGGTGGCGCCGTCGTCGCTGCTGCTCTCATCGCATTGACGCTCGGCTACTGGCAAGCGGTTGCCGTGGTCGTGATTCTGCAGACTGCTGCTGAGCTGCTCGTGATCAAGAACTATGCACTGACATCACTGGCCGTCACCCCGATGGCACTGCTCCTCATCGGTTTCAGTGCTCCGATCGGGACCGAAGCGGCAGTGGCTCGCGTCGCGGACACTCTCATCGGCGTGGTGATCGGTGTTGTCGTCGCCGCTGTGACGATCAGTCGATCGGATCGCCACCACGTCACCGTGTAACCGGTTCTGCCGTGTTTCCGGTACTGCCGTGTTTCCGGTACTGCGTAGGCTCCTGCAGGTGGAGGACAGCACGCCGGTCGACGGCCGGAAACTGCGTTACCAGCATCGCCGTGCCGAATTGCTCGAGCAGGTAACCGCGTACGTCACGGCGAACGGCGTCGGTGAACTGTCCATGCGGCCATTGGCCAAGGATCTGGGGATCAGTCATGCGACACTCATCCATCATTTCGGTTCGAAGGAACAACTGCTCACTGAAGTAGTTGCCACCCTGCGAGACAGCTCTTCTCTCGACATCTCTTCCGGGACCGACATCGTCGAGATGTTGACGAGTTACTGGAATGGGCGCACATCAGCGGAATCGTTGCCGAACTTTCGCTTGATGTTCGAGATCTACGGACAGGCGTTGTTGCATCCGGAGCGGTATCGCGAGTTTCTCGACCATGTGGTGGGGGACTGGTTGGGTGGTTTGGCGGAAGCTGCGCTCGCGTACGGATGTCCACCCGATCGCGCTGATCGCTACGCGACGATCGTGTTGGCGCAGATTCGCGGGTTGACGCTCGATTTGGTGACCACCGGTGACCGCGTCAGAATCGACGCGGCGTTCGCCGAATTCGCGGCCGCGATGGGCGCTCTGGCCAGCTCCTGGAAGGCGATCTGACGCTCCGAATGCCGTGACGCTTCAGGCGATCTGCTCGAACAGGGACACGATGATCCCTTCAGGCCCCCGGACGTAGGCCATGCGCACGCTGTTCTCGTACTCGCCGATCCCGCCGATGAGTCCGTAACCGTCCGCAGCCACCGCGTCGACCGCAACCTGGAGATCGCCCACCTCGAAAGACACGTTGCGTATCCCGATCTCGTTGGCCATCGGAGCAGGCGATCCGGGTACGTGCTCGGGCGTGACGAAGGACGAGAGCTCGAGCCGTGATCCTTCGCCCGGCGGGCGCAGCATGGCGATTTCGCACTTGGCTCCAGGGACACCGCAGACGGTTTCCACGAACTCACCCTCCACGGATCCGGTGCCCTCCACCTCGAGACCCAGACCGACGAAGAATGCCGTCGCTGATTCGAGGTCCGCGACGGTGATGCCGATGTGGTCGAAACGCTGTACGTGTGCCATGGACACATCCTCCTACTGTTTTTTCGTGCGGTTCGATGCTAGGTCGGAGTTGGGGCCGGAATCTCGACATATACGTTTCACGAAGCTGCAAGATTTTGCTTGACCGATCGGTTAAACAAAATCTACGATAACGTCCAACGAGGTCGCCCACCGCACGAACCGGAGTCGTCAGACGTGAAATTCCAGTCGAAGTCGTTTGCCCGCATATCCATCGCAGCCCTCTGTGCTGCAACGATCGGCTCCGCCGTTGCTGCGCCCATCGCGTCCGCACAGGCACCGAGCGCGTCGCAAGCCACCGGCACTGTGGTGTCGAGTGAGCCGCTACCGAAAGATCTGTGGATTCCGGGTACCGCCGACGCCAAGCGATTCACGTACTGGACCATCGGTTCCAACGGCGGGCCTGCGCTGAGCAGTGGCGCGTACTACGTCCCGGCCGGTCCGGCACCGGAAGGTGGTTGGCCCGTCATTGCGTGGGCGCACGGCACCACGGGACTCGACGATTCCTGTGCCCCTTCGCTGGTCGGTCCTGGCCTGCCCGAGCGCGACTACCCCTACCTGGGGCGTTGGCTCTCCGAGGGCTACGCCGTAGTCGCCACCGACTACGTCGGTCTGGGAACACCGGGGCTGATGCCGTATCTCGACGGAAAGGTGGAGGCGCACAGCGTCGTCGACTCGGTCAAGGCTGCTCGGGTGATCGACCCCACCATCTCGAATCGGTGGGCAGTGGTCGGGCAGTCGCAGGGCGGCGGTGCGGCCATCACGACGGCGCGCTACGCCACTGAATACGGTGGGGATTCTCTCGACTATCGCGGCGGGGTGGGTACCGGAGTGCCGGCCAACATCGAGTTGACCCTCCTGCCTGCCGGTCCGGGCTTCCCTCCCATCGCCCTCGGCGGCGGATTGACGTCGTACGCGCTCTACATCCTCGCGGGCTTGCGGGAAGCGCACCCCGAGATCGACTTGAATTCCTACCTGAACGACTTGGGAAGGGAAAAGGTCGACTCGGCCGAAAAGCTCTGCGCCGCAGACCTGGACGAGGCATCCAAGGATCTGGTCCTCGGTGACATCTTCTCCCGCCCGCTCAGTCAGATCCCGAACTTCCAGGGTCTGCTGAACGATTACATGGGTGTACCGACCAGTGGATACGATCGCCCCATCTTCATCGGCCAGGGCTTGCTCGACGTGGATGTCCCTGCACCGTCTGCACTTTCGCTGGTTGCAGCGTTGGTCGCCAACGGTGAACCGGTCACGTTCAAGACCTACAACACCGATCACAGCGGCGCTTTGGTCGAATCACAGGCTGACACGATTCCGTTCGTCGCGAACCTGTTCCGTTAGACATATCGAGAATCCAACTCATCCGAGGGTTGCTGTCGCACAACTGCGACAGCGACCCTCGGTCATTTCTGTGACTCCTTGATTGCGTTCAGCCGCGCCTCGAGGCCGTCGAGGACACGGTCGAGTGTGTAGCGATAGTGTTCTGCCCGTGTTGCTTCCGCAGCATCCGGTGGACCGGCGAACTTCCCGATCAGTGTCTCCATCGATGAACGAGGATCTGAGGGTCCGTCGTTACTCAGTCGTTCCAGCATCGCGCTGTGATCGGGTGAAGGCTGTCCGCTGGGAATGCGCCTGGCGTCGTTCATGGCGATCAGTGTGATTGTCGAGGTGAAGGCGACGGTGTAAGCCTGAGCGGCTTCTTCCCCGAACCCGGCGTCGATCAGCGATGCCAATCCGGCCTCCATGAGTTCCCGGCTGCGCTGGGTGGCAACTCCGTTCATCAGCAGCCACTGTGCCGCGCCTGGACACTCGATCAAGGCCTCTCGCATCTGCAAGAGCAGATGCGTCAGCCATTGACGCCAATCTTCTTGTGCAGATGGCACGTTCACGGCCGACACCGCACTGTCGACCACCGCAGCCGAGAGTGCGTCCCGATCTCCGACGAGTCGATAGACGACGGAGAACGACGTATCGAGTTCGCCGAGCAGCTGCCGCAGCGACCAGCCCTCGACTCCGTGCTCGCGACTGAGCCCGAACGCCACGGTCAGCACCGCGTCCGCAGTGATCCCGGTGTTGTAACTCCGGCGGCGCTGTGATTTCGCGGCGGACTTCTTGTCAGGTGATGGCGCAGTCATGGTCCGACCGAGCTTAGTGGCGTCGGATCGGTGTGCGTAGTCGACGCAAGCGATTGACGGATGTACTTAGGTGAGGTTTACTTGCCAAATCCGAGCAGTGCTCGGATTTATGCGAACCCCCCCGATTTTTCGAAGCTGAAGGACACCATGAAGTTGAAAACGCGACCCGGTTACCTATCGAGGCTGGGCGCTTCGCTGCTGGTCAGTGTCGTTGCCCTGACTGCGGCCGCCTGTAGCTCGAGTGAGGCGGGACCGACGACGGAACCTGCCGAGGGAACGCGTGTTGTGTCCCACGAATTCGGTGAGACGTCGGTTCCGGGCGACCTCGGGCGAATTGTTTCCCTCGACGAATACGCCGCACTCGGTCTCCTTGCCGTCGGCATCACCCCTGATGTGGTCTTCACGTCGTGGGGATCGGAGATCGGCCAGGACATCTTGGCGTCAGCTGGTACCGAGGTGGTCACGGTGCCGCCGCTCGGTGCACCCCCGATCGAGCAGGTCCTCGCCCAGGATCCCGGACTGGTCATCTTCACGTCGATGGGCGATCGGAGCTACTACGACTCCCTCGCATCGACCGTCCCCACAGTGCCGGTCCCGGCCGTCACCACTCCGTGGCGTGAGAATCTTGCCTTCTTCGGACGCGCTTTTGATCGTCAGTCGGTTGCCGACAAGCTGACTGTCGCCTTGGAGGGCAAGATCGCTGACGTCTCTGCTCGGTCCGGTGGTGAAGCGAACACCGTGTCGGTGCTGATGAGCAGTTCTGGAATCCTTGCCACCACCACCGAGCAGGCGCCGCCGTCCTTGTTGTTGGCGGAGAGCGGCTTCGGGCGTCCGGAATCCCAGCGATCGAATGCCGCTGGAGGACTGCCGTATGCGCCCCTGTCCGACGAGGCGATCCCGGCGCAGGATGCTCGGATCGTGGCCGTGTTCGACGAGGGCGTGTACGAGTTCGGCAAGGTTGCCGGTGTTCCCGGGTTCTCGAGTCTTTCAGCGGTGCAGGAGAACCGAGTGGCCAAGGTCAACGGAGACATGTGGCTCGCCACTCATCCCTTCGCCACTTTCTGGATGATCGAGGACATGGATGCCATGGCTGCCGGCAATCTGACCGGCACCGGAACCGAAGCTGTTGCCGCGACGCGCTATCAGGAATTCACGGCGCTGACGGCATGAGTTCGAGTGCGTTGAGTCGGCGCCTGGCTCTGCGATGGGGAGCGGTGACGCTCGGCTCTGCGGCTGTGGGTTCTGCGGCTTTGGGTTCTGTGGCATTGAGTGCGTGCAGCCGTGGCTCGGCGAACGAATCCAGTTCTGAGATTTCACCGTTCGACGACGAAGTTCGTGCTGCCGAACAGGCGAGATTTCATAGCGGGCGCACAGTCGAACGGAATCTGACAGCTGCACCGGCTCGGGTGAGTCTGGGCGCCAGAGAGGTCGACACATGGTCGTACGGTGCGGAAGCAGTTGGCCCGGAGCTTCGAATCTCCAAGGGAGACCGGCTCAACGTTCTTTTGCAGAACGACCTTCCGACGGAGACCTCGGTGCACTGGCACGGCATTGCGATCCGCAACGACATGGACGGCGTCCCGCCGGTCACCCAGGAACGAATCCAACCAGGTGCCGAGTTCACCTACGACTTCGTGGCCCCGGATCACGGAACATATTGGTACCACTCCCATTCAGGATTGCAGGCCGATCGAGGGTTATTCGGTGCACTCGTGGTCGAGGACCCGAACGACCGGACCGGAGCCGACGAGGACGTCGTCATCGTGATCGACGACTGGCTCGACGGGCTGGGAACAACCCCGGATGCAGTGCTTCGCGCATTGTCACCGGACGTGCAGGGAGGACACCACGGGCACAGCGGAGCTCCACCGGAAGTCGATGATGCAGAGATTGATTCTGCCGCAGAACTTCTCGCCAGCGGTCACGGCAATTCCGAGGCGCTCGGTGGAATGGCAACGCACATCACGTATCCACTGCACCTGATCAACGGACGGCCTGTGGAAGATCCCTTCGTCGTCAGTGCGACGGCCGGAACTCGGCTTCGATTGCGGGTGATCAATGCCGGGGCGGAGACTCCGTACCGTTTCTCGGTCGCCGGGCACGAGATGACCGTTGTCAGTGCTGACGGGCAGGACGTTGCCTACACAGCCGGAGACGAGATTCTGATCGCACCCGCGCAGCGATACGACGTATTGGTGACGGTGCAGTCCGGCTCGTGGCCCATCGCCGCGAAGGTGGAAGGGAAGTCAGGTGGCGTCGCGTGCCTGCTTCGGACGCCGGATTCGGTAGCGGTCGTCGACCTGACTTCGCCTGCAGTGCTGTCAGGTTCCGGCGGTCGGCTCGTTCTGGAATCGGAGCTTCGCCCGTCAGGAGCGCTGGAGCAGAGGGCACCGGATCGTGCGTATTCGGTGGATCTCATTCAGGCCGGCGATCGATACCTCTGGGGAATGGCGGGCGCCGATGCAGGTCGGTTGAGAATGAAGCAGGGCGAGCGAATACGAATCGTCATGAACAACGACACCGACATGTGGCACCCGATGCACACCCATGGGCACACCTTCTCGGTTCCCTCCTACGGCGGGCTTCGCCGAGACACCGTGATCGTACTTCCGCGTACACAAATGGCGATCGACTTCGACGCCGACAATCCAGGACGGTGGATGTTTCACTGTCACAACGCGTACCACTTCGAGGCCGGGATGACTGCCGACCTCCACTACGTTCGATGAGGAGAGCAGAATGTCATTTCGCACCGGATTGACCACATTGATCGCTGTTGCAGCGGTATTCACACTGACGTCGTGCGGCAACGATTCGACGGGATCTACCGAGCAAGCGCCGGTCGAGATCTCGGTGAAAAACCTTGCGTACAAACCGAACTCCGTCACCGTGCACACAGGACAGACCGTCACGTGGGTTTTCGAGGACCAGGGAATGCCGCACGATGTCGTGTTCGCCGAGTTGGGGATCAAGAGCGATCTCCAAGGAAGCGGAACCTACAGTCAGACCTTCGACAAAGCCGGAACGTTCACCTACACGTGCACACCACATCCGAACATGACCGGCACGATCATCGTCGAAGAGTGAGTGCGGCAATGAAAGTGAACGAGGCCGCAGCCCCGGAAGACTCGCCTGGACTCGTCGACCGCGACGCTTTGGGCAGGATGATCGCGCCGGTGAGAAATCAACTCCTCCTAGGGGCGGGTCTGTCGGCACTGTCGGTGCCGTTGCGATTCCTGCCCTACGTTGCGGTGGTCGAGATCGCGCGGGTGCTCCTGACCGACTCGTCGTTGAACCTGGTCTGGCTGTGGGCCGCAATCGGTGCAGCGGGCACAATTCTCGGTTTTGTCGTCTACAACGCAGCGCTGACCGTGTGCCACACCGCCGACGCGCATTTCAAATACTCGATCCGCTCGCGTATCGCTCGGCATCTGTCCCGAGTTCCTCTGGGGTGGTTTGCAAATGGTGGCACCGGTGAAGTGAAGCAGGCGATGACGGACGACGTGAAGCGGATGCATCTTCTCGTCGCTCACCTTCCCGCCGACGTGGTGCCCGCGATCTTGTCGCCGATAGTGGCCCTGATCTATCTGGTGGCGATGGACTGGAAGTTCAGCCTGGTCCTGGTCGGCTACATCGGAGTGTGTCTCGCTCTCGCCGCGCCGTCGATGCGCAGAGCCTATCGAACGAACGTCGACTCCTGGAATCTTGCAATGTCGACATTGACCTCTGCGACAGTAGAACTGGGCGACGGTATCGAGGTTGTCAAGACGTACGGGAGTGGGAGTCGCGCATTCGCGCGCTACTCGAGCGCTGTCGATTCGATGGTTGCGGTGTGCGTGCGATGGATGTCGGGGATGGGAAGGCCGGTGGTCGCGATGTCGATCCTCCTCTCACCGGCGGTACTCATCGTGGTCATCACGGCGACGGGAACTGCAATGTTGTCCGGGGGTTGGATTACCCCGGTAGCTCTTGTTGCCTTTCTGGTCGTCGGAATCGGTGTTCCGTCGTCGGTTCTGCACATGGGAACGATGGCCAACCTCTACCGCGAAGGCCAACTGGGAGCGACTCACGTCGAGAGCATCCTCGGCGAACCAGAGCTGGCCGAACCTCAGGATGCAGTGCCTGCTCGCAGCACTTTGGTCGAATTCGACAGCGTCGGCTTCGAATACACCACTGGGCAGCGCGTCCTCGAGAACATCTCCTTCGAGATGCAACCGGGCACCGTGACCGCGATCGTTGGCCCCTCCGGCTCCGGAAAGACCACTTTGGCGCGTCTACTTCCGCGGTTCTGGGACGTCACGGACGGGTCTATTCGACTGGGCGGAAGCGATTTACGAGATCAGTCCAGTCGCGAAGTCTTGAGATCGATGGCCATCGTCTTCCAAGATGTTGTGCTCCTGCGGGACAGCGTGCGCGAGAATATTCGGCTCGGTCGACCGGATGCAACGGATCTGGAAGTGGAGACAGCGGCGAGGCGGGCGCAGATTCACGACGTGATCATGCGACTGCCGGACGGGTACGACACCGAGATCGGTGGTGGTTCGGGCGGTGAGCTGTCGGGTGGGGAGAAGCAACGCCTGACGATCGCCCGCGCCATCCTTCAGAACCCGCCGATCGTCATCCTGGACGAGGCGACTTCGCAGGCCGATCCCCACAGTGAATCGGCCGTTCAACGCGCACTGGGTGAGATCAGTGCGGACGGCGGCACCCTGATGGTGATCGCTCATCGACTGCACACCGTCCGATATGCAGATCAGATACTCGTTCTCGACGCCGGACGGATCGTGGAAAAGGGTACGCACGAACAGTTGTCGGCGCTCGGCGGAACCTACGCGCGGATGTGGGCGCTCCAGAACCCCCTCGTCGAAGACATATCTCCGCGAAAGGCGCTGCAATGATTCGAGACCTGGACGAAATCCTCGGGCGCGGCAATGGGATGCGAGGTCAGATAGCAGGTTTCACGCTCGCTGGGATACTCGAGGGTGTCGTCTTTGCACTGATGATTCCGATCCTGAAAGCGGTGGTTCGCGGCGATTACGACGCCGCAGTGCCGTGGGTTGTCACGGCTGCTCTCGTGGCGGTGGCCTGTGGCGCCGTACGGTGGATCGCCGAGAATCGGGCGTACCGCATCGGAATCGAGGGTTTTGCCGGTGGAATCATGCATCGCCTCGGTGAGCACTTGGTGCAGGTTCCGCTCGGGTGGTTCAGCAAGGCAAACCGTGGAGCGTTCACTCGCCTGGTCACCGAGGGCACGGCTATCTTGATGAGCATCCCGGGAATGATCATCGCGCAACTCGTCACCGTCACGGTGACTCCCGCGACCGTGGCGATCGCTGTCTTGTTTGTGGACTGGCGACTGTCCCTCACGATGGTCGTCTTCGTTCCACTGGGGATTCGGGCTTACCGCAACGTGCAGCGTGCGGTTGTTCCCGAATACGAGGCGATCGGCAAGAGCGAATCCGAGTTGGCATCACGCGTCGTCGAATATGCACAGGCGCAGCAAGTTCTACGTTCGGCCGGTAAGAGTGGCGAAGGCTGGACTCGGTTGGACGAAGCTCTTGTGTCCAACCGGGACGCACACCTGCAGGAAATCGGATCGGTCGACAAGTATCTGCTGCGCTTCATGATCGTCGTTCAGGTTGCCTTTCTCACCGTCCTGGTTCTGGCGGCACTGCTGGTCACCACCGGGTCCATCGACACAGCAAGCGTGATCGTTGTTCTCGTGTTGGCCGTGAGGTTCGTGGAGCCGATGCAAATGCTCGCAGGATTCGGTGAAGGTATCTCACTGGCCCGGGTGTCGCTCGGATCTGTCCGCGAGATGATCGATGTACCGGTGCTGGCGGAGCCTGAGGTGCCGAAAGCGCCTACGTCGTATGATATTCGGTTCGATTCGGTCTCCTTCGGCTACGGCCCGGATCGCGTGATTCGTAACGTGAGCCTCGAATTCCCGGATTGCTCGGTCACTGCTCTGGTCGGTCCTTCCGGTTCCGGAAAGACAACTCTGGTTCGGCTGATCTCCAGATTCTGGGACGTCGACGAAGGTGCGGTATCCATCGGGGGAGCCGATGTTCGCGACATCGGAACGAGAGCATTGATGTCTCGGATATCGACTGTCTCACAGCAGGTTTACCTGTTCGACGGAACCATCCTGGAGAACGTTCGGTTGGCGAGACCGGATGCCACCGAGTCGGAGGTACGTCAAGCAGTGGTGGATTCCAGGCTAGGCGAAGTGATCGACCGTTTGCCGAGCGGTGAGGAGACCAGGGTAGGTGAAGGCGGATCACTGCTGTCCGGCGGTGAACGTCAGCGGGTCTCGATTGCGCGGGCATTCCTCAAGGACACTCCGATTGTTCTTCTCGATGAAGCGACTTCAGCCCTCGACGGAGAGAACGAAGTCGCCATCACCGAGGCAATTCACCGATTGGCCCGTGGTCGAACGGTGGTGATCATCGCTCATCGCCTGTCGACTATTCAGGGAGCAGATCGCATCGTCTACCTCGAAGACGGTGGGGTGGAGGAGGTCGGTTCCCACGAAGACCTGATCGCGCGAGGTGGAAAGTACTTGGATCTGTGGGCCGAGCGCAGTGGCGCGGAGGGATGGAGGATCGACCGAGCGCCTAAGCGGTGAAGAAACCGTGTGGTTTGATCGACGAATGGACGAAGCCGCTGCAGATCCAGTGAAACCGCCGCGCAAGCGCCGGTGGCCTCGTTGGGTCGCAGGCATTGCGGTGCTCGGAGCGGTTGTCTACGCAGGCTCGATCGTGTGGATTTCCGTGGCGTCGGCCGGCCACACGTCGGACGCCGCCGATGCTCCCGATGCTCCGGTCGTGATCGTGCTGGGCGCGCAGATCAAGGACGGTAAGCCGATGGCTTTCCTGAAAGGGCGGCTGGACGCAGCAGTAGAACTGGTGGAAGCGGGAAAGGCTAAAGCGGTCCTGGTCTCCGGCGACGCGAACGGCGGCTCGGGTGACGAGATCGCGGCGATGACGAACTACCTGGTGGAGCAGGGAATAGATGAGCGTCGCATCGTGGGGGATCCGTACGGCCTCGACACCTATGACACCTGCTTCCGGGCCATACATACGTATGGGGTGACCAAGGCGTTGATCGTCACTCAGGGGTATCACGTGCCCCGCGCTGTGGCGCTGTGCCGAGACGTCGGCATCGACGCAGACGGGGTGAACAGCGATTGCGGGTGCGCAACTCCGACGCTGATCAAGAACGCCGCCCGGGAGTGGGTTCTTGCCAAGCCCAAGGCAGCGCTGGACATGCTGTGGAGTCGGGACGCAAAGGTGACGTCGCCGTCGGAGGACTCGGTCCAGGTGGCGCTGTCGATTCCCTGACGCGGGGTGAGTGCGCACGGTTTCTGTCGAGCGAACACACGCTCCGGAGAGTCGGAGCATGTGTTCACTCGAGGTGAAGGGTGCTCGGTCGAGAGTCAGATCAGTGCTGCGGCGGCGAATGCTCCCAGTGCGATCAATGCCGCGCCGGTGACGCTCTGCACGCGACGGTCCACGACGCACATGATCGAGAGGAATCCCGGCATCGAGCCACCGCGCTTGGTGTGCACGATTGCCGCGAGGCTGGGCATGCAGCGGCCAAGGGATACGACCGTGAACAGCGCCGCCCCGAGAGCCGGTGTACCCGAAGCCATGACGCCGAGTGCCAAGAGGTAGTACGCACTCGAGCGGATGAAGATCAGAAATCCCGGACCGATGATCGCGCCGAAGATCAGCGAGACCTTCCACGGCGCCATCGTGCGGCGCAGATGGCGCGGAAGCTGTTGGCGCCGCATCGGAGTCGGCATGCTCACCGCACCCAATTCATGCAGCCCGTATGCAACCGCGACGACGGCCCAGACGCCGAGCGCCCAGCCGATCGGCACGTACCCGGACATCGCCGCACCGAGAGCGCCGATCAATGCCCCGGTGACGGCTCCCGTCGTGACCGAACCCAGAGCGTGCCAGCCGAGTCGGCGGACGGGAGTCGAGGATCCCTTCCGATCGACTTGCTTCGGCGCCGCAACAACTCCGGCGACGGACATTCCGCAGGTCGACCAGTTCGCGGCCAGCGACGTAACCAGTCCGGCGCCGATAACAGCTGTGGTCAAAGCTGTTGTCGCAGATGGCGTGGCCACGAGTGCGAGGCCGGCACCCGCAGCGGCGCCCGCCGCGACGAGGCTGACACGGGTCGCGGTGCCGACCGAGCCTTGAAGGGTCGGCCGGATGTCAGGGACGTCGGTCTGCAGTGGGCCGTGTGAGAGAACAGTAGTCATCAGATCCTCCGAAGTGTTTGTGGTTCAGGAAAAGTGTCGAGCCGAAGTCGCAGCGAAAAGTGATGAGCCAGAGTTCACAGCACTGTGATGACTCCGATCATGTACGGGTGCACGGAGCACGAATATTCGTAGACGCCGACGCTCTCGAACGTGTGCCGGAACGTTCCGTCTCCGGTGATACCGCTGTCGAACAGGCCGGGTGATTCCACGTGATGCAGGAGTCCGCCGTCGTCGAAGCGCCACTCGACGGTGCCGCCGTGCTCCACGGTGACGTCCATCGGACTGAACTGAACATTGCTGATCTCGACCAGCACGTCGGGGACGGGATCTTCTGTGCCGCAAGCTGGGACACACGTCGCCGCGACGGCGAGGCCGAAGCCGGCGATCCACCTCCTCACTATTGAACGATCACGGTGCCCACCATCATCGGGTGGGGCGTGCAGTGGTAGGTGAAGGTTCCGGCGTCGTCGAACGTGTACGAGAAGGTTCCCTCGGTGAGCAACTCGCTCTTCAGTTTCCCGTCGAGATCACCGTTGCCGACCACGTCGTGGGGGAGTCCGCTGTCGTCGAACTTCCATTCGACGGTCTGTCCCTTCTCGATGGTGACCGATGCCGGTGTGTACGCCATGTTCTTCACCTCGATCACGACTGCAGGTTCGTCCGACGACGCACCGGCATCACTATTGCAGGCGGTGAGGCTCAGGGCAGCGCACGCGGCCAGGAAAGCGGGAACGAGTTTCTTCATGAGGTGTTCTCTCCATTCTTCGACTTGTCAGCGGACGTAACGCAGATTTGCCGTCATGCCGGCCTCGAAGTGGTAGGCGTTGTGGCAGTGGAACATCCACTCGCCGGGATTGTCGGCGTCGAACTCGATGGCAAGCTCGGTGCCGGGTAGGACGTTGACGGTGTCGCGGCGAAGTCCGCCGTAATCCGGTACCGCAAACGTGTGGCCGTGGGTGTGCATGGGGTGCCACATCGTGGACGCGTTCTTCATCGTGATCCGGACCCGTTCGCCCTGTTTCATGACGAGCTTGCCTGCATCGGCCCCCGCCATTCCCCAGACGTACCGATCGCCGGCCTGGATCAACTCGATGCGGTAGTCGCGATCAGGCGATTTCGTCTCGAGCCGTGCGGATTCCGTGGGCCGGAGTTCGCTTTCGGTGACCAGTCGGCCGGCCAGTTCCGAGAGGTTTCCGCCCACATCCGGGTTCGCCAGCGCCAACGCGTCGGTGCTGCGTAGGACGGTCGACGCATAACCATCTCGGCCCTCGACCTTCGCCACCACCGGCCATGTTCCCGACTTCACCGTCACCAGCACGTCGTAGCGCTGCGCCATTCCGACGATGATGGTGTCGGCGGGAGTTGGTTCCACGTCGTAGCCATCGGTAGCGACAATTGTCATCTCGTGACCGGCCACAGCAAACCGGTACGGAGTTTCGGCGGCTGCGTTGATGATTCGCAGTCGCAGGGTCGAACCGGGCGCTGCAGTCACGACAGCAGGATCATTGGGTGGCCGCCCGTTGATCAAGTGCAGTGGATACGCGATGTGTTGAGTCATCCCGCCGAGTGGTTCGGAAGAACCGTGTCCGCCGCTCACCAACTGTTGCGCGACGGACATGTCGGCTTCCGAGTGTTCCGCCGGAGTTGTTGCCCCACCGCCGTGTCCGCCGTGCCCGCCCGAAATTGCCGGGTTCAGGGCCATCAGGACGGAATCCGGGGTGGTACCCAATCCGTCGAGCCAGTCGTCGAGCACCAGAACGGCATCGGCGTCGGCCCCGGTGATGTCGTTCGGATCCTCGACGATCATGGCGCCGAAGAGCCCCCGATCGGCTTGTAATCCGCTGTGCGAGTGGTACCAGTACGTTCCCGGATCCGGTGCGATGAAGTTGTACTCGAAACTCGAACCGGCACCGATGGGGGCCTGCGTGGTGGGTGCCGCGCCGTCCATGTCGTTGCGGACTCGAATTCCGTGCCAGTGCAGTGTTGTTTCGGCGTCGAGGCCGTTCTGGACGCTGACGTTCACCCGGTCACCGGACTTCAGGCGAAGTTCCGGAGCCACCGCAGCGCCTCCGTACGTCCACGTGTTCACGAGGCGTCCGCCAAGATCTACCGTCGAGAATCCGGCGGCAAGGGCAAACGCAGCGGTGGTCCCGTTCCAGGCTCGCGCCGATTCTGCGGCGGCAACTTCGGGGTCGGTGGGCAGGATGTAGTCGAGATCGGTTGTGGGCGTCGGAGATGCTGCAGTGGAACTGCATCCGGCAATCGTCCCCATTGCGCCGAGCCCGAGTGCTCCGGCGCCGAGTGCTCCCAAACTCAGGAAGCGGCGCCGGCCCATCACCACACCGGATCCGGGACGACTCATCGGAGTACTTCTGGTGTGATCAACCCGCTGACATCCCCGACGTTGCCCGAGACATCGACGGAACTGACCTGCTCGCCGGTGCTCGCGTTGTAACCCACGATCTTCTGCGGAGCGGAGCCTTCGACCTCAGGTCCGGTACCGAGCACGTAGAACGTGGCGCCGTCGACGGAAAAGGTCATGCTCTTGATGTCTGTCAGGCCGAGGTCTGCAAGCGTCAAGCTCTTCACCGGGGCGAAGGTCGTTGCGTCGGACAAGTCGATCGTGACCAGTGAGCCTCCCCGAGCAGAGTCCGGATGAATAGCCGTGTCCGTGTACGCGATTGCGAGCCGGGTTGCGTCGGCGTTGATGACGTTCTCCGAGAATCGACCGGAGTCCTGCCCGGCGTTTCCGATCGGCTTGACACCTTCCTGAGGTAGTCCGTTGGAGAAGTCGAAGACGTACACATCGCCGTTCTCACTGACCAGCAAGGCTTTATTCGCTTTCGATGCCCACGTGACCTTGCGGGTGGAGACAAAATCCTCGGGTAGGACCTTGCTTCGGGCGGTTTCCTTCGGAACACCGTCGTCACCGATCGTGACGTGCAGCAGTTCCCGGGTGTCCTCGCAGACGCTGTACAGCGCGTGATCGACCATCCACGTGAACGGACCGCAGCCGACTATCTGGAGTGCACCGGTCGCTTCCTTCTTCTCGAGGTCGACCACTCTGATGCCGTACAAACCGTCGTCCCACGTGACGAAGAACTTGCCGTCGGAGGTCACGGCGTTCGAGCCGGGACGGGAATGTACGCGTGCGACGTCCGGAAGCATGACCTCGGCTGGTTCCAGCAGGTTTCCGGAGTAGGTGCTGACCGTGAAATCTGCTGCGCCGCGGGAACCTCGGGGCCGCCACACCTCGGCAGCGAGCACCGCAGGATCTTCGGCGGAATCCCCGACGAATCCGTGAATGACCGGATCCCAGATACCCGGGCCGACGGTGATTCGGCTCTCGGCCACACCAGTTTTCGGATCGATGACGTTGACGCTGAGTTCGAGTTGGCCGAATCCACCTTCGACGCCCAGCAAGCGGTCAGCTGCGATCGGGGTGATCGAACCGACGTGCAACGGCTCGGGAATGGTGTCGCCGATTTCCTGGTCGTCGTGACCGAGGGAGATTCCCTCGCCCGGTGCAGTGAACGGAACTGTCGGATAGGTGACATCACCTGCGCTGGAAGGTTCGTCGTTGTCGGACGAACTGCAACCGGCCAGCGCGAGTACGACGGTGAGTGGGATGACGGCAACGGCGGGTCGCGCCAGTTTTCGGGTTCGCGGACTGCTCATGATCCGGCACCGACCTTGGGGCGCTCGGCCGGTCGAGTCTGGCAGTCCTCACCGATGATGGGCGCCATCGTGCAGGTGTATGCCTGGGACTCGTCGGAGACACACCAGATGATTTCCTGGTCGTAGCTTCCGGAGACCGGGTTGTACATCACGGCCTGCATGTCCGGTTCGCCGCAGAATGCGTTGGAACACGAAGGCGCACCGCAGCAGTCGTAGTAGGCGATCAGATAGGTCTTGCCGGTATCAGGGTTGGTGCAGCATCCGACCCAGAACTCTGCGCCGGGCTTGCTGCCGGGGGCGCAGGTGGTGACACCGCCGCCGTTGCATGCGGCACAGGACGTTCCGTCCATGTTGCACCAGCGCCAGTACTCGCACTCGGCCGGATCTTTACCGTCGTAGACAGGGACAAGAGGTTCGGGGCCAGGTGCCGGCGCAGGAACCTCGGGCTCTTGGGCGAAGGCACTACGTGTCACGGGAAGTGTGCTGATCAGTGCCACTCCTGACACACCCATGGTCCACTTGCCGATCCGACTGATCATGGATCGCCGCGAAACTCGTTCGGAGAGTTTACGTCCGGTTCGGCTGGTAAGCGAACCGCCCTGGCCCGCCATCCATTCGGCCTGGGCCTGAACTGTCGCCTCGTCGACGGGATATCGATTCTCCGTCATGTTGTGCTGCGGGAATTCATTGTCGTCCAACGATTTTCTCCTGATTCGTGAAGAGGATCGAACTGTGCAGGAAGATCAGGCCGCGCTGCCGGATTTCGCCTGGGCATGAAGGTGCTGGAGTGAGGGGGTGCCGGATTCGAGCGCATTGAGCAGGCTTTCCACCTGAGCCATGTGATTGCACAGGCCCTTTCCTCTGATCTTGCCGTGCTCGTCGAGAATCACGCCGTACGGAGTGGTGCCCACCTGGTATGCGATACCGACGTCTCGAGCGTCGATGTAACTGAGCTCGGAACCGATCCCGCTGCCGGCCAGGAACTCGCGATGCTCTTCGGGTGTTCCGTCGGAGATGATGATCACGTCGAGATCCGATTCGGCTCGGGCCATTGCCCTTACGCCGGGAAGAAGGCTCTTGCACGTCGAGCAACTCGGTGCTGTGAACAGCAGGAGTTGCGGTTTGTCGCGGTGACCACCGACTCCGACGGTCCGTCCTTCCTGATCGATGAGACCGGCAAACGACGGGCCGGCCTGTTCGACCTTGGGCCCGGTATCCATCATCCGGGCACCGAGAGGTCCGAGACGTACTTGTACGCGGCCGATTTCACGAGCCAGAGCAAGAACCATCAAGAACAGTACGGCTACGGCGATCACCAGGATCACTGTCGCGACAAGGAGGAAATTGGTCATCGGGGTGGTCCTGCCTTCGAGTTTTCAGTGGTGGGGATGTAAGTTCACGAGCCGTACCGGGACGCGGTTTCGGCGGTTCGGAGGCGGATGGAGGCGCTCGACAGATAGTCGTCGACTGGGCGTCGTCCGAGGTGGACCACCGAACGAATCTGTGCGAGAGCAACTCCAGCCAGGACGAGGAGGAATCCGAAGGTCGCCGCCACGGCCTGGACGCCGATCTCAGCCTGTCCGGCGGTGACCGACAGTGCCACAGCGATCACCGCGAGTGTTCCGGCGCGAACGGCGTGGAACCATCCGATACGCGGAATCTCGCCGACTCCGAATGCAAAACATCCGCAGTCCAGATCGCGTCGCCCACGCAGGAGGTTGATCGTGAGGCTTGTGAAGAACGACGCGAACATGACGGCAGCAACCAAGGCGGCGAGGCGATGGGCCACGCCGAGAACCAGGAGGATGCCTACGACGGTTTCCGCGACGGGAAGGATGCGAGCGATCGGTACTTCGAGTCGCACCGGCAACACTTTGTATCCGCGCACCGAACGAAGGACCCCGTCGTGGTCGTTCAGCTTGGGAATGCCGGCGAGCAGGAGAACAAATCCGATGATCGCCGAAGTGGTGGCGCTGACCAAGTGCATGCTTCCTCCGTTCCTCTCGGGTAGTGCCGGTGGTGTGTGGGACACATCCTGTACGGGCGATGCTGCGAATCCGCGTCGACCGCGCTACGCCTGGACGAGGTGCAACTGAGAGAGCAGTTGTCGTGTGAGAATCGGAGAACTCGCAGGTCAAGGTGCTCCCGGAGGGGCCGGATACCGTCGGCCGCCCTTGATCCGGCATGACGCTGGGTGGGAAACAGAGTCGGATTCTCACTTGAAAGTTCTGTGCGCGCCATCGTGGAAACTGCGCGGAAACATAAGCGGACTAACTTGACCGAATTCTGACAATTCGCTCGTAGGTTCGGGCCTGGACGCGACGGACGGTGACTCATGGCCGTGAGTGCGGCACTGCGTGCGGCGATCACGCGAGCGCAGAATGCGGATCAACACAGTGAGCCCGTGTTCTCCCCGCTCCGTGGTCTCGGACGAGGACGTTTGACCCCGATCGACCTGTTGGGGCAATCACTTTCCACGATCGCTCCGGCAACGGGAATGGTGTTCATCGCCCTGTGGATGATCACCTACAGTCCCGGCTACGTCGGGTTGGCTGCGATTGCTGCGACAACTTCGGCGGTGTTTCTCGTTGCGTTCTGCATCACTCAGTTCACGCGGAGACTGGCCGCAGCAGGATCGTTGTACAGCTTCGTCTTCCAAGGCTCCGGTATCCGGGCGACACTGACGGCGGGCGCCGCACTGGTACTCGGGTATCTCGGAATCTCGGTTTCGGTTTTCTCGCAGGCGGTTCCGAGTCTGCTCGATACCATCGCCATTGTCGGCCCCGACGTGCGAGGGCCTGCCGCGACGGTGATCACGACGGTGGCGATTGCCCTGGCCGTCGCGTGGATTGCAGTGCGAGGCGTCCGGTTCGCCACCCGAGCGATCCTGGTCGTCGAAGCGTGCTCGTTGATTCTCATCGTCGTGGTCATGCTGGCGACGCACAGTGACACGACAACTGCTGTTGCCCTGCCGAATCCGTCGCTGAGTGCAGTTCCGTTTCTCGCGATGCTGACGGTGCTCAGCATGGCGGGCTTCGAAAGCTCGGCCTTCTTCGGCCCGGAAGCGAAACGACCACTCATCAGCGTCACACGCACGGTTCTCATTTCGCCGATCATCTGCGGGGTCCTCTTCGTTTTTGCGGCCTGGGCGGCGATGACTGGTCACGGCGCAACGATCGTCGGAGCGTACTTCGAAGGAACGGCATCCGGAGCCAGCGCGGAAGTGGTTCTGGCAGTCAAGATCGGAATGACGTGTTCCTGGTTCGCATCCACTCTCGGTTGTGCGCAGGCGGGTTCGCGGTTGTTGTACTCGATGGGGATCGAACGGGTACTGCCTGCGCCGCTCGCTCGCGTACACAGACGGTTCCGCACCCCGTACGTTGCGGTACTTGCGTTCGTCGCGGTAAGTGCGGCGGGCGTATTCATCTATTCGGATACGGTTCGCGACGATTCGGGATCCTTCGACGGCGTGGTGGAGACCGCGTTGGTCTGCGCTTACACGCTGGTGGCCTTTGCTTCGTGGAAGTTCTTGCGCCGAATCGGGGAACATACTTCGCTGACCCGGATATGCACTGTGTCCGTGAGCGTCGCCGGTGCCGGTCTATTGGTCTACATCGTTCTCGACGGTGCGGTTCACGGGATGTGGGCACTGCCGATCGCTGCTCTTGCTGTTGCTGTGTCGGGGACAGTGTGGAGTTCATTGCTTCGAAGAGCCAGACCGGAAAGCCTTCTGATGGTCGGCGCTTTCGACAGCGTCGAGACGGCGGACCTGTTGCCCGGTGCGGGCACTCTGCTGATCGACGGTGACGGGCGAAGGCGACTCGTTCCGGATCGTGGGACCGCCGAGGGTGACTCGCCGGAGCATGGGCGGTGACCGCGGACCGTGCAACCGCTGGTCCACGATCAGGCAAACAGATCGGCGACGAGACCCACTTCAGTGGACAACAACCGCGTGCGGTCCAGAAGGCGCTGGGGATGCTCGAGGCGGTGGCTCATCTGGGACCGGGAACAACCGCGAAGGAGATCGCCACTTTTGCAGGCGTTCCATCGGCCACGGCGTACCGGATGCTGAATCTGCTGGTGGCGGAGGGCTTTCTCGTGCGGGTGCCGGACCTGTCAGGGTTCGCGTTGGGGCGTCGGACTGCCGAGCTCTCGCATGCGGCGTCGTCGAGTGGTCCGGCGCCGACGCTGCACGAGCGCGTCGAGGACATGCGGACACACACGAGGTTCGGATTGCACGTCGCCTCATTCGCTGGTGGGCGCTTGAGGTTCGTCGACAAGGATCCGGATCACGAGATCATCGGAATAGCGGCACTGGCCAAGAACCTTCACGCGAATGCGCTGGGGAAGGTTCTGTTGGCGCACGACGAGCGGCTGCTTTCGGGTTTGGAACTTCGCCGGGTCACGGAGTTCACCCTCGGTGATTTCGATGCGTTGTATGAGCAGTTGAGGTCTGTTCGCCTGCAGGGTTTTGCATTCGAGAACCAGGAATGTCGCCTGGGTCGATCCGCGGTCGCAGTACCGGTTCGAGATCACGCAGACCAGGTGGCCGGCGGGTTGTGTGTTCAGGGAGCGAGCGGGCGAGTGACGGACGAGGATCGAGAGTTGGTCGGTTTCCTACTCGATTGCGCGCGTCAGCTCACCGGATTGCTCTGACGTCACACGCGCAGGCTCAGGGGGAGCCCGGCGGTCATCAGGACCACGGACTCCGATTCACTGGCGATGCGGCTGTTCACCAGACCGAGTAGATCGCGGAACAGTCTCCCGGACTTCGTGTCCGGGACGACGCCGCTTCCCACTTCGTTCGTGACGGCGACAATCGGAACCGGACAGGCGGTCCAGGCGTCGGCCAACCGGTCGATATCTGCGTGGATGTCGCTGAGATCTTCTGTCGCCCACGCCTGATGTCGGTCCAGACGTGCGGTCAACCACGTGCCTAGGCAATCGAGCAGGATCGGTGTTGTTGCGGCCGCGAGAATCTCGGTCACTTCGGAGGTCTCTACCGTCGTCCACGTCGACGGCCTCCGCGCGCGATGCGACGCAATTCGTTCGATCCAGTCGGGATCGTCGTCCAGCGGATCCCCGGTGGCGATGTACGTGACGTTCCGGTAGCCGGCAAGCAGGCCCTCCGCGTAAGTGGACTTGCCCGAGCGGGCGCCACCGGTGACCAGAGTTCGATGGCTCTGTCCTACCCCGATCTCGAGCACAGCTCCATCCGGAACCGCTCGCGCCCCTGACACACGAAGTGCTTCCGAGAGTTCGTTTTCGACCGGGTTGTGGTGTCCGAGGTGTACGGCGACCACATCGGTTCGATCGGTGATCGCGTCGCAGTTGCGGAGCCGCAACACCGTCTCCGCGAAACTCGACAGATCGTGGTGCCCGGTGCCGTGGTCGGTCTTGTAGCCGAAGGTCTCTTCGAGAAAGACGGCGTCGAAACGCGCGTCGGCAAGGGCGTCGACAGTTGATTCGGGCAAAGGCCCGGTGTCGGTGGCCCAGAAGATTCGGGTTCCGGATGCGTCGGTCATGTCGTAGAGAAGGGTGGGTACTTCGTGCGCGGCTTCGAGTGCGCGAACACGATAGGTGCCCAACATGATCGACTGGCCGGTCTCGAGCGGTGTGAAGGTCACCGGGTCATCCGGGCCTACCCAGTCTCGGCAGAGATCGAGCGCGTCGGGTGGTCCGAGAACCTGTAGTGGTTCGGTGCGCGAGGCCCAGGACCGGAACAGCAATGCCATCGGGCCGAGGTGATCGGGATGAGAATGCGTCAACAGGATGTGTTCGACGTGTGCCAGCGTGCGACCGAATCGCGACGCGGCACGCGGTACTTCGGGTCCACAGTCCAACAGGATTCTGTTGTCCACCAGGGCGGCAGTGTGCCCGCGGATGGTTTCACTCGACAGGGCGGCCAGGCAGGAAGGGCAAGTACAGAACGGGTTCGGCCAACCGTCGGCGGCACCGGTGCCGAGCATCACCAATTCCATCAGCGGGTGCCTTCCTGCCGAATCGGAACAACTATGGGACCGCTGGGCCGGTCCAGGATTTCGACCCGAGCGCCGTACACGCGGCCGAGGATGTCTGCCTTCAGCACCGATGAGGGAGTGCCGTCGGCAACCACGCTGCCCTTGTCCAGCAACACGATTCGTCGACCGTACTGACCCGCGAGAGTGAGGTCGTGCATCGCGGCGATGACCGTGATGTTGTCGGCTTCACGCAGTTCCTCCACCAAGTCGAGAACCTGCTGTTGGTGACCGATGTCGAGCGCGCTGGTGGGTTCGTCCAGGAGCAGTACCTGCGGTTCTTGAGCCAATGCCCGAGCCAGGACCACGCGCTGCAATTCGCCACCGGAAAGTTCGGTGGCTCGTCGATCTGCGAACTCGGTGAGGTCGAGCCTCTCGATCACCGAAGAGATCACCGAACGGTCAGTAGCGGTTTCGGTTCCGAAGCGTCGTAGATAGGGAGTGCGGCCGAGCGCAACCAGTTCCTTGACCGTTGAGCCCTCGGGTACTACCGGACGCTGTGGCATCAACGCGACGACGGCGGACATAGCCTTGCGGCTGGAATTGCGAGGACTCAGTCCCCCGACCGAGAGCTCACCGGTGGACGGAATCAATCCAGCGAGGGCATGCATCAAGGTTGTCTTGCCGGCGCCGTTCGGCCCGACCACGGCAACCCAATCGCCTGGTGTCACATCGAGATCGATGCCGTCGACGACGTCCTTGCCGCCGAGGTTGACTCGGAGGTCGCGGCACCACACTGCGCTGTCGGTCATGCCGAGACCCGGCTGCGGCGCAGAACCAGAAGGAAGAACGGAGCGCCGATCATCGCGGTTACAACCCCGATGGGGAGTTCGGCCGGTGCCATGACCGTGCGGGCGGCAACGTCGGTGAGGACGAGAAACGCCGCACCCAGCATGAGTGACAGGGGGAGAAGCAGTCGATGCGACGGGCCGACGACCAGTCGAACCGCATGGGGAACAACGATTCCGACAAAGCCGATCAGTCCACTTGCACTCACGACCGCCGCCGTTCCCAGAGTTGCGGCGAGCACCAGCACCAGGCGTGATCTGGCCGGGTCGACGCCGAGGCTGGCGGCTTCGACGTCACCTACCGCCATCACGTCGAGTACGCGCCGGTGTACCAGGATGACGGCAGATGCCAGCGCAACGTACGGCAGGACAACCAGAACTTCCGACCAACCGTCGGTGGACAGTCCGCCGAGTAGCCAGGAATAGACCTCGCGCAGTGAATCGTCGAACCGCTGCTGAACAAAAGTCTGTGCTGCATTCGTGAACGCCGCGACTGCGACACCGGCGAGGATGATGACTACCGCGTTCTGCGGCCCGCCAATGCTTCGGCCGAGCGAATAAGTTGCGAACACTGCCAGCACACCACCGACGAAGGCGGCCATGGGAATTCCGAACATGCCCAGCGCTCCACCCGAAACGATGGCGAGGGTTGCGCCCAGTCCGGCTCCGCTGGAAACTCCGAGGAGATACGGATCCGCCAAGGGATTTCGGAACACGCCCTGGTAGGCGGCACCGGCAACGGCCAACATTGCTCCGACCAACGCGCCCAGGACTACTCGCGGAAGCCGGATCTGCCAGAGAATCGCCTGCTGTGTCGCGGTGAGACCGGAATCGAGGTTGATGCCGGGTATTCCGTCCAGAAGTTCGAGAATGGTCCGATCAGGCGTCAAACCGGCCGGCCCCACCAGGACACCGATCAGCAAGGCAGCGCACAGAATCAGCGCGGCGCCGAGCAGAACGGCCGTCCGATGATGGGAGATACCGGCTTTGATCATCGAGTGCTCAGGCCGCGGGAACTTGGGCAACGATGGCCGCGACGGCCTTCACCTGATCGGCGACACGAGGTCCCCAGCGGCTGGAGAGGTCTTCGTCGAGCACATGGATCTGGTTGCCGGTAACCGCTTTCATGCCGCTCCACCCGGGCCGAGCGGTGACGGATTCTGCTGTCACTCCACAGCATTGGGAGTCTGCGAGAAAGATGAGATCGGGATTGGCCTGTACCACGAATTCGGCGGACAACTGCGGATAGTCACCCTGCCCCGCGGCGTCGGCGATGCTCTTCATTCCGAACAGCGAGTAGATCTGCCCGACGAAGCTCGAACTCGTGACGGTGTAGAGCGAGGAGTCGAGTTCGTGGAAGTACGTCAGCGGCTGTTGGCGCGCAGGAACACTGGCGACAGCGGCGTCGATGTCCGAGCGCATGGTGTCGACAACTTCGGTGCCCTTGTCCTCGTGGCCGGTGGCCTTCGCGACGCGCTCGATCTGGGCGTAGACGTCGTCGATGCTTGTGGCTGCGGGTAGTAGGAGGGTCGGCACCTTCGCCTTTTGCAGCCCGGAGACAAGATCGTTCATGTCATCCGATGCGATCACCAGATCCGGTGCGTAGCCGAGGATGGCTTCGACGTTCGGTTGAAAGCCCGAGAGATCGGTGACCGGGATACCGGCCGGGTAGTCGGACTGATTGTCGACGGCCTTCACCTGATCGCCCGCGCCGACGGCCCACAGGGTCTCGGTGGCGCTGGGACTGAGTGACACGATCGACTGCGGACGTGACTCGATGGTGATGTCCGTGCCGGAATCCGTGGGACCGGAAACAACAGTCACCGGGAACGAGCCGTCCGAGGCCGCTGTGGTTGCGGGTGCATCGGACGTCGAGCTACTGCACGCACCGGCAAGCAGTGCGGTGCTCACCGTCAGTGCTGCAAGTACAGATCTGAATCTACGTGTCGGCCGAGTACTCACAGCCACCCCTCCGCTAGTGGTGAAGGGTCGCGAGCAGCGCGGCCGCGAGGCGAAGCGCCACGAGCGGTCCTTCGTCCGAGAACCATCGTGTCGCCACGAGGCCGGTGACCTGACTCGTTCGCCTCGAGTAGTGACGGGCGAATTCACAGTTGCGTCGACAGTGCCGGGGTTTCACCGAACTTCACACGAGCAGCGTGGCACCCCGGTGAACCGGGGCATCTGCACTTTACAGGGGTCGTCTGGCTTGACCCGGGAGGTCAAGGCAGGGTAAATATCTATTCCACTAATGAACTAGTGAAAGGGTTCGGATGATCGACTTCCGTATCGACCGCCGATCCGGCATTCCCACTTACGTGCAATTGGTCCTTCAGGTGAAGCAGGCGCTCAGGCTCGGTGATCTCCAAGTCGGGGATCGGCTGCCCACAGCCAAGGACGTCGTGGGGGCGCTCGCGATCAACCCGAACACAGTCCTGAAGGCCTACAAGGAACTCGAGCGCGACGGACTTGTTGCTCCGCGGCCCGGATTGGGCACGTTCGTCGTCAAGTCCCTGGCCAAGCCCGGTATGGCGGAAAGCTCTGCGCTACGGCGCGAGTTGGCCCGCTGGGTGGCAGATGCCGTGGCCGCCGGACTCGAGCGCACGGACATCGAAGCGTTGGTGAGTTTGGAGCTCGAGAAGACGTTCATCGAATCGGATCCGTCCGGAAAGCAGGGGGAGACATCATGACTGCGCAAGAATTGGCACTGACGATGCAGGACGTGGACAAGCGCTTCGGCAAGAAGAAGGTGCTCGACGCCTGCACATTCGAGGTCGCGACAGGAAGCATCACTGCCCTGGTCGGGGTGAACGGAGCGGGCAAGTCCACACTGATGTCCTTGGCGGTCGGGTTGACGATGCCTGACCATGGTTCGATCTCCGTCCTGGGCAGCACGCCGGATCAGGACGGCATCTGCCCAGGCCTGTCGTACCTCGCTCAGCACAAGCCCCTGTACCCCAAATTCACTGTTGCAGAACTTCTTCGATTCGGCGCATACACCAACGACGAGTGGGATGCGAAGTACGCTCTGGATCTGGTGGAGCGCGCTGGGATTTCTCTCGATGCAAAGGCGAAGACTCTGTCACCAGGTCAACGAACTAGGGTTGCACTGGCTTTGGCGCTCGGACGCAGGCCGCAGTTGCTTCTACTCGACGAGCCTCTGGCAGATCTCGATCCCGTGGCGCGGCGGTCTGTGGCGACCACTCTGCTCGAAGACGTTGCCGAGTACGGCACCACAGTTCTGTTGTCGTCACACATCGTTTCCGAATTGGCAGACGTCTCGGATCGACTTCTTCTGCTGGGCGGCGGAAACGCGAGATTGTCCGGTCCGTTGGATGAATTGATCTCTGCCCATTACGTATTGATCGGGGACGGCGACCCCTCGGACGTGGTCGGCGCCGGTGCGGTCATTCATACCGACAAGGGGATGCGGTCGAATTCTCATGTGGTGGAGGGAATTCGTCCGAGCCCTCGGGCCGGCTGGGTGATCGACGACGCAACTCTCGACGACGTGGTGCTCGGGCACCTGAGCGCAGAAACGATGGTGGCGGCATGATCTGGGTTACGTGGCGGCACCACCGGACATCGCTCGTTGTGTCGTTGGGATTCCTCGCGGCATTAGCAGTCATTGTCTTGTCGAGTGGTGCGATCATCAAGAGCGGCGGACAAGCCCAACTCTTCGGATCGCCTCTCAGTTGCTTCGATGACATCACCGCTATCTGCACGGCAGAGACTGCTCTCACACTGACGACAGTGGTTGCTACTGCTCTGCCGGTGTTCCTCGGCGTGTTGATCGGTGTCACCGTGTTTTCGCGGGATGTCGAACAAGGAACACACGTATTGGGGCTTACTCAATCGGTCAGTCGGACTCGTTGGTTCTGGACCCGGGTGTTAATCGTCTTCCTGCCGATTTCTGTGGCTTCGTCATTGCTCGGATTTGCACTGCAATGGGCTCGATCTCTCCCGGACAACTCCCGGTATGCATTTGTTGCCGGGCGTTCGACTTTCGTCGAGATATCGAACCTGTCGTATCCGCTCTTTCAATCCAGCGGACTGGTCTTGGGTGCATACACATTCATGGCACTCATGCTCGGAGCAGCACTGGCTTTGCTGGTGCGTAGTTCGATCGGCGCAATGGCGATCACGATGGTCGGTGTTGTTGCGATCCTGGCAGCATTTCAGTTGGTTGCACGACCCGATTACGCCGAGCCGAGTGTCCGAACGTCACCCGTCGCCGGATTCAGTTCCTACTATTCGAGCGATACCAGTATCCCCGCGGTCAATTGGGAACTCGCGCAGGGATATGTCGACCTCCGAGGTAACTGGGTCGACGTCAAATACGACGAGTGCACGTGGGGTGGATCAGGCGATGAGGACCCGTACGACCAGCGCCCGGAGGAGACCGGCGCCGAGTACAACCTCCGCATGGATGTGCTCTCAGCGCAGCAGAACAGAGAGATGGAGATCTGTTTGCGGGAACACGGCGTCGACCACTACGAAGTTCGCTACCACTCGGATGATCGGTTCTGGCGTTTCCAGTTCACGGAAGCTGCACTCGTCCTGATCCTTTCAGGCCTGTTCCTCCTGCCGGCGCTCTGGGGTCTACGACGCCTCAAGCCGTGACTCAGCGGGCGACCGGCGCGACCGTCAGCTGGTTGATGTTCGCGCCGGTCATCGAGCAACCCTTGGTGGGGTAGGCGAGGAAGACCGAGTCGTAGCTGTTGGGTGGGTAAACCCTCAGTCCCGCAACGTCGGTCACGCCGCACTGATCTGCCGGGTAGTTCTCGACGTTCGTAGCTCGCACCAAAGACGTTGCGGCAGAGCCAGGGGCAAGGGAGACGAGTGAACCGGATCCGGAGCGGCCGGCTGCAGCACCCACTTCGCTTCCGGACGCTCCCGTGACATACGAGACGCCGGGGAAACCGTCGAGCGTGCACGTGCGGCCGCCCGTGTTGGTGAAGACCACCGGAAGCTCCACAGAACCGGCGGCGCCACTCGACTCGCCGAGGGTGACGTTCAGTTCCCCGATCGCGCAGCCTTCGGGATTGGGTGCCGTCGAGGTTGTGGTTTGGGTGTGATCGGTATGGGTCGTCGAAGGTGAAGCGGTGCCGGTCTGGGTCGTCGGCGCAGAGGCGGTCGTCGTTGAGGCGGGTGCCGGTGAACTCTCGGCCGTTCCCGTTTCATCCGAGCCGCAACCGCTGAGAAGGGCGAGAGCAGCAAGTGGAGCCGCCAACAAGCCGACGTTGCGCATGCGGTTCGAATTCATCGCTCTGTACTCCTCAGGCTGGTCGACAACTGTTTCCGAACATCCGTGTCCGGTATATCCGAGTTTGAAGCCGGATGTGCAGAAACGAATCAGGCTCGCCGGTGATCAGGACCTACTTCCCGGATGGATTGCCGTTGCGGATCTAGCATGAGAAATGACCTGTCCGGATCGCGACCACCGGGAGTAGCGCATGTTCACCTTCACCAGCGACGACGGAGTGGTCATTCATGTCCACGAATGGCCCACCGAGCAGGAACCTCGAGGGGTTGTTCAACTCGCGCACGGTATGGGTGAGCACGCAAAACGCTACGCACACGTTGCCGAAGCCCTGAATGCTCGCGGTTTCCACGTCTACGCGGCGGACCACCGCGGCCACGGTGAGAGCATGCACGCCGGCCCAGGCAACATCGGCGACGACGGCTGGAACCGCTTGGTTGCAGACATGGTGACCCTCACGGGCATCATCCGCGACAAACACCCCGGCCTGCCCGTCGTACTGCTCAGCCACAGCCTCGGTTCGTTCGCTTCGCAGCAGTACATCCTCGATCATTCGCACCTGATCGACGCCGTCGCACTGTCGGGGACCACCGCGGTCGATCAACTGATCGAGAGCCTCGTCAACGACGGCCCGGACGTCCTCGCCCAGTTCAATGCGGAATTCGAACCGGCCCGTACTCCGCACGACTGGCTCAGCCGTGACGAAGCGCAGGTGGATTTGTACATCAACGATCCGCTGTGCGGTTTCAGCCTGGACGACGCCGGCATGGGTGGACTTATCGCAGCGGGACCGAGGTTCGTCGACGTCGAGGGCGTGCGACAAGACCTTCCGATCCTGGTCTTCGTCGGCACCTCGGATCCTCTCAACGCCGCACTGAGCCGTACCGACGTCGCAGTCGAACGGTACAACTCGGCGGGGATCGAAGACGTCACCTACTACACCTATCCGGGTGCCAGACACGAGATCTTCAACGAGACCAACCGCGACGACGTCATCAACGATCTGACGACGTGGATGGACCGCGTACTCGAAGCGTGACCGCCTCACCGGAAAGGGGAACACGATGTCCACAGTTCCGGCCGCACGACCCGATCCAGACCCGCGAGATGTCAAGCGCTGGAGACGATACCTCGCCGACGAACAAGCCGAGGCCGCCGTCTACCGAGACCTCGCGAGTAGGCGCAGCGGCGAGGAGCGCGAAATCCTTCTCGCACTGGCCGACGCGGAGGGGCGACACGAGGCGCACTGGCGAGCGCTACTCGGCGATCACGTCGGCAAACCACTTCGCGGCGATATCCGCACTCGGATACTGGGCTTTCTGGCCAGGCGCTTCGGCTCCGTCTTCGTGCTCGCTCTTGCGCAGCGCGCGGAGACGCGATCCCCGTATCCCAACGACGCCGACGCGACTGCATCGATGGGCGCGGACGAGAAGATCCACGAAGAAGTGGTGCGGGCCTTGGCCACTCGGGGTCGGAACAGACTTTCGGGGACGTTTCGTGCCGCCGTCTTCGGAGCCAACGACGGCCTCGTCAGCAATCTCGCTCTTGTACTCGGCATCAGCGGTAGCGGCGTCTCCAACCAGATCGTTCTGATCACCGGCATGGCCGGGCTTCTGGCCGGCGCCCTGTCGATGGGTGCCGGCGAGTACGTTTCAGTCCGCTCTCAGCGAGAGTTGTTGGAAGCGTCCAATCCTGGTCCCGCGGCCAGCGAAGCTGTCGGCCTGCTCGACGTCGACGCGAACGAATTGGCCCTGGTCTACCGGGCCCGCGGTATGTCCGCCGAGGAAGCGGACCAGCGCGCCGCCGAGGTCCTCGCGAACAGCACCTTCGGCGCCGCGGACGTTGTCGACGACCATGAAGCCGTCGGAACCGGGTTGGGCGCAGCGGCGGCAAGTTTCTGCTTCTTCGCCTCGGGCGCAATCATTCCGGTGCTGCCGTATCTGTTCGGCCTGGAAGGCATGACGGCTCTGATCGTCGCATCTGTTCTCGTGGGGATCGCGTTGCTGACGACGGGCGTTGTGGTCGGGTTGCTCTCGGGCGGGCCTCCGTTCAAGAGGGCTCTACGCCAACTTGCGATCGGCTACGGCGCTGCCGGCGCGACGTATCTGCTCGGCATGTTGTTCGGGACTTCGCTCTGAGCGTCTGCTTACGCGCGTAGGGCGCGACGGAATCCCCTTCCCGTGAGCACAGTCACGGAGTAAATTGTCATATCCCGCGGTCGGTCCTCTCGAAGTTTATCGATATCAGTACTCAGTTCGGCCTTCCTTCAACCAGTCCTTCCAGTTTTGCTTTTCGGTGGTGTTCTGTCCTGAACGCCCGTGAACTGGACCTACTAACTTGCATTGCCAGCATTGATACGTCAGTTCGGTGGACGGTACGTTCTGTTGCGCATTGCACTGCACACATATCGCGACATTCGTTCCAAGTGGAGCAGGCGGGAGGCCGGGGCTCACTAGGGCTGCTGCAAGTATTCCCAACGGACCGAAGCAAAATCCCAACAAGAAAAACCCGAGTTGGCTTCGATTCTTTTTTGCTGCGATCACTCCGGCAATAATTCCGAAAATTAGCCAGATCATTCCCGCGACGAAGAGGATTCCGGCCGTATCGTTGCTCATCTGTACTCCTCGTAGGTCTTCAATAATCTATTTCGACTATCAAGAATTGGCCGCTCACAAACAAACTCAAGTAGCGAAGCGCTACCGGCAAGGTTGTCGTATAGGGGCAAACCCAGTGAAATCCTAAGAATATAAATGCACTTAAATGCTTCCTGTCTGTCCTCCGAACGGCGGACAAAGAAACACACGTTAGTCAGAGCGATTTGTCCTAGTGCCGTGCTGGAATGTGCCTGATCTGCGCAAGGTATTGCCTACCCGATGCGCGAAATCCACGTGGCATTGCGGATCAAATTTGTGGATGGCTGTTTCGACCATCGCGAACAGCACCTTAGGAGCCGCGGATGTTTGTCGACGACCAGTAAGGGGTCGGAACCGGATGGGTGCAGCGTGGGGATCGCGTTGCTGACGACGGGCGTTGTGGTCGGGTTGCTCTCGGGCGGGCCTCCGTTCAAGAGGGCTCTACGCCAACTTGCGATCGGCTACGGCGCTGCCGGCGCGACGTATCTGCTCGGCATGTTGTTCGGGACTTCGCTCTGAGCGTCGGCTTACGCGCGTAGGGCGGGATCGCGGTGAGCCGGATCGATCCGAACCGGAATCTGGCACACCACGGCCTCGGTGTGTTTGCGCAGTGCATGAGCGATCTCATCGGTCCGTTGGCTCGGGAGGAACCGGTGCCATCTGGTCGCCGGGTCGATGGTGGCGACGACAACAAAGGTCTCTCGGTGGGGGAAGTGTGTGCGGATGTATCGGGCGAGGGTGTTCCCCACGGAATTCTCGGTGTCCTCGATGACGATCAAACGCGAATTCGGATGTCGGGCTTGCCATCGGCGTGTGAAGTCCGTCGTCGATTCGTGGGCCAGGCAGACTCGAATTGCGATGGGCTGTGACGACATCGCCGTTGCCGCGGCCATCGCGCGGGTGGAGAGCGACGTAATTTCGGACACCGGTACTAGGACCGCTGGTTTGTATCCGATGGACAGAGAATCGTTCTCACCCTGAACGGTTAACCGCGTACCGATATGTGTGTACGCACCGCGGATGCGTTCCATGCCGAGGACGAGCGCAGGGAGCGCGAGAGCGATCAGCCAGGCGCCCTCGGTGAACTTCATGGCGGTAGTCACCACTGCTGCGATCGAAGTCAACGCAGCCCCGAAACCGTTGAGCGCCAATCGCCACTTCCAGCCCGGTGTCCGTTCGGCGAGCCAGTGGCGCACCATGCCGAACTGCGCGAGCGTGAATCCGATGAACACACCGATGGCGAACAGCGGCACCAAGGTGTTCATGTTTCCGCCGGATCCGATGAGCAGGAGAGCACCGACGCAACCGAGCGACAAGACGCCGTACGTGAAGACGTCGCGCGTCGACTTTCGGCTGAAGCGGTGTGGGAGCACGTTGTCGTCGGCGAGGATTCGCATCAGATTGGGGAGTCCGCCGTACGAGGTATTCGCGGCCAACGCCAACAGAATCACAGTGGAGAATTGGACGACGTAGTAGCCCACACCATTTCCGAGGGCAGCGGAAGTGAGTTGCGACAGGACCGTTGTTCCAGGGACTGGGGCCAGTGAGAACTTCTCGATCAACACGGCAAGGCCGATCAACATGGTGCCCAAAAGGATTCCCAGAGCTACTTCGGCGCGCTGAGCGCTACGCACGCGAGGCTTCTTGAAACTGGGTACGGCATTGGCGATGGCTTCGACACCGGTCAATGCGGCGCAACCACTCGAAAATGCCTTGAGCAGAAGGAGAATGCCGATCGTGTGTGCATTGTCGACGATAAAGGGAGCCGTTGCGGCGGCAGGGTTTTCCCGAAGCAGTCCGGCACCGATCACCGTGAAGATGCTTACGACAAAGATCACGGTGGGCAACATGAATACCCGCGCGGAATCTGCGATACCCCGCAGATTCAGTGCCGTGATGCCGCTGAGTATCGCCAGTGCGATCCAGACCGTGTGGGGGAGAAGTGCGGGGAAGGCGGAGGTCAGAGCCGCGACACCGGCTGCGATCGATACCGCGACGTTGAGGGTGTAGTCGACGATCAACGACGCGGCGGCGGTCAAACTTGCCCGCGGGCTCAGATGCTTCTTTGCGACGGCGTAGGCGCCACCGCCTTCGGGAAATGCGGCGATCACTTGGCGGTACGACGCCACCAGGACCACAAGCAGCACTGCGATGGCGATTGTCACCGGCACGGTGAACCCGATCCCTGCGCCGCCGGCGAGGGCCAACACCAACACGATGGCTTCTGGCCCGTACGACACCGAGGCCATCGCGTCGAGCGAAAGCCCTGCCAGTCCGGTTGCGACGGAGAGCTTCTGATTCTCTGGCCCACGGGCCGGGCGGGTCGTCGACGATATGACTCCACGGTGTCCGAGTATCACTGCATGTCTCACCGAGTCAGTATCGATACTCCCCGTTGAGCTGAGACCGATCTTGACGGTGCTTTGACGCGATGGCCCGCAAATCTGTACGGGTTCACAACGGGGGTTCGAGTCGCGGGAAGCCTTGTGACAGCTGATCAATCCAGCGAGCGCGCGTGGCGAGAATATCGCGGTTCCGAGACTCCGATTGGGCGGCGACGTGCGAAAGTAGGTCGCGAAGTCGGCCCAGAACGAGTGGCGAGTTCGATGCCGAGGCTATGACGTCGTCCAGTCCGGTTCTGACGAAGCTCGTGAAGTCGGGCAGTGGAATCACCACACGCAGATCACCACGCTCGTCGACGGCCCGGATCGAATCTGCGCGTACGGAGGTCACCCGAGAGAGGAGGTCCTCGATCTCGTCCAGAGCCTGCACGGCCGTCGCAGGATCGTTGATAGCGGGTGAGAGCGCTCTGAGCGCGATGTCAGCCAACAACCGAATCGCGAGTAGGGGGTCCTGGGTGAAGGTCCGCTCACTCCCACTGACCAAGGCGTCAAGGATCGTGTTGGCGGGCATGGGTCCGCCGTAGACGTCGGCGAGCGGCAATCCGTCTCGCAGCGTGCTACCCGGCGACACTCGGAGGACCACCATGGATCGGCAGTTCCGAGCGTTCTGCAGCAGATCTTCGACGAGGATCTGCTGCAGAACGGCCGGCGGTCGATGCCACTCGATTGTCGTGATCACCGGAAGTGTTGGTAGAGGAGGCAACTCCAGATCAGTGGTGGGGTACACGGCGGCGAAGACTGCTCGGCCACGACTCGAGATCGTGGTCAGTACCGGAGCCAACTGGATGGCCGAGAATGCGCGCAGCTGGAGCAGCCTGATCAGCGTCAGCGTGGCCAAGAGCGCCAGCACTGCGAGACTTGGCACAACCACGGACACATCCGTTTCGTTGCTGATGGCGAGCGCCGCCGTGATGTCGAAAACCGACTGGCCTATCGCGAAGGCAAATGTCCGCCACACGATGGGGTCGTCGCGGAACAACAACAAGCGAGGAGTGAAGGTGGTCGCGGCCCACTGGACGACGAGGAACAGCAGCGAGAAGATCACTGCCACTACACCCAGTAACCCCAGTCCGAGGGCAACGAGCATCTCGCTGACCTGACGGGCGGGAATCATCGGGCCGCTCCGGATATACGGCATCCCCAGTCCGGCAGCCAGCCCCACGACGACGCACAGGATCTGGGTCAGGCCGGCACGTACACGGCGCCGGGGGACGAGGAAGGCATGCCCGATCGGGGTGGGAGCGAAACGTCCGGGCTGATCCACACTTCAAGCCTCCACGCTGCGGCAATGGTGCGCCTTCACCCGAAACGGATGATGTCGACGTCGTCGTGATCCTGAAACGCTTGAAAGAGCCATGTGAGAGACAGAAGGCGAGACGTCATGACGGATCCGACAGACCAGAGCCGCGCCGTACTACCGATTCCGGATCGACAACATCTTGGTCTGGTGACGTACGACGCGAAGGATCCGGACACCGAGTTTCCGCCGATCACTCCGCTACTACCGCCGGCCGGCGCACCCAATGTTCTGGTGGTCCTGTTGGACGACGTGGGATATGGCGCGAGCAGTGCCTTCGGAGGACCAGCGGACACACCGACTGCTGAGCGATTGCAAAGTAATGGGCTCACGTACACGCGGTTTCACACGACGGCACTGTGTGCTCCGACCCGCGCCGCTCTTCTGAGCGGGCGCAACCATCATTCGGTCGGCATGGGATCGATCACCGAAACCGCTACCTCGGCTCCTGGTCTTTCCGGCCTGCGGCCGAATACCAAAGCCGCACTGCCGATGACGTTGAAACTCAACGGATACTCGACGGCGCAGTTCGGCAAGTGTCACGAGGTTCCGCCGTGGCAAACATCCCCGGTGGGACCGTTCACGTCGTGGCCGACGGGAGAAGGCGGATTCGAGCATTTCTACGGATTCATCGGCGGGGAGAACAACCAGTATTACCCGGCGCTGTACGAGGGCGTCGCGCCTGTCGAGCCGGACAAGTCACCGGAGGAGGGTTACCACCTCACCGAAGACCTTGCCGATCACGCGATCGACTGGGTTCGGATGCAGAAGTCCTTGGCTCCGGACAAGCCGTTCTTCGTCTACTTTGCACCCGGCGCCACACATGCACCGCACCATGTTCCGAAGGAGTGGGCCGACAAGTACGAGGGCCGGTTCGCAGGAGGTTGGGACGCCCAACGCGAATCGATTCTCGGGCAGCAGAAGCAGCGGGGAGTCGTTCCCGCGGATGCGGTCCTCACCCCGCGTCCCGAGGCCATTCCGGCGTGGGAGGATATGAGTGAGGAGATGAAGCCCGTCCTCGAACGCCAAATGGAAGTCTATGCAGGATTTCTCGAACACACCGATTTCCATGTCGGCCGGCTTGTCGATGCGATCGAAGAACTCGGAGCTCTCGACAACACCCTCGTGTACTACATCATCGGAGACAACGGAGCGTCCGCAGAGGGGACGATCAACGGCGCTTTCAACGAGATGGCCAACTTCAACGGACTCGCCGCCATCGAAACACCCGAGTTCATGGCGGAAGTGAAAGACAAGTTCGGTACCAAGGACGCATACAACCACTATTCCGTGGGGTGGGCGTGGGCAATGTGTACGCCGTATCAGTGGACGAAACAGGTTGCGTCACACTGGGGTGGCACCCGTAACGGGACGATCGTGCACTGGCCTGCAGGGATTCGGACCAAGGGGGAGACGCGGTCGCAGTTCACCCACGTCATCGACGTTGCACCGACGATCCTCGAAGTCGCGAAACTACCGGAACCGACCTTTGTCAACGGCGTCCAGCAATCACCCATCGAGGGGACCAGCATGGTCTACACCTTCGACGACGCCGAAGTCGCCGAACGTCACGATCTGCAGTACTTCGAGATGGCCGGCAATCGCGGTATCTATTACAAGGGTTGGAGTGCGGTCACCAGGCACAGCACTCCGTGGCTTTTCGCGGAGGCACTCCCCGCACTCGACGACGACGTGTGGGAGCTCTACGACGGGTCTCAGGATTGGACGCAGTCCAAAGACTTGTCGGCTGAGATGCCGGAGAAACTCGCTGCACTGCAACGCTTGTGGTTGATCGAAGCGGTCAAGTACAACGTGCTTCCGATCGACGACCGAAGATTCGAGAGGTTCAACCCTCACATCGCGGGGCGTCCGCAGTTGGTGTCCGGGAACCGACAGGTTCTGTTTCCCGGAATGAAACGGCTGAGCGAGCACAGCGTGCTGAGTATCAAGAACCGATCGTTCAGTGTCACAGCAGCAGTCGACGTCGCGGATGGCATTACTGCCAACGGTGTGATGATCGCGCAGGGAGGCAGATTTGGCGGCTGGGCACTTTACGCGCGGGAAGGCCGCGCCAAATTCGTCTACAACCTATTGGGCATGACTGAGTTCGTCATCGCTTCCGACGTTGACATTCCGGCAGGATCACACCAGATCAGAGCTGAGTTCACTTACGACGGAGGTGGTCTCGCGAGAGGCGGTGGGGTCACGATCTATCACGACGGTCGCGAAGTGGGCTCAGGTCGCGTCGAGCAGACGCAACCGATGGTGTTCTCCGCGGACGAGACCACCGACATCGGGGATGACTACGGCATGCCTGTCAGTGTCGATTACAGTGGCGCAACCACATTCAACGCACGTATCGACGTCGTGCAGATCGATGTCGGTGACGACGACCATACCCACCTCATCGATCCGGAGGAGGTGGCGCGAGTGGCGGTGTCCAGACAGTGATTCCACAGGCAAGAGCAGCAGTCACAATCTCCTGAGGGAGGGTCGCAATGCCGACCGTCATCCGAACTGTTCACGATCTGGTCCGCCACGCGCGCGGGCCGACGCACCATCACCACCATCAATCCGTGCACGAGGCGCGGCGAATACGTGCCCACCACATTCTGGTCACGCATTCGCTCGCCTGATTTCGGGGCTACAGGTCGCGCGCCAATGCTCGTCCGGCTGCGCGGCCCGAGAAGATGCAGCCGCCGAGGAAGGTCCCCTCGAGTGCGCTGTAACCGTGGACTCCGCCGCCGCCGAAGCCCGCGACTTCACCGGCTGCGTACAGGCCGTCGAAGACACTGCCGTCGGCCTTGATGACCTGCGAATCCAGGTTGGTTTCCAAGCCGCCGAGAGTCTTGCGTGTGAGCAGGTGCAACCGGACCGCGATCAGTGGGCCGTTCTTGGGGTCCAGGATCTTGTGCGGTGCAACGACGCGCACGATCTTGTCTGCCAACAGATTACGGGCACCGTGGATGGCGGTGACCTGGAAGTCCTTGCTGTACTTGTTGTCGACTTCGCGGTCGCGGGCGATCATCTCGCGCTCGATGTCCTCGTAGTCGAGGAGCGGTTCGTCGGTGAGGGCGTTCATGCCGTCGACCAGATCACGAAGGTTGTTGCGCACAACGAAGTCGGCGCCCTTCTGCTTGAACGCCTCGACCGGTCCCGGCGCGCCCTTCTTGATTCGTTCGAGGAGGAGCTTGAAGTCGCGGTTGGTGAAGTCCGGGTTCTGTTCCGATCCCGAGAGTGCGAACTCCTTCTCGATGATCTTCTGGTCGAGGATGAACCACGTGTACTCGTGGCCGCTGTCCAGGATGTACTTGAAAGTTCCCATCGTGTCGAAGCCCGGGAAGTTGGGGACCGGCAGACGCTTGCCGGTGGCGTCGAACCACATCGAGGACGGTCCGGGAATGATTCGGATTCCGTGGTTCGGCCAGATGGGATTCCAGTTCTGGATGCCTTCGGTGTAGTGCCACATGCGGTCGCGGTTCACGATGTTTCCGCCCGCGGATTCGGTGATTTCGAGCATGCGCCCGTCGACGTGCGCCGGTACTCCCGTCAGCATGTGCTTGGGTGCCTTGCCAAGTCGCTCGGGCCAGTTTTTCTTCACCAGTTCGTAGTTGCCGCCGATTCCACCGGATGTGACCACGACGGCCTGTGCGGCGAACTCGAATTCGCCGATGGGGGTGCGCGAGCTCTTCACGCCGCGCAGATCACTGGAAGGTTCGAGGACGGTTCCGCGTACACCAGTGACCGCACCATCGGTGACGACGAGTTGATCGACTTGGTGGCGGTGCTTGAACGTGACCAGTCCACGCTTCTGAGCGGCGATCACTTTGGTCAGAAAGACATCGACGACGCCAGGTCCGGTGCCCCAGGTGAGGTGGAAGCGCGGCACCGAATTTCCGTGTCCGAGAGCCATTCCGCGGCCGCGTTCGGCCCAGCCGACATTCGGCATCAGGCGAAGCCCCAGATCGTGCAGGTACTGACGCTTGTCGCCGGCCGCGAACTCGACGTACGCCTTGGCCCACTGACGCGGCCAGTGATCTTCGCGGTCGCGGTCGAATCCCGCTGTGCCCATCCAGTCCTGCATCGCCAACTCGAGGGAGTCCTTGATGCCGAGTCGGCGTTGTTCGGGGCTGTTCACGAGGAAGAGTCCGCCGAGAGACCAAAATGCCTGCGCGCCGAGGTTGGCAGCGTTCTCCTGTTCCACGACAAGGACTTTGCGGCCCGCGCGCGTCAGTTCGTAGGTGGCGACCAGTCCCGCCAGCCCTGCCCCGACAACGATGACGTCAGCTTGTTCGCTCACGACAACTCCTCTTCCGATTGGTTGTTCTGGATTATTTCGCTGTAGGACAGCAGAATTCGAGTGAAGATATCGCGGCGCAGTGCAAAGGCGGCGTTGGTGTCGGTATCGACGAGGCACTGCACGCTGGTGCCGTCGTGCACTGCAACCAATGCCCGTCCCAACGCCGTCGGGTCGCCGACGATTGTTCGCCCGACGTCGCTGAGTGCGGACTCCACGATGGGCAACAGGGTGCGAAGGATCGCGTCTTCACGGTCGGCAAGGGCTTTGCGAAGTGCCGGGTTGCGGAGCGCGTGGGCTGTGAATTCCGCGTTGATCCGGTACCACTGCGGGTCGACCGGAACCACCGCCACGATCCGGGCGACAGCGGCATGGATGTCGACGGTGTTACCGGCGGTGATCGACTCCGTCGCCAACCGCAGATCGGCGAGCATTGCTGCGGATCGCTGCTCCCACATCGCGAAGAACAATTCGTCGAGTGAATCGAAGTTGGAGTAGAACGCGCCTCGGGAGTATCCGGCGCGTTCGCAGATCTGCTCGACCGTGGCGTGCCCGAACCCGGCTTCGGAGAAGACATCTGCAGCCGCGTCGAGCAGGCGCTGCCGGGTCTGACCACGGCGTTTGGTGACACGCTTGGCCGGCGAGTTGTCCGTTCCAGTCGTCATCGGCGCCTCCGTCAGGGTGGGACCCCAAACGATACACCGATGTATCCGATGCGTAGGCGTATCTCGATCTGTTCTTCTTCGCAGGTATTTCTATGCGTATCTAGTAAATGTCCAAGAGAAGTGAATATTCAGGTGTGATCGCTACAGATGCAGATCACGCTTCCTGATCGCCGCAGTGGCGGCGACGCTGATCGCCGAGGTGGCCACCAGATATCCACAAGCCAGCCACGGTGAACCGCCGCTGGCGCCGATCAGTGCCGTCAGAATCAGAGGTGTGACGCCGGAGGCGTAGATACCCGAGAACTGGTAGACGACCGACAACCCGGTGTACCGGATTTCTGTAGGGTAAAGGCTCGCATACAGGGTTCCCTGGGCACCGTAGAACAAGGCATGAATCACTCCGAAGACCACGACCATCGCGACTCCGAAGAGCAGGAGATTCTCGGTACCGAACAGTGCGAAGGCGGGGAAGATCGCGAGGCCGTACGCGGCGATGCCCACGATGTAGACCCGTTGCGGGCCGAACCGATCGGTGAGTAAACCGGAAAACGGCAGCAAGATCGCCATCACTACTGCGGCCACGGTGACCACAAGAAGTACGGGAACCTTTTCGAAATGCAGCGTCTTGGTTGCATACGTGATTGCAAAGACGCCCCAGGTGTTGAACGCGGCGCCCTCGCCCCAGCGAGACAACATGCCCAGTACGGTGTTTCGCGCGGCTTTTCCTTGAAAGACTTCCCTGAGCGGGGCGGACGAGCGCTGTTCGAGGTCGCGAACGGCCTGAAAGGCGGGCGTCTCGTCCACCTTCAAGCGGACCACCAACCCCACGATCACGAGCACCAGGCTCAGGACGAAGGCGATGCGCCAGCCGAAACGGAGAAACTGGTCGTCGTCGAAGACTGTTTGAAGCAGCGCGAACATTCCTGTGCCCAATGCCAACCCGAGAGCCAATCCGATCTGCGGGATGCTGCCGAACAGTCCACGCTTCTTCTCCGGACTGTGTTCGACCGCCAAGAGAACAGCTCCGGCCCACTCACCACCGAGAGCAAATCCCTGCAGGATACGAAGCAGCAGAAGCAGAATCGGCGCAACGACTCCGATCTGAGCGGCGGTCGGAAGAACGCCCATCATCGCCGTCGCGATACCCATGATGAACATCGTGAGAGCAAGCGTCTTCTTGCGCCCGATGCGATCGCCGATGTGACCGAACGCCACTCCACCGATGGGGCGAACGAGAAAGCCGACTGCGAAGGTCGCAAAAGAAAGCATGGTCCCGACAAAGGAACTCTGGTTGGGGAAGAACAGTTGGTTGAAGACGAGGCTCGCGGCCGTCGCATAGAGGAAGAAGTCGTACCACTCGACCGTCGTGCCGAGCAGGCTCGCGGCGACGACGGTTCTCAGTCTGGATCGCCGCTCGTCGTCGGTCTCGTTCGAGAACGGTGAATTGTGCTCGACTTCGGCAAACGTGGTCATCGGAGCCCCCGGGTCGCGGTGCAAATTCACGAAGCTATCGCCGGAGCCGAAAGTGGGCACCCCTAGCGATCAGGGTGATTTCAACCCTGTTCTTCGAGGTGGACTGTGGTTGTAATGACAGAAGAGTTCTGCCTGTTCGTCGACGAAAGGAATCACCGTGTCACTGCGCTTCCACTGGTTCTTGCCTACTTACGGTGATTCCCGGAATCTGATGGCGGGTGGACACGGCAGCTCGATGTCCGGTGATCGTCCGGCGACGCTGAAATACCTCAATCAGATCGGCGCGGCCGCCGAGACGAACGGCTTCGAGGCCGTTCTCACACCCACCGGCGCGTGGTGCGAAGACGCATGGCTGACGACAGCGATGATGGTCGAGACCACCGAGACGCTCAAGTTTCTGGTTGCTCTGCGACCGGGATTGCTCAGCCCGACGCTGGCCGCTCAGATGGCCGCTACCTTCCAATGGCAGTCGGGTGGTCGTCTGCTGCTCAACGTCGTGACCGGCGGGGAGGACCACGAGCAGCGCACGTTCGGTGACTTCCTCGACAAGAACCAACGGTACGCACGATGCGGCGAGTTCCTCGACGTGATCCGCCAGTTGTGGTCCGGTAACGGTCCGGTTGATTTCTCCGGCGAGTACGTCAACGTGGAAAAGGCTACGCTGCAGCGCATTCCGGATCCGGTACCGCCCATCTTCTTCGGTGGATCGTCGCCGGCGGCCGGAACCGTCGCATCGCGTTACGCGGATACGTATCTCACCTGGGGTGAGACGCCGTCCGCTGTTGCCGCCAAGATCGCCTGGATTCGCGACCTCGCGGAAGTTCAAGGTCGTCACCTCGACTACGGAATCCGTCTGCATGTCATCAGCCGGGACACCTCGGAACAGGCATGGGCAGAAGCGGATCGGCTGCTCAGTGCGCTCGATCCGGCGACCGTCGAGCAGGCTCAGGCGAGTCTTGCGCGATCCGGCTCCGAAGGTCAGCGTCGGATGCTCGAATTGCACGGCGGCGGTTCGGCTTACAAGGAGGGCGTCGGAGCGAGGTCGCTGGAGA
This sequence comes from Rhodococcus sp. FH8, assembly GCF_019266085.1. Lineage (NCBI taxonomy): Bacteria > Bacillati > Actinomycetota > Actinomycetes > Mycobacteriales > Nocardiaceae > Rhodococcus > Rhodococcus sp. FH8. Next base: position 1,277,799 of record NZ_LPNQ01000057.1, on the reverse strand, counting down.
TTGCGCCGAACCTGTGGACCGGCGTCGGATTGGTGCGAGGGGGTGCAGGCACCGCATTGGTAGGTTCGCACCAAGAAGTGGCTGATCGGATTGCCGAGTACGCGGCGATCGGCCTGGATCACTTTGTATTGTCGGGCTATCCCCATCTCGAAGAGGCGTATCAGTTCGGTGAGGGTGTGCGTCCGATCCTCGAAAAGCGTGGATTGGTAGCACCGCACGGTTCGGTCGGCGGACCGGTGCGGACGCCCTTCGTCTCCAGTGGGAACTGAGTCGAACAGCGAGCTCTTCGAGAAGGGGACGTTTGTCCCGATCTTTCGGGCACGGCCTCCCTCCGGGGCTATTCACGCAATTCGGTCAGTAGATCCGTTCTAGGCTGCGCACTGTTGCCGAACTCAAGGCGCAGTACGAAAGGATCCTCGATGAAGCTGGGCACGAGTGGAGTACGTCGCGTCGTGGGAACCGTGGCAGTCGCCGCTGCAACCGCGGCAGGCGTCGCGATGGTCAATCCTGCAACTGCGTCGGCCGAGGTGGTCCCGCCGGTCGTCTCGTACAAGGTGACCGGAAACGATCTGGCACTGACGATCACGAACAACAACACGGGCATTGCCCCGTTGTGCCAGGCGTTTGTCGTCAACGCCGCGGATTCTGCTGCCGTGCTTGATGATCCGCTCAAGCTGCTCGATCCGAACCTTGTGGTGTACCCCAAGATCACCGACCCGTCCTCACTGTTCGCCGTCGGTAAGGGGCAGACGGTCACCAACACCGTGACCGATGTTCCGGACGGAACCTACGCCGTGCTCGGTGCCTGCTCCGATCTTCTCGATCTGGAGACGTTGGGTAAGCCTGTTCCTGGCGTGCCGAGCCTCGTTGTCATCGGTGGACCGTTCAGCGGCATCAATACCGGAAGCCTGAGCGACCTGTTCGGCAGCGGCAGCCTCGAAGGACTCTTCGGGTAGCTCACCGTCTGTCTCTCCAATTTTCCGACTGAGCGGTCTATTCTTCAGGCATCTGGTGATCTGACCGACTTGCCTGGAGGTTCGGAAATGCGAAGTCGTGGATTCAAACGCGTTCTCGGAAGCATTGTCGCGGCGTCGGCCGCCGTCGTGGGACTGGTTGTCATGACTCCGGCGACGGCGTCGGCATCACCGGCGATTCTCCCGCCTCCGGTGTCGGTGAGCGCAGCGGACAATGCGATCACCTTCACCATCACCAATCCGAACCCGCGGTTCAGCTTCATCAACTGCACAGTGGCGATCCTCAACGCCAGGGATGTCCCCGACGTGATCCGCGATCCGGCAAAGCTGCTCCAGCCCGGCGTGTTGGTGTATCCGACCGTCAGCAACATCCTCGATCTGTTTGCCGTTTCGCCTGGGCAGACGATCACGCGGACCGTCGGCAATCTGCCGGCCGGGGTGTACGCCGTTGCGGGAGCGTGCGTTCGACTGCTCGATCCGACCAATCCCACTATCGCGATTCCGCAGGCCGTTGTGGTCGGCGGCTGGTTCGAGGGCGCCGGAACTGGAAGTCTCTCAGGTTCTTTGGAGGACCTGGGATACAACACGGTCCAGGACTTGATCGACGCATGGAATCGGATCAGCTCGGGAAGCAGCGGCGGTAGCTTTCAGTTCGAGTACCAAGGTGGCTCGGATTTCGAGGTAGTGGGTCCGACGTCGTAGTAGGTGCAGCTCACTTGCGTGCACGATGACGCCGCACCGCGTCGCGATTCGCACACGTGGGGGAGCAGTACCGCTGATTGCCGTTGCGTGAGGTGTCCGCATAGATGTTGGTGCACTCGTCCAGGGTGCACCGACCTAATCTGTGCATTCCGCGGCCGACGAGGTGCAGCGCCGTGCCTACCGAGAAGAGGGCCTTGAGGACCTCGGCGAGCGACTGTTGCGGATCGCGGTAGTGCAGATGCCACCCGTCGTTGGCGTGGTTGGTCATGCGCGGATACGCCGACGCTTGCTCGAGCATGACGTTCACCAACTCGGCGCGGGCTGCCTCCTCCGTGACGTCGACGATTTTCGACCACTCGATCAGAAGGTCGAGGGTCTCGTCGAGGTCCTTCTCGGCGATGGGGAAATCGAGAATGATGCCTGCATCGACGCAGCGTTCGACGAGTTCGGCCAAGGTCTCGGGATTTCGATTGGCCAGGTCGGCGGCCAGCGTCACCGCATATTCGCCGTAAGGGTTGAGATGCACAATGCCATTACATCATGCTCGTCGTATGAAGAAAACAGATTTCGCGCCGATAAGTTGCATCCACCGCTGGGAGATCGAATCTCGGCATCGGACCAGCGAGGGGACGGTCACCTACCTGCGCTGCCATTGCGGGTCGTGGCAGACCTTGCTCGCCGAATGGGTGTCGGGCGGTACGGGCTCGGCCGTCGCTGCGCCGATCAAGGTCAGGTCCAGGTAATGGTCAGCTAATCGCTCCGTTTTGCCTCGGGTGACATGGAACGTGTTCTAGATTCAGGGTTGTATGCCTCGGTATCGCGGCGCAGACTCTGAAAGGGAAGACGATGCAGTTCAACCTCGCTGATGTATTCGAAACCGTCGCCAGCTCGGTGCCTGATCGCGTCGCCTTGACTTACGAGGGAGAGAACTTCTCCTACGCTGAGCTGGACGCGGAAGCCAATCGAACGGCCAACCTGCTCGCGCAAGCCGGCATCTCGCGCGGCGATCATGTAGCCCTGTTCCTGAAGAACAGCGTCGAACATGTCACGTCGATCCTCGGGTTGATCAAGATCCGTGCGGTCCCGATCAACGTGAACTACCGGTACACGCCCGCCGAGCTCGAGTACATCTTCACCAACTCCGACTCGGTCGCAGTGGTCGTGGAACTCCCCGAGCATCAGCGTGTCCTTGCTTCCCTTTTCGGTGCATGCCCGAAGGTGAAGACGGTGATCGTGATCGGCGAGGTCGAGGCCGAACTGGTCGCTGCCGCGAAAGTCCATGAAGTGTCGGTGATTTCCTTCGACGACGCTCGCGAGATGTCACCGGTAGGGGAGTTCGATTCTCGTTCGGGCGACGACGTGTACCTCCTCTACACCGGCGGGACGACCGGATACCCGAAGGGTGTCATGTGGCGTCACGACGACTTCTTCCGTAAGCCGCTCTCCGGCGGAAATCCGTACGGCGAGGAAGCTCGACAGGACCTCGCCGAGATAGCCAGCGCTGCAAAGGAATTTCCGGAACTCTCGTTCCTCATTGCCGCCCCCCTCATGCACGGCGCAGCGTTGTATTCGCTGTTCACGTTCCTCACCCTCGGCGCGCGCGTGGTACTACGACGAGAATTCGTTGCGGAGAAGGTCGTCGAAGCGATCGAGAAGGATTCGGTACAGGTGATCTTGATCGTCGGTGACGGCATGGGACTGCCGTTGGTCGACGAGATGGAACGACGCAAAGACGAGGTCGATTTCAGCACCCTGTTCTCGATCACCTCGGGTGGTGCGATCTGGTCCACCAGCGTTCGGGATCGCATGCTGGCGGTGAAGCCGGACCTGCTGTTGCGCGACAACTTCGGAGCCTCGGAGTCCGGTAACGACGGCGCCTTCTCCATCGACGAGGCGGGGAATCTGCGAATGCCGCCCTCGCCGAACATGATCCTGGTCGACGAGCGGCTCGAAGAGATCCCCGCCGGCTCCGACGACGTGGGCTACATCGCGCGTATCGGAAACGTCCCGCTCGGGTACTACAAGGACGAAGAGAAGACCGCCCGCACGTTCCCGACCCGCGCTGACGGCACCCGTCTTTCGGTGCTCGGCGACATGGGCAAGGTTGAAGCGGACGGCACGATTGTCTTCCTGGGCCGCGGCTCACAGTGCATTAACACCGGCGGCGAGAAGGTTTTCGCCGAAGAGGTCGAGGCTGCCCTTCACGCGCATCCGGCGATCTCCGACGCGCTTGTCGTCCCCGCACCCGACGCGCGCATGGGGCAGCAGGTTGCCGCGGTGATCGCGACCTATCCCGAGTCCGACGAGCTGACTCTCGAAGCGGTTCAGGAACATTGCCGTAAGACGTTGGCCGGTTACAAGGTGCCGCGCACGATCGTGCTGGTCGATGAAGTCAAGAGGACCCCGGCCGGTAAGGCGGACTACCGCTGGGCGACGACACTGGCGTCGTCCTAGCAGTGTGGAGTGGGTGGCGACAACCTTTCACACGGATTTCACCACGACATAAGAGACATACCGGAAAGATGGCGCAGAGTAAGTCGTTCGCGCCTTGCGTCGTCACTCCACGAAAGGGTCTCAGCTCATGCTCATCATCGGAATACTCCTGTTCGGGATCGTCATCGGAGCGGGAGCCCAGCTGATTCTGGGGAAAACGACCGCACGAGTGGACTGGACCTTCGCGTTCATCGCGGGAATCGGTGGTTCGCTGGTCGGCGGATTGCTCGTGAGTTTGATTGCAGGCGACGGATTATCATTGCGCCCGAGCGGCATCCTCGGGTCCCTTGCCGGCGCTGTCATCATCACCGCGGGGTGGCAGTGGTACCGCGGGAGGAACGCAACTACAACTACGCGTCCGTCTGATCGCTGATTTCCACAGTTCCGTCAGGGGACGGAGAGCGTCGACATATGACCGAACTACTCGATGAAGTCCTCACCGCACATGGCGGAGTCGAACGTTGGCAGTCTGTTTCAGCGATCACGGCACGGGGACGTTTGGGCGGTCTGCTGCCTCAGCGCTTCCCCGGCAACAAGCTGGCGAAGTTCACGGTCGAGGTTGAAGTCGCCGAGCAACGCACTGTCCTCCAAGACTTTCCGCGTGTCGGCGAGTGCGCTGTGTTCGACAAGGGCGTCGTGCGGATCGAAACTCGTGACGGCGAAGAACTCGGGAGGCGAACCGACCCACGTCCAGAGTTTTTCGGGTTGAGTGGAGTCCGGCGCAACCTCCACTGGGACGCGCTCGACACCGCTTACTTTGCCGGCTACGCCTTTTGGAACTATCTGAACGCACCGCTGCTGCTCGCCCGCGACGACATCACTGTCACCGAAGCCGAACCTTGGCAGGAATCCGGGCAGCAATGGCGACGACTACAAGCAACATTTGCGCCAGAAATCGACACCCATTGCCGGCAGCAGACCTTCTATGTCGACAACGGTGGCCTCATCCGCCGTCACGACTTCGTCGCCGAACCGGTAGGCAGCTGGGCGAAAGCTGCTCTCTACTGTGACCATCACCGTCAGTTCGACGGTCTCACCTTTCCCACTCGACGGCGCGTTCTCCCGCGGGGCCCAGGCAGTCGCGTTCTCTCGCGGCCGACCCTCCTGGCGCTCGACTTCGACGACATCGAGATCAAGCGATGAACATCAGTTCTCGGTTACCGGTTGTCGAGTGTGAACAAACGGAACACGGTCCGCATGCACAGAACGACGCCGACGAAGCCCAGTACCGCACTCGCGAGTGCATAGCCCGACAGCTGAGGTGTGAGTTGTGGTCCGCCAGGTACGAACAGCAGGATCGCCGCGACGATCAGCGCGGTCACTCCCGCCGCCATACCCAGGGCGTTGTTCGCCGACCGTCGTAGCCATCGCCTGTCGTCGGGGTGTGCAACCGAGCGAGTGCGAAGTGTGAAGCTTCCCGACGCGATCGAGGTCGCGATCTGATCGAGCTGACCAGGCAGGCGCCTGACCACCGCGGTTGTGACCGCCGTCGTCGACAGGATTGCCTGCGCGGCTGCAGTCGGGCTGGCGACATGGGTCAACAGTCGGGGTACTTCGGCCCGAACAGCAGCGACGAGGTCGATCTGCGGATCCAGGAGCCGCAGGGCGCGCTCCAAGGACGCGAGCGAACGGAAAGCGGCGGCGACGTCTCCCGGCACTCCGATTCGGTGTTCGCGAAGCACAGTGAACATTCGCGCGAACGATGCCATGGAAACATTGGGTTGGACACTGAGCAGGGTGATCTCTCGGCCCACCTGGTGACGTAGTGCTCCGCGATCAACTTCGGGCGGCACGTCGAATGCCATCAGCATCGCGTCGACTGTCGCCACCGGATCACCTGCGAGGGCAGCGTTGAGGAGCACGGCGAACAAGATCCGTGTCTCGCCGTCCAGAACCCCTACTGCGCCGAAGTCGAGGAGCCCGATCCGGCCGTCATCGAGGATCATGATGTTGCCGGGGTGCAGGTCCGCGTGAAACACGCCGTGGACAAAGATCCCGTCGAGCAACGACGCAAGAAGTTCGTTGGCGATGCTGCTGCGGGTGTCGCGGTCGAGGCCGGTGAGCGCCGACTCACCGTCGGAGAGCGGTGTGCCGTGAAGACGTTCCATCACGAGCACCCGTCCGCTACTGAGGTTGGGGTAGATATGCGGAACGACGATATCCGGGCGGTTCGACATGGTGGAAGCAATCGCGCCGGTATTCGCTGCTTCGGTGCGGTAGTCGAGTTCCTCGAGCAGTGACGTGACGAGGCCCCCGGCGAGTCGGTGAACGCCGATATCGCGTGCCCAGGGAAAACGGGTCTCCGCGCGGGATGACACGCGAAGGAAGATATCGCAATCCACGCTCACTTGTGCGCTCGCCTCGGGGCGTTGAACCTTCACCACAACGTCGACGCCTTCAACGGTGCGCGCGGAATGTACCTGTGCGACAGAGGCGGCGGCGAACGGCTCCACATCGAACCATGCGAACACCGACTCTGGTGCGTCGCCGAGTTCCGATGCCAGTAGCTTCGCAATGCGGACTGGATCAGCCGGTCGTGCCGAACTTTGCAGAGACGAGAGAGTGCGAGCCAACTCGGGTGGTATGAGGTCGTCTCGCGTGCCGAGGATCTGTCCCAGCTTGACGAAAGTGACACCGCACCGGTTGATTACTTCCACCAGCGCGTCCCCGAACTGAGGCGCTGATGGCCCAGCACGGAGAGCGGGCCCGCCTCCCGCTCGCACGACGATGCCCATGATCTGGACGTATCGCTTGGTTCGTCGCCACGATTTGCGGCTGCGCTGCAATGCTTCTGGCGGTCCGGGGATGGACCCTGTTGGAAGGACAACTTCGAGGAAAACCAATGCGGCCAGGCATGCTGCGAACACCCAGAGCGCGACAACTCCGAAGAATATGAGCGCTGTTCCTACGCTCACCAGAAGTTGATCGTCCTGGCTGGCAATTCCTGCAAGTGTTGCGACGTATCCCGACAGTGGAACCCCCACCGAGAGTGCTATCACCGCGACCGCAAGGGTTCGCGGCCATCCGACTCTCGTCCCCAGCGTTCGTCGCATCACGCCCGCCAGTGCTGCTGCAAGAAATGGCGTCGTGACGATCCAGACCATCAAGTCCATTGCGATAGCGTACGGGTTCGCAATCTGCGATACATCCAGGAAAACCCCGAGCCCACCCCGACTGCCGGGTAACAAGCCCGACAGTGCCCAAGCGTCGAACATGCTTGGGCACTTCGGTGTTCATTCGCTCCGATGTCGACTCGTCCTGATCGACCGTCCAAAACTGCGTTCACTGACCATCCGCGAGGCCGAACTGCGCATCATGCTCGTCAGCGATGTCCCGGCCACCTTTCGCGAGGAGCAGTACAGCCGAAGAACAGGCTGCGATGGACGCCGAGCAGAAGTGAGACCGAGTGGACTCCATTAAAGAATGGGGCCGCCGGTGAACAGGTTGACGAGACTCACCGCGAAGAACTGGACGATCGCTATGGCGGTGGCAAACGGGTCGCCCGCATACGTAGCTTGGTTGACCCATTCGTTGAATGCGTTGATCGAACCCATTGTGATTCCTCCTGAGTAGTGATGGCGTGACTGATTGAAACTGGTGGTGCGACACTCGACACGAGGGACGTCAGTACGGACCCAGCGCAGTTGGGCATATGAGGCCACGAAAGGTCAGTGACGAGCGCCGACAGTACGCTGCGGTTGCGGCCCTCTGTGTTTCGAATGTAGTTCCCCGACTTAGGAATACCGTGAAGGACGGGCGGATTCGGTTACGAGTATCCCGCGACAGACGACATCGTCAATATTATGATGTCGGCAACAAGCGCGACGACGGCACCAATCGGATTCTGGACAATCCACGAAATTACTTCAGTCATGTTCTCGGTCCTTCCTTAGCGTAAGACGCGTGATCGAATACTCGACCAGCTATTGCAGTACCCGGCCCCGTTCGGCGAATTAAGCCTTTGCCGAAAATGATTGGCGCAAACAGATAGATCGCACATCGGGGCGTTGAATCAACTCGCCCAATCGTTGCACCTCTATGCTCGGGGTTCGATTCGTTACCAACATCTTTCGGAGAAGGGGTGATCAGTCCCATCAGCGATCGGTACCCGGCGTGCGAAACCCTTTTCCGTAAACACCTGCCCAGCAACGTCGTAACGTCAGAAGTGGCAGTTGGCGAGGCCGACCGTCTTCTCGAGATCGTGGCGAGTTTTGCTGGGCAGATGTGACACTACCTCGCGGTCTCGCCGGATCAGTCTTCCTTTCGGACATCGATGGCTGTTCTTCGTGTGGTTGTTACACAATCGACGGAATCGCTGTTGGGGGTGGCGATGCGCAGCTATTTCCCCTGCGAATCTTCAGGAATTGCCTGCGACACCCGTGGATACGGATCCTCGATCTCCACCGAGCGCAATTCCGTGTGCCGACAAACATCGCAGTGCTTCCGACCGGATCGATGCACCCAGAACCAATCGCCGTCACGCACAAAGGGCCAGACGGTTCTGGGAAAGACCCAAGCGCTCCTGCAGTTCCCGGCGATCTGTTGCGCCAGTTCGAGTTCACACTTGATCTAACTGGTCGACGCATAGTGGTGTACCGGTAGCCAAAAGAGTCTCGCCGGTCGGTTAGTGTTGACGGTGAGATACGACGCGGAGGTGGCTGTGAGAATCTGGAACTGGTTGATGCTCAAAATTTCAGCAATCGGTGGGTCGCCGAAGTTTCGGAAGATAGTCGACAGTCCGATTTGGGCGGGCGCCAATGACCGCAAGCTCTGACTGAGCGGGCGGCAGATTCTCCAATTTGCAATTGCCGACCTGCGACTGCGAGCACGCTCACGGCCTGCTGCGACGGCGACGCGACTGTCGACCTGAATTTATCCGCAATCGATATGGGAGGGCTTGTGGGAGTCTGGGGTCCGGGAAACTTTGACAGTGACACCGTCGCGGATGGGTTGGGGGCCCTGACCGGTCGAATCGTGGACGACATCACTGCCGAGTTCGAAGACGATTCGAGTCTGGAGCCGGATGAATGGGGCGGGGAGATGGTGCCGGCGTGGCTCGAGATCCTCACCGATATTGCCCAGACGAAACGAGTCGGTGTGACCTTTCCATCGACGCAAGTGCTGATCGACTGGCGCGATCGATATCTGCGCGTGTGGGATGGCTACATTGACGAACTCGAACCGGACGAGGATCACAAGGTCGCTCGACGTGCAGTGCTCGTCCATACCTTCGAACAGGCGGTCGCCCTCGCAGCCGAGCGCGAACAGGCATAAACCTGGTGCGGCCGCGCTACTGACCATAGATCCGTCAGGTCCCCGGTGGAACGACGGTGAACGTGAACCCTCCGGAAGTCATTGCGTTGGCTTCTTCGAACATCGAACAGAGAGCTTCGGCGGCGTCGGTCGCCAATGCTCGGGCAGCGCTGGGGGTTCGACCTCGGGCCGTCACCGCGAGCCCAGGTATGTCCGCATCTGTGATCGTCAGATCGGACTCGTAGTCGGAAGCACTGCCACCGAGTATCTGCGCGAGGAGATGGTCTTCGTCCACCACAGACCTCCCGCCACGACCAAAACGGCGGCGGCAACGGCCACCATTACCCGACCGCGGTGGTCGGAGAGGAATGTTCTCCTCTGTCAGTTGTACCGCCTTGGCCAGCTGATTGACCGGCTTCATCACCACCTTGTCGGCGGCTGGTCCGCGAGATCACGTCCGCTTCGCGTCGTCATGATTGCGGACGAACTTCATGAGTCGGGGAATCACCCGATCGGGTATGTGTCCCAGGATTCCGTGGCCGGTTCCGGCATAGATCTCCACTTCGGCTTCAGGTACAAGATCAGCTAACCTCGCGGCCACCTGCTCGGGGTTGGAGACCACCGTCTCAGCGCCGGAGATTACGAGCATTGGGACCGAGATCGACTGCACTTCTGCATCCTTGAGCATTCGTGCCCACCCGACACCGGGCCGGTAGTTCAATGCCTCTGTAACCAAAGCGAACTCGCGATCGCCGATGACGTACCCGGGGGACAGCCAATCGTTGAGCTTGCGAATATTTTTGTCGGTGCGGCGCATACCGGCGCGGATCATCTTCAGCAGCACACGCCACGAGGGCTTGTCGAAGACTCCACCCGGTTCGATTAGGGTCACACTCGCCAGTCGTTCAGGGGCGTGAAGTGCTACTAGAACGGCGTGCCACGCACCATGCGAGTAGCCGACCAGGTGGACGCGATCGACCCCGAGTTCGTTCAATACCTCGCCCACCCAGGTGGCGAAGTCGGATTCCCCGGTCAATGGAGCGGTCTGCACACTGCGGCCTGCAGTACCGATCGTGTCCAGCGCATAAACGACTCGGTCTCGGCACAGGTCCTCGATGACGATGTGCCATTGCAGACAATTGGCGCCGACTGCGTGCAGCAGGACGATCGGCGTCTCCGTGCCGGTCCCCGACCTACGGACATGGGTAGTTCCGAACGATGTCGGCACGTCGAGTTGTGTCGACGGAACCGGCCAGGTGCCCTCCAGTTCTCGGTAGATGCTCTCGTACGCCTGCTTTGATGCCTCGTTCTTGAATCGTCCGATCTTCGGCATGAGCCTCCCTCTCGCTGCTTTCAATTTTGATGGTATGACCGTATCACTAATGCGGTACGTGCGTATCATTAACGAGTCAAAGTCATCCATTCGAAAGGGGAAGGACAGCCTCATGCCGCGACTGGTCGACCATGAAGTGAGGCAACGGGAGATCACCGATGCGGTGCGGCGAGTGATTGTCGACGGTGGACTCGCGGCGGTGACATTTCAGTCCGTTGCTGCCGAGGCAGGGATTTCGGTGCGACTCGTGCAGTACTACTTCGGCACGAAGCGGGAATTCCTTCTCGCGACGCATCAAGCTGTGCGTCAGGATGCGGGTGCTCGCTTGATGCAGGAGTTGTCTGTTCTTGGCGCGGAAGCGACACCCCGCGAGGTTATTTCAGCGTTCCTTGTTGGCATGCTCCCGCTCGATCGACAACGTCGGGAGGAAGCGATTGTTCTCGGCGCCTTCCACGCTGCCGCACTGACCGGACAAGGAATCGCCGCCGAGGAAACCCTCACTGCGCCAAGAGAGTTGACAGCGCTCATTTCCGGCCAGCTTCAACGAGTGACCAATCGGGACGCGGTTGCGCCGTCAATGGATCCCGACCTCGACGCCGAGCTCATTCTGGCGGCTGTCGCCGGGCTCGCCCAGGGGATGCTTCCCGGCTACGGCACAGCAGAATTGGCGGTGCAGTTGGTTGAGCGTCTCCTCGATCGCATTCTCGGGCCGACGAGACCTCAGGCCACGAATCAACCCGAAGTCGGCCGCCGTTAGTATTCCGGGATGTCTCCTGTGAACCCAGCGCTCGCCGGCCGGGTGTTTCCCTCGTCTTCGTACCTTGTCGGGCGCGAGAAGATTCGCGAGTTCGCTCTGGCGGTGCGTTCGAGCAATCCCTTGCATCATGATGTCGGTGTCGCCAGGGAGGCCGGGTTCGTCGATGTCATCGCGCCGACAACGTTCACAACCGTTGTCCAGCAACGAGCGATCATGGCACTGCTGCGTACGCCGGATACCGGGCTCGATCCGACTCGTGTGGTCCATACTTCCGAGAAGATCGAGCATCAGCGTCCGATAGTCGCTGGCGATGACCTGTCTACGACACTGACGATTACAGGGGTGACAGTGCGAGCAGGCAGTGCGATCCTGTCGACAGTTTCCGAGATCCACGACGTGACCGACGCTTTGGTAGCAACGGTCACCTCGACGCTACTGGCGCGAGGAGAAGGCGCATGACCGTACCCGTCGTGCCGGTTTTCGAAAACCTCGTCCTTGGTGACATCGTCGCGAAGGTTGATCTGGTCCTCACTCGTGATGACCTAGTTCGCTACGCCGGTGCCTCCGGCGACATGAACCCGATCCATTTCAACGACGCAATCGCTACCGCGGCTGGGCTACCGGGAGTTCTGGCTCACGGAATGCTCACTGCCGGAATTGCTTTGCAGGCCATCGTCGACTGGTTTGGTGACCCGAGCGGTGTGATCTCGTATGAAACTCGCTTTACTCGGCCCGTCGTAGTCGATGCCGTCGATGGTGCTGATCTCTCCATCACTGCGAAGATCGCGCGGATCGACGCCACGATGCGGACAACGCGGATCGATGTCACAGTCACGCACAAGGGCCAGACGGTTCTGGGAAAGACCCAGGCGCACCTTCAGTTCCCGGGCGCCTGACAGGTTTTGAGTGCTGTCACTGGTCACATCGGGACCTACGCATCCGGGCGGGAGATCAACTGCATTGTGGCACAGCACTACCGGAAAGACACCAACAGCTCGTCCGACGCTTGCATCGGTGCGTATCCGTCGGCGATGACGCGCCGACAGCCGTCGATCTCGACGGTGAGTAATCGTTCCTCGTTCGTAGGACGGTCCACGTAGATCGTCGACGCCACCTCGGTGGCCACCGCGTCACAGTCGGGAGCGGGTGGAAGTCCGTCGAAGGTTTCCGTCGTAGACGATGTGCCTACGAATTCGGTGGAGGAGAATCGGCAGAAAACGCTGCCCGCCGACAGCGATGTCAGCGCCGTTGTACCTGTCGTGGCTGGTCGGTAGGTCGGCGTGCAATGCGACAGTTCGTAGATCTGATCGTCGGACAACGCTATTCGGTGTTCGGTACTGCCGACCGGTGTCAGTTCCTTGATGGCGGCCAGGCCACCGGGTTTCGGTAGTCCACACGAATCGGAGGGATACCCCGGCCGAGTTGCTCGGTCTCGATCGTCGACCAACCAGAATTGCTCCAGGACAGCCAGGCTGTAGTTGTCACCGCAGCCTTCGGGGAACCAAGTCTTGTGCGCGGACGAGCGGTTCAGCATTTCCACCGCCCGACTGAAATCGCCCTCCCAACGATGAGCAGAGAAGCTGACGGTTCGGTCGGCTGCCACGTTGTCGCTGACAAACGGGTCGCACGTGACGGCGGCGACGGGTACGAAATCGTCTGGAACTGTCGCAGTTGGTGTCGTCTGGAGCGGGCCGATCGGATACGGGGTCGCGCACCCCAGCGTCTCGGCGTCGACTATTGCGGCAACAGGACGGTCGGGGATGGTCACGTGCCAAATGCCGGCAACAGCGAGGATGACGATCACGACTGCGAACCAACGCCAGAGCATGAGCACACCGTATCGGTCCCGATGTGCGCCGAGGCTTAGTCCTCCGTTTACCGCCGAAGTCCTCGCATCCAAATTGAGTGGATCCACGTTGCGGCTCGCAGATATGGTCCACTGGTGACGCATCCGAATGGTCGAAACGACAGTCCGATCCTGGTGATTGGTGCCGGCATCGTCGGCGCGTCGATCGCGTATCACCTGGCGCGCGTTGGTCTCCGAGTCACCGTGCTGGAGCACGGCTCGGTGGCGGGAGGGGTGACCGGCAACTCCTTTGCCTGGGTCGGCCTCTCGAAGAGTGCCGCAGAAACTTACTCAGATCCGTTCCGGCAAGGCGCTGCAGTAGAATTCGACCGCCTGGAGCGCGAACTCGTCGAGCCAATCGGTTTGCGCCGCAGAGGCGCGATCACCTGGGAAGAGACGGAAGGGGAGACTCGAGCGTTCGTAGATGCTCATCGAGCACTCGGCCATCCCGTCGACCTCATCGGTAAAGAGGAGATCCTTGCTCGTGAGCCGGGATTGCGGACGACCCCCTCGGTCGCAGCGTACGCGCCTGATGACGGTGGCGTTGACCCGGTTGCGTTCGCTCGATCGCTCCTGCGAGGTGCCGAAGAGTACGGTGCCACAGTGTATTCCGATGTCAGTGTGCTCGGGGTGCTCGCGGAGGGCATGAGAGTGTGCGGAGTAATGACTGCCGACGGTCCCGTCTACGGATCGGCCACCGTGCTCGCTGCGGGTACCGCGATTCCTGGACTCGCGGCGTCGGCGGGAGTGGACGTCGAGGTCGACGCCTCCCCGTGTTGTCTCATCAGATTCTCGACGCCCCACCCATTGGTGAACGGAATACTCTCCTCTCCGGATTTCGAGATCCGGCAATTGGACGACACGACACTGATTGCGGCTGAAGATGTTCCGGTCGGGTTCTCCGGAGATGTTCGTGAGCTTGCGGGGCCGACGCTGAACGCGATCCGCAGTCAGCTCGAGGACGGTGACCAAGTGGAACTGATCGAGGCGGTAGTCGCTGACCGTCCCATCCCGCGTGGTGGCCGCCCGCTGCTGGGCTTCGCCGAAGGCGTGTCGGGGCTCTATCTGGCCGCGACGCATCCGGCGATCATTCTGGCCGGAGCAATTGGAGCCCACGTGGCCGGGGACTTCGCCCGAGCGGCAGAACTCTAGCTTGCCGCGAAGGTCTGAGTATCGGCATGATTCTGTGATGACAAAGTCCTTTGCGGCGAGTAGCCAAATGGTTGATTTTTGCTGACCGCCTCGCCAGGATTTAGAAAACCCAAAAGAGGGATGCCGTGACATCCTGATCGAAGTGGATTCGATCGCGCCGGGCGATCCGTCCGCGATGACGCTGGGGGGTAAGCAGGATCAGCAAACTCGGAACCACGGTCCTGCCCTCGGGGGACGTATCGAAGCCGCCCGTGGGGTTCGCACTTTCGCAGCGAATGCACTTACATACTGACGGGATCCCGCGAATACTTTCTAGTTGGCACGGTCGGGCTGTATACGCTGTTTGGGTCGCGCAAATGATTGGAGGTGGAATCTGCGTGCTGCTTGCCGTCTAGCTTCCAAAGCTTCCGGTGTTAATGCTTCCTGTCCCATTTTTTCTAATTGTTATTGTCTTGGTCGAATAAGCGGTATCTGTGCCGTCCTCCAGAGATGTACACCCTACCGCAATCACAAATTTTCCTGGTAACGGAAATTCAATCTCCATGGTTGATTCATTCGAATTGGTGAAAATGAACTGAGGATCCGGTGTCGTCAACGCCTGATCGTTGAAGGATTCTGCCTTCTCGGAAGAATCTAAATCGGCCTCGCTGTACCTGGCGCCGTCCCATGCAACCATTGCGCAGGGAAGATTTTCTGGGATCTCTAAAATTCTTGCAGTCACGGTGGAGCCGGATTCTTTGATTTCAATGGTCGGCCCGGCAGCTCTGGCCGATGAGGCGAAGAAGATGCATATGTATGTAGCCAGTGCAACCGAAGCGAGCCCGACGCCCCGCCCCAAGTTTCTTCTAATAGACATCATGGTTTACCTCAATCTGGTTTGTGAGTGCGGGAATCAATCGAATCGATTGTCGATAGCTTGGCGCAAGATGGAACTGCCGGCGTAAGAGGTAAGGTGTAGATTTACCTGTCTGTATAGATCGACTCCTGCAACGACGGACCAGAAAGCGGAACAAGCTTTACTGAGTAATGCAGTGCACCACCAGGGAGGTTTGACGGTGTTCAAGTGAGGTGCGCAGACTATGTCTCCGTCAACGCAAACATTTACCGCGTTAATGTCGAGCGGTGCCAGGGGGACGAATTTGGTTCCACTCATCGGAGGAAATGTAAAGCCGATTCCTTTGGAGTTTGCTCTGGCATTTCCGACCGGTATCGTGCGGTCGTTGGAGTGCCGGTCACCGTTACCGATGAGAATATTGGCAGAGAAAAAGACAGGATGGTTCTTGTTTGGCTCTTGGAGGACTCGATTGATAACCATTGCTCCTTGGGAATATCCGATGAGAACTAGTTGCTTTCCTTTGCATCCGGGCCACGTTTCAAAAGTGTTAATTGATTTCCGGATATCGCTAACACCCTGGGCTAGTCCATCGAAATAGTAACTTTTCCCCGTTAGTGTGAGGGCCAACGATTGGACTTCTTGAGCAGGATACGTGACGGGTATTGCGGCAATGGAGGTGTTGCGCTTGGCTAACTTGTCGGTAAGATATTGATAGGCGGAATAGACCACACTACCCAAGCCGCCGAACTGCCCATCCGACGGGTCTCCTGACCCTCTTGCTCCTATAAGTACATAGTCTGCCGAAGAACATGCTTGTTGAACCGTTAGCTGCACGGGTTTTGGTGTAACGGCACGTGCGGTCGGTGCTGTAATTAACGAACCGAAGAATATTGCGGTTAAAGTTAGTAAAACAGTTAATTGTCGCGAGTGGAATGAGTTTGCCTGCACGGTCCGCCTCAGTAGAAGCATTTCAGTTTCCCTTGGTCTATTTACATTTCCAACTGTCGGTCATGGTAGGACCATCTGGGGCAATCATCAACGGAATTCTGCAGATTCATCCGAACAGATGACACCTCTTCGCCACAAGCAGAAGGCGCCATGTGGGAATTCCGGATCACGCACCCTCGTTTCTGAGAAGTTCGTAGGGCTTCGAAGCGACCTATGGGGAGTGCTTCAGTTCCCGGCACCCGTATTTGAAACGTGTCCGTGCTTACTGGTTTGACGCGCAAGAATGAATGGCATCAGTTCTTGAGTGATTGCAGGAGTAAGTTTGCTGTTCTTAAGATCTGCCGCTGAAGGTACGCCACCGGTTTCGTCGTACGCGTACAGGGAAACAAGACTAGGAGCGCTGGCCCTCATGTAGCCCGGCCCTGGTTTGGTTCCGGTCGAGGGAGAGCTCGACGAGGTAGCGCCGATATTGCGGTTCCTAGTTCTCTCTAGGACACGCGCTAGAGAGCGGGATATTCGTCTACCCTGCTTGTACCGTCGATGGGCATGGACCCCGTGCGCAATCCGTATGCCCCCGGTGCCGGTCAACGCCCGCCGGAACTCGCCGGGCGCGACAAGCAGATCGACGCCTTCGACGTCGTTCTCGAGCGAATTGCGCGTGGCCGCCCGGAACGAAGTGTTGTCCTCACCGGATTGCGTGGCGTCGGCAAGACCGTCCTGCTCAATCAGTTGCGTTCGGCCGCGATCTCCCGAAGCTGGGGGACAGGCAAGATCGAGGCGCGCCCCGATCAGGATTTACGACGCCCACTCTCGTCAGCGCTCCACATGGCAGTCCGAGAGATCGCGGTCTCCCATCGCGATCCGGAGCGGGTCGAGCAGTTCCTCGGAGTCCTCAAATCGTTTGCCCTACGCGCCACTGCGGACAAGGGAATGCGCGAGCGCTGGCAGCCAGGCATCGATGCACCCGCGATCAAAGGTCGGGCAGACAGCGGCGACATCGAGATCGACCTCGTCGAGTTGCTGCTCGATGCGTCGTCGCTGGCCAGGGATGTCGGCGTCGGGATCGCCATCTTCATCGACGAGATGCAGGACCTCGGAGCAGCGGATGTCTCGGCGATCTGCGGGGCCTGCCACGAGTTGAGTCAGGACGCGGCACCGCTGATCGTCGTCGGGGCGGGGCTTCCGCATCTGCCTGCTGTGCTGTCGGCGTCGAAAAGCTACTCGGAGCGCCTGTTCAGCTACCACCGGATCGACCGCCTCGAGCGTGAAGCTGCAGATCAGGCGCTGATTGCACCTGCCGAGCGTGAGGACGTCGAGTTCACCGAATCCGCGCTCGACGCTCTGTACGAAGCGGCTGACGGGTACCCGTACTTCGTTCAGGCCTACGGAAAAGCCACGTGGGATGTGGCGGCGTCGAGTCCGATCACGGCAGAAGACGTGCGCGTCGGCGCGCCGACGGCTGAGGAAGAACTCGCTGTCGGTTTCTTCGGATCGCGGTACGAGCGAGCAACGCCCGCGGAGCGTGAGTACATGCGCGCCATGGCCGATCTCGCCGGTGACGACGGGCCCGTCGCAACCGCGAAGATCGCCGTCGAGTTGGGGCGCAAACCGGCTTCCCTGTCGCCGGCACGGGATGGACTGATCAAGAAGGGGCTGATCTATTCGGCAGAACGTGGATCCATCGGATTCACGGTCCCGCACTTCGGCCGATACCTGCGCGGACAAGCGGAGTGAACGCGCTCGAAACCGCGTGGGATCGGGTGGCGGCGCTCAGTCCCAATCCGCCGGTGTGGGTGGTTCAACTGGCCGCGTTGATCGCCGTGATCATCGTTCTCGAACCACACCTGTGGCGGATCGCCCGCAACGTCGTCACCATCGCACACGAGGGCGCTCATCTGATCGTCGCCGTCCTGGTCGGCCGACGGTTGAAAGGTCTTCGCCTGCATTCGGATACGTCGGGTGTCGCGATTTCGTCGGGCAAACCGACCGGCTTCGGCGTCATTCTGATGACGTTCGCGGGGTACGTCGGACCGTCGATTCTCGGACTCGGCGCGGCCGGGTTGTTGGGCGCGCAGCGTGCGGTCTCGGTGCTGTGGATCGGCGTATTCGTCATCGCGGTGATGATGGTCCTGATCCGAAACCTCTACGGAGTCTTCTCACTTGCAGTCGTGGGAGCCGTGTTGTTCGGGCTCGTCTGGTGGGGGACCCAGGAGCAGCAAGTGGCCGCAGCGTACTTCCTGACGCTCTTCCTGCTCTTTGCCGGACCGCGCCCGGTCGTGGAACTTCAACGGCAGCGAATGCGGCGAGGCGGGGCACCGGACTCGGACGCCGACCAATTGGCCAGGCTCTCACCGATACCCGCGATCGTCTGGGTCGGTTTGTTCCTGCTCGTGAACGTCGCGGTGCTCGTGCTCGGCGGATGGTGGATCCTGCGCCCGGTGGGTGGCTGACCGCATTGATCAGTTGTCCTGACGGGACAATGGATCAACGATTGTTGATGCTCCGCGGCCGTAGTCATCGCGTGAAGGCGCTCATATCGTGGAAGTCGACGAGTGGTCGTGCCGGGACTTCCCGCGGCCACATCCGCAGCGACGAAGACCGTCGACGATGACAAGGATTCGTTTTGGACGACAAGAACTTCCGCGGACGAACCGCGATCATGTCCGGGGGAAGCCGTGGCATCGGACTTGCCATCGCCCGTGCGATAGCGCGCCGCGGCGGAAATATCGTGTTGCTCGCCAAGACCGATACGCCGGATCCCAGGCTGCCCGGAACTGTCCACACGGCTGTGGACGAGTTGAACGAGCTCGAGGGTCATGCCGTTCCGGTCGTCGGCGACGTGAGGAACGACGACGACATCGCGCGGGCCGTGGCTGCAGCGGTAGAGCACTTCGGTGGCATCGACATCGTGGTCAACAACGCGAGCGTCCTCGACATCTCGAAAACCGAAGATCTCGCGATGAAGCGATTCGATCTGATGCAGCAGGTCAACGTCCGTGGCACATTCGCGCTCACCCGCGCCTGCCTTCCGTACCTTCAGGTTTCGGCCAACGCGCACGTGTTGACGCTGTCGCCGCCGCTCAACTTTTCGCCGCACTGGTTGGGTGCTCATCCGGGCTACATGCTGGCCAAATACGGAATGACATTGGCGGCCTTGGGCATCGCCGCAGAGTATTCAGGTGCACCGATTTCGAGTAATTGCCTGTGGCCGGAGACCATGATCGCCACGGCCGCTGTCGGAAACCTGCTCGGGGGAGACGACAGTATCGAGCACTCGCGTTCACCCGAGATCATGGCCGATGCGGCTGTCGAGATTCTCGGGCGTCCCGCCGGCACGGATACCGGTCGTACAGTGCTCGACGTCGAGATCTTGCGCGAGGCGGGGATCTCGGATTTCTCGCAGTACGGCGGTCGGTCACCGTTGGCGATCGACATCTTCGTCGACGCTCCAATTTCGTGATCTCGGGCGATCTACAGGTATCTTGCCAAATCGCTAGATACCTGTAGATCTTCCTCACGCCACTTCGTGCTCGCCGCCCGGGGCAACCTTCTGAAGTCCGCGATATGCGTCGCTGGCACTTTGGCGACCGCCGATGACGGCCTCGACCTCCGCGGCAATCGGCATGTCGACGCCGTATTCACGGGCCAGATCCATGACAGTGGGGGCGGTCTTGACGCCCTCGGCGACCTGACCGAGCTTGGCGACCGCCTCCTCGACGGTCAATCCCTGCGCCAGAGCTTCGCCGACGCGACGGTTCCGAGAAGTCGGAGCCATGCAGGTGGCAATCAGATCGCCGACGCCCGTGAGGCCGGCAAAGGTGCGCGGGTTGGCGCCCATCGCTTCACCGAGTCGGGTCATCTCGGCGAGACCACGTGCGAGCACCATCGCACGAGTGTTGTCACCGACTCCCAGACCGTCGGCCATGCCCGAGGCGATGGCAACGATGTTCTTGAGGATGCCGCCGAGTTCGCAGCCGAGCACGTCGGTGTTGCGGTAGACGCGGAAGACCGACGACGCGAACAGGGGTTGCAGCGCGGCGGCGACGCGATCGTCCTGGGTGGCCACGACCGATGCCGCGGCCATGCCGTCGACGATCTCCTTGGCGATGTTGGGGCCCGCGAGCAATCCGACGGGATGGCCGGGCAGGCACTCGGCGATCACTTCGGTGGGGCGCTGCCGGGTGCCGGGCTCGAGACCCTTGGACAGCGACAACACCGGGACCCACGCCCGAACCTCGTTGGCGATCTCGGCGAGGGTGGAGCGAACGGCGTGCGATGGCACCCCGCATACGAGTACGTCCGCTTCGCGGGCGGCTTCGACCAGATCCGAGGTTGCCTTGAGCCCCTTGGGAAGTTTGCGCTCACCAAGGTATTTGGAGTTGGTCCGTTGCGAATTGATCTCGTCGGCTGCTTCGGAATTGCGTGCCCACAACAGGGTCGGGGTGTTGCGGGCGGCGAGGCCGGCCACCGTGGTTCCCCACGATCCGGCACCGAGGACGACGACGCGTACCGGGCGGGCCATCAGAGTGCGCTGTTCTGGGTAGCGAGTGCTGTCATGGCGCCAAGCGTTCCACTTGCGGAGCAGTTGCGGGCCAATTCCGCCGAGTCTGTGGCTCGACTTACAGATGAGGCGGCGGTTCGGGGCTTTCGCGCATTGTTTCGACCGCTTCTGCGGATTCCGCGACGATCGAGCGCATGGCGGCTTCCGCGGCGTCGGCGTCCCCGGCCTGAATAGCAGATGCGACCACTCCGTGCAGGTGAATCGCTTCGGGGTCGGCCTCGTGGGGCATCAACGAGTGGCGGGTGCGGCCTTCGAGTATCTCGACGACGATCTGCGACATCGCCCGCAGCATCGGGTTGCCGGAAGCGGCGAGCAGTGTGCGGTGAAAGTCGGAATCATGGCCGAGATATGCGTCGGTATCGGCAGCGCGCGAGGTAGCTGACATGCCGATGACGGCTGCAGTGAGAGCGCCGCACTGCTCAGGTGTGGCGCGAGTTGCGGCCAGTCGCGCAGCCAGAGGTTCGATGCCGGAACGGAGTTCACTGAGGATCGAAAGTTGCTCGAACCGATCAGGACCGGCCAGTTGCCAGCGGATGACATTGGGGTCGAGCGAGTTCCAGTGTTCGGAGCCCAGGATGGTGATTCCGACGCGTCGACGAACCGAGGCGAGTCCGAGGGATTCGAGAACGCGGACAACTTCGCGGATGACGGTTCGCGACACGTCGTATCGCGTTGCCACCTCGTCGGCGGAGATCGTGGTTCCCGGAGCGAGCACACCACCGACTATGTCTTGGCCGAGCTGTTCCAGCATCGAGTCGTGTAACTGCTGAAACGGGACAGAAGGCATACGTAGATCGTCCCATGCGTATGGAGTAAGCCCGGTGGAAGCCGAATAAATACTACAAATTAGTGTCTGCTCTTGAAATTGTAGGTTAATTAAGGAACAGTGACCTCAATCACTCATCGGACTGGGAGTCCCTATGAACACCACAGCATTGCTGGCGGCCGAGGTCGTCCCCGCTGGTAGCGACGCACGATTGATCATCGCTGCAGTCGCCGGCGTCGCGGTCATCATCGCGTTGATCACCTGGCTGGACCTGCATCCCTTCCTCGCGCTGTCCATCGGCGCGGTGGGCGTCGGTCTGGCGGCCGGCCTCGGATCGGCCGAGTCGGTCGCGGCGTTCGCCACAGGCTTCGGGTCGACAATGGGAAGCGTTGGAATCCTGATCGGTTTCGGCGCGATGTTCGGCAAACTCCTCGCCGATTCCGGCGGTGCCGACCGAGTGGTCGACACGCTGGTCGGCCGTTCCAGCACCAAGGCGCTTCCGTGGACCATGGCTCTGGTCGGCGCAGTGATCGGTCTGCCGATGTTCTTCGAAATCGGTCTCGTCCTGTTGATGCCGGTCATCATCCTCGTCGCGCGGCGTTCCGGCTTGTCCCTGATGCGCATCGCGATCCCCACCCTCGCCGGCCTCTCGGCCATGCACGGTTTGGTTCCGCCGCACCCCGGGCCACTGGTTGCCGTCTCGGCTTTGAACGCAAACCTCGGCCTCACCCTCGCTCTCGGTGTCCTCGTCGCGATCCCCACGGTTGTTCTCGCCGGACCGGTCTTCAGTAAGTACGCCGCGCGGTGGGTCGACGTGAAGGTCCCGGATCTTTTTGTCACAGGCGAAGATCGAGGCGAGGAAGAGAAGAAGCAGCGGCCCTCGTTCGCGGCTACCCTCGCAGCGATCCTCCTGCCGGTTGTTCTCATGCTGGGCAAAGCATTTGCAGACGTGATCGCACCCGATTCCGAGGCACTCCCCAAGTCCGTCCTCGACTTCCTCGGAACACCCGTTGTGGCTTTGGGTCTCGCGGTTCTGGTCGGTATGGTGCTGCTGGGTCGCGGCGGCGGAATGGACCGCAAGGCCATCTCGAAGTCACTCGAGAGTTCCCTACCTCCCATCGCAGGCATCTTGTTGATCGTCGGCGCCGGTGGTGGTTTCAAGCAGGTCCTGATCGACACCGGTATCGCCGGAGTGATCGCCGACGCGATCAAGGGCAGCAGCCTCCCCGTGCTGTTCCTGGCCTGGCTGGTAGCGGTATTGATCCGCGTCGCAACAGGTTCGGCAACGGTGGCAACGGTGACGGCGTCGGGCATCCTCGCTCCGGTTGCGGCAGACCTCTCGTCCGCACATGTCTCGCTGATGGTCTTGGCGATCGGTGCGGGCTCGCTCTTCCTCTCGCACGTCAACGACGCCGGATTCTGGTTGGTGAAGGAGTATCTGGGCGTCAGCGTGGTACAGAACCTCAAGACCTGGACCGTGATGGAATGCATCATCTCGGTATCGGGCCTGGCCGGAGTGCTCGTGTTGAGCGCATTCATCTAGGTAGGCGAGCACATGAACACCGAAGCGGCACAGCAGAAGCAGTATCCCGTGCTCGTCCTGATGGGTGTCTCGGGTTCGGGAAAGTCGACGGTCGGCGGCATGCTCGCCGGAGCGATGGGTTGGGACCTTCAAGAAGGCGACGATCTCCACCCGCAGGCGAACATCGACAAGATGGCGACCGGGCATCCGTTGAACGACGAAGACCGCTGGCCCTGGCTCGACAAGATCGCCGTCTGGATCAAGAGCCATACCGACGCCGGTCAGCCGGGCATCGTCACGTGTTCGGCACTCAAGCGCAGCTACCGCGACGTGCTTCGCGGTGAGCACGTCGTGTTCGTGCACCTCGCCGGTTCGCGGGATCAGATCGGCCAGCGATTGACCGCTCGCCTCGATCACTACATGCCCGCCTCGCTGCTCGACTCCCAGATCTCGACACTCGAGGCCGTCGACCCGGACGAACAGGCCATCGTCGTCGACGTGGGCGGGAGTCCCGCCAAGATCGCGGAGGAGATCCTGCGACGCGTGGAGACATTCGAATACTGAGCAAGCCCGGCGTGTAAGCACCCGAGGTTCGGGTTACGGTGCTTGGGTGACTGCTGCTGAAGAAGGCCACGACGTCGATCAATTGCGTGTCGATGCCCAAGCGCGTCTGGAAGTCGCGGTGGGTGAGGGGCGTTTGACCCTCGAGGAGTACTCGGACAAGGCGGCAGTGGTGTGGTCGCCCACCGCAGATCGAGGGCAGCTCGAGCAGATCGTGCCGTTCAGTGCGGCACCACCTGCTGTGGTGTCGCCGCCGCAAGCAACGATCGTCGGTGTCTTCGGTGACACGAAGCGCTCCGGCCGTTGGTCTTTGGCGAAAAAGACACTCGCTCTGCTGTTGTTCGGGGACGTCAAGTTCGATCTGCGATCGGCAACCATCACAGCGTCCTCCTCGACGATCACCATCGTGTCGATCTTCGGGGACACGAGGCTGCGGGTTCCGGAGGGTGTTTCAGTCGAGTTGGGTGGCTTCGACCTTTTCGGAGATCGGGAATTCGACGGGGGTCGACAGGATCCCGGCCCAGGTGCACCGGTTATTCGTGTCGTCGCGTATTCGTTGTTCGGCGATCTCACCGTGCGTACCGGCTAGCTCGGACGCCGTGACCGACTTCGACTTCCACAGCGTCTGGACGCTTCCTGCCTCTGCTGACCGCGTCTACGAGGTTCTCGCGGATGCCGAACGGTATTCGCAGTGGTGGCCTCAGATACGCCGAGTCGGGACGATCGACGAGCATTCAGGCTCCATGTCCATCCGCAGCGCTGTCCCTCTGACGCTGCTGGTCTTCGGGCGACGCGAGGTGGAAGACTCAGTTGACCGCTTTCTGAAAGTGCGTCTCACCGGCGCAATGACAGGGTGGAGTAGCTGGGCGGTGCGCCCCGCTGGATCTGGTTGCACAGCCGAATTTCGGCAACAGGTAGCGGTGTCCGGAGCGCTTGGTCTGGCCGCGAAGGTCGCGAAGCCGCTGTTCGAGTGGAATCATGAAGCGATGATGCGTGGAGGGCACCGCGGACTGTGCGCATATCTCTCCCGGCCGTGATCGCGACCAGAACTTGCACACGCTCGAGCAATTGATCCATACCCGTCGTGTCATTTTGACGCAGCGTCAGTTATCGTTCACATCAGCAGCCGACAAGTATGTGTAACTCAAATGCACAAAACGGCTTGACCTGGGAGGACGCTATGCGGACGCGAAATTCGACGGTATGGCATTGGAACGTGAGTCCGCGAGCGCGGGTTATCTTCTGCCTGACCAGGACGTTCGTGAAGCCGATGTTCACCCTTTGGCCGACCACCGAACGTGGTATCCGCCAACTCGAGCGACTCGATGCGATGGCGGACAAACTGCCGAAGCCGAAGAACCTCGATATCGAGCCTTTCACGCTGGGGGGTGTGCCCAGCGAGAAGGTGCAGCATCCACGCAAAGCGCAGGGCGAGTTGGCCGGCGCCACGATCCTCTACTTCCACGGAGGGGGATTCGTCTTCTGCGGTCTGGCAACGCACCGGGCACTGTGCGGTTTGCTCTCTGCGAAGGCCGGAGTACCGGTGATCTCCGTGCGCTACCGCCAGCTGCCGGAAGGTTCCATCGGCACCTCCGTCAAGGACGCAATGGCCGCGTACACCGCGTTGCTCGAGACAGCCGAAGACCCGAACAAGATTGTGGTTGCCGGTGACTCGGCGGGCGGATACCTGGCCATGAAGGTCGCCGAAATTACCGCACTGCGCGGAATCACGCGGCCCGCTGCCGTGGTGGGATATTCCCCTCTTCTCAACGTGAACCTCGAGGACCATGATCCCGATTTCATGAAACGTGATGCCTACCTACCGATGTCACAGGTGGAAAAGCTCAAGGACCGGTGGCTCGAGGGGCCGGACGAGATTCCTGGTGCGCAGTCGCCGATCAACGCCGACGCCAGTCTGATTCCGCCGTCGTTCCTGGTGTCCGCCGAATACGAACTGATGCGTCCGGACGTCGAGATCATGACCGAAAACTTGATCAAGGCAGGACAAGCCGTCGAAACGCACATCTGGAGTGGGCAGATCCATGCTTTCCCGGTGATCGGGAAAGCTCTTCGGGAGGGGAAGGCGATCGTCGATCTCACGATCAAGTTCCTCGAGCGAACGATGGCCTCGCAGAACCAGATCAGCGCCTGACGCTTTTCAGCCGATCGATGTGAGTGTTGCGTAGTCGTCGTTGTCGAGAACGCCGTCGACGACTGCGCGAACTTCCGAGGCGTGCAACGTGATCGAACCGCCGTGATTGTCGAGGAAGGCTGTGTCTGCGGCATCTCGGCCGGTCGAGATGCGCACAAGATTGCTGCGCGGCGCCAATTGCGTTGCATCGACCACGCGCCAGACGTGGTCGATATTGGCTTCGACTACGGCGTGAAAATCCATCGGATCGCAGCCCGGCGCGTAGACGGCCACCAGTCGAGCGGGAATCCCCACGGCGCGCAGCAGTGAGATGGTCAGGTGCGAGTAGTCGCGGCACACTCCGGCGCCGGCGAGCAAGGTGTCGACCGCACTGTCGGTGCCGCGACTGGTGCCGGGAACATAACTCAAATGTGTACTCACCCAGCGAGTGACTTCGAGGAGGAGTTCGGCCGGGGGAGTGGCGAGATCGAATTGCCCGGCGACAAAACCGAAGAACTTGTCGGCCTCGGCATACCGGCTGGGGCGCAGATATTTCGACACGTCGTAGTCGCTGACCGACGCCGGTTCTGCGCGGCCGATGACGGTTGCGTCGTAGCTGACGATCAGTTTGCCTGGGGCACAGTCGAGTAGGTGAATCCGGGTACCGTGTTCGGCGGTGATCTCGCGGGGTTCGAGCGGATTGCCGTCATGGACGAACGACATCGTTTCCAGCAGTTCGACACCCGGCGCGCGCGTCACCGCGATCTTGAACTCCAGGTTGGTCGCCTCGTCGATCTCGATGTCGAGCAGGGCGGCGACTGTACGTTTCATCGGGCCATCTTTACACCGAATACGGACACCCACCACCTGGGAGGATTGTGACGTGCGATCAGGCTTCGGGGTAGTCGACGTCGACGCCGCTGCTGAGGTCGCTGCACTCCACCAACTCGACCCCGTGTTCGCGTAGGTAGGTGTTGGCGCCGCCGTCCCCGGTGAGTGACTTTGCAAGCGTCGGCCAGTGGTCGCGTCCGATCAGGACGGGATGGCCGGGACGGCCGTGAAAGACAGCTCTTCGCAGTATGTTTCGTGATGGGGAGCTGTGACCCACGATCCGCGTCACGGTGTCGGCGTTGAGGTCCGGGACGTCGACCAGAGAGATCGCTGCCGCATCTGCGTCGTCGATTCGCATGGCGGCCTCGAGTCCGCAGCGCAGTGACGCGCTCATTCCGTGTTGCCAATCCGATATCACCACAATGACATCGGTGGTGGGCAGTAGTTCGAGGGCGTCCTCTGCCTGCGCGCCGAGGACCACGATGACCGGTGAGAGGCCTGCGGACTGCAGTGTCGTCACCCCGTGGTGGAGCCAAGACTGACCCTCGGCGTTTGTGACGAGCGCTTTGGGCTTGCCCATGCGGGATCCGACCCCGGCCGCCAGCAGGATCCCGCACGTAGACATGACTATGCTCCGGTGACCCGCGGACGCAGCCACTCGATCAGATCGTTCAGAACTTCTTCCTGCTCAGGCTCGTTGAAGATCTCGTGGTACAGGCCGTCGTACACCTTCAAGGTCACATCCGAAGAGCCGGCCAGATCTGCGACGAGCTTGCTGCCGGCCGGGTCCGTCAAACGGTCGTCCGAGCCGTGTTGAAGCAGTACGGGAATGGTGAGCGAGGGCAGGCGCGCCGGGAAGCCTTCCGCGGCGGTGATCATGCCGCGCGCGATGCCGGCGGGAACCTTGCCGTGGTGAACCAGCGGGTCGGCGTTGTACTTGTCGACGACCTTCTGATCACGCGATACGGCAGCAGCTTCCAGGTTCTCGACGGGCACGTCCGGGAGGTATTTGCCGACGATCTTGCCCAGCTGCATCACGATCTTCGGAGTGCCGGTTGCGATGATCACCGCAGGTCCGGACAGGGCGAGGGCTTTGAGATCGGCCTGATGGTCGAGGGCGTAGGAAAGGGCGATCGCGCCGCCCATGCTGTGCCCGAGCAGGAACTTGTCCTTGCCGGGATGTGCCGCCGTCACGATCGAGAACAACGTGTGGACGTCGTCGGTGAAGTCGGAGAATTCCTTGAGGTGAACGCGCTTGCCGCCAGAGCGTCCGTGCCCGCGATGGTCGGGTGCGTACACGATGAGCCCGAGTTCCCCGAGCCGCGCAGCAACATGGTCGTAGCGCCTCGCGTGTTCGCCGAGTCCGTGGCACAGGACGAGAACCCCGGTGGGTTCGCGGTCCGGTGTCCACACGTCGTAGACGATCTTGGTGCCGGCCACTCCGGTGAACGACGACTCTTCGTGCTGCAATGTTGCGCCCTCTCTGCGACCGGTTCCGGTACGCGGATTCTCACATGCTATTCGCCGCGTGCGCAGGGCGCGGGTGTTCAGGGTGTGAGGTCGTCGAGGAAAATTCGACACTTGTTTGTTACGTCTGGTTACATTAACTTAGGGGCGTGACCGGACAAACCGTTGATCGTTCCGACCCTGTTCCCGCCACCCGCTCGCGCCGATTGTGGCGACCCGCGGTTCGGGCCTTGCTGGACGGCGCGCTACCGCTGATCGACAAGCGAATGGCGGAATCGGTACGCCCGTTCGATCGGCCCGACATGATGCGTCCGCACCTGGCTTCGCGGAAGTTCGCGTGGACGCACTACGGGATCTTCGTTCCCCGGCTGCCAGGGCCTCTCCGTTACCTCAACACCATGACGTTGATCGGTGCAACCGGGACGGTGGTGTTCGACAACGACTATCTCGCTGCACCAGACGCGCGAAACACCGCAACCGTGCTGAGTTCCACCGCAGCGCCGGGCCATCACTTCTACCGGGCGTACGACGCTGCCGATGAGTGTGCATTCGAAGAAGATGGTTCGCGAATCGCCTTCGGTGACAACCTGATCATCGAGAACAGCTATCCGAACTTCCGTGTCACCGGGCGATACGACTCATTCGACGTCGATCTCGAGATCGTGGCAACGGACCAAGCGTCGTGGTTCGTGCGTAATCCCGTCTACGACCACGTCAGTCTGCTGGCACAGTGCTCCGGAACAATTGCGAGTCCGGATGGACCGGTGAGTATTTCGGCTCCGTGCACCGTCGAGTACGCGCGGTGCATGACACCGCAATCGTTGACTCGCCGCGCGCTTCCCGAGTCGTGGAAGCTCCCGGCCGACTTTTTCACCTACCAGATCGTTCAACTGGACGACCGGCATCAGTTGTTGCTCACCGATGTTCGAGCGTCAGGGGTTACGGCGTGCAAGCTCGCCTACATTCGGACTGTCGACGGTAGTGCGAAGGTCTTCGACGACGTCGAGTTCGACGTGCTCGAGTACGCCGACGCATTGCACGTCGACCCACAGGGTCGCGAGATGCGTGTGCCGCGCGTACTGCGTTGGCAGGTACGCGATCACGGCAGGACGGTCGTGGAGTTCGAGGCCGAGATCGACTCGGAGTGGCGCTACGGTCACGGCAAGGGATACGTCGGCGCGTATACCTACCGGGGAAGCTTCGACGGTGCGTCGATCAACGGCACCGGTTACATCGAATGGGTGGACTGCGAAGTGTAAGGCCCCTAGGGTGTATCGGTGCCTTTCGTAGACCCCGCCGCGCTGACGATTCGTCCGCAGAAGATCCTTGTCGCGGGGACTTCCGGTGCCGGAAAGACGACTCTCGCCGGTCGAATCGGGCGGCTTCTCGAGATCGAACACACTGAGCTGGACTCGCTGTTCCACGGGCCCGGCTGGATTCCGCTCGACAGTTTCGAAACCGAAGTACGACGCTTTTCCAGCGAGCCGGCCTGGGTGACCGAGTGGCAGTACGGTGCGGTGCGTGAGCTTCTGGCCGAGCGTGCGGACCTGATGCTGTGGTTGGATCTGCCTCGGCGGACGGTGATGCGCCAGGTGATCACACGAACCGTGCGTCGGCGATTGCATCGAGAGGTGTTGTGGAATCGCAACATGGAGCCGCCACTGCACACCATTCTGTTCGATCCGGATCACGTGGTGCGCTGGGCCTGGCGAAGCGACGGACGCAACGTCGGGCGTATGGCCACGGTCCTTGTCGATGTGCCGTCGTTGCCGATAGTTCGGCTGCGCAGTCGAGAAGAGATCGAGGCTGTGCTCGAAGTCCTCGGCCGTCTGCCCTCAGATCGTCTGAGCTAGGCGAAATCCCAAGTCGTCGATAGCAAGTGTCGGGTGGCTTCGCCTCCTTACGGTAGCGCCGCAACCGCGCTCACTTTCGGCCCAACTGCCGCCGCGGAAGATCCGGTACGTGCCGTAAACCTCGGGGTCGTAGAGATCCCAGCACCATTCCCAGACATTGCCGATCATGTCGTACAGGCCCCAGTTGTTGGGTGTCTTGGTTCCGACGGGATGCGCTCTACCCTCTGAATTGTCGCTGTACCAGGCAATCTCGTCGATCTCGCCGTAGCGGTAGCCGGAGGTGCCGGCCTTGCATGCGTACTGCCACTCAGCCTCGGTGGCGAGCCGGTAGCCAGTTGCGCCCCGGTCCCACTGCGGAGAATCGGTGTCGACGTCTCGATATGCGGGTGTCAGACCGTCCGCGACCGAAAGTGTGTTGCAGGTTGCGATGGCGTCCTTCCATGAAAGGTCGACCGCTGGTTTGCTCGAATCGTCCGAGGAATCTCCGTGAAGCAGCGCCCTGGTGGTGAGATGGCGTGCGAGGCGGAAGGATTCGACTTTCGAGGTCCACGCAGTACCTTTGCGGTCGTCCCGAAGGTGCACCTCGCCGGCAGGGATCTCGATCATCAACTCCGCTGCTCCGGTCATTCGTTCATCATCGCAGAGGTTGTCGCTCACCCGGGGAGACGCTCGAACGCTGCTTGTGGATCAAGGCCGGTGCGCATGCGCCATGCGGTCAGCGCAAGCCCGAGGCAGACCACCTGTGCCGGATCGTCGAGGGAAACACCCATCAGCTTCTCGATACGCGTGAGCCGTGCATAAAGCGACTGACGCCGAATGCCGAGGAAATCCGCGGTTCTCGCCTTGCCGCCCCGATGTGCGAGGTACGCGTCGAGCGTTCGGACGAGATCGGCGGAATGTGCTGTGTCGTATGCGATCAGCGAACCGAGTTGCTCGGTTACGAACACGGACAGCGAAGCGGGTGTCGTTCCGGCGGCGAGCAGTCGTTGGACGCCGACGTCCCTCGCGAGGATCACTCCGGTCCGGGAGCCGAAGCGCCGCGCGATCTGGACGACTTCACGAGCTTGCGCGACCGCAGCCCCGACGCCCGACAGATCCGCGACCGGCGTCGCCACTCCGAGCGTGCGTACCGCGGAACCGCCCGGCCCGCGGCGTAGCAGCTCGTCGGCTTCGGTGAACGCAGTCCGCACTCGAGCGGGGGATGCGGACGCCCACCCGTGCGCGAGCACGATGACGTGATTGGCCGCAGTCCCGACGACACAGGAGCCGAGCACGGCCCGCACGGCGTCGCGTACTTGGTCAGCGAGCTCTCGAACCGGGGTTTGCCGATCGATGTCGACAGCGGCGACGAGGACGTGGTGCCCCTCCGACAACGGCGTCCACCCGGCCGCTGTCAGTCGCTCGGACAAGTCGCCGTGCGATGTGAGCACACCGCCCACCACGTCGGTGATCACCGATTGGGCGAGTGACTGTCTTGGGCCGAGATCGCCGTGACGGCCGAGTTCCAGAGCTACCGCGACGGCGGCGCAGTTTGCGACGGCGGTTCGGCGTGTGGTTGCCGGCCCGCACAGGACAAGTCGACCGAGTGAGTTCGTCGGGCCGCGTACGTCGTGGATAGTGCGTTCGGTCTCGGATCGCTCTGCGCCGGTTGTGCTGCGCTCGACGGTTCTGCCATCCGCGTCGAGCAGATCGACGCCGCACCCCGCGAGTCGTGACACCTTGTCGAGCAGCGCGGTCATGCCCTGGCCTGCAACCACGAGACTCAGAAGTTCTTGCCAGACAGGCTCGCCCGCTTGCGCCGAACCGAGAGTGCGGCGGAGCATGAGGTCGTGAAAGTCTTCGACCATCCGCTCGAAGGGCACTACTGCGTGCAGGGCCAAGAACGCGAGTCCCCGTCGGCGCGAAGCTTCGACGAGTTCGGGAGGGGCCGTGAGGAACGAGCGCCCGACTTCCATCGCGAGTGCGACGCATCCCGCGTCCGCCAATTGGTCGATGTAGGCGGTGAGCTGCTCGGGAGATCGCCCGTGCAGACCGAGGCCCGTGGTCAGAAGGACCTCACCTCCGGACAGCAGCCCACCCATCTCGTACACCTCGGACGAATGGACCCAGCGGACCACCGCGGTATCGATGTCGCCCGCGAGCACCTCGATTGCGGCGGCCTTGAACGAGGGCATCGCAAGAACTTGTCGCAGAGTCGGGAGCATTTCTATATCGTCCGCCGAGGGGGCACTTCGTCATAGAGCTAGTTCTGCCGAACTGACAGGTTGTCCCTTGTCGGGCTGTTACCACCGTGGTCGGATTGTGACACGAGCCACAATCGACGATTTTGGTCAGACTCCAGGAGCGCACATGAATCATCCGGCACACACCGATGAGTATTTTCTCGGACTTGCGATCGAACAGGCGAAGATCGGTTGGGAGGAGGGCGGCGTGCCGATCGGCGCGGCGCTGATTCACCGGGGCGAGGTTCTCGCAGTCGGACGTAACCGTCGGGTCCAGATGAACAGCGCCATCCGTCATGGAGAGACCGACTGCATCGAGCGCGCCGGACGACTGCCGGCCTCGGTGTATCGCGAGTGTGTCCTCTACACGACTTTGTCGCCGTGCTTCATGTGCGCCGGAACGGCGCGCCTGTACGAGATCCCTCGAATCGTGGTCGGCGAAAATCGTTCCTTCGAGGCATCGGAGGAATGGTTGCGCAGCAGCGGAATTCAGGTCGACGTCGTCGACGACGCGGAGTGTGTGGCACTGATGGACCGCATGCTGGCCGAGCGCCCGAGCCTGTGGCTCGAAGACATCGGCGAAGTTGTATGAGCAGCGCCGTCGAACCTGCCACGGTCGCAGGCGATTCGGAGAGCGCAGGCCCCCCGGTCGATCCTGACTATCCCGTTACTCCGGTTCCGCTTCATGCACGAAAGCCGTTCTTCTCGCTCGCGGTGGTGTTGTTGGGGTTCACCATCTTCACACCGACGATGTTGGCCGGAGCAGCGCTCGGTACCGCGTTCTCGTTCTGGAAACTGATGGTGGTGATCGCCGCCGGATCCGCCATCTTGGGGGTTTACGTCGCCATGATGGGGTTCGTCGGAGCTCGAACCGGACTGACAACAGTTGTGATGGCGCGCTACAGTTTCGGCACTCGCGGGTCCAAGCTCGCTTCGATCCTGCTGGGCGGTACTCAGATCGGCTGGTACGGAGTCATCATCGGCACGATCGGCGATCTCACCGCCCAGGCGCTGGGCTGGGATTCCTACCTCGCCAGGGCGTCGGTGATGATCGCGGCGAGCATCTTGATGTGCGTCACCGCCTGCTACGGCTACCGCGGAATGTACTGGGTTTCGCTCGTCTCGACGCCCTTGATCCTGGCGTTGGCCTGCTGGGTCGTGTTCCGGTCCCTCGAAGAGGTCGGTGGATTCTCCGGCCTGGTCTCGGTTCAACCGCAGACGACCATGACGATCGCGCTCGCAATCACCACTGTCGTCGGCACGTTTGTATCGGCGGGAACGCAAGCGCCCAACTGGACCAGATTTGCTCGCTCCGGATCACAAGCGGTGTGGGCCTGCGTTATCGGGTTCCTCCTCGGAAACGGATTGATGATCCTGTTCGGCGCCATCGGAGCCATCACGTTCCACGAGGGTGACTTCGTGTTGATCCTCTACAACCTCGGGCTTGTCGGCTGGGGCCTGGTCTTGCTGTTCGGAAACCTCTGGAAGAGCAACGCAGACACCGCATACGCCTTCGGAGTGGCCGGTGCCGAACTGTTCAGAAAGCCTCGCAAGACCCCGTTCGTCATCGGTGGATGTGTGATCGGCACGGCGCTCGCTCTGACCGGTGTGCACAACCATCTGGTCGACTACCTGAGTCTGCTCGGAACTTTCATCCCGCCATTGGGCGGCGTGATCATCGCTGACTTCCTGTGCCGGTGGCGGCGAGGCATACCCGAGGGGTACACCCCGCAGCCGGTCCACTGGCGAAACCTGGCCGTCTATGCCGTCGCAGCGTTCCTCGCTTGGCTTTCCGGTGAGTTCGAGGTGGGAATCCCGCCGCTGATCGGCATCGTCGTAGCAATTGCTCTGACGATGTTCCTGCACCGGGTGTTTGGCAACAGCTCGGCAGATCGGGAGGTCTCGACCTCCACCGTCTGAATCGTGCTTCAGGCACCAGCGAGCCCCCGGCGGTATCGACCGCGCCGGGGGCTCGCGTACTTGATGGAAAGGGCAGACGCTTCGGTCTCAACCGTCATCGCAGAACAGGCAGGTACGGCGCCTCGATTCCCTGCTCTTCGAACGCAGTCAGCGCCGAGCGCGCAAATGCGCGCTGGACTGCCCATTGGCGCCCAGGCTTGACCTGCGCCGTCACTCGAATGGTAATTGCCTCGGCAGTAACCGAATTGACTCCCAGCATCTCCGGCTTGTCGATCATGTCCGCCCTGATCGGTTCGGACTCCGCCGCCTCGAGGACAGCTCGCGTCGCCACCTCACACGCTTTGTGCACGTTCGCATTGTGGGCGATCGGGAGATCGAGAACTGCAGTGGCGTAACCCTGACTCATGTTGCCCACTCGCAGGATTTCGCCGTTGCGGCAATACCACAAGGTGCCGTTGACATCTCGAATCGTGGTGACGCGCAGGCCCACTGTTTCGACGGTGCCGACCGCGTCGCCGAGATCAACGACGTCGCCGACACCGTACTGATCCTCGAGCAACATGAAGATGCCGGAGAGGAAGTCACGCACCAGGTTTTGTGCACCGAAACCGATGGCAAGGCCGATGACTCCGGCGGATGCGATGAACGGCGCGACGTTGATCCCGAGGATGCCGAGAATCTGCAGCACACACCAGACCAGGATGACGATGGACACCGTCGATTTGAGTACCGAACCGATGGTCCGGGCTCGCTGCGATCTGCGCTCGTTCACCTTGGCGTTCGGAGACTTGCGAGGCTTCGACATTCGATCGATCCCGCGGTGCAGTGCGAAGCGCAGAACGACTGCGAGTGCCACGTAGATCGCGATCTCGACGGGTCGGTGAATCAACCAGTCTCGGTTGGTATCGGTCAGTTCCCATGCTTGTATTTCGGAAATCATCTCCATGCAGTCTACGGATTCGGGCCGATCCGGGCATCGGTGCAGGGCAGACGGTCCAAAGCCGAACAGGCAGCTAGGCTTACGCCATGGCTGCGTTCACTGGCATACCCGTTGCTGCACTCGACTTCTACGAAGACCTGGAAGCCGACAACAGCAAGACCTGGTGGGCAGCGCACAAGGAGACGTACGACGAAGTGGTTCGTCGTCCGATGGCGTCGTTGACCGCGGCGTTGGAGGACGAATTCGGCACGGCCAAGCTCTTTCGGCCGTATCGTGACGTTCGATTCTCGAAGGACAAGATCCCGTACAAGACGCACCAGGGAGCGTTCGTCGGTCTCGCCGAGAGCTGTGGCTACTACGTGCAGATCGACGCGGCAGGGTTGATGGTGGCCGGTGGTTTCTACGCCAGCAGTTCGGAGACCATCGCGCGTTATCGTGCGGCTGTCGACGACGACGTTCGAGGGCCGGAGCTCGAGAAGATCCTGGCCTCCGTCGAGAAGGCCGGATTCACGATCGGCGGCGACAAGCTCAAGACGGCGCCTCGCGGATACACGGTCGATCACCCGCGGATCGAATTGCTGCGTCACAAGTCGCTGACTGCTGGTCGTAGTTACCCAAGCCCGTCGTGGCTGGACAGCGCCAGGACATTGAAGGAAGTTCGCACAGCGTGGCGCGCACTGACGCCTTTGGTCGAATGGTCCGGAC
The DNA here is from genome assembly GCF_019266085.1 of Rhodococcus sp. FH8. NCBI lineage: Bacteria > Bacillati > Actinomycetota > Actinomycetes > Mycobacteriales > Nocardiaceae > Rhodococcus > Rhodococcus sp. FH8. The sequence continues at coordinate 1,242,027 of NZ_LPNQ01000057.1, read as the reverse complement.
AGGTGCTCGGACCGAACTGACCGTCCGACAGAAAAGTGTGACGTAGCCGTAGGAGAGTTCACCTCGAGTTCATCAAAACTCGAGACGCCTGGGGCTAGCGTGGTGTGTGTAACCGAAAGTTTCGGCCCCGCTTCGAGTCGCAGCGCCGCAGTTCGAAGCCATTTTCTCTCGATCGACATCGTGAACAACCCGTGTCAGTGGAGACCATCATGGCTATGTTTCTCGCTCTCGTCCTGATCATCTCGGTCCTCGGAATCGTCGGCACCTACCTCGCGTTCAGTGCGGTCTACTTCGTCGAGATGCGCAAACTCGACAAGTAAGGGGTGCGAATTGGCCTGATTCGACTATTTCTGGGCCGATCGCGACGACCCTCCCTGCGTACGCTGTTAGGGCATCCTTATCCGCTCGCAACAGTGGATGATTCATTTCTTTTGGAGGTTCGACACGCATGCCCGCTCAATCCACGCTCTTGCTTCCCGAGGGCTACTCCGACAACCGCCTCGTTTCGGACCTCACACGTCGGCAGTTCGGCTTCGGTGCCGGAATCGCCGGGCTGGGCGCGTTCCTGGCGGCCTGCGGTGACAGCGGGAGCAGTTCGGGTGAAACCGAAATGCGTTCTGTGACGACACCTCTCGGAACGTACGACATTCCTGTCAATCCGAAGAGGGTTGTCGCGATCGACTCGCGGCTCGATCTGGAACCTGCTGTAGCGCTGGAACTTCCGCTCGTCGGCTACACGTACGCCCAGGCGACACCGTGGGTGCCTATCGATTCGTCGGTACCGTTCCTGTCGGAGATCCCCAACCGCGAGCAGATCTTGGCGCTCGAGCCCGACCTGATCGTGTGCCTGAACTACGAGAGCGAGTGGTGGCCGGTGGCCGAGATGTCCACCATCGCACCGGTTCTGACGACAGAGTTCACCGACGACTGGCGCACAAACCTCTCGCGGTTGTCGGGCTGGCTCGGTCGAACGGCCACACTCGATCGATTGACGCTCGACTACGACAATCTGATTTCCGACATCCGCAGTCGTCATGCCGAGAAGATTGCGTCCAAGACCGTCGCCAGTGTCTCGTTCATGCCGGACACGAACACGCTGTACGTCACGAGCATCCGTACCTCCGAGAAGGGCGACAAGCCCAGCGACATGACGCTCGGCGACATCGGTGGCAAAACCGCCACCTCGGAGGGGCTCGATCCCGAGGGCGGCGTCAGCCTCGAAGGCCTCGACGTGCTGGCCGGCGTCGACGGCTTCATGATCACCGAGAACGAGGACAGTGCCGCGTACCAGGCATTGGTGGCGAGCAAGCTGTGGCAGCGACTCCCGGCAGTGCAGGCGGGCAACGTCACCAGTCTGGGTGGCTCTACGTTCTACGGTTCGATCTACACGATTTCGTACGTGGCACAGGGTTGGGATGCCCTGTACAACAAGATCAGCTGAAGCCTCTGCCGACCGGACCGATGAGTTTCGGTAACGCGGGCGGTCTAATCAGGTAGGCATTGACCAGACCTGAGGAGATCGACGTGCAAACAGAGCAATCCCCAGCGGTAGTGCAATCCCGCGACGGTACGACCATCGCATACGAACGCTCCGGTGCCGGACCAGCAGTGGTCCTGGTCGCCGGAGCGTTCTGCGACCGCGGATGGTTCGATTCCCTGGCTGCAGAGTTGGCGGCGGACTTCACGGTGTACTCGTACGACAGGCGCGGACGCGGGGAGAGCGGTGACAGTCGCGCGTTCTCGATCGACGCCGAGGTGGAGGACTTGCGGGCGGTCGTCGCTGCCACCGGTGAAACACCGCTCGTTTACGGATTGTCGTCGGGTGCCGCGCTGGCTTTGGAGGCCGCTGCGCAGGCCGTTCCGATGCGTAAGCTCGCCGTCTACGAGGCGCCGTACATGGACGACGACCAGCGTGACGAGACTGCCCAAAGTGACCTGGAGCGATTGATTGCGGGCGGCGACAGGGAAGGTGCTGTGACGCGTTTTCTGGATCTGACCGGTGCATCCGCGGAGATGGTCGACGAGATCAAGCGGAGTGCCGATTGGCCCGACATGTGCGCCATCGCGCACACCTTGCCTTACGACGTCGCTGTGTGTGATCACGGCTGTCAGTCGCTCGACTGGCTTGCCTCCATTACCGTCCCCACGTTGGTCATGTACGGCGGTGACAGTGGTCAATGGGCACCTGCCTCGGCGACGAGAATCGCTGCAAAAGTCTCGGGGACAAAGACTTTGGAGATCCCCGGTCAGGGCCACGGCGTCGCCGACGACGCTATTGTCCCGGCTCTGCGTGAATTCTTTTCCGGCTGAGCACTGGGCGGCGAAGACGATCGTCAACCTAGGGTTGACGCTTTCGATTGCGTCAACCTAGGGTTGACGCATGAGCAAACCAGTGGAAATGACCAACAAGGTTCGACTCGACGACCTCATCGACGCGATCAAGAAGGTGCACACCGATGCTCTCGACCAACTCTCCGACGCCGTGATTGCCGCTGATCATCTCGGTGAAGTTGCAGATCACCTGATCGGTCACTTCGTCGACCAGGCGCGCAGGTCGGGAGCGTCGTGGACGGAGATCGGCGCGAGCATGGGTGTCTCGAAGCAGGCTGCGCAGAAGCGTTTTGTTCCCAAGGCGCCGAGTGATCAGAAGCCGATGGATCCGAACGAAGGGTTCAACCGGTTCACTCCCCGGGCGAAGAACGTCGTCATGGCCTCGCAGAACGAAGCCCGCGCCGCCGGTAACGCAGAGATCCAGCCGGAGCACCTGCTCCTGGGGCTCGTCGAGGAGCCTGCCGGGTTGGCTGCGAAGGCGATAGTGGCGCAAGGGGTGGAGCTCGGATCCGTCCGAGCTGCAGTGGCCGGTGTACTACCGGCTCCGACTTCCGAACTACCAGAACTCATTCCGTACGACGCTCGTGCGCGCAAGGTCCTGGAACTGACGTTCCGTGAGGCTCTTCGCCTGGGCCACAACTACATCGGAACCGAGCACATCCTGCTCGCGCTGCTCGAACTCGAAGACGGATCAGGTGTTCTGGCTGATCTCGGAATCTCGAAGTCGGTGGCGGAGTCGAACATCGTTGGAGCGTTGGCCGTCATTCAGGATCAGTGATTCAGAGGTGAATCCGATGCAGAAGAGGGCCGCACCCTTGCGGGTGCGGCCCTCTTCTTGTGTCACTGATCAGACAGCGCGCACATTGGTGGCCTGAGGACCCTTCTGGCCCTGGCCAACCTCGAACTCCACACGCTGGTTCTCGTCGAGCGACTTGTAGCCGTTGCCCGAGATTTCAGAGTAATGAACGAACACGTCCGGTGTTCCGTCGTCGGGAGCGATGAAACCAAAGCCCTTTTCGCCGTTGAACCACTTCACGATGCCCTGTGCCATACCGATACTCCCTACAAACTCGATCCGGGCCCTCACATCGAAGTCCCGATCTCGATATGTCTATCCTCCCACGCCGCGCAAGTCGAACGGTGGGCGACGTGCAAAAGACGGTAATTCGGAAGCTTTCGAGGAGGGAATGGCAACTGATCTTCAACTGATTTTCGACGCTGGAGCGACCCGATCGCCGAAGGCAGGGACTGGTGGCTCGCCCAACTGCCTGCGGTGATAGATCAGCGGGAATGTACTTGTCCGCTCGAGAACGGTCCATTTTGATCGCTCCGATCTCTCGGAATCGCAAACGTAGGAACCCTATGGAAGATGAGGGTGGGCTAACCTCTCTTTCGCTGTGCCCTCGGCGCGCGCAGCAGACGCCGAGAAGGAGAGTGCACACGTGTACGGAACGATTCGCGAATCACCGACTACCGCTGAACTTGTGGACCAGCTCAGTCGCCGTGGGTTCTTCGGCGTCGGCGCGGCGGCAGCGGCCGCCATCCTTGCGGGGTGTTCGACTACATCAGATGCTTCTGATGCCGGCGAACAACGTGAGGTGATCAATGCGCTCGGAACCACCACGATCTCGGGGAAGCCGGAAAGGATCGTTGTTGCCAGCGACTTCACGGATCTCGAATTCCTGCTCTCTCTCGGCGTTCACCCAGTCGCCTACGGCAATACGGGTGCGTGGGACCGCGGTGCACTGCCGTGGCAGAGCACCGCTGGAATAGCCGATCTCGAAAGCTTCGACACCACAGGCGAAATCAGCCCGGAAATCATCGCGCGCTACTCACCGGATCTCATCATCGGAATGAAGACCTATCTCGAACCGGCAGCCGAGAGGCTCAGCCAGATCGCGCCGGTCATCGCGCTGGACTGGACCACCTCGTGGCGTGACGGCGTCGCCATGGTCGGGCAGGCCGCTTTTGTCGACGAGGCCGCTGCTGCAGCGATCGCCCGGACCGACGCCCTGATCTCCGACACCGCCGCTTCGCTGAACGGCTTGGGTGGCAAGACGATCATGATCGGCTCGATGTACGGCGATCAGTTGTATGTGCAGGGGGATGCCAGTGCGCCCGGGGTTCTGCTGCGCGAACTCGGACTCGACTATCGCGGATACAACGCCGAGCAGATGACTGCGCTGTCGATGGAGCAGGCGGAGGTACTCGCACCCGCAGACATTTTGCTCAGCCTCGCTTCTGATCAGGAAGCGACGACGAGGTTGGAGAACTTCGCAGTTTTCCAGAACCTCCCCGCGGTGAAGGCGCGAGCCTATGCGCCGGTCGAACTTCTGCTCTCGAATGCCTTTGTCGACAATTTCGGTCCACTGAGCGCACCGTACGCCTTGCCGCAGCTCGCCGAGGTCTTGACCGGGCTTGCGGCGGGCCAGGGAAAACAACTCCCCTGACCTCGCTTCCGAGCGTACGGACCCTGCGTCGGCCTAGCATCGAAACATGGTGGACATAGATCTGACGGGCCGCGCCGCAGTAGTCGGCGGATCACAACCGCTGCGAGCGATACTCGAAACCCCCACTACCCCCGGCCCGTGGCCGGGGGTAGTGATGATTCACGAGGCCTTCGGGCTCGAGGAGGTGATGCAGCGGCAAGCCAAGCGGCTGGCCGCTGCGGGATTCCTGACGCTTGCTGTCGACCTCTACAGCGCGGGCGGGGCGAAGCGGTGCCTAGTGCCCACCATGACGTCGATGCTTCGAGGACACGGCAAGGCGTTCACCGACATCGAAGTCGCTCGCAGTTGGCTGGTGGAATCCCCGGACTGCACCGGAAAGATTGGTGTCATCGGATTCTGCATGGGCGGCGGCTTCGCGATGGTCAGCGCCGGAGATTTCGACGCTGCCTCGGTCAATTACGGTCAGCTTCCACGCAAACTCGATGAGGCCGTGGTGGATGCGTGCCCGATCGTCGGGAGTTTCGGAGGCAAGGACTTTTCGCTCCGGGGCGCGGCAGCGAAGCTGGAGACGGCGCTCAGCAATGCCGGTATCGAGAACGACGTCAAGGAGTACCCCACCGCCGGCCACGCGTTCCTCAACGACGCGGAGGCCGGACCCAAGGTGCTTCGTCCTTTGGAGCGCATCCTCGGAATCGGTCCCGATCCTGTTGCAGCGCAGGATGCCTGGAAGCGAATCGACTCGTTCTTCGAGCGCCACCTGGCGTGATCAGCGACTGGTTCTCTCACCGCCGTTGACTGCCAATACCTGACCGGTGATCTGCCGGGCACCCGGTGAGGCCAAGAAATGGACGGCTGATGCGATGTCGTCCGGGGTTCCGGCGCGCTTGGTGCTGGTGGATTCGATCAGCATCGCGCGACGCTCGTCCGTCAGAAAGTCCCGGAAGAACTCGGTGTCGGCGATGTAACCGGGGGAGACGATGTTCGCCGTGATGCCTTCTGGGCCCAGTTCGGCGGCCAGATCGACATTCCACGTCGCAACTGCTGCTTTGGCAGCGCCGTACGCTCCAGCTCCCTTGTCGGCGGCAATCGATCCGATGGTGATGACGGCACCGCCACTGGGGATTCGATCTCGAACTGCTGCTGTGGTCAACACTGCCGAGATCAGATTGGAGTCCAGATTGGCCCGCCACCCGGCGGCCAGGGATTCCAGATCTGACGGCGCTTCACGATCGAAGTCCGTGTTACCGCCGGCGCAGTGCGCCACGACGTCGATGGTTCCCGGAAGCGAATCCTGCAGCCGCTTCAGGTCTTTCGGGTCGGAGTTGTCACAAGTCAAGGCGTGAACATTATCGCCCAACTCCTCCGCGGTCTTTTCGAGTGGTTCCGTGCGTCGGCCGGTGACAAAAACGGTGTCTCCGTCCCGGGCGAACGCCGCTGCAACTGCGCGCCCGATCCCTGTTCCGCCGCCGGTTACCAGAACTGTGCGTGTCATGCCTACCTCCGTGAGCTACGTTTAGACCTATACGAAGAACGTATCATTTAGAGCTAAACGAGGTGTGCAGTGGTGGGCGACTACAACCCGGACGACGCGGTGGACGCGGTTGCCTTGGCGTGGCTTCGCGAAAGGCCGGGCACGCCCGTGGAGGGTATCGGCATCGTCACCAGGCTGTGGATGTGCGCCAAGCTGCTCGGTGAGGATCGCCGACGGGTACTCGCCTCGGCCGGTGCGGACACAGCCACGCTGGACCTACTCAGTGTCCTGCGGCGATCCGGCGAGCCGTATCAGTTGACGACTCGCCAGATCACCGAGCAGACCGGAGTCACGGCCGGTGCGATCTCGCAGCGACTCGCACGCGCGGAGAACGCGGGTCTGGTGGAGAGGTCCTCCGCCGCGCAAGGGTCACGAATAGTGCTCGTGACCCTCACTGCCGCCGGTCACGAGCTGGTGGAGCAATTGGTGGACCGAGTTCTCGGCCGTGAAGCCGAACTGACGTCGATTCTCACCGAGCAGCAGCAGGCCGAACTCACCGACCTGCTGCGTGTCTTTCTCGACGGCCTACGCGGCGAACTCGGTGACTCCGGCGTCGCGCACGTCGGGGCTTGATCAGGACAGGCGCTCGAAGACCGCAGCCAGGCCCTGCCCGCCGCCGATGCACATCGTCTCGAGGCCGTAACGCGCTTCGCGACGGTCCATCTCGCGCAACAGGGTGGCCAGGATTCGTCCACCCGTGGCTCCGACCGGATGTCCGAGGGAGATGCCGGAGCCGTTGGGGTTGATGCGTGGGTCGTCGGCCTCGAGATTCCAACTCTGCAGGACTGCAAGTGCTTGTGCCGCAAAGGCTTCGTTGAGTTCGATGACGTCCATGTCCGCCAGGGACAGCCCGAGGCGGCCGAGTGCCTTCTCCGACGCCGGTACGGGGCCGATGCCCATGGTGCGCGGCGGAACGCCCGCAACGCTCCAACTCGCGAGGCGTGCGAGCGGTCGCAGTCCGAGGGTACGAGCTTTGTCGGCGGTGGTGACGATCGCCAGTGCTGCGCCGTCGTTCTGACCGCTGGCATTACCTGCAGTCACGGTGGAGTCGGGGTCGATCTTTGCGCGCATGGGACGAAGGCGCGCAAGCGATTCCATCGAGGTGTCGGCGCGTGGATGCTCGTCGGTGTCGACGAGCAGGGCCTCGCCCTTGCGCTGCGGAACGGATACCGGAACGATTTCTTCGGCGAAGACGCCGTTCTTCTGTGCTGCGACTGCACGCTGATGGGACTGAACCGCGAGTGCATCTTGATCCTCGCGGCTGATGGAGAACTCGGCGCGCAGGTTCTCTGCCGTTTCGATCATTCCGCCGGGAACCGGGAAGTCACGTCCGCCGGCTGTGACGCGGGCGCGCGCGAGACGATCGCTGAGCGCAACTCCTTCACCCTTGACGCCCCAACGCATTCCGGTTGCGTAGAACTCGGCCTGGCTCATCGACTCGGCACCGCCCGCGAGGACCAGGTCACTGCCACCGGACTGAACCTGCATGACGGCCTGGATGACTGCCTGTAATCCCGACCCGCACCGACGATCCACCTGCATGCCGGGAACATCGATGCCCAGACCCGCGTTGAGCGCCGCGATGCGTCCGATCGCCGGAGCCTCACCGTTCGGCGAAGCCTGGCCGAGAATGACGTCGTCGATCTCCGCGCCCGAAATGCCGGTACGCGTGACGAGTTCGGTGATCAGCGTCGAGGCGAGATCTTCCGGGGCTACGTCACGGAAGACACCGCCGAAGCGGCCGACAGGGGTACGGAGCGGTTCACAGATGACAACGTCAGGCATTGGTTCTTCCTTGGGTCTGCTCGGTCAGCGGGTCGCTGCCGAGTGATTGTTGGACGACTGAGTACGTCCGAGATCGACGGAGATTGCGTCTGCGGTGGCGACTGCGGCCGGAACCAGTTCACCGCGAACAGCTTCGGCGCTGTAGCGGGCAGCCTGGGTGGAGATGTTGACGGCCGCGACCACGTCACCGGTTGCGTCCCGGATGGGTGCGGCAAGAGAGCGCAGACCCTCTTCGAGTTCTTGATCGACTATCGCGAATCCGTCGGCGCGAATCTTCTCGAGTTCGGCGCGTAGTCCGTCGGCCGTGGAGATGGTCTTGCCGGTCAGGCGGGCGAAGGACACTCGAGAGAGGTATGCGTTTAATGCGTCGTCGGGTAGGCCCGCGAGCAGGACCCTGCCCATGGACGTCGCATAGGCGGGAAAGCGCGTGCCGATGGTGATGGACACCGTCATGATGCGGCTGACCGGAACACGAGCCACGTAGACGACGTCGTCACCGTCGAGGATCGACACGGACGTGGATTCACGGACCTTGGCGGACAAGGCTTCCAGATGCGGCCCGGCGATCTCGGGAAGGGACAGACTGGAGAGGTAGCTGTAGCCGAGTTCGAGGACACGGGGCGTCAACCAGAACACCGAACCGTCAGTACGTACGTATTCGAGTTCGACGAGCGTGAGTAGGAAGCGGCGAGCAGTCGCACGCGTGAGATCGGTGTGCCGGGCAACCTCGCTGAGGGTGCGACGCGGGTGCTCACCGTCGAAAGCCTTGATGACGGAAAGCCCACGGGCCAGCGACTGCACGTAGTCCGGGGACGGTCCCGGCGCCTGCTCGCTGCTGTTCTCACTCATGTTGTCTCGTTCTCCTCAGGTTCGGCCGAGAGGTCCGCGAGTGCTTGCTTTCCCAGCGCAAAAGCCAAGTTGCTGTTCGGCACACCCGCATAGACCGCGGTATGGAGAAATACTTCCACGAGTTCGTCGGGATCGATCCCGGCACGCAGCGCAGCGCGAATGTGCATGTCGAGTTCGTGTTCGTTGCCGACGGCGGTGAGGATCGCGAGAGTGAGGAGCCTGCGGGTGTGGTGATCGAGGCCGGGGCGCGACCAGATGTCACCCCACGCCGTGCGAGTGATGAAGTCCTGGAAAGGGGCGGTGAACTCGGTGGCACCGGCAATGGAACGGTCGACGTGGGCGTCGCCGAGCACCTGGCGTCGTATGGTCATGCCGGCCGACACCGCGGCGCTACGTTGGGCGAGCGCAGATGTGTGCGAGGCAATATGCGTTGCAAGTAGTTTGGTGACGCGCCCGGCTTGTTCGACGTTGGCCAGGTGTGCGCCCGGATCGACCACGTGCAGTACCGCATCGGCGATGCCGTCGGCGATCGCACCCAACGTCGACGGAGGCGTCGCCGGATCCTGCTCGCCCGCGATGAGGAGCGTCGGAGCGACGATGCGGGCCAGGTCGGCGCGGCCGTCCCACGTCGAAAGCGCCTCGCAGCAGGCGGCATAGCCCTCGTCGGGTGTGGCTTCGACCATCGCGACGTGACGGGCGACAAGCTCCGGATCATTCTCGGCCAGTCCCGGCGTGAACCAGCGTCCGACGACGGCGGCCGCGATTGACGCGATACCGTCCGCACGGACAGCCCGAGCACGATCGATCCACGGCTGAGCCGGGGCGAACTGCGAGGACGTGCACATCAAGGTCAACGTCTCGACGCGAGTGGGGTGGTGTGCGGCGATCCACTGGCTGACAGCGCCGCCGAGGGAGAGCCCGACGAGATGTACGGACTCGAGTTCGAGCGAATCGAGGAGAGCGATGACATCGCCGGCGAGATCGGCAATTGAGTAAGGGCCCGCAGGCACCGGTGACTTGCCGTGGCCGCGATGGTCGACGGCGATGACGCGGTAGCGATTCGACAGCGCGTGAATCTGCGGCTGCCACATGGACAGATCGGATCCGAGTGAACCCAGGAGAACCACTGCCGGGGCATCGAGATTGCCGGTCTGTTGAAAGTTGAGCGCGACGCTCATCGAGATCCTCCTGTGGGGCGTTCGGCGAGGGCGCGGTCGACCAGATCGGTGGCGTGGCCCAGATAGTGTGCGGGGTCGAGTAGTTCGGCGATCTCGGTTTCGCTCAGGTGCTCTGCGATGGCGGGATCACGATCCAATCTGGTTCCGGAAGTGGCTGCCGCGGTGACGATGTCGCGCGCTCGATCAGTGTGTGCGGACAGGGCCTTGGTGACCCGCTCGGCGAGAATCAGGCCACCGGTGATGTCGAGATTGCGAGCCATCGACTCGGTGTGTACTTGCAGGCCGGTGAGGCTCACGGAAAGCTGGTGCGCGGCTCCGCCTGCCAGACGCAGGAGATCGGTGACGGTTTCCCACTCGGCGTGCCAGGGGCCTGCGGCGCGAGCGAATTCGTGATCCATGTTCGACAGGGCTGTGGCCACCAGCGCGGGAGCACGTCGCGCTGCCGCGCGGGCGGTGATCGCGGCAACCGGATTCTGCTTGTGCGGCATGGCCGATGAGCCGCCCGGAGCGCTCTCGGCAACCTCGGACAGTTCGGTGGACGCCATGACGGTGATGTCGGTGGCGGGCTTGGAAACGGCGCCGGCGACGATACCGAGTGTGGTCGCGAGTTCTGCGATAGTCACGCGGTCGGTGTGCCAGGGAGTGACCTGCCTGGCCAGGCCGAGTTCGTCGGCCAGCGCGTCGGCGATCCTGAGCCCGTCGGGATACAACGCAGCGAGTGTTCCTGCGGCTCCGCCGAATTGAACCGGCAACGTGGACAATACGATCTCGAGGCGAATCGCTGCGGCGTCGAGTGCGGTGAACCAACTCGATGCCAGTAGCCCGAAGGTGGTCGGAAGTGCTTGTTGTCCCAGGGTTCTCGCGACCATCGGAGTAGAGCGATGGATGCGGGCGAGGTGGGCGGCGGAATCGGCGGCGCGGGTCAGGTCGGCCAGAACCACCGCGCCCGCGCGTCGCGTCAACAGCATCAGCGCACAGTCCATGATGTCCTGACTGGTGGCGCCCGGGTGCACCACGGAGGCAGGCACACCTTCCTGTCCCACCCTTTCGCGCAGCATCTTCACCAGCGGAATGACGGGATTTCCGCCGGCGGCCGACGCGCGGCCGAGCGCCACGATGTCCAGACCGCCCGGTTGTGAGAGTTCGGCCGCGGCAGCAGCCACCGCGGCGCAATGTTCCCCGTTCGCCAACCCGACTGTGGCCATCGCACAACTCAGTGCGGCCTCCACGTCGAGCAACGCGGTGACCCACGCCTGGTCGGACAGGTGCTCCGATACGCGGGTGGCCCCGAACACCGGGTCGAACAGTGCGCCGCGAGTGGGCATGTGTACTCCTCTTACAGCTCGAAGAAGGGCGTCTCGACGCCGTTCGCGTCCTCGTCCTGAACATAGACCGTCCAGGAGTACCCACCGTCGACCTTGGTTGCAACCAACTTCGCGCGTTCGGTTTCGCTCAGTGACGACAGCACCGGATCTGTTGCGTGTGCGTCGGCGTCTTCGGGGAAGTACAAGCGGGTGACCAGGCGGTCGAGCATGCCGCGAGCGAAGACCGACACGTTCACGTGTGGGGCCTCGTCCGCATCCGTTTCAGTGGGCTGCGCACCGGGCTTGACAGTGTGGACCAATGCAGTGCCCGTGGGATCCGCTGCGCTGCGGGCGAATCCGCGAAAACCAGCCGGAGTGAGCTCCACTGCGCCACGGGGATCGTCCGGATGGTTGAAGCGTCCGAGCGTATCGGCCTGCCATGTTTCGATCATCGCGTCCGCGACGGGTGTACGGGCGCCGTCGATCACCGTGATGGCCAGCATGATTCGTCCGGGGGTATCGCTCGGGGCAGCGTCGGGGCCGTCCGTCCAGGGGAGGCCGATGTGCCAGTACGGCCCGACGGTCTGAGAGGGCGTGACCCCGAAGGGGGCAGTGGTGAAGTCGCCGGGGACGACCGGATAAGTGGGTGCGGGCTTCGCGGTGTGATCAGTCATCGTGGTCTTCCTCGTTCTCGAATACGGAGGCATTACGGCCGCGCAGGACGATGTCGAAGCGGAACCCGAGAGCCCAGTTGGGGACTGTGGCGTCGTAGTCGAAGACGCTGACCATGCGGTGACGTGCTGCTTCGGGTACTGCGTTGTAGATCGGGTCCTGGAAGAACATCGGATCGTCGGGGAAGTACATCTGCGTCACGAGGCGCTGCGTGAATGCCGTGCCGAACAGCGAGAAATGGATGTGTGCCGGTCGCCAGGCGTTGTCGTGGTTCATCCACGGGTAGGCGCCCGGCTTGATCGTGGTGAAGCTGTAGTGGCCGTTCGCGTCGGTGACGCAGCGACCCAGGCCGTTGAAGAACGGATCCAGCGGCGCGGGCCAGTTGTCGCCGGTGTGGCGGTAGCGTCCACCGGCGTTGGCCTGCCACACCTCGAGCAGTGTGTGGGGGACGGGTTTTCCGTCGCCGTCGAGTACGCGGCCGTGAACGACGATGCGCTGTCCCTGTGCTTCGCCGCCGTTGGCAATGGTCAGGTCGTTTTCACCGGCGCCGACGCGATCCTCGCCGAATACCGGCCCGGTGAGCTCCGTGAGCCGCTGGGGGAGCAGCTTCAGCGGCTGCTTCGGGTGGCGAAGGGAAGTCGTCTTGTAGTCCGCGAAATCGGCCGGGGCGTTGACGCCAGTCGGCCGCTGGTACCTCGGCGGTAGATGCAGCATAGGGAACCTCGTCGTTCGGTTACGTGAAGTTGTTCGCAATGTGTACATGTGTTGCGCTCTGCGAACAGAATAGTTCGTAGATGTGACCCAGGCAATGCCGGGGGCGAAAAATGTTCGTTATGCGGACGGGGGTTCACAATACGTACGGGTCGCGCTACTGTGATCGACATGATGGACAAAGTCATTCCCACTGCTGCCGAGGCCGTCGCCGACGTGCCGGACGGCGTCACGATCGCTGTCGGAGGTTTCGGGCTCGTCGGAGTGCCGGAAATCCTCATCGATGCGCTCCTCGAGCAGGGCGCGACATCACTCGAAACGGTGAGCAACAACTGCGGCACCGACGGGTTCGGGCTCGGAGTGCTTCTGGAGAAGGGGCGTATCCGTCGTACTGTCAGCTCGTACGTCGGCTCCAACAAGGAGTTCGCGCGTCAGTACCTTTCCGGTGAGCTGGAAGTCGAACTCACGCCGCAGGGCACGCTCGCCGAGCGCATGCGCGCCGGGGGAGCGGGCATCCCCGCGTTCTTCACCCCGGCCGGCGTCGGCACCCAGGTCGCCGACGGCGGCCTGCCACTGCGTTACGACGGCAGCGGCGGCATCGCAGTTGCCAGTCCGCCCAAGGAAACTCGTGACTTCGACGGCGTCACCTACGTGATGGAGCGCGGCATCGTCGCCGACTATGCACTGGTCCATGCCTGGAAAGGTGACCGGCATGGCAACCTCGTCTACCGCGCGAGTACCCAGAACTTCAATCCGGCTGCAGCAACGTCGGGGCGCATCACCATTGCGCAGGTCGAGCACCTCGTAGAGCCGGGTGAGCTCGACCCCGCCGAGATCCACACGCCGGGCATTCACGTTCAGCGTGTTGTCCACGTCGGCCCCGTGACGGTCGGCATCGAGAATCGGACGGTACGAGCATGACTTCTGTACTACCCACCAAACTCACCCGCGAAGAGATGGCGGCCCGCGTCGCGCGGGAACTCGAGGACGGGCAGTACGTGAACCTCGGCATCGGTATGCCGACGCTGGTTCCGAACTACCTCCCGACCGATATCACCGTTGTATTGCACTCGGAGAACGGCGTTCTGGGCGTGGGGCCGTACCCGACCGAGGACGAACTCGATCCCGAGCTGATCAATGCGGGCAAGGAGACCATCACCGTTCTCCCCGGTGCGTCGTTCTTCGACTCCTCAGCGTCGTTCGGCATGATCCGCGGCGGCCAGGTCGACGTTGCCGTGCTCGGTGCCATGCAGGTCAGTGCCACCGGAGACCTCGCGAACTGGATGATCCCTGGCCACATGGTCAAAGGCATGGGCGGCGCGATGGATCTGGTCCACGGCGCAAAACGCGTCATCGTGATGATGGAGCACGTCTCGAAGAAGGGTGAGCACAAGATCGTCGAGAAGTGCTCGCTTCCGCTGACCGGTAAGGGCTGCGTCCAGCGAATCATCACCGACATGGCCGTGATCGACGTGACTGACGACGGTCTCCGCCTGGTGGAGACGGCGCCGGGCATCAGCGTCGAGGACGTGGTTGCTGCTACCGGAGCGAAACTGATTCTTTGACAGTCTGTTTCATCTGATGGCTCAGCCGCCGGGTCGTGACTTCCATCCGACCTGGCGGCTGTTTTACGCCCCGACGTCGCTCAGCTCGCTCTCGACCGGAATCCAGAGCTCGAACCGTGCGACGGTGAAATCGTCGTTGTATTCGGTACGCATGATCTCGGGACCAGGTACGGAGCGAAAAGGGTTGGCAGGGAACCATTCCGTGTAGATATCTCGCCACAAATACTGCACAGATTCGATTTCCGACCCGTCGGCGGTGAAGACGGCCCACGTGTGTGCGTCGACCGTCAGCACATCGAAACCCGTGGGTGAAGGTTTGCCGGTGACCACTCCCAGGTAGTAATCCAGTTCTGTGCCTTCGGTTCTGGGATGCGCCAAATTGTCGACGACACTGACGATTCCCGCCGGGTCCTGATCGGAGAGCTCGCGCAACCCTCGCAACGCAACCTTGTCCACGGAGCGGGTGAAATCTTCGATCGCAGAATTGGGACCTTCGTGAACCAATGGAACCCGGGTCTTGAACCCGACTACCGTCAGGGCAGGTTTGTCCACAAGCATGTAGTCCATCGGTGTGGCTCCTTCCAGTGTCACGTGAATGACAAGTTTCTGTTGGGATTTGAGAACGGCGGGAGCGCGTTTGACCGCGCCGGGGCTCACGCCGTGAAATGCGGTGAACGCTCGTGTGAAGGCTTCCGCGGACGAGTAGCCGTACTTCACGGCGGTCTCCAACACTCCTGATCTGCTGACGGACAACTCGGCACCAGCCAGGGTGAGTCGACGTCGACGGATGTATTCGGATACGGGAATGCCGGCCAGGGCCGAGAACATCCTCCGAAAGTGATACTCCGAGGTGGTTGCCAGCCTTGCCATCTCGGCTGTCTCGATCTCGCCGCTCAGATTGCTTTCGATGTAGTCGAGCGCGCGGTTCAGTCCGTCGATCATCGTGTCTTCCTGTTCACGGGTTTCACGCTACGCAGATCACTTGGGCCGTACCCGACTATCCGTGCCCGAAAAAGTAGGGCAGGAAATGCATCTGGACAACTCAGTTAATCATCATTATCTTGAATCGAACATCGATGGCTGACCAGGAGGCACAGTGAGCACCCGTTTTCCGCAGGCTGAATTGACCGAGGTGCCCGAGGACATCGCCGCCAAGATTCTCGAGATCCAGGAGAAGTCGGGGTTCGTGCCCAACGTCTTCCTGATGTTCGCTCGGCGCCCAGCCGAGTTCCGGGCATTCTTCGCATACCACGACGCGATCATGCTCAAGGAAGATTCCGCACTCACCAAGGGTGATCGAGAAATGATCGTCACCACGATCTCTGCGGCCAACAAATGTACGTACTGCGTTGTCGCGCACGGCGCAATTCTGCGTATCTTCGAGAAGAAGCCGCTGGTTGCCGACCAGGTTGCGGTCAACTATCGCACCGCAGAAATCTCCGATCGTCAGCGCGCGATGCTCGACTTCGCCACCAAGGTGAACTCCGCCTCACACGAAATCGCCGACGCCGACTTCGACGCCCTCCGTGTGCACGGCTTCGGCGACGAGGACGCGTGGGACATCGCCGCGATCACTGCATTCTTCGGGCTCAGCAATCGCATGGCGAGCTTCTCCGGCATGCTGCCCAATCCGGAGTTCTACCTGATGGGGCGCGTTCCGCGGTCCTGATTCCTGCGGTTAGCGCAGCAGCTCTCAATTTTTCGGACCGACCGGTCGTAACGTCTGGAAGTCAGCCGACGAAGTAAAGGCTGTCCACGCCGGAATTGCCGTCTTCGTAAAGAAGGCCGAAAGGTTGAGCGCTATGTCGGAGAAGTCCATCGCCCATTCTCGGAGGGTCCGCTCTGCGGCCGCCGGTGCCGTACTAGCTCTCGGATTGGCGGTGGGCGGCACGGGAATTGCATCGGCAGAGCCGGAAACCGTGTGTACCCCGAGCGCTGATCCGCTGGTGACCTGCGCCGAGGAAGAGGCAGCTGCCACCACCGACGCCGACGCGGCGACGAGCACCGAGACCACGCCGGAGAAGGTTGAAGCCGGGGTCGCGGGCACGGGCAGTGCCGAAACCGCTGGTACGGACGCTGCAGCACTGGCGGAAGCCGAAGCAAAAGCCAAGGCAGCTGCCGACGCGGCAGCGAAGGCCGCCGAAGCAGCCGCGACGGCAGGGGTCGACTCGTCCGCAGCGACAGACACTTCGGTGAAGGCGACCGAGGCAATGACCCAGGCGAGCGTCGAGGCAACCAAGGCGGCGGTCGAATCGACGCAGGCCAAGGCGGAGGCCGGGGCAGCGGAACAGTCTGCGAAAGAAGCGGAAGAGGCGGCCAAGGTTGCGGCGTCCGCTGCGGCCGATGCCAAGGAGGTAGCAAAAACAGCTCAGGCAGAAGCTGATGCGGCTGCAGCCAAGGCTGCGGAACTCGAGGAAGCAGCGAAGGCCGCCGGTTCGGGGACCAAGACCGAGGAGGCGGCACGCGCTCGCGCCGAGGCTAATGCTCTGCAGGCCAAGGCCGATGAGGCGAAGGCTGCCGCGGATGCAAACGCCAAGCTGGTTGCGGACAAGAACAAGGAAGCCGAGGAAGCCTTCAAGAACTGGGACATCGCGAAGGGACTCGCCGCAAAGGCTCAGGCGTTGGCCGCAGCTTGGAATGCCAAGCAGCTCGCGATCACCGTCAAGGAAACTCAGAAGGTGGCCACCGCCGCCGAAACCACCGCCAAGGCAGCCGAGTCCGCAGCCGCCACCGAGGTAGAAGCTGCCACCGCCGCCCGTAAGGCCGCAGATGAAGCGGCAGCTACCGCAGCTTCCGCACAGAAGGACGCTGCCGCTGCACAGAAGGCCGCGGAGACGGCGCAGGCCGAGGCCGATGCTGCAGGGGAGGCGGCCACCGACAAGCGAGCAATCGCCGACGAAAAGGCTGCCGAAGCCGCCAAGAAGGCCGAAGCTGCCGAAGTAGCGAGTAAGAAGGCGCAGGATCTCTACCTGGCCGCCGAAGACGCGAAGGCGGCGGCCGACGCCGCAGCAGCAAAGGCCAAGGAAGCTCAGGCCGCTGCAGCCGCCGCAAAGGCCGAAGCGGATGCAGCGCAGAAGATCGTCGACGAGCTCAAGGCAAAGGGCGAGAAGGAGATCGACAACGGAACAGGCGTCGGCGGTGAGGTGATCATCGGTGAGCACACCGACGACGGCTCCGGAGTCACGAAGGTCGACGAGACCACCGCTGTAGTGAACAAGACCGGCGTCAAGCTGGTCGGCTACCACAACAACAAGGGAGCCTTCGACGTCGTCGACTACTACGTCACCGACGCCGACGGCGATCCGGCACTCGCTGGAAGCCTGCCCCCGGTCGATCTTGCTCTCGGCGACACCGCAAGCAGCAGCACCAGCGGTAGCAGCAACTCCAACCTGCCGGCTGTATTGATCGGCGTCGGAGTCGTCGGCGCTGCCGCCGCAGCAGCTACGACGGTGGTTGTTCGTCGCAAGCGTCATGACGGCCCGGGCAACACGTCTGCGTAGCCTCGGTCTCTCGGCGGTAGCGATCCTCGCCCTCCTCGTATCCGGATGTTCGGGCGAGAACGCGGGATCGCTACCTGACCGCTCGCCGGTGCAGTCGCATATCGCGGCTGCACCGGCTTCGGTGACCGTCGATCCGGCAGAACCCGAGAGGATCGAGTTGAGGTCTGCGTCCGGGGTCACGTACCTGAGCAGTCCGTTGCACTCGGAGAAACTGATGCGCGGCGGCGAGAGTGGGCAGCAACTGAATCCCGTCGACGAACTGCCGGTGTGGTGGGGTGAAAGCGGAATGCCGGGAACGTCGACCACACAGACCGTTGTTGTCGTCGGCCACAACTTCACCACTCGCGAAGCACCGTTCCGGGCACTCCGGGTGGTGGAGTCAGGAGATCACGTCCTGCTGAGCACACCGAACGGGGTGCTCGAGTACGACGTCGAAACCGTCGGGCCGCTGCACAAAGGTTCGCTGCTGGGAACTCACGAGTTGCGTGAATCAGTTCCCGGGCGGTTGATCCTCGCCAATTGTGATGTCGTCGAAGGAGAGTCGACCGACGACAATTACGTTGTCATCGCCCAGCTGGCAGCGCACTGAATCCGTGGCAGTGCAAGAATAGGGACATGGATTCCCTCGGACTTCTCTCGGAACTGGTAGCTCTCGACACGGTCTCGGGGGAGGCCGCTCCTCAACGGCGGGCGATGGATTCGATTGTCTCGTTGGTTCTCTCACGTGCGCCACAGGCGAAGGTGGAGTCAGACCTGACCGGCAATCATCCCTGGGCCTTGATCACCAACGAAGCTGCACCCTCGGCAGCCAGACTCCTGTTCGCCTGCCACGTGGACACGGTGCCAGTGGGCACTGTCTCCGACTGGGAGTTCGACCCGTACGCCGCACAGGTCGACGGCGAATTGTTCCTCGGCAGAGGGACATCGGATATGAAGGCCGGCCTTGTTGCCGCTACTGCCGCGGTTGTCGAAGCCTTCGAACGTGGAGTCCCGGTCGCGCTGTTGCTGACGAGCGACGAGGAAATCGGATCGCTCGGGGCTGTTCGTTCGGCCGACGCCGTGGCGAATCTCGAGGTCGGGGCCGTCATCGTTCCCGAGGCGACGGGCAACCGAATCAACCTGGGGCACCGCGGCGCACTGTGGCTCGAAGTGTCCGTCAAAGGAAAAGCCGCGCACGGGAGTACACCGCAGCGAGGAACCAACGCCGTCCTCAAACTGCTTGACGTCGTCGACCGAGCCCGGCGTGAGCTTCCGCTGTCGTCCGACGCGTTTCTGGGTGCCGAAACCTGGAACCTCGGCTTGGTCGGCGGGGGTTCGGCTCCGAACATCGTGCCGGACAGTGCACGTGCGGTGATCGATCACCGCACGGTGGGAGACGGCGCCGACCTGCTCGCGTGGTGGCGAGCCCAACCAGAAGTCGACTCGGTGGAGACGTCGATTCATCTGGGAGGTGTGCGTACCGACGCGTCGGACCCGTGGTTGGCCACCCTGCCTATCCCTGTTGCAACCGAACCGGTTTCGTACTTCACCGACGCTTCGGTACTGGCCGCCGCCGCCCCTGGTGCTCCCGTCGTGATCTGGGGCCCTGGCACTCCCTCGCTGATGCATGCGGCCAACGAAAGCGTCAAGGTTTCCGAACTGGACGATGCGATCGCTGCTTACGGTGCGGTTGCCGCCGCTTGGCCGACGGTGGACTGACGGACAATCAGTTCAGGAGCAAGCGCGATGTGGGCTGTCGACTCGGAAGAGTTGTTCATCGCCTGATCCAGAAGTCGCACAGCTTCTTCCGCGATTCTTTCCTGCGGCTGCCCGACGGTGGTCAACGGTGGGTTGCACAATTCGGAGAATGGGATGTTGTCGAAACCGGTGACCAGAACGTCGCCGGGAACGTCGATGCCCAATGTGTGACACGTCTGCAACACGCCAAGTGCGATCAAGTCGTCGGCGCAGACCAGGGCGTCGGGGCGAGTTTTGCCGGTCAGGATGATGTTGGATGCCGTGCGCCCCCACTCGATCGAGTACTCGCCGAGTTGTGTCCACTCGTCACGAGTTTCGATGCCCATTCGATCCGCGTGGCGGAAGAAGCCGGCCCGGCGAAGTTCTGTTGACGAATTGGTCAGCTCGGAACTGATGAAGGCGGCTGATTGCGCGCCACGCTCCGACAGATGCTCCATCACCAGGGATTGAGCGGCGTCGTCGTCGACGCCGACCCAGTCCGTCTGGGTATCCATTGCAAACCGGTCCAGTTGAACGACCGGAAGCGTTGCCGCGCTGGCTCGGACGGCCTCGGCACTCAGTTCGCCGTGGCACGGGCTGATGATGATTCCGTCCACTTGCCGGGAGACGAGCGACTTGAGTCGCTGCGCTTCCACGTCGGGATCGGAACGAGAATCGCACAGGAACAGTTGTAGTCCGCGCCGAGCGAGGACGTGTTCGACGTTGACCACCAGCGAAGTGAAGAAGGGGTTCGCGATACTCGGAACCACCATTCCGACAGTGTCCGTCCGATTACGACGCAGCGAGCTGGCGATGATGTTTCCCGAGTATCCGAGAGAATCCGCGGCTCGTTTGATCGTCGCTGCAAGCTCGTCCGAGACAGGGCGGGATCCGGACAGTGCCCGCGACACGGTGGCCGTCGACACCCCGGCCAGTTCCGCGACATCGCGAATGGTCGCCTTGCGCATGCGTCCCCCGTTTTCTGCTCGATTCGGGTCCGAGGTTATCGAACCGCACGGTCCAGTGTCCCGCATGTAACGCGATTGAGGCAATCGTTTACAAATTCGAATTGTGAAATCCTTGACACAACCCGGTGTTGATCGCATAACCTGCTAATTCATCAAGGCAATCGATTACATCGTGTGCAGATCTTGTGCATGGACATACAGCGCAAATCTTGCGCATGGAATGGGGTAGCTGAAGTGACCGCATCACCGCTCGGAGTCTTTCCGCCCAAGCCCTCGGCGCTGGCAGAGATGTTCACTGGCACGCCATCTCTCATCGGGGCCATTCACCTCCCGGCCCTGCCGGGCAGCCCGCACTACACCGGGCAGCCGGTTTCGGAAATTGCTCGCTTCGCCGTCGAGGAAGCACACGCGTATGTCGACAACGGTTTCGACGGTGTGATCGTCGAAAATCACTGGGACATACCGTTCCTCAAGCCCGGCGAACACGGATACGAAACCGCCGCGAGCATGGGAGTCATCACGGCAGCGGTGGTCGGCGAGTTCGGCAAGGCCGTCGGCGTCAGCATCCTGTCCAACGCCGGCGAGTGCGGAGTGGCCGCAGCGTGGGCGGCAGGCGCGAGTTTTGTGCGCGTCAATCAGTGGGCAAATGCCTACATTGCCAATGAGGGCTTCATCGAGGGCCAGGCCGCCAAGACGACGCGCTTCCGCCATCGCATCGGCGCCGACCCGGTCCGGATCTTCGCTGACGTGCACGTCAAACACGGTGCGCATGCCATTGTCGCGGACCGCACTGTCGCGGAACAGACCGAAGACGCCGAGTTCTTCGACGCAGATGTTCTGATCGCGACGGGTTCGCGCACCGGTGACGCCGCTTCGGTCGACGAGGTTTCCGTGATCCGAGACAACACCGTTCTTCCGGTGATCATCGGCTCCGGCATCACGGCTGCCAATGTCGCAGCGCTGATGAAGGAATGCGACGGCGCGATAGTTGCATCCTCGGTGAAGGACAATGGACGCTGGTGGGGACGGGTCGCAGGCGAGAAGGTCCGCGAACTGTCCCGGGCCGCAGGAAAGTAACCATGATTGTATTTTGTGGATACGCCAACAACGATGTGACGGTACATGTCCCACACGTACCGGTACTCGGTGAGCGCGTTCAGGCAACGGCCATCAGTCAGATCGACGGTGGAATGAATGCAAATGCTGCGGTATCCGCGGCCAGAATGGGCGCGCAAGTGATCTTTGCCGGTGCCGTGGGCCCGGACGCGCGGTCCACCGAGTTTCTCGAATCCCTCGAGGCAGACGGCGTCGACACCAGTTGGTCGCCGCGAGATGCGTTCCTGTCGACGGCAGTTGTTCTCATCGCGCAGGACGGCGATCGCTCCATCATCAGCCAGGACGACCCGAACGATGCCGAACGCATCGGAGTTGTCGTCACCCGATTGGCCGCTGCCGGCGGTGGACGACTGTTCCTCGACGGATACCGTGCGCTCTTCCTCCCGGATGAATTACCGGGAAGCGTAAGTCTGGTAATCGATCTGGACGGTTGTGAAAACAAAGCCGCGGCACTGCGCGCGTTCGCTCTGGCCGACCACGTCGTCGTAGGGCGTGCCCTGTGGGAAGGCGAGTTCGGGATCGGATTCGACCAGTGGCAGACTCTGGCCGCCGAGCACCACACCCACCTGCTGGTGACCGACGGCTCGCGAGGTTGGACACTGGCCACACCGGACGGCGAGGTGACGAGCGAACCGGCAGTAGTGGTCGACGTCGTCGATGCAGTCGGGGCCGGTGATTGCTTCGGCGGTACGTACATCGCTTTTGTCGACGCCGGGCGCTCACCGGTGGACGCCGCACGACTCGCCGGGGCATCGGCTGCATTGGCTTGCGCCACCGCAGGCCCCCGCGGATGCCCCACCCGAGATGAATTGGACAGCTTCACAGCAACATTGACCCCTCACACCCTTTTGGAGACTCGATGATGAAACGTGCATTGCCTCTGGCGCTGGGAGCTGCAGTCGCGCTCACGCTCACCGCTTGTGACTCGGCTTCGTCGAGTGACTCGAAGGACGCATCGGGGGGCTCGTCCATCCCGCAGCCGACCCGGGTCGCCGAAAGCTGTGACGGGACGAACGGCAAGCTCAAGGTCGGTCTGGTGACCATCAACCTCCAGGCGCTGTACTTCAACCAGATCAACAATGCCGCGAAGAACGTCGCGGACAAGGCAGGCGTCGACCTGCAGATCATCAGCGGCAACGACGATTCCGTCGCGCAGGCCAACGCCTTCGACAATCTGATTGCCGCCGGAGTCGACGCGATCATCGTCGATGCAATCGACACGGACGGAATCAAGCCGTCGGTGGTCAAGGCCAAGAACGCGGGCATCCCCGTCGTCGCGGTGGACGCGACCATCGACGATCCGGCACTGTCGACTCAGGTCGGTACGGCCAACGCCGAGGGTGGTGCCAAGATCGGAAACACCTTGGCCGACGTCGCGAACAACACCGGAACGGTCGGTATCGTCGGCGCGCTCAACAGCACTGTTCAGTTGGAGCGGCAGAAGGGCTTCACGGAGACCGTGACCGGCCGCGGAATGACCGTCGGCACCGTCGTGGACGGACGTAACATTCAGGAGAACGCACAGACCGCGGCGGAGAACCTGCTGACCGGCGGTGGCGACATGAAGTACGTCTACGCAACCGGTGAGCCGGCACTGATCGGTCTCGTCGCGGCGGTCAACAGTCAGAAGGCGCAGGATCGCATCGAAGCAGTCGGTTGGGATCTTTCGGATCAGGCGGTAGGCGGACTCAAAGCCGGTTGGCTTAAAGGCGTGGTCCAGCAGAACACCTTCGAATTCGGCCATGAGGCAATGAATTCGGCAATCGACCTGGCTTGCGGACGCGGCGCTCCGGCAAACATCCCGGTTCCCACCCAGATCGTGACCCCGGAGAACGTGGCCGACTACATGTACTACTTGGAGAAGTAATCATGGCACCTCCACTGATC
This sequence comes from Rhodococcus sp. FH8, assembly GCF_019266085.1. Taxonomy (NCBI): domain Bacteria; kingdom Bacillati; phylum Actinomycetota; class Actinomycetes; order Mycobacteriales; family Nocardiaceae; genus Rhodococcus; species Rhodococcus sp. FH8. Next base: position 1,218,464 of record NZ_LPNQ01000057.1, on the reverse strand, counting down.
GAACTCTCGGGCATCACCAAGTCGTACGGACCGGTGAAGTCCCTTCAAGGAGTGGACCTTCGGCTGGCGAAGGGTGAAGTACTCGGAGTGGTCGGCGACAACGGCGCCGGTAAGTCCACTCTGATGAAGATTCTCGCCGGTGCGGTTCAGCACGACGGCGGCGAAATGCGCGTCAACGGTGAACCAGTGCGCTTTTCGACGCCTCTCGACGCGCAGCAGAAAAAGATCGGAATCGTCTACCAGGATCTGGCTCTGTGCGACACGCTGGACGTCGCCAGCAACCTGTTCCTCGGCAGAGAACCGCGAAAAGGCCCCTTCCTCGACCGGCATGCCATGCACGAGAAGGCGGCTCACATTCTTGCCGACCTGCATGTCAAGGTGAAGTCGACCTACCAGGAGATCGGGCAACTGTCCGGCGGACAGCGGCAAACCGTCGCGATCGCCCGCGCAGTCTCCTTCCGCCCAGACGTACTGATCCTCGACGAGCCCACCGCAGCGCTTGCCGTCGCCGAGGTCGAGTCGGTGCTCAAGCTGATCACGGACGTCGCAGCGGCCGGCGTGGGCGTCATTCTCGTGACACACCGCCTGCAGGACCTGTTCCGCGTGTGTGACCGAATCACGGTCATGTACGAGGGGCAGAGTGTCGACGACGTTCCGATCGGCGACCTCAACATCGAGTCCCTCGTCGGACTCATCACTCGAACTCCGGTGCCGCAACGGACATCGGCAGCAACACAGGGAGCCACGGCATGACCACTCTCGAGAAGACCCAGGCGCCGATCGAGCGCAAGCTCGCCGCGAAACCCTCCTTGTGGGACAGCGTCAACAAGCCCACCCTCGCGATGCTGGCGGTGACAGTTGCTGTCGCAGCCGTCTTCTCGGCGACCACGTCGTCGTTCCTGACATTTACGAACCTGTCGAACCTGGCAACCCAGATCGCTCCGGTTCTGATCATCGCGGTGGCGATGACTTTCGTGATCACGGCAGGTCAGATCGACCTGTCCGTCGGTGCGATCGTCGCGTTCGTCGCGGCGATGAGTGCCGAGCTTATCCAGGCCGGCGTCGATTCGTCCCTGGTCTTCGTCGCCGCCCCGGTGATGGGTGCGGCCTGGGGCCTGGTCAACGGATGGCTCGCTGCCTATCAGGGTATTCCGCCGTTCATCGTGACCCTGGCGACGATGTCCGTCATTCGCGGTATCGCGCTGTATCGGACCGAAGGATTCTCCGTTCCGGTTCCGGCCGACACCTACTTCGCGAAGCTCGGAACTTCGGAATTCCTCGGGTTCTCCGCCAGCGCCTGGATTGCTCTCGTCGTCGTGGTCATCGGAGCAATTGCGCTCAACCGCATGCGCTTCGGGCGCTACGTCACCGGTATCGGTTCCAACGTCGAATCCGTACGACGGTCCGGTGTCAACACGCGTCGTGTGCTCATGATGACGCTCGTCTTCACCGGCCTGGCTGCCGGCATCGCGGGACTGCTGATCGCGGCTCGACTGGGCTCGGGTTCGGCCAACTCCGCAACGGGATTCGAGCTCACCGTGATCACCGCGGTGGTTCTCGGTGGCACCAATCTCTTCGGCGGTCGCGGCACCGTGATCGGTACCGTCATCGGCGCCGTCCTGACCGGAATCATCGCCAACGGATTGACCCTGCTCGGCGTGAGCCCGTTCCTGACGCCGATCATCACCGGTGTCGTTCTGCTACTGGCCATCTGGATCAACATGCGCGGACACACGCTGAGCGCGCTGTGGCGACACCTGCAGTCCGCACCGTCGGGGCCCGCACGCTCATGAGCAAGGTTCGTACTGTCACGGGAACTGTGGACAGCTCGGAACTCGGACTGGTTCTCCCACACGAACATCTGCACAACGACGTCACCGGTGCGTACACCGAGGCCCCGGATCCGGTTGTGGCACAGCGGTTGGCCGGTCCGGTACGCGCCGAGGATGCCTGGCTTCTTCACGACAATCCGTATTACAGTCTCGACAATTGTCGAGTCGACGACGGATCGGCCGTGGTGGAAGACCTTGCGGACTTCGCCCGCCTCGGTGGTCGGACGATCGTCGATCTGACACCGCCGGGACTGGGCCGGGCACCGGAGAAGCTGGCGGAGTTCTCGCGAAAGTCAGACGTGCGAGTGATCATGGGTTCAGGGTGGTACCTCGAGACGACCCATCCGGTCGAGGTCCACGAACTCGGTGTCGACGATCTGGCAGGTTCGCTCGTCGAGGAGTTCGATCCGGCAAAGGAATTGGCTCCTGGCGTGATCGGGGAGATCGGAGTCTCCCCGCTCTTCACTCAGAACGAGGCGAAAGCGTTGCGGGCGGCATGCATCGCCCAGCGCGAGGTGGACGTGCCCCTGTTCGTCCACCTTCCGGGCTGGCAGCGCGTGGGACATCACGTCGTCGACATCGTGGTCGACGAGATGGGCGTCGATCCGCAAGCAGTGGTCCTGTGCCACATGGACCCGTCCGGACACGACGCCGACTACCAACGATCGCTCGCCGACCGCGGTGTCTTTCTCGAGTTCGACATGATCGGGATGCCTTTCGATTTCCCCGGCGAGGGTCTTTCTCCGCATCCGGCGGAAACAGCCACTGCGGTAGCCGGATTGGTCACCTCCGGTCACGCATCACAGCTCCTGCTCAGTCACGACCTCTTCCTCAAATCAATGCTCAGAAAGCACGGCGGAAACGGATTCTCCTACGTACCACTCGCCTTCGCCGCCCGATTGGTGCGCGCAGGCGTAGATCCCCAGCAAGTGTCCGCATTGATGCGAGACAACCCGAGGTCGCTCTTCGAGCAGGCCGCGAAAGGAAACAGAAGCAGTCATGGGTAAACGAGTACTGATCGCCGGCGAGAGCTGGATGACGACGTCGACGCACGTCAAGGGCGTCGACGAGTTCAGTGTCCATTCCTACGTCGAGGGAGTCGGCCCGCTTCGGGATGCGCTCACCTCACGTGGCCACGACGTGACACACATGCCCGCACACCTGGTGCCGACGCAGTTCCCCGGTACCGCAGAAGCACTGTCGCAGTTCGACGTCGTCGTTCTCTCCGACATCGGAGCGAACTCGCTGCAGCTGGCTCCCGGCGTGTTCGACCAGTTCCGCGCCGGCGAGGATCGCCTTGTCGCGCTTCGTGACTGGGTGAACGCCGGCGGCTCACTGATGATGATCGGTGGTTACCTCTCGTTCTCCGGGTTCCAGGCGCGAGCAGCTTTCCGCCAGACCGCGATCGCCGAGGTACTGCCCGTGACGATGCTGGCCGAAGACGATCGCGTCGAGACACCGGGTGGGATCGTTCCCACCGTCGTCGATGCTGCTCACCCGGCTCTCGGTGGTGCCGGCGATTCCTGGCCGGCGCTCCTGGGATACAACCGCGTCGTCGCGAAGGACGGTGCCGTGGTTCCCGCCACCATCAACGGCGATCCGCTTGTCGCTGCCGGTGAATACGGCGCCGGACGGTCGATCGTCTTCACCTCGGACTGCTCGCCGCACTGGGCTCCGCCGGAGTTCTGTGAGCAGTGGCCCGGATACACCGACCTGTTCGACGGCTTGATCAGTTGGGTCGCCGGCGAATGAGTCGCTCCTCAGACCTGCTCGCGCGGCAGCAGAGTAATCTCGCTGCCGCGCGGGCGGTTCCATTCATCGAGGACACCATCGGCGGGACGTTGAGTGATGAGGGATTCCGCCGGTACCTCGTGATCGAAGAGGCATTTGTACTGACGGCCGTCAAGGTGTTGGGGTTGGTGGTCGCCGAATCCCCGACGCTCGACGACGCGCTCGACCACGTGACGTCGATGTCGAACCTGGTGGGCGAGCAGCGCGAGTATTTCGCGCACTTGCGTTCCCGCTTCCCGTACGAGGGTGACGCAGCGGCGCTGGTCGAGGAGTCGGCCGTGCTGTCCACGCACGCCTTGGCCCTCGCTCGCGAAGAGGGCAGGGCGGCGGCGCTGGTGGGCATGTACGCCGCGGAAACCCTGTATCTGTCGTGGTGCCGGGAGGCGGCGGCAGTGAAGGTAGATCGCGAACCAGCGTTGCAGGACTGGGTGGACATGCATGTCGCTCCGCCGTTCGTGTCCCAGGTGGCAGTGCTGGCGTGCGAAGTGGACGCCATGCCGAAGTCCGTGAGCGACGAGGACCTGGATCGGTGGTTCTCGGGCATGCTGGCCGCAGAGATCGATTTTCACAACGTGGCGGTGTGAGGTACTGCTGTGCGCCTTTATTAACCCCCGGCGGCTAATAAAGGCGCACAGCAAAAGGCCCGTAGGTCGCTTTCGCAACCTACGGGCCTCTTCTTTGTAGCGGGGACAGGATTTGAACCTGCGACCTCTGGGTTATGAGCCCAGCGAGCTACCGAGCTGCTCCACCCCGCGTCGGTGTGAAACCAACAGTACACGACTTCTGGAGGCGCAATTACCACCCCCCTGTCACCGGCTGGAGTGCGCGCTTTCCGAGTAGTAACCGCGGATGTGTCCGACTATGCGCTGACGTGCGAGTTCGCCGTCACCCGCGTTGACCGCATCCACCAATCCTCGGTGTTCGTCACGCAGTCGCATGCAGGTGCTCGGCCAGCTGTCGATCTGGACGCCCGCGAGAACGTAGGCCTCGATGGACTCGCGCAGGCCGGTCATCATGGCTGCGATCACCTGATTGCCCGCCGCGTCGGCGAGCGCCACGTGGAACTGTGCGTCGAGTAGCAAGAATTCCTCGGCCGAGAGAGCTGCGTCCTCCATCGAGTCGAGCAGTTCGACGGCCGCGCGGAGGTCGGGCGTCGGAGTCCGCGATGCCAGGGATTGCATCACCTCGGATTCGAGAACGAGTCGTGTCTTCACCACATCCGAGACCGGAAAGCCTTGTGCTGCAACCTGCATCCGCATCAGCATGGTCATACCGCCGGTCGGTTTGGCTACGATCATCGCGCCGGACGTCGGGCCGGAGCCAGTCTGCGCCTTGAGGAGGCCGAGTGCTTCCATGACCCGCAACGCTTCTCGGACCGATGACCGTCCGACGCCCAACTCTGCGGCCAGAATTCTCTCTCCCGGCAGGCGCTGGCCAGGAGACACCTCGCCTGAAACGAGCCGACGTTCGAGGTGGCTCAGTACTTGTTCCCACGCTCGCGGGCTCGGCTCGGTCGGCATGAGGCAAGAGCATAACCGGGTGGACGCCGTTTATGGGGTGGCCTGTACGGGGATGTATTACTGTGGTCAGACCACACCGACAGATTGCGGGGAACCACATGCGAGTAGCGCTGTTCGCCACCTGCATCGGGGACACGATGTTTCCCGACGCCGTCAAGGCCACCGCCCTCCTGCTCACCCGTCTCGGGCACGACGTCGTGTTTCCGTCCGGGCAGACCTGCTGCGGGCAGATGCACGTCAATACCGGCTATCAGCCGGGCGCACTACCGCTGGTCGCGAAGTACGCCGATACTTTCGGTGATGCGTCGATCGACGCCGTTGTCGCACCATCGGGGTCGTGCGTCGGCTCGGTCCGTCATCAACACGAGATCGTCGCCGAGCGCTACGGCACCGCGTCGCTGTGTGGACAGGTGCAGACCGTGAAGGCAAAGACGTACGAGCTTTCCGAATTCCTCGTGGACGTTCTCGGGGTCACCGATGTGGGCGCGTACTTCCCGCACCGAGTCACCTATCACCCGACCTGTCACTCACTGCGCATGTTGAGGGTGGGGGACAAGCCACTTCAGTTGCTGCGCAACGTCCGCGACATCGATCTGGTCGAACTCCCCGAAGCAGATTCCTGCTGTGGATTCGGCGGCACCTTCGCCATCAAGAATGCGGAGACTTCGACGGCCATGCTGGCGGACAAGATTCGCCACGTTGCGGACACCGGCGCCGAATTCTGCAGCGCCGGAGACTCGTCCTGCCTCATGCACATCGGTGGCGGTATGTCACGACTGCAGATGGGCGCCAAGACCATTCACCTCGCGGAGATTCTGGCGTCGGTGGAAAGCCGGGTGCACGCATGAGCGCTGTGACGCTGGGTCTGCCCAGCTTCCCGCCGAGGTCGCCCGAGGGTGCAGGGTTCCTGCGAGGTACTGAGAAATTCCCCGTCGCAGCACATCACGAGCTGGCCAACGCGCAACTGCGACGCAATATCGGCAAGGCGACGCACACCATCCGTGCCAAGCGCATCAACGTGACTGGAGAGCTGCCCGATTGGGAAGAGCTGCGTGACGCGGGTTCGGCGATCAAGGCCGACGTCATGGCGCGGTTGCCGGAACTGCTCGAACAGTTCGAGGCTGCAGTCATCGCGCGCGGTGGGCAGGTGCATTGGGCGGCGGATGCCAACGAGGCCAACGCCATTGTGACCGAACTTGTCAAAGCCACCGGCTCCGACGAGGTCATCAAGGTCAAGTCGATGGCCACGCAGGAGATCGGTCTCAACGAGCATCTCGAAGCCCACGGAATCACCGCCTACGAGACCGATCTCGCGGAATTGATCGTCCAACTCGGCCACGACAAACCGTCGCACATCCTGGTTCCCGCGATCCATCGCAACAGGTCCGAGATTCGGGAGATATTCCTTCGTGAGATGCCAGATGTCGACCCCAACCTCGGGGAGAACCCGGCCGAACTTGCCGCTGCTGCACGAAAGTTTCTGCGCCACAAGTTCATGACGACGCCGGTCGCCGTCTCCGGCGCCAATTTCGGCATCGCGGACACGGGCACTCTGACCGTCGTGGAGTCGGAGGGCAACGGGCGAATGTGCCTGACCCTGCCGAAAACACTGATCACCGTGATGGGCATCGAGAAGATTCTGCCGACGTATCAGGATCTGGAGGTCTTCCTGCAACTGCTGCCGCGGTCCTCGACGGGGGAGCGGATGAACCCGTACACCTCCATGTGGACCGGCGTCACGCCCGACGACGGTCCACAGGAGTTCCACCTGGTCCTCCTCGACAACGGTCGGACTGCCGCGCTTGCCGACAAGATCGGGAGGGAAGCCCTGAGCTGCATACGGTGCTCGGCGTGTCTGAACGTGTGCCCGGTCTACGAGCGCACCGGCGGTCACGCCTACGGATCGACCTATCCGGGACCGATCGGCGCGGTGCTGACTCCGCAGCTCGCGGGCATGCATGGCAAAGACGATCCCAACTCGACGCTTCCCTTTGCCTCGAGTCTGTGCGGTGCGTGCTTCGACGCCTGCCCGGTCAAGATCGACATACCCTCGCTGCTCGTCGAATTGCGGCACCAGAAGGTCGAGCAATCCGGTGTCACGGCAGAGTCTTTGGCGATGAAAGCCGCCTCTCTGGCGATGTCGACCGAGGGCCGGTGGACGTTGGCTCAGAAAGCTGCCGGGCTCGGACGCGTCGTGGCCGGCAGGAAAGGGAAGATCTCTACGTTGCCACCTCCATTGAACGGTTGGACAGCTGCCAGAGACATTCCCGCACCGCCCAAGCAGACCTTCCGATCCTGGTGGGACTCCGACGAAGGCCGCGCGGCATTGGACGAGGCTCGTCGTGACGGGAAGGCGGACAGATGAATTCACGTGAAGTGGTGCTCGGACGCATTCGTGATGCCATCACCTTGGCGCCCGCCCGCGAAGGCGAGATACCGCGAAACTACCGGACTGGCAGAACCATGTCCGACGAGGAACTCATCGATTTGTTCGTCGACCGTCTGGTGGACTACAAGGCGCACGTTCACCATTGCGCTGCAACAGAAATCGCCGAGGCCGTCGCCGGAATACTGAGAGAGCACGGACTACACAGTCTGGGGATCCCCGCCGGCCTCGACCGATCATGGGTAGCCGGATTCGACGGAACGCTGGTGGTGGACAGCCCGGACGTACCGGCTCCTGAACTCGAGAACCTCGATGCCGTTGTCACCGGCTCGAAGGTATCGTGCGCCGAAACCGGCACCATCTTCCTCGACGCCGGTCCATCGCAGGGACGCCGTGCGTTGACGCTGGTACCGGACACACACATCTGCGTCGTGTATCGCAGCAGTGTGGAAGTGGGAGTGCCGGAGGCGATTGCGAAGCTGACACCGGAGCGCCCCACCACCATGATCAGCGGCCCGTCGGCGACCTCCGACATCGAACTCGAGCGCGTCGAAGGTGTCCATGGTCCGAGGAATCTTCACGTCGTCATCGTCGACGGTTGATTCCCGTCGAGCGGGAACTCGGAGGCAGCGGGCCACATCAGCGTCTAACGTCCCGGCCATGACACAACTGTTGGCAGGCAAGGTCGTTTTCATCACCGGTGCAGCGCGGGGTCAGGGACGCAATCACGCGATTCGACTCGCGCAGGAAGGTGCAGACGTCATCGCTGTCGACGTGTGCGCGTCGGTGTCCGAAGACGTGGGTTACGCGGCCGCGACTGAAGCCGACCTCGAAGAAACGGCTCGTCTCGTGCGAGCGGAGGGGCGCGAGATCGTCACCGCTGTAGCGGACGTCCGTGACCTCGAGGCACTGCGTGCGGCGGTGGCGTCGGGCGTCGACAAGTTCGGTCGCCTCGACGTCGTGATTGCCAATGCGGGCATCGCTACGTGGAACCGTTTCTGGGAGATGCCTGAAGAGCAGTGGTCGACGCTGGTGGACATCAATCTCAATGGTGTCTGGCGCGCGATGACAGCTGCGGTTCCTGCAATGATCGAAGCCGGCAACGGTGGTTCCATCGTGATTGTGAGCAGTGCTGCCGGCGTCGCCGAAGCGCCCGGCTGCGCGCACTACTCGGCGGCCAAGCACGGCCTCGTGGGTTTGGCTCGCACTGCTGCAACGGAATTGGGAAGCTTCGACATTCGAGTCAACACCATCCACCCTGGCGCGGTGGAGACCGAGATGGGCAACGATCCCAACGTCGGTAAGGTACTCACTACTCATCCGGAGTACATGAACTCGTACAAGTGGCCGCTCACGTCCGTCCCGCGCACCACCGTCGAGGACATCTCCAACGCCGTCGTCTACCTCGCGACGGACCTCTCCCGCGCGGTCACCGGGACGAAGATCGTCATCGACATGGGTCAGACGATGGCGTAGTTGCGCTCAGAGGAGATTGAACTGCGCGACCTCGATGGTGTTCTCGACTGCCTCCGAGAGTGTGCGAATACGTTCGTCGGCGCCTGGCGCGGTCAAAATCGCCAGGCGATCGGCGTCACCCATCGGAATGCTCCTGGCGAGGGCATACAGCCGAGAACCCAGCGGATCCAAGGGATCCGGTGGGACGGGCATTCGCGGAGTCTGTTCGCCGGCCCGAAGTGCGAGCTTTCCCAACATTCCGTACATGAACTCGATGCGCTCGAGGAGCGAGTCGTATTCGTAAGCAGTGACTGGTGTTCCGTTGTTCTCGTCAGGCCACAATTCGACCTCGGCGAGTGGGTAGGGATCGTCCGGCAGCCATCGATTGACCCGGATGCGGTCTTCGGTCCGGCAATACAACTGATACCGCCCGGCACCCATGGCGACATGAGACTCGATCCGAGCCAGAGTGCCGACGTCGTGACGTGATTCGCCGCCACCGACCTCGTGGCCACGAGCGATGAGCACTACTCCGAACAGTGGGCCGTCGGCAGCTTCGAGAACGTTCTCGACCAGTGCGCGATACCGAGGTTCGAAGATGTTCAGGGGCAACACCTCACCCGGTAGCAAAGCGGAGCCGAGCGGAAACATGGGGAAGATGGGCATCAGGGGATTCTCAACCTCGGAATCGGAGGGGCGGGGAAATCGCCGGGGCGATCGATTTCGGCGAGCAGGTGCTCGGACCACGTCAGTAGACCGGGGATATCGAGGCCGTGCGGACTCTCGACCTCGTAGTGCCTGATGCGGTCGTGACCCTGGCCGAGGAGTGAGACGGCGCCGGTGTTGTTGCCCCGAAGCAGATGGGTGAGCCCGACGGCCAACTGAGCCAGTCCCTGCCACAGGTCACGTTCCTCGGGCGGCGCGCTTTTCCACGTTCCTTCGAGAATCTCGTGTGCGTGGAAAGGCATGCCGTGGTCGAGGAGGCGCTGCGCCTCGGTGATCGACTCGTCTGGTGGCAGGCGTACATCGTCCGGAATGCGCGGGACACCGCCCGCTGCGTCGCGTGGCAGTGGACGTCCGAGTCCGTCACGGGGCCGCGAATTGAGGGGTTTCCCAGCGGCGTCCCGGTCGCGTTCGGTCATACACTCAGCCTAACGGCAGCGCCTCGGACGAACCCGCCAAAAGTTTTTTCGAGTCGCCTGTCGATTCCGGGGAGAACCGTTCGTCGTCATGTTGTAAGGCAGGAAAGCCGCAAGAAAAACAACAGACCAAGGAGTCAGTCATGAAGTACATGTTGCTCATCTACACCGCACCCGGCGGAGACACCGAACCCCAGTGCACGTTCGAGGACTGGCAGCAATACGACAAGGAAATGAAGGATGCCGGGATCTGGGTGTCCGGCGATGCCCTCGCCGACCTGACGACAACGACGACGGTTCGGGTCTCGCAGTCCGGAGAAAAGACCGTCACCGACGGACCCTTCGCAGAAACCCGTGAGATCCTCGGCGGCTACGACGTCATCGACGTTCCCGATCTGGATGCGGCGCTTTCATGGGCCGCGCGGTGCCCCGGCGCGCGCGACGGCGGCAGCGTCGAGGTGCGTCCACTGGCCGGGTTCGGGGACTGATTCGCCGTGGACGAGCAGGCCGAGAACTCCATCGAGTCAGTGTTCCGGGAGGAACACGGACGACTCTTGGCCTCGCTCGTCCGCCGCTTCGGTGATCTGGATCTGGCCGAGGAAGTCACCTCCGAAGCCGTCGAGGCCGCGTTGGTGCACTGGCCCGTGGACGGAGTGCCGGCTAAACCGGGCGCCTGGCTGCTGACCACGGCGCGTCGTAAAGCCGTCGACAGGCTTCGTCGTGATCAGGCCTATGCGGCGCGATTGGCGGTGATGCAGGTGGACGCCGATCGTGCCGACCCGGCGCCGCCCACGGTCGACGGAGAACTTCCCGACGAGCGGTTGCAGCTGTTCTTCACCTGCTCGCACCCAGCGCTGGCCGAGGACGACCGAATCGCACTCACCTTGCGTTGCCTCGGAGGGTTGACGACGCCCGAGGTTGCTCGGGCCTTCCTCGTGCCTTCGGCGACCATGGCGCAGCGGATCGTGCGTGCGAAGAAGAAAATCCGTCAGGCTCGGATTCCCTTCCGAACTCCCAGCGCCGAAGAACTCCCGGAGCGTCTGCCCGGTGTTCTGCAGGTGATCTATTCGGTGTTCACCGAGGGGTACGCAGCGAGTTCGGGTCCGGATCTGCAACGCGTCGACCTGGCGGTGGAGGCGATCAGGCTGGCGAGGATCTTGCGCGCATTGCTTCCCGATGAGCGCGAGATCGCCGGATTGCTTGCATTGATGCTTCTCGTCCACGCGCGTCGGGATGCCCGTACCGACGCCGCCGGCGGGATCGTGCTCCTCGAAGACCAGGATCGCGGGTGTTGGGACCAGCCGATGATCGAGGAAGGCAGCGACCTCGTCGTGGTCGCGTTGACCGGGGGAGCGCCGGGGCCGTACGGGGTGCAGGCCGCCATCGCCGCATTGCACGACGAGGCCGCAGATGTGGAGAGCACCGACTGGCCACAGATCTGCGCTCTCTACGGAGTGCTCCTCACGCTGACTCCGTCGCCGGTCGTGGCCGTCAATCGGGCAGTAGCGTTGGCGATGCGCGACGGCGAGGAAGTCGGGCTGACTGCGCTGGAGGAACTGGCAGCGGAGCCCAAACTTGCCGACTACCATCCGTATCACCTTGCACGAGCCGAACTACTTGCTCGGTTGGGGCGCACCGACGCAGCGGCATCCGCGTACCGACAAGCTCTGAAACTCGTTGGTACGGAACCGGAGCGGGCCTACCTGGAGCGTCGGTTGGGTGAGATCTCGGACTGAGCGGCGCCTCAGACCAATTCGAGTCTTCGGGCCATGTCGGACACGAAAACACCTGTCGGATCGATATTTCTGCGTATCTGGATCCACTCGTCGATTCGCGGATACATGGAGTGGAAGCTTGCTGCGGTAGTCCGAGAGTCCTTGGCGGTGTAGAGGCGACCGCCGAATTCGAGTACCCGTTTGTCGAGGGAAGCGACGAACTCACCCAGGCCGGACTTGATCGGGAAGTCGAAGGCGACGTTCCACCCGGACATCGGAAAGCTCAGTGGCGCTGCGTTTCCCTCGCCGAAAAGTTTGAAGACGTTGAGAGCTGAGTAGTGTCCCGAACGCTGGATATCGCGGATGATGCTCTTGAATTCGTCCACCGCGTCGACGGGCACCACGAACTGGTATTGCAGGAATCCCTTGGACCCGTAGGCACGGTTCCACTCACCGATGAGGTCGAGCGGATGGTAGAACTGCGTCAGGTTCTGCACCTTCCCGACGTAGTTGCCGCCGGTGCGGTAGTAGAACTCGCCGATCGCTGACGCCGAAAGCTTGTTCATCAAGCCGTTGGGGAAAACATCCGGTGTCGTGAACAGTTGTGGCGCATCGAATTTCAACGGATTCTTCTGCAATTTCAGCGGAAGCTGGTCGACGGTCGCCAACGAACCACGCGTGATCGAGGCCCGGCCGAGCTTCGGCGGCGCACTGACTGCATCGAACCAGGCGCTCGAATACGTGTAGTCGGCTTCGCTGCCGTCGCTGTGAAAAGCGACGGTTTCATCAAGACTCGCGGTCAGAGCGCCGTCGTTGGCGAAATACGCCGTTTCGGTCGGCGTCATCTCGAGGGTGACGCGCAGGATGATCCCGGTCAGTCCGATCCCGCCGACGGTAGCCCAGAAGAGCTCGGATGTCGGGCCATGCGGCTCCAAGGTTCGGATACTGCCGTCAGCAGTGAGCAGATTCATCGAGCGGACATGATTTCCGAAGCTGCCCTCGGCGTGGTGGTTCTTGCCGTGAATATCGCAGGCGATCGCTCCGCCGATGGTTACCTGGCGTGTTCCGGGGAGAACCGGGACCCAGAGGCCGAACGGTAGTGCCGCGCGCATCAGCTGATCGAGAGAAACTCCCGCGTCCATCTCCACGAGACGGGACTCGGCATCGATCTTGTGAATTCGACGGAAGGCGGTCATGTCGATGACCAAGCCGCCGGTGTTCTGCGCGTTGTCTCCGTAAGACCGGCCCAGACCACGAGCGATGACTCCACGTCGGAGGTGCAACGGCTTGTCCGCGTTGTCGTCTGCGACGCGGGCGACGGCCTTAGCGATCGCCTCTACATCAGGGGTCGAAACGACGTGCGAGGTCGTTCGGGCTGTGCGACCCCAACCGCCGAGGACGGTGGACGCAGCGGTTGGCAGATCGGTGGCGTAGTCGGACACGAAATCCGAGGGTACCTGTTTGCGGACCACCCGGTCTGAAACCGATGGATGCTCGGTTCGCCTATCGCGGGACGTCGAGATCGAAGTACAGGGTCTCGGACCAGTAACCGAGGCCGAGCTCGCGTAGCGGTTCCTCGACGCTCTCCTGAGTCGGCGTGAACAGTCGCTCCCAGAAGCTTGGCTTGACGGGTGCGAGCGTGGCCAGCGCCGCCTCCATCTCGGCGTCGATGTCCGCCAGACCGGTCATCAGGGCCGCGCCCTGTTCGGCGAACGGTTCGTCGTCCATGTCGAAGATCTCGCCGCACTCGAGGACGAAGTAGTGGTCGGGTTCGGTGTGGCTGCGCAGGAAACGCAGCGCATCGCCGGCCATCGTGCCGAGTTCGGGGTGATCGATTCGGCCGAGGAAGTCTTCGAGCCGGGCGATACCAGGACCGCAGTGCGCGGTGACCGCGATCAGGTCTGGGGTGTCGTCCCAGATGACCGACTGGTGGGCGAAGGGATTCACGGACACAAGGATCCTCGGGACCAGCGGTATCGCGTACGACCACTCGGAGATACCGGTGAGACCTCGGGCGCGAGCGGCAGCCGGATTCTCATGCGGGGCAACAGGGGTCGAGTAGAGATAGGTGCGGTTGGCCACTGGCCGAGTCCTTTCTGCGGTCGGTGTCACCTGATTCAGGCGGCGCCCACCATCCTCAATGCCAGGTCTCCGTACAATTTTCCGATGTCTTCCGGATTCGTGTAATTGCCGGCCGGGAACCAGCGGCACACGTCGACACACAGGGACATCAGGGCGAGGGTGACGCCTTCGGCATCAGGGATCGTGAAGTCGCCCGACCGGACGCCGGCGTCGACAACCTCCCGAACCACCCGCGTCGTGCTGCGGCGAAGAGCGACGACGGTTCGGTAGTGCTCTGGTGTGAGGGCAGTGAGTTCGTACTGGACGACGCGAGCGAGTGAGTGGTGCCCGGCCTGCCAACTGGCGAAGGTGCTGATCAGTTCCTGCAAACGAACGGACGGTTCTTCACCAGGTCGGTCGGCGCCCTCGACCACCTTCAACGCTTCGGTGTGGCCTTCGAAGCTGATCGCGAAAAGCAGCTCTTCTTTCGAGCGGTAGTGCGGGTACATGGCGGCGGGACTCATGTCGAGTCGCGCGGCGATGTCACGGGTGGTGGTGCCGCCGTAGCCCGCGGAGGCAAAAGCGTCCACGGCTGCCGCGCGGATACGGGCCGCAGCTTTGGAGGGGCTGATCACCACGTCAGGTGAATCGCTCACGGTTTCCTCCAGGTGTGACGGATTTCGATGTTGACAATATCCCGCTCTCGATTCACTATAAGCAGGTGCTTAGATTCTAAGCGAATGCTTAGGAACATCGTTACGTGTGGCTTTGCCACGCCGAAAGGAAGCAACTCGTCATGCGTCGCACTCTGTACGGACCCGATCACGAGGCATTTCGCGAATCTGCTCGCGAATTCGTCAACCGGAACATCCTTCCGGTCGCAGAGAAGCTGATCGACCAGCGCTTCATCGATCGTGAAATCTGGCTCGAAGCGGGACGCAACGGCTTCCTCGGACTCGAGGTTCCGGAGGCGTACGGCGGAAGCGAAGCCGGCGACTACCGCTTCAACGCGGTTCTGGCCGAAGAGCTCTCGCGCGCCAGTGCAGCTGTTGCCTCGAGCTTCGGCATTCACGCCGACGTCGTTGCTCCCTACCTCGTTCAGCTCACCACCGAAGAGCAGAAGCAGCGTTGGCTGCCCAAGTTCTGCACCGGTGAGATGCTGACGGCCATCGGCATGACCGAGCCTTCCGGTGGATCCGACCTCGCCTCGCTCAAGACCACTGCGGTCAAGGACGGCGACGACTGGATCATCAACGGCTCCAAGACCTTCATCACCAACGGCTACAACGCCGACCTAGTGATCGTGGCGGCTCGGACCAGTCCCGAGAAGAAGTCCAAGGGCATCACCCTCTTTGCCGTCGAGACCGGCATGGAAGGCTTTGAGCGCGGACGCAAGCTCGACAAGGTCGGCCAGCACGAGTCCGATACCGCCGAACTGTTCTTCGAGAACGTTCGCGTGCCGTCCACCAACATCATCGGTGAGATCGACCGCGGCTTCATCCACATGATGGAAATGCTGCCGCAGGAGCGCGTCGGCGCTGCGGTGTCCAACATCGCGCACGCCGCTCCGATCCTCGAAGAGACGCTGCAATATGCCAAGGACCGCAAGGCTTTCGGTCAGCCGATCGGCTCGTTGCAGTGGAACAAATTCCTTCTCGCGGATCTCGTCACCCGCATCGAGGTCACCCAGGCCTACGTCGACAACTGCGTCGCGGCACACGCTGCCGGCGAGCTGACCGCCATCGACGCCGCGAAGGCTAAGTGGTGGACCGCGCAGGTGCAGAACGAGGTCCTCGATCACTGCGTTCAGTTGCACGGTGGCTACGGCTTCATGACCGAGTACCGCGCCGCTCGCGCGTGGATGGACGCCCGCGTCACCAAGATCTGGGCCGGATCCAACGAGATCATGAAGGAACTCATCGGCCGCGATCTCGGCCTGTAATTTCGCAACTGCAGTCGATACGTCACTGCAACCGCCACTTCCCGAACCCGACGACACAGGAGCATCACCGCGCATGTCTGTTCTCGACAAGTTCTCTCTGACCGATCGAGTGGTCATCGTGACCGGTGCGTCGTCGGGCCTCGGGGTGGCGTTTGCGAAAGCCGCAGCAGAGGCCGGCGCGGACGTCGTCCTCGCTGCTCGCCGCGTCGACAAGCTCGAAGACACGGCCAAGCTCGTGCGTGACGCAGGCCGCGAAGCATTGTGCGTGGCCACCGACATCGTCGATCCGGCTCAGGCTCAGAACATGGTCGACGCCGCGATGGAGAAGTTCGGCCGCGTGGACGTGCTGGTCAACAATGCCGGCGTCGGAACTGCCGTTCCGGCGACCCGCGAGACCCCGGACCAGTTCCGCGCCGTCATCGACATCAACCTCAATGGGTCCTACTGGGCAGCGCAGGCCTGCGGCCGCGTCATGCTCCCGGGCAGCTCCATCGTCAACATCTCGAGCATTCTCGGATTGACGACCGCCGGACTCCCGCAGGCCGCCTATGCGGCGAGCAAGGCAGGCGTCGTCGGATTGACCCGCGACCTCGCACAGCAGTGGGGAACGCGCAAGGGCATTCGCGTCAACGCGATCGCGCCCGGCTTCTTCAAGTCGGAAATGACAGACCAATACAACGACGGTTACTTGGACGCGATGGCTCCGCGCCTGATCCTCGGCCGCATGGGCGATCCTGAAGAGCTCGCGGCCACCATGGTGTGGCTCGCGTCCGAGGCCGGCGGATACGTCACCGGTCAGACCATCGCCGTCGACGGAGGAATCACCATCACCTGACGCCGATGCCGAGATGTCGCCGGCTTTGCCGTATAAGTAGCTGGTGACCTCTCGCGCCGAACCTCAGGAGAACTGGGAAGACCGTCCGCCACCATCCATGGCTGCGACGGAGCTTCTGCGTGACCTGCCGGTGACTGCCCGCGGCGTCCGTACCAGGGCTTCTCTGGTCGCAGCGGCTCGAACGGTGTTCGAGCGCGCAGGGTATCTCGACGCCCGTCTCACGGACATCACCAAGGAAGCTAACTGCTCCACCGGCACGTTCTACACCTACTTCGACAACAAAGAGCAGATCTTCGCCGCAGTTCTCGACGTCGCGCAGGAAGACATGCTGCACCCAGGCATGGGACGGGTCCGCGACGTCGACAATCCGTATGCGGTCCTCGAATCGAGCAACCGTGCCTACCTGACGGCTTTTCGCCGCAACGCCAAACTGATGGGTCTGCTCGAGCAGGTATCGCACATCGATCCGGCCTTCGCGAAACTGCGTCGGGACCGAGCCGAGACCTTCATTTCTCGCAATGCCCGAGCCATCGAACGCTTGCAAGCAGCTGGCAAGGCAGACGCCTCGTTGGACCCGCTGCTGGCTTCCCGAGCACTGTCGGCGATGGTGAGCCGTCTTGCCTACAGTTCATTCGTCTCCGAGGAACCTGGCGCCGACGGCAACCCCGTCCCGTTCGAGGACGTCGTCAAGACGGCTACTCAGGTGTGGGCCAACGCGCTGGGACTCGAAGGCGACCGCGGGTAGTTTCAGCCTTCGCCGCGGGCCGCGAACTGCTCCTCGAGGCTGTGGCGCAGTGTTTCCTCGCTGTTCTTGACAGCGTTTTCGACGAACGGCCCGATCAATCGGCCGAGTGCCTTGCCGGCAATGCCGCCGGGCAGTTTGTAGGCGAAGTCGACGGAAAGCTCGGTCTTGGAATCGTCGATCGCGGCGAACTCCCACGTGGACGAGTTGGATACACCGCCGAGCGAGGACAGCTTGATGATCCGATTCTTCTCCCACTCGGTGACCTCGAGTTTGGAGCGCAACGTGCTCGGCCCGATCTGCATGGCCGCGTCGAACGTGGCGCCGAGTCCCTGATCGAACTCTCCGAACGGGGTGAACTCGGAAACACCGAACATCCACGTCGGGACATTGCGGTAGTTGTCGATGTAGTCGAAGGCGACATCAACCGGCACGGCAGCAACCGCGGTGTGGCGAACATGGATCATGACTGGTCCCTGTCTTTCGGTGAACACCGACTCTAACCAATGGCTCCGACGTGTTCGGCGGCGGCGCAAGAGCGATCTACGGTATCGGTATGACGAACGAGCTTCCGGTACGCGGGTCCTGGCGCGATTACGAAGACCTGGGACTACCGAAACCGCTCGCTGCGGCGTTGGAGGCGTTCGTCGAGCAGGGCTATCACGGGACTTCGATCCGTGACGTCGCGTCGCGGTCCGGGCTGTCGGTGCCGGGGCTCTACCACCACTACCCGTCCAAGCAGGCTCTGCTGATCGGTCTGGCGACCGTTGTGATGACGGAGTTGTTGGAGCGAAGCCGCGCCGCCGAACTCGATGCCGGGGACGATCCCTCCGATCGCTTCGACGCGGTGATCGAATCTCTGTTGCGGTTCCACATGTTTCGGCGCGAGCAGTCGTTCGTCGCCTCCTCCGAGATCCGCAGCATGGAGCCCGACAGCCGGGCTGGTTACATCGCCCAGCGCGACGAACAGCAGAAGCAGGTGGACCGGATCGTCCTCGACGGCGTCGCCTCGGGCGTGTTCGAAGCCGACCATCCCGAGGACGCCAGCAGAGCCGTGGTGACGATGTGCGTCGCCGTCGCGGTCTGGTACCGACCGGACGGTGAGTTGTCTCCGGACGAGTTGGTGGAGAGGTATTTGGAGATAGCGAGGCGCATGGTGGGGGCGAAGCGGGTGGGGGAGTGACTGTGGGGGCGAAGCGGGTGGGGGAGTGACTGTGGGGGCGAAGCGGGTGGGGGAGTGATCTGTTGACGCAACTGCGCGAATCAGTCTGAATTTTTGAGCAATTCGAGCGCTGCGTTCCGGCCGGCACCGAAGGGGTCGGTGCCGATACCGATCCCGTCTGCGACGAGGGCACCTTCGTGAAGCAGCATGATTGCCTCGACGAGACGTTCGTCGGCTAGTCCGTCCGTCGCCAGAATGCGCCGGAAAAGGTCTGACATCTCCCGCTTTTGTTCGGCGATGACAGCGAACACCGGATGTGAGTGATCGCTGAACTCGGCGTGCGCGTTGATCATGCTGCACCCCTTGCCTCCGCTCGCCTTGGACCAGGAGGCGGAAGCGTCGAATACCGCACTCAACTGTTCGGCGAGGCTAGCTCCGGCTGATGCGAGCTTCTCGTCGCGAAAGATTCGCCACCGCCGATCTCGAGCCCTCAGGTATTCAACGACGAGACCGTCTTTCGAGCCGAACCGTTCGTACAAAGTCTTCTTCGTGACCCCGGCGTCCAGTGCGACGGTATCCACGCCTACGGCATGAATCCCCTTTTCGTAGAACAGCTTCGACGCAGACTCCAGAATGCGACGCGCTTTCGGAGTCAATTCGGGTGTGGATTCCTCTGCCATGGACAAAAGTATACCGATCTGTATAGTCGGGCTCA
The DNA here is from genome assembly GCF_019266085.1 of Rhodococcus sp. FH8. Classification (NCBI taxonomy): domain Bacteria; kingdom Bacillati; phylum Actinomycetota; class Actinomycetes; order Mycobacteriales; family Nocardiaceae; genus Rhodococcus; species Rhodococcus sp. FH8. Next base: position 1,199,169 of record NZ_LPNQ01000057.1, on the reverse strand, counting down.
TGAGTAAACAGATCGGTATACCTCGGATCGTGACCTCGAGATCTGCCGTGACGGCTACCTTGTCGGTCCTGTTCGTCGCGTGCTGGAGTTCGGGATTCATCGGAGCCAAACTAGGCGCCGGCAGTGCCGAGGTCCCCACGCTGCTGATGTGGCGTTTTCTCCCGCTCGCGGTGGTACTGCTCCCGATTGTCTGGCTCTCCGCCCGGCGCCGGAACACGATGCCGACACCGCGGGCTCTCGGCAGGCAGGTGGTGATCGGGATGCTCTCCCAGAGTGGCTACCTGTTGTCGGTGTACTGGGCAGTCGATCTCGGCGTGAACACCGGAACAACTGCGCTGATCGACGGTATTCAGCCGCTGGTGGCTGCCGCGCTGCTCGGTCCAGTCCTCGGTGTCGCAGTCCCGCGTGTGCAGTGGATCGGGTTGGCCATCGGAATGGGCGGCGTCGTGATGGTCACGGCAGCCGATGCCGGGGCCGGCACATCGGCGCCGTGGTGGGCGTACGCGATTCCGTTCCTGGGGATGCTCAGCCTGGTTGCATCCACCTTCGTCCAGCAACGCGCTCCCACGTCCACACCGCCACTGCAGGCTTTGGCCATCCACTGCTCAACCAGCGCAATAGTTTTCACAACTCTGGCGATCGTCTCGGATGCTGCCGTACCGCCGAGTGTCAGCACATTCTGGATCGCGTTGCTCTGGTTGATCGTGTTGTCCACCTTCGGTGGTTACGGGCTGTACTGGTTGTTGCTCCGCCGCATCGGCATTACGTCCGTCAACACCCTGATGTTCTTGATCGCCCCCGTCACCGCGGTCTGGGGCGCACTGATGTTCGGAGAATCCTTCACTCCGTTCACCGCGCTCGGCTTGGCGGTGGGCATCGTCGCCGTCGTCGTGGTCACCCGGGTGGGCAATCGCCCGAAGAAGCAGGACGAGGGCACGGATTCCTGCCCGGCGAGAGCTTCGATCACGTCGCGCTGATGAAGGCCGATCGGGATGTGAACCGCTCGCGGAGCGCGGTGAGCTGCTCTGCGGTGAGCTTCAGTCCGTTGATTGCGTAGTCCTCGACGGTGCCGAAGTGCGTGCGCATTTCGTCGAGAGCTGCGTCGAAATAGCTGTCACGGACTCCGAGGAGGGGTCGTAGCACTTCTGCGTCAACGCCTTTGCTCGCGGCGAAGTCGAGGATCGGTTCTGTCATGGGGGCCAGATCGGTGTTCGTCTCCAGGTAGTCGGCGCGTACATCGACTTCGTCGGCCCCGAGGAGGAGTAGGAAAGAGGTCGCGGCCCACCCAGTTCGATCCTTGCCGGTGGTGCAGTGGAAAAGTGCTGCCCCGGAGCGTTTTTCGTCGATGAGGTCGAGGTAGAACGTGCGATAGGCGTCGAGAGCGGACGGCAGGCTGACGAAGTTGCGGTTGGCTTCCTCCATCTGTGCGATCCCACGTCCATCGCTGATGGTCTCGGCGTATGCGACCGGGTCCGTCATGAGTAGTCCAGTGGCCGCGGCGTTTTGGGCATTGTCGGCAAGTACGTCGAGCCAGACTGTGCGCGTCGAGTCAGGGAGATTGTCGAGTGCGCCGTCGCGCTCGGCGGCGGTCCTCAGGTCGTATACCGTCCGCACGTCCAAGTCGGCGACCGCGGCAAGGTCGTCGCCGTCGAGTTTCGCGAGAGTCGCTGAACGGTAGAGCGCGCCCGCGCGGACGGTGCCGTCCGCAACAGGAATGCCACCGAGGTCCCGGAAGTTCGGAGCGGACTTCAGGAGAACGCGGCGATCGAGCGGGTGAGTTGGCATGGCTGACTCCTTGTGGGTTCCGTTTCCGAACTGATCATTCATGCCTTCTGCACACTGCGCACGAGCTTTTCGGCATTGCGTCTCTTGATCCACTTGTCGATGACGAGGGCCATGAAGATCCACCCGCCCAATGCCGTGATCACCCACACGATGATCGGGGCGAGGATCCAGGACCCGACGCCGCTGATCTCGATACCGTCGGGGACCAGGGTCGCAACCCAGAGCGCGAGCAGTGTGGCGACCAAGCCGACACCACCCGCGAGCGGAGCTGCGTAGTGCAGTGCCACGCTGAGCACGAATGGGCCGAGAATCATGTGTGCGAGGGTGAATACACCGATAGCGGCCAAGAAGCCGTTCACGCTCAGGCTGACCCCGGGAAGAGCAAAATGCACGACGATCAGCGCGATCGCGCCGAGAACACATTGCGAAATGAGCTGAAATAACAGACGCATGGCTTGTACCTCCGTGATCAGGTCGAGTCACCCGAGAGTGGTGTGTGCGTGGGGAACGCTTTGCTGCAGGGCTTCGGGACGAGGCGCCGTCCAGGTGCCGTCGAGCACGGAGGGACGGGGGCGGTACAGGCGCAGTACGTAGTTCCACCCGGGCATGATGGGCAGTGCGTTCGCGACGCCGTCGAGATGGACCCCGAAGCGAATGGTGGTGCTGCCGTCGGAGTCTGGGGTGGCCGTGAGGCTGTTGATGCTGTTGACGCCCAGAGCGTTCTCTTCGAAGTATCCGGCCGCGTTGTACAGCGAGACCGACCAGAACGCATCCACGGGAACATCGTTCAGGCGGAGACGGTATTCCCCGACCGGGAGACGTTCGTCGAAGTTGACGTAGGTGGCCTCGTACTCGGGAAGGCCACCCCAGCCGGATGCGGTACCGAGCAGGTGCCTGATCGGATCGACTTCCGCAGCGGTACCGAATGAATGGTCGTACGTGGTGATGCCACGCGCGAGTGCGAGGAGTGCGTCGCGGGTCTCGGTCTGCGATTGCTCGTCGTAGTCGGGCAACGGGAACTCTCCCGTTCCGCCGCCGTCGATGTTGAGGGCGTCTTGCAACCGGTTCACCTCGGCGACGTCTTCGGGGCTGTTCGGATCGACGAGGATGCGCACGATCAGTGCGGCGTAGTCGGTCCCGACCAATTCACGCGTGAGCAGGTGCTCTCCCGGGTCGCGCAGGATGACGGGACCGAAGTGATCTTGACTGACCACCCACACGGAGATGTAGCGCTCGCCGGTATCGGGCACCGTGATGGTGACGTTCTCGCGCACGTCGATGATCGCGCTGCTGTACAGAGTGTCGCGGTTCTGGCGGATGATCGGCTGGTTGTCGAGTGACCCGAGATCACGAGTGTGGTTCCACGTGCCCAGGCCGACGCCCGCGGCCAGGCGAGCGAACATGAGATCGGACTCTGCCCGATTGAAGTTCAGGACGTTGACGGCGATCGTGGACATAGTGGGTTCCAATCGGTGTCGGGGTACGGAAGCGGGCGCGGTAATCCATGGCCCGTCGGGGTGAATCAGCCGAGCAGTCGCGCTTTCGCGGCTTGGAACTCGGCGTCGCTCAGCAGGCCTTGTGATTTGAGGTCGCCGAGTTTCTGCAACTCGGCGACGAGATCGACCGAGGCCGCGGGTGCGGGTGTGGGCATCGGGAGTGCGGCATGCTGCTGGGCAAATTCGTACTGCGCCTGCTCGTATTCGGCTTGGGCTCTCCTTTGCCGGCGGGTGGCCATACCGTCGCTGACGGCGGTCGCAGTACCGGTCACGACCGCGGTGCGTGCGGCGAGGCCCAGTAGTCCGGGGCGGCCTCGTCTCGGGATGTACGGCATGTCAGACCTCCAATTCCGGGATGATCGTGTCCATGAGGGCATTGACGACGGGTGCGGGTATCCGCTCATAACCCAGTAGCACCGCGCCTGACGCAGCGGTGCGGGCGGCGAGTTCGCGCTGATAGACCAGCTCGAGCGCGACCAGCAGCGCTGTGGCACCGGTGGGAATGGCTGCCGCGAGTTCGGTGATGTCCTCATGCCCGAGCAGACCGGACGCGCCGAGCATCTCGACGTTGATCTCGAAGCCGTTCGGCAACTCCTCGACTTCGATGAGGGTGAGTTCACCGTCCTCGGACTTGGAGATGACGATCAGATCGAGCAGCCGCACCAGGCCGGTATCCGTAAGGTCGGTCAGTGCGGAGAGCGCGGCCGGGTCGAGGCTCTGCCCAGGCAGGCCGAGAAGGTAGAAGTCGACGGGGCCGAAACGCGCGGCACTCACGAGAGGACCTTCAGCTTGAGTGCGGCGAACTCGTCCTCGCTGATCGCTCCGGCTTCGAGCAGTGCTGCGGCTGCGGCGATCTCCTCGCTGGGGCTCTTCCCCGCGACCTCGCGGATATACGATTCGGCGGCCTTCTCGGCGTCGCGTGCGGCCTTGTTGCTGCGTTCCGTCATCCCTTCGCCGCGGGCGACGAGATAGACGAGCGCGGTGAGGATGGGCAGGAAGAGTAGGAAGAACACCCAGACGGCCTTCAACCAACCGCTGAGCTTGTGGTCGCGGAACAGGTCGGCGATGATCGCGAACAGCGCGAAGAGATATCCGATGAAGACGGTTGCCCACAGCATCCAGCCGAGGCTTTCCCAGAAGCTCATGTGTCTTATCCGTTTCGTGTCAGGCCTGCGCACCGGGATTCCGCCGACTAGCGCATTTCGGTTGATTCCGGCAATTCTCACTGGTTTCCGCAGGCTTCGATCGCGGTCTCATCCGAAGCGGATGAGACCGGATTTCCACGGACATCGAACGTCTCGAGTATCTTCGACACATGATCGAAGCCGTGCGTGACGCACTCGCCTCTGGTGAGGCGGAGCAGGCTCGACGAGTCCTGCGGAAAAACTGGCTTCGTTTGATTCTCGAATCTCACACCAGGGAACTCGAGCAGCTCTGCCTTGCTCATCCCGATCCCCACGATCCGCACATCCTGCTGATACGGGCGTGCTGCCGCGATCTCAGCGGTGATCCGTACGGCGCTGAGTTTCTCCGCGGGCAGGGTCTGCGGGTGGCGTCCGACGATTTTGTCGTCTGCTTCACCGACCTGCTGCTCGCTCCGGACACCTCGACCAAGGCCGTCATCGCCGATCGCGCGCGTCACGCGCTCGCCCAGTGCGAGCCCGAGGACGATTACCCGTCCGCGCTCTTCCTCCTCGGGTGGACCGAGATCAGGCTTCGTCGTGACCTTCCTCGTGCCATCGCGCTACTTCGCTCGGCCGGCGACGAGGCGCAGTTGCAGTCGCGTACGGAGACGTTGCGTCTCGCACAATCCAATTTGGCTTTCGCGCTCACCCACGCAGGGGTATTCACCGAAGCCGAACAGATCCTCGACGGCCTTCCTGCTCGAGAGGTGGCGTCCGACTGGGAACGCTTCGAAGGCGGTCTCCCACAGTCGAATCGAGGGTGCATCGCCTACTGGCGTGGTGACTTCGACGAGGCGATCGCTCAGTTCGACTCGATCATCGAGGAGGGCAGCCCCGGAACCAATTTCGAGGCGCTCGCCCGTCTGTACCTGGTGATGAGCCTGATCGCTCTGAACCGGGAAGACCGGTACCACAACGCCGCTCGTCTGCTGCGAGGCGTGAGCACTGCGGACAAGCACGGCATTCCTTGGGATACGCTGCGGCGCGTCACCACGGCCTGGCTCGCCCACGCTCAAGGACAGGACGAGCAAGCTCGCCGCATCGCAATGCCCACGCTGACCAGAACAGGTGCTGCGGTCGCTCACGCGCTTCTCGCGGAGCTCTACCGAGTCATGGGGGATCCGGAACCGTCGGCTCAAGCGCTTCGCTTGGCAACCTCGGCCGCGCTGCCGCGATATGCGCTGGTGAGCACCCTTGTCACGTCTGCCGCCCTGAGCTCCGTCGCCGGGCGTGGACCGCAGGCGCACGAGCAGTTGGATCGTGCGCTGGCGGAAGCAATCCCCGAGCGGATTCTCGCCCCATTTCTGAGCGGCGATCCGGTAATCGTCGATCTGTTGAACGCGCACGCAACACAGGGGTCGAGACACCAGGAGCTCCTGCGCACGATTCTGGAAAAACGGGGCCAGCTCTCTGCCAAACTCGCCGGAGTCCTGACGGAACGTGAGAAAGAGATCCTCACTTTTCTGCGAACTACGATGACTGCAGACGAGATCGCTGCGCACCTCGGCATCGCCTATCCCACTGTGAAGACTCACATTCGCTCGATCTACCGCAAACTAGGCGTGACCAAGCGGCGTGCCGCTGTTCAAGCAGCCGACAACCTAGACCGCGGGGTCGGGGGCAATTCCGCGGCGGAGGCTGCGAACCGTCAGATCCAAGGCTTGTAGTCGCGTCCCGGAACCGCGGTTCACGTAGTCCATCGACGTGTAGAGCAGTGACCACAGCAGGTTCTGCACCCAGTCCGAACCCATGTCGGGGTCGATGGAACCGTCGGAGTGTCCGCGCTCGATGGCATCGGTGACTGAGTCGTCGTTCGACGCGGACTCGGCAAACGAATCTTCTTGATACACACCGGGAGTGAAGAACAGGACCGTCAAGAGGTCGGCCAGTTCGAAGTATTCATGGCACAGGCGAACCAGTGCTTCGGCTCCGGTACCCTCGCCGAGTCGAGCTGCTGCTGCGGCCTCTCCGACGGCACGAGTGGCCTCGGCCGCGACTGCGTCGACCAGGTCTGACCGTTCGGGAAAGTAGCGGTGCAAAGTGGTCCGGCCGACCTTTGCGGCCGAAGCGATCTCGCTGAGGGTCGCAGCAGGCTTGGATGCGAACACCGAAACGGCAGCATCGAGGATGGCCTTCCGTGTGCGCTCGCGGGTCGCGCTTTGTTCTGGTGCGCTGTGGATCGTTGTCACGAATCCGAAGCGTAGCCGTGTCCGGTTTCGGTATCCAGTGTTTCCGAATCGGAATTTCTCTTGCCCTTTATGGAACATTCGTGTTCCATAAATTCATGCTTGAATCCGACGCTTCTCAGCCCGCACCGAAATGGAGCAATCTCCGCGTCCTCTCGGAGTTTGCTCGACCGCATCTGCCGTCGCTCCTCCTCGGATTGGTATTGGCGCTGTGCGGCTCGGCGGCGACGCTGGCAACGCCGATGGTCACCAAGTGGGTTCTCGACACCCTCGATACCGGTGCGTCGCTGAAAGGACCTATCCTCACGCTCGTCGTCCTTCTGATCGTCGGTGCCGTGCTCGGTTGTGCTCAGTGGATCGTTCTCGGAACCGCCGCCGAGAAGGTTGTCTTCGACGCCAGGTCGTCGCTGGTGAGGCGATTCCTCGCTGCGACGGTGCCGTCGCTGCAATCGCGATCCGTGGGTGAATTGGTCACCCGGGTCACGTCTGACACCTTGTTGCTGCGGGAGGCTGCGTCGTCGGCCGCGGTGAATATTCTGAACGCAGCCGCGTTGACCATCGGAACGATTGTTCTGATGGGCGTACTGGATCTGCCGTTGTTGGGCGTCACCATGGTGGCAATCGTGTTCGCCTCCATACTCTTTGCGGTTCTGATGCCTCGGATTTCCGCAGCGGAAGCACGAACCCAGGAATCGCTCGGTCAGCTCGGCGGCGTTCTCGAGGGTGGCTTGCGTGCGATCCGGACGGTCAAGGTTTCCCTCGCCGAGGATCGCGTCGGGGCTCTGGTGACGAACAACGCGTCCGATGCGAAAAAGCATGCGATCACGGCGGTGCGAGTGTCGGCAACCGCGTGGACTGTCGCGTGGACCGCCATTCAAGGATCGATCATTGCCATCCTGGGCTTCGGTGCCTGGCGAGTCGCCGACGGCGAAATGGCAGTCTCGACGCTCATCGCGTTTTTGCTCTACGCCTTCACCCTGATGGGGCCGGTGTCGGAGCTTGCGCAGAACGTGACCTCCGTTCAGTCGGGAATCGCGGCAGCTATCCGGATTCGCGAGATGCAGTCGTTGCCCACCGAGCAGTACGACGAGGTCGTGGACGTGGTCGCGAAAACGAGCGCTGCCGCGCCGCTGATCGAGTTGCGCGACGTCACCGTGAGCTACCACGGATCGAACCAGCCGGCGTTGCGCGATGTCTCGCTGGTCATTCCGACGCGTGGGCACATGGCCATCGTCGGCCCGTCGGGCGCAGGAAAGACGACCTTGCTCTCGACCGTGCTGCGATTTGTCGAACCGCGATCGGGTGAGGTTCTCCTGCATGGAGTCGGTTACGACGCGCTCGATCACCGCGCTGTGCGCGAGAGTCTCGCGTACGTGGAGCAGGAGACACCGGTGGTGCCCGGAACGATTCGGGAGAACGTCGTCTTCAGCCATCCCGATGCGACGGACGAAGAAGTACAGGCCGTTCTGCGCTTGCTCCGACTCGACGACGCGATCGAGGCCCTGCCCAACGGACTCGACACCGCTCTGACGGCCACCTCGCTGTCGGGCGGCCAACGTCAGCGGATCGCGATGGCGCGCGCAGTTCTGCGGCCGAGTGCTTTGCTTCTGCTCGACGAAGCCACTGCCCAGGTCGACACGCTCACCGAAGCCGCGATTGTCGACGCGATCAACGAACGTGCGCGCACCGGGGCCGTGGTGACTATCGCTCACCGGCTCTCGACGGTGCGTGACGCCGACTGGATCGTGGTCATGGAAGACGGTCGGATCCGCAACATCGGCAACCATGACGAGCTCATGGACAAGGACGATCTGTACCGCGACATGGTGGTTGCCGGCCGGCTCGATCAGGGCCAGGCAATGCTCGAGGATTGTTGACCCGACGCGTCGGCGTGTGCGAGAGTGCTGATACCGAGCGATCGCTCGGTCGGGATGTTCTTTCGGAGGTGGCTGGTGGCAATCGATCTGACGTACGCGCCCGAGGTGGTGGCGCTGATCGAGAAGACGCGCGACTTCACGCGCAACGTAGTGCTCCCCATCGAAGACGAACACGCCGGTGACATCGCTGTCGCGGGTGGCGATGCAATCCGCATCGAGATGCAGTCGGCAGCAAAAGAAGCCGGTGTCTTCGCCCCGCATGCGCCGATCGAGTACGGCGGACACGGACTCAACATGAGTGATCGCGCGCCGGTCTTCGAGGAAGCCGGCTACTCGCTCTTCGGGCCGACGGCGCTCAACATCGCGGCGCCGGACGAGGGCAACGTTCACATGCTGGCCCACGTGGCGAACGAAGCACAGAAGCAGCAGTTCCTCGCGCCGCTCGCAAGCGGGGACATGCGGTCGGCATTCGCCATGACCGAACCCGCGCCCGGAGCGGGATCCGATCCCTCGGCTTTGAACACCCGCGCCGAAAAAGTCCCCGGTGGCTGGAAGATCAACGGTAAGAAATGGTTCATCACCGGCGCCGACGGCGCCGGGTTCTTCATCATCATGGCGCGCACGTCCGGCGAGCCCGGGCAGCGCGGCGGAGCGACCATGTTCTTGGCGCCGACGGACACTCCCGGCCTGGTAGTGGGTCGACACATCGACACCCTCGACAAGGCCATGATCGGTGGGCACTGCGAGGTCACGTTCGAGGATCTCTTCGTACCCGACGAGGCCGTTCTCGGTGAGGTCGATCAAGGTTTCGCCTACGCGCAGGTTCGCCTCGGTCCCGCCCGCATGACGCACGTGATGCGCTGGCTCGGTGCAGCGCGCCGCGGCCACGACGTCGCCGTGGCCAGAGTTGCCGAACGAGAAGGCTTCGGCTCGAAACTCGGTGATCTCGGAATGATCCAGAAGATGGTCGCCGACAACGAGATCGACATCGCAGCCAGCCGCGCACTTCTGGTGCAGGCCTGCTTCGAACTCGATCAGGGCGGGCACGCGAGCAACGCGACGTCCATCGCCAAGACCTACGCTGCCGAGGCGATCTTCCGGATCGTGGACCGCTCCATTCAGATGTGTGGCGGAATGGGCGTGTCCGGCGATCTGCCGCTGGCACGCTTGTCCCGCGAAGTGCGTCCCTTCCGCGTCTACGACGGCCCGTCCGAGGTTCATCGCTGGGCAATTGCGAAACGTGTTGTCGGAGCTGCGAAGCGCGCTGCTCGGGAGGAGTCGAAGTGACGGACTTTCCAGGACTCGATCTCGCGGCGCTCCACAAGTATCTGCAAGCCGCTGGCGTCGAGGTGAGCGGTGAGTTGCGAGCCGAACTGATTTCAGGCGGCAAATCCAATCTCACCTACGGTATCTTCGACGACAACTCGAAGTGGATTCTCCGTCGTCCACCCACGGCCGGCCTCACGCCGTCGGCGCACGACGTTGCGCGTGAGTTCCGAATCACCTCGGCGTTGCAGAACACCGCCGTGCCGGTCGCGCCGACCGTCGTGCTGTGCGAGGACGCCTCGGTGATGGGTGCGTCGTTCACGGTGGTCGAGTTCGTCACCGGTCAAGTGATCCGAACCAAAACCGAGTTGGAAGCTGTTCCGGCAGCGCAGGTCACGCAGTGCACCGACGAGTTGGTGCGTGTTCTCGCTGCCCTGCACGACGTCGACTACACCGCAGTGGGTCTCGGCGAACTCGGCAGACCCGACGGTTACGTAGCCCGCCAGGTGAAGTTGTGGGCCGGTCAATGGTCACGCGTCAAGACCGAGGACTCGGCCGACGTGGACAGGTTGGCGTCGAGCCTCGCGGAATTGATTCCTGCTGAATCGGCTTCGTCGATCGTGCACGGCGACTACCGGATCGACAACACGATTCTCGCGGCGAACGACGTCACCAAGGTTGCCGCAGTGGTGGACTGGGAACTGTCGACGCTGGGCGATCCGCTGGCGGACATCGCGATGATGTGCGTCTATCGGCATCCCGCGCTGGATCTGGTTCTGGGTGAGCCTGCCGCGTGGACGAGCCCGTCGCTACCGTCCGTTGTCGATCTGGCGCAACGGTATTCGTCCGTGTCGGGTCGTGAACTGGCGCATTGGAACTTCTACATGGCGCTCGGGTTCTTCAAACTCGCCGTCGTGGCGCAGGGCATCGATCACCGATTCCGAGCAGGAGCCACCGTCGGCGGGGGATTCGACAAGGCTGGATCTTCTGTGCCGGAACTGATCTCGGCCGGACTCAACGCACTGCAAGGGAAATTCGAATGACTCGATCAGCACTGGTCACCGGCGCCTCCAAGGGAATCGGGCTCGGCATCGCAACACGCTTGGCTTCGCAAGGGTACGGGCTGACCATCACGGCGCGTGATACCGAGCGGCTCGCCGTTGTCGCCGAAGAACTTACGCGCGCCGGATCGCCGGACGTCGTCGTCTCGGCCGGCGACATGGCGGACGAGAACTTCGCCGCAGCACTCGTCGCCACACACAGTGAGCGATTCGGCTCCATGAGGGCTCTCGTCCTCAACGCCGGAGTGGGAACCAGTGGGCGAGTGGCGGATTACCCGATGCGACGTTTCGACAAGACCGTTGCCGTCAATCTCCGGACACCGTTTGCACTATTGCAAGCGTCGCTGCCGCTCCTGCGTACAGCGGCGGACGCGGACTTCGCCGGCGGAGCAAAGGTGATCGCTCTCGCCTCGATGGCCGGTGTGTACGCCGAGAGCGGCCTGGCCGTCTACGGAGCCACCAAAGCTGCGCTGATTTCGATGGTCGAGGCACTCAACGCCGAGGAATCCGGAAACGGCGTCAGTGCGACGGCCATCGCTCCCGGTTACGTCGACACCGACATGTCGGCGTGGACACACGATCGGATCACACCGGACACCATGATCAAGGTCGACGACATCGTGGAGTTGGTGGACGGTCTGCTCAAGCTCTCGTCTCGAGCGGTCGTTCCGAAGGTCGTCATGGCGCGGGCCGGGACCAACGGCTACTCCGCCTGAAATTTCAATCCAGCTTGGCTTCGCCCCGCTTGCGAAAGAAGTGAAAGCCAGGCACCCCGACGATCGCCTGCCGCAGGTCCTTGACCACTCCGAGGAGTTCGTGGATCTCGGGCGAGACGGAGTCCAAGGTTCCGAGGATGGGCAACACCGCGGCCACCCGGTCGGTGAGCTCCGGTAGTTGGTCGATCAGCTTGATCGCGGCGCTGACCTCTGCCTCGGAAAGGTCGTCGGCGAACCTGGCGGCCAGTGGCGCGAGCTGTAGGGCGATGGGCTCGTAGATCTCGAGGAGTTGTCCCGCGATGTCCGAGGTCTGCTCGACGGCCTCGACCAGCGTCTCAGCGCGAACGGTCACGGCGGCGGCTCCGATGACGACGCGGTCGGCGTTGTCGGCGATCTGGTTGATGCGTGCCACCAACCTCTCGACCGAGAAGAGGAGCGCCTCGAGTCGAGTGGGCAGGGTGACCGCAAAAGCGACCGTGGACAGGGACCAGTGCACCACGTCGCCGACGGAGCGGACGACGGTGGAGCTGCCGGGCAAAACTAGAGCCATCCCTCGATACTGCCTGATGTGACGTCAAAGTACAGGTAAATCTCACATTCACGAGGCCAGCGGCGTCTTCGAGGTGTCGGTGCCGGCGCGGACAATCAATTCACCCGCTGCCTGCTGCACCGCGCAACCTGGAAGGATCGAGACATGACGGCTATCCGTACGCACACTGTGATCGACTCGCCGATCGGAGCGTTGACGCTGGTAGCAGCAGGTGACGACCTCTGCGGTCTGTACATGGCGGAGCATCGCCACAAGCCGGACGAGTCCACGTTCGGTGATCGTTCCTCGGCGGTCTTCGGTGAAGTCGAATCGCAGCTCACCGAGTACTTCGAGGGTGATCGCACGGAGTTCTCCGTGCCGCTGGCGCCCGTGGGCACCGAGTTCCAGAAGCGGGTGTGGGACACCTTGCGAACGATCCCGTACGGCGAAACCTGGACATACATGGAGCTCGCGCAAACTTTGGGTAACCCGCTTGCGATCCGTGCTGCCGCCGCGGCAAACGGCAAGAATCCGATCAGCATCATCGTTCCCTGTCATCGCGTGGTCGGTAGCGACGGAAGTCTGACCGGTTTCGCCGGCGGCCTCGAACGCAAGCGGTTCCTGCTCGACCGCGAGCACGGCGGCGAATCGGATGTCCTCTTCTGATGCGCTCGGCTCACAATTCGGTGATCGGGAACGTCTACCGATCGTGAGACTCAAACCGTTCGAAGACGTCGTGACCGAATACGGTGCAGTGGTCCTCCGTGTCTGCCGCGCGGTGGTCGGTCCCGTCGACGCCGAGGACGCGTGGTCCGAGACGTTCATCGCAGCGATGCGGGCATATCCGGATCTGAATCCGGACGCGAACATCGAAGCCTGGCTGGTGACCATCGCGCACCGCAAGGCAATCGACATCACCCGAGTGCGTGCCCGCGTGGCCGTGCCGACAGACGACGTTCCGGAGTTGCCGACGCGTATCGGCGTGCCGGGCACGTGGAATCACGAACTCTGGGACGCACTCGAACAACTACCGCTCAAACAACGTGCGGCGGTCGCCTATCACTTTCTGGGTGGGCTGCCGTACGCAGAGATCGCGGACATCCTCGGCAACACGCCGGCAGCCGCCAGACGCGCGGGTGCCGACGGTATCGCCACCCTACGAAGAACCTACTTGTCCGCTACCGCTGCGGAAGGGAGTCACTCATGAGTAACGATGTGTTCGAGGCACTTCCAGCCGTTGACGCCGACGCCATGATCCGCCTACGGGCGCGCCTGGCTGCGCAGGCGTCCGAAGCCGAATTGATCGACGTGGCATATCGAACCGTCGATTCGCCGGTCGGAAAGCTGCTGCTGGCGGCAACTGATGTCGGCCTGGTGCGGGTTGCCTTTGCCGTCGAAGGGCACGACCTCGTTCTGGAACGATTGGCGGACACCGTCAGCCCTCGTGTGCTTCATTACCCGCGCAGGCTGGACACTGTCGCTCGCGAGTTGGACGAGTACTTTGCCGGTGCGCGTCGAGAATTCGATCTGCGCTTGGATTTCCAACTCGCGAAAGGGTTTCGACGCGAAGTGTTGCGTCATCTTCCCGAGATCGAATACGGCCACACTGCAAGCTATTCGGTGGTCGCGGCAGCGTCGGGAAGCCCACGTGCGGTGCGTGCCGTAGGGACCGCATGTGCAAAGAACCCGCTGCCGTTGGTGGTCCCGTGTCACCGGGTGGTGCGCAGCGACGGCAGCCTCGGGCAGTACGCGGGTGGCCCCGAACTGAAAGCGATTCTGCTGGATCTGGAAGCCGGCCGGTGAGCGCAGTGACGCTGCGCTTTCAGGCGCCCTATGCAGTCGAACCGCTCACCGGTGCCCTGCGGGCTCACTGCGTCGCAGGCCTCGAGCGTCACGACGACGGTGTTCACACCAGAGTCGTACCGTTGCCTTCCGGACCCGTTGTCGTGTCGGTGTCGTGGACCGACGACGGTGTCGTCGTGGATTCCGATGTGCCGGCGGGGGATTCTGCAGTGCTGGAGGTGATCGTGCGTCGTTGGCTCGACCTCGACGCCGATCACACTGCTGTCGAAGCGGCGTTCGGTAGTGATGAGTTGTTGGCCCCACTTGTTGCCGCCCGTCCAGGATTGCGTGTGCTCGGTTCGGTGGACGGGTTCGAGACCGCAGTGCTCACCGTTCTGGGACAACAGGTTTCGCTCGGCGCGGCGAGGACGTTCGGTGGTCGTTTTGTCAGCGCATTCGGAGCGCCGGTGCAAGGGGATTTTCTTGCCTTCCCTGATCCGGACGTGGTTGCAGCGCAATCAACCGAGGGCATACAGAAAGCCGTCGGATTGACCACAGCGCGCGCAAGAACAGTGCACACGCTGGCAACTGCGGCAGCGAACGGCCTCGACCTCTCCTGGAATGCGGATCCTGTCCAATTTCGGCGAGAGCTGTTGGCGCTAAAGGGGATCGGACCGTGGACCGCTGACTATCTCACCGTCCGGATTCTCGGTGATCGCGACGCATTCGTACCCGATGATCTGGTGTTGAAACGTGCGCTGGGGGTCTCGACGGGCAAAGAAGCCGCAGCGTTGTCCGAGCGCTGGCGACCCTGGCGAGCCTACGCGCTCTTTCATCTGTGGACCAAGGAAGCGTTTCTGTAGTCGGTCAGTCTTTCGCGCGCGCCAGTTCGGACGGCCACCAAATACGTTTCCCGATGTCGTGAGAGAGTGCCGGCACCAGGACGCTGCGCACGATGATCGTATCGAGCAGCACGCCGAAGGCCACGGCAAATCCGATCTCGGCGAGGAAGACCAGTGGCAGGATGCCCAGTACGGCAAATGTTGCGGCCAAGACGATTCCGGCTGACGTGATCACACCGCCCGTCACCGCAAGACCGCGCAGTACACCTGCACGGGTGCCGAATTCTCCGGTCTCCTCCCGGACTCTGGTCATCAGGAAGATGTTGTAGTCGATACCCAGCGCGACGAGGAAGACGAAGGCGAACAGCGGGAACGATTGATCCGCCCCGGCGAACCCGAATACGTGTGTGAAGAAGAATCCGCTCACACCGAGGGTCGCCGCGAATGAAAGCACCACGGTGACAATGAGAATCACCGGGATCAGCAGAGCGCGGAGCAAAGCGGCCAGAACCAGGAAGATCACCACCAGCACGATCGGGATGATCAGGTTTCTGTCGCGGACCGAGGCCGCCTGGACATCAAGGGTGGTGGCCGTGCTGCCGCCGACGAGCGCGTCGGCGCCGGGCACGTCGTGGACGGCAGTCCGCAGTCGCTTGACAGTTTCGAGTGCCTGCGGCGAATCGTAAGAGTCGGCGAGGGTTGCATTGATCATGGTTCGGCCGTCGATCGGTGCAACGGTGAAAGCCGCAGGGGCGCAACCCGCAGCGGCGGCTTGTGCGACGGCAGCGGGGTTGGTCTTGATCAACTCGCTGACCTTTGCGACGTCCACCTGGGTGCAGACGGCGCCGGGATCCTGCGAGATACCTTCGACGCCGCTGGCTGCTTTGATGACGGCGTCGGCCTGGTCGGCGTTTGCGGTGATCACGGCCGGTGCGCCGGCTCCGGGATCGAACTTCGAGTCGTAGAGTTCTTGTCCGACAACAGCGTCGGGACGATTGGTGAAGCTTTCGGTGGATGTCAGGCCATCGGTTTTGAGACTGCCGATCCCGGCCGCGAACAGGATGATCAACAACACTGTGGCGCCGATCCACAGTGGGCGGTCCTTGCTACCGACGGCCTCGGCGATCTTGCCCCACATCCCGTGCGTCGTAAGGTCTGCGGCGTGATCGACCTTGGGCTTGCGCGGCCAGAAGACCCACCGTCCGGTGGCGGCCAGAGCGACCGGCATGAACGTCATCATCACCAGGTAGGTGCAGGCGATGCCGATGGCGGCGACGGGTCCGAGGCTCTTGTTGGAGTTGAGTTGAGAGAACGTCAGGCAAAGCAGACCGAGAATCACGGTGACAGCCGAAGCGGTGATGGCCGGCGCAGACTCGCGCCAGGCCTTGATCATCGCGTCGAAGCGGTTGGAATACGTGTGCAATTCTTCGCGATAGCGAGAGATCAAGAGTAGGGCGTAGTCGGTACCGGCACCGATCACCAACACGAAAAGGATGCCTTGAGATTGTCCGGTCAGAGTGAGTAATTCGGCTTTCGCGAGGAAATAGATCACCATCGACGACAAGCCGATGGCGAGGAGCGCGGAGAACAACGGGAAGAACCACAACACCGGCGATCGGTACACGACAAGCAGGATGAGGATCACGACCAGGAGTGCCGCGCCAAGGAGCGCTCCGTCCAGACCGGCAAAGGCGTCGATGAACGCAACGAGTAGCCCACCTGGCCCGGCTGGGAGTACCTCGACATCACCAGCTGCTTGTTTTGCTGCGTCGATGACGTTCTGCTCGGTGCTCGCCAGGACATCGCCTGCCACGGATGTGTCTCCGTCCTTGGCGACGAGTGGCACGAAGATCGACGCAGTTGTGCCGTCGGCGGAGTACTGAGTGGGCTGCATACCGTCGGCGTCTACTCCGGAGATGCCGGCAATGGCGCCGTAGGCCGAGTTGATTGCAGATTTGTCCGCCTCGGTGAGGGCCGAATCTCGATGGAACAGAACAAAACCAGGGATCGTCTCGACCGCGAGGAAGTTCGCGGATTGATTGCTGACGATCGTCGATTCGGCGGAACTCGGGAGGTACGAGGCGTTGTCGTTCTTCTGAACCTCGGCGAGTTTGCCTTGGAACGAACCGCCGAATCCGCCTGCGACGAAGGCAAAGATTGCAAGCGCGATCACGGTGAAGATCGGCAGTCGACGGCGTTTGACCGTTCCGCGCTCGTTCCGTTCTGCATCAGTTGTATCCAGCTTGGTCATGGTTCTCCTCGAACGCAGTCGACCAGCACCAACAAAGCAACGTTTTCCAGTAGAACACGCAATACGGGCGCGGTGGAACCACTTGGAGTGGAATTGACGACGCTACGAAGTGCCTTTGCCGTAAGTCTCGTGGGCTGCGACGTCCATGGGAAAACGAACGACTGTGTCGCCGAACAACAATCGAGTTGCCGAAGCCGCGGCGGCCAGCACGTGGGCGGCACCTGACTCGGGGTTTCGGGTATGCACGACCACTTCGTCGTGCTGGAAGAAGACCAACTCGCCGTCCGGATCTTCGGCGAGGCGTCGCCTGAGGTCGGCGAGCAGGCACAACGCCCACTCGGACGCAGTGGCCTGAACGACGAAGTTTCGCGTGAAACGACCGCGGGCATGAGCGTCGCCGTGAGAGTAGAAGTCGGGAGACGGTGGGGGACAGGCGCGGCCGAGCAGTGACTTCACCACCTCGCCGCGCTCACCTGCCTTGGCAGCTTGCTCGACGTACTCGACGGCGACCGGGAATCGCTTCCGCAACAAGATGAGCAGTGCTTTGGCTTCACCCGCCGTCGCCCCGTACAGGACTCCGAGGATTGCGACCTTGGCTTTTGCGCGATCCCCGCCGAAGGCTTCGGCACCGACAAGTGCGTACAGGTCGTCGTCCCCGGCGGCGGCCATCATGCGGCGGTCGCCGGACATGGCGGCCAGAATTCGGGGCTCGAGCTGACCGGCGTCGGCGACGACGAACACGTGGCCCGGATCGGCGACGACGCTCGAGCGCATTGTCTTCGGAATCTGGAGGGCCCCGCCGCCTCGACTCGCCCACCTGCCGGACACGACACCACCGGGAACGTAGATCGGACGGAATCGATCTCCCCGCACCCAACTGTCCATCCACTGCCAACCGTTGGTGCTGTACAGCTTGGCGAGTTCGCGATGACGAAGGAGTAGCGGCACAGCCGGATGATCGATCTCCTGCAGAAACCACTTGCGTGTCGACGGAAGTTCGATGCCCTGACGCCCGAACGCCTCGGTGATCTCCACCGAAGACGAAGGATTGACGGTGCGCCCGAAGACCTCACTGATCTGTGCGGCAAGTTCCTGCATACGAGCGGGGAGGTCGTATCCCGTCGGCCGCGGCCCCAGCCGTTCTTCGAGGAGTTCGCGATGCTTCTGCGTCGAGAACGGAAGGCCCGTGTGCGTCATCTCGGCGGCGCTGAGAGCGCCGGCCGATTCTGCTGCGATCAACAAGTCCAGTCGAGCGTCCGCGCCGATGGTTGCGCGCTGCTCGGCGAATTCGGTGACGACGGCGAGGGGATCGAGAACGGGTGCAGTGTCGAAGAGTCCGAGTCGATCGTCGTCGAACTCCTCGGCGGGCGGTGACGGTTTGCCGGCGCGCATTCCGAGTATCGCGCGGGTCAGGGAGATGTCGTGGCACCGCTGAACCCGTACGCCTGCCCGCAGTAGAGGTGGGTACACGGTCGCCGTACTCGGCCACACCCACCGCGGGTGCTCGGCTTCCTCGATGGTGCTTACCGCTGCGATCAGGTCGGGGTATTCGACGGGATCGGCGAGCGGCGTTCCAGCGGGATCGGTCCGTAGGACAGTTGCCGTCACAGCTCCCGTGGACGTTGTACTACCGGGGACCAGGACAACTCGCACGACATCAGTGTGACGGCTGGGTCCGACACGCCATCGCTCGGCGTGCTCAGGCCCCGACGAACTGGATGTGCTGACCCGGGCGGGCTTGGCCGAGTCGGTCGATATCTGCGTCCGCGACCACTCCCACCACCGGATAGCCGCCGGTGATGGGGTGATCGGCGAGGAACACGACAGGTTGGCCGCTGGGTGGGACCTGGATCGATCCGAGCGCCACGCCTTCGGTGGGCAGTTCGGTGTCGTCGGTTCGTCGAAGCAGTTCGTCGGCGCCGACGCGATCGAGGCGTGCACCGATACGGTCCGAGTTGGTCGAAACCGCCCATCGGCCCTGCACGAGTGTTTCGGGGTTGGTGAATCGATCTGCACGAGGACCGAACACGACTCGAATGTCGAGAGTCTCGTTTGTCATCGGTGGCACCGGTGCGAGGTCGACGAGTGAGAACGCGGTTGGCGATGGCCCGATCGGGAGAAAAACACCAGGCTCGAGAGGCGCCGGACCGATCCCGGACATCGTGTCGGTGCTGCGCGATCCCAGGATCTCGGGAACCACAATGCCGCCTCGGACGGTCAGATACGTCCGCAGTCCACTCGGTGCGTAGTCCAGGCGGACGGTCTGCCCAGCCCGCAGATCGATCACGCTCGAATGCCCGACCGGAATGCCGTCGCGGTAGGCCTGTGCAGGCGCACCGGTGAACGCGATCGTTGTCGGTTGCTGCGCCCGAAGACTCAGCCCACCCAGGAGGACCTCGACACCGGCTGCGCCCTCGTTGTTGCCGACGAGCCGATTGCCAAGCCTGAGAGATCGCCTGTCTGCCGCACCGGAAACCCCGACACCCGAGCGAAGATGACCTATCCGTCCGAGGTCCTGGATCAGGCTCAGCGGCCCGGTGTCGAGTATCTCCAGACTGTTCATCGTTGTTCCTCGTTCACGAAGCGCACGCGTCTGCCGGGCTGAACGGTGGCCGGTGGTGTGGCGTTCAGATCCCACATCACGGCATCGGTGCTCCCGATGATCTGCCAGCCACCCGGTGATGCACGCGGGTAGACCGCGCTGTATCCAGCGGCCAGGGCGACGGAACCGGCAGGCACAGCGGTTCGTGATTGCGTTCGACGCGGAACGTCGAGCCGAGTGTCGCCTGAAGTCAGGTAGGCGAAGCCGGGTGCGAATCCGATGAAGGCGCAACGCCACATTGCCCCGGTGTGGGCCGCAACCACCTCGGATCGGCTCATACCAAGTGACTGTGCGACGTCGTCGAGGTCGGGCCCGTCGTACCTGACGGCGATGGTGAGTGCATCCGTCTCGAAATGCTCGTCTGTGGTCGCGGCAGAATCGGTCTGCTCGAGATCGTTCAAGCGCTTCCGGACGTACGTGAGATCTGCCGCCGGGGTGCACGTGACCAGGACCGTGCGAGCTGCGGGGAGGAAGTCTTCGACCCCGACCGGGGTGTTACGCGTCAGTGCTTCGGTGAACGCTAGAACGCCAGCTTCGGAATCGAAGTCCACGAGCAATGCGCGTTCTCCCGCGGGAAGTATGCGAGTCACCGGGAGGGCTCCCTATCGACTCGAGTCCGCTCCACGTCCGCTCGCATCGCGGCGATGAAACTCGCGATGGTGGCTCGCTCTGTGGCGGTAAAATTGCCGAGGGTGCTCACCGCCCGTGAAATGAGTGGGCCGAAGTAACTCTCGCCCAGAGTGACCGCCGATGGTGTGACCTGCAAGAGCACCCGCCTGCGGTCTGCTGAGTCTCGCTCCCGAGCTACGTGGCCCGCTTTGACCATCCGGTCGACGAGCGCGGTCACCGACGCCGAGTTGATACCCAGCTGTGCGCCGAGCCAGCCTGGTGTCGCCGGTGCGTCCGAGCGCTCGGCATCGAGAAGGCAGATCAACGCGCGCACGTCGGTGGAGTGCATTTTGTACTTGTTCGCAAAGCCGGAAACCGCCACGTTCAAGTCGACGGTAAGTGCGCGAAGCGAGTGGACGATCGCCATCGCTTCGTCTTCTGCATCGCCGACGCTCAAGGATGCCTCCAGCCCTGGTGTGTTGTCTCTTGATTGTCTACTATCTCGATAATCGAGAGAAATGGGGGTGGGGGATGGACTTCAATCGCGCATACGACGCTGTACTGACCAAATGGCCGCAGAAACCGCTGGGTGTGGATCTCGCGGGGCGGTTCGGTAACACGCATGTGAACGTCTGTGGGCATGCAGACTCGCGGCCGTTGATCCTTCTGTCCGGGGGAGGTGCCACTTCGACGGTGTGGTTCGACAATGTTGCGACGCTGTCGAAATCCCGGCGTGTCTTTGCTGTCGACACCATGGGCGATGCCGGGCGGAGCGTTCCGAATGGTGATCCGATGAAGTCCGTCGACGATCTGATCGAGTGGATGGACTCGATAGTCGATTGCACCGGGGCCGGCACCGTTGATGTGATCGGACATTCCTATGGCGCAATGATTGCGTTGGCCTTTGCGCTGCATCGACCGAATCGTGTCGGGAAACTTGTTCTGCTCGATCCTAATTCGAGTTTCTCCGGCATGAAGGCGGGCTACCTTCTGCGTGCGCTTCCGCTGTTGCTCTCCCCGTCGCGAGCGCGCCGACGGCGACTGTTGGATTGGGAGACAGGTGAGTTGAGTATCGACTCCGACTGGCTGTCTCTTGTGGAAGTGGGCACTTCGGATCTACCGCGACCCGATCTCGTAGTGCCTCGACGTCCTTCGAAGGAGGCCTTGAGCGCACTGGATGTCGAGTTGCTGGTGGTCCTCGCACAAGACGGACGGGTGCATGATGCGGAAACCGTGTCGAAGTCAGTGCGGGAGAGGGTTCCCGCAGCGCGTGTCGAGGTGCTGAAAGCTTCTTCGCATCACAGCATTCCGATGGTTCCCGCCGATGAAATCAACCGGGTGCTCGTCGACTTCTTGGAGGGCTAGCGGATCAGGGTGCGACGACGCACCCCGGACCGATCGGTGTCGCCGGATTGACATCGACCGTTGTGACCGGCCCGCCCGCGGACGTCTGGTAGGCCATCAGAGAGTGTTCGCCCGGTGCAGTCGGAGTCCACAGCGTGACGGCGTGGCCGAGTACGACCGGCAAGGTGAAGTAGGGATTGACGGTGTCCCAGATCAGTTCCTGCGGGAACATGGTCGACGCCCGGTTCATGTCGACAATCGAGACGTTCGGCTCGTTCAACGCTGCTGTCCTGGCAACCACCAGATACGTGCAGCCCGCTCCGTACGGCGTCGTCGGTCCGCTGCTGAGACCCGGAAGGATCGTGACGTCGACTACGTCCGCGGAAGCTGACGTCGCGGAACAGATGGCTGCGCCCGCGCAGAGGGCGGCGGCGATCACGGAAGTGCGAGCGATACGTGAAAGTGTCATACCAGCAGGTCGGTTTTATCTGGGTGGGTGTTACAGGCAGACTGACCGGATGCGCGCACTTCACGTTCTGCTGGCCGGCTTCGGCTTCCTGCTGGGGTTCCTGATTATTGTTGTCTCCGGCCTGATCGAGTGGGCGTCCTTCGCCTCCCGAACCGATTTCGCCTTCGTCGGTGACTCCGCCGTGTCGGTTGGTGTTTCCAACGAGGCGATCTACACCGCCGTCGCTGCTCCACTGGTGGGTGCACTGTTGGGCTGGGTGTCAGCTGTCATCGCGACGAGGTTCGGGTGGAGCCTCACTCGTGGGGGTGCCACGCCGGCAAGCGAGTGACCAGGCAGCGGACCCGCTTGCTGGTCCGTGGGTTATGAGGAAAGGCCCCGACCTCCATCGAGGTCAGGGCCTTCCTTTGCGCCGAGCTACTTCTGTGTCGAACTACTTCTGTGTCGAACTACTTCTTCGAGACGCGGAGCAGCTTCTTGTTGACGAACTCGTCCATTCCCCACGGACCCAGCTCGCGGCCGACTCCGGAGCGCTTGACTCCGCCGAAGGGCAGACCGGGCAACGTCGTTCCGTGCTCGTTGACGAACGCCATTCCCACGTCGAGATCTGCGGCGACCGACCGGGCGGAATCGAGATCGCTGCTCCAGACGGATCCGCTCAGACCGTAGACCGACGAATTGGCAAGTTCCACAGCCTCGCTGGCCGACTTGACCTTGTAGACGACTCCGGCAGGTCCGAACAGTTCTTCGCTGTAGGCCCGCATGTCCGGTGTCACGTCTGCGAGCAATGTCGGTTGAACGTAGGCGCCCGGGCCGTCGATCTTCTTTCCACCGGTCAGCAGCGTGGCACCCTTGGACACAGCGTCGTCGATCTGCTCGATCAGAGTGTCTGCCGCGCTCTGCGAAGAGAGCGGACCCAAGACTGTGGATTCGTCCAACGGGTCACCGGCAGTGACGGATTCGAAGGACGTCGCCAACTTGTTGGTGAAGTCGTCGTAGAAATCTTCGGTGACGATGAAACGCTTGGCCGCGTTGCAGGCCTGGCCGGCATTGGACAGACGTGCCTTGGTTGCGGACTTGACGGTGGCATCCATGTCGTCGGAATCGAGGACGATGAACACGTCTGATCCGCCGAGTTCGAGGACGACCTTCTTGAGATTGCGTCCGGCAGTTTCGGCGACGCTGGTTCCGGCGCGTTCGCTGCCGGTCAGTGACACACCTTGAACTCGGGGATCGGCGATCATGTCCGCGATCTGCTCGTTGGTCGCGAAGACGTTGACGTAGGCGTCGTCCGGCAATCCGGCTTGTCGCAGAATCTCTTCCATCAGCAGCGCCGACTGCGGACAGTTCGATGCGTGCTTGAGAATGATCGTGTTACCGAGCATCAGATTCGGTGCCGCGAAGCGGGCGACTTGGTAGTACGGGAAGTTCCACGGCATGACGCCGATGAGAGCGCCGATCGGTCGCCGGTACACAACCGACTCCTCGGCCCCGGGAACGTCGAGTCGTTCTTCCTCGAGCAGTGCCGGACCGTGGTCTGCATACCACTGATAGATCGCGGCCGAGAGTTGTACTTCGCCCTTGGCCTCGCGGACCGGCTTACCCATCTCCAAGGAGATCATTCGGGCCAGTTCGTCTGCGCGCTCTGTGTACAGTTCGGCGGTCTTGCTCAGGACTGCCGCACGCTGCTGTGGCGCACTGTTGCGCCAGGTCAAGTAGCCGCGATGCGTGTTCGCAAGTGCGGCTTCAACTCCGGCGTCATCCAAAGTATCGAATTCCCTGACGGTTTCACCTGTCGCGGGATTGACTGTTTTGTAATTAGCCATAGTTGTACAACGTGCGGAAGGGGCTCGAAGATTCCCGAAACGCGCAATCACATTGAATCGGCTCAACAGGTTTCGATCAAATCCCGGCTGGGTACCATGTCACGCCACCTTGGGACGATGGGTGCGCTCGTAGCCCTTGCGGTCGTAGAAACGGGTGGTCACGATGCCGAGTACGACGCCGATCAGTAGCCCCACCAACGTCATCCAGACGGCATGCAGCAGGCCTGCCTCACCGCGTGCGCCGAAGAACAGGATCGATCGCGTGCCCATGTAGATCTGGTGCATCGGCTCGAATTGCGCCAGCCAGGCATACAACCTGGGGCTGGCTTCGAGGGGGATGGTGCCACCGGACGAGGGCAGCGCGAGAATGACGAACACGAACAGGTTGATCAACATGCCCAACGAGCCGAACGCGGCCATCACCGACATCGCCGTGATGCCCACCGCTGTGATGACCAGCGCGCCGTACTCCCACAATGCAAGCCCGTGAGTGACCGGCATTCCGAGGGCGCGACTGATCCACTGGAACAACGCGGAGACTATGCCGGACAACACGATCATGAATGCCCATTTGACGAGCAGCGTTCGAAACCTGTTGATACCCACAACGTCGTTCTGAACGAAGAGTGGACCGAATTCGGTAGGCGCGTATCCGAGCATGCCGTCCACCAAGGAATTGACCACGGTTGCTCCGGTGAATCCCGCAAGGACCAACAGCAGCGCGAAATAGAATGCCACCAAACCGAATCCGGTTCCGTCGGGAGGCGGATCGTGGGCAACCGTGAGTACGTTCACCGGGTTTTCGAGCAGCAGGCGGCTCGCTCCGGAGATCTGGGTTCCGGTGCCTCCCGCTTCCAACTGCGCGGTGACAAGGGCGGTGAGTTGCTCGCCCATGTTCTTGTTGACCGAGGCGAGGGCTGTGGTTCCGATCGACTGGACCAGCGATGCCGAGACGGAACCGGCGCGAGGATTGGTGTAGATCGTGATGATCGGTTGCTCTACGTCACCGGCGACGACGCTGGCCTCCGCCAGGATGATCGTCCTCTTCGTGAAATCACTGGGAATCACGATCGCGCCGTACAGCGTGCCGGAGTTCAACCGCGATTGGGCTTCGGCGATACCGATCTGCTGCAGGTCGATCTTCTGGTGGTCGATTCCGCTTTCGAGGCCGGCGACGATGTCGTTTCCGAAATTCTTGCGGTCGGCGGGGTCGCCGCCGGGGAGGGCGTCGCCCTCGTCCTGGTTGACCAGGGCGATCGGGAACTGGTCCAGGTGTTTCTTGGGGTCGAGTATTCCGCCCATGTACAGCGCTGCCAGCGCCGACATCAAGAGGGTGACCACTATCAATGGTGTCAACCAGAATCGTGGTGTGTGCATGACGGTGCGGGCAGACGGCTCCGTGTTCTTGCTCATCGTCAGTCGACCGGCTTTCGTTCGCGCGGAGTTCCTCGGGCTGAGCGTAAACGCAAAGGTGCGCCGGGGCAGTCTTTCGATCTGCCCGCGGCGCTGGAGACCTGTCCGGTCGGCGACAGGCCGGATTGCCGGCAGTCTCATCCGAAAAGGCTGAGAACGGATCGGTAGGGTATGGCCCGCGGCAACCCTGCCGAGACGATTTCGGAGAAACCGTTGACCAACGTGCTGATAGTTGTCCTGATACTCGTAGTGATCGCTGCCGTCGTGTTTGTGGTCCTGCGTGGACGCCAGGGCAAGCCGAATGCTCGCGTCGACCCGCTCGCCGACTATCCCGAGGTGTACGACCCCCACAAGATCGGGGTCGGCGACATCATCACGTACGCGGGTATCGACCATGTTGTTCGAGGGACCATCACGCTCGACGAAGAGGGGTACATCTGGCGTGAGCACCTTCTCGACGGTTCGACCGGTCGTCGTTGGTTGACGGTCGAGGACGACGAGGGCGAATTGGAGATGACTCTCTGGATGCGTCGAGAAGGAACCAACCTGGTCCCGAACGGCGACGTCATTCTCGACGACAAGGTTCACCGCAAGATCGAAAGTGGAACGGCGAAGTTCACGGCCGAGGGTACGACGGGTACGGCCCCTTCCGGCTCGATGGAATACGCGGACTATGCGACCGCAGACAAGACCGGCCTGATTGCATTCGAGAAGTGGGCGCGCGGACAGTCGTGGGAGGTTTCCACGGGACGGGCGGTCACTCGCAGCGAACTCACTGTCATCCACTCGGGCCCCCCGGAATGAGCCTGTATCTACTCGACGTGGAGCCGACCGACGTGGATGCCTCGGCACTGGGGTTGGTACTGGGAGCTCCTGCGCCACCGACCCTCGCCGAGTTGGTGATCGGAACTTCCGACGCGACGCTGACACTCGGAGTGCTCGGGGCTTCGCACGTGGTGACGGCCTGGGCGTCGGGAAAGGAACTGACCGAGCAGGTTTCGTGCGATGCTCTTGCCGCCGGCGGTGAACCCTTGCCGGCAGTGGAGTCCACGGAAAACTACCGGTTCGAGTCTTCCTCGCTGATCCTGGACCGAGTCGAATTCGATTCGGAAGCTGCATCGTTGAGAGAGTCCGCCGGCCAGGACGGTTGGATCTGCGGATCCTTTCCCGGCGACGACACAGCGTTGACCGCGTTGTGTGGCGTGCGAGACCGCCAGGGGTGGAGTTGGCAGAGTTGGCATTTGTACCCGGGGGAGGGGACAGGAGTGATCGTGAAGACACGCAGCAGGTGGCAGCCGTGAGGGGGCGTACGTGGTTGGCTCCGGTGATGCTGGCGGCCGCAATTGTCTTGTCGGCGTGCGGTGGTGGAGCCAAAGACTTCATCGCGGACAACTATTCCAAGACGTCCCAGGATGGCGACGTCGTGTTGTACTCGTCGAAAGATCCAGTGGGCACGACCGTCTCACGGATTGTCGACGCGGACGAACCAGCGGCGCGAAGTGCTGACGGCGGCAACGAATACCTGCGCTACGACGACGACATCGTCACTGTCAGTTCGGCTTCGAGCGGCGGCAGCACAATCAAGGTAGAGGACATCGACGGCACGTATCGCAGCGGCGGATACGCGTACCTGGGACCGGGTTTCAACCCGGGATCCCCGGCGGGCGGAAGCAGCGGCAGCGGCGGTTCGGGTAGTGCCAAATGACGGTAATGCTCAATGAGAAGGAGAACGGCGTGACGAACATCTTTGCATCCACTTCCGTCGAGATCGGGACGGTGGATCCGGCATTGCTCGTCGGTGGCGTTCTCGGCACCCTCGTCTACTTCGTCGTCGGTGCAGCGGTTCTGGCGACGGGATTCCTGGTCCTCGACCTCATGACACCCGGAAATCTCCGCCATCAGGTTTACGTCGACAAGAATCCGAACGCCGCGATTCTGTTGGCCTCCAATCATCTTGCGCTGGCGATCATCGTGGTGACGGCAATCCTGACCAGTTCGGACGGCTTTGCTCAGGGACTCGCCGACTCCGCGGTGTACGGACTGTTCGCGATCGTGTTGCAAGCGATCGCGCTGCGATTGATGAACGCATTCCTTCCCGGCAAGTTGGTTGCGCTGGTGCAGGATCCGAAGATGTGTGGCGCCGCGTGGGCTGTGGGTGTGAGCTTGCTGTCCATCGGTTTGGTGAACGCCGCAGCGCTCACCTGATGGTTGCCGCTGATCCCGATGTGACAGTTGACGAGCGTTCGACGATGCTCGGCCCGCGCGCACGCGTCCTTCTCCTTGCGGCGGTTGCGGCGTGCGCTGCGTGTGGCCTGATCTACGAGCTGGCCCTGTTGACACTCAGCGTGAGTCTGACCGGCGGCGGCATCACCCAGACGTCGTTGATCGTCGCGGGATTTGTTGCGGCTCTGGGTATCGGAGCGCTGGCCGCCAAACCTCTGCTGGGACACGCTGCCGCTTCGTTCGTGACGGTCGAGATACTGCTCGGGCTGATCGGCGGATTCAGTGCCGTCACGCTGTACGTGACCTTCACGTTCTTCGGTTCCAGCGCAGCAGTTCTGGTGGCGGCGACCGCGCTGATCGGCATCCTCGTCGGTGCCGAAGTGCCTCTGCTGATGACGCTCTTGCAGTCCGGTCGCAGCGACAACGACGCACAGAGCACCGGAAAGGTACTGGCCAACCTCAATGCCGCCGACTACCTCGGCGCATTGATCGGTGGTCTGCTGTGGCCGTTCGTACTGTTGCCGTGGGCGGGAATGATTCGCGGTGCCGCACTCACCGGCATGATCAATCTCGTGGCTGCGGCAGTGGTCGCGCTGATACTCCTTCGGTGGCAGCTCAGCCTGCGCGCACGATCGATCGCCGTCGTCGCAATGCTGTTGGCAGCAAGTTTGATCGGATGGTTGCTGATCGCAGCGTCGGACATCGAGACCACATCGAGGCAGCGGCTCTACACCGATCCCGTGGTGGCCGCCGAGCGATCGGTGTACCAGGAAATCGTCGTTACCGAGCGGGGGAACGACGTGCGCCTGTTCCTCGACGGAGACCTGCAGTTCTCCAGTGTCGACGAGCATCGGTACACGGAGTCGCTGGTGTATCCGGCCCTGGTGAACGACCCCCGGCGCGTGCTGATTCTGGGCGGCGGCGACGGCCTCGCTGCACGGGAAGTGCTGCGAATGAACAGCGTCGAGCAGATCGTTCAAGTGGAACTCGATCCGGCAGTCATCGAGTTGGCCAACACGCGTCTTCGTGATCTGAACGCGGGAGCGCTCGAGGATCCACGGGTGGACGTCGTACTCGATGATGCGTTTCGGTGGCTGCGAGAGCGTCCGGAACCGGGTTTCGATGCGGTGATCGTCGACCTCCCGGATCCCGACACCCCCGCACTCGGCCGCTTGTATTCGATGGAGTTCTACGGACTTGCCGCTGCCGCGATGAATCCGGGCGGGCTGATGGTCGTCCAGTCCGGCAGTCCGTACTCGACACCGGATGCGTACTGGAGAACGGTGTCGACGGTATCGGCTGTCGGACTGAGTGTCTCGCCCTACCACGTTTTCGTGCCGAGCTTCGGTGACTGGGGATATGTGCTCGCGCAAGCGGGATCCACTCCACCCGACCTTCGTCTGCCCGCTGATGTGCCGGAACTACGGTTCCTCGACGAGCCGACGCTGGCGTCGGCCTCGGTGTTTCCTCGCGATCGCCCGAGGCGGGAGTTGGAACCCTCGACGCTCGACCGGCCACGCATCGTCGACGATATGCGCAAGGGCTACGAACGCTGAACTCCCGACCGAGTAGCTTGAATCGAGACTCTCGGCCACGACGGAGGTACGGATGACTGTTCGGATCGAGGAGCACGCACCGGGAGTTCGGTTGCTCACGATGAAGCGCAGGAAGCATTCGCAGCTTTTCATGAAGAAGAGGTGATCGAAATGAACGGTGCACAGTCGCTCATCCAAAGCCTGGTCGACTCGGGCGTCGAGGTGTGCTTCGGCAATCCAGGAACGTCCGAGATGCATTTTGTCGCCGCACTCGATTCCGTTCCGCAGATGCGGGCGGTA
This sequence comes from Rhodococcus sp. FH8, assembly GCF_019266085.1. Lineage (NCBI taxonomy): Bacteria > Bacillati > Actinomycetota > Actinomycetes > Mycobacteriales > Nocardiaceae > Rhodococcus > Rhodococcus sp. FH8. The sequence continues at coordinate 1,169,876 of NZ_LPNQ01000057.1, read as the reverse complement.
CTCGGCTTGTTCGAGGGCGCCGTGACCGGTGCCGCGGACGGCTACGCACGGATCGCCGGAAAGCCTGCCGCGACGCTGCTCCATCTGGGCCCCGGTATGGCGAACGGACTGGCGAACCTTCACAACGCGCGCCGCGCCCACACACCGATCGTGAACATCGTCGGGGACCACGCGACCTACCACCACGGTTTCGACGCTCCTCTCGAATCGAACATCGATGCGCTGACCGAATGGTTGGAGGGGTGGAGTCGACGTTCCGAATCCACCGCGACCGTCGGTAGCGACGCGGCCGACGCCGTTGCCGCCTCGATGAATCCGCCCGGACGCATTGCCACACTTGTCCTCCCTGCCGACGTCTCGTGGGGCGAAGGTGGAGTTCTTGCGGGTCCTCGGGACATAACGGGGCGGGCGGAAGTTTCTGCAACACAGATCGACTCGGTGGTGGGCGCGCTCAATGCCGAGGGTCGCGCCACGCTACTGCTGGGCGGCGCAGCCTGTTCCGAAGCTGGGCTGCGCGCCGCTTCCCGAATTGCGGTCGCGACCGGTGCACAGATTCTGATCGAGACTTTTCCAGCCAGGCTTCAACGAGGTGCGGGGCTACCGTCATTCGAGCGCTTGGGATACTTCGCCGAGCACGCCACCGAACAACTTCGCGGAACAACTCAGCTGGTTCTGGCCGGAGCGGTTTCGCCGGTCTCGTTCTTTGCGTATCCCGGAAAACCGAGCGATCTGGCACCGGAGGGTGCTGCGGTGACAACGCTGGCAAGCGTCGGCGACGATGTTGCCGGTGCACTGGAGACAGTGGCCGAACTCGTGGCACCGAGAGTCGAACCTGTTTTGCAGGAAGCGAATCGGCCGGCGCTGCCGAGCGGGCCTCTGGACGTTCGAAATTGGGCCGACGTGATCGGCGCCCTGCTGCCAGGCGACGCCATCATCTCCGACGAGGCGGCGACTTCCGGTTGGGCGATCCCGATTGCCCTTGCCGGAGCGCCGCGCCACGACGTGCTCACGCTCACCGGAGGTGCCATCGGCCAGGGCATCCCGGTGGCGACGGGCGCCGCTGTGGCAGCGCCGGAGCGACCGGTGATCAATCTCGAAGCCGACGGAAGCGCGATGTACACCATCACGGCGTTGTGGACGCAGGCGCGAGAGATGTTGAACGTCACGACGATTCTGCTCAACAATCGCGCATACGCCATCCTGCGTGGCGAACTGCAACGAGTCGGCGCAGAAGGTGGCGGCGTCGTCGCACAGTCGATGCTGGATCTGTCATCTCCGAACATGGACTACGTCAAGATCTCCGAGGGGTTGGGAGTGCCCGCGTCGCGGGCGAACACAGCGGAGGAGTTGGCCGAACAGTTTGCCGCAGCGCTGGCGGAACCCGGCCCGCATCTCATCGAGGTCATGCTGCCTCCGACGTCGTGATTTCGACCTCGAATCGATCGTCGATCGTGCATTCAACTGGAGGTTTTCGGTGCTAGCTGCGATCGGTCTGTCTCTTCCGATTGCCCTCGGCCTGCTTTTCGTCTCGATGCCCATGGCGGTGATCGTGCTCGTCATGATCACCGCTGGAGCACATCGAGGGGCGGCATCTTTTCTACTCGGGTGGGTCCTCGGAATCTCGGCAGTCGTCGCGGTGACCATCGTGATCGCGGACTATTCGTTTGCGGAGTCGGAGTCGTCGCAGACTTCCGTGTGGTCGAGCGTCGTACGAATCGTGTTGGGTCTTGTCCTGTTCGGCTTGGCATACAAGCAGTGGCGCGCGCGTCCGCGAAACGGGAGTGAGCCGACAGTTCCGAAGTGGATGAAGAGCGTCGACGGGTTGACTCCGCGGAAGGCGTTCGGGTTGGCGTTCTTGTCCGCGGCGGTCAATCCCAAGAATGCAGCGCTGGCGGTATCCGGTGCGGCCACTATCGCGGTCGCCACGAATGTCGTTGCCCAACAGATTGTTGCCGCGGTGATCTTCACGGTCATCGCGAGCGTCGGCATCGCGTCGCCGATCCTGGTGAAGGTGTTCTCCGGCAAGCGTGCCGACGAGATCCTCGCGTCCGCGAAGGCATGGATGACCGCCAACAACGCGGTGATGATGACGGTCATCCTGACGATCCTCGGTGCGACCGTGCTGGGCGAGGGGCTCAGTGGGCTGCAATAGGTCGCCTACCATTGGCGGGTGACTGATTTCGACGACGACGCTGCCGGTTCCATTGCCTCCGCTGCTTTGGCTGTTCTGCGCGAGCAAGGCCCGCTGAGTCTCGAAGAGTGGGCGACCCATCTCGAGGAGTACGGAACTGCGACCGAGTTGGCTGATGTACTCGAGTACCTGTCCGAACCGATGCTCGGGTACCTGCCCAACGGAAAGTACGTCGCTCTCGACACGGTCCTCGAAGGGCTCGTGTTCACTCACCGGCTCAGCGAAGTCGAAATTGCGTCGGACATCCTTGACGCGAGCCCCGACCTGGAACCGATCTTGGCATTCGGCGACGACGACGGGGCGATCCGGGTGGCCCTGGCGGAAGAAGCAGCCTCCGAACGCGGAGCTGCTCCCTTCCGGAGTCGACGAGTTGTGGTACTTCCGGCCGGAACCCTCGGCGAGTGCGCCGACGGTGATCTCGTCGGCTTGGCTGTCGAAGACGGAACACTTGCGTTTCGTCTGGTCGAGATCGAGGACGAACCCGATCTTGCTCCGGCGCTCGGCGAACTCTTCGAGGAGGACGGAGTCGAGGCCCTGGATTCTGTGTGCTGGCAACTCCTGATCGAGGATCCGTCACTCTTCACGGTTCCTGTTGCGCCGCTGGGTGAGATCTTCGAGGTGGCAGGTTACGAGCACGAGCGTGAGCTACTGGCTCGGCGGGGATTCGACTTCGACGCCTACGACCTGCAGATTCGGACAGCCTTGGTGGCCAGTACCTACGACCTGACCCACGACGAGGCAGTCTCTGCCGTTGCGTTTGTCGATCTGGCGGACCGCGGATACACCGACGCGGTCATCGCCGACTTCGATATCGCGGACTGGGCCCACCGTCATGTGAGCGCTGCTCCGGACTCTTTTGTCTCACTGGCAGATCCGGGTGCTGCAGTGGCCGTGTTCGATCTCGGATTTCGGAATCAGGACCCGGTGACCGACGCAATCCTCGAAGCGCTTGCCTCCGAACTGGCCGGGCGAGGGCCACGGTCGGTCAGGGCGGCGGCTCATTGGCTCGCCGGTAAGGCCGTCGATCGGCTGGGGCGCGTCCTCGAAGCGGAGGCGCACTACGAGAAAGCGCTCCTTGCCGAATCCGGTTGGGGTCCGGCCTTGTTCGAGCTGGCTCAGTTCGCGTCGGACCGCGGCGATGCGACCCGGGCGCTGTCACTGCTCGGGCGGATCGACGGCGGAACCGAAGAGAATCTCTACGCCGTACTGCAGGACTTCGTCCCAGCCGATCACCCGGAACTCGGGCGAAACGACAAGTGTTGGTGCGGTTCCGGCCGCAAGTACAAGGTCTGCCACCTCGGAAAGGCCGATGAATCCGTCAAGGCGGACGGTCGGTGGCTGTACAAGAAGGCATGCCTGTTTGCGTTTGCCTCCGAATTCGTCGACATCGTGACCGGGCTCGACGATCTCGAAAACGAAAATCTCTCCGAGGACGAACTGATCGCGGCCACGATCTTCGACGGATCGGCACTGGACGTCGCTCTGTTCGAGGGTGGAATCTTTGCCGAATTCTTGGCCAGACGCAGCGAACTACTTCCGGAGGCGGAAGTTGTGACAGCCGCACAGTGGCTCGGAATCCGGAGGTCGGTGTACGAGGTGATCGAAACGTCCGACACCGGCGTCGTGCTGCTCGATCGTGGGTCCAAGGAGACCGTCACGGTTGCTCACTCGGTCGAAGGCAAGCCAAGTGATGTGATCAGTGCTCGGGTCCTGACGGCCCCCACTGGCGCGTTTGCGGTGGGTGTTGTGGTCATGGCAACGGAATCGCAGGCTGCGAGGGTACTCGAGGTTCTCGCTTCCGAAGATCTCGAGGCCGAAGAACTGGTGCGCGAGTTGCGTGGAGGCGCCGATCACTCGACCGATGACCGGTGACGATGTATCGAGTCGACCCCGTTAAAGTTGGATAGGTGAACGAACCGATGGATGCCAATGACTTGATCGCCGAAGCCGCGATGGAGTTGTTGCGTGAGCACGGCCCGCAGACAGCGGCGGACTGGGGCACTCTGTTGGCTGACGCCGGCCACGGCACAGCCGAGGACATGACCGAATTCGTCGAGTACGTCGAGGACCCGTTGCTCGGATACTTGAGTGAGGAACGGTACGCCGCCCTCGACACGTTGTTCGAGCATCGAGTGTTGACCCATCGGCTCACCGAAGCGGAAATCAGGTCCGGCGTTCTCGACGCGAACCCCGATCTGATGATGCTGCGGGTTTTCCTCGATCGTGACGACGACGAGATTCACGGCATCAGCGTCGTGCACCGCGGGATAGACGACGACCTGTTGGCTGATCGTGGGATCGAAGATCCGGAGTTCCCACACGACGAAGGCTTTCTACTCGACACCGACACCCTTGCCGAGTGCTCGGCAGGTGACTTGATCGGATTGTTCGTCGCTGACCGTGAGCTGACGCTCTGCACCATCCCCGAGGTACTGGATCCCGCACCCGGATTCGGCGAGCACCTGGCGACGGTCCTTGCCGACATCGGTGCTGACACCCTCGATGCCATTGTCTGGCAGTTGATGCTCGACGAGCCGTCGCTGTTCCGTCAGCCGACCGCCCCGCTGGGCGAGATGCTCGAGGCGTCAGGTTACGTCCGCGACGGTGACTACGTTGCGGTCGACGGATTCGATTTCGAGGCATACCACCTGGCGAACCGGGCCCGCATGCTCGAGGTCCGCGAGAATCTGCACCCCGAAGAAGCCGCGTCGGTGATCGCCTTCGTCGATGTGGTCATGGCCGCGAAAGCCGAAGGCGTCGAGGATGTCTCGGACTGGGCGCGCAAGCAGATCAAGGAGGATCCGCAGGCCTTCGCCGGCCTCGCCGAGCCGCCCGCGGCTGCGGCAGCGTTGGAGCTGTTGTCCGAACTCGACGATCATGATTCCGTATTGCATTCTGTTGCAACTGCTCTCGCCGAAAAAGGGTCGCGTCGTGTCAAGCCGGCAGCGCACTGGCTGGCGGGCAAGGCTTCGGATCGTCTCGGCAAGATCCTGGCCGCTGAGGCGTCGTACGAATCAGCGCACGATCTCGATCCCGACTGGACTCCCGCGATCTTCGATCTGGCGCTACTGGCCGCCGATCGAAGCGATGTGACGCGCGCGCTGGCTTTGCTGGGCCGAATCGAGGGTGGCGAGTCCGAGGTTCTGCACGAGGTTCTTCAGCGCTACGCCCCGGCCGAGCACCCCGAACTCGGACGAAATGACAAGTGCTGGTGCGGTTCCGGGCGGAAGTTCAAGGTTTGCCATCTCGGTAAGTCTGAGGTGACGTTCGACGACCGGGCCAGCTGGCTCTACGTCAAGGCTCAGTTGTTCTCGCGCACGCCGGAGTACTTCGACGCCGTGTTCGATCTTGCGCTCATCCGTGCCGAGCAGTTCAACAGCGAAGAAGCACTGACGCTGGCCGTCGAAGGTGGATTGGCCGTCGACGCTGCCTTGTTCGATGCGGGTATTTTCGCAGCTTTTGTCGAGCGCCGCGGAGAACTGCTGCCTGCCGACGAACGCGAACTGGCCGATCAGTGGTTGTCGATTCCGCGCTCGGTGTACAAGGTCGCCTCGACGGAGTCGGGACAGTTGGTGACCCTCAGCGACGTCCGCAACGGGCATCTGGTGAAGGTCACGGACGAGTGGGGCTCGCTGAACCTCGAGCCAGGCACACTCGTGTGTGCTCGTGTTCTCCCCGCCGGGTCCACGATGCGCACGTTCGGTGGCATCGAACCGCTTGCGGTAGACGACAAGAAGGAGTTGATCCAACTGATCGAGTCCGAGGACACCGAGCCGGGTCAGCTGGTGGAGTTCCTCAGCCGCGGCCTTGCCGGTGCGCCTTTCCGGTAGCGCGAACTACCAAAAAGGCGCACGGGGCCGGAGGCCCTAGGGCGTTACCTGAGCCAACATCATCTGCTCGAAACCCTCACCGTACGGCGGGAGCATTCCCCATTCACCGCGTGGGTCATGCTGCGCTGCTTCGAATACCGTTCGCGCGTGACTGAACTCGAGGAAACCCTCACGGCCGTGGTAGTGCCCGATGCCCGAAGCTCCGACGCCGCCGAAGGGTGCGTCGCTCAGCCCGGGGTGAGACATCGCGTCGTTGATGGTGACGCCGCCCGAGACGGTCCGTTCGAGTACGGATTCCTTCTCGTCCAGATCGGTTCCGAAGTAGTACAGCGCCAACGGTTTCGGTCGTGAATTGATGTCGGCGACGACGTTGTCGAGTTGGTCGTACGGCAAGACGACGACGGCCGGCCCGAAGATCTCCTCCTTCATGATCTGCGCGTCGGTCGGAGGGTCGACCACGATTCGCAGTGGGCGACGACGAGTGTCTGCGGAGAGTTCTTCGTCGGGAACGGTGATGATTCGTGCCCCACGTTCTTCGGCGTCCGCGATGTACCCCTCGATGCGTGCGAGGTGACGATCGCTGACTATCGAGACCATGTCTTTGTTGTCGGCAATCGTGGGAAACAGTCCCGTGAACTGGTCGGTGAACGCGTCGATGAATGCTTCCGTGTTCTCGCGCGGAACGTAGATCAGATCGGGAGAGACACAGAGTTGACCGGCGTTGGTGGACTTCGCGATAGCCAAACGCGAAGCAGCAGAGCTGATATCGGCACTGCGGCTCAAGACGCTCGGTGACTTGCCGCCGAGTTCGAGGGTGACCGGCACCAGGTTCTTCGCAGCATTGGCCATGACCAGCTTTCCGACGGTCGTGCTGCCGGTGAAGACGAGGTGGTCGAAAGGCAGGGACGTCAGCCGATCAGCGACTTCCGGGCCGCCGGTCACCACCGCGACCTCCACGGGGTCGAGAGTTCGACGCGCCGCCTCGGCCAGGACGGCCGCAGTATTGGGCACGATCTCCGACGGTTTGAGAACGGCGCGATTTCCTGCTCCGAGGGCGCAGGCGAGCGGGCTCAGGAGAGTGAACAGGGGAGCATTCCAGGTTCCGATGATGCCGATCGAACCCTTCGGCTGGTACGACACGTACGCCGTGGCACCCAACTGGTCCTGCATCGCTCCGGTAGCTCTCGGTGAGCGAATCATCCACTCTTCGAGCGAATCACGAACGTGCTTGAGTGAAACCATCGACCCGAGAACGTCATTCATCACCGAGTAGGCCGGGATTCGGCCGCCGAAGTCTTCGTTGATCGCCTCGGTCAGATCCTTGTGGTTTGCCACCAGGAGATCGACGACGCGTTGAATGCGCTCGCGTCGTGTCTGCGCGGACGGAAGACCAGCGGCTCGAGTTGCTTCCTGCTGAGCGCGCAGAATCTCTTCGAGATCAGTGGTGACGGCGGCATCGGTGCTCATGGGCACTCCTCGTAGTGGCGAAGTATTGACCGGACGGTATCGACGCGGTGCGAGTGGATGTCCTTTTCGTCTCGTTGACCGGGACGGATTCGATTGGTAGAGAGAACACATGTCGCAGACACAGGTAGAAGACACTGCAGTGAAGATTTCCGTCGAGGAATCGGTGGGACTCGGTTTCCTGACGCTCGATCGGCCGGCGCGGCGCAATCCGCTCTCGGCGGAGACCATGCGTGAGGTGACGGCTGCCCTTGTCGAATTGTCTGTAGACGAGCGCGTGCGGGTCGTGATCGTGCGCGCCGAAGGCCCGGTGTTCTCCGCCGGACACGATCTGACGGAGATGATCGGGAGAACCCTCGAGGACGAGCGGGCGATCTTCGACGGCTGTACCGAGATGATGGAGACCGTACAGCGGATTCCGCAGCCGGTGATTGCCGCAGTACAGGGCCCGGCTATCGCGGCGGGCTGCCAACTGGCTGCGTCGTGTGATCTGGTTGTTGCTGCGTCGAATGCTGTCTTCGGCACGCCGGGCGTCAAGATCGGACTGTTCTGCTCGACACCCATGGTGGCGCTGAGCAGGGCAGTAGGGCGCAAGCGCTCGATGCAGATGTTGCTCACCGGGCAGACGATCGACGCCGACACCGCTGCGGACTGGGGTCTGGTGAACTTCGTCGTCGCGCCCGAAGACCTGGACCGAGAGGTGCGCGAACTGGCCGCCAAGATCACGACGGCCAGCCCCTTGACGGTGAAGATCGGTAAGCAGGCGTTCTATCGCCAGATCGATCTGCCGCAAGCGCAGGCGTACGAGGCGATGGCGGAAACTATGGCAACCAACGCCGTGACCTGCGACGCTCAGGAAGGTATGCAGGCCTTTGTGGACAAGCGAAAGCCCGAATGGCGCAATAAGTAACGATTGCTCTTCCGGTTTAGTTGGACGTCCTATAACCTGAGGCGCATGAGCCTGGATCCACGCACCAACACTGTCGACGGAGTGCTTCGGCGCTCGGCAGCCAAGTACCCCGACCGTGTAGCCGTCGTCTTCGAAGATCGCACTCGCACCTACCGCGAACTCGACGACGCGGTGACGCGGGTCGCCGCCTACTTGCTCGGTCTGGGGCTCGAACACGGCGACCGCGTCGCGGCATACGGAACCAACTCCGACGCCTATGCAATCGGATTTCTTGCCTGTGCACGAGCAGGTTTGGTGCATGTTCCCGTCAATTACGCACTGAAGGGGGAGGAACTCCGGTACCTCGTGGCGCAGTCAGGCGCCCGCGCGGTGTTGGTGGATCCGGCATTGGCGCCGACACTCGACTCGGTACGCTCCGACCTCGATCTCGATCACGTGATCGCACTGCGGGACGCGGAACTGTCCGTCGTCACGATCGGTGAGGCAGGCGAGGTGCCGGTCTTCGAACCGCGTGCGACGTCGACCGATCTGGCGCAACTGCTGTACACCTCGGGCACCACCTCGAAGCCCAAGGGCGCCATGATGTCTCACGGTGCACTGGTTCACGAGTACGTGTCCTCGGTGATCGCGCTCGGCCTCGACAAGAACGACAACCCGCTGATCTGCATGCCGATGTACCACTCCGCGGGCATGCACGTCTTCATGCTGCCGTACCTGTCCGTCGGCGCGACGGTCAGTCTGATGCAGGCGCCGGACATCCCGGAAATCCTGCGCCGTGTCGAAGCCGAAAAGATCGGATCGCTGTTCCTGGCGCCGACCGTGTGGGTACCGCTGGCCAACCATCCGGACCTCGAGACCCGCGATCTGTCGTCGCTGAAGAAGGCGCAGTACGGCGCCTCGATCATGCCGGTCACCGTGCTCAATCGTCTGCGCGAGCGCTACCCGGACATCGGTTTCTACAACTGCTTCGGCCAGTCCGAAATCGGCCCACTGGCAACAGTTCTCCAGCCCAGCGAGCATGCTGATCGCCCGTCTTCCTGTGGTCGCGCGGTGTTCTTCGTCGAAACCCGCGTCGTCGACGCCGACGGAAACGATGTCGCCGACGGTGAGTCCGGCGAGGTTCTCTACCGCTCACCGCAGCTGTGCAACGGCTACTGGGAGAATCCGGAAGCCACCGCCGAGGCCTTCCGTGACGGCTGGTTCCATTCGGGCGATCTGGTCGTGCGGGACGAAGAAGGTTTCATCACGGTCGTCGACCGGATCAAGGACGTCATCAACACCGGCGGCATCCTGGTGGCGTCACGCGAGGTCGAAGATGCGGTCTACACGCACCCCGCCGTGGCAGAAGTTGCCGTGATCGGTACGCCCGACGAGAAGTGGATCGAGGCCGTCACCGCGATCGTCGTGCTCAAGGACGGCAACGACGAGTTGACGCCCGAGGCGTTGATTGCCCACGTCAAGGAGCGAATCGCTCCGTTCAAGGTGCCCAAGCATGTCCGTTTCGTGGCCGAGCTTCCGCGCAACCAGAGCGGCAAGCTACTGAAGCGGGAACTGCGCACCGTCTGAAGCTTGCTATAGGTTCTGCCTTACCTTCGGTTCGTTTTCAGGTCTTTGACTCCGATTGCCTCACGGTATTGACTTCGGGGGATGGCATGGACTTCGGAAACAGCAAGGTGAGTGGTGGGAATGCAGGTCGACGCAGATGACTTCGCAGATATCTTGGCGACTGCGCGGGAGTTCATCCGTAAGGAAGTAGTTCCGCGTGAGCAGGAGATAGCCGACACCGACGCCATTCCTGAGGACATACGCAAGAAGGCCGCAGCTATCGGGCTCTTCGGTTACGCGATCCCTCAGGAATGGGGTGGGCTCGGGCTCGACCTCACCCAAGACGTCGAACTGGCAATGGAATTCGGCTACACGTCTCTGGCGCTGCGTTCGATGTTCGGTACCAACAACGGAATTGCCGGACAGGTGCTGGTCGGCTTCGGTACCGACGAGCAGAAGGCTCAGTGGCTCGAGCGCATCGCCTCCGGTGATGTCGTGGCTTCCTTTGCTCTCACCGAACCGGGAGCGGGCTCCAACCCGGCCGGCCTTCGGACCAAGGCAGTGCTGGACGGATCCGACTGGGTGATCGACGGCAACAAGCGGTTCATCACCAATGCTCCACTGGCGCAGCTGTTCGTGGTGTTCGCGCGCACTCGCCCGGCGGATTCCGATGGTCCGGGAATTGCAGTGTTCCTGGTTCCGGCTGACACGCCAGGTGTCACGGTCGGTCCCAAGGACAAGAAGATGGGTCAAGAAGGTGCTTGGACCTCCGAGGTCACCTTCGACAACGTCCGAGTTCCCGAGTCGGCCCTCGTCGGTGGCGACCAGGACACCGGATACCGCGCAGCGATGACGTCTCTCGCGCGCGGACGAGTCCATATCGCGGCGCTCTCGGTGGGAGCAGCACAGCGAGCGCTCGACGAATCTGTCGCGTTCTCCGTGGTCACGGAACAGGGCGGCACCGCGATCGGCGACTTCCAGCTGGTTCAAGCGATGCTGGCAGACCAGCAAGCCGGTGTGATGGCAGGGCGCGCGATGGTGCGCGAGGTGGCCGCGCGGTACGTCAGCGGTGAGGATCGCCGTCTCGGGCCTTCGGCGGTAAAGCTTTTCTGCACCGAGATGGTGGGCAAGGTCGCAGATCTCGCCGTGCAGATCCACGGGGGCAACGGGTACATGCGCGGTGTTCCGGTCGAACGCATCTACCGTGAAGTTCGCCTGTTGCGCCTGTACGAGGGAACCAGCGAGATCCAGCGTCTGATTCTCGGTGGTGGGCTCGTGGCGCAAGCGAAAAAGCAAAACCAGCGCTGACACATTTTCCAGACGAGCTTTAACCTCACGAACGGAGTGGACATGGGATTGTTGGACGGCAAGGTTGCGGTAGTGACCGGCGGAGCCCAGGGCATCGGGCTCGAAATTGCGCGCACCTTCATCAAGGAAGGCGCGACCGTCGTTCTCGGCGACATCAACGAAACCGTGGGAACGGCTGCGGTCGCCGAACTCGGTGGAGAGTCGGTCGCCCGTTTCGCTTCCTGCGACGTGCGTGACTCCGGACAGGTCGAGGCCATGCTCGATCTGGCCGAAAGCGCTTTCGGTCCAGTCGATGTCATGGTCAACAACGCCGGCATGACGCGCGACGCCACGATGCGGAAGATGACCGAGCAGGACTTCGACGACGTGATCGCCGTTCACCTCAAGGGCGCCTGGAACGGAACACGCGCTGCCGCCGCCCGCATGCGCGAGCGTGAGACGGGCGCGATCGTGAACATCTCGTCGATCTCCGGCAAGGTGGGCATGCTCGGGCAGACCAACTACTCGGCCGCGAAGGCCGGGATCGTCGGTCTGACGAAGGCCGCGGCAAAAGAGGTCGCGTTCAAGAACGTTCGCGTCAACGCCGTTCAGCCCGGACTGGTCCGCACGGCGATGACCGAGGCGATGCCCGAACGGATCTGGAACGAGAAGCTTGCCGAGATTCCGATGGGGCGCGCAGCCGAGCCTTCGGAAGTTGCTTCGGTTGTGCTGTTCCTCGCGAGCGACCTCTCGAGCTACATGACCGGCACGGTTCTCGAGATCACCGGCGGCCGCCACATCTGATCCGTCCTGTTCGAGTGCAAGAATTCAGAGTGTGAGAATTCTGGGTGTAAAACTTCTGGGGTGACTACTGACATGGGACAGCCGAACTCGGATCTTCCGCTCGACGGAATCACCGTAGTTGCACTCGAACAGGCGGTGGCGGCACCGCTCGCCACCAGGCATCTCGCGGACATGGGTGCGCGGGTGATCAAGATAGAACGCGTCGGCGAGGGTGACTTCGCGCGTCACTACGACCAGGCGGTTCACGGTCAGGCATCACACTTCGTGTGGCTCAACCGTTCCAAGGAATCGATCGCCGTCGACGTGAAGTCGGACCCCGGCCGGCAGATCCTTCTCGATCTGGTCGCGCGAGCCGATGTGTTCCTGCAGAACCTGGCTCCCGACGCAGCCGCGAGACTGGGGTTCGGCGCGGAGGAACTGCGCGATAAATACCCACGGCTCATCGTGATCGACATGTCCGGCTACGGCAGTGCCGGCCCGCGGCGCGAGCGCAAGGCCTACGACATGTTGGTCCAAGCCGAGACCGGAATGATCTCCGTGACAGGCACACCGGAGACGGCCACCAAGGCCGGCATCCCGGTCTCCGACATCGCGGCAGGAATGTACGCGCTGACTTCGATTCTGAGCGCCCTGTTCCGTAGAGAGCGAACGGGCAAGGGAGCGCTCGTCGAGGTCTCGATGTTCGATTCCACCGTCGAGTGGCTGGGCCATCCGATGTACATGAAAATGTATGCGGACAAGCAGATTCCACGTGTCGGACTCGGCCATGCCGCGATCGTTCCCTACGATTCGTATCCCACGGCCGACGGCGAAATCCTGATCGGCGTCCAGAACGATCGTGGATGGCGAGCGCTGATGGTGGACGTGTTCGAGCGAGAGGATCTGGTCGATCATCCGCGTTACCGCACCAACATCGTGCGCGTCGAAAACCGTGGCGAGGTAGACGAATTGGTGGGATCTCTGACGCGTCTGTACTCGACGACAGATCTGGATCAGCGTCTGGCCGCCGCTGGTGTTCCGGCCGCGGCACTCAACGACATGGCTGGTCTGCTGGAACATCCGCAGCTGGAGAAGCGTGCCAGATGGCGGTCCGTGGGCACCGAGAACGGTCCGATCGATGCCGTGCTGCCTCCGATGACGTATTCGGATGTCGAAATGCGCATGGGTGACGTTCCAGCACTCGGCCAGCAGACGGATTCTCTGCTGGCCGAGTTGGGACTTACGGGCGACCGGATCGCGGAACTTCGCCGCGACGGATCGATCGGTTAACGCTTCTAGCGTCGCAGGTTCTCGAACACCGCGGCAATCCCTTGTCCGCCACCAATACACATGGTCTCGATCCCGTACCGTGCCTGGCGCCGGTCGAGTTCGCGCAGCAGATTGGCGAGGATCCGCCCACCGGTAGCGCCGACAGGATGTCCGAGCGAGATTCCGGAACCGTTGACGTTGAAGCGTTCTTCGATGTCCTGCGCGCTCAATCCCCAGGCTTTGGCGCACGCGAGAACCTGGGCGGCGAAGGCCTCGTTGACTTCGATGAGGTCGATGTCGTCCAGCGACAGATCGACACGGGAGAGAGCCTTCGCCACGGCAGGCACCGGTCCGATGCCCATCCGGTTCGGCTCCACACCGGCCACACCCCAGCTGACCAGTTTCGCGAACGGCCGCAGGCCCAGCCGTTCGGCGTTGGCCGCAGTGGTGACGATGGCCGCGGCTCCGGCGTCGTTCTGGCCGCAGGCGTTTCCGGCGGTGACTGTTGCTTCAGGGTCGACGCGACCTCGAATGGGGCGCAGTGCAGCAAGATCGGACAGTTGTATCCCTCGGCGCGGATGCTCGTCTTGGGTGACGACTGTCTGCTCACCACGGCGTCCGGGCACCGAAACGGGAATCGTCTCGTCGTCGAAGTACCCACTGTCTTGGGCGTGAACGGCCCGTTCGTGCGATCGCACCGCGTATCGGTCCTGCTCGTCGCGGGTGATCGAGTACTCCCGGCGCAAGTTCTCGGCGGTCTCGATCATGCCGCCTTCCACCGGAAAGTTGACTCCGCCGGAGTTCGTGCGCGGTTTGGCCAATCGGTCGTGGAACTCGACGGAAGGGCGCTTTGTGCCCCAACGCATGTCGGTGGAGTAGAACTCGGTTCCGCTCATGCTCTCGGCGCCGCCGGCGATGACCAGATCACTCATCCCGGTCTGTACCTGCATCGCGGCGTAGATGATCGCCTGCAATCCCGAACCGCAACGGCGATCGAGTTGTATTCCGGGAACGGACACGTCGAGACCGGCGTCGAGTGCCGCGATTCGCCCGATGGCCGCGGCCTCTCCGTTGGCGTACCCCTGACCGAAGATGACGTCGTCGACATCGGTGGACGCAATGCCGGTTCGTTCGACGAGGCCACGCACAACAGTGCCGGCGAGTGTGGTGACGGGAACGTCCTTGAAGACTCCGCCGAATCCGCCCACCGGGGTGCGAACGGGTTCACAGATGACTGCGTCGTGCATGGAATGCGCCTGTCTCGAGGAGAGGTGGGGAATGCGTCGCGTGAACGGGCCGATCGAAGGGCCCACCGCGACCTGGCCACTCGAATATCCAGCACGCGTGGCGCGGTTGTCAACAGCAGGAACGACCTGTTCGGACATAGTTTCCGCCATACGGTTCGTATGCGAAATCGACTTTGACACCTATACCGTTCGGGGATTGAATGGATGCAGCGTCTCTGTCGCACACACGTCGCGGTGGGATGAAAGTTCCTGGAGTCGAATCAATTTCGTCGACCGGGAGGGCACGAAGTACCGACTGACAGGTGGAACAGTGACTCGTTTGGCGCAGACGGCGGGATTGACCGAAACTCAGACCGATATCGTCGGGGCGGTACGCGAGTTCGTCGATCGTGTGGTCATCCCCGCGGCGCAGGAACTCGAACACTCGGATACGTACCCGACCGACATCGTCAAGCAGATGAAGGACATGGGTCTGTTCGGACTGACCATCGACCCCGAGTACGGGGGTATCGGCGAATCATTGCTCACCTACGCGCTGTGCGTCGAAGAATTGGCCCGTGGATGGATGAGCGTGTCCGGTGTCATCAACACGCATTTCATCGTGGCTCACATGATTTCGGCGCACGGGACGCCGGAACAGAAGGCGAAGTACCTGCCGCGTTTGGCTTCCGGGGAACTCACCGGTGCATTTTCCATGTCGGAGCCTGCCCTCGGTTCCGATGTTGCTGCCATATCGACCAGGGCGAAGCGGACGGACTCCGGCGATTACGTGATCACCGGCCAGAAGATGTGGCTGACCAACGGGGGTTCCTCGACCTTGGTGGCAGTCCTGGTCAAGACGGACGAGGGCGCGGAGAAGCCGCACAACAATCTGACGACGATATTGATCGAGAAACCCGCAGGTTTCGGCGAGGTACTCCCGGGCCTGACCATTCCGGGCAAGCTCGAGAAGATGGGGTACAAGGGAATCGACACCACGGAGATGATCTTCGACGGTTTCGAGATCGGAGCCGAGGAGGTTCTCGGTGGCACCCCTGGCTCGGGATTCCGGCACATGATGGACGGCGTCGAGGTCGGCCGGGTCAACGTCGCCGCGCGTGCCTGCGGAATTGCCCAGCGCGCTTTCGAACTGGCTGTCACCTACGCCAAGCAACGCGAGACTTTCGGCAAGCCGATCGCCGAGCATCAGGCCATCGCGTTCCGGATCGCCGAGATGGGCACCAAAGTCGAAGCGGCACATCTGATGATGGTCAACGCTGCCAGGCTCAAGGACTCGGGTGAGCGCAACGATGTCGCCGCGGGTATGGCGAAGTATCTGGCGAGTGAATTCTGCTCGGAGGTCACCCAGGACAGCTTCCGTATCCACGGCGGATACGGCTATTCCAAGGAATACGAGATCGAGCGGTTGATGCGTGAGGCGCCGTTCCTTCTGATCGGTGAAGGCACCAGCGACATCCAGAAGCAGATCATCAGCAAGGGCCTGCTTCGCACGTACAACTGAGCCGAGAAGCGGCACCGCGAATATGCGCGGTGCCGCTTTGTCTTGTCGGGTCAGCGGGTGAAGGCCAGGGTTGTCACCGGTGACCGGTTGCCGTATGCGTCAACGGCTTCGACGCGGGCTTCGTATGCGGTGCCCGCTGCGGCGTCGGGAATCGGAATGTCGAGGCTGTTCGGCCGCGGCATGAAGTAGAAGTCCGAGAGCACCTTCGACGAGACCACCTTCGCTCCGGTGGCTGTGTCCGTGACCTCGACGGCGTAGTGGTGCACCATCTGATCGTCCTTGGCCTGCGCGATCCTCAGTGCGGTCGCACCGTTTTCGCCGGTCGTCACCGAGAGCGGAGTGCTCGAGGTGAACTCCGGCGCGTGCGTGTTCCGTGCGCCCGAGGTGTAGCGGAAGTTGTCCTTGATCTGCTGGTTGGTCGACCCGTCGAGTTCGACCGTCCACCCCGAACCGCTCAGCGTGCCCGCGCTCGAGTACGGCGGCTGCCAGTTGGCTGACCACGCGCCACCGGCGTAGATGTCGTGCTTGTCTGCTGCCATGTTGATTCGGTTGATTTCCGTGCGGTCCTGGTAGACCTCGACGAAGAGCGCTTGGGCAGTGGGTGATTCGAAACGGTTCGCGAGACCGGACTCGGTCACCATCTGGTAGCCGTGATCGATTTCGATGTACGACATCGAGCCGTCGTTGACCGACGTGAAGTCACGCTGATGGATCGACCGGTCGTCGTTGTTGTTCAGATGTGAGTGCCCGGAGAAGAAGATTGCCTGAGGGAAGGCACTCAGGTCTTCGGTCAATCGAGGGTTCGACGCCTGCTGCCCGTCCATGGCTGTGTTGCTTGCCGGCCGGTGTCCCTGGACCAGGATCGGCTTGGTCAGGTTCCCGGACTCCGCGGTGATTTCGGTCAGGCGGGACTTCAGCCAATCGCGTTGCGCTGAATCATTGTTGTAGGTTTCGGTGTTGACCGTGAAGAGATGGACACCATTGACGTCGGATTCGTAGTATCCGCCACCGGAATCCGGGAACCACTCCGCCGGGTACCCGGCTCTGATCGCCGCGAGACTTGCATCGTGATTGCCGTTGGAGATCAGGAGTTGTGTGTCGTTCATGCCCTTCCGGGCGAGGTTTGCCTGGAAGATTTCTGCGACGATCTTGTGGTCGGGCCCCTTGCCGTCTCCGTTGTCGTTGATCATGTCCCCGTTGGAGAGGATAGCGTCGGGTTTCGGGAAGATGGAACCGATTGTGTCGAAGAAGCTTTCGTACTTCTTGTCGTTGTTCGCGTGATCGCCGACGTGGACGTCGGACATCACGACGACCTGAGCCAGCGGCTTTTCCGACGTCTTGATCAGGTAGCCGAACGAGACGGCCGCGCTCGCGTGATCGCCTCGGAAAGCTGCGACAGTGACGTTGGTGTCCTGCGCGATGTGCAGCGGACGTCCCGGCGTGGCAGCTTGGCTGTCGGTGGTGGGTGTCGTTCCGTCCACGGTGTAGCGGACGGTGGCGCCGCGCTCGGCGGTGAAGGTCAGGTCGACGGGGTGCTCGTACCGTCCGCCGGGGACGCTGACGCCGGGCGCTGCGGGCGGCGTGTTGTTCTCGCCCGAAGAGCTGCCCCATTCGAAGGACGAACTGCCCCAGCCGGGTTCGGCGTGGGATTCGGCGGGTGCGATGCCGGGAACGGCGAGAGCCGCTGTCACGGCTGCTATCGCGATGGTCGTACGTCTCACGAGGATTCCTTGTCTTCGACGCGGTGGTTCAGACCTATCCGTAATTGGTCTGGACCAATTACGGTAGGTGGCGCCGGGTAGAAGAAGGTGTGTCCTGAATGTCCGATTAATGAAGCGTGTGTGAACACCCTGCAGTGCTTGGTACCGGTATACCCGGCTGCGTTTATGGCAAAGTCGATGGAGTGGACCTACGTCAGATCGAGTACTTCCTTGCCGTTGCCGGTGGTGAGTCCTTGTCGACGGCTGCGCAGAATCTGTCGGTCACCAAGCCGTCGCTGTCGCAGGGTATTCGTGGCCTCGAGCGTGAACTCGGAGTCGAACTGTTTCACCGCGTCGGTCGCGGTTTGGTGCTGACGGCAGCAGGTCGGGCGTTGGTAGGGCCGGCGAGGCAGATGACTCGCAGCAGCGCGGCCGCGTTCGACGTCGCGATCGGTACGGCCGACGAGCCTCGTGGCCGGCTCGACATCTGCTCCGCGGCACATGGTCTCGAAGGTCCGATCGCACGCATCGTGGCAGACTTTCGTGAGCGGTGGCCTGCTGTGACCGTTCGGGTCGGTGAGTTGCCGCAGGGTGCAACGTCTGAGCAGGTGTTGGCAGACGGCGCGTGCGAGGTGGTCTTCAGTTACTGGCCACCCGACATGTCGGCGCTGTCCACGAAAGTGTTGGGGGTGAACGAGTACTGGCTGGCAGTGCCGTCGGGGGTTCATCCTGACGTCTGGCCGAATGGTGTGAAACCCGCTGCGGGAGAGCCGGTGTCATTGACGGCATTGCCCGATCTCCCCGTGGTGGGTGTGCTCAAACACTCGCGGGCTCGCCTTGCCATCGAGTCGTCTCTGCAGGCCGCCGGGGCCCGGACTCGGATGTCGACGGAGTTGGCGCAGCGGGAGACCGTCGGCGCGTTCGTCTTTGCTGGTTTGGGCATGGCATTCATGGAGCGTTCGTTGGCCGAGAGGTCGGTCGCGTCCGGCGCGGAGATATTTCCGGTGGAGCCGGCGATCTCACTGAATTACGGCGTCGAGTTCGATCCGGAGACGCTCTCGCCGTTGGGCAGGCTGTTCGTGGAGGGCTTGTGACGTGGGGAGATGTTCTCGATGTACGCAGACCCGGCCGGTGAGAGCGGGCCGTCGCGGTAGACCAAGATCGTCTGCCGGGTGATCGGTGGGAAAAGCGAGCGAACCTCAGATGCCGGGGAGTCTTGTTCGGCGATCGATCTGGGCAGCAGCGCGGCGCCTACACCTTGCCCGACCATTTCCCGGACAGCAAGGCGATCAGGTACTTCCACGACGACGTCGGTGAGTTCCAGATCGTCGTCGATCGAGTGCCCGCGCCGAACTGCGGATGCCTCGACCACCATCGGCAGGCGCGCGACCACGGTGCGCGGAACCGGATCGGGGAGGTCTGTGGCCAGGCGAATGGGGATCGACAAGACCGTTTCCTGGGTGCTCACGGCAATTTCTCGAAGCCCGTCGGAGACTTCGGCACCCGGGTGGGTCTCGAGAAACCCGAGTTCACACGTACCTGCTCTCACGAGCGCGCGCACGTCCTGTGCGTTGGCGGAGGCGTTCGTGGAGAACCGAATTCCGGGTGCCGTCAGATGGAGGCGTCCGGCGACCTCTGCAACAGGGTCGATGGCGAGATCGGACTGAACCGCTATGGCGAGTTCCCCGGCGCGCAAAGCGGTTACCGCAGCCACCGCGGCCTCGGCCCGAGCAACGTCGGCGAGCAACGTACGGGCAGAATCGGCAACTGCCAGTCCGACCGTGGTGGGAGCCAGACCGCGAGTGGTGCGCTCGAAGAGTGTGGCTCCGAGAGCTCGTTCGAGGTTGCGCACGGCCTGCGAGAGGGACGGTTGCGAGATACGCAGGACGTCCGCGGCGGCAGTGACGCTGCCGTGATCGACGACCGCGACGAGATACTGCGCGCTGCGTATGTCCATCCCGGGTGCCTGCATCTGACGAATTCTCCCAGATGACGGACCCTTGGCGGCGGTGACTTGCTGCGACCTGCTGACATAGGTCTGAGCTATGGCTCTGTGCGCCTTCTCGTCTTTGTGGCGCAGGCCATAGCGATGGTCGACTGTTCCAGTACCACCGACCGCGGTTCGTGCTCGGTGAGTACCTGGAACACAGGAGCGTGATGTGAGCGAGCTTCACCTACCCAACCGGATACGCCACTCGGCGTCGACACGGCCGTCCGATCCGGCAATCACGTGCGGCGACCGAACGTTGACTTGGGCTGAGCTGGATGGCGAGACCAGCACCTTGGCGAGTGCGCTGGCAGAAGTGACCACAACGGGTGCTCGTGTCGGTGCGCTACTGCGTATGGGGCTCGAAGGTGCGGAAACCTTCATCGCATGTGCGAAGGCAGGCGCTGTGTTCATACCGTTGAACTGGCGGCTCAACCCACTCGAACTCGTCGACATCGCCGAGGACGCGGAGCTCGACGTCTTGATCGTCGATGACGAGTTCGCCGCGGGGGCGGCGGCGATGTCCGCAGCGTTGCCGGACATCGAGGTCATAACCGTGGGAGCTGCAGGGGGCCTGCCGGATTCGCGAACCTGGGCGGAGTTCGTGGCATCAGGTACCGGTGTCGACCCCGGACACGGGCACGATCCGGACGCAGCAGTTCTGCAGCTGTACACGTCCGGGACAACCGGCCGGCCCAAGGGCGTCGTGGCCACGCACCGGAATCTGTACAACGAGCCCGAGGGGTTCGATGTCTACGAATTCGGTTCGAATGCAGTCGCACTCGATGCACTTCCCCTCTTTCACATCGCCGGTGCCGGCTGGATGAGTACATGCTTGTCGGCCGGAGTGCCTTTGGTGCTGCTCGGAGACATGGCGCCGGCTCGGGTCGCTGATGCCATCGCGACCCACCGCGTCACCCACGCATTTCTGGTGCCTGCAGTCATTCA
The DNA here is from genome assembly GCF_019266085.1 of Rhodococcus sp. FH8. Taxonomy (NCBI): domain Bacteria; kingdom Bacillati; phylum Actinomycetota; class Actinomycetes; order Mycobacteriales; family Nocardiaceae; genus Rhodococcus; species Rhodococcus sp. FH8. The sequence goes on along the minus strand of NZ_LPNQ01000057.1, from coordinate 1,149,214 downwards.
GACGCTGGTAGATCTGCCGACTCTCGACAGTTTCGATCTGACCAGCCTGGAGGTGGTCGCCTATGGGGCGTCACCGATCACTCCGGCGCTCCTCGCCCACGCGATGACTGTCTTGAACTGCAAATTCGTTCAGCGATACGGGATGACCGAGACGACGGGTTCGGTATCCGTCCTTCGTGCTTACGACCATCATGTGAGCGGGCCGCGTTCGGAGTTGCTTCGCTCTGCGGGCAAGCCGATGATCGGCGTCGAGATCTCGATTCGAGACGTCACCACTGGTGAGGAATTGCCGCCCAATAATTCCGGTGAGATCGTCGCGCGCAGTAGAAACAACACTCGCGGATACTGGCGACGTGACCGTGAGACCGCCGAATTGTTCACCCACGACGGTTTCCTCCGAACGGGGGACGCCGGCCATCTGGACGACGAGGGGTATCTGTTCGTCACCGATCGACTCAAGGACATGATCATCACCGGCGGAGAGAACGTCTATCCGATCGAGGTGGAATCCATTCTGGCCGAGCACCCCTCGGTCGCCGAGGTCGCGGTGGTCGGGGTTCCCGACAAGCGCTGGGGTGAATCCGTGACCGCAGTGGTCAAACTGGTCGACGGTGCCGACGTGCCGAGCGTCGACGAGTTGATCGCTTTCAGCACAGCGAAGTTGGCGTCGTACAAGAAACCTCGCCAGATCCATTTCGTGGACTCCCTACCTCGCAACGCGAGCGGAAAACTGCTCAAGTCGAGCCTGCGGACCATGCTGAACGCGAGCGGAGAAGCATCATGATCGTGACCGAAGACGTCGGTGTCGCACAACGTGAGGCATGGGCGAACAAAGTCCTTCCACCGGTCGAACAGGTGCGGGACGGATTGTGGTCGATCCCCGTTCCCATGCCGGACAACCCTTTGCGTTACGTACTCGTCTACGCACTCGCGCTCGACGACGGACTTGCCCTCATCGACGTCGGTTGGGATCACGAACAGTCCTGGCAGGCTCTCGTCGACGGCATAGCATCGATCGGATACCACGTTTCCGAAGTGCGCTATGCGGCAATCACGCACCTGCATCCCGATCACTTCGGCCTGGCGCCGCGTCTTCGGCAGGTCAGCGGCGCAACGCTTGCGATGCATGTGGCCGACGCGACGCTCCTCGGATACCACGGTCCCGAGCAGACCCGCGACGACATCAGTGGCTGGAACCTGCAATTGTCCGAACTCGGCGCACCGGCCGAAGTGCTCGACGCGTCTCGGGTCGACCTGGTGCGGTTCGCCGAGCACGAAACCATCGACATTGTTCTGGGAGATGGGGATTCACTCAACCTGCCCGGTTGGAATCTCCGCGCCCAGTGGACACCGGGGCACACTCCCGGACATCTCTGCTTCGTGGAAGAGGCCAGAGGCTTGTTGTTCAGCGGCGATCACATGCTGCCGAGGATCAGCCCGAACATCTCCACGATTCCCGGTGAACTCGAGAACCCACTTCATCGTTATCTTCTCTCGCTCGAGGCGACGACAACACTGGGCGAGTGCGAAGTGCTTCCGGCACATGAATATCGATTCCGTGGGATCGCCGATCGTGCACGTCAATTGATGGGGCACCACGAGGAGCGATTGGCGGAGATCGTGGCTGCGGTGCAGGATGAGCCTGAATCCACGGCCTGGGAACTCTCACGCACGATCTCCTGGTCTCGCCCGTTCGAACAGATGTCGCCGCGACTACTTCGCTTGGCAGTCCGCGAAACCCATGCTCATCTTGTTGTTTTGGCCAAGCGGGAGATCGTGACACCGTCCGGCGGCACACCCGTGCGCTGGAGCATTCGCGCGCAGTGACCTTTCAAGAATCTCATCACGGAAGTAGGAACCGAACATGAGCGTCGTGCTCACCGACTTCGCCGACGGCGTTGCCGTCATCACCCTCAATCGTCCCGAGGCCAAGAACGCGGTCAATCTCGAACTTGCCGAAGCCTTGGCTGCGGCCATCGACGAGTTCGAGGAACGCTCCGATCTCACCATCGGCATTCTGACCGGAGCTGGTGGAACCTTCTGCGCCGGTATGGATCTGAAGGGATTTGCGCGCGGAGAGCGGCCATCGCTACCGGGTCGTGGTTTTGCCGGTCTGACCGAGGCTCCGCCGTCGAAGCCGCTGATCGCAGCCGTCGAAGGTTGGGCACTCGCCGGCGGTTGCGAACTGGCCTTGGCGGCCGACTTGATCGTGGCGTCCACGGACGCGAAATTCGGCCTGCCCGAGGTGAAGCGGGGACTTGCCGCGGCCGCCGGCGGACTCCTACGTCTGCCGAAAATTCTTCCGTATCAGTTGGCCATGGAAATCGCGATCACGGGGGATCCGCTCAGTGCCACCGTGGCGCACCATCACGGCTTGGTCAATCGGCTCGCCGAACCGGGACAGGCGCTGACCGTCGCACGCGAGCTCGCGGCCCGAGTAGCGGCTAACGGTCCACTGGCTGTTCGCGCGACCAAGCAGGTACTGGCAATGTCCGCCAAGTACACCGATCCGGATGCCTTTGTCGCGCAACGCGAATTCATCGATCCGGTCTTCACCTCTCGTGATGCCAAGGAGGGTGCCACGGCATTTGCCGAGAAGCGCTCTCCCGTGTGGAGTGGTTCATGAGTGCCGAGACGATCGAGCGTGCGGCCGTAAGCATCGAACGAGACGGTGCTGTCGCGACGATTGTTCTCTGTCGGCCGCACCGCCGCAACGCTCTCGATCTCGACGCCTGGATCGCTCTACGTGAAGCAGTCCTCGAACTTCAAGAGGACGCGCAGATTCGCTCGGTGATCCTGACCGGCGCGGATGGGACCTTCTGCGCGGGCTCCGATCTGGACAAGCGTGGCTCGTCGCACCCGCTCGATCGCATGCGTGTCATCAACGCAACGGCAATCGCACTGAGTGAGTTTCCCAAACCTCTGGTGGCGAAGGTCGACGGGTTTGCCGTCGGAGCCGGATGGAACATGGCGTTGCTCTGCGACTTCGTCGTGGCGGCCAAGGGTGCGAAGTTCAGCCAGATCTTTGCCAAACGGGGGTTGTCTGTCGACTTCGGTGGTTCGTGGATCCTGCCGAGACTGGTCGGCCTCCAACAAGCCAAGCGACTGGTGATGCTTTCCGAGACGATCGACGCACAGGAAGCCTACGAGCTCGGGTTGGTGACTTATCTGGTCGAACCGGCCGAGCTGGACGAACACACGTCAACACTGGCGCAGCGGCTCGCCGCCGGCCCGCCGGCCGCACTGAGTCAGTCTGCCGCCATGCTCGAACATCACACCTCCCTCTCGTTGCGGGAGGCGTTGGACAACGAGGCGAGGGCGCAAGCGGTCAATTTTGCGACGGATGCCACCGACGCGGTTCGTGCCTTCGTGGAAAAGCGGGAGCCGATCTTCACCGGAGAGTGGGCCGTACCAGGGGCAACTCGGGTGGAGTGAGCGACGGATCGCTGGTCGTATGATGGATGAGTGGATCTGCACTTCGTCACCTACTTCGTCGCTGTTGTCGACCACGGTGGGATAACGAAGGCCGCTCAGGCTCTCTACATTTCGCAGCCCTCGCTGTCACAGGCAATTCGTACGCTCGAGCGTCGACTCGGCGCCACGCTGTTCGACCGGACGGGCAGGCGGTTGGTTCTTACCGACGCGGGCCGCACGTTCGATCTCGCGGCCAGGAGAATCCTTGCCGACGTCGAGCGCGCGAAGGCGAAAGTGACCGCCGTTCGCGAACTCGAGTTCGGTCGTGTCGACGTCGTCTCGTACTCGGCGTTCTCGATCGATCCGATGGTCGAGTTGGTCCGGCGATTCCGGGCCAACTTCCCGAAGATCGTCGTGCGTGTTCTCGACACGTACGGCCCGGCCGGGGTCGACAATGCGTTGCGGCGAGGGTCGGCCGAGGTCGGCGTCACCGATCTGAGTATCGGGTACGAAGGTTTGGTCACGGCTCCGATTGCCACTCAGGAGTTGGTGCTCGCCACCCATGCGTCGTTGTCCGGCCGACTTGCAACGCCGTTGGCGGATCCGGTTCCGCGAGCGCTCTTGCACAGTTTGCCGCTTGTGGTCGATCTCGGTGATCAATCGAATCAGTTCCGGGGTCTACTGAGCGAAGGCGCCGAGAACGTAGTCGTGGACTGTGTCCACCCTGTGACCACGTGGGAACTGGTTCGCCGCGGAATCGGCGCCACTGTAGTGCCGAGAAGGGTTGCACAACAGCAGATGACAGACGTCTGCGCCTTCTCCTTCGATCCGCCGCTGACACGCGACGTCGGTATCGTCTATCGCTCGGGCGAGCAATCCCCGGCGGCCGCTGCATTCATCGCGACGGCTGCGGAAATGGCCACCTCCGCCGTTCCGTCCACGGAAGAGGAGTGAACTGTGGAGTTCCGGCAGATGGAGTACTTCCTCGCAGTGGTCGAGAACAAGGGGATCAACGGCGCCGCAGCGGCTCTCGGCGTTGCTCAGCCGACCGTGTCACAAGCGTTGCGCGGGCTCGAACGTGAACTGGGAGTGAGGCTGTTCCATCGCATCGGGCGCGGCATGGTGCTCAGTGCTGCCGGTCGCAGTCTGGTCGGCCCGAGTCGACAGGTCTTGCGAGACGTAGCTGCGGCGGCTGAACAGTTGACGGCATCCGATGGCGCCATCGTCGGTCGCCTCGACATCATGGCTTTCCCTGCACTGACTTCGGGGACGATCGTCGATCTGATTGCGGAGTTCTGTCGACGGTATCCGCAAGCACGAGTCAGATTCTCGGAACTCGAGCGTGAGGACAATCTGGAAAGTCTCATCAGGGACGGCCACTGCGAATTCGCGGTGGCTCATCTGCCGCTCGAGGCGGGCGAAGGGCTCGAAATCGTCGAATTGGGGGAGCAGGAGTACCGCCTGGTCTACCCGGCTGGAACAGAACTACCCGAGGGGCCGGTACGCCTTTCGGAAATGCCGGACATTCCCATGGTATTCGTTCCTCGCGGGGCAGCGATGGGTGACGCGATCGAAGATTCGATCCGAAAGGCCGGTACCAGAACGGAACTCGCGGTGGTGACCGAGCAACGGGAGTCGCGGCTCCCGATGGTCATCGCCGGACTCGGCGGTTCGTTGGTCGAGCGCTCGGTGGCGAAATCGATGCCTGGTCAGGTGGTGGAACGGGCCTGCGAGCCGAGATTCCTGCGTGCGTACGGTCTCGCCTTCGACCCCTCGACGTTGTCGCCGGTGGGACAGGTATTCGTGAACCTGATCCACGAGTACCTGTCCGACGAACGCCGGTCACAGCACTAGAGTCGGCAGATACGTTCTCGCGCTGCAGAGTACTCGGCGGCGAGACGCTCTACTACTGCATGCGTCGGAAGGACTGCATCGATCGCTCCGATGCCCTGTCCGGCGCCCCAGATGTCACGCCAGGCCTTGGTATCGGTGTCGTTGGTCGCGAAACTCATTGCGGATGGATCGGATTCGGCCAGGTTGTCGGGGTCCAAGCCGGCGGCAACGATGCTGCCCCGCAGGTAGTTTCCGTGTACTCCGGTGAACAGGTTGGAATAGACGATGTCGGAGGCCCCTGAACCCACGATCATCTCCTTGTACGCAGGATCCGCGTTAGCCTCTTCGGTTGCGATGAAAGCTGATCCAACGTATGCCAAATCGGCCCCGGCCGCGAGCGCAGCGAGAATCGAATCACCATGAGCGATGGCACCTGACAACAGCAGTGGACCGGCGAACCACTCACGAATCTCCCGAATCAGGGCAAACGGCGACTGTCTACCGGCATGACCACCGGCCCCGGCAGCTACCGCGATCAGTCCGTCGGCGCCCTTCTCGATCGCCTTGCGTGCAAAGCGATTGTCGATGACGTCATGGAGAACGATTCCGCCGTATGCGTGGACTGCGTCGTTGATGTCGGTGCGAGCGCCGAGGGACGTGATGACGATCGGAACCTCGAACTCGGCGATGGTCGCCAGATCCTCTTCCAGGCGGTTGTTGGACCGGTGGACGATGAGGTTGACGGCAAATGGCGCCGACGGATTCTCCGGGTGCTCACGATCATGTTCCTCACGAGCCACGGTGATCAGTTTGAGCCAATCCCGAAGTGCCGACTGCGGACGAGCATTCAGTGCCGGGAAGGACCCGATGATGCCAGAGGTGCACTGCGCGATGACGAGGTCAGGAGTCGAGATGATGAACATCGGTGAAGCGAGAACCGGGACACGCAGTTGCGACGTCAGGTCTGCGAAGGTCGTCACCTGGAACCGCCTTTCTGATCGACGGATTCGAGAAGTCTCGAGCGGAGGTCGGTCTTGAGGACCTTACCGGCAGCCGATGTCGGAAGGAGTTCTACCTCGACGACTTCGCGAATCTTCTTGTACGGCAGCACCTGCTCGGCGACGAACGCCTTGATCTGCTCGGCGTCGAACTCGGCGCCCGGAATCATCACCACGAAGGCTACGGGCTCCTGGCCGTTGCTCCCCACTTCGCGGCCGACAACCGCAGCAGTCGAGATCGCCGGGTGCGAAACCAGAATCTCTTCGAGTTCCCGCGGATAGACGTTGTACCCCTTGTAGATGAGCATGTCCTTGGCCCGGTCACAGATGAAGAGGTATCCGTCCGAGTCCAGGTACGCGATGTCTCCCGTGTCCAACCAGCCGTCGACGAACTGTTCTGCGGTGGTTTCCGGGTGTCCGAGATAGCCGTCGGTGACCTGAGGCCCACGCACCCACAGTTCGCCGCGTTCGTTCTCGCCCAGAACGGTCTTCCGGTCGAGCTGATCGCGAATCTGGATTTCGGTGTCGAAGATCGGGAGGCCGACGCTGCTCTGCCGATATTCCGAGCCGTTGATCAGCGGTGCGGCCGTGACCACACAGGTGGCCTCGGTCAGCCCGTAGCCTTCGACGACGAGCGCTTTGGGAAATGCCCGGCGGAGTGCGGCGAGCGTGACACTGTCGATCGGGGCAGCACCCGAAGACACGACGCACACGCTGTCGGTGTTGCGCACCGTGGCGTCGGGATGAACCGACAGTGCGTGCCACATGGCGGGAGACCCGGTGAGATAGGTGGCCTCGTGCTTTTCGATCAGCTCGAGCATCCGGCCGGGTTCGAACCGACCGGCAAATACCTGGGTGAGACCGGAAATCAACAGGAACGACGTGTTGAGCAACGAATGTGCGTGGAAGAGAGGGGAGACCACGATGGTCGCCCCGGTCCCGGGCGTCGGACCGAGCACGTCGAGGCCGTCGATGCGTCGAGGCGTGACGAGACCTTCAGGACCTGCTTCCAACTCGTGACCGGTTCTCCATCCACACATCTGCGTGATGTTGCCGACGACGTTGCGGTGAAGAACACGAACACCTTTGGAGACTCCGGTGGTTCCGCCGGTGAACGCGATGTGTGCGATGTCGTCGCTACGAACCGAGGCAGGGGTGAATTCGGTGGGTAGATCGGCGATGAAGGAGTCGAATGCGACGACCGACTCCGGTGTGTCGAGCGCGCCCTCGGTGTCCTGGACCATCACGATCGTACGCACGGAGGTTCCTGAAGCGGCCGCGAGCAGTACGTGCAGCTGCGAACTCTGAGTCACTGCAGCAACGGCGGACGTCTCCTCGATCTGCTTGCGCAGGCCGAGCTCTGGCTGCAGTGGGTTGACCAATGTGACTGTCGCCCCGGCCTGTAGGCATCCGTAGTAAGCCTGGAGGAACTCGACGCAGTTCCCGAGGTGCATCAACACCACGTCGCCGACGCCCACCCCGGCTTGCCGCAGTGCGCCGGCGAATTGCGCACTGCGCTGGCCGAGTTCGCGGAAGGTGCACGTACGCTCGCCGTCCACGACGGCGAGGCGGTCACCGTAGAGCGCCGCCATGCTGGGCGCCCAGTACGCCATGGTGGTATCCGGGTATTGCATGTTGTGCCGCAGTTGTGGATTGGCGATCACGCTGGTGCCCGTCACCGGGGAGCCATTCGGATAGCGCCGTCGAGTCTGATGGTCTCGCCGTTGAGGTAGCCGTTCTCGAGCATCGAGACGGCGAGCTGGCCGAACTCGTCCGGACGACCCAGTCGTGAGGGATTGGGAACAGAGGCTTCGAGGGCCGTGCGCACGTCTTCGCGTAGGCGCGCCAGCAGGGGAGTGTCCATGATGCCGGGAGCAATGGTGTTTACGCGGATTCCGCGGCTGGCGAGATCGCGGGCAGCGGTGACCGTCATACCGACGATGCCGGCTTTGGACGCTGTGTAGTTGATCTGACCGATCTGACCTTCGAATGCTGCGACCGACGCCGTCATGACGATGGCACCTCGCTCACCGTCCACGGCGTCGAGTTCCGCCATCCGCTCGGCGCCGAGACGGAGTGCGTTGAACGAACCGACAAGATTCAGCTTGACGACGAACTCGAAATCTTCGACCGATCCGGCTTTTCCGTCCTTGTCGAGAATGCGCATACGACGCCCGGCACCCGCGCAGTGGACGACGCCGCGGAGGCCGCCGCGCTCGTGCGCCGCGTCGAGTGCTTCGGCGAATTGTTCGCTGTCGGTGACGTCGGCCGGGGCGAATTGTGCGGCAGCACCGAGATCGGCCGCCACCTGCTTACCGTCGGACGAAGGCAGATCGATCAACGTGACCTGCGCTCCGGCGTCGAGCAGCCGTCGAGCGGTTGCCAGGCCGAGGCCTGAAGCGCCGCCGGTGATCGCGGTGGAAAGTCCCTCGAGTTTCATGGATCAATTCTTCTTTCCTGCTGGATGACGTGTCGGCCCGAAAGCGTTGTCGGGTCAGATCAATTCGAGAATGGTCGCATTGGCCATGCCGCCGGCCTCGCACATCGACTGGAGACCGTAGCGAATTCCGTTGTCGCGCATGTGATGTGCCAGGCGAGTCATCAAGATCGCACCTGATCCGCCGAGTGGGTGGCCGACCGCGATAGCGCCGCCGAGCGGATTCACACGATCGATGGCTGCGCCGGTTTCAGCCTGCCAGGCAAGCGGGACGGGGGCGAATGCCTCGTTGATCTCGAAGGCGCCGATGTCGTCGATGGACAATCCGGAGCGGTCCAATGCCTTTGCGGTGGCGGCAATCGGACCGGTGAGCATGATGACCGGGTCGTCGGCTGCGACCACTGCGGTGTGAATACGAACGAGCGGCTTCCACCCGCGTGCCCGGGCGTACTCGCTGGTCGTGACGAGTGTGGCGCCCGCCCCGTCGGAGATCTGAGAAGAGTTGCCGGCGTGGATGGCACCGTCGGTGTCGAAGGCCGGGGGCAACTTCGCGAGCGACTCCACACTTCCGCCTCGCCGAATGCCTTCGTCCTGGGACAAGCCCGCGATCGGAGTGATCTGCCCGGTGAATGCCCCTTCATCGGTGGCACGGGCCGCGAGTTCGTGTGAGCGGAGGGAGTATTCGTCCAGAGCTGTTCGTGTGAGTGCCCATTTCCGGGCCATCATCTCGGCGCCGGTCCCCTGGCTGAAACCGTCCACCCCGTAGCGTTCGAGTACCGAAGCCGGAAAATGCTCACCGTTCTTGCTGGCGGTACCCATCGGTACTCGTGACATCGATTCGACGCCTCCGGCTACGACCACGTCGTTCTGACCGGAGATGACGGTGGCCGCAGCAAAGGAAACTGCCTGCTGGCTCGATCCGCAGGCCCGGGTCAGTGTGACGCCGGGAACGCTGTCGGGCCAGCCGGCAGCGAGTGCCGCTGTGCGGGCGATGCTTCCGGCCTGCTCGCCGACCTGACTGACGCAACCCCAGATCACGTCGTCGACCGTCGCCGCGTCGAGTCCGGTCCGTTCAGCGAGCGCACGCAGTACACGGGCGGACAACTCGGCCGGATGGATCTCCGAGAGGGCGCGGCCGCGACGGCCGATCGGTGTACGTACTGCGTCGACGATGACGGCATCTCGCATGTATCTCTCCTGCTGTTCGTGCCCGGTTCTGCGACTGTGCGGTCGGGGCGTGTCTCGAGTCGATCACGAGCGGGTCGACCCGGCAATGTCTTTCGGTGAATGGCTTTGTTAGCGAATGGCTATACGTGGAGTACTCAGCCTCGGATGAGCTTGCGATCGCGCTCGGGATTGGCGAAGACGAGGACCAGAACCGCGGCGATCACTCCGATGACGCCGATTGCCTGGAAGGACTGGGCGTAACCGTCGGCCGGGGTTGCAGCGTTGTCCACGATGACTCCCGTTGCGTAAGGAGCAATCAGGCCACCGATCGACATGATGGCGAGGAAGAATCCCATCGTTCCGGCAGTCTGCTGCGGCGGGCACAGCTCCGAGATCGCAGCGTTGATGAGCGGGAAGGTGATTGCCGAGAACCCGTAGCCGATCGAGACCATGGCGACAGCGACGATGGGGGTGGAGATCTGTGGCAGGAACAGGAGAATCGATCCGCAGATCAGAACGCCGACACAGGGAACGATGACGCGAACCGTACGAGAGGTGAAGCCGCGGCCGATCAACTTGTCCGTGACGGAACCGGAGGTGATCATGAGGACGAGACCGACGATCGAGGGCAGCGCGAACATCGAACCGGCCTGCATCGCACTGTATCCGAGGCCGACCTCGAAGTACGACGGCAACCAGGTGAGAACGACGGTGGTCAGCGCGTAGATGGTCGCGATGAGGAAGCAGCAGCTGACGAAGGTGCGGGAGAGCAGGATCTTGCGCCACGGAACATTGGGCTCGGTGACCGCCTTCGTGGCTGTCCCGGCTGCCTCGGTTGCTTCTGTATCTGCAGTCTTGGTCGCCTTGACGGCCTTGCTCGTGTACGGGCCCTCGGACCAACCGGCCAGCCAGCAACCCATCCACACGAGACCGAGAACGGAGAGCGAGAGAACCGCTGCGCGCCAGCCGTAATGAACGGCGATGAAGGTCAGTACCGGCGCGAGGGCGATCTTTGCGACAGAGGCGGATCCGGCGAGCATTGCGCCGGGAAGGCCGCGCTTGGCCGGCGGGTGCCACGAGTACGCCGCGGTGTGCATCAGCGCCGAACTGGGGCCTTCGGCAAATCCGAGGAGCATGCGCGAGACGATCAACATCGCGAGGCTGGCGCCGAGAACGAGGGGGAGCATGACCACGGACCAGATTGCGGCCAGGATCAACAGCGCCCAACGCAGGGTCAGGTACTTGTTGAGCGGTCCGGCGAGGAATCCACCGATGCAGAACATCAGGAAGAAGAGCGAGCCGACCATGCCGATTTGCGAAGACTTCAGTCCGAGCTCACGAGCGAGGGGCTGAGCGATGATTCCGAGGACTGCCTTGTCCGCGTAGTTGACGATGTAGAGGAAAACGACGAGCCCGGTCATCGTCCACGCACGCTTGCGGGTACCGAAGACGGGAACTGCTGACGAATCTGGCGTTGCTGTTGCTTCGGGCTGGACGTCGTTACGCTGTGGCGCGATGGGGGTCACGTGGCGTCCCTTCGAGACTGGTGGGCGGATGCGATCGTGCTCGAAGCGCGGCCTCGAAGCGATCGATGGTGGTGTGTTTGCCGGCTGACTCATTCAACGTGTTCTGGATCACTTTGAGCAATGTCGCGTCGATGATCGGAACGATAGCGGTTGCCTATGTATCGCAGGTCAGGCCATATTGGTACGCCCTATCGGACGCATAGCCGATGAGTGTTGGATCGAATGCGGAACATTGAGGCAAGGTGAGATCAGGATCACCCTGTCCCCTTGACCGACTGGAGTTCATACATGCAGCGCACCGTGTTCAACGAGGATCACGAGGCATTCCGGGCAACCGTTCGCGATTTCATCGCGAAGGAAGTAACCCCGGTCCACGAGAAGTGGGAAGAGGACGGTCACCCGCCCCGTGACTTCTACCGACGACTCGGAGAGCTGGGCGTACTCGGAATTCAGGTGCCGGAGGAATACGGCGGAGGCGGCGAGAAGTCGCTCAAGTTCAACGTCGTCGTCGCCGAGGAAGTTGCTGCCGCCGGGGCGTCGTTCGGCTCGCAGTCGGTGCATACGAACCTGATCCTGCCCTACCTACTCGAGTACGCGAACGAAGAACAGAAGAGCCGCTGGTTGCCGGGCTTCGCTTCCGGAGATCTGATGTTCGCGATTGCGATGACCGAACCGGGAACAGGATCGGATCTGGCGAACATCGCGACCACGGCCAAGCTGTCGGAGGACGGTACGCACTACGTGGTCAATGGTTCCAAGACGTTCATCACCGGTGGAGTACTTGCCGACCGCGTCCTGGTGGTGTGCCGTACCGCGCCCAGCACAGCGGAGAACCGGCGCACGGGGTTGTCGATTCTGGTGATCGATACGTCGTCGCCCGGATACTCGGTGGGGCGCAAGATCAACAAGATCGGGCTCAAGACCTCCGACACTGCGGAGCTTTCGTTTGTCGACGTCAAGGTGCCCGTCGAGGACCGACTCGGAGAAGAGGGCGACGGCTTCAGCTATCTGACCCACAACCTGGCTCAGGAGCGGTTGACCATCGCGTTCGGAGCGGCCGCCACTGCCAGTGCAGCGCTTCGCTTTGCCATCGACTACGTCAAGGACCGCAAGGTGTTCGGCAAGCCGGTCGCGGCCTTCCAGAACACCAAATTCGTTCTGGCCGAATGCGCTACCGAGGTTGATGCCATTCAGCTGGTGTCCGACAACGCACTCGAATGTCATGACCGCGGCACTCTGACGATTCCCGACGCAGCGAAGGCGAAACTGTTCTGCACCGAGGCGGCAGGTCGAGTGATCGACAAGTGCCTCCAATTGCACGGCGGGTACGGCTACATCACCGAGTATCCCATCGCGCGTCTTTACGCAGACACGCGTGTCACACGAATCTACGGTGGCACAAGTGAAGTCATGAAGACCATCATCGCGAAGGATCTTGGTCTCTGACGCACTCTCGACATGTTGTCGGCCTCGGAACAAGTGTTCCGAGGCCGAAAACATCTTCCGGGTAGGTCAGTTCGCCGGAACCCCGACCACGCCGTCCGCGATCAGCGTCGAGGCGTGATCGGCGTTGGTTCCGAGGATGTCGGCGAGCACCGCGATCGAATCGCCGCCGACCTCGGAGGCGGGTCCGGTACCCAGGTGTGCGCCGTCGAACGAGGCAGGATTGGCGGCAGCCAGGTAGCTTCCGATTCGAGGTTGATCGAGTGCGGAGAACATCGGGTTGTTCTCCAGTTCGCCAGATTTCACCACTTCCTCGAAACTGCGGTACCTCTCGAACAGAACCGACGATGTGTCCAGCGCTGCAGCGATCTCGGCGCCGCTGTGTTCCCGGAACCAATGTGAGAACAGAGCAGTGAGTACCTCTCGATGACGGTAGCGATCCGCTTCGGTGGAGAAGTCGGCTCCGAGCGCAGCTTCGACAGCGTCGACAGCCGCCGTGGTGCCGGTGACCGACGCAAGGTCGCGGAAATGGCGGGTAGTGAGTGCAACGATCATGAACCGTTCGTTGTCGCTGGAGACGAAATCGATTCCGTACGTGCCGTAGACGGCGTTTCCGCCGGACTCGCGACTGCGACCGTTCACTTGTACCTCGGTGAGGTAACCGAGGGTTCCCGCGGTGGCCAATGCGACGTCTTCGAGTGGGAGCGTGATCCGAGATCCATGTCCGGTCGAGTCACGTTGGCGCACTGCGGCAGTGATCGACAGGGCGGCGTAGAGCCCGCATGCGACGTCCCAGGCGGGCAGTGCGTGGTTGACAACTCCGGCGTAGTCGGCGGGGCCGGTGATCTGTGGAAATCCCAAGGCGGCGTTGACCGTGTAGTCGACTCCGGGGCTGCCGTCGCGGCGTCCGAGGATCTCGAGGGTGATGACGTCGCTACGCAACTGGGCCAGGGAGTCGTGGCTCATCCACTTACGGCCGCCGGCGTTGGTGACCAGGATTCCGCCGCCAGGTCCCGGCGCCGTGACCAGTTGGCGTATCAGTTCTTGGCCGCGTTCGGCGCGCATGTCCACTGACAGTGACCGTTTGCCTTTGTTGAGTCCGGTCCAGTAGATGCTCTCGCCCTTGTCTGTGACGGGCCAGCGATTGTAATCGGAGGCACCTCCGATCGGGTCGATCCGGATCACCTCGGCGCCGAGTTGGGAGAGCGTCAGTCCGCACAGCGGCGCGGCGACAAAGCTCGAGACCTCGACGATGCGAAGCCCGGACAGCGGGCCTGGGCTCTGAGTCATGTGTGGTCCTCCGTGATAGAAAAGTGTGTGCTCATGCCATCAACACGGTGAAACGCCAGTCGAGAACCGGAGTTTGTGTTGCAGAAGCATTGTGGGAGAACACGAGCGAACGCAGTTGCACTGCGGTTCCGTGTTCGAGGGGCGACGAGTTTTCGACGTGCAGTTCGCTCGTGAGGGTATCGCCCTCGTGAACGGGTCCGGTGTGATCGCACGAGTGCCACCCGAGAACCGTCACCACGTTGGGCAGAGTGCGAGTCGCCTGGGCGAGTGCGATCCCGATGGTGTGGCCGCCGTAGACGAGGCGACCGTGGGCGCCGACGCGATCGTCGTGGTGCGTCGCTGCGATGTTCAAGCTCAGCCGGGCAAGTTCGGGTGCGCTGGAGACGACGTCGCCGCTGCTGTGGAAGACGGAGCCCACCAAATCGGAATCGAAGTGCCTGCCGGGTACCCGCTCTCGATACGTGTCGAGGTCCCAACCGTCAGGTGATACGTACGGAGCCGGTTCGGACGGACCGATCGCCCCGAGGTCGTCGGCGTGGCGAGTTCTCGCCTCGATCGGGTCGGGGCTCAGGGGGAGCATGGCGCAGCGGTAGAAGTCGAGGACCGTGTTGCCGTTCTGATCAGCAGACGTCATCCGTAGCGCGGCAAGTCCGGTGGCGCCGCGTCCCGGCTTGGCCGAGTTCTCGCGTAGACCGACAACCTCGGTGCGCGTGTACAGGGTGTCGCCGAGTACCGGGAAACGGTGGAATCGCAGTCCACGGTAGAAGAGGTTCGCCTTGACGTGGTGTGTGACCACGGTTGACTGACCGATGGCGATGTCGGTGACCAGTCCTGGATTCGCCACTGGTGCAACGGAACCCGTGACGCTCGACGACAAGTGTGCGTCGAGAGGCAAGCGCATGCGGTCACCGAGGATCGCCTGATGGGAGGCGGCGAGTCCACTGGTCAACGTCACCGCGGGGGCTTCGTCGAAGATCTGACCATGGGTGAGCTCGTCGAAGTACGGGCCTCCCACGTAGTGCTCGCTCATACGGTGACTCCTTCGGCTCGGGCAAGCGTACGACGCGCTGCCACGGCCACAGCTTCGTCGAGCATCTGGCCGTCGAGTTGGGCGGCACCCGAACCCAGGGTTTCGGCTTCTTCGAGTGCGGTCAGTACCCGTCGGGCGTCATTGACGGCGTCGTCCGAAGGAGTGAATGCGGTAGTGGCCGAGTCGATCTGCGCCGGGTGGATGACCCATTTGCCGTCGAACCCGAGAGCGCTGGTCCAGTGCGCGGCGCGGCGGAAAGCGTCGTCGTCGGTGATGCCGAGAAAGGGCCCGTCGATGGCTGCGACGCCGGCTGCGCGGCAGGCGATCAGGATTCTGTCCTGGACGGCAAGCCAGTGTTCAGGCAGTGCCGAGCGTGAACGGCCGAGCGCTGCACCGAGATCGGCGTATCCGATGATCGCGGCTTGGAGACGAGGAGTCGCGCGGGCGATGGAGTCGGCATTCTGGACGCCGAGCGGAGTTTCGATCAGGGCTTGCAGGGTGGTGTGGTGCCCACCGGCAGTGAAGAGGATGTGCTCGGCCTCGAGTAGTTCGTCGGCGGACTCGACCTTCGGGACGATCACGCTCGTCAGCGATTCTCCGAGGGCGCCGCAGGCGATCAGGTCGTCGCGGGCCCATGGTGTGGTCAGGCCGTTGATTCGGACCGAGATGGTGCGCGCCCTACCGAACTCGTGCACCAAGGTGCTCACGAGGGTTCGCGCCAGGTCCTTGTTCGCCGAAGTGACGGCATCTTCGAGGTCGAGAATCACCTCGTCTGCGTTCGAGAAGAGTGCTTTGCGTGCCTTGCGCTCGTCTGAACCCGGCGCGACCAGGGACGCGCGACGTCTGGTGGCGCGGTAGTGGTTCTCGTCCATAGTGTGTCGATTACCTCGATCTGGAAATCAAATGTACGGCCAGTTGTGAAGTGGATGAGCTGCCGTGAACGGCGTTGATGTGCACCGAACTGCCTCGATGCTGGCAGTTGCTGCGTATCGATGTCAAGGCGCGGTATTGACATTGCGCGAACAATATCGAAATATGGCCGTACAAACTTATTTCAAGTCGAGGCGGATTCATGCTCAAGCTCAACGACGAAGAGACATTCCTGATCGAAACCGTGCGCCGGTTCGTCGACCGAGAGGTCAAGCCCACGGTCCAGGAGGTGGAGCACGCGAACGAGTATCCCGAGAAGTGGATCGATCAGATGAAGCAGATCGGGATCTACGGGCTCGCGATTCCCGAGGAGTACGGCGGATCGCCGGTGTCCATGCCCTGTTATGCGCAGGTGACGCAGGAACTGTCACGCGGATGGATGTCCCTGGCGGGGGCGATGGGCGGTCACACGGTGGTCGCGAAACTCATCTCGCTGTTCGGTACCGAAGAGCAGAAGGTGAAGTACCTGCCGCGAATGGCAACCGGCGAGATCCGGGCAACGATGGCCCTCACCGAGCCCGGCGGAGGTTCCGATCTGCAGGCCATGACAACCAACGCCAAGAGCGACGGCACAGATCTGGTCGTCAACGGAGCCAAGACATGGATCACCAATGCCCGCCGATCCGGCGTGATCGCCTTGCTGTGCAAGACCGATACAAGCGCAAGCCCTCGTCATGCGGGCATCTCGATCGTTCTCGTCGAGCACGGCGAAGGGCTGACCGTCTCCCGCGACCTCCCGAAGCTCGGATACAAGGGCGTCGAGAGTTGTGAACTGTCCTTCGACAATTACCGCATCTCCGAGTCGGCCATTCTGGGCGGTACTCCCGGAAAGGGTTTCGGGCAGATGATGAAGGGGCTCGAGACCGGCCGTATCCAGGTGGCTTGCCGCGCACTGGGCGTCGCCACGGCCGCACTCGAGGATTCACTTGCCTACGCGCAGCAGCGCGAGAGCTTCGGCCAGCCGATCTGGAAGCACCAGTCGATCGGCAATTACCTCGCCGACATGGCAACGAAGCTGACGGCCGCACGGCAGCTGACGTGGCACGCGGCGCAGATGTACGACAGCGGCGAGCGGTGCGACATGGAGGCGGGCATGGCCAAGCTGTACGCCTCCGAGGTGGCGATGGAAATCGCTTTGTCCGCCGTCCGCATCCACGGCGGTTACGGCTACTCGACGGAGTACGACGTCGAGCGGTATTTCCGTGATGCACCACTGATGATCGTCGGGGAGGGAACCAACGAAATTCAGCGCAACGTGATCGTTTCGCAGCTGGTTGCCCGCGGCGGTCTGTGACGGACCGGTGAGCAAGTAGGATCATGTCGCTATGAGCGGTAAGGAAAGAGAGACGGAGCCGGCGTACCAACGCCTCTCTCGTGAGCTTCGTCAGCAGATCTCTGCCGGTACCTACCGCGACGGCATTCAACTGCCCACCGAATCCGAACTGGCGCAGCATCACGGCGTGAGTCGGCAGACGGTCCGCCGAGCCTTTCACGATCTGGTTGCCGAGGGCATCGTGTACCGAGTACCCGGGCGCGGAACGTTCGTGACCGAGAACAGCGGCCGCTATCTCCGTCATCTCGGATCCATCGAAGATCTCATGAACCTTTCGCGGGACACGACGATGGAAGTTGTGTCACCGCTGCACCGGCGCGTGGACATCGAGGCGGCCAGTCGGCTTCGGCTCGACACCGACGTCGTGTACACCGTGGTCTTCCGGCGGATACACGAGGGAGTTCCGTTTGTGCAGACGACGGCGCATCTGCCGGAGGCGATCGCGCGGCAGATCATCGACCTGCCCGCCATGGCGGCCGGTGCGGTGAGCGCCAATACGGTGATCGGCTTGCTGGAACCGCTGATCGACAGTCCGATTGTCGAAGCAGCACAATCGATCACGGTGTCCCCGGCCACGGCGGACGTTGCCAGGGACGTCGATTGCGAAATCGGCCACGCCATGTTGCGGGTGGACCGTTTGTACTCCAACGCGCAGGGCGTTGCCAACGAGTTGTCGGTGAGCTATTTCTTGCCGGAGCAGTACACGTATCGGGTCACGCTGCGCCGCGGCGCACATTGACGCTGCGCCGCGGCGCACATTAGCGCTGCACTTTTCTTTGCTGTTCAACACCTTTCAGGAGAGAACTATGCGAATTTTCAACGGAATCGACGAAGTAGAGACGGCTGTCGGTGAGCACTTGGGCTACAGCGCGTGGTTCCCGGTCACACAGGATCGGATCGACAAGTTCGCCGACGCCACCGAGGATCACCAGTGGATTCACGTGGATCCCGAGCGCGCAGCGCAGGGTCCGTACGGCGGCACCATCGCCCACGGCTATCTGACTATCTCGTTGTTGCCGGTGCTCGGCGCTCAGGTGATGCGTGTCGACGGAATCTCCATGACCGTGAACTACGGAAGCAACAAGGTGCGATTCCCCGAACCGGTCAAGGTCGGTTCTTCGGTGCGGGCAGGTGCGGAGATTCTTTCCTTCGAGCGCACCGCGAAGGGCGCGACGATAGTCGTGCGGTACACGATCGAAATCGAAGGAGCGGGTAAACCTGCGCTGGTAGCGGATACCGTGCGCCTGTTGGTCTCCTGAATCCTTTTCCATTCTTCCAGAACGAGATTCGAGGTCAGTTGTGAAACGAGCAGCATTGGTCGCGCCGGTCAGAACCGCGGTGGGCCGTTTCGGAGGGGCACTTCGTGACGTGCCTGCGGAAAGTCTGGCTGCCACCGTCGTCAAGGAGACCGTGCGTCGTAGCGGAATCGATCCGTCCCGCATCGACGACGTCGCGATGGGGCAGTCGTATGCCAATTCGGAGGCACCGTGCATCGGAAGGTGGGCGGCGCTCGAGGCCGGGTTGCCGATTTCGGTAGCCGGCTTCCAGACGGATCGCCGATGTGGAACGGGTCTGCAGGCCATCGTTTCCGCGGCCATGATGGTCCAGACGGGTGCGGCCGACGTGGTTCTCGCGGGTGGCGTCGAATCGATGAGCGGGATCGAGCACTACACCACCGGAGCGCGGTGGGGCACCAGATCCGGTGGGCTGCAACTGTTCGACCGCCTCGATCGTGGCCGCGAGCGCTCGCAACCCGAGTGGCGATTCGGTCGGATCAGCGGAATGATCGAAACGGCCGAGAACGTCGCGACACGCTGCGGGATCACGCGGGAAGAGTCGGACGCCTTCGCCGTCGACAGTCACCGAAAAGCAACACTGGCAAGAGAAGCCGGCCGATTCGATGCCGAAATCGTCGCCGTCGAACTGACGGATCGAAAAGGGAACGTCACACAGTTTCGTGCTGACGAGGGGATCCGTCCGGATACCTCACTCGAAACCCTGGCACGGCTGCGTGCGGTGACCGAGGGAGGCGTTGTGACCGCCGGTAACGCCAGCCAGCAGAACGACGCTGCGGCAGCGATGTTGGTTGTCGCCGAGGATCGTCTGGACGAGCTGGGGCTGGAACCCATCGGGTTCCTCGACAGTTGGGCCGCGGCCGGTTGTGAACCGGCGCTGATGGGCCTCGGGCCGGTTGCCGCCGTCTCGAAACTGTTTGCTCGCACCGGGGCAGGCTTTGCCGATTTCGATCTGGTCGAGCTGAACGAGGCGTTTGCGTGCCAGGTTCTCGGCGTCGTGAAGGAATGGGGATTCGAGGACCTCGATCGCCTGAACGTCAACGGTTCCGGCATCTCGCTCGGGCACCCCGTGGGAGCGACGGGTGCGCGTATGGCAACAACCGCGCTTCGCGAACTCGGCCGACGCGGCGGCGGAAAAGCGCTGTTGACCATGTGTATCGGCGGTGGCCAGGGTATGGCGGCCGTGGTGGAGTCTGCCTGACGAGGTTCGCTTCTGGGTACACTTGCGGCGGGGGATCGGAAGTTCTACGGAGGCAGTCGGTTGACGAATGCAGGCGCAGCAGACACCAGTGGCGCGCTGAGCGTCGAGGATGTTCGTCGCGCCAGGGCCGCACTCGAGGGTTTGGACGTCACCAGTTGGTCCGGTCGCTTCGAGCTTCTCTCCGACACCAATCGTCTGCGTCTGTTGCTCTGCCTTCATCACGCACCGGGTATCTGCGTCACGGATTTGTCCGTGGCGCTGGGGATGAGCGGCACAGCCGTCTCACATGCGCTGCGGCTACTGCGTAGCCAGGGGTGGGTGAGCGCGACCCGCGACGGCCGATCGATGCGATACCAACTGGCGGACGACACCGTTCACCAGCTGCTGCATTCGATCGGCGCCACACATTTTCACGACGAGACACCCACCCCCGGGCACACGCACAGCTGAGCGCTACTCAAGGAGTCGCGAAGAACTTCTCGACGGCCGGCGCAGCGTTCGGGTTTCCGTTGGTGATTCCTGCGCCGACTCCGGCAACCGTGCCGATGACTCCACCGACGATGCAGCCGGCGATGAAGTTCGGGAAGATCGACAGGCAGCCGATTCCGACGCCGAGGTTGGCTCCGATCAGGGTCGACTGCAGACCACCGTTGTTCCAGCCGATATTGACCTCGTTGGCCATCGTGTCGAACGCGGCCTGCTTCGGATCGTTACCGGGGAAGAGCATCAACGCCGCCTGGCTGTTCGACTCTGCGGTCGGTGTCAGTAGGGGTTGGGACGGATCGAAGCCCGCATTCGGGGGCGCTGCGACCGCGGTGCCGGCTCCGGCGCCGACTGCGGCGACGACGAGTACGGACATGGTGAGAGTTCGGGACAGTTTCATGGGGACGGCCAATCTGTCTGTGTGGAACCAGTCGTGAATGGTGGCGGTGCAGTTCGTTAACCAGAACTCCACCGTCTGGATCGATCGTGCGGACCTCCTCGGGCACAACGGGACCCGTCGTCTCCGCGCGACGGGCCGTGTTTGGTGGCTACCCGACTCCGAGTGCCCTGAAACCGCCTAGTCCCATTCGTTTTTCGACAACCGCGCACGCAATTCTTCGACCTCGGCAGTAAGCCGATCTACCTCGGCTTGCAGGGGTTGGCGTGCCAGAGCGAGGGATTCGTCCATGCGCTCCCTGTCGAAGCGTGGCGTGATGTTTCGACTGCAGTTCCAGTCGAACGCTTCGACGTCGATGACGATGGAACGCTGGGCTTTTGCCGTCATGGTGCCGCCGGGGACTTGCAAGAGCTGTTGCAGTAGTGCAGGGTCCTCGTCCGCTTCGATCACCTGCGCACGCCCGTAGATCTTCAATCTCGTTCGCGTCGGGTAATCGATGACGAACAGCGAGATGCGATTGTTCTCTTCCAGATTGCCGAGCGTCACGAATTGCTGATTGCCAGGGAGATCGGCGAATCCGATTCGATTCGGGCCCAACACATGCAGGAATCCGCGCGGGCCGCCGCGATGTTGGACGTACGGCCAACCGTCGGGCGTCACCGTGGACATGAAGAAGGAATCCACGGATTTCACGAATCCCTGCGCGCGGAAATCGAATTCCATCGGGCCCTCGTCGGGCTGATCGAGTTTCGAACCGTACACGGTGAAACTTCCGGTCGACCGCTGACGCTCCACCGCAGCGGGGGAGAAGGCGATGTGTGCGTATCGGGTCGACATTTTCCAACTCCTGATGCTCAGTGCCAACGGTGGTCGGCAACGGCAGTTCGCGGACCGAACTTGGGTTTGACGGCTTGCCCGCTGACCTGCAGAAGCCTCACGGCGCGGTATCGATGCGGTTGAAGGGGAGCGAGGTACTGCACCATCTGGGCGTCGTCGATCGGTTCACCCAGCAGTGACCACCCGACGACGGCAGCGAGGTGGTAGTCGCCGACCGAGAGTGCATCTGAATCGCCGAATGCACGCTGAGCCACTTCGGCGGCAGTCCAGATCCCGACGCCGGGTACCGCTCGCAACCGTTTGGTCGCCTCGGTTCTGGGGAACGTGGATGCCTGCTCGAGGCGGTCGGCGACGCGAGCGCACTGAACGATCGTCTTGGACCTCGCTGGATCGACGTTCGCGCGATGGAATTCCCATGACGGCATTCGACGCCATTGGTCCGCGGTGAGTGGAACTCGCATTCCGTCGGGCGCGGGGCCGGGTGGGCGCTCCCCGAACTTGGTCAGCAGGCGGCGCCACGCGGCAAATGCGTCGATGCCGTGGACTCGTTGCTCGAGGATCGCGGGAACGAGAGCCTCCATGACGCGGCCGGTGCGGCCGATGCGCAGATGAGGGAAGCGTCGATGAGCTTCGGCGAGCTTGGGATGTTCGGGGGCAAAATCTTCGGCTTCGTCGTCGAGACCGAGCAGCGCTTCGGCGCCGGTCAGGAATTCCGTGGCGCCGGGACCCCAGGCCTGTACCCGGACCGTATGGCGATCCGACTGCGTGATGCGGTAGGTCACAGGACCCGAAAGTTGGCGGGAAACTCGCCAGATCGCTCCGTCGGCTGACCGTCGATGTGCGGGGTCGCCGGGTCCGCGCTGATGCGGGCTGAGCGTCAGCGCGGCATCGAGTGGTCGCTGAGAAGTCACCGTGACTTCGTCGACCGGAGATAGCGGCGTCATCGAGGTCAGCGTATCGCCACCGTCCATCCTCCGTTAAGGCGTGTGTCGGTGGCGCAACGTATTGTCCGAGCCATGATCATCGTGAGCACCGACGGATCCTGTCTGCGAAACCCCGGTGGGGCTATCGGCTGGGCGTGGGTCAATCACGAGGGTCCGAGCATGTCCGGCGGAGAAGCGTCCGGCACCAACCAGATTGCAGAGTTGCGTGCTCTGTTCGAGGCCGTCGTCGCCCATCCCGGTGCTGATCCTCTACTCATCGAATCCGACTCGCAGTACGCCATCAAGTGCGCTTCCGAATGGTTGCCCAGTTGGAAGCGCAAGGGCTGGAAGACCGCGAGCGGCGGGGCGGTCAAGAACCTCGAACTGGTGCAGAGTATCGATCGAGCCATCACCGATCGTGTCGGACCGGTGCGCTTTCGCTGGGTGCGCGGGCACGTCGGCAACCACTACAACGAAATGGCAGACAAGCTGGCCGGCGAAGCCGCACGCGCCATCGTCTCGGGGGACATCGCATCGGTGCCGCTTGCTGCCCCGGTGAAGAAGGAACCGACCGACGTGAACTCCCCCTACAAGGAGAAGTCCACGACGGCCGAAGAACCAGCAGATTTGTTCACACTTTTCTGAGCGGTTCAGAACCCGTCGGCAACCTGAACCAGCGCCCGGCCGGTGTACTTGCCTTCGCGGACCTGATCGATCACCGAGACGACGTCGCGGACGGCAACGAGGTTCGTGATCTCCTTCAGATGACGTGGGGCCAAGTCGGAGCCCAGACGGGCCCACAGCGCGCGACGGGGTTCGATCGGCATCAATACCGAGTCCATGCCCAGCAGTGAGACTCCGCGGAGAATGAACGGCAGCACGGTCGTAGGCAGCGCGGCGCCACCGGTCAATCCGCTGGCAGCGACAACACCGCCGTAATTGATCGTGCTCAGAACGTGAGCGAGGGTCTTTCCACCGACGCAGTCGACGGCCGCCGCCCACTGAGATTTTCCGAGCGGGCGAGGCTTGGCGTCGGGATCCTCGGGAAGCCTGCCGATCACCGAAGACGCACCGAGTGACGTCAGAAGGTCTGCCGCGCCGGGCTTGCCGCTGGAGGCGATCACGTCGAAGCCCGCGCTTGCCAGAAGGTCGACGCTGACGGTGCCGACTCCGCCGCTCGCGCCCGTCACCAGGACGGGACCGTCGGCGGGCTTCACTCCGCTGGCCAGAATGGCTTGGACACTCATGGCCGCGGTGAATCCTGCCGTGCCGATCGCGGCAGCGTCGGCGGTGGAAATGCCGTCGAGCTTCACGACCCACTCGGCAGGCAAACGGGCGATCTCGGCGTAGCCGCCGTTGCGGGCGGTCCCGATCTCGTAGCCATGTGCGACGACCTTGTCTCCCGGGGCGAATGCGTCGGACTCGGAGGCGATGACCTCGCCGGCGACGTCGATGCCGGGGACGATCGGGTACTCGCGAACCACCCCGCCTTTCGGCGTGACCGCGAGCGCGTCCTTGTAGTTGACGCTCGAATACTCGACGCGAATGGTGACCTCACCTGCCGGGAGGAAGGATTCGTCGACGGTTTCGGGGGCGAAGTCGATGGTGCCGTCGCTGTCGCGGGCGACCCAGGCGTTGAAAGTAGTCATGGGTCGAACATAAAGGCCTTCGGCCCTGTGCGCCTTTTTGGTAGTGCGAACTACCGGAAAGGCACACAGGGGCGGAGCCCCTAGATCAAGCTGCCCTCATGCACCGCTCGATCGAACGCCGGTAGCGGGCCACCGGCGCGCAGGGTAGTTGCCAATGCAGGATCGGCGAGATGGAGACGGCCGATCGCGATCAGATCGAACTCTCCGCTGCCGATGCGCTCCTCGAGCTGTGGGATGTTGTCGACTACAGGTGCGACGCCTTCGATGCGGCTGTCCCGCAGCGACTTTCCGATACCGACGCTGCCGACGGCCATCGTGACGGCGCCGGTCAGCTTCTTCGCCCAACCCGCCAACGAGAGATCGCTGCCTTCGAAGGCCGGCACGTCGAAACGCCTGATGCTGGCGTCGAGAACGTCGACTCCGGCGTCGACCAGCGCGCCCAGGATGACGCCCAACTCTTCGGGGGTTTCGGCGATCTTCGCGGTGAAATCTTGCTGCTTGTGCTGTGAGAAACGGTAGATGATCGGCAGATCCGGTCCGATGGCCGCGCGGATCGCGGCGACGACGGCGGCCGGGAACCTGGTACGACGCTCCAGGTCGCCTCCCCACGCGTCGTCGCGCTGGTTGGTGCCCTCCCAGAAGAAGGAATCGAGGAGGTAGCCGTGACCGCCGTGGATCGCGATGCCGTCGAAGCCGAGTTCGACGGCGTGCTTCGCGCTACGGACGTACGCGTCGATGACGTCCTGGATGTCCTGCTCGGTCATCGCTTCGGTGCTGGCCTGTGCGCGTTCGACGTAGGCAGCGGAGTACGAGGTGACGCCGAGCGGGCCCCATTCGCCAGAGGGGCGCATCGGCTTGAGTGAGGGGTCCATCTGCGTCATCGCGCCCCACAAAGGTCCGACGTGCCAGAGCTGAGGCACGATCTTGCCGCCCGCAGCGTGCACGTCGTCGACTACCTTCCGCCATCCGGCCTGAGCAGCGGGAGTGTGGAGGTTGGGGACGTTGGCGTGGTCGACAGCAGTCTCGTGATCGATCGCGACGCCTTCGGTGACGATCAGTCCGGTGCCGCCCTCAGCTCGTCGGCGGTAGTAGTCGGCAACGTCGCGGCCGGGCACACCTTCGATGGAGTACGTGCGCGTCATCGGCGACATGACTATGCGGTTGGACAGTTCGAGCGAACGGATGCGGAGCGGTTGGAACAGCGGGTTGGTCACTTCGTCACAGCGCTTTCATGAATCGGAAGAATCCGGGGTCCTGGTCGACACGGAGTCGGGTGAGGGTTCGGTAGCTGATCAGCCACTTGCCGTCTTCTTTGCGGTATTTCTCGTGGTAGTGGCCGTAGCCGTGTAGGTGCAGTTCTTTCTCGCCGTCGTTCCACCACAGCATGTCCTCCATCGCCCAGATGCCGGTTGCGGTGGTGGGCGAGGTCAGCACGATTTCGGGAGTGTGTGCGTGGTGCGCCGTGGTGAGGGGGATGTCGCCGTCGAGCATGTTCCGAATTGCCGCGGTGAGTTTGTCGATGCCCACTACCTGGTTCGAGGTGTCGCCGGTCTTGGGTTGCTTGTCTGTCGGGAGTCCGCCCCACGTCTCGCTGACGACGTCTGCAGTGTGCAGGGTTGGGTAGACGTGCCACTGCTTGGTGTCCATGCAGCGTAGGCGCGCGGCGAACACACGCTTGATTTCCTCGATTGCGAGCAGTTCCTCGACGGCACTGATCGACCCCACTTCGGACTCGGCCTGAGACATTCAACCTCCAACGGTGATCGGCAAGATGGGTTCACATTCGGGTGCTCCGGGCGGGCCGTCAACGACCTGTCCCGGTGAGCGCGACGGCACTCGGTATGGTCGAGCGAACGAAAGGGGTGTCAGACGTGTGTACCGAAGAGGTCCCATCGACCGGACCGGAGGAGATCGCCGAGGTTCGGGCTTTTTGGCGCGAGTTGGGTGTTCCTGGCGTGATCGACGTCCACACCCATTTCATGCCGAAGAGCGTCATGGACAAGGTGTGGGGTTACTTCGATTCGGCGGGACCGATGATCGGTCGTCCTTGGCCCATCGCCTACCGACTTGCCGAGGAGGAGCGGGTACACCGTCTCCGCGAGTTCGGTGTCCGGGCTTTCACGTCGATGATCTACCCGCACAAGCACGCGATGGCCGAGTGGCTCAATCAGTGGGCCGTCGAATTTGCCGCGCAAACGCCCGATTGCCTGCACACGGCCACGTTCTATCCCGAGGAGTCGGCGGCGTCGTACGTCGGCAAGGCATTGGAGTCGGGCGCGCGAATCTTCAAGTCCCACATCCAGGTCGGAAACTACGATCCGAACGACCCTCTGCTCGACAAGGTCTGGGGGCAACTCGAGGACTCCGAGACGCCCATCGTGATCCACTGTGGTTCGGGACCGGCGCCGGGGGAGTACACGGGACCTGATCGCATTGCTTCGCTGCTCGCACGGTACCCGCGCCTGTCGTTGATCGTCGCCCACATGGGGATGCCCGAGTACAGCGAATTCCTCGATCTGGCAGAGGCTTACGGCAATGTCCGCCTGGATACGACCATGGCGTTCACCGACTTCACGGAAGAGCAGTGTGCCTTCCCGAAGGCGGACGTATCACGGCTCGTCGACATGCAGGACCGGATTCTGTTCGGTAGCGACTTCCCGAACATTCCGTACCCGTATCTCACAGCCTTGCAAGCGGTTACGCGCTTCGATCTCGGAGACGAATGGCTGCGAGCCGTCGTGCACGACAACGCTGCGAAACTCTTCTCGGTGAGCTGAGCCCACCGAGAAGTATTTCGCTCATCGCAATTTGATGCTGCCGCCGTCGGCCATCAACGTCTGTCCGGTCATGTACTTGGAATCCTCGCTCGCCAGGAACACCACGACGGGAGCGATGTCGGTTTCGGGATCACCGATGCGTCCGAGGGGCACCTTGGCAACCGATGCGGCTGCGCGCTCAGGGAAGGCTTCCTGCCACTTGACGACGCCTTCGGTGGCGGCGAACGGGCAGACCACGTTGACCCGAATGCCTTCCGGCGCCCACTCGTTGGCGACGACGCGCGTCAGGCCTCGCACAGCTTCCTTGGCCGCAGCGTAGGACGTCTGGGTGGGCATTCCGTCCAAACCTGAACCCGATGCGAAGTTGACGACCGAACCCTTGGTCTTCGCGAGTTCGTCGTGGCACGCCTGCATGAGGTGGACAACGGGGTAGAAACCGGTGTTGAAGGACAGGTCGAACATGTCCTGCGTGGTTTCGAGCAACGGAGCCTGACGGGACGCGTGAGCGTTGTTCACCAGGATGTCGAGCTTGCCGAAAGCCTCGAGCGCGGCGTCACGGATCTGCTCGGCCGAACCGGCGGCAGCAAGGTCGACGTTCAGGAACTTGCCGGAGCCGGCCAGTTCTTGTTCGAGGGCCTGGCCCTGCTCGTCGTTGATGTCGACGAACAGGACCTTCGCGCCTTCACGGGCGAAGACTCGGGTGATGGCACGACCGATTCCACCGGCGCCGCCGGTGACGATCGCTACCTTGCCGTTCAACCTCATGAAACGCTCCTCTTCGTAAGTGCTGCTCAAACTGTTGCGGTCTCGTCGACTGCAAGTGCAATCTTTTCGAGGCCGGCGATGCTGTAGGCGGCGTAGGTCTCGTACGGCCCACGGCCGGAGAAGTAAGACGAGAGCTGGCCACCGAGCTCTTCGACGGTGAACGCGGATCCGGCTGCGTCGAAACGGTTCTCGACCTTGGGTGCTTCCATCAACGCCACCATCTTGCCGTAGACGACGAAGACCTGTCCGTTGATCTCGTCGGAATCGGGGGATGCGAGGTAGCTGACCAGGGTCGCGACGCGCTCGGGTGCAAGCGGATCGAGGCCGACGACGCCGGTGTTGTTCTCGCCGAAGGCTTCTGCCGTCATGGCGGTGCGCGCGCGGGGGCAGATCGCGTTGGTGCGGACGCCGTAGCGGGAGAGACCTGCTGCGCTCGAGAGCGTCAGAGCGGTGATGCCGGCCTTGGCTGCCGAGTAGTTGGGCTGTCCGGCGCTGCCGAAGAGGAAGGCCTCGGAAGAGGTGTTGATGATGCGGCCGTAGACCGGTGCGTCGGCTGCCTTGCTGGCTGCGCGCCAGTGGACTGCGGCTGCGTGCGAGGTGGCGGCGTGGCCCTTGAGGTGCACACGGATGACGTCGTCCCAATCGGATTCGGTCAGGTTGAAGATCATCTTGTCGCGCAGGATGCCTGCATTGTTGACGAGGATGTCGAAGGATCCGAAGTTCTTGACAGCCTCTTCGATGATGCGCCCGCCGAGCGACCAGTCGGAGACGTCGCCGGTGATGGCGAGTGCCTGTCCACCTGCGGCCTTGATCTCGTCGACCACGTCGTTGGCCGCTGCACCCATGTCGTTGACGATGACGGCTGCACCGGCAGCCGCGAGTCCGAGTGCTTCGGCGCGACCCAGGCCGGCGCCGGCGCCGGTGACGGCGGCAACTTTGCCTTCCAAGCTCAGTGATTGCGTCATGTCGTGCTCCTTCGATCCGGGCGGTCGGGTACGTCTTGCAGAATTAGTATTCATTCTAATTTGAAGTCGAGAGTTCGGTAGTCGGTTCCGAAAAAATCATTCGAGCGAAATCAGAATTAGTTCTAGTTTTGAACAGAAGTTTGGCCGACTGAGGAGGAGTCTCACTCAGCGGGAGCGGTGATCTGGGTCACGAGCGCTGCATGCCACCTTGGGGCGACGCGGCGATCCCACCGCGTACGCGTTTGCGTCACCACCGATCCGCTCAGTTCTCGGCCGCATTCGTCGGCTCCAGGGTCGGATAGTTCCCACCGAAAACGCAGTACGGTCGGCCCCGAATTCACCGGGCCGGACATCAAGGAAGGCACCAGCAGTGTCACTGAATTTGGCAGATCTGTACGAGGGCATCTCGGATCTGATTCCGGACCGCACGGCGCTCGTGTGCGATGGTCGTCGTCGCACCTACGTCGAGCTGGACGAGGGCTCGAATCGCATCGCCCGCCACCTGGCGAGCGTCGGTGTCGGGCCCGGCGATCACGTTGCTCTGCACATGCGCAACAGCATCGAGTTCGTCGAGAGTTTGCTCGGCTGCCTCAAGATTCGTGCGGTCCCGATCAACGTCAACTATCGCTACGTCGACGCCGAACTGACCTATCTGTACAACGATTCGCAGTCGGTGGCACTGATCGTGGACGAGGAGTTCGTTTCCGTCGTGGAGACGGTTCTCCCGGCCGCGCCCGGCATCAAACACGTCGTTGTCGTCGGCAAGTCCGTGGTCCGCGATATCGAAGGTGTCGACGTCGTTGGATACGCCGACGCTGCCGCGGAGCAGCCCGCTACTCGTGACTTCGCGCCCCGCAGCAACGACGACCTCTTCGTCATCTACACCGGCGGCACGACGGGGATGCCCAAGGGTGTCATGTGGCGTCATGAAGACTTCTACTTCGCGGCGCTCACCGGCGGAAATCCGTTCGGTCCGCCGCACACGACCGCTGAGGCTCTGTTCGCCGCGGTGCCGAACGTTCCCGCGATGAACATGCTCAGTACCGCACCCCTGATGCACGGTGCGGCGTCGTACTCGCTGTTCACCGGATTCTTCATGGGCGCCAACGCAATTCTCATGGCGCGGTTCGACGCGAAGGCGACGCTGCAGCTCGCCGGAAGTGAGAAGGCCGTCTCCATCACCGTCGTCGGAGACGCGATGGCACGTCCGCTCGCAGACGAATTGGCAGCAAACGCAGCAGATTACGACCTCAGCACGGTCGGAATGGTCTCGTCCGGCGGAGCCTTGTTCTCGCTCTCACTGCGGGAGCAGCTCAAGTCGATGCTTCCGAACCTGGTGATCCGCGACGGATTCGGCTCCTCGGAGTCGGGCGTCGACGGCAATCTGGAGATCGGCGAAGACGGCCTGATGCGCATCGCCGCTCGCGACGAGACCCGCGTCGTGGACGAAAGGATGCGGCCGCTGGAGCCGGGATCGCCCGAGACCGGCTACATCGCTCGCAGCGGTCACGTGCCGGTCGGCTACTTCAATGATCCGGTCAAGACCGCGGCTACGTTCCCGGTGATCGACGGGGTGCGGATGTCGGTGCTCGGCGACGTCGGGCGCGTGGAAGCCGACGGCTCGATCGTCCTGCTGGGGCGTGGTTCTCAGTGCATCAACACCGGCGGGGAGAAGGTGTATCCGGAAGAGGTCGAGCAGGCGCTCAAGAGTCACCCGGCGGTGCTCGACGCTTTGGTCGCGGGAATTCCGGATGCGAAGTTCGGTGAGCGCGTCGCTGCGGTCATCACGACCCGCGAAGGCTTCGACGTCCCGGACGCTGCCGAGATCGGTGAGCATTGCGCGTCGCAGGTCGCTCGGTACAAAGTGCCGCGCACCGTCATGAACGTTCCGTCGATCAGGCGTTCTCCCAGCGGAAAGGCCGACTATCGCTGGGCCAAGGCCACTCTCGCCGAGCAAGTCTCCTAGTCCGGCCGGAGCCGTCCAGCGCGTTTGTGAGGGACGCGTTGGGTGGCTCCGGTGCTCTAGCCTGTCACCGTCAGAACCAGCAGAGCGACGTTGAGTGCAACGATCAAGCCCGCCGCAATCCACGCCGCGACGGTCGTGAGCGGGGCATTGCGAGCGTCGCCCATGAGTTCGGGGTCCGAGGTCATTCGCACCAGTGGGATGATCGCGAAGGGGATGCACAGGCTCAAGACCACTTGGCTGAGCACGAGCGCCAGCGTCGGGTCGACGCCGAGTCCGAGCACGATCAGCGCCGGGACGAGCGTGACGATCCGGCGTGTGATCACCGGAATCCGAATGGCCAGAAGACCATGCATGATCTCGGCGCCGGCCGCGCATCCCACGGAGGTCGACGCGAGTCCGGAGGCGAGGAGGCCGATCGCGAACACCACGGCTACGCCCGGGCCGAGCGAATTCTCGATCGCGGCATGCGCGCCGTCGATGGTGTCGGTGCCGGGTACTCCGCGCAGCGCCGAAGCGGCCAGAAGCAGCATGCCGATGTTCACGCCACCGGCGATGATCAACGCGACGACGACATCCCAACGGGTGACTTTGAGTAGTCGCTGCAACCGTGGGCCGGGTTTGATGTGGCCGTGGCGATCACGTGCCAATGCGGAGTGAAGGTAGATCGCGTGCGGCATGACCGTTGCTCCGAGCATGCTGGCGGCGAGCAGTACGGTCTCGGTTCCTTCGAAGCGGGGGACCAGTCCGGCGACGGCCTCGCTGCCGGAGACGTCGGTGAAGGCGAGCCCGGTCAGGAAGCCGATGGTGATGATGGCCAGCAATCCCATGACCACGAACTCGAAAGTGCGCTGTCCGCGCCGACTTTGGATCGTCAGGATGACCATCGACACGCATCCGGTGATCAGTCCGCCGAGGAAGAGCGGGATGTTGAAGAGCAGGTTGAGTGCGATGGCGCCGCCGATGACTTCGGCGACGTCGGTCGCGATCGCCATCATCTCGGCCTGGAGCCAGAAGGCGCGGCGGTTGTTCTTACGCAGGCGCTGACCCAGCATTTCGGGCAGGGATCTGCCGGAGACGAGACCGAGTTTCGCGGACAGATACTGCACGAGGACGGCCATCGCGTTGGCGAGTACGAGTACCCAGATGAGGAGGTAGCCGTACTTGGCGCCGGCGGTGAGGTTGGCGGCGACGTTGCCCGGATCGACGTACGCGATTGCCGCGACGAACGCCGGACCGAGCAGGGCGATGGATCTCCCCGTGGGTCGTCGGCGCGGAGTCGTCGGCTCTTGCGTACTGGTGCTCATCGGTCTCCTGGTCACACGTACTCGGACCTGTTGGTTCGAATAAGTGAACTATAGAGTTCGGGGAGCCGAACTTTCAACAGCTGTGCGCGGTTAGCGACCGCAGAGGGTCCCTAACCGCCCACAGGCCGGTTAGGCCGTCACGCCGGCAGCCAGGAGAGCGCGAGCCTCGGGTCGGCCGTCGAGGAGGGCGTTGGTACGCAGTTCGACCTTCCACTCGCCGTCCGTCTTGATCAGTTCCCAACGGTTTGCGGTGATGCGGAGGACCTTGAATCCCGTCGGGTTCTCGGGATCTTTGATGACCAACTGCGAATGGCAGGTCGCGACGGCCTTGTTGCCGTCGATGCGGATGTGGGCGGGTGTCATCATGTGGGCCGCGCCGTTCATGATCCAGTTCTGGTGTGAGGCGCTGTGAACCATCGCGCGCAGTTCGCCGCGGCCGTGCATCGCACCGGTATCGACGTCGTAGACGCCGTCCTCGAGCCACAGGTTCGCGACCTCGTCGGCTGATCCGCTGTCGACGGCAGGGCTGTATGTGGTCAGCAGTTCGGTGATCGCGAGCTTGTCCTCGAGCAATTCCACTCGGGCGAGCAGGGATTCGATCAGGGCGGTCGAGTCGGTCATCGGTACGTCCTTTGCATTGAATTGTCGGGGAATCAGGAAGTGGTGAAAGAAAAGCCCTCGGCGAGGGCGATTCGGTGAAGTTCTTCGAGTTGTTCGCAGTAGTGCTCGACGCTTCGAGCGCCGACCGAGCAGCTGGCGATGGTCGCCCCGGCGTCACGGACGCGAGTCAAGGCGCGAAGGGTGGATTCGCGATTGCCGAGAGGATCGAGCGGCGCACCGGCGGGAAGCACCACGTCGAATCCGTCGGGGAGCGTCGTGGCGTCGAGCATTTCCTTCAGTTCGGAGAATCGCAGCCCGAACGGCACCCACCCGTCGCCGTGTGTGGTGGCCCGGCGCAGCGATCTCTTGGTCCGGCCGCCGATCCACAGCGGCACCCGTTTCTGGACGGCGTGGGGTTCGACGACAAATCCGGAGTAGTCGTAGAACTCGCCGTGATACTCCGGAGTCGGCGTCGACAGTGATGCCCGAAGTGCGGCCAAGGCATCGTCAGCGCGCGCTCCTCGGTCGGCAAATGGAGCATTTATGAGATCGAATTCTTGTTTCAGAGTCCCCACCCCGAGGCCGAGTATCAGGCGTCCATTGCTGACGCGATCAAGCGTTCCGTAACGCTTGGCGATCTCGAGGGGGTGGTGGTAGCCCAACACCAGCACCTGGGTCGCCAGCAGGATTCTTGATGTACGCGCGGCGAGAAAACCAAGGGTGGCGAGCGGATCCCAGTAGGTTCCGCCGCGCTCGGCGGCAATCTCCTCGGGGACCGCCACGTGTTCACTGCAGGTCAGATGATGGAAACCGAGTCGATCCGCCGTGGCGGCCACTGTGGCGATCTCGCCGATGTCAGCACTTGCCTCCCACTCCGAGCGCGTGCTCGGGTGCTGAATCAGGACCGGTGTGACGATTCCCAGGTGCATCGGGCGTTTATAGCGTCCCCACTCGCCCGGTGGCAGGTGAATTACCGCTGATCGGGATCGAAAAGATCGATTCACTTTCCAGAAACTGTGACCTGGGTTATAGTCGGTAGAATCAATTCCAGTTTTCGGGAGGCGTCCATGACCATTGTTGACATGAACGACACACTGTCCACCGTCCAGACTGCCGGTGGGCAACCCAAGAAGGATCTGCCGCCGTCGATGGTCGAGCGGATGACACTGATTCTCGACGCCTTCGACGGCCGCGCCGCGCGGCTGACGCTGGAAGAGGTCGCGTGCCGTACTCAGTTGCCGCGCTCCACGGTCCACCGCATTCTCGATCAGCTGGTCAAGCTGGACTGGGTCGATCACGCATCGTTCGGCTACTGCCTCGGGCGTCGCGCGCTCGGCCTCGGTGGTGGCGACGGCGGCCACAGCCAGATCCGCGAAGCCGCTGCACCGCTTCTGCACGAACTGCACCTGCAGACCGGCATGGTCGTTCACCTATCGGTGCTCGACGGACGCGAGAGCGTCTATCTCGACAAGGTCGGCGGACGATTCGCCGCGGCGCTCCCGTCCCGCGTCGGCGGCAGAGTGCTCGCTCATTCGACGGCTGGTGGCAAGGCGATGCTGGCGTGGATCGACCCCGAGCGCGTCGACGCTCTGTTCGGGTCTTCTCTTCCCCGCTGTACCGAGAACACGATCACCGACGTCGCTGTGCTCCACCAGGAACTGAACCGCATCCGTCAGCGTCGGGGACTGGCCTTCGAACGCGGGGAGTCGGCGCGTGGAGTCGCTTGTGTGGCTTCGGCAATTCGCGGACACGAGGGTCCCGTCGGCAGCATCGCGTTGTGTGGTGACATGCGGACCGCTCAGCTCGAGCGAGTTGCTCCGCTGGTCGTCGACGCGGCTCGCGAGGTCTCACGGACGCTGTACCCCGAACTGGGTGCTCCTCGCCGCGGCCGCAAAACGCCTCCCGTTCCGACCAATACGTTCTCGGCGGAGACGATGGATCGCCTGCTGGCAGCGTCGTCCGACCACTGGATCTGACGTATTTTGATCGACTTGTCTCGCTGATCGGGACGAGTCATAGCAGCTCAGCGGTCCTGATGGCACCGTTCGGACCATGACGACTGAACTGAGCTACGAGGGAACTCTGAAGGAACTGCAGACCGATCTCGGTGTGCTCCGGTACCACGAAGCCGGCGACGGCCCGCCGCTCCTGCTGCTGCACGGATCGGGCCCCGGCGTCACCGGTTGGCGTAACTACCGCGGCGTTCTCGCGGACTTCGCGGAGCACTTCCACTGCTACGTTCTCGAGTTTCCCGGATTCGGCGTCAGCGATCCCGGCCCCGACCATCCGATGATGATGGCGCAGGCGTCGGTCGGGATGTTCCTCGACGGCCTCGGCCTCGGCCCGGTCCACATGATCGGTAACTCCATGGGCGGCATCGTCGCCACCAAGGTCGCGATCGACGAGCCGCACCGGGTGAGCAAGCTCGTCACCATCGGCGGCATGGGAAAGAACACCTTCTCGCCGGGGCCCGGTGAAGGCATCAAACTCCTCATGGAGTTCACCGACAACCCCACCCGCGAAGCCCTGGTCCGCTGGTTGCATTCGATGGTCTTCGACCGTGCCGTCGTCACCGAGCAGCTCATCGAAGAGCGTTGGGCCCTGGCCACCGAGCCGACGACGCTCGAGATCGCCCGTCGTATGTACAGCAGCAAGGCCATGGCCGCCATGGGCGCGGCTGCCGCTGCGTCGACCGCCGTGCCGTACTGGGCGCAGCTGAACAAGATCAAGGCGCCGACGCTGTTGACCTGGGGACGCGACGACCGCGTCAGCCCCGTGGACATGGCGATTCTGCCGATGCGCGACATCCCCAACGGCGAAGTTCACATCTTCCCCAACTGCGGACACTGGACGATGATCGAAGCTCGCGACGCCTGGGTCGCGTCCGTTCTGGCATTTCTGACGCGTCCAGAAGGCAAGTAAGGCCCGTGCGCCTTTTTGGTAGCCCCCACTACCAAAAAGGCGCACAGGGGTGCTCCCACTCACCGGGAAGCGTTTCTGCACTTCGGTGGGCTACCTGCCACCGTTTCACCAACAGATTTTCATTCTGCCCAGGCACTCGCCGGGTAGCGAAACCAGAAAGCCGGAAAAATCATGGGTCAGGTTCTGGACAACATCTCACAGTTCGCCGACGAGATCCGCGCTGACGGAGTCGAGGGCGACAAGCTGATGCGCTTGACGGACGGCAGCGCGAAGCGCTTGCGCGACTCCGGCGTCATCCGGATGTTCCAGCCGAAGGAGTTCGGTGGCCTCGAGGCGCATCCGCGTGAATTCGCCGAGACGGCAATGGCTATCGGCGCGATGGACGGTGCCACGGGCTGGGTCAGCGGCATCGTCGGTGTGCATCCGTGGGAGCTTGCGTTCTTCGACCGCAAGGCTCAGGAAGAGGTGTGGGGAACCGATCCCGATACGTGGATGGCGTCGCCGTATGCGCCGATGGGTGTGGCGAGGCCGGTCGAGGGTGGGTACATCCTCAACGGTCGCTGGTCGTTCTCCTCGGGTACCGATCATTGTGACTGGATCATGATCGGTGCGATGGTCGGTGACGAGTCCGGTAAGCCGTTGATGCCGCCGAAGCACCTGCACGTACTGCTGCCGCGCTCCGATTACGACATCGACCAGGACAGCTGGAATGTCGTGGGCCTGCGCGGAACCGGGTCGAAGGACCTGATCGTCAAGGACGCGTTCTTGCCGACGTACCGCACGATCGACGCCGGAAAGGTGTACGACGGGACGGCGTGGAAGGAAGCGGGTCGTACGGAGACGTTGTACAAGTTCCCGTTCTCGTGCATTTTCCCGTTGGGGATCACCTCGTCGTTGATCGGTATCGCCGAGGGTGCGTTGGCGTGCAACATGGCGGCGCAGCGTGAGCGGGTGACGGTCAGTGGTGTTCCGATCAAGGAAGATCCGTACGTGCTGTTCGCGATCGGTGAGGCGGCGGCCGAGATCGCTGCTTCTCGGGCTGCGATCTTGGAGACGGTGGATCGTTTCTGGGACATGACGGAGAAGGGGCAGGAAGTTTCGTTCGAGCTTCGTGCGATCGGTCGCCGTACGCAGACTGCTGCTGCGTGGCGGGCGGTGCGTGCGGTGGACGAGATCTTTGCTCGTTCCGGTGGTGGGGCTTTGCAGTTGAACACGCCGATGCAGCGGTTCTGGCGTGATGCTCATGCCGGTCTCGCGCACGCGATCCACGTACCTGGCTCCATTTTCCATGCGTCGACGCTCTCGCAGCTCGGCGGCGAACCGCAGGGTATCCACCGCTCGATGATCTAGTCCCACAAATACTTTCGAAGCAAGGACGGTTAGGCATGACTGAAATTCGGGGCCTGGGGTATCTCAGGATCCAAACGCAGGACGTGGCTCGCTGGCGCGAGCTCGTGGTCGACGGACTCGGCCTCGCGGTCGGTAGTGGCCCGGAAGCCGACGGCCTCTACTTGCGCCTGGACGAGCGTCGTGCGCGACTGATCGTCCTGCCCGGTGAGACGGACAAGGCTCTCGCAGTGGGCTGGGAAGTGCGAGATCAGTTCGCGCTCCAGCGTGTTCGTGAAGCAGTGGAGAAGGCCGGAGTCGAGGTCGAGGTTCTTTCCGAGGTCGACGCCAGCTACCGCGATGCCGAGCAGGTCATCGCATTCGACGATCCCAACGGTAACCGAGTCGAGGTCTTCTTCGGACCGGTACTCGACCACAGCCCGTTGGTCACCCCGCACGGCGGCCGTTTCGTCACCGGCGATCAGGGCCTCGGCCATGTGGTGCTTCCGGTTACGCGTTTCGACGAGGCATACACCTTCTACACCGAGGTGCTCGGATTCCTCCCGCGCGGTTCCATCCGTCTCGGCGGTATCGATGCGCCGCCGCCGGCTCGCCGCGTTCGCTTCATGGGTATCAACCAGCGCCACCACAGCCTGGCGTTGTGCCCGGCGCCGCCGGTTGACGAGCCCGGTCTCGTGCACCTGATGATGGAAGCCGAGACTCTCGACGCCGTCGGTCAGGCTCTCGATCGTGTTGCCAAGCTCGGCTTCTCGATCTCCTCGACGTTGGGTCGCCACACGAACGACAAGATGGTGTCGTTCTACGTGCGCGCACCGGGTGGATGGGATCTGGAGTTCGGTTGCGAAGGCATGCTTGTCGACGAAGCCTTCTACACCGCTGAGGAAATCACGGCCGACAGCTACTGGGGCCATGACTGGTCCGAGAGTGAACCGCTGGCCGCGTTCACTCCCAAGAGCTAGCTCTTACGCAACGAAAAAGCTCGGTCCCAATGCATATCGGGGCCGAGCTTTTTCGTGCGATAGATCAGGAAGCTGCTGCGGCCAAACCGGTTTCGAGGTCGGCGAGAATGTCGTCGATCCCTTCGATGCCGACCGCAAGGCGGACGAGCCCCGGGGTGACGCCCGAAGCGAGCTGCTCCTCGGGGGTGAGCTGCGAGTGCGTCGTCGACGCGGGGTGGATGACGAGTGAGCGAACGTCACCGATGTTGGCGACGTGGCTGTGCAACGTCAGAGCGTTGACGAACTTCTTGCCTGCGTCGACTCCACCGGCGAGCTCGAACGCGACGATGGCGCCGGTTCCCTTGGGAGCCAGCTGCTTTCCGCGCTCGTGCCAGGGCGAGGATTCCAGTCCGGCGTACGCGACCGACGTGACCTCGGCGCGGCCCTCGAGGAATTCCGCGACCTTCTGGGCGTTGGACACGTGGCGCTCGATGCGCAGGCTCAGTGTCTCGATACCCTGCGAGATGAGGAAGGCGTTGAACGGTGCGATGGCCGAGCCGAGGTCGCGCAGAAGCTGAACGCGTGCCTTGAGGGCGTAGGCGGGTGCACCGAGATCGGCAAAGGTGACGCCGTGGTAGCTGGGGTCGGGGGTCGTGAAGTTGGTGTGGCGTCCCTGGGTCCAGTCGAACGTGCCACCGTCGACGATGACGCCGGCGATCGCGGTGCCGTGTCCGCCAAGGTATTTGGTGGCGGAGTGGACGACGATGTCGGCGCCGTGCTTCAGCGGCTGAATGAGGTACGGAGTTGCGACCGTGTTGTCCACGATCAGCGGGATGCCGTGCTCATGGGCGACTGCGCTGATGCCGGGGATGTCGAACACGTCGTTCTTGGGGTTGGAGATGGTTTCGCCGTAGAACGCCTTGGTGTTCGGACGGATTGCCTCACGCCAGTGATCGAGGTTGTCCGGGTCCTCGACGAAGTCGACGGTGATACCGAGCTTGGGCAGCGTGTAGTGGAAGAGGTTGTACGTGCCGCCGTACAGGCGAGGGCTTGAGACGATGTGGTCCCCGGCCTCGGCGAGGTTGAGGATCGCGAAGGATTCGGCGGCCTGACCGGACGCAACCAGCAGAGCCGCGACTCCGCCTTCGAGGGCGGCGATGCGCTGCTCGACGGCGTCCTGCGTCGGGTTCATGATGCGGGTGTAGATGTTGCCCGGCTCGGCGAGGCCGAAGAGCGCCGCCGCATGGTCGGTGTTGTCGAAGACGTAGCTGGTGGTCTGGTAGATCGGAAGCGCCCGAGCGTTGGTAGCGCTGTCCGGGCCCTGTCCGGCGTGGACCTGCTTGGTTTCGAACGACCAATCGGCGGTCGGATCGGTATCGACGGGGGTGTTCTCGCTCATGAATTCATACTCCGTGGTGAAGGTGGGTTGGTGCGGGTCAGGCGGTTTCGACGACTGTATGCACTGGGACGGGATTGCGGGTGAGGTCGAGTACGGGGCAGTGGGCGTCGACCGTTTCCTGCAGTTCCAGGTAGCGCTCGCGGGTTTCGGGGCCGGTCAGGGTGACGACCACGCGGACCTCGGAGAATCCCGGACGGACGGCGTCGTCGAAGCCGAAGAATCCACGAACGTCGAGGTCACCTTCGGCTCTGGCCGAGATGTCGTCGAGAGCGATACCGAGTTTGTCCGCCCAGACGCGGTAGGTGACCACCTGGCAGGAGAGCAGGGAAGCAAGGTAGTACTCGACAGGATTGGCTGCGGTGTTCTCGCCGCCGAGGGCCGGCGGCTCGTCGACCTCGACGCTGTACTTACCGAGAGAAATGGTGCTGGCAACGGCGTCGTGCGCCTGGGCGGAAGCCTTGAATACGACGTGCGCTTTGCTGGCGTCTTTGTCGATGGCGTCGGCGTTGGCTGCTACGACGGAACTCAGGTGTGAGATGGAGGCGGTGGTCATGACAGAAATGTCCCCTGATCTGGGTGTACATACGAGTATCGACGTGAGCGCCGCTCACGTCGTAGGTCCGATCAGTAGATCGGACACCCGGATGTACAGACATGCGCAAAGTCGACATGGCGCCGCCGCGTCAGCAGCGTGCCCGTCTCGTATGCGCCGATTCCCGTCACAGGAGAGACTGTAACCGGTTCATACCCTTTCCGACCAGACGTATAGGAAATCTGTCTCGGATTGTGGTCTGTCATGCGGGCGGCAGTCCGCTCCACCGGGGTGTCCGACGATTGGCGAAAGCGTCGAGTCCTTCGGCGATGTCCGGAGAGCGCAACACTGCGTCCTTGGCGTCGTCGGTGACCTTCCATCCGTCGGCGTCGGCGTCGGCGTAGAGAGCCTCGATGGCCTTCAGACTCAGACTCACGGAGGTGGGGGAGGACTCGCAGATCTCCGCTGCCATCACCAGTGCCTCGTCGAGTGCCTTACCAGGGGCAGTGACTGCATTGACGACGCCGAGGTCCTTTGCCCGTTCGGGATCGAGTGTGCGGCCGGTGATCAAGAGTTCGCGGGCGACGTTGATCGGAAGCGCGCGAGGCGCCCGAAAGAGTGCTCCGGACGTCGCAACCAGACCGCGTTTGGTTTCGGGAAGGCCGAATTGCGCTGTGGCGGAAGCGACGATCAGATCGCAGGCCAGTGCGATTTCGAAACCGCCACCAAGCGCGTAGCCCTCGACTGCAGCGATCAGGGGCTTGTTCCGCCGGCGCCGGATGACGCCGTACTCTCCGCCGCGAGGCATGCGGAGGTCGGCCCGCTCTCGGATATCGGTTCCGGCGCAAAAGATGTTGGGGGTTCCGGTGATGATGCCGACCCACAGATCAGGGTCGTCGTCGAGAATATTCAGCGCGGCTTCGATTCCCTCGGCAGTCTCACGGTTGATCGCGTTACGGCGTTCTTCGCGTTCGATCCTGACGATGAGAACGCGGTCATGGCGTTCGGTGGAAACAGTCGACATAATTGGACTGTAGTCCACCTATCGGAGGCGGAGGTGCGTCACCTGACGGGACGGAAATTGGACACATTCCGGACTGTGGCGAAGACTGTGTTCTGAGGCGGAGAAGGGCAGGTCGACGTGATTTCCAAACGAGAACAGAACAAGCGCGATACCAACGACAGGTTGCTCTCGGCTGCTCGAATTCTGTTCTCGGCGCAGGGTTTCGCCAGCACGACCGTCGACGACATCGCCGAGCGAGCCGAGGTGTCGCGAGCCACCTTCTTCAATTACTTCCAGGGCAAGGACTCGGTTCTCGAGGCGCTGCACAGTGATCATCTCGATCAGCTTGCGGCACTGGTGGATCAGCTCATGGAATCGCCGATGCCGACTTCTGATCGGATCTCCCGGATTTTTCAGGACTTTGCGCAGCAAGCGATCATGCATCCGCGCTATCTGCGCATGGTGACTGCAGAACTCGAGCGCGACTTCGCCTCCTCCGGAGCGGGGGCGGCCCACGATCATCGGTTCCACGTGGAACTTCTCCGGATCGTCACTGCCGGTATCGAAGCCGGCGAAGTGAGATCGGACTACCCGCCGCTCTTTCTCGCACAGATGATCGGTGGTACGTACGGAGCGTTGGTCCGCTTCTGGCGGCAAGACGCCGATTACGACGTGGTCGGAGAATTCGATCGCGGAGCCAGGTACGTCGCGGAAGGCATCGCTGCTCGCTGATCAGGGAGTGGGCACTACCAGGGGCAGCATCTGCTGGACGCTCACCGAAAGATAGTTTGCGGCAGTCTGATCGCCGGACAGATGGCGCAGCAGGCTCTGCTGGAACAGGCCGTCGAAGATTGCGTACATCGCCGCCGAGGTGACCGATGCCTCTACGTCGAGAAGCTCGGCGTAGCGAGAAACAATGCGCCAGATCATGTTTTCGAGACTCTCGTCGATCGCGGCGACGTCGGCTCGGAACGACTCCTCGAACATCGACTGCGCGCGCAGGTCGTACCAGAGGCGGTGCATCGTGGGTTCTTCGATCATGGTCTCGGCGAGCAGTGCGCCGAAA
This sequence comes from Rhodococcus sp. FH8, assembly GCF_019266085.1. Taxonomy (NCBI): domain Bacteria; kingdom Bacillati; phylum Actinomycetota; class Actinomycetes; order Mycobacteriales; family Nocardiaceae; genus Rhodococcus; species Rhodococcus sp. FH8. The sequence goes on along the minus strand of NZ_LPNQ01000057.1, from coordinate 1,107,444 downwards.
CCGGTTTTCAGTTCCTCCGGTGTCTTCGCGGTGGCGACGATGCCGTCGTAGCGGGTGACGCAGCGTGCCTTGTAGTGGCGCACGCAGTGGGTGATGAGATCGACCTTGTCGCTGAAGTAGTAGTGCAGGACGCCGTGGGAGAACTCCGAATTCTGGGCGATTTCGCGCAGGCTCGTGCGTGCGTAGCCCAATTCGGCCAGGGTTTGCAGTGCGGCCTCGGCGAGTTGATCACGTCGCTCGGAGAATTTGTCGACCTGGCGACGCGACACCTTGTCTGCGTTGGACCGCTTGGCGGAGTCGGACTGCTGGCCCGGTGAGCTAGGTGCAGCCTTTTTCCCTGCCTCACTAGGCTTCTCGACTGTCGTGGTCACGATGGCACGTCCTGTTCCCTGCGGTTTCCACAGCGGCACGATCACCGCGTCCGAATCAGTGTAACCCCTGGTCTTTGACGAGCGTGTAACAAAATCTTGACAGTCGTCAAGATTTCTCTTGACACTCGTCCAAAGTTGAATACTCTGTGACTCACACCACTTGGCAGCGTCGCTGTGAACGGTGGCATCGCGAGAGTCGTTTCAGTCATGGAGGCAGTCGAAAATGAGCGTGTTTGATCTCGAGGGACGAAAAGCACTGGTCACAGGTGGTGCCAAGGGGCTCGGAGCCGGAATGGCTGAGGCGTTGGCGAAGGCGGGGGCGTCAGTGATGATCGGCGACGTTCTCGAAGACGAGGGTCGTGCCACCGCAGAGGCTGTTGGTTCGGGCGGAGTCAAAACCGGCTTCGTAAAGCTGGACGTCACCGACGATGCCAACTGGGAAGGGGCAGTCGCCGCCACCGCGGAGACTCTCGGCGGCTTCGACATCCTCGTCAACAACGCAGGCATCGAGATTTCCTCGCTGGTGGTCGACCTCGATCCGAACGACATCCGCCGTATGTGTGAGGTCAACATCCTCGGAACAGCGCTCGGAACCAAACACGGACTGCGCAGCATGCGTCCGGGTGGCGTAGCCGGAACCGGCGGTTCCGTCATCAACATCTCTTCAGTGGCCGCAACCATTCCGTTTCCCGGGATCAGTGGATACTCCGCGACCAAGTCCGCGGTCGATCGCTTCACCAGAGTTGCCGCCGCCGAGTCGGGCAAGCTCGGCTACGGAGTCCGCGTCAACTGCATCTACCCGGGTCTTGTCGCCACGGAGATGGGTCTCGGACTCGCGGCGGACATGGAGAAGCTCGGTCTCTGGCCCAGCGCCGAAGCAGCAGTCGGAGACGTCATCGGCCTCACCCCGCTCGGCCGCCTCGGTGAAGTGAACGACATGGCTGACGCCGTTGTGTTCTTGTCCTCCGACGCCGCGCGATTCATCACCGGTATCGGCCTCCCCGTCGACGGTGGCATGGGCATGTAGCTCGCCCTTCATTCGTACGTACACCCTTCTCACGTCTTCGAAAGGTTCCACGAACATGTCCGAAAAGAAGCCCGTCATCGTCTACGGCGTCTCCGGGTACACCGGCCGTCTGGTGTGTGAATACCTGCGCGAGTTCAACATCCCGTTCATCGCAGCCGGCCGCGACGCCGCTCGCATCCAAGAGGTCCTCGACAAGATACCCGGTTTGGACACCGTCGATCACGAAGTCGTCGAGGTCGAGCACACGGTCGAGGCTCTCACCGAATTGTTCACCGGTGCACAGGTTGTCAGCAACATGGTCGGGCCGTTCATCAAGCTCGGCGGGACCGTCGTCGAGGCTGCGTTGAATGCCGGTTGCCACTACATGGACACAACCGGTGAGCAGGACTGGGTACTCGACGTCCAGGAGAAGTTCAGCGACAAGTACCAGGAGAAGGGCCTGCTCCTCTCGCCCGGTATCGCGCAGATGTACACCACCGGTGAGATCGCGGCCAATATCGCACTGGAAACGCCGGGCCTCGATACGCTCGACATCCTCGTGCTGTGGAAGGGATTTCCCACCTACGCGTCCACTCAGACGATCTTCACCATCCTCAAGGCAAACTGGTACTACCTCGAGCAGAACAAGTACGTGCAGTGGGCGCCCGGCCAGACTTTCGACGTCGTCGTTCCGGGCCAGCACGAAACTGCGCTTGCATTGCCGTGGGGCGGAACGTGCCACCCGGTGTGGTTCAAGAACGATCCGCGAGTTTCCAACGTCAAGGCTGCGGGCGGAGTGTTCGACCGCACCGTGATGGAAGGCGTTGTCGCGACGCAGAAGATCGTGGAGGAGCAGATCAAGACCCTGCCCGCCGACGAGCAGGAAGCCGCCTTGGCCGAGATCGCCGGATCGGTTCAGGCCGGTATGCCCCCTCGTGAGAATCCGCGCATCAACACCTCACTCGACTCCGTCTACGCGTCGGGCCCGCTGGGTCGCTCGCACGTCGTGATCCACGGAAACTGTAACTACAAGCAGACGGGCCTCCTGCACGCCTATGCAGCGCATTCTCTGCTCCAGCAGGCGCCGAAGCGGACCGGGCTTGCCTCGGCTTGCCAGGCGTTCGGCCATCGCGAACTGCTCGGCGCGCTACGTAGTTTCGGGCTGGCTCTGGAGCCGGAAGTAACCATCAACGCCTAACTCGTCGCCCTCGTCATCATGTTCACGGCTCCCGGCGTGTAGCGCGCCGGGAGCCCCGCCCTGGAGGCTCCCCATGCGTTTGACCGACTATCTCGACAAGGGAGCCTCTCTTGGTTCCACCGCACCGTGTTTGACGATGGGGGAGCGCACTCTCTCCTACGGCGAGGTGCAACAGTTCAGCCGACGCTTCGCAGCTTCGCTCGCGGCTTCGGGCATCGCGCCGGGCGAAAAGGTCGCGATTCTGTCCGGCAATGATCCGATCTCGTTCTCGTGCGTATTCGGAATAAGCCGGGCCGGCGGCGTCTGGTGCCCGATCAACCCTCGCAACGAAGCTGCGGAAAACCGAGACCTGTTGGATTTGTTCGATTGTCGCGCTCTGTTCTTCCAGAAGTCCTATGCGCCGCTAGTCGACCAGATCAAGGATGCGCTTCCCCAGTTGGTGACGCTCGTCTGCATCGACGGCGAATGGGACTCGGCACAGTCCCTCGAAAGCTGGCTCGGGGAAGAAGAACTCGACGCCGCGGCGCCCGACGACGTCACCATGCTGGTCGGCACCGGTGGTACAACTGGACGGCCAAAGGGAGTGATGTTGACCGGGCACAACATCGAGACGATGACCGCAATCACTTTGATGAGTTATCCGTTCGAGGGGCGCCCGGTGTATCTGGCGCTGGCACCGTTGACTCACGCCGCCGGTGTTCTGTGCTTCCCGATCATGGCCCTCGGCGGCGAAGTGGTGATCATGCCGAAGCCCGATCTCGGGTACTTCCTCGCGAACGTTCAGAAGCACAAGGTGACTCACACCTTCCTGCCGCCGACGCTCATCTACATGCTGCTCGAGCACGAGGCCCTGTCTGCCACGGATCTCAGCTCGCTGCAATGCTTCTGGTACGGAGCGGCGCCGATCTCCCCGACCAGACTCGCGGAGGCGATCGACAAGATCGGCCCGGTCATGGCTCAGCTGTTCGGGCAGAGTGAAGCCCCCATGATGATCTCGACGATGTCACCGAAGGAGCACTTCGGCTCGGACGGCACTGTCGCAACGTCACGACTTTCGTCGGCGGGTCGACCGTCGCCGCTGGTGACCGTCGGGATCATGGATGACAAAGGCGCGCTGCTCGGACGTGGCGAGCGTGGTGAGGTGGTGATTCGCAGTTCGTTGGTGATGGCGGGTTATTACAAGAACCCCGACGCAACCGCGGAAGCGTCAGCCCACGGCTGGCATCACACCGGCGATATCGGGTACCTGGACGACGACAATTTCCTGTTCATCGTCGACCGTGCGAAGGACATGATCATCACCGGCGGTTTCAACGTCTATTCGGTCGAGGTGGAGCAGGCGCTCATGGCGTATCCGGGGATTCAGGACTGCGGAGTGATCGGGTTGCCGGATGACAAGTGGGGCGAACGCGTTGTGGCAGTGGTGCAACCGCACCTCGGCGCCGACATCGACGGCGCCGAGGTGATGGCTTTCGTGAAGGCTCGCATCGGAAGTGTGAAGACTCCGAAGCAAGTCATCGTCTGGGACGATCTACCTCGCTCCAAGGTCGGCAAAGTTCTCAAGAACGAGATCAAGAGCGAGCTGACTGGCTGAATACCCTCGGGACGCCTATGTTTCACCGCACGGAGTGCCTGTCGAAACCGACAGGCACTCCGCTTTCTTGTCACCCCGGCTGGTCGATTGCTCACGAATCGAGTACCGATCATCGGGAATCGTGTCTGTGAAGTTCGAATCGCGACCCGCATCGTCTCTGTGTCAGCCATCACAATGATGTGTTCGAATGAGTACGAGGTGAATCATGCGTCACGAAAGAACAGTCACCGAGCAACTTCCCCTTCCGGCCAGGACCGTCCGGAAGGTCATGCTCCGCTTCATGCCGGTCATCGGATTGGCATACATCGTCCTGTATCTCGACCGATTGAACATCGGCGTTGCAGCATTGACGATGAACAAAGAACTCGGAATATCGGCCTCGATGTTCGGGTTTGCGGCCGGAATCTATTTCTGGAGTTACACGATCTGCGAACCCCCGAGCAACTACATCCTCACAAAGGTCGGTGCGCGGCGCTGGATCACACGAATCATGATCACGTGGGGCGTGGTCACCATCGGAACCGCGTTCGTTCAGGGTGCCAGCGGATTGGTGGCAGCACGATTCCTGTTGGGTATTGCCGAAGCCGGCTTTTCGCCCGGCATGCTGTTCTTCGTCTCGAAGTGGTTCCCGAATCGGGATCGAGGCAAAGCAATGGCGTGGATCGTGACCTTCATCTGTATCTCCGGCCTGGGTACTCCGATCACCACACACCTGATGGCTATCGACGGCTTTCTCGGGCTTTCCGGATGGCGATGGGTTTTCATTCTCACCGGCGTCCCCGCTGTGGTCATGGCGTTTGTGATCTACAAGGTTCTGCGGGACAAGCCTTCGGAGGCGGAGTTCCTCTCCGAGGAAGAACGCGGTTGGCTCACCGATACGCTCGAGTCCGAGGCGCAAGAGCGCGAAGCGGTCGTCGGTAAGCACAGCTTCCTCCAGGGACTCGTGCACCCACGAGTACTGGTGTTGATCTCCGTGTTCATTTGTTTCACCTTCAGCCTCAACGGTTTCCAGATTTGGATGCCGCAGATTTACGCGCAATTCGGGATGAGCACCAATCAGATCGGATGGGTTGCCGCACTACCTGCACTGATTGCGATCGGACCGATGATCTGGTGGACGCGCCATTCGGACCGCGCCGGAGAGCGCCCCGTGCACTTCGCCATCGCCGCATCGGTCGCAGCACTCGGATTTGCTATTGCTGCGCTGTTCTTCACCACACCGGTTGTCGCTATCTTCGGATTCTGCATCGCCGGGATCGGTCTCTACAGTTCGATGAGCATCTTCATCACCATGCCTTCGAGCTTCCTTACCGGCGCTGCCTTGGCGGCAGGTTTCGGTGTCATCAACGGAATGGGTAACCTCGGAGGCTATTTCGGTCCACAGGTCACCGGCTGGATCAAGGACGCGACCAACAGTTTCACACCGGCAATCGGGGTGTACTCCGCGGTGCTGGCGACGGCAGCATTGATCGTGCTGCTGCTCAAGGTGATCACCAGAAAGGCCGACAAGGCCAACGACCAACTGACACTGGATTACCGGGCGGAGCGCGACGCCGGAACCTTGGTTGCACCTGAACAGGCTTGAGCCGAGTCTCGGCCCCGGAAGATTCCCGATCAACGGGAATTCTTCATTCTTCAGGCGAGCATGCGCAGGACATCATCACTTATCAGGATCACAGTCGTCGACCGTGGTTTCGTCGGCAACGAACAAACGAGGACTTCGTGAGTAGATACTTCGGGCCTTTGCGCCAATTGGGTTTTGTGGTCAACGACATCGACAGCGCGCTGAAGCATTGGATCGACGTTGTCGGCGTTGGCCCCTTCTTCTTCGTGGAGGACCAACCGTTGAACGACTTCGTCTTCCGTGGCAAGTCGAGTGCGCCTCGATTCAGTGTGGCGCTCGCGCACAGCGGAAGCGCGCAGATCGAGCTGATTCAACAACACAACGATGAGCCGTCGGCATTTCGCGAGTTCGCCGATCGAGGGCTCGAAGGACTTCAACATGTTGCCTACTGGACAACGGATTTCGATCGATATGTGGAGGAATCCAAGAACCGAGGGCTCGTCGAATTGCAGAGTGGTAGATCCGGTAGTGGCGCACCGGACGAGCGATTCGTGTACTACGAGGACGGCCCGTATCCGGGAACAGTCATCGAAGTCTCGGAGGTCAGCGGAAGGAAGGGCGATCTGTTTCGCGCAGTCGAGGCTGCATCGAAGGAGTGGGACGGGTCGAATCCCATTCGCGACATGAGGAAGGTGCTGTAGTCGTGAGTAGGAAGGTAGCGATCGTCACTGGTGGCGCATCCGGGATCGGCCTGGCAACGTGCAAACGATTCGCCGACTTGGGTTGGCATGTCATCTCTGCCGACCTGTCGCATACATCCGGAGACACTGCGCCGGAACCAGATACACGGACGGTCGGCGTTCGAGTGGATGTCACCGATGAGGGAGACATCCGACGGCTTCGCGACGTCGCCGAAGAGCTGTTCGGTCGTGTCGACACGGTTGTGACCTCGGCGGGAACCGCGGACAACGCGCCGATCCGGCACACCACACCCGATCGATTCAGGCGAACCCTCGAGCTGAACCTCGTTTCCACGTTTGCGGTGGCCAGGGAGTTCGTGGATCTGCTCGCCGCAGATGGCGGCGGATCCGTGGTGACAATTGCCTCGGTTTCCGGCCTACGCGGCAGCGTAGACCGTGCTGCGTATTCCGCATCGAAAGGTGGCGTGGTCGCGTTGACCACACAACTCGCGATCGAGCTCGCCGGCGAGGGGATCCGAGTCAATTGTGTTGCACCGGGTTCGACGCGGACACCGCTTGCAAGTCGGGCCCAGAGCCCTGAAATGCAGAGCGCCATCTTGCAATCGATCCCGTTGAGCCGTTACGCGGAGCCGGCTGAGATTGCCGAAGTCGTGACCTTTGTCGCTGGTCCCGGCGCCGGTTTCGTGACGGGTCAGACGTGGACAGTCGACGGAGGTCAGTCGATGACAGCCGGTTGGAATCTTCCGAAGGAGCGACATGACTCTTGAGACAACGTCCAGTACAACGGAGAAACCGGTAATCATCGGAGTGCACGTCAACGAGAACACCATGCGCGCACCCAATCCCCACATTCCGTGGACGCCCAGCGAAATAGCCGACACTGCCCTCGCTTGTGAGGATGCGGGGGCGTCGTTGATGCATTTTCACGGTCGAGCCGTGGACGGCGGCGTGGATCACTCGGCGGCGACCTACGGAGAGATCGTCGAGCGGGTTCGGGCGGTATCGAATCTGCTGCTTGCGCCGTCGATGGCCAATGTTCCCGGCTACACGATAGACGAGCGGCTGTCGAATCTTGCCCCGAACCAAAGTGATCCGAAACGACGTTCGGACTTCTTGGTCGTCGACATGGGCTGTGCGGCGATGGACTTGATCGATGCGACGACAGGCTTGTTCGCAACCGATTCCAGGGTCTTCGTCAACGACACTCGAACACAGATCGAATTACTCTCGCGCGCTAGTGAATTGGGTCTGGTGCCGTATCAGACGTCATTCAACGTGAGTTGGACGCGCGCGATCTTCGCCCACGCAAGGGTGCGGAATCCGTCGTCACCATTGGTGATCGCTTTCATTCTCGGTGGTGACGAGTTTCCGGCTGCACATCCGGCGACAGCAGCAGGGCTACGTGCGCAACTGGACCTCCTGCCGGCTGATCTTCCAGTGGAGTGGATCGTCTCGGCCTACCGAGGCAATGTTCTTGCAGCAGCGGAGGAGTCGATCAAGCGCGGGGGCCATGTAGCAATCGGTGCCGGTGACTACCACTACGAAGAACTGGGATACCCCTCCACACCTGATCTGGTCGCCGAAGTTGTTTCGATCGCTCGGCGGTACGGGCGTGAACCCGCAACTCCTGATCAGGCACGTCGAATTCTAGGGGTGGATGTCCATGCGAGTAGTTGAAACCGAAGGTGCCGAACCTACTTTGGTTCATTCCTCTAACGGAACGAGAGTGTGGATCATGGATTCGATTGCGTTTGCTTCCTCGGCTCAGGCCGGTGATGTGATCGTGACCGGATCACACGGAGGGACGAGTGCTGGAGAGTACGCCGTCGGGTTCGGGGTTCGTGTTGTGGTGTGCAATGACGCCGGCATAGGGAAGAACAAGGCCGGAATCGCAGGTTTGGCTGCGATCGACGCCCAGAAGATCGTCGGCATTGCAGTCGGACACGAGAGTTCGCGTATTGGAGATGGCAACGACGTGTGGGAGTGCGGCATCGTGACGTATGCCAATCCGACTGCAGTCGCAGCGGGTGTGCGTGTGGGCAGCCGCGTTTCCGAAGAAGTGCTGGCACTGATAGAGAGGAGCGTCGACTGATGTTTCGGAACATTGTCGGTGTGGAGAACGGTAGACAGATTGTCGTCATGGACAGTATGTCGCAGATCGAACGGACGGACCGCGACCGCATCGTCGTTGCGGCATCCAACGGCGGTCAAGAGTCAGGGCGGATGGCGATTGCGACGGGCTGTGCGTTGGCGGTGCTGAACGATGCCGGAATCGGCAAGGACAACGCGGGGATCATCGGAATCGTCCGCATGGGAGATTCGGGACTTGCCGGCGTAGCGGTCAGTCACGACTCTGCCGAGATCAGCAATGGAATGGATATGTGGCACAACGGAACTGTTTCGTATGTCAACGAGCCTGCAGCGGAGGCTGGGATACGGGTCGGTGACAACGTTCGCACGTGTGTGAGTGCGTTTGCGGTTCGCTTCCCTGTCGGCCCAATGTCGGCGTCCGAGAGTTCGTCATGATCGGCCATGTGGTCAACCGGCCCGAGGATGTAGTCCGCGAAGCGCTCGAAGGACTTCAGATCCTGCACCCGGAAATGCTCTCCTACCACCGAGATCCGTTGTTTGTGACTCGCGCGGGTGTCGCCCGAGACAAAGTTGTGTTGGTCTCAGGTGGCGGGGCCGGGCATGAGCCGTTACACGCGGAGTTCGTCGGATCCGGCATGTTGGACGCCGCAGTTCCTGGGTCGGTCTTCGCCAGTCCCACAGCCTTTCAGATCCGCGCTGCGGTCAATGCTGTCGAGACCGGACGGGGTGCACTTCTCATCGTGAAGAACTACACCGGAGACAAACTGAATTTCTCGATCGCGGCCGAGTTACTCGGAACTGAGCGGCAAGTGGAGATCGTGATGGTCGACGACGACCTCGCGACGACGACTGCAGACGAGGGTGGACCTGGACGTCGTGGTACCGCTGCGGTAATTGCCGTGGAGAAGATTTGTGGGGCGGCCGCGGAACGGCACTGGGCGCTTTCCGAGATCGCTGACCTGGGGCGCCGGGTGGTGGCGGCGTCGGCGACGTTGGGTGCAGCTTTCCGCTCGTGCACGGCTCCCGGACAGGATCGTCCGTCCTTCGAACTGGCGCCGGGGGAGATGGAGTTCGGCATCGGAATCCATGGCGAGCGTGGACGTGAGACGCGTCCGACGGTTCCTGCCGCCGAACTCGTGGCGCAGTTGTCGGAGCCGATCCTCGATGCTGTCGGGGTTGAGCGCGGGGACGGTGTGATAGCGATAGTGAATGGGCTAGGGGCAACCCATGGACTCGAATTATCCATTGCCACTGCAGAATTAAAGTCTTTCCTCGAGGATGCCGGTATCGGTTTGGATCGTGTGATTGCAGGTTCTTTCGTCACTGCATTGGATATGCACGGGCTCTCTATCACCCTTCTTCGTTCGACCGAGGAGTTTCTGGATCTCTGGGATGCAACGGTACGCACTCCCGCACTCGCTTGGTAACTCGAATATGCACTACTGAAAAGAGTTTCATGATGACAATGTTGAGCGTCGGGGACACTCGGGCGTGGATCGATCGATTTGCCGATGCCGCCGAAGATCAATTCGATTCCCTCACAGATTTGGACCGGCTTGTCGGAGACGGCGATTTCGGAATGAATCTGCGGACGGGCCTGCGAAGTGCGGTGCAACGACTTCGTTCCGACCCGCCGACCAGTCCTGGTGAAGTGTTCGCCCGTACGTCGGATGCGTTTCTCGACATCGGTGGGACAAGCGGACCACTTCTCGGTCTGTGGTTCGGCCGGATCGGAGCAGTCTCTGGAGTTGAAGTGACCGCAACAGACTTGGCTTCTGCCTTGGGTACGGCGACAGCTGCGGTGCAGCGTCTCGGCAATGCCCAGGTGGGTCACAAGACCATGGTCGACGCCATGGTCCCCGCAACCAGCGCATTGACCGAGGCGGCAGTCAGCGGGGCAACCTTGTCCGCTGCCTTGAACTCTGCGGCCACGGCTGCGAGGCTCGGCGCCGAATCGACTCGCGCGATGCTCGCCCGCCGCGGACGCGCGACCTACGTGGGAGAACACGCCAGGGGCGTCGAGGACCCGGGGGCATCGGCGATTGCCATGTTCTTCGCCGCATCCAGCTACAGGAGCGTTCCGGCATGAGCGATCTGCGAGACAAGGTCATCGTCACAGTTGCCCCGACGGGTGGCTTCCTCACTGTTGCCGACAATCCGTTCATTCCGACTCAGCCTGAGCAGATTGCGGCGGATGTGGCACGCTGCCACAGCGCTGGAGCCAGCGTGGCAGCACTTCATGCTCGACGACCGGACGATCAAGCGACCTGTGATGCCGCAATCTATCGGCAGATGAATACGCTTGTCCGCCAAAGCTGCGACATCGTGATCAACAACTCGACCGGCGGCGGAGTCAACGGTGACATGGTGAGTGTTCGCAGTGACGGTGCGCGCATCGTGGACTGGGACGCGAGGCTCCAGGGCCTGCATGGCGGCGCAGACACATGCACGCTCGATGCCATCACGGCCTATGTGACCTCACCGGTCGGTGAGGTACTGATGGACACGCCGCCCAGTCGTGCCGCCGAACTGGCAGCGTCAATGCGCAAACTAGGAATCAAACCTGAGTGGGAGGCCTTCAGCCCGTCACATCTGCTCCAGGAGATACGTACGTTGACCGAAGGGCAGCCTGGCCCGCACCTCGTCAATCTTGTACTGGGACTTGATCGAACTTTTCAGAATGCGATGCCGTACTCCCCGCAGATCTTGCAGCAGATGGTGGAACACCTACCGGAGAAATCGGTCTTCTCCGTGAGCATCAGCGGGCCAGATCAACTGCGTGGTCTGACTCATGCACTCCTGCTCGGAGGGCACGTGCGTGTGGGAATCGAAGACTATCCGTTTCTCGCGAATGGAGAGCCGGCCGAGAACGTTCGTTTGGTGGAGAACATCATCGACATCGTCCAGCGACTCGGAATGCAGCCTGCAACACCTGGGGAGGCAAGGGCAATCCTTGGTTTGGAGGGTTCGGATGAGTAGAACACCGACGAGTAGAACACTTCGCTCGCAGGATTGGTTCGGAGGCAATGATCTCAATGCATTCATCCACCGCTCGTGGATGAAGAACCAGGGTATCCCTGATCGGATGTTCGACGGCCGACCGGTTATCGGTATCTGTAACACGTATTCCGAGCTCGCGCCGTGCAACGCTCATTTCAGAGATCTGGCCGAGCAGGTGCGACTGGGAGTCATCGAAGCAGGCGGATTTCCAGTTGAGTTTCCGGTGATGTCATTGGGTGAGACGATCATCCGCCCCACCACGATGCTCTATCGGAACCTCGTCAGCATGGATGTGGAGGAGTCGATTCGAGCCAATCCGATCGACGGCGTCGTACTGCTCTGCGGCTGCGACAAAACCACCCCGGCGCTGGTGATGGGCGCAGCCAGTTGTGACCTTCCCACCATTGTCGTATCCGGTGGGCCCATGTTGAACGGCCGCCATCAAGGTAAGACTGTCGGATCTGGAACCTCGGTGTTCGAGATGAGTGAAGCAGTGCGAGCCGGATGCATGAGTGAATGTGAGTTCAGAGCAGCGGAATCGGCTATGTCTCGATCGCCCGGTCACTGCAACACTATGGGCACCGCGTCGACGATGGCGTCGCTTGTCGAGACTTTGGGCCTCACGCTCCCCGGTAACGCTGCGATCCCGGCAGTGGATTCACGGCGACGTGTACTTGCACGCGACAGCGGCGTGAGAATCGTGGAGATGGTGGCCGAGAACCTGACGATGTCTTCGGTCGTCGACCGAAATTCATTCGAGAATGCGATCAAGGTGAACACGGCTATCGGTGGGTCGACCAACGCTGTGGTGCACTTGCTTGCCATCGCCGGAAGGCTGGAAATTCCCCTCGAGCTCAGCGATTTCGGGGAGCAGAGTCGTGACGTTCCCCTGCTGGTCAACCTCATGCCTTCGGGTACCTATTTGATGGAGGATTTCTTCTACGCAGGCGGACTGCCTGCGGTGATCGCCGAGCTCGGAGACATCCTCCATCTGGATGCCGCCACGGTTACCGGAAAGACTCTCGGTGAGAACAACTCCGGCGAAACAATTTGGGACGACGACGTAATTCGTAGCACGGCGGCACCGTTGCTGGAGCAAGCCGGCATAGCGGTATTGACCGGCAATCTCGCGCCGAACGGTGCAGTGATCAAGCCATCTGCGGCGTCGCCGGAGTTGCTCAGCCACGTGGGCCGTGCGGTCGTGTTTCACGGAATGGACGACTTCACGGCGCGCGTCGACTCGCCGGATCTCGACATCGAGGCCGACGACGTCATCGTCCTCACCGGCGCTGGACCGAAGGGGTTTCCGGGTATGCCAGAAGTAGGTAATCTGCCACTCCCTCGAAGGCTGCTCGAGCGGGGTGTACGAGACATGGTCAGGATCTCTGATGCGCGAATGAGCGGAACAGCCTTCGGCACAGTCGTTTTGCACGTTGCGCCCGAAGCGGATGCCGGTGGGCCTCTCGGCGCGGTCAGGGATGGTGATTTGATCGAGTTGGATGTTGCTCGTGGGGTCTTGCGTGTACTCGTCGACGACGACGAGCTGGCCAGGCGTCTCGAGGCGTTGCCGCCACGCGTACAAAAGAGTACGAGTGGGTATCAACGACTGTTCGTGGATCATGTGATGCAGGCCGACCGCGGAGTCGATTTCGATTTCCTGGTGGGCAGGCGTGGAACGGAGGTACACGGTGACAATCACTGAGCGTGTCGGCCGAGTCGTGGTCGTGACCGGTGCAGGGTCGGGACTCGGCCGCGCAATGGCCAGAGGTCTACTCGATGCAGGACACCACGTTGTATTGGCTGGTCGAAACAGCGTGAGCTTGGAAGCGACAGGTGGGGGTCACGAGCGCGCAGTGGTAATTCCCGCTGATGTGTCCTCGCCCGAATCGGTTCACCGGTTGTTCACATCCGTGACTGAGCGTTTCGGCAGACTCGATGTGCTTGTCAACAACGCAGGGACATTCGGGCCGTCGGGGAGTGTGGACGAGATCGATCCTGAAGCGTGGAACGCGACAGTCGCAGCCAATCTCACCGGCGTATTCCTTTGTGCGCGTGAAGCGATTCGTATCATGAAAACACAGGATCCGAGAGGAGGCCGGATCATCAACAACGGGTCGCTCTCCGCTCACACGCCCCGGCCCGACAGTGCCGCCTACACGGCGACCAAACACGGTGTGTCAGGTTTGACGAAGTCGATCTCTCTCGACGGCCGAGAGTTCGACATCTGTTGCAGTCAAATCGACATCGGCAATGCGGCAACTGACATGACAGCCGGAATCGGCCACTCGGCAAGACAAGCTGACGGCACCACCAGGCCCGAGCCGACATTCGATCCTCGTCATGTCGCGAACACCGTTGTGCAACTGATAGATCTACCACTCGACGTGAATGTCCCGACTCTGACGATCATGGCAAACCGGATGCCGTACGTCGGGCGCGGTTGACGGCATCAGCGTCGTTGTAGGACAGGGCGGACGACGGACTGGGCACTCGAGAGATCACGTGAGATGGCGATTGCCGTCGTCCGCACCGCCGCGTCGATACGGGTCAGATTTATTCGGCCTGCCATACCGGAAATGGAGATTGCGCCGAGGACGCCTTCGTCCGGGCCGAATATTGGTGCTGCGGCGCCGACGATTCGGGGAAATGCTTCCTGGCGGTCGAAGGCGACACCACGCTTGCGAACACGATCCAGTTCTCGGTGGAAGAGTTCGGGATCGGTGATGGTGTTCTCGGTGTGTGCTTCGAGGACAGTGGGCATCGTGAAATCCCCAGAGTTGGTGAACGCCAATACTGCTTTGCCGGAACAACTTGCGTGTGCAGGCCACCGACCACCAATTTGCTGCGGAAGGCGTGGTCCGTCGTCGCCACGGAAGACATCAAGGTAAACCACGTCGAAACCGTCCAATACAGCGAGTCCCACGTTGTGTCCCGTTGCTTCACGCAAGGCCGAAAGGTGGCGCCGCGCTGCTTCGCGGAGGTTTCGCTGCCGTGGAACAGATTCGCCGATCTCGAACAGGAGGAGACCCAAGCGGTAATTGGTTCCTTGCCGTTCGAGCAACCCGACTCGGACGAGATCGTCGACCATTCGATACACCGTTGTTTTGGCCATGCCTGTCCGTCGAACAAGCGCTGCTGCGCTGAGAACGCCTGAGCTGTCACGAAAAGTCTTCAGTATCTCGGTGGAACGACCAATTGCGGAAACCTCGCCATCGGCCCGATGAATGGGACTCACCGAACTATTCTGTCTGCCTGATGCGAGATTGTCGAGGGGCAATCGCGCATCAGATCACGCAGGTCTTCCGGTGATGGGATCGCCGGAAATCGTCACGACTCGCACACCACGTCTTCGGCCGGCAGTGAGCCGTCGAGCAGGTACGAGTTGACGGCGGCGTTCGCGCAAGTATTCGCGTAGCCCGGGAACACCGCATGAGTGCGGCCTGGAACTGTCACGAGCCGTGAGCCTTTCATCGCTTCATGCATGCCGAGGCCTTCGTCGTACGTCGTGCGGGTGTCACCGGTTGCCTGGATCTGCAATGCCGGAACGTTGTTGTCGATGTCGATCCGCGTAGTGGCCTCACTGCGCCAGAACGCGCACGGCATGATCGTGTTGTGTGTGCCGGCAAAGATCGGCTGATCATCACGGTGCTCCTCCAACTTGTTGCGGTACCACTGGGGATCGCTCGGCATCGATACGTCTCCGCAGACGATGGCGATTGTCCCGGCATAGTCAGGACCGGTTCCCAGTTCGGTCTGGAACCATGCCTGCATCAATCCCGTCAGCTGGGGATGGATGTTCTCGACGGTCTTGCCTGCGGCGAGATCGCGCAACTGAACCAATACCTGTGCGAATGCCTCGCTTTCCTTTTCGGTGTCGCCGGTTCCGTTGACGTACATCAGGAATGGAAGGATGTGATCGTCGACGGCATGGTCACCGATCTGTATCGGAGTGGTGGCCGCGTCCGAGATCAGCTTCTCGATGAGGGCGCGAACTTCGGCGGGCGTCGATCCGAGTGCATAGGTGGAGTTGTGTTCTGCTGCCCACTGCGAGAATCCGTCGATCGCTTTCTCGTTGGCCGGGCCCATGTCCTGGAACATCTCGTATCCGTATTTCTTCGGATCCGGTGCACTGTCGAGAACCACACGGTCGATCCTGTCCGGGAACATTTGAGCATAGGTTGCACCGAGGTATGTGCCGTACGACCACCCGAAGTACGACGCCTTCTCCTGGTCGAGGGCGCCACGAATCACGTCGAGGTCTCGGGCGATGTTTTGAGTATTGATGTGCGGCAGATAGTCCGGGTACTTGTCCCAGCATGTGTCAGCGGCCTCGCGTGCGAGCGCAACACTCTCGTTCCATCCCTCGTCCGTGGTGCCCGGCGACCGCATCCATGTCATCTGTTCGACGCCGCAGTCGATCGGTGTGCTCTTGCCGAGTCCTCGGGTATCCATGCCGATGACGTCGTATGCCGCTGCGACTTCCGGTGTCATGCCCGCATTCAGAATCTCGGGCAATCCCAGTCCTCGGCCACCCGGGCCGCCGGGGTTGGTGAGCAGGATCCCTCGTCGCTGTGCGGGGTCGGTGGACGCGACCCGCGAGATCGCCACTTCGATCGTTTTGCCGTCAGGGACGGAATAGTCCAAAGGTACTGTGACCATGGCGCATTCACTTGCGGTCGACGTTCCGGTATCTGTGGCGCATGGCCCCCACTCGAGATCCTGTTCGTAGAACGCGCTGAGATTCGATTGTGGATCTTCCTGCGGAGTAGCAGGATCCGAGCACGCCGCCAATGCAGGTACGGCGAGCGCGGCAGCGGCGATTGTGGTAGCCAGCCACCTTCGTGGTCGAGGCATGCGTGATCTGGGCATGGTGAATCCAGTCATTGTCGTGTCCTTGCGTTGAGCCCATTTTCGGGCAGTGTTGGTCACCCCACTTCGAATGTGGGGGTTGATCAGGGTTTTTCAGAGGCGGGATTGACGGGCGGCGAACTCCGCGGCCACACCCTTCGCGAATCTTTCCTGGGTGACGGTTCGTCGATCCGCTTGGTGTTCGCGCAGCACCGCTACCAGCCGGGTGGGGGAAGCGTCCTCCGGTGCAGCCTGTTCGGGTAGCACGCTCTCGGTGAAGTCGCAGAACTGAATGGCAAGGGCCGCAATCGTGTCCGCGTCAGCCGGTGCGTCGGCGAGGGCATACATGCGAGTTATCAATTCGATGGCCTGCTCGCGGTTCGGCTCGGCCAATACCCGGCGATGGGCGGACAGGAGTGAATCGCAGACCTCGGGATCGCCCCCGGAGACCGTGAGTGCGAGGATCAGAAGTTCACGCTCGTTGTCGATCCACGCTGTCGGCGCACCGGCAACGACGTACTGTGCGAGCACTTCCGAAAACGCGTCGGGTAGTTCAGGATCGGCATTGCGGCGTAGCGACTCGATGTGCGCACGCTGAACAGCGATCTGTTCGGCCTTCGTCGCCAATTCCTTGTCGAGGGCATCGAGTGCAGACCGAGTGTCGTGAGCGTCGCCGTCGAGTAGTTCGGCGATCTTGGCAACAGGAATCCCCAGATCGCGCAGGCGGCGGATGCGACTCAGTCGTGCCAGGTCCACCGCCCGGTACGTGCGGTAGCCGTTGGGTTGGCGTTGTGGTTCTTCGAGAAGGCCGTTCGAGTGGTAGTAGCGCACGGACCTGACGGTGGTGCCGGCCAATTTGGCCAGCTCGCCGATGGTCATCATCGCCCTGCCCTCCCGTGATCGAATCGGATTCCGTCTGTGAAAACCATTCTCCAACCTTGACGCGGCGTCAGGGTCAAGATTCGCGCCGGAGAACGTGACCGTTGACACTTTAAGGAGGCGGACTTAATCTGACTTTTGTCCTTTACGACATCGTCGATTTCGAGGAAGTGCCCTGATGGCTACCCTTTTTCCTGCGGCAACAATCTTTCCGATCCCCACCGACCCGCTTGCTGCGTACGGTCCACTCGTTGCTCGCCGGAATCCCGAGTCGGTAGTTCCGGCACCGTACGAACACTTTGCGGTCAAGGCGGTCGCGCCGACGATCGGAGCGGAAATCTCCGGTATTCGACTCGGCGGGGGCCTGTCTGATGCCGTGATTGCGGAACTCCGCCGAGCTCTCCTCGAATGGAAAGTCCTCTTCTTCCACGATCAGGACCTCGACCGAGCGGAACATCGAGCTTTTGCCGAGCGTTGGGGTGATCTCGAACAGCATCCGTTCTTCAAGTACACGCAGCCCGGGCAGACGGACGTCGATGTCACGACACTGGCGAAGGATGCGATGGTCGGCGGAGTCGAGAACAACTGGCACAACGACGTTACGTGGCACGAGTTTCCTTCGTTCGCAGCAGTTCTTCGTGCGGTCGAGGTGCCAGAGGTGGGTGGTGACACTTTGTGGGCCGATACTGCAGCTGCCTACGATCTGCTTCCTGAAGACATCAAGAAGCGTATCGACCCGCTTGTTGCAGAACACGATTGGATCAACTCGTTCGGCAGGTCGATGCCGGTGGATGCGGTCGAGATGTTGCGTCCGAAGTTCCCCGCTGTGCAGCATCCGGTGGTTCGGATCATTCCGGAAAGTGGCAGGCGGGTGTTGTTCGTCAACATGACCTTCACGCAACGGATCTTGGGTGTGTCAGAAGAAGAATCGAACGAACTTCTCACGATGCTGTATCGCCACGTCAATCGTCCGGAATTTCAGGTCCGTTTGAAGTGGGAGCCGAATACTGTTGCCTTCTGGGACAATCGGACCTGCCAGCACTACGCGGCCAGTGACTACTTCCCGGCTCGTCGTGTGATGGATCGAATCTCGATTGTCGGGGATCGACCGGTGGGCGTCGGGGGCTGATACGACGCTCAGTCCCTCGAGTGTCTACTACGGGTAGTAGTAACGCACCTCACATAGTTTTTCGACGCCATGTCGATATGATTTCGACAAGGCGTC
This sequence comes from Rhodococcus sp. FH8, assembly GCF_019266085.1. Taxonomy (NCBI): domain Bacteria; kingdom Bacillati; phylum Actinomycetota; class Actinomycetes; order Mycobacteriales; family Nocardiaceae; genus Rhodococcus; species Rhodococcus sp. FH8. The sequence continues at coordinate 1,088,967 of NZ_LPNQ01000057.1, read as the reverse complement.
GATAAAAGTCGGCGTGACTCGTATCGACGACTTTGGAGCTTCCCGAATGTTCCTCGCCCTGCGTGAACTGTGGTTTGCGCGAAATCGATTCCTCTTGATGGGTGCCGTGGTTGCCCTCATCTCGATCCTGATGGTGATTCTGTCCGGCCTCTCGTCCGGACTGGTAAATGACGGTGTCTCCGCTTTGCAGCGGACGCCGATTCAGGCGTTTGCCTTCGCGCCGGACACCAAAGCCGACTCGGCGTTTTCGCGCTCGGTCGTCACCGAGGAGCAGGCGCAGGCATGGCGTATGCAACCCGATGTCCAAGACGCCGAGCTCTTCGGCAACATGATCGTCAATGCAAAAACTCGCAGTGGCACGCCTGTCGATCTCACGCTCTTCGGCATCGAACCTGGCTCCTTCCTCGAGCCCGTCTCCGCCGACGGGAGGGGGCTGCATGCCGACACGGACATCATCGTCAGCTCTACCTTCCGTGACGACGGTGTTGCGATCGGTGACACCGTGATACTCGATCGACTCGGTACGGAGCTGACAGTTGTCGGATTCACCGAAGACAAGCGCACTTTCGGTCACGTCGACGTCGCCTACCTGCCCCTGCGTACTTGGCAGGAGGTTCACGCCGGTGCCAAGATCGGCGAAACCGCCAATGCCAGTGCCTATTCCGAAGCAAGTGTTGTTGCGATTCGGGGCGTTGGTGGCGCGTTGCCGGACCTCGTGTCGGGCGATGCGGCGGCGGGAACGTCCGCAAAGACGCTCGAGGAATCTTTCGACTCCTCACCAGGCTTCTCTGCGGAAATGATGACAATGTCGATGATCAAGGCGTTTCTGTACGCGATTTCGGCGCTGGTGGTCGGTGCATTCTTCAGTATCTGGACGGTTCAGCGCGGTCGTGAACTCGCAGTGTTGCGCGCGATGGGAGCCTCTACCGGCTTCCTGCTTCGTGACGGCATGGCGCAGGCACTGGTAGTGCTGCTTGGTTCCATCGGCCTCGGTGTGTTGCTGGGCTTGGGGCTCGGTTCGGGGCTCGAAGGCGGGGGGATGCCGTTCGCCCTCGAGTCCGGCCCCGTCGTCAACGGCGCAGTGCTCTTGGCGGTACTCGGGCTGGTCGGCGCAGCCGTTGCCATCGTCCGTGTTACCCGTGTCAACCCGCTCACCGCATTGGGAGAAAACCGATGACCACAGTCGAAAAGACCACAACCGGATTGGTATTGACCGCTGTCAGTCTTCGATTCGGTGACGGTGACTCCACCGTGCTCGCCCTCGACAACGTGAACCTGGAGGTCTCGTGCGGCGAACTTGTCGCGATCGTCGGACCGTCAGGCGCTGGAAAGTCGAGCTTGCTCGCTGTGGCCGGCGGACTCGGTCGGCCGTCGAGTGGAACGATTGTCATCGACGGCGTGGACGTGTCGGCGATGCCGGCCCGTGCTCTCGCCAAACTTCGACGAGACAAGGTCGGCTTCGTCTTTCAGTCCGGCAACCTGATTCCAGCGCTGACGGCGCGCGATCAGCTTCGGCTGATTCCCAAGCTCACGGGGCGGCCGGGTCGCGATCCCGAGGAGTTGCTCGACTCGGTCGGTATGAGTCACCGTGCAGATCGTCGACCCGGTCAACTCTCCGGCGGTGAACGCCAGCGCGTCGGTATCGCTCGGGCATTGATGAGCAATCCCTCGCTACTGCTCGTCGACGAGCCGACGGCTGCTCTCGACCGCAAACGCAGCCATGAGGTGGTCGAACTGCTCTCGCGCGAAACTCACGAGGCAGGCGTCGCTACGATCATGGTGACCCACGATCACGACGTGCTCGGGCACTGCGACCGCATCCTCGAAATGGTTGACGGTCGGTTGCGTCAGAGCGAGTAAGCCCGCGAGGCGACTGGAGGAGATTCGGTGCCGAGGATCGATGCGCCCACTGTGGTCGAGCATCGTGCTGCTCAGCGCCGTGCTCTCCTCGACGCTGCACACGCTCTTCTGTCCGAGGCCCCGGACCGGCCGCCGGGGCTCGGTGAGGTGGCAGCGAAGGCAGGGCTCGCCAGGTCGAGTGCCTACCACTACTTCCGGTCCCGGGAAGATCTCCTCAGTGCCGTCGTCGAAGACATGTTCCCGCGCTGGAACGACAAGATCGTCGAGGCGATGGCAGGCGCAGACGATCCGGTATGGGCGTACGTCGAGGCAAACCTCCAACTGGTTGCCGACGGGGAGCATGCGATAGTCGGAGCGCTGGCGACGCTGACCCCGCAAACGTTTCGAGATTCGCGGATCATGGAAATGCACGACAGTCTTGTGCTTCCGCTGGTCGAGGCCCTTCGCCTCCGTGGCGTGTCGGACCCGAAGCTCACCGCCAAGTTGATCAACTCGCTGGTGCATACGGGTACTGAACTGATCGAATCCGGTTGCAGCATGGACGAAGTCAGGTCCGCCGTGCGTGAGGTCCTCGCGTGACGGGCACCCTCAGGCCGTAATCAGATCCATCCGAAGGTACTCGGTGATGCGGAGCAGCCTCGGGGGTTGGGACACGTCTGAGGAAAGTGCTTGAAATGCTTCGTCTTTCGCGACGAGGCGTGGGGTGCCGAGTCTCACCTCCGTCTCGTCGACCGACAGTCGAGCGCTTCCCGCTTCCAGGACGTTCTGCACCCAGTCCGAGCCTGATCCGTACACCAGAATGAAGACGTAGCCACCCTCGACCGGATAGGCGTCGAGGGGCGTCCGGTAGGTCGTGCCGGATGTGCGTCCGACGTGAGTCAGTACCGGCCATTTACCGCTCGAAATTGCACGCGGGTTGAACACTCGTTTGTTGACATGTCCCCACCATCTAGGCATCGGCATTGTGATCTCCTCTCTCGATCGCCTTACGAGCGTAAGGCGGGCTTACACCTGTAAGGGTGACTTACGTATGTAAGGTTGTCAACGTATTCGTTCCGCCGAGGGGAGTCTGTGTGTCACGGCAACCGCGACAGTCGCTGAACAGGACTCGCGTAATCGAGGGTGCGATCCGCGTTGCCGACGCGGGTGGTGTCGAAGCCGTCACGATGCGACGGGTGGCCCAGGAGCTGGGCATCGAGGCGATGTCGCTCTACCACCACGTGCCCAACAAAGATGCGATTCTCGACGGCCTCGTCGATGCGGTCTTCGAGGCGATCGACCTGCCCGACAGTGAGTGTGCGGATTGGCGAGATGCAATCCGTGGACGCGCCTTTTCTGCTCGCACAGTCCTGTCGCAGCACCGTTGGGCTCTCGGTCTGCTGGATTCGCGACGCAGCCCTGGCTCGGCGACCCTGCGTCATCTCGACGCTGTGCTCGGAGTGCTCCGGAAGGCCGGGTTCACACTCCCGATGGCCGCCCACGGAGCCTCGCTGATCGACAGCTACATCGGCGGATATGTTCTCCAGGAGGCGAATCTGCCGATCAGCGGGCCCGTCGACGTCGAAGAAGTTGCGAGTGACATCCTCGAGCGCCTTCCGGCTGAAGAGTTGCCCTTCCTTCACGAGATGATCGTCGATCACGGTCTGAGTCCGGCTTACGACCACACGAGTGAGTTCGCCTACGGTCTCGATCTCATCCTCGATGCGCTCGAGGCGCGTCGCGCATCGGCGGCACCGGTCCTCGAATAGCGACGATTCGTGTCCAGTTGCTCACCCTTACTGAGGTGACGCAAGGTTGTGTGCACGCGGGTGAGCTGCAGTGTCCCTATTGACAGGTGGCTGTATATACAGGACTATACATTCATCAAAAGTGACACAAGGCACATTGCGTAGATGATGTGATGCACGCCCTCGGTGGCCGAGTCCTTCGATCGATGGAGTTCTGATGACTGAACGTCTTCCTGGAGAAGACCGGACGGAAGACGACAATGTCCTGCTCGACGGGAAAGGGTTGTCGGTTCACCGGGTGAACGAAATCGCGCGAGAGCCGGCCGTGATTCGACCTGCCGACGCGGCTCTCGAGCTCACACGGCGGTCATGGAAGACCGCGGTTCGGGTTTCCTCCCGTCAAGCGGTGTACGGGCGCACTACCGGGGTAGGCGGGAATCGCGAAACATCCGTCTCCGACGGTGTGCAGCAGGATCTGAGGCTTCTGAGAAGTCACGCAACGGGATCGGGCCCCAGGCTCCCTGACCGGTTGGTGCGCGCCGCGATCGTCATCCGCACCAACCAGATCCTCAACGGCGGCTCAGGTATGCATCCCGACATCATCGACGGTCTGGTTGCTGCTGTTGCTTCACAGAACCTGCCGACAGTGCACGCACGCGGTGCGATCGGAACGGGTGACCTGAGTGCGTTCTCCGAAATCGCCATGGGGCTGATCGGCGAGAGCCCGCTTCGCGACGGACGCACCGGAATCGATTGGACTCCGCACCACGGTGATGCACTTCCGTTCATTTCCACCAATGCGATGACGGTGGCGATCGCCGGCGACACCAGTATCGAAGTCGCGGGGTGGCTTCAGCACTGCTTGGTTGTCAGTGTTCTTTCCGTGCTTGCGTCGCGTAGTTCTGTCGAACCGTTTGCTGCACAAGTACAGTCGGCAAGAATGCACTTCGGTCAAGCGGAAGTCGCAGAGCGGGTTCGCGATCTGCTGGCACCACACGACATCACACCCGTGAGAGTTCAGGACTCGTTCGGGTTTCGCGCCCTACCGCAAATCTTGGGTGCCACCTGGCAAGCGGTGCATCGACTGCAGAACACGCTGAGTATCGAGATGAATTCGTCTTCGGAGAATCCGCTGGTGTCGGTCGAAGACGACATGGTGTTCCACAACGGAAATTTCCACGCAATGCCAATAGCCCTTGCAGTCGACGAGGCGAAGTTGGCGGTCGCCAGTGCTGCCCTGCTCTCGCAATGTCGGCTCGCCAACCTCTCCGACCCCGCAGTCACCGGCCTTCGTGCGTTCCTTGCAGACGGTCCCGACGGCAGCAGCGGAACCATGCTTCTCGAATACACGACTTCTGCTGCCATTGCCGAGATCCGCTCGTCGGCGGCACCGGGGTCGTTGGGCCACACGGTAATTTCGCGCGGCACCGAGGATCACGCAAGTTTCGCATCCCAAGCTGCAACTCAATTGGCGGACATTCTTGCCCAATCTCGATTGGTGCTGGCGTGTGAACTGATCTCGGCAGTTCGCGCACTCTCGCAACAACAGCGTGAGCTGGATCCGGCGACCGAGCTCGGCGCGTACCTCGCGCGTGCGCGTTTGGTGCTGGACACGAGGACCGAAGACCGGCCACTCAGTGCAGATCTGAGTGCCGCCGTGAACTTTCTTTCTCAACCGCTCGACCAGTAAGCAGGTGGACCGAATCACAAGTAGGTGTGTGCTCGAACGGAACTCGACCATTTCTCCTGGGTGCGTCCGGACTCAGGTCGACACGAAAGTAGTTCGTAGATGATCAAATTCGACAAGGTCACCAAGGCGTATCCAGACGGAACCATTGCCGTCGATGCTCTCGATCTGGAATGCCCGACGGGAAAGATCACCGCGTTGGTGGGTCCTTCCGGCTGCGGCAAGACGACCTCACTCCGCATGATCAACAGGCTGATCGAACCGACGTCAGGCACGATTTCGCTCGACGGCGAGTCCACGGCGGGAATGGATCCGGCCCTTCTGCGTCGACGCATCGGGTACGTGATCCAGCACGCGGGTCTCTTTCCCCATCGCACCATCGTCGACAACATAGCGACCATGCCTCGATTGCTCGGTGCGAGTAAAAAGGAATCTCGCACTCGCGCTATGGAATTGCTCGAAACGGTTGGTCTGACGACCAACTTCGCCGACCGCTATCCGTGGCAGCTCTCCGGAGGGCAGCAGCAACGAGTCGGTGTTGCGCGAGCATTGGCTGCGGATCCGTCATTCATGCTGATGGACGAACCGTTCAGCGCCGTTGATCCGGTTGTTCGCGGCCAGCTGCAAGACGAGTTTCTCCGTCTGCAGAAGGAAATCGGAAAAACGATCATCATCGTCACCCACGACATCGACGAAGCGCTGAAACTCGGGGATCAAGTGGTGGTTCTGCGTACCGGCGGCATTCTTGCGCAGGCGGCGACGCCCCTCGAATTGCTGACTCAACCTGCCGACGAATTTGTTGCCGACTTCGTCGGACGTGACCGTGGGTACCGATCGTTGGGGTTCACGACATTGGACGGCGACCTACCGACGGTGTCAGAACCCGTTGCGCATCTGGGCGATTCCGCTGCGGCGGCCCGCGCACTCACCGGCGATACGTGGCTGTTGGTAGTGGATCCCGCGAACAAGCCGCTCGGATGGGTGAGGCCGGACGCGCTCACGGATTGTATCCGCCCGGATGACTTGAATCTCAGTGGAACACTTGCTGATTCCACCGGGACGATGCGCGCTCTGCTGGATGCGGCGCTGTCAGCGCCGAGCAAGCGGGGCGTTGTCGTGGACGACGCCGGACGCCTGGTGGGAACCGTCACTGCGCATGCTGCAGTGGAAGCCATCGAGGCTGCCGATCTGGCTGACGCGGGGAGGGCGCTTCGATGAACTTCGAATGGCTCGGACGTCAGTCCGACCGGATCATGGACTTGGTGGGATGGCATGTTCTGCTGTCGTTGATTCCCTTGGTGATCGGCTTGGTGGTCGCGTTGCCGATCGGCTGGGTCGCCTATCGCAGTCGTCGGTTGCATCCCTACGTGGTGGGGACGGCCGGATTGCTCTACACGATCCCTTCGCTCGCGCTCTTCGTGCTCCTGCCTCCAATTCTGGGTACCAAGATTCTGGATCCGATGAACATCATCGTGGCGCTCACCGTGTACACCGTTGCTCTGCTCGTGCGGGTAGTGGCCGACGCGCTCGATTCGGTTCCGCCGGAGACGGTTCTGGCAGCGACGGCGATGGGTTACCGGCCGTATCAGACGCTGTTGAAAGTACAGTTGCCAGTAGGAGTTCCGGTGATCTGTGCAGGTTTGCGCGTCGCAGTCGTCTCGAACGTCAGTCTTGTCTCACTCGGCGCACTCCTGGGTATTCCGCAGATAGGTTCCTTGTTCACCCAGGGATTTCAGTTGCGTTTCTACACGCCCATCATCGCGGGTATCGCTCTGTGTCTGGTGCTGGCGTTGATCCTTGATCTCCTCATCATGTTGGCGAATCGGCTGTTGACGCCGTGGACCCGGAAAGTGACTACATCATGATCAGCTTCCTTCTCGACGGATCCCACTGGACCGGGCCGGACGGCATCCCCACCCTTCTCGTTCAGCATTTGATGTACACATTCGCCGCGCTGGCGGTGGCTGCGGTTATCGCGATCCCGCTCGGTCTCTACATCGGACATACGGGCCGTGGCTCCGTTGTTGTTGCTGGACTGGCCAACTCGCTACGAGCGCTGCCGACCATCGGTCTGCTGATCCTACTGGTTCTCATCATCGCGCCGTCATTCCCGAACAAACTCGCGTATCTGATCCCCAGCCTCATCGTCCTGGTGCTTCTCGCGATCCCTCCCATTCTCACCAACACGTACGCCGGAGTTCGAGCGGTCGATCAGGCTGCAGTCGACGCCGCGCGGGGGATGGGATTTCGGTCGATGCGGATCTTGACCGAGGTCGAGATTCCATGTGCCCTACCACTCATGTTGTCCGGCATCAGAAGTGCCGTGCTTCAGATCGTCTCCACTGCGACTGTCGCCGCTTACATTTCTTTGGGCGGACTCGGCCGGTTGTTGATCGACGGAAAAGCTCAGAGCGATTACGGCCAGATGGCGGCCGGAGCCGTACTGGTATCGCTGATTGCCCTGGTTTTCGATCTCGGAATCGGAGCACTGACTGCGCGGGTCGTTTCGCCTGGCCTGACCAGGCGCGATCGGAAGAAGAAGACCGAGAAGACCGCCGCCCCCTCACAGCGCACCGCTGTGCCTGAGCCCGCACCGATCTGAGGACGTTCGACATGAAGAAGGTATTGATCGCCGCGTTGGTCGGCGTGACAGCGGTTGCGTTGTCCAGCTGCGGAATCGGCAAGGACCCCTTGGCTACGGACGGCGGCGGTAGTGCTGAGGGCGCCATCGTGATCGGTTCCGCCGATTTTCCCGAGAGCCAACTGATTGCGACCATTTACGCCGAAGCGCTTCGTGCCAACGGTATCGACGTTACCGAGAAGTTGAACATCGGTAGCCGAGAACTCTATGTACCGGCACTGCGCGACGGTTCCATCGATCTGATCCCCGAGTATTCCGGCGCCTTGTTGCAATATCTGGACAGCAAGACAACGGCGACGGCTTCAGATGAAGTATCCGCTGAAATCGATGCGAAATTGCCCAAGGGTCTGGTGGCTCTCGAGCCCTCGCCCGCAGAGGACAAGGATGTACTTGCCGTCAAACAGGAGACGGCGGAAAAGTATTCGCTGGAGACCGTCGAGGATCTGGTGCAGCATGCCGACGAGTTGACTCTCGGCGGACCGCCGGAATGGAAGACGCGCGAAAACGGCGTCGCCGGCTTGAAGACCAAATACGGCCTGACATTCCGGGAGTTCCTGGCACTCGATGCAGGTGGACCCCTCACGCTCAATGCGCTTCTGAGCGGGCAGATACAGGTTGCCGATGTCTTCAGTACCGATCCTGCGATGCGCTCGGAGAACTTGGTTGCACTCGAGGATACGAAGCACCTCTTCCTCGCGGAGAACATCACACCGATCATCAACGAGTTGAAGGCTCGCGATGACGTCCGCTCAGTGCTCGCGGGGGTTTCGGCGGCGCTGACCACCGAAGATCTCATCGAGATGAACCAGCGCGTTGCCGATCTCGACGACATGAGTGACATCGCTCAGGACTGGTTGCAGGAGAACTCCCTGGTGCCATGATCGAAGGCCGGGGTGGCGTCCTTGTCGTCGGTCGAACAGACGATATCGATACGACCCCGCTCGGGGTAACGTCGCGAAGTCAGGCATGCCTCGACCTCGCGGCGAGCCGTTCCGACCAAGGATGCCGACATGCCGAGAAGCCGACCGCGCACACCCATTGGACGAGTTCGGAACGGCGCAGCCACTACAACCACGGTTGTAGTGGCCGGCGTGTGTCTGGCATCAGGCTGGAACGCCCATGCAGTTTCCGAGTTGCGCTGTAGTTCCGTTCACGACGCCTGGTGGCACCGGACGGGCAATTCTCACCAGCGAGGGCGTCACCGTCATCGAATCACCGCCGGGAACGCTGACCGACCGCGGCGTCGGTGACGGCTCACCGTGGCTCAAATCGAATCGGCCTACGGCAACGATCATTCGACACGGACGATTCAGACTGAGTCAGGCCAATCGATCTTCGTCACCACCGGTGATCCGGGGCAAATCGGCAATGGCGACCCCGGAGGGTTGATCGGCTTTTCGATTCACGACGGTACGGTCGGGCCTCCTGTGATCGGTGGTGTCCCCGGCTTCGAGTACTGCTCGGGCAATTCGTCGACTTCGACTTCGACTTCACGACTGCCGACGGCATCCACATCCGAGGGGTGCGGAACGATCACGTACCCCGAGACAGGCGTTGTCGCCGCCATCGGCAATCTGCAAGGCGGCATCACTTGTGAGGTGGCAGAGGACATAGTTTGGAGTGCTCGAACAGAACTCGTGGAATCAGTTTTCAGGCAGTCCCGTAGATCTGCTGGAGGCGCGCCGAGGCTAGCGCTGAACCGGCACGTGCTTCGTGACTATCCGGTGGATCAGACGAGCAGCCGTTCGGGCAGTGCGATTGTCGACGTCGAGGCTCGGGTTCAGTTCGGCGACATCGAGAACCGCGAGCTTTCCGCTGGACGTGACTCGGTCACATACGTATTGGATGGTTTCGAGGCTGACTCCGTAGGCCGCAGGTGCGCTGACGCCCGGCGCCACAGCTGCAGGCAGGACATCGAGGTCGATGGTCAGGTAGACCAGATCGACGTCGTCGAGGAAGTCTGCGAGGAACTGATCCACGACGCCTCGGCCGATCGCTCCGCATTCTTCGTCGAGCAGATAGCGAACACCGAGGCGGTGAGCCGTGTCGAACAGTGCCGTGGTGTTGCTCGGTTGGCTGATTCCGATCACGCTGTACTGATGCGAGGTGCCTGCCGCGGCTTCGTCCTCGGCGATCTGACGAAAGGGTGTGCCGGAGCTGGGTATCGGATCGCCCCGCAGGTCGAAGTGCGCATCCAAGTTGAGGATTCCGAGTTTGGCTCCAGCGGTTCGCAACTCGGAGCCCGCGACGCCGAGATACGTGCCGTAGGCGATTTCGTGTCCTCCCCCGAGAACCACGGGGAAGTGTCCCGAATCAAGCGCAGCGCTGACGGCGTTCCCGAGTGCGGCTTGACCGGCCTCGAGTTCTTCACCCGACACGGCAACGGTTCCGGCGTCCTGAATCTGCAGTGGTTCGGCCAGCGCCATGGAAGCCAACCCGGCTCGCAACGCGTCCGGGCCATCCGCGGCGCCGCGGCGGCCCTTGTTGCGGCGGACTCCTTCGTCGCTGGAGAATCCGATCAGAACACAGTCGCCGGGAGCTGTTTCGGCTGAATACGGTTGCACGGCATGATGCCACCGCAGATGCTCGGCAGTGGTGCCGTCGGAGCGCCCGGTCCACGGCTTGGGTTCGATGTCGACTGCGATCTGATGAGCCACGACGGCCTCCCGGTGAGTGTATTTCAGTAGCTTGTGGCGAGTGCGCCGTTTTTCCAGACCTCGCGCACCAGAGGGACGCCCGGGCGGTAGGCGAGGTGGAGGTACGACGGTGCATCGAGCGCGATGGCGTCGGCACGTGTTCCGAGAGAAAGGGTTCCGACGTCGGTGCGCTGCAGCGCCCGGGCGCCTCCTGCAGTGGCTGCCCAGACTGCCTCGGCGGGTGTCATGTGCATGTCTCGCACCGCAATTGCTATGCAGAACGGGAGGCTGGTGGTGTAGCAGGTGCCGGGATTGCAGTCGGCGCCGAGAGCTACGGTGACGCCGGCGTCCAGCAGTGCGCGGGCGTCGGGGTACTTGTTGCGGGTGGAGAAGTCGGCACCCGGCAACAGTGTTGCGACGGTGGAACTCTGAGCCAGGGCGTCGATGTCCTCGGCGGTGACGTAGGTGACGTGATCGACGGATGCGGCTCCCATCTCGACGGCGAGCTGAACTCCTGGCCCTTCGCCGAGTTGATTGCCGTGGACGCGGGGGATCAGTCCAGCGGCGACGCCTGCGCTCAGGACTGCATGTGCCTGTTCGCGGTTGAACGCGCCTCGCTCGCAGAAGACATCGATCCACTTCGCGTGTGGCGCACAGGCAGGGATCATCTCGTCGCACGCCATGGCGACGTAGTCATCGACGCGACCGGCATATTCGGGTGGTGGAACGTGGGCGGCCAGCAGTGTGACCTCGTCGGTGAACTGTCCGGCGATCAGTGCGCTGCGTAGTTCGCTCTCGGTGTTCTGCCCGTATCCGGTCTTGCATTCGACGGTTGTGCTGCCCGAGCGCAGGGATTCGTCGAGTAGGCGTCGAACATTGGCCTGCAATTGTTCGTCGGTGGCCGAGCGCGTCGCTTCGATGGTGTTGCGAATGCCGCCGGCGGCGTACTTCTCGCCCGCCATGCGAGCTGCGAATTCCTCGGCCCGCTCGCCACCGAACACCAGGTGCGAGTGACTCTCCACGAAACCGGGGAGCAGGGCCCGACCGCCGATATCCTGACCGATATCGGCAGCCGGGGCGTCGGCGGAATCACCGACCCAAGCAACAACGCCGTCGTCGAAAACGATTGCCGCGTCGTGTCGTACGCCGAGCTTGCCCTCACCCAGAGTCGGGTCATTGGTGACGAGGGTTCCGATGTTGGTCAGAACGGTGGTTCGAGAACCATTCGTGGTCAATGTAATTCCTAACTCAGGGTGAGGTGGTGGAGCTGTTTCAGTTCTCGGTCATCGGGATGCGGACGCCGCGGGTGGCTGCCGTGTCGATGGCGTGGTCGTATCCTGCATCCGCATGCCGGATGACGCCCATCCCGGGATCGTTGGTGAGAACTGCTTCGAGCTTCTTGGCTGCGAGTTCGGTGCCGTCGGCGATGCACACCTGTCCCGCGTGGATGGAGCGCCCCATCCCGACGCCGCCGCCTTGGTGGAGTGAAACCCACGAAGCGCCGGACGCGGTGTTGACCAGGGCGTTGAGCAGCGGCCAGTCGGCGATCGCGTCGGACCCGTCGATCATCGATTCGGTTTCGCGGTACGGCGAGGCGACCGATCCGGAGTCGAGGTGATCGCGGCCGATGGCGATCGGTGCGGAGAGCTCGCCCGAGGCCACCATCTCGTTGAACTTGAGGCCGGCGAGGTGGCGCTCACCGTATCCGAGCCAGCAGATGCGAGCCGGAAGGCCTTCGAAGGCAACCTTTTCGCCGGCCATGGTGATCCAGCGGCGCAGGTGCTCGTTCTCGGGGAAGAGTTCGAGGATGGCCTTGTCGGTGGCCTCGATGTCCTTGGGATCACCCGAGAGCGCCGCCCAGCGGAAGGGGCCGAGGCCTTCTTCGAAGAGCGGACGGATGTAGGCGGGAACGAATCCGGGGAAGTCGAATGCACGGTCGTAGCCGGCCTTGCGGGCCTCGTCGCGGATGGAGTTGCCGTAGTCGAATACCTCGGCGCCGGCGTCCATGAATCCGACCATGGCCTTGACGTGTGCGGCCATCGCGTTGCGGGAATCTTCGGTGAACTTCTGCGGATCCTTCTCCGACATGGTCTTCATGTCGCCGAAGTCAATGCCGATCGGCAGGTAGGCGAGGGGATCGTGCGCCGAGGTCTGGTCGGTCACGATGTCGATGGGGGCCTTCATCTCCAGCAGCGCCGGGAAGATCTCTGCCGCATTGCCTTCGAGGCCGATGGAGAGCGGCTTCTTGGCATCGCGTGCCGCGGTCGCCAGTTCGAGCGCGTGCTCGATGCTGTCTGCCTTGGTGTCGAGGTACTTGTGGGCGATACGACGGTCGATGCGGGTGATGTCGCAGTCGACGCAGATCGCGACGCCGTCGTTCATAGTGACGGCGAGAGGCTGAGCGCCGCCCATGCCGCCGAGACCCGCAGTGAGGGTGATCGTTCCGGCGAGTGAGCCGTTGTAGCGCTTCTTCGCGATGGCGCCGAAGGTCTCGTACGTACCCTGCAGGATTCCCTGGGTGCCGATGTAAATCCAGGAGCCTGCGGTCATCTGGCCGTACATGGTCAGGCCGAGGTCTTCGAGACGGCGGAACTCTTCCCAGTTCGCCCAGTCACCGACCAGGTTGGAGTTGGCGATCAGCACTCGCGGTGCCCACTCGTTGGTGCGGAAGACACCGACCGGCTTGCCGGACTGCACCAGCATGGTCTCGTCGTTCTTCAGCGTCTTCAGCGTGGCGACCATGGCGTCGAAGGCAGCCCAACTACGCGCTGCGCGACCGGTTCCGCCGTAGACGACGAGGCTGTCCGGGTGCTCGGCAACATCGGGGTCGAGGTTGTTCATGAGCATGCGCAGGGCACCCTCCTGCTGCCAACCGAGCGTCGTGAGCTCGGGGCCGCGGGGAGCACGGACGGGGCGCGGCTCGTGGCCGGGGGTGCTGATTTCCATTGTGTTCTCCTAGCTTGCTGAAGTTCGAAAGACGTTGGGGGATCAGACGCGAGAGTCGGTCATCGCGGTGTGATCGGGGTAGATCATCGACGAAGGGGGATTGCTCGTGCGCTTGGCGAGTGGGTAATAGATCAGCCCGGTGAACACGATGCCGACCAGCCACGAGATGTCGGCGCCGCCGAGCATGTCCGTGACGGGGCCGGTGTACATCTTCTGGGCGAGGAACGGGATCTGGGCGAGAACGCCGGCGGCGTAGCAAGCCAATGCGGTGAAGTTCCATGCTCCGTATCGACCGTTGACGTCGTACAGCGCCGGAATGTCGATGCGTTCCTTGGAGATCAGGTAGTAGTCGATCAGATTGATCGCACTCCACGGCGTGAACACCATCAGCAACACCAGGACGAAGTTCTTGAAGTTGTCCAGGAAGTCGGCGCTGGCGGCGATGGCGATCAAGACCGAGACCGCAGTGAAACCGAGGATGTAGAGGGTGCGCGCGGTGCTCGAGATTCGCGACTGTCCGTTGAAGGCGGTGACGGTGGTCAGGATCGACATGAATCCGCCGTAGGCGTTGAGCACGTTCACCGTCAGCTTGCCGACCAGGATGACGAAGTAGATCAGGAAGGCGATGGCAGCGGGTCCGGCCAGATCTCCCATGAAGCCGACCTGGTTACCCAGGAACGCGTCGCCGGCGCAGGCCGCGACGAGAGCGCCGAAGGTCATGGACCACTGCGATCCGATGACACTACCGAGGAACGTCGACCAGAACGTGGTGCTCTCGGAAGTGCTGCGCGGCAGGTAACGCGAGTAGTCGGCGACGTACGGGCCGAAGGTGAGCTGCCAACCGGCACCCAGCGAGATCGCGAGCAGGAAGGTGACTATGTCGAAGCCCTTGATGCCGACGTACGAGGCGACGTCGTACTCGAGGAACAGTCGAACGGCCAGGTAGGAGAATCCGACGATGCCCACGACGGTGGCGATCCTGCCGACGATGTGGATCAGCTTGTAGCCGGTGACCGCGACGAATGCGGTGAGGAGACCGAAGACGACGATGCCGACGGTGGGGCTGTCGATGTGCAGGATCTTGTTGACGGCCTGTCCGGCCAACACGGTGCCGGTGGCAGCGAAGCCGAGGTACATCAGGATGACGAGAACAAGCGGTACGACTGCTCCCTTGACGCCGAACTGGGCGCGACTCGAGATCATCTGGGGGAGACCCATACGCGGGCCCTGTGCGGAGTGAAGCGCCATGACAGCGCCACCGAAGATGTTGCCGATCAGAAGTCCGACGATCGCCCAGATGGCGTCCGCGCCGAATACGACGGCGAGAGCGCCGTCGACGATTGCAGTGATCTGCATGTTGGCGCCGAACCAGAGAGTGAACTGGCTGCGCGGGGTGCCGTGTCGTTCTGCATCCGGGACGACGTCGATAGTGCGTCGTTCCGGAGTGAGGATGACCTCGGCCGGTCCATCGTGAGTCATAGGCCTGTCTTTCTGCTGCGAGCCCGTCGAGCGACGGAATCGACGTCGGGGTATTGCCCACCTTCTTCGTGCTTGGTGCTTTGCGCCTTGTGCTTTGTGCGCTGGGTCACTGTCACTGCGGATAAATGTATATGCCTGTATATACAGGCGTCAATACCCGGGACCCGTTTTCGCGTAAATGCTGTGTAACACCGCGCGAGAAATCAGAAACCCTTACCCGGGTTGAGGATTCCGAGCGGGTCGAAGGCAGCCTTGATCGATCGGTGCAGTTGCATGCTGTCCTCGCCGAGCTCGAGAGAGAGCCAGCGACGCTTCAGAACGCCGACGCCGTGCTCTCCGGTCAGAGTTCCGCCGAGTTCGAGAGCACGCCGGAAGACCTCGTCCGCGGCGGTCCACACGGCTTCGGGGACCGAGCCGTCGGCAGTGCGGTCGAAGACGAAGGTCGGATGGACGTTGCCGTCACCAGCATGCGCGACAGTCATGATCTTGACCATGTACTCGGCGGCCGCTCGGTCGATACTCTCGAGCATGTCGGGCAGTTTCGACCGCGGGACCCCGACGTCTTCCACGAGACATTGCCCGAGTCGTTCGGAAGCCGGATAGGCGAGTCGGCGAATCTCGAGTAGCTGTGCGGCTTCTGCCGCGTCCTGCGAGACGGCGACAAAATCGGCGCCCGCCCTCTCGAAGTGTTTCTGCATCGCCGCGGCTGCTGCGTCGGCATCGACCCCGTCGGCCTGTGCGATCAGCATCGCGGCGGTGTTGTCTTCCAACCCGATTCGTTTCCAGTCGTCGACGGCGCGCAGCGTTGCTCGATCGATCAGCTCCAGCAGGCTCGGCCCGATTCCGTCGCGAACGACCGCGGCAACCGCGTCCGCTGCGGAGCGGAGAGAATCGAAACTGCCGACGACGGTGACCGGTGCTCTCTTGGGCTTGGGCTGCAACTTCAGCGTGGCACTCGTGACGACTCCGAGTGTTCCTTCCGAACCGACAAGAAGACTGGTCAAGTCGTATCCCGCAACACCTTTGACGGTCCTTCGGCCTGTCCGCACGATCCGACCGTCGGCGAGCACAACCTCGAGACCCAGGACTGAATCGCGGGTGACGCCGTACTTCACGCAACGCAGTCCACCGGCGTTGGTGGCGATGTTTCCGCCGATCGTGGAGATCTCGAAACTGCTCGGATCAGGGGCGTACATCAGCCCGTACTCGTCTGCTGCTCGGCTGATGTCAGCGTTGATCACCCCGGCTTCCACGACAGCGAGCTGATCGTCCGGATTGACCTCGAGAATCGAGCGCATGCGAGTGGTCGAGATGACCAGGCAGCCCTCGACGGCTACCCCGCCGCCCGCCAAACCGGTTCCCGCACCGCGGGTTACCACCGGGACACGGTGAGCAGTAGCCCATTTCAGAGCCTCGGAAATGTCGGCCGCAGTTTCGGCGAGCATGACGGCTACCGGATGGCCGGGTTCGGCGAGATGGGCCTCGTCACGGCGGTACGAGTCCATTACCGCAGGGTCGGTGATCAGGCGACTCGAACCGATCGACCGAGCAAGTTCGTGGACGGACATTCTTTTCTCCAGTCGGTCAAAGGTTGTGTGCGAGTGCATCCACAGCGGCGATCACGGCGTCTTCTGCTGCCCGCTCACCTACGGTCACCCGCACTCCCTCGCCGGGGAACATCCGGACCGAGACACCCTGCGCGACGCAGGCCGCTTCGAGTGCAGAAGCTCTCTTGCCGAGAGGGATCCACACGAAGTTGGCACCGCTCGGGACCGTCTCGACGCCGCGCAGAGCCAATTGCTCACGTAGGTGAGAACGACCCGCGGTCACCGTTTCGACTATCGAATCGGTGTGTGCCGGATCGGTCAGGGCCGCGCAGGCCGCGGCCTCGGCAACGGCGCTGAGCCCGAAGGGCGGTGCAGCGCTGCGAAGATCCGCTGCGATCGCCGAGTTGGTGACGGCATAGCCGGCACGAAGTCCGGCCAATCCGTAAGCCTTGGAGAAGGTTCGGAAGACGACGATGTTGGGAAAGGCTCGAAGCAGGTCGACGCCGTCGACGTCGCTGGTCGCGAACTCCCGGTAAGCCTCGTCCAGAAGGATGAGGACGTCGCTCGGGATCGAGCGGGCGAACGAGACGAACTCCGCGGTCGAGAACTCGCTTCCGGTCGGATTGTTGGGGTTGCAGACGAGTACTGCGCGGGTCTGCGGCGTCACGGCTGCCGCCATTGCACTCAGATCATGCCGATGTTCGGAATCGAGTGCGACGGGTACACCGCTCGCCCCGGCGATTCCGATCAGTATCGGGTACGCCTCGTAGCTGCGCCACGGGTAGACGACTTCGGTGCCAGGGCCCGTGTATGCGGTCAATACCTGCTGGAGCAGTGCCAACGACCCGGCGCCGACCAGTACCTGGTCGTCGCCCACGCCCAGACGGTCGCTCAACCGGGCTATCAGTGTGTCGCCGAACAGCGACGGATACAAGTGTGAGTGTGAGGCCGCGAGATTGACGGCCTCGAGAATGGCCGCCGAGGGTGCAACAGTCGACTCGTTGCTCGACGCCCGCCACCGAACCTGCTCGAGGCCGGCGGCTTTGGAGTATCGAGGAAGCGCTTCGATTTCGGGTCGGGGGCGAGGCCTCAGCGCACCGGGCGCGCTCATGCCAGGGCGCCGATCGCGTTCTCTGCAGCCGCAACAAGTGCACCCGATGCCGCCAAGTCCACCGCGGCCTCGATCTCGGGGGACAGGAAGCGATCGGTACCCGGCCCCTGCACCTTCTCGCGCAGGGTCCGAAGGACGGCTCCGGTGGCGGGGGAGGGCTCGAGTGGGGAGCGCAAATCGATTCCTCTTGCTGCAGTCAGTATCTCGATCGCGAGAACTCGGGTGAGACCGTCGATGGACCGGCGGAGCTTGCGTGCACCCGACCATCCCATGGAGACGTGATCTTCCTGCATGGCCGAGGAGGGAATCGAATCGACACTGGCCGGGCTCGCGAGTCGCTTGAGTTCGGACACGATGGCAGCTTGTGTGTACTGCGCGATCATCAGTCCGCTGTCGACACCGGGGTCGTCGGCGAGGAAGGGGGTCAGACCGTGATTGCGTGCTACGTCGAGGAAACGGTCGGTGCGGCGTTCGCTGATCCCCGCGACATCCGCGGTCACGATGGCGAGAAAGTCCAAGACGTAGGCCACGGGAGCTCCGTGGAAGTTACCGTTCGACCGAACCCTTCCGTCGAGAGTGACGACGGGATTGTCGACAGCACTGGCCAATTCGCGCCCGGCAACCAGTCGGGCGTGATCGACGGTGTCGCGTGCGCCGCCGGCAACCTGCGGTGCGCACCGCAGTGAGTACGCGTCCTGAACTCTGGTGCAGTCAGGGCCCGCATGGCTGGCGACGATCGGGGAGTCGGCAAGCAAGCGCACCATGTTCGAGGCGGCCGCGCCCTGTCCGGGGTGGGGGCGAAGCGCCTGAAGATCGGCGGCGAACACTTGATCGGTGCCGAGCAAGCCCTCGACGCTCATAGCGGCAGCGATGTCGGCCAACTTGAGCAGATGATCGAGATCGGTGATCGCAAGGGCCAGTTGACCGAGCATCCCGTCGGTACCGTTGATCAGTGCGAGGCCTTCCTTCTCGGCCAGAACCACCGGTTCGAGACCATGGGCAGCCAATGCCGTTGCCGCATCGGTGAGTTCACCGTCGGCGGTGCGGACGGAACCTTCACCGATGATTGCCATCGCCACATGCGCCAGTGGTGCCAGATCTCCCGAGCATCCGAGGCTGCCGTATTCGTGCACCACCGGGGTGATGCCTGCGGTGAGTAGGTCGGCGTACGCCTGTGCGACTACAGGGCGCACTCCGGTTCGCCCGGTGGCGAGCGTCGACAGACGCAGAAGCATCAAGGCCCGGATCACTTCGCGTTCGACTTCCGGTCCCGAACCTGCCGCATGTGAGCGGATCAGGCTGCGCTGCAACTGTGTCCGCAGATGCGCCGGAATGTGCCGGGTGGCAAGTGCGCCGAATCCGGTGGAAACTCCGTAGACCGGTGTGGGGTCTGCGGCCAGCGCTTCGATGCGTGCACGACTTTCGGCGATCGCGGCCAGTGATTCCGCGGTCAATGCAACGCCGTATCCGTTGCGCGCGACGTCGACGACGTCGGCGATGGTGACAGAGCCGATTCCGACCTCGATGGTTCGGGTGGCTGTCTGGGTGGCAGGGGTGGCGTTCATGGGACTCCAATGATGATGCGTGGCTATCTAACAAAGTCTTGTATACGAGACTCTAGTCTTGAATATGAGACGAAAACAAGGCCCACAGAGTGCGAAACGGAGAATTTTGTTACATGTCTGCGGTCGGGGTCTCCACCATTCGATCTCCGAGATCGGCGGAGAACTCGGCGCTGACGGTGCGCACTCGGTCGGCGATCAGGGCACTCTCCTCGGCCGATTTGGAGCCGGAGAGGAAGGTGACGCCGAGAGCTGCGACCGGACGACCGTCCCGTGTGATCACGGGGCTGGCGATGCAATTGATCCCGGATGTCGTCGCATTCTCTTCGACCGCGTACCCGCTATCACGTGCTGCGGCGAGCAGTTCTCGCAGTTCGGCGAGCGTCGACGGTCCCGTTCCGGTCCGCGTCGGCCAGGTGTATCCCTCGTAGAGCGCGCTGATCTGTTCCACGTCCAGACGGCTCAGAATCGCGCGCCCGACTGCGGTGAGATGCGCCGGAAGGCGAGTCCCGATTTCGGTCACCAATCGCACGCCCGGCTTCAGTGGTTCACGTTTGTCGAGGTAGATGACGTCAGACCCCTGTAGTACCGCGAGATGAGACGTCTCATCCGTCGACTGAGTGAGTGCCAGCATGAATCGTTGGCCCTCACGGTGAAGTGGGCCGGAGCGCATGTACGACGCACCGACTTCGAACGCCGAGACACCCAGGGTCCAGGCGCGTTGATCAGCCCAGTACGAGACGAACCGTCGATCCCGCATGACATTGAGGAGGTGATGCGTCGTACTCTTCGGCAGCTCGAGGGCGCTGGAGATTTCTGCCGTCGCCAGCGGCACACCCCGGCGGGCCAGGAGATCGAGCACGTCGAGCACGCGCTCAGCAGATTTCACGCGGCTCGTCGTCATGTGGGGTGTGTCCTTACGGGTAGGGCTGAGGTGGGAGCGGGGAACCACATTGTCTCGGATACGAGACTGAATCGCCAAGCGCTCGGGGTGGTCAGGGAGTCTGGCTACCGAGTTCCGCGGACAACCGGGCGCAGTGCTCCACCAAGACACGACCGTGGCTGGCGCAGACCTCGTCCGTCAGACGGAATGTCGGGCCCACGACGCTGAGCGCTCCGGCTATCTGACCGACCGCGTTGTAGATCGGCGCGGCAACTCCGGTCGAGTGATCCTCGATGGTGTCGTGCGCAATGGCGTACCCGCTCTCGCCTACCTTGCCGCTCAACGCTGCGCCGACGGCGGTGCCGTCCAGGGGAACGCTCTGGCCCACCCACCCCATGTGGCGGATCGCGTGCGTGCCCTCGATCTGATCGAGATACAGCGCAGTGTCTTTCGGTCCCTTCGTCGACAGGTAGGTCGACTCTCTCGTGGTTTCGGCGATGGCCTTCATCGCGGGCCGCGCTCTCGGCAACAGTTGATTGTCACCGAGTGCGCGAGCCCCGATCTGTAGTAGCCGCGGGCCGACGCGATAGACGTTGTCCTCGCCGCGGACGACGAACTCGGTTTGTTCGAGGCTTCTGATCAGGCGAAGCGCGGTACTGGTTGCCAGATCGGTTGCCTTGGCGGCGTCGCCGAGCGTCAACCCGCCGTGCTCGACGATCGCACCGAGAAGTTCGAACGTGCGATTCGCGCTGCGGGTCACGTCGCCGGGGGCCATGTCCTACTCCAAGTGCCGAGGGATGTCTGCGCTGAATCTATCGCGAGCCCGGCAGTACCTCACCGTGGTGCTCGTCCAGCAGGGGACTGCGGCGGACATCGGGGCGTCGGCTATCACCGAACACGACGGGTTGTCGTACGTAGGAGATTTTTCCTGCTACCGGGTGCTCGAACGATTCGACGACTCCGCGATACTCGGCCTGCGCGGAGGTGAGTGCCTGCTGGACGTCCCAGATTTCCGAGCCGGCGAGGCCCGCGTCGCCGAGAATATCGACCACGTCGGCGACGGTCTTTCCGGCAGCCCAGTTTTCGATCTCCTTGCGCAGTGCCGGTTCGTTCTCGGTCCGGGCGGTGTCGTCGGCAAATCGAGGATCTGCGATCAGGTCGACGCGATTCATCGTCTGCGCCAGCTTCTCGAAACCCGACTGGCTCGCAACCGCGAGGACGAAGAGTCCGTCGTCGGCCTTGTAGGTGTCGAACGGTGTTGACACCGGATGACGGTTGCCGACGCGTGGGGGCGTGAGCCCGGTGGATTGCAGTTGGCTGTGTGCTGTCGGCAGCATGGCGAGCATGCTGTCGAACATCGCGACGTCAAGGTGCTGCCCGAGTCCGCTCGCCCGTGCACTCAGCAGGGCGGTACTGATTCCCCAGGCGGCGAACAGCCCGGCGACCAGGTCTCCGAACGACTCACCCAACCGTGTCGGCCCGGATTCCTCCGAACCGGTGATGCTCATGATGCCCGAAAGAGCCTGGACTACAAGGTCGTAGGCGGCGGCTCCGGACATGGGCCCGTCCTGTCCGAAACCGGAGATGGACGCGTACACGATCCGCGGATTGCGAGCCCGCGCAGCCTCGTAGTCGATTCCCAGGCGCTTGGTGACGCCGGGGCGAAAGTTTTCGACGACGACGTCGGCGGTCTCGATGAGCGTCAGCAGCGCCTCACGGTCCTCGTCGTTCTTGAGGTTGAGTGCCACCGAACGCTTGCCACGATTGAGCACGTTGAAGTAGATGCTCTCGCCGTCGCGGAACGGGCCGAGGTGCCGAGAGTCTTCACCGTGTTCGGATTCGATCTTGACGACGTCCGCACCGGCGTCGGAAAGCAGTGCGGTGCAGTAGGGTCCGGCAAGGACGCGCGAGAGGTCGATGACCCGGATGCCGTCGAGTGGGGGAAGTGCAGTCATGTCCGCGCCTTTCAGAACTCGGTGGAACGCGGCGACGGAGCATTGCCGGCAATGGTGAGCAACTGGATCTGCGAGGTGCCCTCGAAGATGCGGAGAATGCGGCAATCGCGGTACAGGCGTTCGATTTCCGATTCGCGCATGAAACCTGCGCCACCGTGGATCTGTACGGTTTGATCGACGATCGAGAAGCAGGCTTCGGTGGCGACGTACTTCGAAATCGATGCGGCGCGGCGGATGTCCTGACCGGCGTCCTTGACGTCGGCGGCCCAGTCTGCGGTGACGCGTGATGCGACAAGTTGCGCGTCGCAGCCACCGAGGAGTAGCTGGATTGCCTGGAAGTCGAAGATCGGCGTGCCGAACTGCTTTCGCTCCGTTGCGTACTCGCGTCCCAGTTCCCAAGCGCGCAGAGCGATGCCGTTTGCCATTGCCGCTACGTCGATGCGTGCTCGGTTCAGGGCGGTCAAGGCAATGTTGCCGCCGCGACCTTCGGTGCCGATCACGGAGTCGAGCGGCAGAACGACGTCGTCGAGGTAGACGGTGTACGTCGGGGCCGAACGAATTCCCATCTTGTCCTGCGGCTCCGAGTAGCTGATTCCCGGAGTTCCCTTGGGGACGACGAAGGCGGTGATGCCTCGGAATCCTGCGCTCGGGTCCGTCTTGGCGAAGAGCACGACCAGGTCGGCTTCCTTGGCGTTGGAGATGTACGTCTTCGATCCGGAGAGATGCCAGCCGTCGTCCTCGCGTCGGGCGACGGTACGCATCGAGGCGATGTCGGAGCCGGCATCGGGTTCTGTGAGTGCAAAGCCGGCCAGTAGTTCGCCCGACGCGAGCTGGGGCAACCAGCGATGCTTCTGCTCTTCGGAGCCGCCGACGAGAATCGGCTCGAGGCCCAGGTAGTGGGCGGTGTAGATCGATGCCAGCGCGGCGTCGGTGCGTGCAACTTCTTCGATGGCGACCAGTTGGGTTCGTGTCGACAGACCCAGCCCGCCGAATTCCTCGGGCACGGAAATGCCCATGAGGTCCTGCTGCCCGAGGCGCTTGACCAGCTGCGCCGGGAACTCCTTGGACTCGTCGCGTGCGGCTGCTCCTGGGTGGATCTCGGCGTTGGCGAAGGCTCGGACAGTGCTGCGGAACTCTGCGAGATCGACGCTGTCGGTGTCGGGCGCGGTCTGGGTAGTCACGGGGGCTCCTTCGAGGCGGAATAGTTACGAATTTCATCTAATGAAATCTAATTGCCACTAGTTGGCATGGACTGACTATGACCGAGGGTGGCGAATTTGTCCAGGGGTGAAGTTGTTGTGTCGCGGCTCACGTTCTGCAATGATCAACTTGTCTAAGCCTGTATAGACAAGTTGATTGCGGATCGAACCCACTACAAGTCGGAAGCAGCGTGGCTTTCGACGGAAGGTGCTGACATGAGCCTCGTTTCAGTCGACACGACACCGGACTCCGAGAATGTGAGGAGGGTGTCCAGTACGTATTTCGAGGGCTTGTCGGCGGACCGATACGCTGCGCTCGCCGAAGACCGCAAGCTGGCGATTGTCGCCGCGCACATGGACCTTTCGCGTCGACGAGGACACAACTCGTCGATCTCGCGACTCGCGCCGGCCGGGGAGTTAGGGGATAGCCCCGCGATTCAATACGTCGGCGACGACATGCCGCAGCTCGTCGAAGCGGTCTTGGCGACACTTGCCCGTGCCCGCGTGGAACCTGAATTCGTGGTGCACCCCGTGCTTCGCACAGCCGTACAACCGGCGCACAGCACCGAAGACGCCCGGGCCGGGGAGCGCACCGAATCATGGATCCACATAGGACTACCCGCACACTGTTCGGACGCGCAGGCGCAGGTGATCGCGGACGACGTCGCCGGAATCCTCGACCGTATCGCGCGTGCCTTCCGCGATTCCGTGCCCCTGCGGGACCTCGTCGACGAGGCGCGCGAGCAACTGGACTCGAACGGCTACGCCGAAGAAGCTGACTTTCTCCGGTGGTGCAGCGCC
Source organism: Rhodococcus sp. FH8 (assembly GCF_019266085.1). Lineage (NCBI taxonomy): Bacteria > Bacillati > Actinomycetota > Actinomycetes > Mycobacteriales > Nocardiaceae > Rhodococcus > Rhodococcus sp. FH8. The sequence continues at coordinate 1,064,933 of NZ_LPNQ01000057.1, read as the reverse complement.
GGAAACTTCAGTGTCATCGGTGGTGCGCGAACTGTCGACAGTGACGAGCCGTACGCCATCGGCGTGCTCCCCGATCCAACCGGCTCTTCGGATTCGAAAGCGGCGCCCCTCGCGATTGCAGTGGTGTACCTCCGGCAAGGGTTCGGTGGATCCGAATACGCCACCGAGATCGACGTGTCCGTCGGCGACCGTGCGTACCGATTCGTCGGGTTCTTCACCGCGACCGGTATCGTCGCCGACGTCAGGCGAACCCCGCTCGTGCGAGGACGCGTCGCAGACATCTTCGAGGCCTCAGGATCCACCGTCGATTCGTTTGTCGGACAATCGATGCTGGCAGTGATTCAGTCGATTCCGGTCACAGTGCTCCTGGCGGCCGAGCCGGCCCGAATCGCGGACGCGCTGGACGAACTCACTTCCGTGGACGGCCGCACATCGATCCATCTGTTCTTGCAACCGGTGGGAAGTTCCCCGGCGACAGGGCGAGATCAAGAGTTGTCGGCTTTGCTCTTCGTTCCGCGCGAGAAATTCAGTACGACGATCAGAACAATGGCCGAGTCGGTACTCGCCGACGCACTCGGTGCCCACAATATCGAGTTCTCCAGTCGAGTCTCGGAATCCCCCTTGGCCGTCGTACATTTCACGGCCACAGTCGGCGGCGACGCGAACTTCGCGTCGGCGCGACAAGCACGGGAGATTCGGGACCTCGTCGTCGACGCGTGCCTGACGTGGGACGAACGATTCGTTCTGGATGCTTCGCACTACGACGAGCGGCGCAGGCGTGCTCGGTTCGCCGAGCGCGTTCCGGTGGCATACAAGCAGGATTTCGACGCTGTCCGAGCCGCCGAGGACATGGCGGTGTTCGAGGGCCTCGCGCCCGGAGAAGTAAGTCCACGGTTGGCCCGATCTGTCGACGGACCGGGTACTCACCGTCTCGGGCTGTACGTCTCGGGTGATCCGCTCTCGCTGGGCGAGGTGCTGCCCGTATTGCAGAGCCTGGGCGTCGAAGTGGTCGACGAGCGCCCGTACGAGATCGCACCGGTGGGAACCGAACAGTCCAGGATCTACGAGTTCACGCTCGACTATCCGAGTGCTCCGGTCGAAGGCTTCGACAACTTTGCCGCGCGATTCGCGGCGACGTTTGCCGCGGTTCGAAACGGTGACGCCGAGCCGGACTCGTTCAACGAATTGGTCGCGATCGCGGGACTCGGCTGGAAACAGGTAGTGGTGCTGCGGGCATACGCGGAGTTCTTGCAGCAAGCGGGATTTCCTTACAGCACCGGTCGCGTCGCCGAGGTACTTGCCGATCATCCCGAGATCGCCGGCAGATTGTGCGAATTGTTCGAGAGCCGTTTCGATCCTGACGTCGTCGACGGAGATCGAGGTGCACGTGCAGCAGCGGACGTGGAAACGGCCGTGGCGCAGGTGCAAGGACTCGACGCCGATCGGATCCTGCGCGCGTTGTCCGAACTGGTCCGTAACACGTTGCGTACCAACTATTTCGTGTATCCCACTGAATCGCTCGGCGCGCTCTCGTTGAAGTTCGATTCGGAGAAGCTGTCCGTATTGCCTTTCCCTCGACCGAAGTTCGAGATATTCGTGTACTCACCCGATGTAGCAGGTGTGCACCTTCGTTTCGGTACGGTGGCTCGCGGCGGCTTGCGCTGGTCGGATCGGAAAGAGGACTTTCGCACCGAGGTACTGGGATTGGTGAAGGCGCAGGCAGTCAAGAACGCAGTCATCGTGCCTGTCGGAGCGAAGGGCGGATTTGTCGTCAAACGCCCACCGGTTCCAGGGCTGGGCGCAGACGCAGACCGAGAAGCTGCGTTGGCGGCCGGGATCGATTGCTACCGATCCTTCATTCGCGGACTACTCGATCTGACCGACAACGTCGACAAGCAGAGCGGGGCCGTTGTCGCGGCGCGGCGGGTCGTTCGCCACGACGGAGACGACACGTATCTTGTTGTCGCCGCGGACAAGGGAACTGCGAAGTTCTCCGACATCGCGAACGAGGTTGCCGCGGAGTACGGATTCTGGCTCGGCGACGCCTTCGCGTCCGGCGGGTCGGTCGGCTACGACCACAAAGCCATGGGTATCACGGCGAAGGGCGCCTGGGAAAGTGTCAAGCGGCACTTCCGTGAGCTCGGCGTCGATACCCAGCACGATGACTTCACCGCGGTGGGGATCGGAGACATGAGTGGCGACGTCTTCGGCAACGGTATGTTGTGCAGCAGACACATTCGCCTGATCGCGGCGTTCGATCATCGGCACGTGTTCGTCGATCCGAACCCGTCGCCTGAGCGCTCGTACGACGAGCGATCACGTCTCTTTGCGCTCCCACGATCCTCGTGGGCCGACTACGACCCGACCTTGATCAGTGCCGGCGGCGGAGTGTGGGAACGCTCGGCGAAGCGCGTTCCGATCAGTGACGAGATACGAGAGGCACTGGGCCTCGAGGACGACGTCACCGAACTGACTCCACCACAACTGGTTCGGGCGATTCTGCGGTCCCCGGCAGATCTGTTGTGGAACGGCGGCATCGGAACGTACGTCAAGGCCTCCGGTGAGTCCGACCTCGAAGTCGGCGACAAGAGCAACGACGCCGTTCGGGTGAACGGCAACGAAGTGCGTGCCCGAGTGATCGGTGAAGGAGGCAATCTCGGCCTCACCCAGGCCGGACGGATCGAATACGCACGCGGCGGTGGACGGATCAACACAGACGCCCTCGACAATTCGGCCGGAGTCGATTGTTCCGACCACGAGGTGAACATCAAGATCCTTCTCGACTCTCTGATCAGCTCAGGCGTCGTCACGGACTCACGTCGTGACGCACTACTCGAATCGCTGACCGACCAGGTCGCAAAACTCGTTCTCGCAGACAACCGTTCGCAGAACGAACTGATGGGTACCACGCGGGCGGATGCGGGGGCGATGATCGGTGTGCACGGCAGAGTGATTTCCAACCTCGAATCGCGCGGGATCGTCGACCGTGTCATCGAAGGGTTTCCGACCAAGAAGCAGTTCGCCGCGGCCGAGAAGTCGGGAACGGGGCTGACGTCGCCGGAACTCGCCACACTGATGGCCCACGTCAAGCTCGATCTGAAATCCACGCTGTTGGCGGGAAGCTCGATCGACAACCAGATCTACCGCCAGGTGCTGGCGAACTATTTTCCGGAGGGCGTTCGAGTTGCAGGGGGTGACGCCCTCGACCGGCACCCACTTCGTCGCGAGATCGTCGCGACAGTGCTGACGAACAACGTCATCGATCGAGGCGGCATCACCTATGCGTATCGGCTCGGTGAAGAAGTCGGCGCTGATCCGGAAGACGCAGTACGTGCCTTCACTGTGGTCTCCGAGGTGTTCGGACTGTGGGGGTTGTGGCACGACATCAGCGAAGCCTCGATCTCGACCGCAGTGTCCGACGAGTTGATCCTGCTCACCAGGCGACTGCTCGACCGGGCGTCACGGTGGATGCTGACACGTCGTCCGCAACCGCTGGCCGTCGGGGCCGAGATCAGCAGATTCGGTGATCGCATCGCGGAGGCGTCGGCAGAGCTCGATGGCTGGCTGGTAGGCGCAGATCAGCGGAACCTGGCTGCGCGAACGGTCCTCATCACGGACAAAGGCGCGCCGGAGAACCTGGTCAGGCGAGTGGAGATATTGCTCGATCAGTTCGGACTGCTCGACGTGGTGGAGATCGCGGACCTCGCCGATCGGACGATCTCGGAGACCGGCGAACTCTATTTCCGGCTCGGTGAGCATGTTGGGCTCGTCCCGATGCTCAATCGAGTGTCGGCGTTGAGCAAGGACGGAAAATGGAACGCGTTGGCGAGGTTGTCGTTGCGGGACGAGTTGTACTCGACGGTGCGGGCCCTGACCCTCGACGTCTTGGCCGACGCGGAAGCGGGTGACACGACAGCGGAAAAACTCTCGAGGTGGGAAGAAAGGAATGCGTCGAGAATCGAGAGGTCCACTCTCGCGCTCGCAGAGATCGAGGCATCCGGGCAACACGATCTTGCTGCGCTTTCGGTTGCGACGAGCCAATTGCGGCGCATGGTGGGTTAGGTCCGGCGCGGACGCTCTCGGATGGATCGGAAAGGTGCACGAGGCGGATAGACTTCGGAGGCCGAACGGGAGAACCGACTCGGTGGTTTTCGACGAACGGGTGGTGGCGATGGCGATTGCCGAAGTGGACGCAGAACTCGCCGTGCTGTTCAACGAGGCAGGCGGCGAGTCCGCCCCTGCCTACGAACGGGTCAAGAACCTCGTGGTCTCGCAGATCAACTCGGGTCGGTGGACCGAAGGCGATCAGCTGCCTTCGGAGAATCAACTGGTCAGTGCACTGGGGTTGTCACGAATGACGATCAATCGAGCGCTTCGCGAACTCACCAGCGACGGTCTGATCGTGCGGATGATGGGGGTCGGTACTTTTGTCGCCGCCACGAAGACCGCGTCCCCGCTGTTCGAAGTCAAGAACATCGCCGACGAGATTCAGCGCCGCGGCCACCGTCATCGAACCGAGGTCGTCTTCGTTCGTGAGGAAGAAACCGACCACGGGCAGACGTTCCTTCGTGAATCGGTGGGCAAACGGGTGTTCCATTCGCTGATGGTGCACTTCGAGGACGAAACTCCGATTCAGGTGGAAGACCGATTCGTGAATCCGAACGAGGCGCCAGACTATCTGCGCCAGGACTTCACCGCGATCACCCCCAACAACTACTTGAGTGACGTTGCGCCTCTGGTTCGCGGCGAGCATGTCGTGGAAGCGGTGTTGGGTAGCCCGGACGAATGCGAGCTGTTACGCATCGATCGCGGGGAACCGTGCCTGCTGATTCGCCGCCGCACGTGGTCGGCTAACGGATTGGTCAGCGCGGCGCGCTTGATCCATCCGGGTTCACGCAATCGCTTGGAAGGAACCTTCGAGCGCTGATCGTTTCGAATGGCGAATCCTGAACACTCGCTCGTCGGATTGCACCATTTTCGGGGTCGACTTCGGTGCAATCGACCAGGACGTGACTGCGAGCACACTGAGATCATGGGTGGACGGTTATTGCTTCCGCAACCTCACTTCCCGACGAGTGAGACCTGAGCGGATCCCAGCAACGCCGTCTACGCCGCTCGCTTCCATGATCGAAGGAGTTCGACCTGTGACCGACTTGCCCAAGGACCTACTTGTCGCCCCGAAGTGGCAGGAACGCCTCGACGAACTGGCAGCCAAGCATTCGGTACCGGGCGCGCAGGTCGGTGTGATCGCGCTGGGCGAAGACGGCGCGGCGGACATCCGTGTCATCACCACCGGAGTGACGAGCCTGAACACGCGCGTCGACGTCGACGCAGACACCCTGTTCCAGTACGGATCCGCGAGCAAGATCTGGACGACGACGCTGATCATGCAGCTCGTCGACGAGGGCAAGCTGACGCTGGACACCCTGGTGGTGGAGGTGCTTCCGGAGTTCACGATCGCGGATCCTTCCAACACGAAGGAAATCACGATCCGCCAGTTGCTCACGCACACAAGCGGTATCGACGGAGACCTGTTCAACGACACCGGTGACGGTGACGACTGCGTCGAGAAGTACGTCGACGAACTCGCGACCGCGATCAGCGTCACCGAGCCCGGCGGGCATCTGAGTTACAGCAACGCGGGTTTTGCCGTTGCCGGCCGCATCGTCGAGGTCCTTCGTGAGATGACGTGGGACGAGGCGTTGGTCGAATATCTCTGGAAGCCACTCGGATTGACGCACATCATCACCAAGGCCAAGGACGCGCCGCTGTTCCGCACGGCCGTCGGCCACGTGGCCAACCCGGATCGGACGCCGCCGGACAAGGTGATTCCGACCAAGCAGTGGCTGCTTCCGCGCGGTATCGGTCCGGCCGGGATCATCACCGGATCGGTCAGCTCGCTCCTGACCTTCGGTGCTGCACACATGCGTGACGGACTCGCATTGACGGGTGAACGCATTCTGTCCGAAGAATCCGCGCGCCTGATGCGCACTCCGCAATTCGACCTGACCGCGGTCTCGAGCGTCGATCAGGCCTGGGGCCTCGGCTGGATCCTGTCCGACTGGGGCGGCGTGACGTCCGCGCAGCACGGTGGTGCGACGATCGGCCAGATCACTCGTTTTCACACCTTCCCCGAGCTCGGTCTCGCCATGGCCGTGGTGACCAACTCGCGTGGCGGCGGCGCCCTGGCCCACGACATCGAGAAGGAGATCGCCCAGGAGCTCGATCTCGTTCTGCCGGAACCGAAGTCCGAGCCGAATGCGGAAGACATCGACCTGTCGCACATTCTCGGAACCTATGAATCGACAACCGTGCGAATCGAACTCACGCGCGGCGAGGACGGCGGATTCCAGGTGCAGAACTTCGCCAAGGTCGAGATCGACGGCGAGCCGCCGGCTCCGCCCACCAAGGTCGTGCCTCTGTCCGCCTCCCGGTTCTTGATCAGTAACGAGAGCGCTTCGGGTGAGATGGCTCATCTCACGATCGATGGCGAGCAATATCTCTACATGACAAGGCTTTTCAAGAAGATTTCCGACTAGTCGCGGCGAGATGATTCTCTCCGCTGAATGAAATCTCGGGCAGGTCGAAGGCGATGAGGGCCCTCGACCTGCCCGCACTACTTTTCGAGGAAAACTCATGATGAAACCTCTCGCTCCTTTTCCGGACGTGAATCACCCCGCGGCACTGGATGCTTACGGCCTTGCGCCGGTCATCGACGGTCACAACGATCTGGCCTGGACGGCTCGCGAAACTGCCGCATACTCGGTGGAGAATCTCGAGAAGGATTCCATCTTCCAAACCGACATCGACAAACTCGGTCGCGGCGGCGTCGGTGCGCAGTTCTGGTCGGTTTACACCCCGTGTGACCGGACGGAGCCAGAGGCGGTTCAGTACACACTCGAACAGATCGACTACGTGTACCGGATGATCGAGCGATATCCGGATACTTTCGAATTCGCGCGTACAGGTGACGACGTGCGTCGCATCTGGAGCGAGGGCAAGGTCGCGTCCTTGTTGGGCGCGGAGGGCGGTCACAGCATCGGCAGCTCGCTCGGTGTCCTGAGAATGATGGCGCGCCTTGGTCTTCGGTACATGACGCTGACGCACAACGACAACACCGGGTGGGCGGACTCCGCGACGGACACTCGAGTACACGGCGGGCTGACCGACTTCGGTCGCGAGATCGTGCGCGAAATGAATCGGCTCGGCGTACTCGTCGACCTGTCGCACGTCTCGGTGGAAACGATGAGAGATGCCATCGAGACGTCTTCGGCGCCGGTGATTTTCAGCCATTCGTCGTGCTCTCAGCTGTGCGGTCACCCCCGTAATGTTCCCGACGACGTCATGCGACTGCTCGCGGACAACGGCGGGGTCATCATGATCGCCTTTGTACCCATGTTCCTTTCTGCCGAGTACAACGAGTGGTTCAAAGGCGGGCGAGTCGGCCCACGACCGGCGATGACAGTGGACCATCTCGCCGACCACGTCGAGCATGCCCGAGACGTCGCGGGCATCGACCACATCGGTTTGGGCAGTGACTACGATGGGTTCGACGACTTTCCGGACGGTATGCAGGACGTATCCGGTTTCGCGGTGTTGATAGACCGTCTGGCGGAACGCGGTTGGTCCGCGGAGGACTTGGCAAAGCTGATGGGCAACAACGTGTTGCGTGTGCTCGACGAGACCAGTGCGGCCTCGATGTCGAGCCTTTCCTAGCCGTATCGACGCCCGAGAAGATGAGGATGAGAATGAAGAAGATTCGTACCGTTGCACTGAAGCTGGTTGCTTCGGTGTCCGTAGTTCTGGTTGTGCTGGTATCGATAGCGCTCGTATTCAATGTCGGCTCCAGCAAAGCGAGCGTTCCGGCCGGGGAGACGGGCAACCAGTTCGTGTCCGTCGACGGAAAGAACATGAGCTACTCGATCCGCGGCAACGGCGATCAGACCATAGTGCTGTTACCCGGGTTCGGAACGTCCGCACCGATTCTCGACTTCACACCGCTTGTCAACGAGCTCGCACCTGACTACCGCGTCGTCACGATCGAGCCCTTCGGTTACGGCTACAGTGATGGAACGGACAAGGACCGCACGACTGCGAACATCGTCGAAGAGATTCATACGGCAGTACAGTCGCTGGGAATTGACGAATACATCCTCATGGGGCACTCGATCACTGGTCTCTATGCGCTGGACTACACCGCGAAGTACCGTGACGAGGTCACCGCATTCGTGGGTATCGACAGCAGTGTTCCAGGGCAGCCGAACATGGATACCAAATTCCCGATCGACGCACTCCGAGTTGGAAGGCAATTGGGCTTGGCGGAATTGCTGTCCAAGGTCGTCGGTGGTGAAGCCTCGGACGAGTACCTCGATCCCGCCGCAAAGGACGAGATGCGACAGTTGACTGCGAAGAACAACTTCAGCGATACCTATCTCAACGAGATGGATCATCTTTCGAGTAACTTTGCTGAAGCAATCGGCAAGACGTTCCCAGCCGATCTTCCGATTCTGTTGTTCGCCGTGAACAATTCAGAAGTTCAGGGCTGGACAGAGCTGCACGAGGGGCAGGCAGCCTCCGTCGATCACGGAGAGGTGATCTTGCTGGACGGAGACCACTACCTGCACCACACCAGGTCGAAGGAAATCGCCGAGAACCTCGGAAGGTTCTTGGGTGAGCTGAACTGAATCCGGAAGGACGTTAAAGTTGGAGGCGGGGCCATCGAGTCGAGATGGTCCCGCTTCTTTCTTCTCCACTGATCGTTCGGAGGCATTGTGGCGCAGACCTGGTCACGCGAAGAACTAGTGAGCGAGCTGGACTCGGCGTATTCGAAACTCGAAGCGTTACTCGACGGCGTCGCCGAGGCCGATGCGTTCGACGCCGTTGCCGTCGATGCGTGGACGGTGCACGACGTACTCGCTGTGCGTGTCTGGTGGGCAGAGGCCGTCGCAGAGTGGATAGGTGCCGGGCTGCGAGACGAGGCTCCGCAGACGCCGGCGGCGGGTTACAAGTGGACGCAAACACCCGCACTGAACCAGTCGGTTGTCGACGCGAGCATCGACATTCCGGCTCAGGAGCTTCGTGACCGCTTGGGAGCTGCTGTTGCGATGTTGCGCAACTACATCGAGACCCTTGACGATGATCAACTGCTGTCGGTCGGGGTTTTCTCGTGGACCCGGACGTGGCCGGTCTCGAGGTGGATCGCCGTCAACACGATCACCCAATACGCGTCGTTGTCGAAAATGATTCGGCGAGTGCTGAAGTCGAACAATCAGCTCTGAAGTCGATGCATCCGCCATACGTCCGGTCCGTCGGGGAGCGAGGTCTGGCCGACGATCGTGAAACCGAACCGTTGGTACAGCGGTAGATTTCGTTCGGTCGACGTATCGAGCCAGCAATTCTGTTCGGTTCGATCCAGTTCCGCCAAAGCATGTTTCAGTAGCGCAGAACCCAATCCGGTTCCGCGTGAGCGCGGCGTCGTACCGATCGTTGCCAACGACCACGCGTTGTCGGGGACGGGAAGCGCAGACAGTTGTTCGTCAGCCTGAAGAACGCGCTCGAACCGATCTCCGTGCAGTTCGACGATCTTCTCGACGGTCGCTTCATCAGGCTCTGGAGCGTCCGGCGGCAGGACTGCGATGACGCCGTTGCCGGAATCGTCTATGTAGGAACGCCCGAACGGTAGTGCCAGGTGTTCGAGGTAGATCCGTTGCAGAGTCGCGACGCGTTCCACGTGGGAGTCTTCGGCGACGCACCAGTTCGTCCAGGGGTAGTCGGCAAACGCCTCGCCGAGAACCTCGGCGGCACGGTCGAGGTCGTCGATGGACAGCGGTCGAACAGAATTCTGCATAGTGCCACTTCAGCACAGTGAGGTCTTCCGTCGCCACTCGATTTCGGCGGTGTAGCAGGTGCGCGGGCCGTGGTCACGTACTTGTGAGTTCATTCAAGAAAGTTGGACGAGGCTGTCGATCCTGCGTTGACTGGTAGTGATCGGGCAATCGCGGAGCTGTCAACTCCGGGCACGTGAGATCCGGGTATGGCGATTCTCCGCGAAAGGAACAGATATGAACAGGCTCGAAGGCAAGAATGTAGTGATCACAGGCGCCGCCAGTGGAATCGGGCGTGCAGCAGCACAACTCATGGCGGCAGAGGGCGCCAAGGTGTTGGTCGCCGACCTCGATCCTGCGCGTGCAGAGGAATCGGCGGTGGCGATTCGCGAGACGGGTGGCAATGCAGTGGGTTTCGGTGTCGATGTCATGAACGAGGACTCTCTGGCAGCGATGATCGAAAAGGCGGTCACCGAATTCGGCGGCATCAACGTCCTGTGTAATCACGTGGGCGGTAGTAACCCGCGCAAGGATCTCGACCTGCTCCGGATGGACTTGGACGAGTGGGATCGCGTGATGTCGCTCAACGTCCGCAGCACTGTCGTCGCTTCACGACTTGCCATTCCGCACATGAACAGTGCCGGTGGAGGATCGATCGTCAACACGGCCTCGGTAGGTGGATTGATCGGGGATTCCCTGCAGTCTGCCTACGGATCCGCCAAAGCGGCAGTCATTCGTCTGACGCAGTACATCGCAGTCCAGTACGGAGCAAACGGTGTTCGGTGCAATGCCGTAGCGCCGGGCGCGATCATGACACCCGCTCTCGTGGACAACATCCCCGCTGATGTCATCGACGGCATGAAGCAGGCAAACGCCCTGCCTTACCTCGGCGAACCCGAAGACATCGCGCATGCCATGGTCTACCTGGCTTCGGACGAATCTCGCTACATGACGGGGCAGACCCTGGTGGTCGACGGCGGACTCACCAGCAAGAGTCCGCTCGCGACCGGCCGTTCGTCGATGTTGAGCTGAATCAGCTCCGCCAACCGCTGGGGCCGGCGCCCAGAACCTCGATGGATCCCTGACTGGCGTGTGAATGCTTGGTGCGGTGCGTCATTCGCCACTTTCCGTCGATCCGCGCCCATGAGTCGTGGTAGTCGCCGAGGGTGAAGAAGTTCAGGTGAGCCTTGCTCCCGGTGCCCACATGCATGTCGCTGACATAGGAGCGGCTGGTGGCGAGATCGCCGACCACCTCGACCAGCACGTTACCGATCAGATGTTGGGTGGGACCGCACTCGTCGAGGAACGAGCGGATGGACGCCACTACCTCGGCGGGTCCGCACAGAGTTCCGGTGCCCAATTCTGCCGTAGCGTCCGGCGTCATGATCCGGTGGAGTTCATCCCACTCTCGCGCATCCATGGCTCGGGCGAACTCGAAGATGGAGCGGGTGATCTCGCGTTCGTCGAGAAGAGTGGTGATGTCGATGCTCATGCTGTGCGCCTTTCTTAACGTCGGGGGGTTAATAAAGGCGCACAGCAGATGTCAGCGGTTGAGCAGCTTGCGCATCGCTTCGGCAGCGCCCTTGACCATCTTGTCTCGGGGGAAGCCACTGCGCTTCTTGGCGCCTTCGTAGTTTCCTGCAGCCACCCAGATCGGGCCGTCGGCAAGGTGTTCGAGACCTTCACGTGCAACATCTTCGGGCTCTGCGACGTTCATGCCCGGGATGTCGAAGTTCAGTCCCGCGCGAATCATAGCGGGTGTGCGAGTGACACCGAGAATGAACTCGACGACGTGAACGCCGTACGGCTGGAGTTCGAGCCACAGGCTTTCGGCGAAGATGCGCCCGAATGCCTTGGACGCCGCGTAGATGCTCTGGTGCTCGGAGCCCATGAATCCGGCCAGCGAACCGAGCAGCATGATGCCGCCGCGTCCGCGATCCTTCATCAATCCGCCGAAGTGGTGCGAGAGTTCGAGCTGCTTGTTGATGTTCAGCTCGATGACTCCGGCAAATCCCGTCAGATCTCCGGTGACGAACTCGTGGCCGTAGCTGTTGGCGCCGGCGTTGAAAATGAGGAGACCAACCTCGACGTCGTCGGTGACAGCCTTGATCTGATCGAGCGCGTCCGGAACGAGCAGATCCAATGCGAGAGTGCGTACTTCGACGCCGTTGGCGCGTGCCTTGGCCGCGGTCTCCTCGAGCGGGCCCGGCTTGCGGGCGATGAGAACGATGTTGATGCCGATCTTGCTGAGCTCGTCGGCGAACCCTGCGCCGACACCTTCTGAACCGCCGGCGATGACTGCCCACGGGCCGTAGTACTGAGGATCGATCATTACTACCTTCTTCGAAAGATGTTGGCTTGACTAGTGAAACGGAGCGGGTACGGGTTCGCTGTCGTCGACGATCGGCTGAGGCACCGGCTCGTCGTTGAGGATCTCGAGTTCGCCCGCTGTTGCAGCGTTCACGATGGACGCGATCAAGGCGCCGCACTGCTTGCGAGGGGCACCGGGTCGTCCCTCTCGCTGCCCGAATTCACGGTCGTCGGCGATTTCGAGGCACTGGGCGCGGGCCTGGTCACTCCACTGAACGGTGGTGTGTTCCCAACTGTTCTTCTGGACCAGGACCTGAGCCTTGCACTCAGCGCACTGAAGAGGCTGCATCTTCGTCTGCCTTCTTTGCAGCGAGGTTGTCTTCGACTTCCTTCTGCCAGGCTGCGACGGGTCGCGCGGTGTCGAGTTCGAATTCGAAGCGCTCGGTCATCTCGGGAGCGATGTCCGCGACATCGACGTAGAACTGTTCGTACCAGCGACGGAGCTGGTAGACCGGGCCGTCTTCTTCGCACAGGAGCGGGTTCTCGATGCGAGTCTTGTTCTTCCAGATCTCGACGTCCTGCTCGAAGCCCTTGGCGATGAACGTGCCGAAGTTCGCGGCCATCGCGTCGGCGGCTTCACCCTGGAAGCGATCCGACTTCTTGACGATGATGCCGTACTGGAGCACGAACTTGTCAGCGCTGACCGGGTAGTGGCAGTTGATGAGCACAGAGTCGACGTTGTAGTCCTCGTACTCGTAGGTCAGGTCGTCGACCATGAAGGAGGGGCCGAAGTACGTGGCAACCGAGTTGCTGCCGACCATCTTCGGGGTGCCTGCTGCGTGGGGACGCATGTCCGAGCGAGCGACGCCGCGCATGTACTGCGTTGCGGCGTGGCCTTCGAAGACGTTCTTGAAGTACGTCGGGAAGGAGTAGTGCACGTAGAAGAAGTGCGCCATGTCGACGATGTTGTCGACGATTTCGCGGCAGTTGGTGTCGACGGTCGTGGTGTACCAGACCCAGTCGCTCCACTCGTCGCTGAGCGCGCCTTCGATGCGGGGGATAGCCACGTCGTCGGTCGGCGGGTTGCCCTCGGGGTCGTGCCAGACGAAGAGCATGCCGTCCTGGTCGAGGGTTTGCCAGGCGCGCGTCTTGGCCAGCGGGGGGACGCGGCGTGCGTACGGAATCTTCTGGCACTTGCCGTTGCCGCCCCAGCGCCAATCGTGGAACGGACAGGCAATGGCGTCGCCCTTGATGGTGCCCTGGCTCAAGTCGCCACCCATGTGACGGCAGTACGCGTCGAGGATCTTGACGTTGCCTTCACTGTCGGCGAAGACGACCAGTTTGGTGCCGAACGCCTCGATGGAGTGCGGCTGGCCGTCCTTGAAGGACTCCGTGAGTCCAATGCAGTGCCATCCACGCGCAAAGCGTGTAGGCGCGGTTCCAGCTTGGATCTCGCGAACCTCGTCGTTGTCGGACTGAGTGATCGTCACGATGAGTCCCGTCCTTTCCAGGGGCAGTGTCGACGCCCGACGCTAGGGGAGCGTGAATTGCCTCTGGGGTCTCGTCTCACTGGCCGGGACCAGCGGCGAGCGCGAGGATCCGGCGGCTGATCCCGGCCTCCGGGACTTCCGATCACCGGAACGCGTGACCGACATATCGTGACGGGGCAGCCGTTATGTCTATCTGCCGATCCGCTCCCTCACGGTTCGGTGCGAGGAGTGTCTCCCATGGTCAACAAGGTTCTGAGTTCAGTCCGTGATCTGCTTCCGAAGATCGCGGCCCGCGCTCAGAAGGTCGACGATTCGCGCAAGATCTCCGAACGGACCATCCGGGAGCTGTCCGAAGCCGGCGTCTTCTCCATGCTGGCGCCGAAAAGATACGGAGGTGCCGAGAGCGACCCGGTTCAGTTCTACGAAGTGGTCAGGGCCATCTCGGCTGCCTGCGGCTCGACCGGTTGGGTCGCGTCGGTGGTGGGGGTGCACCCGTGGCATCTTGCACTTTTCGACGACCGAGCGCAGGCCGACGTGTGGGGAGAGGATCAGACGACGCTCATTTCGTCCGCCTATGCGCCGGTCGGTCGACTGACGGCGGTGGACGGAGGCTACGAGCTATCGGGCCAGTGGGGTTTCTCCTCCGGTTGCGACCACGCGAGTTGGGCGTTGCTGGGCGCGATGGTGGTCGGCATGGATGGTCGTCCCGTCGATTTCATGACGGTGTTGGTGCCGCGCACCGATTACGAAATCCGTGACGTGTGGGATGTCGTGGGTATGCGGGGCACCGCGAGCAACGAGATCGTGGTCGACAAGGCCTTCGTTCCCGAGCACCGATTGAAGCGCAACTACGAGACCGCACAACTGCGTGGTCCTGGCCAAGCGGTCAATCCTGGCCCGCTGTACAAACTTCCGTTCGGGAGCATCTTCACCTCGACGGTTGCCGCGCCGTGTGTGGGCATCGTCGCCGGTTGTTACGAGGGGTACCTGGACGTGATGCGTGAGCGCGTCCGTCTGAGTTTGGGTGGTGGACGGTTCAGCGAGGATCAGTTCGCTCAGGTCGCCGTCGCACGTGCGTCGTCGGAGATCGATGCTGCGATTCTGCAGATGGATCGCAATATCCGGGAGATGTACGAACTTGCTGTGGCCGGTCAGGAGCTCCCACTCTCGATGAGGCTGCGTGCGCGTCGTGATCAGGTTCGTGCGACGGAACGCTCGGTGGAAGCGATCGACATGCTTTTCAAGACGGCAGGCGGGAACTCCCTCTCTCGCGGAAACCCGATCGAGCGTGCGTGGCGTGACGTTCATGCGGGCAGCGTTCACGTTGCCAACGAACCCGAGCGCGCGTTGGCGCTCTACGGCCGGGCGGCGTTCGGACTGCCGGTGGAGGACAACCTGATCTGACGGGTTGGCGCGTCACCGGGTGGGGTATTTGCCTTTGGATGAGGGAAGTACCGGCTCTGACCATCGGCTCGATCGTCGACATGGCGGGTGTCGCGCGCGCGAAGGTGATGCCGGCCGGCCGAACCGGTGTCTTCGAGAACGCCGGTGCGGGAGTCTCACCGAGCTGGAACGTCTTCTGTAGCGACGATCGGATTGCCTTCACCGATTCCTTTTCCGTCGTGGGTGATCTCCGGTTGCGTATCGACCGCTCCGACCTCCGTGATCTCGGCGGGGGCGTGTCGTGGGCGCCGGCGACGTTGCACGAGCAAGACGGTGCGACGGCTGCCGTGTGTACTCGGTCCGCACTCACTGCCGTCGTGGCGCGGCTTGCCGCCGACGGACTGGAAGCTCGGGTGGGTCACGAGATCGAGTTCACTCTTTTCGGTGATGCGTGCAACGGAGCGTGGTCGGCGTACGGGTTAGGTGCAGTCCTGCGCCGCGAGGACTTCCTCAAGGACCTTCTGCGCAATGCCGAACGCGCACAACTTCATATCGAGCAAGTTCATGCAGAGTACGGACCGGAACAATTCGAGATCTCCGTCGCTCCGGCAACTCCTGTTCAGGCTGCCGACCTGGTGATACTGGCCCGGATCTTGATCAGCCGCACTGCCAGAGCCCATGGATTGGCGGCCTCGTTTTCACCGATACCTACGATCGGAGGTGCAGGGAACGGTGCACACCAGCACTTTTCGTTGAACTCAGGTGGGCGGCCCGTCTTCTCCGGTGGCGGGCAGGAGTACGGGATGACCGACAAAGGATCATCAGCTTTGGGTGGAATCCTCTCTCACCTCACGGAATTCACGGCCGTCTTTGCGTCCTCACCGCTCTCCGGGGTCAGGCTGCGACCGGACAATTGGTCGGGGGCCTACGTCTGTTGGGGGCTCGAGAACCGGGAAGCGGCACTGAGGTTCTGCGCAGAGTCACCGTCGAATCCACACGGCGCCAACGCCGAAGTGAAAATCGTCGATCCATCGGCCAACCCGTATCTGGCGACCGCTGCGATACTTGGCCTTTCGCATATCGGTATCGGCAATGCCTCGCCATTGCCGCCGGAAATTGTGGTGAACCCGTCGACTCTCACGGAGGCGGAACGTGATGAGCGCGGGGTGACCCGAGTCCCCACCGATCTGCGCGAGATAGTGCAGAAGTTCAACTCCTCCTCGGTGGCGAAGGAAATCTTCGGGGAGTCGATCATCGAAGCGATGGTGTCAGTGAAGGGAGTTGAGCGCGAGACTTTCTCCCAGATGGACGAGGCGACAACCGTCGAGCGGCTTCGATATACCTGGAGCTGAAAGGGTTGACGCGCAAGATGTCGAGTCCTATGTTTAAGCTATTCCTTAATTAAGGAGTTGCTTACATGGACGAGCGAAGTGGCCGACTCGATGCAGTGTTCAGCGCATTGGCCGACCCGACGAGGCGTGAAATGCTCTCTCGCCTCACTGATGGTTCGATGACCGTCGGTGAGTTGGCCGAGCCGTTCGAAATGAGTCGACCCGCCATCTCTCAGCATCTGAAGGTGCTCGAGCGAGCCGGTCTCATCGAACGAACCGCCACCGCGCAATGGCGCACGTGCACCCTTCGAGCAGAGGGTCTCGACGACGCCAGCGCCTGGGTCGACGAACACCGGCGAGGCTGGAACGAACGCTTCGACCTCCTCGACGAGCGTCTACGTGAGCTGAAACAACGTCGACCGAAGAAGGAGAAGGACAATGAGTGACCGGAATGCCGATGCCACTGCAGAATTCACCATCACCCGGATCTTCGACGCGCCGCGCGACCTTGTCTGGCAGGCGTGGACCGACCCCGACGAGGCGGCGCGCTGGTGGCATCCGAAGGGTGTCAGCAGTCCCCGTGAGCATGTCACGATCGATCCCAGAGTTGGCGGAACGTACCGCTACCTGATGATCAACGACGAGAACGGAGCCGAGTACCCCACCGGCGGAACCTATCTCGAGGTCGACGAGCCGAAGAGGCTGGTCTTCACCTGGGGAAATCCGAGTGATCCGGTGGATGCCGCACCTCGGATAACGGTCACGCTCGCAGAACGGGGTGACAAAACCGAGATGACCTTCCACCTGGTAGGAATTCCGGGATTCAAGGGTGACGGGAATGTGTACGACGGATGGGAATCCGCTTTCGACGTGTTGGACGAAGTTCGCGCCGGCGACTAGTCGGGAATCGGACACCGCGACAGCGGTGCCGGTGATTGAATGAGACTGATACTTCATTCATCACCGACTCAGGAGAGCCCGATGGCACCAGAAGTTGCGGTAGTTCTCGAGGGATACACCTACTTCGAATGCCCGCGCTGGCACGAGAACCGGATCTGGGTGTCGGACTTCTACACCTACCAGGTGATTTCGGCCCGCGAGGACGGGACCGACATACGCGTCGAGGCGGAGGTTCCAGGGCAGCCGTCCGGGCTGGGGTGGCTTCCGGACGGCAGATTACTGGTCGTCTCCATGCGGGACCAGAAGATTCTGCGGCGAGAATCCGATGGCGAGTTGGTGGTGCACGCAGACTTGTCCGGGTACGTCAGTGCCAACGTCAACGACATGCTGGTCGACGCACAGGGACGAGCGTACGTGGGCAACTTCGGGTTCGATCTGATGAACCTGGCCCCCGTCGAGACGGCAGATCTCCTCCGCGTCGACCCCGACGGATCGGTGCACGTCGTCGCGCGAGATCTCCACTTCCCCAACGGAATGGCTCTGACGTCGACCGGAGATCTGCTCGTGGACGAAACGCTGGGAAATCGAATCAGTGCGTTTGCCGTCCAGGCCGACGGCTCTCTGGGTGAACGCCGCGACTGGGCGTCGTTCGGGCCGGTGCCTGGTGGACCCGAGATGGAGACCACCCTCGCTCAGATCGTCGTTGCGGCGGACGGGTGTTGTATCGACGGAGACGATTCGATGTGGGTGGCCGATGCCCTCGGAAGCCGTGTTCTTCATGTGGGCGCCAGCGGGGAGATAGTCGACGAAATTGCCTTCGACAGCGGTGTCTTCGCTTGCGGACTCGGCGGTTCCGACGGTCGTACCCTGTTCGTTTGTGCCGCCCCGGATTTCAATGAACACGCTCGCAAGGTGGCTACCGAAGGAAAGCTGCTGTCGATTCGCCTGGAGCCTTTGATCTGATATGGAATTGGTGACCTCGCTACCTGCCGACACTCCGCTGCGGCAGGTAGCTCAGCACGTCCGACGCATCGAGAACCTTGGTTTCGACACGGTGCACATCTCCGAAACCATTCGTGATCCGTTTGCGGTGGCGGCCCTGGCCGTCGAGCACAGCAGTACTCTCACTGTCCGGACGTCGATGGTTGTCGCGTTTGCGCGCAGTCCCATGGTGACGGCTTTGGCTGCCTGGGATCTTGCGGGTTTCTCGGGTGGGCGATTTCAACTGGGGCTTGCGACGCAGGTGCGTGGGAACATCGTCGGGCGGTACTCGATGCCGTGGACGGATCCTGTTGCGCAACTGCGTGATTACGTCAGCGCTGTACGCGAGATCTTCCGAGTGTTTCAGGAGGGCGGTGAACTCGACCATGCGGGAACGCACTATACCTTCGACCGGCTGCAGCCCTACTTCAATCCGGGGCCGCTCGATGTTCCGGCTCCGGAGATCTGGACCGGGGGAGTGAACTCTCGCATGTGCTCACTGGCGGGAGCCGTCGCCGACGGTTTTGTTTCTCACCCCACCAGCTCCCATCCGAAGGTGCTCGCGGAGAGGATCATTCCATCGTTGACGGCAGGAGGAAGGAAGCCGCGACTGATTGCCGTTCCGAAGATGATCACCGGCAAAGATCCTGCCGCGATACTTGCTCAACGAGAAGCGGTGCGCAGTGAACTTGCCTTTCTCTACTCCACTCCGGCGTACCGAGTCGCGCTGGAGGTCCTCGGATTATCCGAGGTCGGGGAAGAACTGACAGTGATGGCGCGGGCAGGTGATTGGGCTCGACTACCTGACGTCCTCACCGACGATGTTCTCGACAGGCTGGTCACGCAATGCACCTACGCCGAACTCCCCGAGGTGCTGAGTTCGAAATACGCGAGTCTCTGCGACGGCATTGCACTGGCGGTGCCGGCGAATCCCGCCGACGACCGCGTCTTCGCAGCGATGTGTGAGGAGATTCGAGCCGCCGCAGCGTCTGCCCCGTGACGTCCAGTCGGCGCGAACTACACTCTCGACATGGGGCGCGTCTACGAAGGCATCGATGAAAAGCTCACCACGTGGTTGCAGGCTCAACCGCTGTTCGTCGTTGCCACCGCACCGTTGTCTGCTGACGGGTTGGTCAATTGCTCACCCAAAGGGGGAGTCGGATCGTTTGTGGTGCTGACATCCAACCGGGTGGCGTACCTCGACCTCACCGGCAGCGGTGTGGAAACCATCGCGCACGTGCGCGAGAACTCCCGAATAACACTGATGTTCATGGCGTTTGACGGACCACCGAAGATCGTACGACTGCACGGTCACGGACACGTTCTGCTTGCAGGGTCGGAACCGTTCAACGAGCTTGTCGGTAGGTTCCCTGAGCACCCGGGGCTGCGGTCGATCGTCGTGGTCGATCTGACGCGCATTTCGGATTCGTGCGGATACGCAGTACCGCTGATGGACTACCAATCCGATCGTGACGTGCTCGACCGCGTAGCGGAGAAGAGGGGGCCGGAGCGGCTCATCGCCTATCGCGCCGAGAAGAACGCGAAGAGTGTGGACGGGTTGCCCGGTATCGACCTGGAGTGATACAAAATCGCGTCGCCGTGCGAAAGAGTGTGGGGCAGGTGATTCTGACATTGCCTGCCCCACGTCCTCGTTGTGCTGGTTACTTCGCCATGTCCTGGGCTGCTCGGTACGAGAAGACCATGGCCGTGCCGAGCGGAACGCCAGGACCGGGGTAGAAGCGGCCGCTCAGTGACGCGCTCGTATTGCCGGCGGCGTACAGGCCGTCGATGGCGCTGCCGTCGGCACGCAGGACTCGACCGTTGACGTCGGTGACCAATCCGCCCTTGGTGCCGAGGTCACTGAGGACGATGCGGGCCGCGTAGAACGGACCGTTCTCGATCGCCGTCAGTGCCGCATTCGCGCCGCCGTTGGGTGGGCAGAAGAATGCGTCGTACGGGTCTTCGCCGCGATGGAACTCTTCGTCGACTCCCAGCTTTGCGGCATCGTTGAACTTTTCGACAGTGCTGCGCAATGCGTCGGCCGGCAGTCCGGTCTTGGCGGCGAGTTCTTCGAGAGTGTCGGCGGCGACCCAGGTTCCGGCCTTGAGGTGCTTGGCGGGCGCCGTGTTCGGGATGCAGATGGCAGGTAGTCCGCCACCCTCGCGCGAGTCGAAGATCATGAACGACGGCACTGCAGAACCGTTGTCGTCGTGCGCATCCATGGCCCGGCCGAACTGGTCGTACGGGAGAGACTCGTTGAGGTAACGCTCGCCCGCGTTGTCGACGACGAGTCCGCCGCGAACGCCGACCATGAATGCGGCGCTGCCGTCCGGCTGCTCGACGCCGGGGCAGAACCACGCCTGATCGAGCAAAGCGGTTGCGCCACCGACAGCAATTCCGGCGGAGATCGCGTCACCGGTGTTGGCGCCGAAGGGACCCATACTCCAGATCGCTTTGCCGGGGGTGCCGGCCTGCTCACGCATCTCGGCGTTGCCTTCGATGCCGCCCGCTGCCATCAGCACACCGCGGTTCGCCTTGATTCGCTGGGTTTCGCCGCCGGATTCGACCTCGGCGCCGACAACCCGACCGTCTTCCACGATCAGGGAGGTGAGGATGGATTCGGTACGAAGTTCTGCGTTACCGGTGCTCTGGACTGCGGCCAGCAGTCGGCCGATCAGTGCGCGCCCACCGATCATCGGGCCGGGAGCATGATCCTGACCGGTGCGGTCTTGGTCGAGTTCCGGACGCACCTTGCCGGCGAGGTCACCGATGTCGGCGGGATCGAGATCGAGAGGGTTGATGGAGCGTCCCGTGTCCATCCGGCCTTCGGCCTTGTAGTAGTCGGGGAACGCACGGAACTCGAATTCGATGTGCGGGTTCTGCTCGAGTAGTGCGACGACATCGGGAGCGGTCTCGACATAGGCATCCTGGCGCTCGGACTCGGCGTCGCCGAGCAATGCGCGCAGATAGGTGCGTGCGTTCTCCGTTGAGTCGGGGAGTCCCGCACGTTCCTGTACTTGGGTTCCCGGCAGCCAGATGGATGCGCCCGAGTACGCGGAAGTTCCGCCGAAGCGATCGGTTTTCTCGAGGACGATCGTCGTCAATCCTCGAGCTGCCGCGGTGTATGCGCCGGTCAGCGCGCCGCCGCCGGAGCCGACTACCAACACGTCGCACTCGGTGGTCCAGTCCTGCATCATTGCGTCCTAACTCCAAGAGGGTGGGGTGTCCACGGAATACCGCACGGGGAGAGAAGGCCATGCCAGGTCCCACTGAGCGGGCAATATGCCGAGATGGGTGGTCGAGATGAGAGAATTGGCGAGGTCGTTCGCGACCGGGACACAGAATCGATGATGGGGGCGACGTTGCCGAGAATTGCCGAGGTCAGGGACGCTGCAGAGCCCAGTTCGGACGAGCAGCGGGCGCGCCATGTGCGGATGCTGGAAGCGGCAGCCGAATTGGGGACCGAGAAGGAACTCTCACGGGTACAGATGCACGAGGTCGCCAAGCGGGCGGGCGTGGCCATCGGCACTCTTTATCGCTATTTCCCCTCGAAGACGCACCTCTTCGTCGCTGTGATGGTCGAGCAGATCGACCAGATCGGTGCCAGCTTTGTCAGGCATCAGGTTCAGTCGGACAATCCGCAGGATGCGGTGTACGAGGTATTGGTTCGCGCGACTCGCGGGTTACTGCGTCGGCCGGCCCTCTCGACTGCGATGCTGCAGTCGTCCAGTACCGCCAACGTCGCGACGGTGCCGGACGTGGGAAAGATCGATCGCGGCTTCCGGCAGATCATTCTCGATGCGGCCGGGATCGAGAACCCCACCGAGGAAGACAACACCGGGTTGCGTCTGCTGATGCAGCTGTGGTTCGGGGTCATCCAATCGTGCCTCAACGGTCGAATCTCCATCCCCGATGCGGAGTACGACATCCGCAAGGGATGCGACCTGCTTCTGGTGAATCTCTCACGGCACTGACGTGACTTCGCCCCTCTCTGGGGAGGGTTCGTCATGTTCGCAAAATTGAAATCAATTCTATTTTTGAATCCGCATCAGTTGAGAGTTGATGTCAATCCGGACATTGCCCTGACATCATTAATAGAATAAATTACAGAAAATTAGACGGTGAGCCAGCTCACCGACCGAAAACTCCACGAAGGAGCGAACATCATGGGTCATGCAGTCATCGTCGAGGCCGCTCGGACACCGATCGGCCGTCGTCGCGGCGCCCTGGCGGGACTGCACCCCGCCGAGATTCTGGGAGCAGCGCAGCTCGGCGTTCTCGAACGGGCAGGCGTCGCACCGGAAGACATCGGACAGATCATCGGCGGCTGTGTCACCCAGGCAGGTGAGCAGTCCAACAACGTCACGCGGCAGGCGTGGCTGCACGCCGGATTGCCGTACAGCACCGCGGCAACCACTATCGACTGCGCCTGTGGATCCGCCCAGCAGGCAGTGCATTTGATTTCAGGCCTGATTTCGTCTGGTCAGATCTCGGCCGGTATCGGCTGCGGCGTCGAGGCTATGAGCCGTGTGTTCCTGGGTCAGGCAAACGCACCCGGAACGGGAAACCCGTACCCGGACGACTGGACCATCGACATGGGTGACCAGTTCACCTCCGCGCAGCGAATTGCCGAGAAGCGTGGGATCACGCGCGCCGACGTCGACGCGTTCGGTCTGGAATCGCAGCGCCGCGCAGCTCAGGCTTGGGCTGAAGGACGCTTCGACCGCGAGATCGTGCCCGTCAAGGCTCCCGTGGTGGACAAGGAAGGCGTGCCTACCGGTGAGATCGCCACTGTCACTCGCGACGGGGGACTGCGTGAGACGACGGCAGAAGCGCTGGCTGGGCTCAAGCCGGTCATCGAAGGCCATATCCACACCGCCGGCAACTCGTCGCAGATCAGTGATGGCGCGGCTGCGGTACTGCTGATGAGCGAAGAGCGCGCACAGGAACTGGGATTGAAGCCCCGCGCGCGGATCGTCGCGTCCGGCATGGTCGGATCCGATCCCTTCTATCACCTGGACGGACCGATCGAGTCCACCCAGATGGTGCTCGACAAGGCCAAAATGACCTTGGACGACATCGATCTCGTCGAAATCAACGAAGCCTTTGCCTCGGTCGTGCTCTCCTGGGCGCAGGTTCACGGCGCAGACCTGTCCAAGGTCAACGTCAACGGTGGTGCGATCGCGCTCGGACATCCCGTCGGTTCCACGGGCGCTCGTCTGATCACCACTGCGCTGCACGAACTCGAGCGCTCGAACAAGTCGACGGCTCTGGTCACGATGTGCGCCGGTGGCGCTCTCTCGACCGCCACCATTATCGAACGCATCTGACCCGTACTGACACTGTCGAATTGACGAGGTAGACATGACTATTGGATTGAGTGAAGAAGATCGTGACCTCCGCGACTCCGTACGGGGCTGGGCGGCGCGTCACGCAACACCCACCGTCGTCCGTGAAGCCGTCGAGGCGAAGGTCGAAACTCGCCCCCAACTCTGGAACGGGCTTGCCGAGCAGGGGCTTCTCGGACTACACGTAGCCGAGGAATTCGGCGGCGCAGGATACGGATTGGTCGAACTCGCCATCGTCGTCGAGGAACTTGGACGCTCGATGGTTCCCGGACCGTTCCTGCCGACGGTAGTGGTCAGCGCTGTTCTCAGTGATGCCGGAGAAACGGACAGACTGCCGACGCTCGTGGATGGCAGCACGCTCGGAGCTGTTGCACTACAGCCGGGTTCGCTGAAGATCACCCGCGACGGCGACAACACCACCCTCAGCGGAACGTCCAGCCTTATTCTCGGCGGCCATGTCGCTGACCTGTTCCTCCTCGCGACGGACAGCGGATTCGTTCTGCTCGGACGTGACCGCCTCGAGGTCACGGACTTGGCCAGCTACGACGTCGTGCGTCGTAACTCCGAGGTCACCGTCGACGGTTTGGTGCTCACCGATTCCGAGATCCTCACCATCGATACCCAGCGTGTACTCGACATTGCCGCAACACTGTTCGCGGCCGAGGCATCAGGCTTGGCCGACTGGGCAGTCACGACGTCGGCCGACTACGCGAAGGTGCGTCAGCAGTTCGGTCGCCCGATCGGCCAGTTCCAGGGTGTCAAGCACAAGGCTGCACGTATGCTCGCGCTTGCCGAACAGGCACGCGTCTGCGCTTGGGACGCTGCGCGTGCGCTGACTCCCGCCAACGGCGTCGGTGCCGAGGAGGCTTCTCTCGCAGCAGCCGTCGCCGGAGCCACGGCCCTCGAGGCTGGCTTCTCCGTCACGCGTGACTGCATCCAGGTGCTCGGCGGAATCGGCTACACGTGGGAGCACGACGCGCACCTGTACCTGCGCCGCGCGCAGTCCCTGCGAATTCTGCTGGGTTCCACGGCATCCTGGCGTCGTCGCGTTGCCGAGCTGACCATTGCCGGAACCCGTCGCGTGCTCAGCGTCGAGCTGCCGCCCGAGGCCGAGGCGATCCGAGCCGACGTCCGAGCCGAGCTCGCTCCTGCACTCGAACTCGAAGGCGCCGCCCAGAAAACGTATCTCGCGGAAAAGGGCTACACCGCACCGCACTTCACGGCTCCGTGGGGCAAATCCGCCGATGCCGTCAGCCAGCTGGTCATCGCCGAAGAACTGCGCGCTGCGAAGATCAAGCCGCACGACATGATCATCGGCAACTGGGTCATCCCGACGCTCATCGCGCACGGCAACGAAGAGCAGCTCGCCAAGTTCGTCCCGCCGTCACTGCGCGGCGACATCGTCTGGTGTCAGCTCTTCTCCGAGCCCGGCGCAGGTTCCGACCTCGCCGCGCTGAGTACAAAGGCCACCAAGGTCGACGGTGGCTGGAAGTTGCAGGGCCAGAAGGTGTGGACGTCGATGGCACGCGACGCGCACTGGGGAATCTGCCTCGCGCGCACCGACGCCGACGCCCCCAAGCACAAGGGTCTGTCCTACTTCCTCATCGACATCAAGAACAGTGGCCTCGACATTCGTCCGCTGCGCGAGATCACCGGTGAAGCACTGTTCAACGAAGTCTTCTTCGACGACGTCTTCGTTCCCGACGAGTGCCTGGTCGGCGAGCCAGGCGACGGCTGGAAGCTCGCTCGCACCACGCTGGCCAACGAGCGTGTCTCGCTGTCCAACGACTCGTCGCTCGGATCGGGTGGCGAGGCTCTTCTGAGCCTGGTCGACGGACTGCCCGGTGGCATCGACGACGAGCAGCTGACCGTGCTCGGAAAGGTGCTGTGCGACGCGCAATCCGGTGGTCTGCTCGGTCTGCGCACCACGCTGCGCTCGCTCACCGGCGCGCAGCCGGGTGCCGAATCCTCGGTGGCGAAGCTGATCGGTGTCGAGCACATCCAGCAGGTCTGGGACGTGGCAATGGAGTGGGCCGGACCGAGTTCACTTCTGGGCGAACAGCATCGGATGTCTGCAACCCAGATGTTCTTGAACTCGCAGTGCATGTCCATCGCGGGTGGTACAACCAATGTTCAGCTCAACATCATCGGTGAGCGAATCCTGGGTCTGCCTCGCGACCCTGAACCGGGAAAGTGACCTGCACATGAGCAATCGCACCTTCGTCATCGGCGTCGGCATGACCAAGTTCGAGAAGATCGAGACCCGCGACTGGGAATACCCGGACATGGTGACCGAAGCCGTCTCGAATGCCCTTACCGATGCCGGGATCGGCTACGGCCAGATTCAGCGTGCTGCGGTCGGTTACGTGTTCAACGCGTCGACAGCAGGACAGCGAGCTCTCTACGAGACCGGTCTGACCGGCATTCCGATCTTCAACGTCAACAACAACTGCGCGACCGGCTCGACGGCGCTGATGATGGCGCGCGAGTGGGTCCAGGCCGGACAAGCCGAGTGCGCCTTGGCCGTCGGCTTCGAGAAGATGACCAAAACGGCGTTGACCGGTAACGGTGAGATGCCCAAGGTCACGACCTTGGACTCTCAGCTGAAGATCATGGTCGAGGATTACGGGTTCGCGCGATCGCCGATGACAGCTCAGCTGTTCGGTAACGCTGCCGTCGAGCACATGAAGAAGTACGGCACCACGGTCGAGCAGATCGCAGCGGTGGCGGTCAAGAATCACAAGCATTCGGTGAACAATCCGTACGCACAGTTCCGTGACGAGTACACCCTCGAACAGGTACTCGGCGACAAGATGATTCACGAGCCGCTGACACGCTCGCAGTGCTCGCCGACCTCGGACGGCGCCGGAGCCGCGATCGTCGTGAGCGAGAAGTTCGTGCGTGAGCACGGCCTCGAAGACCGGGCGATCGAAATCGTCGCACAGGCGTTGACCACTGACACCGAGGCAGCGTTCGCCGAGAAGTCGATGATCGACGTGGTCGGCGCGCCGATGACGGCAGCTGCGGCAGAGCAGGTCTTTGCGCAGGCCGGGATCACCATCGATGACGTCGACGTCATCGAACTGCACGACTGCTTCGCGATTAACGAGATCATCACCTACGAGGGCCTGGGGATGTGCGCGGTCGGAGAAGGCGGAAAGCTCGTCGAATCCGGCGCGACCACGTACGGCGGCCAGTGGGTCGTCAACCCGTCGGGTGGTTTGATCTCGAAGGGACACCCGCTGGGCGCGACGGGCTTGGCGCAGTGCGCCGAACTCACGTGGCAGCTCCGCGGGACCGCGGATGCGCGGCAGGTCGACGGCGCTCGTATTGGCTTGCAACACAACCTCGGACTGGGCGGCGCGTGCGTCGTGACGGTCTACCGAGCCGGAACTTTGGAGAACTGATGGCTATCGATCTCGAGGTGGCGTTGGCCGCCGAACCGACTGTGCGCGAGGCGTCGTGGACCGATCGCGACGTCATGCTCTACCAATTGGGACTCGGGGCAGGGGTGAATGCTCTCGATCCCGCCGAACTGACCTGGGTGTACGAAAAGGGGCTGAAGGTACTCCCGACGTTTGCAATGGTTGCAGGCCAGGGAGTTTCGGCGGGTGTACTGCCCGCACCGTCGATGAGTATGCCGGGAATCGACATCGATCTGCGAAAGATCCTGCACGGTGGGCAGTCGCTGGCACTTCACGCGCCCATCCCGTCGACGGGTGCTGCCCGTATTTCCTCTCGGGTCGCCGATGTCTGGGACAAGGGTAAGGCAGCTGTGATCGTTCTCGAGACGGCGGCCGAGGACCTGGACGGGAATCCGTTATGGACCACCGGAATGCAGATCTGGGCGCGCGGCGAAGGTGCATTCGGCGGCAACGCCGGACCCGAAGTTGTTGCCGGGGTGCCTGATCGAGCGCCCGACAAGGTACTGACGTCGAGCACGAGTCCCTCACAGGCGCTGGTGTACCGACTCAGTGGAGACATGAACCCGCTGCACGCTGATCCCTCCTTCGCGAAGATGGCGGGCTTCGATGCACCGATTCTGCACGGCCTCGCGTCGTACGGCATCGTCTGCAAGGCCGTGGTAGACGGGATTCTCGACGGAGATCCGACGCGGGTGAAGAACTACTCGGTGCGGTTTGCAGGTTCGCTCTTCCCCGGCGAATCCATCACCACCTCGGTATGGCAGGACGGCAACACACTGACGTTGGCGGCGACGTGCCCCGAACGCGAGAACTCCCCGGTTCTCACGCACGCAACAATGGAGATCAACTGATGGACCTCGGTTCGCACCCCACAGCAGCGACACATCCGGGCGGCACGATTCTGACGTCGCCGCCGCAGGACGCCCCGGTCGACCGGGCCACGGCAGCAGCGCGTCGCGTTGTCGACGCGATGCTGCGCACCGACCGCGGAAACGCCAATTTGGACCGGGTTGCGGAGGAGCTCAACAGCATTGCAGAGCATCTCGAACAGCACTCACCCGAGGTGGCCGAGCGGTTGATCGACATGTGGAACGGTGAGGGCGTGACTCGTCACGACCCCGTGACCGGCCCCGAGAACGCCATTGCGCCGCCGCTCGTTCTGGAAGGGCTCGCTGACGGGTCGGTGCAGGGAGTGGTCACGTTGACGCTGCCGTACCAGGGCCCTCCCGGCCATGTGCACGGCGGTGTTTCGGCGCTGCTGCTCGATCACGTTCTCGGCGTCGCGAACGCCTGGGGTGGAACTTCCGGCATGACAGCACAATTGAGCACTCGGTACCATCGCCCGACTCCGCTGTTCGAGCCACTCACGATCAGCGGCAAATTCCTGTCCAAGGACGGCCGCAAGATTCACACCGTCGGTGAGATCAAAACTGCGGACGGCGAATTGTGTGTATCGGTAGAGGGACTGTTCATCGACAAGACCGTGCCGCGCCCCAGGTAGGGGCTTCGCCCCCGTGCGCCTTTTTGGTAGTGGGAACTACCAAAAAGGCGCACAGGGGTTCTGACGAAGGAGGGCCCAGTGGGCAAGCTCGACGGACGTGTAGCAGTGGTCACCGGTGCCGGTATGGGCATCGGGCGCGGAGTGGCGGGCGCGTTCGCGCGTGAAGGCGCGTCGGTGTTGGTTGCCGAGATCGACGAGGCAGCGGGCCTCGAAACCACCCAGTGGTTGCGGGACGAATGGGGCGCGGAGGCGGAATTCGTCCGGACCGACGTCACTGACAAAGCTCAGGTTGTTGCCATGGTCGACAAGTCCGTCGAGCGGTTCGGACGCCTCGACATCCTGGTGAACAATGCTTGGCGGACTTTCGGTTTCGCTCGGCTCGAGAAGATGACCGACGAGCAGTTGCGCGGCGGTTTCGACATGGCAGTGATGGCGGCATTCTGGGCGATGCAGGCTGCCCTGCCGGAACTGGAGCGTCACGGCACGGGCCGCGTGATCAACATGTGCAGCCTCAACGGCGTGAATGCTCACATGTACTCGGTGCAGTACAACGCGGCGAAGGAAGCATTGCGAACCCTGACTCGCACTGCTGCCCGCGAGTGGGCTCCAAAGCAGGTGAACTGCAACGTCATCTGTCCCGGTGCGCAGAGTGCGGCGTACAAGCGTGTCGCCGAAGCCAATCCGGAGAACGTGGCAGTGATGGCCGCACAGAACCCGATGGGGCGGATCGGCGATCCCCTCGACGACATCGGCCCCGTTGCGGCCTTCTTGGCAAGTGACGACAGCCGTTACGTCACCGGCAACACCCTCTTCGTCGACGGTGGTGGGCACATCAACGGCGTGCAGTGGGCGCCGACCGTCGACTGATCGACGGCGACGCAGCCGGTGTATCCGGCGTCTATTTGGCCGTGAACCCGGCGTCGACCGGCAACGCGATACCTGTGACGTATCGAGCCTGATCCGAAACCAGCCAGGCTATCGCGTTGCTGACGTCGGCAGCTTCGATCAACTCGACGTTCAAGAGGTTGCCCACGTCGGCTCCGCTCGATGTCGGGGAGTCCGCAAACAGCTTCGCGACCGCGTCGTTGACGACCATCGGTGTATTCGCGCCAGTCGGGTGCACGGAGTTGACACGAATATTGTGGGGAGCAAGCCAGTGCGACCACGTGCGCCCAAGCCCCACGATGGCGTGTTTACTCGCGCAGTAGCCGTCGGATCCGCCGGTGCCGTCACCTCCACGACCGACAAGTCCCAGAGTTGATCCGGTCAGGACTATTGCGCCACCTGTACCTTGTTCGATCATCGCGGGCGCTGCGGCCTGGACGGTATTCCAGACGCCGAATAGGTTGACCTCCATCTGGTCGCGGAAGGCGCGAGCATCGTCGATATCCGGGGACATCATGCCGATACCGGCGTTGGCCAGGACGATGTCGACGCTGCCCAGCTCCGCAATTCCTTCGGATACCGCAGTTCGCAGTGCGGACAGATCGCGAACATCCACTTCTCGCGCGACGATACTTCGTCCCAGGTTCTCGACCGCTGCTGTTGTCTGCCGCAAATCGTCGGCGGTTCCCATCGGGTAGGCCACCGATTCGATCTGACGGCAGATGTCGAGCGCAATGATGTTCGCGCCCTCCTGCGCCAATCGCACGGCGTGGCTCCTGCCCTGACCTCGGGCGGCCCCGGTGATCAGTGCGGTTTTGCCTTCCAACTGTCCGGGCATGCGTGCTCCGTCCGTCGTGAATCATGATTACTCGGTCATGAGTACTGACCCGAGGGGACGGCGAAATTCGTCGCCGGCGACGTAGTCTGAGTTCAGTTACAGCGGGAACTCGCTTCGGAAGAGAAGAGGCTCGGGATGTCCGATTGGGTGAAGAAGGTCGAAGCTGAAGCCAAAGGGCTCCTCGCCGAGGCGGA
This sequence comes from Rhodococcus sp. FH8, assembly GCF_019266085.1. Lineage (NCBI taxonomy): Bacteria > Bacillati > Actinomycetota > Actinomycetes > Mycobacteriales > Nocardiaceae > Rhodococcus > Rhodococcus sp. FH8. The sequence continues at coordinate 1,034,523 of NZ_LPNQ01000057.1, read as the reverse complement.
AGAAGAGCTGACCGTCCTTGAAGGTGTCGACACCATAGATCCGCTTGCCGACGACGATCCGGCACCAGAAGACGGCACCAAGCCGACGTCAGACTGACCCTGCGACCCGTCGGCGCGCCTCGACACCGCTCGGTATCTCAGAACGGTGGCGGGTCGTCCCCGTAGTCGATGGGTTCTCGGCGGGCTCGCGGTGATTTCCGCCGCTTGTATTGAACGTGCTCCTCTGCTCGTTTCTGTATCCGTCGGCGCTGGCGATTGCGATCACTCTGGATACGGGCAGCTTTGTTCTCCGCCTGGGTCCGCCGATTTCGACCGCCCTGGGGCGGTGTCGGTTCGTGCGATCCAGCCATCAATCCTGCGGGTCGCGTTCGGTAACAATGCCCGGTCGGCGACGTCAGCGACATGGTCCGATCCACGTTCGACGTGAACCGCCACCGGTCGGAATGCTTGAGGCGATGATGGTTGCGGCAGAACGCACTCATATTCGACGCGACCGTTTTACCGCCGCATTCGGGGTCGCCGTGATGGAACGGTTCATTGTGGTCCAGATCGGAATTCCAGGCCGGGACATCACAATGCAGCCATTGGCAGCTGCCCGCGATGATCCGTAACCAGGTATCGAGAACGGCGCCCGGTCGGTAGACGCGCGCCGAAGCAGGCACCGGCTCTGCGACGTCATCAGCAGGTGCTCGGACGTTTCGAATTACGGCGTCACGGGCGATATCGCGAGCATGCTCAGCGCTGATCACCCCGTACCCGTCGAGGTGGGCGGGCTCGCCGCCACCGTGCAGAGTGGAATCAGTCATCACGACGTGAACCACGGGCCGACGAACGACAACACCACCGCTACGATCCTGCGGGCAATCAGCTCGGCCACAGTTGCACGGCAAGAATTGTGATCCGTTGGTCAACTCGAAGAGCGCGTCGGCTCGTCGCTGCTCGTACGTTCGAGAGTCGTTTCGGCATACCGACATTGCCAACTCGCGTAGTCGGCCGTCGAATGCCCGAGCCTGTTCTGCCGGAACGCTTCCCAAGATCTTTGCCATCCCGTCCTCGGCAGCGCTGACTCCGACGAACCGATCGGTGAGAGCACGGCGTCGGCGTTCTCGCATACCTTCCGGGTCCACCATCGCCACGATCCGATCGATCGCCGCTGTCAGTCGCCTTCCCGTCAAGCCCGTTCCGCCTGCTACTGGTGGGGCGAGAACCTGCGCGAGCAGTAGTCGTTCCACCTCGTCGATCAATTCGTCTTTCACGTTCGCGGAATCGATCAAACCAACTCGGTACAGATCCAACTCGCCACGGGCCATCGCCGCTCGAGTGCGATGCAGACGAGTCTTTAACGAGAACCCCAACCCGATCAGCTTGCCGGCAGCCGCGCGACCCATCGTCAGTGACGCACCGACTTCCGACTCCGCCAACTCGTGTGCGGTCGACGACCACGCACCACTGGCGACATGCTCCGAGCTTCGCCGCGAAAAGAACTCGGCAATCACAGCGAGCTTGCGTTCGACCAGCATCGCCTCGCATGCATGCAGATCGGTCATGAGATCAACCAGCGCACAATCAGTTTCGGTACCGGTCAGCTGTGCTGAGATACCGAAGAGCTCTGTTGTCGGGTTGAACATGCATCCATTCTATTCGAATGTGTGTTCGATGCGAACTGAATTCTCAAATCAGTCGGAATAGTCCGAATCGGCCGAAATGCTTATTGTGCTTGCGTTTTGGATCCTGTTCATTCGAAACTCGAACGTGATTGTCGTGCCACTGTGTAAGTATCGGCTTGTGGCAGACAACGCGGTGAAACTCAGTGAACAGTCGCTTGTGCTCTTCATGGACTATGGACAGTTTTACATATACGGCGACGATGACGGTTTCGGGAGGGAAACGGACCTGCTCGAACTCGCGATGGCTTCGCGCCCTGCGTACAGTGACGGCACAGTTGTGATTGTCCTGAGCCCGCACCAGAACAACTTCAACATGCACACAACGGTCGAAGTCTGGTCCTCCCGACCCACATCCGATCGCGAGAAATGGCAGCAGGTCAGTGAGTCGTTTCTGGCGGTTGGTCCGCAGGGGTCAATCAGCTTTGATTCACCTCCGGGTGGGGAGTTCATTGTCTGTGATGTACCCGAGGGGTCATATCTGGTCGAGATTGCCGGCCGCGGTTTTGTAAACTACGGCTGGCCCGGATCGACGGAACCCGGAGATGTTTGGCGGGTGCGTATGTGGCCTGCAGGTGGTGACGAGGTGCGGCCATCGCTGCAGTGGGACATGCCGGGATATGGCGTTCCTGTGGACGAACCGATACCTGAACCGATTCCTCGTCCACAACGGGACATCGAGTCGAAATGGATAACGATTTACGGCGAGAACGGCGAGCCGTCCAGGGTTGTGCAAATCAGTGACCTCCGCGCCGAAGCTGCTGAACGAGAGCGGCAGGAGTGGGGAGGAGATCCGATGCCTGAACTCGAACGATTCCAGTCCGGCAAAGATCTAGCTCGTATGGACCGACCACTTGTCGAAGCGGTCGTCCGCATGAACGTCGCGACTCTTCGTCGACTCGCGTTTTGGGCCGCTGTGCAGGCGTATGAGCATGCGGGATTAGCCGACAGGGATTGGGTTCGTCCGGCCCTCAACGCTATGCATGTGGGACAACAACTTCCGGAACCCTTCGGAAATCGCACAGCGGCATTCGAGCACCTACACGAGGAGGAATTCGGTGCGGGGACCGAGAATGTGGAGTTGGAAGTCAAGATCGAGATAGTGGACCATTCGCCGCAACCGGAGTCCAATCCGTTCGATCACGGGAATATTCATGTCCCGTCCTACGCTCTCAATGCGATTTTCGACGCGATCGAATCGGACCCGTTGACCGCAGCGGTCAATGCATTGGGAACGGCAGCAGTCACGTTCGGGAAGGATATCCGCATGTTGTTCGCGAGAGCGCGAGTTGAATTCGACCTCGAAGACTGAACTCCAAGTTATTCAAGGGACCTTCGTAGTGCGGTGAGCGGATCCGAGGCATCTCGACGCCCACGCGGACCAGGCCCTTCGGGGTTGACGAAGCGGCCCTCGTCCGAGCGAGTCCACTCGCGTACGGCCCATCTCTCCTTGATCGCCCAACGGCCGTCGCGCCGCTCCATGTGGTCGATGAACCGCGCACCACTGGTGAAGTTGATCATTCCGATGTCTTCGGGCCCGCCCCAGTGTGTGGACATCGAATACGCCTCGCTGATCGCGTGGTCGCCGTGCAGTTCGACCAGGTGGTTGCCGATGTGGTGCATCGTGCCGCCGATCGCGGAGAGTTTTGTTGTGGCCCAGGCGATGTACTCGTCGATGGTGCCGTCGAATCCGGTGTGATGGTCGATCGCGTCCGGGTGGTAGGCGCTGCGGACGAGATCGAAGTCGAGGCGATCGATGCCGCGGCAGTACGTCAGAACCACCTCACGAATTGCCTGCTTGTCGATGAGATCCTGCAGTGCCTGGTCCATGTCACGCCTCCTTGATGCTGGTCATCCAGTCGAGTAATTCCGGTAGTTCTTCGGCAGCGCAATCGAATACGGCAGGCCGAAGCACCACGGCAGACGCGCCGCGGTCGGACCAGTCCAGGACCTTGTCAGCGGTTGCCGAGCGGTCGACGGACCGATTGTCGCGCCGAACCGGCGCCGCAGACACTTGCACACGTGCGGTATCCGGCTCGCGGTCGTGGGCTTCGAACGTGTTGCGCAGCAATGTGACACTGTCGGTGAACGTTCCCAGGTCGGTCGGGTTCACGGTCCAACCGTCGGCGACGCGTGCGATGCGGTCGAAGTTCCGCCGGCTTGGTCCGAAACCGAAGAGCACCGGTATTCGGGGTTGGATCGGCAGCGGGAGGCTGTGGTAGTTCTCGAAAGCGAAGTCGCGTCCCTGGAAGGTGGCCGGTGCACTGGTCCACAGTTCGCGACACGCTGCGACAGCCTCCTCCATGCGCCCGAATCGCGCGTCGAAAGGCATGTTGGTAGCGGTGTATTCGGCTTCTTGCCAACCGACGCCGAAACCCATGACGGCTCGACCTTCGGACAATGAGTCGAGAGTTGCAACCTGTTTGGCAAGCAGGGCGGCTGGGCGAACAGTGGCGATCAGAACCGATACTCCGAGGCGAGCGCGTTCGGTCACTGGGGCGATGGAGGAAAGAAGTGAAATCGGTTCGTACCAAGGGTGATCCAACGGGAACAGGAAGTTGTGTTCGGCTACCCGCTGAGCGTGTGCTTCGGCATTGAACCCGAGATGATCGCCGGTGCAGATCAGATCGATCCCGGCACGGTCAGCACGCGCGGCGAAGTCCAGAACCGGGCGAATCTTGCCGTCGAACAGGGCCTCGAGGCCCAAGATGTTGACGCCGATTTCCACAGTCGTCGTTCCTCTACAGTGCCCGCTTGGCATGAGCGGACATGTCGCCCATGTTGTCCAGACAGAAGAGCCTCGATCTGAACTGCCAGGACCCGTCGATGCACTTGAAGCGATCGAAGTAGCGCCCCGACAAAATAGGTTGCAGGGCAAGATCTTCGGTACCTTGGATGACCGTGACGTACGAGAGTGCCGTCGCTGATTCACCGTCGACTGCGATTCGCGTGTTGGTCAGCAGATGTTTGGTTCGTGGAACCGGCGGATCACCGTACATTCGAATGAAGCCGCTGCAGGCTGCGAACACTGCGTCGGCGTCGGACGAAATGAGCGTGGTGGCAACCCCGTCCGGCCCGCACTGCCCGTAGTCGGACGAGGCGAACAATGCAGCGACTTCACGCAATCGGCCCTGATCGATCAGATGCGTGTACTCGCAGAGCAGGTCACGGATCGCCGACTCGGCGACGATCCGTGACAGCTCCGCGGTCATACGGTGATCTCGCGCCGAACCATCTTGCCGGTTGCATTGCGAGGCAGCAGATCGCTGGTGATGCGCCACTTCGACGGCACCTTGAAATAGGACAGTCGCTCGGCAGCGTAATCACGCAGCTCCGCCTCCGTTGTGGCGGCTCCGGGACGCAGGACAACCACGGCGGACACTTCCTGGCCGAGGTCGGGGTGCGGCATGCCGATGACAGCGCACTCGATCACGTCGGGGTGTTCGTCGAGCGTCTGCTCGATCTCGGTGGGGTAGACGTTCTCGCCGCCACGCAGGATCAGGTCGGAACGACGACCGGTGAGACGGAGACGCCCGTTCTCGATTACGCCGAAATCGCCGGTGCGGAGCCAGCGTCCGGGGGCAATTGCCGACTCGGTCGCCTCGTCGTTCTCCCAGTATCCGAGCATGACGAAGGGGCTGCGTACGCACACTTCACCTTCGATGCCGTCCGGCAGCCATTCGCCGAAGGGATCGCGAATCTCCATCGAGACGGTGATGATCGGACGCCCGAGAGTGCCTGGGAATTCTTCGAGTTCGGCGCCGACGGCGACCGCAATGGCGGTGCTGCATTCGGTGAGGCCGTAGCTGTCGACCAGAGCATTGCGTGCGAACGGCACCTGCTCCTTGAGGCGTTCTTTGAACGCGGGCGACGACGGCGCGGATGCCAGCGAGAATGCAGTCAGCGAAGAGACGTCGTACTTGGCGATGTTGCCGTGCTCGAGTAGCCGCGATGCCATCGTGGGGACAGCACCCCAGTTGGTGACGCGCTCGCGTTCGACCAACCCGAGCACCTTGTCGACGTCGAAGCCGCCCTCGGTCAGGATGACGGCACTGCCCGTCGCGAGACGGGGAACCACCAGATTGTGCAGGCTGGCGATGTGGAAGAGCGGGGAGGTGAGTAGATAACGCAGTGGGCTCGGCTTGGAAGCGTCGTACTCACGGCCGGTGAATGCGGCGCCGATCGCGTCGCTGTACTTGTGGTAGTCGACGACGGCCATCACGTTGCGGTGCGAATGGAGTGCGCCCTTGGGGCGGCCGCTGGTACCACTGGTGAACAGGATGACGGCGGGGTCGTCCTCGTCGATGTCGGTGCTCGGCACGTCGGAGCCTGCATACTCCGCGATGAGCGCGGGCAGATCCTCTTCCATGGTGAGGACCGTGATGTCTGCCGGCAGTTCGGGGAGGGCGGCGCCGCGCTTGGCGTCCACGACCAGAACCTTCGGACGTGAGAGCTCGATCCCGTGAGTGACCTCGCGCGGAACCCACCAACCGTTGAGACCGACTGCGATCGCGCCGAGCGCCTGCGTCGCGAAGAACGTCATGACCCATTCGGGAGTGTTGGCAGCGAGGATGCCCACACGGTCGCCCTTGCAGACTCCGTACTTGTCCCGCAGAGCAGTTGCCAGCGCGGCAACGGAATCGGCATGCTCGGTGAACGAGATTCGACGATCGCTGGTGACGAGATAGTCGCCGTCGCCCCAGGCGCGAGATGCCGAGATGAGTTCACCGATGGCGTGACCGCGGTTCTTCATCACAGGCATGACGGTGCCGAGAACCTCTTCTTCGACGATCTCGAATGGCCCACCTGGACCGGTGAGGCGTGAGACCGCCTGGTCCAGAAGCAACTGCGGATCTGCGGGGGCAGTCATGGAATGGCCTTTCGTATTGTGGCGCTTTTCACGTCACAAAATCTCACGAGAAAATCATATCTGTGGCGGCGGTTACCACTGAGCGAGACTGGGACGGTTCCGGCTCTGAGGCGTCGATACGTTCGAGTCGTATCGCAGTTGGAGTAATCGACATTCCGATATCGACTAGGACACAGGACACGATGACGAACACCGCCACCGAAGCATCTTCGAATGCAGCTCTTGCAGCTCCTCAGCGCGAGGACGTCGCGCAGATGCTGATCGACCGTCTCGGTGATCAGCACCTGGGTCTGCGGACGCGGACGCAGGACTGGAGCTGGGACGAGGTGGTGCGCGAGAGCGCAGCGCGCGGCTCGCTGGCGAAGTCGCTTCGCGCGCCCGGACCGTTTCACATCGGAGTTCTTCTCGAGAACGATCCGGAGTTCCTGTTCTGGCTCGGCGGCGCGGCCCTGACCGGGGCCACGATCGTCGGCATCAATCCGACCAGGCGTGGAGCTGAACTCGAGGCTGAGGTCCGGTACGTCGACTGCCAGCTGATCGTCACCGACAAAGCAGGCTACGAGAAGCTTGCCGGCCTGGACCTCGGGCTGACCGAAGATCGTTTCGTCCTGGTCGACGACGCGTCGTACCCGGACAGGATTGCAGCACATCACGTCGAGTCGCCTCAGATCGACCTCGGTGTCGACGCGTCGACGCTGTTCTTGCTTCTCTTCACCTCGGGCACCACCGGAATGTCCAAGGCAGTGCGGTGCAGCCAGGGGCGTCTGACGCGGTTGGCCTACGCGAACTGCGCCAAGTACGACATCGACCGCGACGACGTCTGCTACTGCTGCATGCCGCTCTTCCACGGCAACGCGTTGATGGCTCTGTGGGCGCCGGCCCTTTCGCAGGGAGCTACGGTCTGCCTCGTTCGTAAGTTCACGGCCTCGGGATTCATGCCGGACGTTCGGTTCTACGGCGCAACATATTTCACCTACGTCGGTAAGGCCTTGGGGTATCTCATGGCGACGCCGGAACTGCCCGACGACATCGAGAACACCCTCACCCACGGCTTCGGGACCGAGGCGTCGCCGGGGGACAAGGCAGAGTTCATCCGTCGTTTCGGTGCACAACTTTTCGAGGGATACGGTTCGAGTGAAGGTGCCGGTTCAGTAGTGCTCGATCCGAACCAACCTGCCGGAGCGCTGGGCCGTCCCGCGAGCGAGAACATCGTCATCGTCGATCCCGATACGCGCGAAGAGCGACCCCGCGCAATTCTCGACGAGCACGGTCACGTGCTGAACCCCGACGAATCCATCGGCGAGATGGTCGACAAGGCCGGATCGAAGAAGTTCGAGGGGTACTACAAGAACGAAGACGCGATCGCCGAGAAGATTCGCCACGGTTGGTACTGGACAGGCGATCTCGGCTACGTCGACGAGGCCGGCTTCATCTACTTCGCGGGACGCAAGGGCGACTGGATCCGGGTCGACGGTGAGAACACCTCGGCTTTGATGATCGAGCACATCCTGCGTCGGCACCCCAAGGTGATCGCCACGGGTGTCTTCGCGGTGCCGGATCCGCGTTCGGGTGATCAGGTCATGGCTGCGATCGAGGTCGCCGATCTCGCCGATTTCGATCCGGTCGAGTTCGCCGACTACCTTGCCGCGCAGGCGGATCTGGGTACCAAGGCAGCGCCACGATTTGTTCGCGTTTCGACCGACCTGCCCGTCACGGGCTCCAACAAGGTACTCAAACGTGAACTTCAAGCCGATCGCTGGCGGACCGACGAACCAGTGTTCCACTGGGTGGGCCGAGGCACTCCCGAATACACGTTGATGACCGAAGCTGACGTGGTGAACCTGGAGAAGGAGTTCGAGACGCACGGCCGCACGCGGTTCCTGTGAGTGGAGTTGCGCTGGTGACCGGCGCTTCCCGGGGGATCGGCCGAGAGTGCGCGCTTGCATTCGCGCGCGCCGGATTCGACGTTGCAATCACTGCTCGCACCGTTCGTGAAGGAGAGGGACGGGCAGCCCCGCGAACGAGGCAAGGCGAGCAAGTGATTCCGGTGCCCGGCAGCCTGGAGACGACGGTTGCCGAGATCGAGTCCTTCGGTGTGCGCGCATTGGCCGTTCCGATGAACCTGCTCGATCTGGCCTCCGTCCGCGGCGCCGGTGAACGGGTGCTGGCGGAGTGGGGACATGTCGACGTGTTGGTGAACAACGCCTACGCGCAGACGGTCGGAAACATGGACCGGGTGCTCGACATCGAGATCGACGACGCTCAGGCGATGGCGATCGGGAATTATCTGCACCAACTCGCTCTGGTCCAGGTGATACTCCCGTCGATGATCAAGAGCGGCAACGGCGTAGTGGTCAATCTGGCATCGGGCTCGGCGACCATGGATCCGCCTGCGCCTCCCGGCGAGGGTGGTTGGGGTCTGTCGTACGCCGCGTCGAAGGCGTCGTTCGGACGTATCGCCGGAGCGATCAACTCCGAGTACCGAGACGCCGGAATCAAAGCGTTCAACCTGAGTCCGGGATTTGTCATCACGGAATCAGGGAAAGCCCGTGGTGGCGCGGACGCAATCGTGGACGCCGGATTTGCGGCCACACCGGCATCCGTACCCGCTGCAGCGGCGGTGTGGCTTGCAACAGATCCCGATGCGGACCGGTACCTCGGTCGAGTCGTGGATGGTCCGAAATTGATGGCGACACTGGAGGAAACGGTATGAAGCTCGGCGTGGTCGTTCCGGTCGAACTGGGTCGAAGCGGAGACCCTGATTGGATTCTGCAATTCACCCGTGCGGCCGAGTCGCTGGGTTTCGACGAGATCTCGGCAGTGGAGCACTCGGTGGTCATCGCCGACACCGAGAGCGAGTACCCCTATTCTCCGACCGGAAAATCGCATCTTCCCGATGACTGCGACATCCCGGATCCGCTCGAACTGCTTTCGTTCGTGGCGGGTGCCACAACCACTTTGGGCTTGTCCACTGGAGTTCTGGTGCTGCCCAATCACAATCCGGTAGTGCTCGCCAAACGATTGGCGACGCTCGATCGCCTTTCCGGTGGGCGATTGCGCATCTGCCTCGGCCTGGGGTGGATGAAGGAAGAGATCGAGGCGTGCGGCGGTGACTTCGAGCGCCGCGGCAAGGTAGCCGATGAGGCCATCGCGGTGATGCGCTCACTCTGGGCGGGCAAGGAAGCGGTCGATTTCGACGGCGATTACTTCTCGTTCAAGGGTGCGTACAGCTGGCCGAAGCCGCACCGCGAATCCGGAGTTCCGCTCTACATCGGTGGACACAGTCTCGCTGCTGCTCGGCGAGCAGGCCGGTTGGGTGACGGTTTCCAGCCGCTGGGACTGGCCGGTGAAGATCTCGACAAGGCCGTAGCAGCGATGAAAGCTGCTGCGGTGAAGGCAGATCGAGATCCTGCCGACGTCTCGCTGGTACTCGGTGCGACACTGCTCAGGCTCGACGAAGCGAAACTCGAGTGGGCACGCGGGTTGGGAGCCGATCGAATCGTGCTGTCCGCCAGTCGTCGTGGCACGTCGCTGGAACTGATCATCGACGAAATGGCCGAATGCTCGAAGCGGCTGGGGCTGAGTAACTAGGAGTGCGGGCGTGACCGGCAGCCATCGGAGCGGCTGCCGGTCATTGCTGTCGGAACGTCGATCAGTTATTGCTTGGTCAGCAATTTGCTCCGGAGCTTTGCGATCGTGTCGGCGTCAAGTTTCAGCACGTCCTGCGAAAACTTCTCCCACCCACCGAACTGGTCGCGAATCTTGTCGAGTACTGGCTGAATCTGGCTGGGACGCTGCTCCATCAACGGTTTCAACAGATCGACATCGATTCCTTTCGAAGACAGAAACGTGTAGGTCTGTTCGTTCTTGGCTTTGTTGTAGGTGTTCGACAGGACGAAGTCGTCGACGATGGTCTTGTCAGGAACACCCAGAATGCCGAGAAGTAGAGCTGTCATCAGTCCAGTGCGGTCTTTGCCTGCCGTGCAGTGGTAAGCGACTGCGGACTCGGAATCGGCGATGGTCCGTAGGGCTTGGGAATACCCGGCCATTCCGTCAGGCTTGGACAGTTGGTCGACGGCGCCGGTGTCGCTGATCCGGACGGCTTCACCGCCCCCGAGCACCTGCTCCACGATTGCAGGGTCACCAGATTTCAGGGCACTCGTAATCGCTGTGGCAAGAGCCTGAGTGCCGGCATCCAGGACTGCCGTGTTGACCACTTTCACGTTCGCGGGAACCTTGTCTGCTCCGTCCTTTGCGATCTCGCTGTCACCTCGGAAATCGACAACGGTCCGGATGCCTGCGTTCTCGATCGTTTGTTGATCGTCAGCAGTCAGATCGCTCAAGCGGTCGCCACGAAAAACCAGGCCCCACTTGACTGATCGGCCGTCGGCTGTCTCGTATCCGCCGACATCACGCACGTTGGCTGCGCCCTGCAGCGTCACGTGGCGGGTTGACGCGATGGTGGAAGTGCCGTCCTCGTCTATGACCTCGAAGTACCAGCGTGACAGTGGGTCGAGGCCGTCGACCTCAGTGGAGAAGCCGTCGACCGTGCCAATTTCCTTTCCTTCTGCGGCTGGGTTTTTCGGGTCGGTGGCGGCGAATACACCCACCTTTTCCGAGCCGCCGTGTTCCCAGACCAGTGAGTAGTGTCCGGCGGACGCTGATGTCACGTCGAGGTCGGTCGGCGTTTTCGCCGACTCGGCCTTGCTGCATGCGCCGAGTACGAGCATGAGTCCTGCCGCCGACAGCGCAAGAACTCGAGTTTTGCAAGTAGCCATGGGTCCTCCGAATCCAATTGGAAATCGGAGGCTACGCACCAGTGATCACTGTGTCGTGACCGTGTTGTGCAGAGCGGGAAAACTGCAGGCTGGAGTGCTTGTCGCCGATGATGATCAGGGATGGGCCAGCCCGTTCAGGAGCATCGCGCCGACAAAGATGGCACTGCTTGCGCGGGCGCTGCAGGACGGGTTGATCGCAATCGACGAACTCTGATCGAAGCGCGAGCGATCGGGTGCGTCGATCCGGGAGTCAGTCGAGGGCGGTGGCGTCGGTTGTCGGCGTCTTGGTGCCGGGAGTCGCTTCGATGTCGAGAACGACCTGGCTGTCGGTGGCTTCTTCGGGGAAGACGTACCGACGCATGGCCCACCAGCGGAAGGCCGTCGCCAGCAGGGTCCCGATGATCGATCCGCTGATGAAGTCCGCGAAGTTTTCCATCAACACCGACACCTCGGGTTGACGCAGATGGAACACGTACCGGGAGGTCCAGAGTGGTACCTGGTTGATGGCCAAACCGATACCCGCGACGATGAAGAACAGAGCGGCCTCGTGATGGCGCTGTCGACCACCGCGCTGCGCAAACGACCATTCGCGGTTGAGGACGTAGGACAGAACCGTCGCGATCAGGACCGCAAGGATGTTGGCCGTCACCGGGTGCTGAGGCAGAACCGTCCACTTGATGCCGAAGAACAGCACCGTGGTGACGATGAAGGCGATGCCGCCGACCACCAGGAACTTGAGCATTTCTGCGTGCGGCAGGACGCGCACGAGAACCCGCTCAGGAAGCCTATTGACCATCTTTTCGACAAACGCCATTGTTCGAGGCTAACCCTGAATACGACCGAGGGCACAAATCGTCGATGCCCGTGTCGGCAAGATCATCAGAATCCGTACCCGAGAATTGCGGGCTTCTGCGCGTTGAAAGCGAAGTCGAAATTCAGGATCTCCTGCGGATCGGACGCGTGGAGTCGGTGCGCCGCCGCGAAGGTCTTGGCCTGGTGCTCGCCCAAGTACAAGCTGCTCAGGACATCAGAGGGCATCGTGATCGCAGGCACCGCGTCAGTGGCCGTACAGGTGGCCTTGCCGCCCTTGACCTGAAGTGCGAAGGTTCCGCCGGCCTTCAGGAACGGATCTTCGACCTTGATGACTGTGTCCAGGTCAGCAGCATATTCACGAGCCTCGAGAGCCGCGGGAACGTCCATGATGCGCAGCCACAGTCGATCGGAGCGCGTCGTCGTCCGGGCAAGGCGGTAGTCCGTGAGCATCAGCCGGAGTGGATCGGCAGGATGCTGGCGTGTCTCGATCCGGGTGACGAGGTCGAGGCCGCAGATCGTGCGCCACAGCGCCGCGTGCGCATCTTCGGTGATCGTCACGAACTCGTCGATCCGGGCGATGCTGTCGCGGCCCTCGCTCGTGTGCCGGTAAGCGATGTATCCGTCCGCGTGTGTCAGAAAGAACAGTCCGGAGGCGCCGTCACGATCCTCGGACGGGTCGGCGAACATATGGTCCCAGAGCGGTTGCGGACGGACCTGAGCGCCGGGTGTCTGCAGCCGCCAGCGGTCGTAGATCTCGGGAAGAAGCGTCGAGGCAGCGTTGATGTCGACGATGGACACGCCACCATTGTCGGGCACCTCGGGGCGGAATCGTGCGAAGCGGCGATCGAGGGTGATGCCTTCGCTGAAGGTGGCCGGGCCGTATCCGAAGCGGTTGTAGATGCCGGCCTCGCTGGCCGTCAGGGCCGCAAGTGGTGCTCCGGTCGACTCGATGTGGGCGTGAAGTGCAGTGAACATCGAGCGTAGGACACCACGTCGACGGTGAGTCGGGGCGACGGATACCCAGGTGATTCCGCGCGTGGGGAGTTGGCGTCCGCCGGGCACGGTGAATTCCATGTCGATTTCGATGGCCACGCCGACGGGTAGGTCACCGTCGACGGCGAGGATGATGTCCTCGGGCTTGTAGAGCGCCTTCGTCAGTTCGCTGACCGCGGGAGACGGGTGAAAACCGAACCCCACCGAGTCGAGTAGTTGGAGAGCCGGCCAGTCGCTCTCGGTAGCGGTGCGGATGGTGATCTTGTTTTCGGGGCTCACGTATATCGACTTTGGCATAGATTGCGTGAAGACGCACATGAATATCGGGGCTGACGTTTCCGCACCGGCTCCCAGGGGTACCGCCCGACGGACCAGTCCTGCGGCACGGAGAAAACCGATACGGAGAAACACTGTGGCGATCACCGACATCAAGGAATATGCCCATCTGACCGAGGAAGACGTCGAGGCACTCGGGCGCGAGCTGGATGCCATTCGGCTCGACATCGAGGAGAAGCGCGGCGCGCACGACGCTCGATACATCCAGCGGACGATCGCGTTTCAGCGCTCTCTGATGGTGGCCGGCCGCATCGTCTTGTTCGCCAGCAAGAAGAAGCCTGCCTGGATTCTGGGGACTGCGCTCCTGGGGGTCGGCAAGATCATCGAGAACATGGAACTCGGCCACAACATCATCCACGGCCAGTGGGACTGGATGAACGATCCCGAGATTCACTCGAGCAACTGGGAGTGGGACAACACCTGCCCGTCCTCGGGATGGAAGCACTCGCACAACTTCACCCATCACAAGTTCACCAACATCGTCGGACTGGACAACGACGTGGGCTACGGAATCATGCGCGTCACGCGCGATCAAAAGTGGCACGCCGACTACCTCTTTCAACCGATCACGAATTTTGTGCTCGCGACCCTCTTCGAGTGGGGAGTGGCACTGCATCACCTCGAAACGGACAAACTCCGCAAGGGTGAGGTGAAGTGGTCCGAGAAATCGGAGATGGCCAAGGACGTCGGTAAGAAGATCGCGCGTCAGGTGGCGAAGGATTACATCCTGTTCCCCGCCCTGACCGGCCCCGCGTGGAAGACCACGTTGACGGCGAACGTCGTTGCGAACCTCATCCGAAACTACTGGAGTTACGCCGTCATCTTCTGCGGGCACTTTCCCGACGGTGCCGAGAAGTTCACGCTCGAGGAATTCGAGAACGAATCGCGCGCTCAGTGGTACCTACGACAGATGCTGGGCTCTGCCAACTTTCATGCCGGTCCCGTCATGGCCTTCATGAGCGGCAACCTCTGCTACCAGATCGAGCATCACTGCTTCCCGGATCTGCCGAGCAATCGGTACTCGGAAATCGCGGTGCCGCTGCGGGACTTGTGTGACAAGTACGACCTCCCGTACACGACCGGGCCGCTGTGGAAGCAGTACGGATTGACTCTGCGCACCATCTGGAAGTTGTCGCTGCCCAACAGGTTTCTCTCGGCTTCCCAGGACGACGCTCCGGAGACGCACTCGGAGTTGAAGTTCCGCATCCGAGGCGGAATCAAGGAAGTGTTCGGCGTCGATCCGCAGACGGGTAAGCGGCGCGGACTGCGAACAGCGATCGCGATGGTCTCGAGCTGATCAGTTACCGCTTGTGCGCCATTGAACGAACCACGAGATCGCCGGTCGACTGGATTGCCTGCACCAGCACGATCAAGATCACGACTGCGACGAACAGCACCGGTGTGTTGAATCGTTGGTAGCCGTACTTGATTGCGAAGTCGCCGAGTCCACCGGCGCCGATGGCACCTGCCATGGCCGAGAAGCCGATCAGCATCACCGCCGTCAGGGTTGCTCCTGCTACCAATCCCGGAACGGATTCGGGCAGTAGCACCTTGGTGATGATGTCTTTGTCGGTGGCGCCCATGGACCGCGCTGCCTCGACGCGTCCGGAATCGACTTCACGCAAGGCGTTCTCGACGACGCGCGCAAAGAAGGGCACCGAACCGATGGTCAGCGGGACGATCGCTGCCGTGGCGCCGAGCGCTGTTCCGACGATCGCCCTCGTTGCCGGGATGAGGAGCACCAACAAGATGACGAACGGCAGCGAACGGCCGATGTTCACCACGGTGCCCAGAACCGAATTGAGGACGCGGTTGGGACGGATTCCGTCGGGCGCGCTCGCGTGCAACAGAACACCGAGAGCGATTCCGATGATCACGGTGAGCACGAACGAGACACCGACCATGTAGAGCGTGTCGAGTAGGGCTTCCCATGCTTCGCCCAGGGAATCCTGCCAGGACGTCTTGTTCATGAGAACGTCACCTTCACTCCGCGCTGCGAAAGATGTTCTTCGACAGACTTTCTTGTCTCTTCGTTGCTGACGAGTCCCGTGTGTGAGGCGAACTCCACGCGAAGGCGACCGACCTGATGGGATCCGATGTCCTCGATACCGCCGGAGATCACGGTGACGTCGACGTCGAGATCTCGTGAGAGTTGGGAAATCACGGGTGAGGTGGACAGTGAATCGACAAAGGTGAGGAGCGCCGGAATTCCGGTCGTGGACGTTCGTACCGTTCCGGTCGGCAGTAGCGCCTCTCCGAGGGGTGAGTCCGGGTCTGCGACCAGTTCGGTGAGCGTTCCCTCGTCGACGATGCGGCCCTGATCGATCAGCGCAGCGCGATGGCAGATCCGTCGAACCACGTTGAGCTCGTGGGTGATCAGAACAATGGTCACACCGAGTCGTCGATTGAGATCGGCGAGCAGGTCGAGGATCGAATCGGTTGTGTCCGAGTCGAGGGCGCTCGTGGCCTCGTCGCACAGGAGGACGTCGGGTGAAGCCGCCAAGGCTCTCGCGATGCCGACGCGTTGTTTCTGGCCGCCGGACAGTTGCGAGGGGAAGGCGTCACGTCGGTCTTCCAAGCCCACCAACTCGATCAGCTCGTCGACGCGGGCACGTCGATCTGCCCGCGAGTATCCCGCCACTTCGAGAGGGAAGGCGATGTTGGCGGCGACCGAACGGGAATGCAGCAGGTTGAAATGCTGGAACACGACACCGATCCGCTTGCGTGTGTCGCGCAGTTGCGCTGGGCTCAACGCGGTCAGATCGGTGTCGCCCAACAGAATCCGGCCACTGGTCGGGCGTTCGAGCAGGTTGAGGCAGCGCAGCAAAGTCGACTTGCCGGCGCCGCTCTTGCCGATGATGCCGAAGATTTCGCCGTCTTCGATTTTCAGGGATACAGAATCGAGTGCATGCAGAACTTGTGTGCCGCTGCGGTATTCCTTGGAGACCGATTCGATCGAGAAGACCATGACGGGTCTCGATCAGGTAGCGCTGGCCGGAATGACCGAGCCCTGATAGGTCTGCTCGATGAACGTCGCGACGTCGGCGGACGTCAATGCCTCGGCCAACTTCTGTACTCGCGCATCGTTTTCGAGCGAGGTGCGTACGGTCAGGACATTGGCGTACGGGTTGCCCTCGGCCTTCTCGAGCACCAGGGCGTCCTTGGCCGGGTTGAGGCCACCTTCGATTGCGTAGTTGCCGTTGATGATTGCGAGATCGACATTTCCGTCGTCGAGCGTGCGCGGCAACTGCGGGGGATCGACCTGGGTGAACGTGAGTCCCTTGGGGTTGTCGATGATGTTCTTCTCGCTGATCTGCGTGATGTCGGTGCCGGGGGCGCCCAACTGCTGATCGAGCTTGATCAAACCGGCCTGCTGCAGCAGGTACAGCCCACGGGCGAAGTTCGTCACGTTGTTGGACAAAGCGACCGTTGCGCCCTGGCGCAGGTCGGCCACGTTGGTGACCTTCTTGGAATATGCACCGAGCGGCTCGACGTGGACTTTCGCCACTGCGACCAGGTCGTCGACGCCCTTCTCCTTCGACCACGATTCCTGGTACGGCACGTGCTGGAAGAAGTTGGCGTCGGTGTCTCCGGCTTCGAGCACCTCGTTGGCGTCGAGATCGCCGGTGATCTCGCTGACCTCGATCTTGGTGTCACCGAGCAGGCCCTTTTCTTCGACGAACTTCAGGATCTCGGCGTGCGGAACCGAAGAAGCGACGATGCGAAGAGGTGCGTTCTCGTCGGAGGAGTTGTCGCTCGAGCACGCGGCTACGGTTCCGACTGCGACGGCGGCCACTGCGAAGGCAGCGAGGAATCTTCTGGTGCGCGAGCGTGACATGTGAATCTCCAAGACATAGCCGAACGCACGCCGAGATGGCGTGACAGTTGCTGAACGCTAGCCCGGTAAACCTCCCGTGAGGAGATACAGAATCACCGCGATTTTTTCATGTACCTATTGTCCGAGCAGGATGACCGGAACGTCCTCGGCAAAATCGACTACCAGTTCGCGACGCGAGAACAGCCAGGTGCCGTCGATCTTTTCGAAGCTGTCCTGGTAACGAATCTCGATCCGGTTGTCCCGGTGGCCCTCGCCCCGCGGATAGATGTGGTGGGCGGAGCAGTAGGCCTCACCGTGCGCAGTGGTGGGGCCGTCGAGGTCGAGGATCTGCTGCTCGACGATGTGCCGGGTCGAGTGCAGATGTGAGACGGCATCGACCACCGAACTGCTGACGACGGAATTCCCACGTATCTCCGTCGGCGCACCCGTTCCGTTCAGTGCCGGCGGCAAGACGAATGCCACGTCGTCAGTGAAGAGAGCCGCAAGTGCAGTGGTGTTTCGGCGGTCGACGGCCTGTGCGTACCTGGCGGCCAAGTCGGTGAGAGCGACGCGATCCGAGGAGTCCATGCGCATATCTCACCCTATGTGACGCCGCTCATGTTTCGGCTTCCCGCTCATCGAGACACTCACAGCGCCCACCTGGGCATCTGGTTAGCGTCCAGGCCAAGAGTTGCCAGCCATGAATGCCATAGGAGAAACAGCGATGGATCTGAGGGAATCGCCCGAGCAGCAGGAGCTCCGCAAGGAGTTGCGCGCGTACTTCGCGGCGCTGCTGCCGGAAGAGAAGCGTCGCGCGGCCGGCGAGCAAGGTGTGGGTGGCGAGTACTTCCGCGAGATCGTGAAGTTGCTGGGCAAGGACGGTTGGCTCGGTATCGGCTGGCCCAAGGAATTCGGTGGACAGGGACGCTCCATCGAAGAGCAGTTCGTGTTCTTCGACGAGGTTCAGCGCGCAGGTCTGCCGTTTCCCTTCGTGACGGTCAATACCGTCGGACCGACGTTGATGAAGTACGGCACCGAAGAACAGAAGGAACGTTTCCTGCCCGGCATCCTGGCCGGCGACATCGTCTTCGCAATCGGGTACACCGAGCCCGAGGCCGGCACCGACCTTGCGTCACTCAAGACTCGTGCGGTTCTCGACGGTGACGAGTGGATCGTCGACGGCAACAAGATCTTCACCAGTGGCGCCAACACTGCCGACTACGTGTGGCTGGCCTGCCGCACCGACGCGGATGCCCCCAAGCACAAGGGAATCTCGATCCTGATCGTCCCCACCGAGGATGCAGGCTTCGAGTGGTCACCGATCAACACCGTCGGCGGTTTGATGGTGACGTCCACGTACTACTCCGGCATTCGAGTTCCGTCGAAGGACGTTGTGGGCGAGGTCAACGGCGGCTGGCAGCTCATCACGGCTCAGCTCAACCACGAGCGAATCGGCCTGGCGGCCATCGGTGGTCGCACGTACGGTCTGTGGAACCTGGTCCTGGACTGGGCCAAGGAAAACGGCGCCATCGACATCCCGTGGGTGCAACAGGACTTCGCTCGCACACACGCCAAGCTCGAGGCCATGCGACTGCTGAATTGGAAGATGACGGCAGCCGTCGCACAGGACACGCTCTCCGGAGCCGACGCCGGTGCCACCAAGACGTACGGGACCGAGACTCACGTCGACGTCTACCGCACCCTGCTCGGAATTCTCGGCTCCGCCGGTCGCATCCGCCCCGAGTCTCCGGGCGCTCTGCTTGCCGGTCAGATCGAGCAGATCTCGCGTCAGGGTGTCGTGAACACCTTCGGCGGCGGCGTCAACGAAGTTCTGCGGGACATGGTCGGCACCATCGGCTTGGGACTCGTTCGCGAAAAGAGGGTCAAGTGAGCGACATTTCGGCGCAACTCGACGCTTTTGTAGGCCAGACGCTTGTTCCCACCACCTGGGGGCCAGACGAGGTCAACATCCCCATGATCCGGCATTGGGCCGAGACCATGGGCGATACCAACCCCGTCTACCTCGACGACGACGCTGCCCGCGCCACCGGTCGTGACGGCGTCGTCGCTCCCGCTCAGATGCTTCAGGTCTGGATCATGCGGACCTTTACCGACAAGATGGCGGGCAACGACCCGTCGCAGGTGTGGACCGATCTGATCGCCACCCTCGACGCAGCCGGCTACAGCTCTGTCGTGGCCACCGATTCCGATCAGGAGTTCTTCGCCGAACTGCGCCCAGGCGATCGCGTTAACTACACCGAGGTCATCGAGTCGATTTCGCCGGAGAAGAAGACCGGCCTCGGTGTCGGACACTTCGTCACGACGCTCAAGACCTACCGCAACGGTGACGATCAGGTTGTCGGCACCCAGCGGTGGCGGACGCTGCGGTTCAAACCTCAGGAATCTGCTGCGCCCGAAGCTCCTCGTGCACTGCGTCCGCGTCCGGCTCTCAACGCGGACAATGCTTTCTGGTTCGAAGCGGCCAAAGAGCACCGTCTGGTGATCCAGCGCTGCACGTCCTGCAAGACGTTGCGTCATCCCACCG
Source organism: Rhodococcus sp. FH8 (assembly GCF_019266085.1). Taxonomy (NCBI): domain Bacteria; kingdom Bacillati; phylum Actinomycetota; class Actinomycetes; order Mycobacteriales; family Nocardiaceae; genus Rhodococcus; species Rhodococcus sp. FH8. Next base: position 1,014,707 of record NZ_LPNQ01000057.1, on the reverse strand, counting down.
GCCCGATGTGCGGCGAGTGCCAGTCACTCGAGTGGGACACGATCGACGCGTCGGGTCGTGGCACGGTGTACAGCTTCGTGGTCAATCACCACCCCAAGATCGACGCGTTCGACTACCCGCTCGTCGTTGCGGTAATCGAACTCGAAGAGGGAACCCGATTGATCGCCAACATGGTGGGTATCGCGCCCGAAGATGTCGTGGTCGACATGCCCGTGGAACTTGACTGGATCGACGCCGACCCGGATCTGACGCTTCCCGCGTTCCGGCCGGCCGTACGCGAGGAGCACTGATGGACTTCAATTTCAGCGAAGAGCAGGAAGCAATTCGCGCACTGGCCGACGAGGTCTTCACCAGCAAGGCAACGATCGAGCGCACCAAGGAGATCGAACTCTCCGCTGAGCGCGTCGACCGTGAACTGTGGCGTGAGCTCGCGAGCACCGGGTTGCTCGGTATCGCCCTGCCGGAGGAGTTCGGCGGCGGTGGCCTCGGCTTGTCCGAGCTGTACGCACTGCTCGAACAGCAGGGACGTCACGTTGCGGCCGTGCCGATCTGGGAAACGACCCTTGCAGCATTGGCTGTCAACGAATTCGGCTCTGATTCCCTTCGCGCCGAACTCCTTCCGGGAGTTGCCGACGGCAGTCGATTCCTGACCGTCGGTCTCGAAGAGTTCGGTCCGTACACGGGCGGCGACCCACTGACCACGGCTGAGCAGGACGCCGACGGCAACTGGACCGTGACGGGTGAGAAGGCAGTAGTGCCGATGACTCACGTCGCGAACCTTGCTCTCGTTTCGGCAACCGCTTCCACCGGTACGGCACTGCTGCTGGTCGACCTGAGTGCCGAGGGAGTGACGCTCGAACAGACGCAGTCCACCAACTGGGAGATCTGTGCCAACGTCACCTTTGCCGGTGCCCCCGCGCAGCTGATCGGTGCGGCTGACGGCACCACGGTTCCGTGGCTGATCGACCGCGTTCAGCTGGCATTGGCCGCAATCCAATGGGGCGTCGGGTCGGGTGCAGTCGCGCAGGCCGTCACGTACCTGAACGGCCGCAAGCAGTTCGGCCGTCCGCTGGCGACCTTCCAGGCCGTCAATCATCAACTCGCTGACTGCTACATCGATCTCGAAGCGATGCGCGTGACACTGTGGCAGGCCGCCTGGCGCATCTCCGAGGGACTGGATCTCGGCACCTCGGTACTGGTCGCCAAGTGGTGGGCTACCGACGGCGGACAGCGCGTCGTGCATCGCACCACGCATGTTCACGGCGGCATGGGCGTCGACACCGACTACCCGGTTCACCGTCACCTGTTGTGGGGCAAGCAGATTGCTGCCACCCTCGGTGGTTCCAGCTCCGATCTAGCGCGTCTGGGTGCGCAGCTCGCATCCGGTGTGGAGGTGCTCGCATGACCGTTCTTGCCGGTCGTAGCTACGCAGACGTCGTTGTCGGCGAGGCATTGCCCGAGTTGGCGATCCCGCTGACCCGCACGTTGATCGTCGCCACGGCAATCGCCACTCGCGATTTTCAGGACGTGCACCACGATCCGAGCCTGGCCCAGGAGCGTGGCTCGAAGGATGTCTTCATGAACATCCTCACGAGCAACGGTCTTGTCGGTCGATACGTCACGGACTGGGCCGGATCTGCATCGACCCTGCGCCGCATCGCCATTCGTCTCGGGGCGCCCAACTACCCGGGTGACACCATGACGATGACCGGTGAGGTCGTGTCCAAGGAAGACGGAGTGGTCGTGGTCAAGGTGCAGGGTGCAAACAGCCTCGGCAACCATGCATCCGGCACCGTCGCAGTCGCTTTCAAGGAAGAGGAGAGGCCCTGATGGCGATCAGCCCACTCTCGGGAGCCGCCGCCATCGTCGGCATCGGATCCACCGAGTTCTCCAAGAACTCCGGCCGCACCGAACTGCAGTTGGCGTGTGAGGCCATCGTCGCGGCACTCGCTGACGCCGGTATCGATCCGTCCGAGGTCGACGGTCTGTCCACCTACACGTCGGAGACGAACGGCGAAGCGATCGTGGCTCGCAACTGTGGTCTCGGCGAGCTGAAGTTCTTCTCGCGCATTCACTACGGCGGCGGCGCTGCGTGTGCCACCGTGCAGCAGGCAGCCATGGCAGTTGCGACGGGTGTTGCCGACGTCGTGGTCTGCTACCGCGCCTTCAACGAGCGCTCCGGTGTGCGCTACGGCCTGGGCCAACACGATCGACCGATGGACAGCACGGCTGACCGCGCCGCGTATGCGTGGATGACTCCTCAGGGATTGTCGACTCCCGCTCAGTGGGTCGCCATGTTCGCCCGCCGCTACATGCACCAGTACGGTGCGACGAGTGAGGACTTCGGACGAGTTGCAGTGGTGGCGCGCAAGCATGCCGCCAACAACCCGGCTGCTTGGTTCTACGAGCGTCCGATCACGCTCGAGGACCATCAGAACTCGCGCTGGATCGCCGAGCCGCTGCACCTGCTCGACTGCTGCCAGGAAACCGACGGCGGCCAGGCATTGGTCATCGTCTCTGCCGAGCGCGCAAAGGATCTGGCCAACAAGCCCGTCGTCATCAAGGGCGCCGCTCAGGGCAGTAGCAAGGATCAGCACATGATGACCAGCTACTACCGGCCCGACATCTCCGGTATCCCGGAGATGGGCCTGGTTGCTCGTCAGCTGTACGGCCAGAGCGGCCTGACACCGGACGACATCAACGCCGCGATCCTGTACGACCACTTCACTCCGTTGGTGCTTCCCCAGCTCGAAGAACTGGGCTTCTGCAAGCCAGGCGAAGCAAAGGACTTCATCCGCGAAGGCAACCTCGAGATCGGTGGACGCCTGCCGTCCAACACTCACGGTGGTCAGGTCGGCGAGGCGTACCTGCACGGTGTCAACGGAATTGCCGAAGGTGTGCGACTGGTGCGAGGCACGTCGACCAACCAGCCCGAGGGCGTCGAAAACGTATTGGTCACAGCCGGAACAGCAGTACCCACCAGCGGTCTCGTTCTCGGCGCTGTTTGAGAGAGGAAAAGACAGTGACAACAACTTCGGAAGCTGCGAAGACCGCCGGCGATTGGCGTGGAGCCGATCTCGGGACCCGCACCGTGTCGTACACCGAGCGCGACGCGATCCTGTACGCACTTGCCGTGGGCGCCAAGGCGACCGAGCTGGACCTCGTCTTCGAGGATCAGCTTCGGGTACTGCCGACCTTTGCTCTGACGCTGGCGCAGTGGGCTCCCGACGCTCTGGGTTCGGCGGGCGCCTTCGACACCTCGACGGCACTGCACGGCTCGCAAGAGCTGAAAGTGCTTGCTCCGCTTCCGCGTAGCGGTGACGTGACCTTGAAGGCTTCGGTCGGCGAGGTGTGGGACAAGGGCGCAGCGGCCGTGTTCGAAGTGAAGGTGGAGTGCGAATACTTCGTCGCGACCTGGTCACTTTTTGCCCCCGGTGCCGGTGGATTCGGCGGAGAACGTGGACCCTCACGTCCGGCGGAGCCGACCGGCGAGCCTTCGTTGACCGGTGTGCTGACCACAGCGGAGAACCAGACGGCGATGTACCGGCTCCTGGGCGACAAGCACCACATCCACATCGATCCCCAGGCTGCGGCGCCGATCAACCAGCCGCGTCCGATCATGCACGGCCTGTGCACGTTGGCCGCCAGCACACTCGAGCTTGCTCGGGTCGCCGGAGTGCATCCGGCTGATCTTGTCAGTCTCGAAGGTCGATTCGCTGCGGCGATCCATCCGGGTGAGGCGCCGTCCATCGTTGCGTGGGGAACTCCCGACGACCTGGCCTTCCAGGTCACCAAGGGTGATCAGGTAGCGATTTCCGGTGCACGAGTGAGCTTCTCCGCTCGCTAGTCCCTCCAGACTCAACTGCGGGGTGCTTGACCCCTCGTCGCGCCCCGCAGTTGTTCACACGAAGAAGCAGCCCCCGAGCGAATCCGCTCAGGGGCTGCTTCGTATTTGTTTCAATCCTGGTGGGTCGCCATGTAGCGAGCCGGGTACTCACCGCCGCCGTGAACGGCGATGTCGGCGCCGTTCACGTACGAGGAGAGCGGGCTCGCCAGGAACAGGCAGGAGTTGGCGATATCGGCCGGCACGGCCATGCGCTCCATCGGAATGGTCCTGGTGACCGCAACGCCGCCGTCGGCGCCGTAGACCTCGGCGGCAGCCTCGGTACGGATCAGGCCGGTGGTGATGTGGTTGATCCGGACCTTCGGCGCCCATTCGAGGGCCAATGCCTTGGTCAGAACGAGGAGGCCTGCCTTGGCTGCGCTGTACGCCGCGGTTCCGGGCTGCGGGTCGATCGCCGAGACACTGCCGATGTTGATGATGGCACCGCCGTCGTCCTGAGTCTGCATCACTGCATTTGCGGCCTGGGCAACGTTGAAGGGTGCCAACAGGTTCAGGGCCACGATCTTCTCGACGAAGCGGGGTGACACCGTCGCAGCATCGGCATCGGGGGAGCCGCCGGCGTTGTTGACCAGGACGTCCAGACGGCCGAAGCGCTCGACGGCATCCTGGACGAGGGCTGCGGCGTCGGCGGGATCGCGGACGTCAGTGGCGCGAAAGGCTGCGCTACGGCCGTCGGCGGTGGGTAGGTTTTCGGGCTCGTTACGGCCACAGACCAGCACGTTCGCACCCGCGGCGAGGAAGGTTTCGGCGATGACGTAGCCGATGCCTTTGGTGCCGCCGGTGACGATCACCGAGCGTCCGCTGAAATCGACGGGGTTGGGCAGTGTCACGGTGGAGCCTTCCTGGTGCGGTGCCGAGCTGAATTGCCGCCCAATGTGATTGACGCGACGTGGTCGCACACCTTAGGGTCAAGCAAGTGCTTGGTTGTTTTGTAGGTCGAGTGTAGACGACAAACGGCGGCAGTCACCAGAATCGACCGGTCCCTCCCGCAAAGGGACCTCTGCGTCGACGGACATTGGAGTAGTCACATGGGCAAGCTCGAAGGCAAAGTTGCACTCATCACGGGTGCGGGTCAGGGAATCGGGCAGGGGATTGCCCTGGCCTTGGCCAAAGAGGGCGCCGTGATCGCCGTTGCCGGCCGCACCGAATCCAAGTTGCACACCACGTGCGGACTACTGGCTGACATCGGTGCGCGCGGTGAGGCGGTGGTCTGCGACGTCAGCAAGAAGGACGACATCACCGACGCCGTGGACCGTACCGTCGAACTGTTCGGCGGAATCGACATCCTGGTCAACAACGCCAACGACTGCAAGCCCGGCCCACTCTCGAGCGTGCTCGACGAAGACTTCGAGCGTTCCTTCGCGACGGGGCCGCTCGCCACCCTGCGCATGATGCAGGCGTCGTACCCCCACATGAACAGTCGTGGCGGTGGCGTCATCATCAACATGGTCACCTCGGCGGCGGTGCGCTGGGATGCCAGTAACTACGGCGCTTACGGTTCCATCAAAGAAGGCATGCGCTCGTTGACCCGCGCTGCGGCCTGTGAATGGGGCAAGGACAACATTCGCGTTCTCAATGTTGCCCCGCACGCCAAGACTCCCGCGTTGCAGTGGTGGATGGACAAGAATCCCGAAGAGGCAGCGGCATTTGTCGCAGGTATTCCGCTGGGACGCGTCGGAGACCCCGAGACCGACATCGGTCGTGCCGTCGTCTTCCTCGTCAGCGAAGACGCCGGGTACCTCACGGGTGCCACGATCCCGCTCGACGGCGGCCAGTCGCGCTGGGGCTGACCGCCATCGACCCGATCAGGTCATCACGGCGCCGCCGTCGACGGCAATCGTCTGGCCGGTGACGTTGCGAGCCTTGTCACTGAGTAAGAAGGCGACCATCTCGGCGATGTCTCCGGGCGTCTGAGCTCGACCCATCGGAACCATCTGTGCGACAAAAGAATCGAAGACGTCAGCATCGGAAACATCTGTGAGCGAGGGATCGCGTCGACGCAGTTCCTTGATGGTTCGAAGCCACATGTCGGTGAGGATCAGGCCGGGCATGACCGTATTCGAGCGAAGTCCTCGAGTCGCACCGATCCGGGCGACGCTGTGACTCATCTCGATCACGGCGGCCTTCGACGGTCCGTAGTGCGCGAGCATGTCACCGCCCAAGCGGGCACCGATCGACGCGATGTTGACGATCGCTGCCGGACCCTCGGTTCTGCTCACGAATTCGCGGCACATCAGGAAGCTGCCCTTGGTGTTCACCGCAAAGGTGTTGTCCCACTGGTCTTCGGTGATCTCGAGGAACGGAGTGAAGACGCCGATTCCGGCGCCGTTGACGAGTGCAGTCGGGCTTCCGGCCGATGCAGCCACGTCGAAGGCGTTCTTGACGTCACCTTCACGTCGAACATCGCATCGTGCCGTGTGGACTGCTACGCCAAGGCTTTCCAGGCGTGCTGCGGTGTCGGCGAGTGCGGCCTCTTCGATGTCGAGGAGAAGCAGGGTGCCGAAGTCCTCCGCAAGGCGCTCGGCAATAGCGGCGCCCAACCCGGCAGCTGCGCCGGTGACAATGGCTACGGGCGCGCTCACGGCAGGTGCGTTTCGAGCAGTGGGGCAAGCAGTTCGGCTGCGCGCGCCGCCGTGATGACTTCGCTCGGGTCCACCTTGGTCACGACTTTCGAAGCAGAATCTTCGTAGACATGCTCACCGATGAGTCGCCCCTGCTCGTCGTACGGCCAGACAAATGCCAAGGTCCGACGCACGAGATACCAACCGTCGGGGTCGATGTCCGACGACTGTTCGGGGGCTGCGGGGGTGGATCCACCCGATTCGTGCACCGCGCCGAACACCCCGTCTCCCAGAATCGATCCTGGGACGAATTGACTGAAGAGAGTCTCACCCGAGAATCCGCTGTCGGAGACCGCGAAGTCGGACTGTCCGGTCCACATGACAAGGGTGTCCGTCTCGGCGAGTGACTGGTAGAAGTTGGTGACGGCGTCCATGCCGTCCAGAACAATCGACTGCCCGTCTTCGAACAACCGGTAGACGGGTTCTTCGACGGTCATGTCGGGCGAGAGGATTTCCTTGTAACGACCGGAGACCTCGAGCAATGCGTGGCGCCGGTAGTTTCGGAGGATCTTCTGGTGCCGCGGATTGTCGATGGTTTCCAATTGCTTTTCGACGCCATCCATCATGTGGACGAATTCGTGCTCGTACTTGCTCATCACATCTCCTGGTTTCGCGGATTCGGCGGGCTGTCCGGATCTGCGACAACTGTGACCTGACGTGGCATTCGCTGTACATGTAGAACTTCGTTCGACAATTGCCGGTTTGCTTAACTCCGCTGTTCAGATACCGTGATGGTCATCACTTTGCTGGCGAACGGCGGCCTAAGACAACCGAATGGACGGTAATGAAAAAGGCGAGAAGAGGTGAAGATCTGAATCTGCGGTTGGTGTCCTCGTTGCTCGTCGTCGTGGCGGAAGGGCACTTCGGACGAGCGGCAGACCGGTTGTTCGTCACGGCGCCTGCTCTCAGTCAGCAGATTCGTCGACTCGAGGAGCAGGTGGGAACCGAGTTGATCGATCGCAGTTCGCACCCGGTGGTGCTCACCGCCGCGGGTGAGGTGTTCGTCGCGGATGCACGGCCCGCTCTCGAGTTCGCCGTCCGCGCGATGAACGGGCTCGACGCACTCGAGCGTCGGCGGGCCAGGCGGTTGCGGATCGGATTCATCAACGGGGCGGCCGGAAGTTTGGGACGTGCGGTGATCGATTCGTTGCATGCGGAGGTGGAGCTGGTCCAATTGGACTGGTCCCAACAGGTTTCCGCGGTGGCGAGCGCGACCGTCGACGCGGCCTTCGTGCGACCGCCACTGCCGGTGCTCGACGGTGTGGTGCTCGAACGGATAGGCGTCGAACCGCGGGTGTTGGCTCTGCCTCGAGGGCACCGACTGGCGGGTCGCGCGAGCATCGAGATTTCTGAAATAGATGGGACTGTGCAGGTTTCGAGTGACGGCGCACCACCCGAATGGGTGAAATGGTGGTCGGTGGACCCGCGCCCGAGTGGTGTACCCGTCCGGTACGGTCCCTCTGTCCGCACGATGGACGAAGCGCTCGAGGTTGTCGCCAACGGTCGGGCGGTGGTGATAACGGCAGCAACCATTGCCGAGTACTACACCCGCTCGGATATCAGTTTCGTGCGCATTTCCGACATCGAGCAGTGTTCGATCGATCTGTGTACCCGCGAGGGCGACAGCAGTCCGGCAGTGATCGAGCTACGCAAAGCTGTTTCAGCCCTCGGTACCGCCAGGTGATTGCCGTGTCCTGATGTGATGCGCATGTACTCGGATGAAATACGCATTCTTGCCGTCTTCGTTTTAGTCGGATAGACTAAAACCATGAAAACGATCAGCACGGCACTTGAAATCGTCGAGGCAGCACGAGTTTCGGCCGATGTGTTCGGGGGAGGCTCCAGCGATCTCGACACCCGTCGCGCTGCGAAGCGTCGTTTTCATCGGCTCGCCTCCGCCATTCATCCGGACCGGGCGAAGCCCGAAGATCGGGTGCGATACTCGGCCGCAACATCTCGGTTGAACGAGCTATACCGCAGTTGGACAGCGGAGTTCGAGCCGGCAGATTCTCGGCCCGTTTATGTCGGCGAGCGGGGCGAGTACACGTTGGGTGGACTGGTAGCGCGCGGCTCGGTCGCTAACCTGTACCGGTCCGATGCCGGTGTCGTACTGAAGATTCCGCGAGACCCTCGGGCGAACTCGATGATCGAGGCCGAACGGAATGTGTTGACGGACATCGAGAATTCGTGCGAAGCCGGTTGGGCAGTCTCGTACTTCCCGCGATTGATCGATCAAATCACCCATGTGGGCAGCGGCACGAGACGTCAGATCGATGTGTTGGACGATCTGACCGAAGGTTTTGTGAGTCTCGCCGACGTCCGTGAGGCGTATCCAGGTGGCCTCGATCCACGGGACTGGGCGTGGATGCACCGACGGCTACTTCGGGCTCTGGCAGCAGCGCATGCGACTGGTTGGGTGCACACGGCGATTACCGCGGAGAACGTGCTGATCGAGCCTGATCGGCACGGGGTGGTGCTGGTCGGCTGGTCCTTTGCCACCCGTACGGGCAGCCGCCCGGTGGCGACGATCGGTTCCGATCGTGATTCGTACCCACCGGAACTCGGCGAAGGAGCGTCTCCGGCCTGGGACGTCTACATGGCTCATCATTTGATGCTCCGAATGCTGGGCGAGCAGACCCACGAACGGATGAAGGTGTTTGCCGACGGCTGCATGCAGGACAACCCGAGATTGCGTCCCGACGCGGTCGACCTACTGGGTGAGTTCGACGAACTCCTCGATCTTCTCTATGGCCAGCGGACATTTCGTCCGTTCGCCGTTCCATCCACGAAAGGACAGTGATTGTCATGGGCTACGGATACTGGGACGACAACACCTATTTGGCGGGCAAGACTTTTCGTGCCGCACGCGGTGTCGACGATTTCGGTTACACCGATTCGCTTCGGTCGCGTCCGCGAAGCAGTTGGAAAGCGGACCCGACCCTCGACCCCTTCGGCGTCGACAAGCGTGAATGCCGAGACTCGGCCGGGCACCCCGATTCTCTCCCGATAGCAGTGCTTTTCGATGTCACCGGCTCGATGGGCGCTGTTCCTCGAATCATGCAGGACAAGCTCGGAAAGCTGCACGGGCTGCTGCAACGCAAGGGATACGCGGATGATCCGCAGATTCTGTTCGGTGGTATCGGCGACGCCGATTCCGATCAGGTGCCACTACAAGTCGGCCAGTTCGAGTCGGGTAACGCGATTGACGAGCAGCTTCGGACCATCTTCCTCGAGGGCAACGGTGGTGGACAGAAGTCGGAAAGCTATGAATTGGCAGCATATTTCATGGCGCGCCACACCAGTACGGATGCCTGGGAGAAGCGTGGAAGGAAAGGCTACCTCTTCATCATCGGCGACGAGCTGAACAAGCCGCGACTCTCGGCTCGTCACATCCGTTCGGTGATCGGCGACAAGGTACGTCAGGACGTATCGGTCCCGTCGATCTACCGTGAACTCGAAGAAAGATGGAATGTCTACTTCGTTCTGCCAGATCAGTCGTCGTACTTCAACGATCCGGAAATCGCGGATCACTGGAAGAAGTTGCTCGGTGAACGCTTCGTCAAACTCGACGACCCCGCTGCGGTGTGCGAACTGATCGCGCTGACGGTCGGAATCGGCGAGGACCGCATCGACCTGCGTGACGGACTGGCGGATCTCCGCGACATCGGTTCAAGAGCTGAAGCCGAGACCGTCGGCAAGGCTCTCGCTCTAATTCCAGGGCGCAGCACCGCGACGGTGGCCGGGTTGCCCCACGATCTCGGAACCGATACGGACGATGTTGATTTCGCATAGAAGGAGAGCATGATGGAGCCGTTCGAAGACCGAGATATCGTCGTCGTAGACCTCGGGTTCGGAGATGCGGGGAAGGGAGCAACCGTCGATTGGCTTTGCTCCGACCAAGCCGATTTGGGTGTGGCCGCAGTGGTCCGGTTCAACGGTGGGGCACAGGCAGCGCACAACGTGACGGTCGGCGAGCGCCACCACACGTTTTCGCAGTTCGGTTCGGGAACGCTGTCCGGCGTCCCGACGTTTCTCTCGAGATTCGTGTTGGTCGAGCCCATCGCCCTCGCCCGGGAGGCGCGTGCTCTGGAAGCGCTCGGAGTTCGAAATCCGTTCGATCTGATACGGATCGACGCGCGCGCATTGTTGACGACGCCGATTCACGTGGCCGCCAACAGGGCCCGTGAGGATGCTCGCGGCGGTAACCGACACGGCTCGTGTGGCAAGGGGATCGGTGAGACCGCGGCGTATGCGCTCGAAGTTGCGAATGCGCCTACGGTGGGAGACTGCCGGCGACCTGATTCCTTGCGTCGTAAGTTGTCGGCGTTGGCCACATTCTACGGACCGTTGATCGCGGAGAGTCGCCACGGTTTTCCGCCGATCGACGACATGGTCGACATGTACGCGGAATTCGGTGCCGTCGTGGACATCGCCGACCCGGATGCGCTGGGCGCGTTGGGTGCCCGTGGTCGTCTGGTATTCGAGGGGGCACAAGGTGTCCTTCTCGACGAGTGGCGGGGGTTTCACCCACACACCACGTGGTCGACGGTCGAGCCGTCCAACGCGCGAGCGATGATCGACGAGTTGGGCCGGGACAGTTACGTACTCGGCGTCACCCGCACGTACATGACACGACACGGAGCTGGGCCCTTCCCGACGGAGGATCCGGAGCTGGCGAAGGTGTTGCCCGAGCTGCACAACGGGACGGGTGAGTATCAAGGCGGATTCCGGACGGGCCACCTCGACGAGTTGTTGTTGCACTACGCAATCGAGGTGAGCGGTGGCGTCGACGGTTTGGCGCTTACTCATCTCGACGCGATGGATCGCGCGCGGGCTGCAGGCGTCCCGATCCACGGGGTGCACGCGTACGAAGGATTGCCGTTCGTTCCCGTCGGAGAGTGGAAGGATCTCGATCACCAGCAGGCGCTGACAGATTCCCTGAAAGCCGTAGGGGTCGTGCCGAAGGAACTTCCGGCCGACCCGGAGGATTTCGCCCGGTATCTGAGCGAGGAAATGGGTGCGCCGGTAGTGCTGACCGCGAACGGTGCCGACCGGGTCGATCGTCAGATGCGATGCCCAGTGCCTGCATGATGGACGGTGTGGACCAGTCACTTGTCTCGATCGATGTCATCGCGCTCCGGTTCGGCAATCCGGAACCCGGGATGTTGCGATTTGCCGTCACTCCGCGGCAAGCGGAGCCGTACACCGGGCAGTTGGCGCTGCCCGGTGTACTGCTGGGCGCCGGTGAGCGGTTGCAGGACGCCGCCAGGCGAGCCGTGACCACCAAGCTCGGAATTCCCGACGAGAAGATCCTCGTCAGCGGTCAATTGACCGTGTTCGACGAACCCAATCGCGACCCCCGCGGTCCGACGCTCTCGGTGACCATGTGGGCAGTGATCTCGTCGGACGAGGTGCCGGGTTCGGCCGAATGGGTGAGCTGGGACAACCCGGGGGACCTTGCGTTCGACCACAATCGGATAGTCGCCGATACCCGCCCGATCCTTGCTGACACCCTGTTGTGGCGAGATCAGGCATTCACGCGGGCACTACTGGGTCCGTCGTTTCCGGCGTCGTACGCGCTGGCCGTGGCGGAGGAGCTTTCCGGTGTGCGTCCGGACCCGGGCAATTTGAACCGGACGCTCAAAGCGTTGCCAGGGCTGGAACGTACGGACGAACGAGTCCGGGTCAGTGCCACCGGGCGACCCGCGGTGGTCTGGGCGTGGACCGAAAACAGCTGACCTACCTCAGAAGTTGCCCCGCGCGGCCTGCTCACGCTCGATCGCTTCGAACAGGGCTTTGAAGTTTCCCAGTCCGAATCCCAGTGAGCCGTGGCGTTCGATGATCTCGAAGAACACGGTGGGACGATCTCCGATCGGCTTGGTGAAGATCTGAAGAAGATAGCCGTCCTCGTCACGGTCGACGAGGATGCCTCGCTTCTGCAATTCCTCGATCGGAACTCGAACCTCTCCGATACGCGCGCGCAGTTCTGGATCCTCGTAATACGAAGCCGGAGTGGAGAGAAACTCGATTCCTTCGTCGGCCAGAGCGTCGACTGCTCCGAGGATGTCGTTGGTCGCAAGTGCGAGATGCTGAGCGCCGGGACCTTGGTAGAACTCGAGGTACTCGTCGATCTGTGACCGCTTCTTCGCGATGGCAGGTTCGTTGAGTGGGAACTTGACTCGGTGATTGCCGCTCGAGACGACCTTGCTCATCAGCGCGGAGTAGTCGGTGGCTATGTCGCCGCCCACGAACTCGGCCATGTTGGTGAATCCCATGACGCGGTTGTAGAAGTCGACCCACTGGTCCATCTTGCCGAGTTCGACATTGCCGACGACGTGGTCGAGGGCCTGGAAGATTCGCTTGGGCGCGCCGTCACGCTTGCGGTACGACGACGTCCGTTCGACGTATCCGGGAAGGTAAGGGCCGGTGTAGCGGGAACGGTCGACGAGGGTGTGCCGAGTCTCGCCGTACGTCGCGATGCTGGCCAGGCGAACGGTGCCGTGCTCGTCGGTGACGTCGTGCGGTTCGCTCAACACTGTCGCACCTTGGGTGATGGCGTGTGCGATGCACTTGTCCACGTCGGGGACGCTGAGCGCGATGTCGCGGATACCGTCGCCGTGACGGCTGTGATGTTCGATCAGCGGACTTGCCGGATCCACAGCACCTTTGACGACAAACCGCACGGCCCCGCTTTTGAGTACAAACGCGTGGTGGTCGCGGTTTCCCGTCGACGGGCCTGAATAGGCCACCAATTCCATGCCGAACGCAGACTGGAAGAAATGTGAAGTCTGCGTGGCATTTCCGACGATCCATTCGAGGCCGTCCCAACCGCTCACGGGGAAGGGATCGTGATCGCTGTCGTACTCGACCAAGCCGACCAACTGGCGCAATTGCTCCAGATCCAGGCCGGCCAACTGTTCGTCGTCGGTGAGAGTCTGTTCGACGGTCATGATGAGTCCCCTCTGAGTGCGATGTAGACAGCGCGGTGCTCGAGTTATGTTCGGCACTGCCAGTACAAACAGATAAGTCCTTCAGAGGTTGGGTAGTCAACGGAGGTAGTTGAAAGTAGACACAGCGCCGGAATGCGAAGATGGTGGCACTGTTTTGTAGGCAATTTGCATAGTTGAACGACGAGTGGAGCAGACGTGAATCTCGACGCAGTGGATCTGGCTCTGTTGGACGCGATGAACAAGCACCCGAGAGCCGGTGCGTTGGAGCTTTCGCGTCAGGTCAAGGTTGCGCGGGCGACAGTGCAGGCGAGATTGAAAAGGATGGAAGATGCGGGCGTCATCGCCGGATACGCGCCGCACGTCAATTTGGCTGCAGCGGGTTTCGGAGTACAAGCATTCGTGACTTTGCAGATCGCCCAGGGGGCGCTCGACACCGTCACCGCGGAACTCGAGGCAATCCCCGGTGTGCTCGAAGCCTTTGCCACCACCGGCTCCGGCGACGTGCTGTGCCGGATTGCCGCTGCGTCGCACGAGGATTTGCAAGCGACGCTGCTCGAACTGAATCGGTCGGGGATAGCCACCCGGTCGACCAGCGTCATGGTTCTCTCGGTTGTGGTGCCGCTCCGGTCGATGCCCCTTCTACAGACTCTGCAGTCGGAGCAGACGACCAAGGCCCCGGCGTACCGACGAGGCGGTCAGTCTCGCTGACGACCCGGAGCCCAGAATCCCAGAACGATCGCGGATACCCACATGATCGCAGCGAGCGTGAGTGCTCCTTGATCCATGCCTTTGATGAAGGCTTCACGGGCGAATTCGGCCAACTGGGCACCCTGCGGCCCGGCTGCTTCGGCGACGTGGAGAGCTGCGGCCAGAGAACCGGATACCGGCTCCTTGGCCGGTTCGGGTAGCAAGTCGACCGCGGGCTGGACGTGATTTCCGTAGCCGGCGGCGAGGATACTTCCCGCCAGTGCAACGCCGATGGCGGAGCCGATCTCACGGGTTGCGTCGTTGACTGCTGAGGCAACCCCCTGTTTGGAGTCCGGTGCGTTGGAGACGATGGCAGCAGTGGCGGGGGTTGTCGACAAACCCAATCCAATGGCGGCCACTACCAAGGGAACACAGACTTCGGCATAGGTCGAACTGGCATCCAAGCGCGTCAGGAGTGCAATTCCGGTTCCGAGGAAGGCGACTCCGGTTGCGGTGAGGGCGCGTAGACCGATACGCGGAATCAGCAGGGGAGCAACCACGGACAGGGCCATTACCGGCACGGCGATCGGCATAAGGGCTAGCGCAGATTGCAGAGGGGAGTAGTCGAGCACCAGTTGCAGATACTGCACGATCAGAAAGAACAGGCCGAAGGTCGCCAGAAATTGCAGGGTCAGCGACGCCGCGCCGCTGCCGAATGCACGATTGGCAAACAGTCTGACGTCCAGAAGTGGGTGGCGAGTGCGTAATTCGACCCAGCTGAAGATTGCTGTCATGGCGATTCCGCCGATTAGCAATGCGAGAACCGCCGGATCGAGCCAGCCACGGGCGGGCGCCTCGATCATCCCGAGGACGAACAGGCCAATCGAGCCGGCGATCAGCGCTGTACCAGGTAGATCGAGTGGAGTTGCCTCCGTGTCCTTCGACGTCACGATCGTGAACGACACCACGAGGATGAGAACTGAGACGACGGCCAGGCTGACGAAAATCGAATGCCACGACCATTTTTCGAGGAGTAGCCCGGAGACGACGAGTCCGGCGATTGCACCGGACCCTGCGACGCCGGACCAGACTCCGACGGCGCGGGCACGCTGCGCCGGCGGGAAACCTGCAGTGAGTAGAGACAGCGTCGCCGGCATGACAAACGCGGCGCCGACGCCGGAGATCACGCGGGAGACGATGATCCACGACGGTTCGTCCGCGAAGACCGGAATCGACGAGCCGGCAGCAAAAACGAGTAGTCCGAACATGAGCAGTTCTCGTCGACCGTATCGATCGCCGAGTGCGCCCGCCGGCAACAAGAGACAAGCCAGCGTGAGCGTGTACCCGTCCACGATCCACGTGAGCTGGCTCTGTGTTGCACCGGTATCGCGGGCCAAGTCGGGAAGGGCCGTGTTGAGAGCGGCCATCGCTGCGACGACCAGCGCGACGGCGCAGCACGCGACCGTCAGCATCCAGATCTGTCGGATGGTCCACGTGGACTGTTCGAGCGTCGTATCGCTACTCACGAAACCTCCCGATAGAAACAAGACCATCAGTATCGTTACAAGAACAGCAGTTCCACAACCCCCAAGTGGGTATAACTGAAGTTGTGACGGTGGGAATCGACAAGCAGGGAATCGAACAGCAGGGAAACGACGAGGACCCGCGCAAACAGCGTTCCAGGTCCAGGTTGCTCGACGCAGCGACCACGCTGCTGGCAGAAGGCGGCGTCGACGCCGTGACGATCGATGCCGTCACCAAGTTGGCCAACGTCGCGCGTGCGACGCTGTATCGCCATTTCGACAGTGGCACGGAGTTACTCGCCGCGGCATTTGCACGTCTACTGCCGCCGGTGCCGGAGATGTCCGGTGAAGGCGATCTCCGCGCGCAGTTGCTCGAGTTGTTGACCAGTCAGGCCAAAGCCATCGAAAGCGCACCGATCCAGGTGACGGCGATGTGCTGGCTCGGCTTGGGGCCGGAACTGAAGGGTTATTCGAGCGTCGATGCCCTGTCCACGGACAAGCCCGAATTGCGATCGCTGCGCCAGACGGTCTTCGAGCAGTACCGACACGCGTTCGATCGGATCCTGCGCTCGCCGGACGCGATCGACGCGTTGGGGGAGTACGACTACGACGTCGCACTTGCTCAGTTGGTCGGACCTTTGGTGCTCACCAAGCTGGCCACGCTGACGCCTCTCGGGGAGGCTGCGTGTGAGCAGATCGTGGACGACTTTCTGGCTGCACGCGGAGTTTCGAGCTGACGCTCACGGCTCCAGGTTGCGTCGAAGGACGTACTGTTCGAGCCTGTCGATTCCGCGCACTCGTCGCGGACGTAGGTGCCGCAGTTTGAAATTGGCGTCCGAGCCGAGTTGGGTGGCCAACTCGGAGTCGATCAGCACGGTGCCGGGACGAGCAGAGCTGGTGAGACGCGCGGCCTTGTTGACCACCGAACCGTAGAGATCTCCGAAGCGAACCAACGTCGGCCCCATGGCCAGACCCACCCGAAGCTGCGGATCGTCGTGATCGGCGAGGACCGCCTGCTGGATCTGCAAAGCGATCTCGGCGGCATGGTGGGGACTTTCAGCGGCGAACATGACCTCGTCACCGACGGTCTTGACCACCCAGCCGTAGTTGCGACCGATGATTTCGGTGGACGCGGACTCGAACCGCTCGAGCAGATCGTTGAGTTCGGCGGAGTCGAGGCCGCGGGTCAGCGAGGTGTACCCGACGATGTCGGCGAAACCCACGACCAGAACACGACTCGCTACTTCTTCGCCCGGGTTTCCGACGTTGCGGCCCGTCGACGACGCGACGTGGCGCTTCCAGACGTACGTCTGCAGAGATTCGACAGCGGGAATGATCTCGGCGCCGAGGCGCAGAACGATCTTCCGGATCGCTTCGGGCTCGTGATCTGCCGAGTCGGCGAGCTGGTCGATGATGTGTGTGCTGATCAGCGAGACCTGCCACTCAGCCAACCTCGACATCGACTGCCCCAGTGAACGGGCGGCAGCCACCTCACTGCTCTGCGAGATGACTCCTCGATTGACCATGTCGATGATCGTCTTGAGGGCGTTGGCGTCTTGCTGGGTGAACATGACGGCGTCGGGATCCTCGTCGACGGCAAAGCCCATCGCGACCCACAAACGATCGGCACGCTCGCGTGTCACACCGGCGAATTCCGCGATCTGCGATTGCGTGAAGCAGCGCGGTCCGCCGAGGAGGGACTCCTCGATGTCGGCTTGAATCCGGCTGAGCAGATGAGCATCGACGTCGACCGGATCAGCAGTGTGAGGTTCAGCAGCGTGAGATTCAGCAGGGGCGGGTTCGGTGACCTCGTCGATCCACTCTGACTCCGAACTGCTCACCGTGCTCCTTCTTGCCGCAACGAATTTCTGTCCACCATCTTCCACGCGGTGCCCCGAGAACAGTACTGAATTGGCCGAACCGTCTACGGATCCTCGGGCTCAGGCGGGCGGTGAGAGTCAACACGTCGGTGGCTTGTGCAAGAGTTGCCCCGAGAAAAGCACTGTCGATACCGAAATGCACGAGATACTTCTGAAAGGACCTGCGCATGCCACCCCGTAGACGTTCCGGCGCTGCCGCATCAACGCCGGATCACCTCACTGCGGACAATCTGGCAGCGCTCGCCACGGCTGTCGCCGAAGGCAAGCGCGCCACCGTCTATCTGCGCGAGGCGACTCCCAGCTTGGGGATCGAAGCCGGTACCTCGGCGAAAGTCGTGTCGGTGGACGGCAACACCGTGATGATCCGCCCCAAAGGCGTCAACGACGAATTGCCTTTCGAGGCAGAGGAATTGCGCATCAACCGCGTCTCCGCGGCACCGGCCAAACCGGCGCCACGGCCCAAACCAGTTGTGGAGTCCGAGCCCCTGATGGAGCCACTCGTAGAGCCTGTTCGACCGAAGCCGCGTGCGCAGCCTGCACCCGCTCCGGTACCGACTACCACTGCTGCCCCTGCCGCGACACCTCGTCCGGCCGTCAAGCGTGCGAAGAAACTGCCGGCCGGCATCAGCGTCACGATCCATGCGGGCGCGGACAACGACTGGAGCGTGACGGTCACACAGGGCGCGAAGCGTCCGGGCAAAGCAGTTCCGGTCGCACCCGATGCGGTCGAGCGAGCTGTCCGCGAGTTGGGTGAGCCCACCGCAATCGAGGCTGTCGAGTCCATCATCGTCGCTGCACGGGACATGGCTGCAGCGCGAGTCGACGAGTTGAGCCGTCAGCTCGAGGAGGCACGCAAGATGCTCGAGGCGCTCGGAGCTACCGACTAGAAACGCTGCGTAGGTCCGCACTTTCCGGGGTATGCGTTTTTTGCAGCGGGGAGATTACCGGCGGAGAGATTGTGATGTTGCAGCGAATTGTTTCGGCTCTGGCAGCGTTGGTCTTGGCACTCGGACTCGGGTTCATCGTCAGCAGCAACGCTGTTGCTGCACCCACGCCCATGGGTGGTGGTTCGGGCATCATCATCGACAATCAGCTGGTCTGTACGTTGACCACTATCGGTCACGACAACGGCGGCAGACTCGTGGGTATCACCGCAGGTCACTGCGGTGGTCCTGGATCGTTCGTGATCCCGGAAAGCAACGAGGACGCAGGCGTGGTCGGCACGTTCGTCGAGTCGAACCCGGACCTGGACTACGGGGTCATCCAGTTCGATCCGGGCAAGGTCACACCAGTTCGAACGGTGGGCGCGGCAACCATCACCTCGATCGGCGCTCCGGCCAGCTTCCCGGCTACAGCCTGCAAGGAAGGCCGTACGACGGGCACGACCTGCGGCGTCGTCTGGGGAGACCTGAGCGCCGACGCATCCACCTGGACTCAGATCTGCGTCGACCACGGTGATTCGGGAGCCCCGGTCACGGTCGGGACGACGCTGGTCGCGATGGTCAACGCCTACCTCTGGGTGCCGTGCCTGGGGCCGGAACTCGGCACCAACATGACCTCCATCGTGGACACGATCAATGCCCACGGAGGTGTCGGCGCCGGGTACCGGCCGATCTAGCGGCGGGCTGGGATCAGCCGCACACTGCTCCACCCGAGGCTGATCCCACGAGCTTGGAGTACTTGGCCAATACACCACGTGTGTAGCGAGGCGGCAACGGCTCCCAGCCCTTCTTGCGGGCTTCCAATTCGGAGTCGTCGACCAACAATTCGAGTTGTCCGGTACCCACGTCGAGCCGGATCTGATCGCCGTCGCGAACGAACGCGATGGGACCGCCGTCGACGGCCTCGGGCGCAACGTGTCCGACACACAGGCCGGTGGTGCCGCCCGAGAATCGTCCGTCCGTCAGCAGCAGGACGTCCTTGCCGAGACCCGCGCCCTTGATCGCGCCCGTGATGGCCAGCATCTCGCGCATGCCGGGACCACCCTTCGGGCCTTCGTAGCGGATGACGACAACGTCACCGCCGGTGATGGTGCCGTCCTCGAGAGCATCCATCGCGGCGCGCTCGCGTTCGAAAACCCGTGCAGTGCCGACGAATACATCAGACTCGAATCCTGCCGACTTGACCACCGCGCCGCCGGGCGCGAGTGACCCCTTCAAGATCGTGATGCCTCCGGTGGGGTGAATGGGCTTGTTCATCGCCCGCAGGACCTTGCCGTCCGGATCGGGCGGGGTGATGTGCGCGAGATTCTCCGCCACGGTCTTACCGGTGACGGTCAGGCAATCTCCGTGCATGAGTCCCGCGTCGAGCAATGCCTTCATGATCACGGGGACGCCGCCGATACGGTCGACGTCCGTCATGACGTGCTTTCCGAAAGGCTTGACGTCGGCGAGGTGCGGGACCTTCGCACCGACGCGAGCGAAGTCGTCGAGCGTCAGCGGGACGTACGCTTCGTGCGCGATCGCGAGGAGATGGAGCACCGCATTGGTGGATCCGCCGAATGCCATGACTACTGCGATGGCGTTCTCGAACGCTTCCTTGGTGAGGATGTCCCTTGCGGTGATACCTCGACGCAAAAGTTCGACCACGGCTTTGCCGCTCTCGCGGGCGAAGCCGTCGCGGCGACGATCCGGTGCGGGCGGTGAAGCGCTGCCGGGCAGCGACATTCCCATGGCCTCGGCGGCGCTGGCCATCGTGTTTGCCGTGTACATGCCGCCGCACGCGCCTTCGCCCGGGCAGATCGCCCGTTCGATGGTGTCGACGTCGGCGCGGCTCATCAGCCCACGCGAGCAGGCGCCAACCGCCTCGAACGCGTCGATGACGGTGACTTCCCGCTCACTGCCGTCGGAAAGTTTGGCGACGCCGGGGAGGGTGGAGCCGGCGTAGAGGAACACGCTGGCGAGGTCGAGGCGGGCCGCCGCCATCATCATGCCGGGCAACGACTTGTCGCAGCCGGCGAGAAGGACCGATCCGTCGAGACGCTCGGCCTGCATGACGGTCTCGACGCTGTCCGCGATCACTTCACGGGAGACGAGGGAGAAGTGCATGCCCTCGTGCCCCATCGAAATGCCGTCGGAGACGGAGATAGTGCCGAATTCGAGAGGGAACCCGCCGGCTTCCCGTACGCCCTCCTTGACGGCCTTGGCCAGGCGATCGAGGGACAGGTTGCATGGCGTGATTTCGTTCCAGGACGAGGCGACGCCGATCTGCGACTTGACCCAGTCGTCGTCGCCCATTCCTACTGCACGCAACATGCCGCGCGCTGCGGTCTTTTCGAGTCCGTCGGTGACGTCACGACTTCTGGGCTTGATGTCGGGTTCGGTCATTTTCCAAGCATAGGCGTCAGCGGGGTGTGTTTCCGGCAGACGAGCGACTCGACTTGCCGACAAACGCCGTCCGTCGTGAATAGACTCGTCGCATCGCAGTTGGGGCTGAGTGTGCAGGTGATTGACGTACAGGGGGATTCACGTGGAGTCGGAACTGACTTCGGCTTTCGGATTTGCAGTTCTGGCCGCCTTCTTGACCGGTAGTGGTGTCTTCCTGGTCGTTCTGACGGTTCTGCACGAGATTGCCCGGTGGAAGGGCCGCTTCGTATCGGTGTGGGTGACTTTCTTTGCCGCTCTGCTGATACTGCCCATCCTGTTCGGCGCGTTGATCGCAGGCTATTCCGCGTTCTCCGAGGTCGACGGGTCCGAGGCTCTGCTTCCGCCGGCGTTCTGGATCCTGATCGCGGCCGGGGGTGCACTCGGCGGTTACATCGGAGTCAAGGTCGGTGTGGTTCGAGGCTCGGCCCTCGATTACCGGTTGTAATCGGGATCGACTCGATCAAACTTCCAGAGAAGCGCAGGCGAAGCCTGGGTGAACATCCCGAAGCTCTCTTGAACGCCCGTTCAGGTGCGGGTTCACTCCTAGCGTGCACACGAATGCCTTCGATCGAATATCCAGACGTGGCCTGCTGCAGGGATCGGCGGCCCTCGCCGGCGCAGTAGGTCTCGGTGTCGCTTCGGCGAGCCACGCCGGTGCCGAGGTTCCGGGTGGCAGCCCGGGCTTCGCGCACGGCGTGGCATCCGGTGACCCGTTGCCGGATGCGGTGATCATCTGGACCCGCATCACCCCGACGGCAGACGCGACGCCCGGTTCCGGCGTCGGGCCGGCGGTGACTCTCAACTGGCAGGTCGCGACCGATGAGGGGTTCGCGAGCGTCGTTGCGTCCGGAAGTGTTGCTGCTTCGGCGGATTCCGATCACACCGCGAAGGTCGACGTCACCGGACTCGATTCGTCGACGACGTACTGGTACCGATTCACTGCGGGTTCGGCTGTTTCTCCGGTGGGCCGCACCCGTACGGCTCCGTCGAACTCGGCAGATCTCGATCGTCTCCGCTTCGGCGTGGTGTCCTGCTCCAATTGGGAGGCGGGGTATTTCGGTGCCTATCGTCACCTCGCATTCCGCGAAGACCTCGACGCGATCATCCACCTCGGTGACTACATCTACGAGTACGGGCAGGGGGAGTACGGCGCGAGAAACGGATCCGTTCGCCTTCACGAGCCGGCCCACGAGATCATTTCGCTGGCCGACTACCGAATTCGGCACGCGCAGTACAAGACAGACCCGGATCTGGCAGCTCTGCACCTGAAGCTCCCGTTCATCACCACGTGGGACGATCACGAATCGGCCGACAACGCGTACCGGGACGGCGCCGAAAACCACACTCCCGGTGTCGAAGGTGACTGGGCAGATCGAAAGGCCAACTCGGCCAAGGCATATTTCGAGTGGATGCCTGTCCGCCCGTCGGGTAGTGGTTCGAGCGTTCAGCTGTATCGTCGGTTCCGCTTCGGGAATCTGGCCGAGATCTCGATGCTCGATCTGCGTACTTACCGCGACGAGCAACCGACCATGAAGCAGGTCGACGATCCGTCGCGCACCATTACCGGACGCGCACAGATGGATTGGTTGACCAACGGAATCGTCACCTCCCCGACGCAGTGGAAGGTCGTCGGCAATCCGGTCATGATCACGCCCTGCGTGTTCCCGCCGCTGGAACCGGCGACCACCGCGGCGTTGACCGAACTGGTGGGTGTGCCGCAGGCCGGTGTCCCGTACAACACGGATCAGTGGGACGGGTACACCGCCGACCGCACCAGGCTTTTCGACGCGATCACCTCGAACGGTGTGGACAACACCGTCTTCATCACCGGTGACATCCACACGTCATGGGCCTGCGACCTACCGACCAACGCCGCCAACTATCCGGGTGGGCCGACCGTCGGCGCCGAGTTCGTCGTCCCGTCGGTGACGTCGCCCAATATCGACGACATGCTGAAAGTGCCACCGCGCACGGTAACCGTTGCGGCAGAAGAAGCATTCAAGGCCGTGAACCGCCACGTGCGGTACGTCGAACTGGATTCGCACGGCTACGGCGTATTCGAAATTGCCCGCGAAGGTACTCAGATGGACTGGTACTACGTCGACGATCTCACCAATCCGCAGAGCAATGCGCACTACGCCGTGAGCTACCGTCTGCCGGCAGGCGCGGGCAGTAGAGTCTCACCCACCTCGGCCGCCCTCGATCAGTCCTCGTACCGACCAGGAGTCGACCAGTGAGTATCGAAGTTTCGCGTCGTAGCGTTCTGATCGGTGGAAGTGTTGTCGCCGGAACGGCATTGCTCGGAACGCCCGCGCGCGCGAGCGTTCCCACCAACGCCGGAATCCCAGACCTGGACGTGCATGTCATAGTCGTCGACGGCATGCGGCCGGACGAGCTGCGATCGGAGCTCACCCCGACGCTCACCGGGCTTGCGGCCGGCGGTATCCACTACCCGGACGCCAGTGCCATCACGATCGCAGAGACGCTGCCGAACCACACGGCGATGATGACGGGAGTGCTGCCGGCGCGTTCGGGTGTACCCGCCAACTCCGTCTACGATCCGTCCATCGACAAGAAGCGGGACCTCGATCGGCCTTCCGACCTGCAGGCATCGACGGTTCTGGATCGGGTACGCACCGAACTCGGATTGACCACTGCGAGTGTGCTGTCGAAGCGCTACCTTCACGGGCTGTTCGGTGACCGCGCCTCACTGGTGTGGGATCCGCAGCCGCTCGTTCCCGGTACCGAGCATGCGCCGGACAACTTCACGATCGACGCCTTGATCCGTATCGTCGGCGGGAACTCGCCGCGGCTGTCATTCACCAACCTCGGTGACGTCGATCGGGTCGGGCACCTGGATCTGTCCGGTCCGTCCATCCGGATCGCTCGCACGGCTGCACTTCAGAACACCGACAACCAGGTTCGCCGCTTCGTCGACTTCCTTCATGACACGGGTCGCTGGAATCGGAGCATTCTGATCGTGTTGGCCGACCACTCGATGGACTGGTCGGAGCCCGCGCGGCTCATCGGCTTGGATCGACCGCTGAACGCGGACCCGTTGCTGGCAGGCAAGATTCGAATCGCCCAGAACGGTGGCGCAGACCTGATCTACTTCGTCGGACCCGATGGCGAACGGGCGGAAGCCGTCAGCCGGATTCAGCAGATCGTGGATGGTGTGGACGGCGTCGAATCCAGCCACCTCCCCGCCGAATTCGATCTCGGCACCAATGCCGGTGACGTCGTTGCGTTTTGCGCTCAGGGCTGGCGGTTCAGTGATCCGACTCCACTGTCCAACCCGATTCCCGGCAACCACGGCCACTTCGTGACACTGCCCATTCCGTTCTTCCTCAGCGGCGGACATCCCGCTCTGGACGGTGGACGGAAGATCGACACGCAGGCTCGCACGATCGACGTCGCGCCGACGGTTGCGGCTCTGCTCGGCCTCGGTGCACCTGCCGGCGGCTGGGACGGCGTCGCTCGCACGACGGGTGTGTCGCTGAACGTCTAACGAGGATCGCGACCGGTCAGGGCAATCAGCTTGTCCTGCAACGACGCATCGTCAGGAAGATCGACGGGAGCGGAGAACAGACCGCTCTCGGCGAGCATGTCGCGCTGCCCGTCGAGGTCGGACCAGACGGCCTCGACGAGGTCTGGATCGAGCCGCTCGTCTGCTCCGACCGCTCGCGCAAGGTCCCAGGTGTGGATCGTGACGTCCGAGGTCTGCTGGCGCAGATAGGGTTCCACCTTCACCGTGCCGTACGAGAGGTGAACGTGGGCACTGAGGTCCGTCGATTTCCACGCTTTGATTGCGGCATCGGAGTACTTCTGCCATTCGGTCCACAGGTCGTCCCCGACGGGAACGATGTCCGGTGTCGCCTCGCCGACCGTCAGTCCGGCCAGGAGCGGCGGTACCCACTGCTGCTCCTCGATGACGTGGCGGACGAGGTGTTCGACGTGCCAGTCGGAGTCGGGCGTGGGTGCGTTCCAGTCCTCGACCGCAGCGAGTCGTGAACCGAATTCGCGGTGGGCGGTGAGTACGAGTTCGAGCCAATCGAATGCCATCACTCGAGGGTAACCCGATCAGCGTGACGTTAATCGGTGCGTGAGGCTTCGATTCGGTGAAGACTGTCGGGGTTGTCGCTCAGTCGAATCGAGGAGTTTTCATGACCGTCCCCACCGTCACTCTGGCCGAAGGTCTCACTGTCAGCGCCCAGGGATACGGCGCGATGTCCGTCGCCCCGGTCTACGGCCCGGTGGATCCGGCCGAGGCGCTCGCCACGCTGCACCATGCGGTGGACATCGGGATCACATTCATCGACACCGCGAACGTGTACGGCGAGGGCTCGAGTGAGCGTGCGGTGGGAGAGCTTCTCAAAGACCGCCGGGACGAAGTGCAGTTGGCGACCAAGTTCGGTCTGGTCGGCAACATCGCCAACGGTCAGCGCGGGATCAACGGAGACCCGGCTTACGTGCCGCGGGCACTCGACGAGTCTCTGGGACGACTCGGCGTCGATCATGTCGACCTCTACTACTTGCACCGGGTCGACCCGAACGTGCCGATCGAAGACACCGTCGGCGCGATCGCGGAGCAGGTGAAGGCGGGCAAGGTCCGCAACATCGGACTGTCCGAGGCGACCGGTGACGAACTGCGTCGTGCGTACGGGGTACATCCGATCGTGGCGATCCAGTCGGAATGGAGCATCTGGAGCCGTGACGTCGAGAACAAGGTAGTACCCACCGCGGCGGAACTCGGAGTCGGGTTCGTGCCCTTTTCACCTGTGGGCCGAGGCTTCTTGGCGGGATCGTTCGATGCGGCGACGCTCGGTGACAACGACCTACGCCGACGCTTCCCCCGCTTCTCGGACTCCGCACTTCCCGCCAATCAGAAGGTTCTCGACGTGGTCCGCGCCGTCGGTGAGGAGCTCGGCGCGACGCCTGCACAGGTTTCCCTGGCATGGCTCGATGCCAAGGGCCGCCAGTACGGGTTGCCTTCCGTTTCGATTCCCGGCACTCGGTTCGCTGCACGAGTCACCGAAAACGCCGGAGCGTTGGACATCGTTTTGAGCGAAGACCAGATCGCTCGCCTCGACTCCCTCGCCGCGATCACCGAAGGCTTCCGTTCGGCCGATCTGAATTGGGTGTCTCAGGGCCGCGAATAATCATGTCCTGAGCCTTGCGAAAGACAGGAGTAACATACAGACCCGATGAAAAAAGTGTGGTTGGTCTGGGGTGTCGGTGTTTTTGCCTACGTGATCGCCGTGCTTCACCGCACTTCGTTCGGCGTCTCGGGTCTGTCTGCTGCTGATCGGTTCTCGATCTCGCCCAGCGTTCTGTCGAGCTTCGTCGTGCTGCAGATCGTCGTGTACGCCGGCATGCAGATTCCGGCGGGAGTCCTCCTCGACCGCTACGGTTCGCGGATCATGATCGCAGTCGGTGCGTTCATCATGATGTCCGCGCAGTTGGCTCTCGCCTTCACCGAATCGCTGCCCGTCGCGATCGGTGCACGTATTGCCGTCGGTGCCGGGGATGCACTCACCTTCATCTCGGTGTTGCGGTTGGTACCGCAGTGGTTCCCGCCCCGGCAGGTGCCGTTGGTCTCGCAGTTCACGGGCATCCTCGGTCAGCTGGGCCAGGTGATGTCTGCGCTTCCGTTCATGTTGCTGTTGTCCGGACCGGGCTGGACTTTTGCCTACGGCAGCGCTGCCGCTGTCGGACTGTTGGCGTTTGCGCTGGCGTTGAGTGTCATCCGCGACGCGCCTCCCGGTGCCGACGTGGTCGCCGTGCCGGCCGGCGCCAAGGAGATCGGGCGACAGATCAAGACGGTGTGGATGCGGCCCGGCACCCGACTCGGGTTCTTCAGCCACATGGGGACTCAGTTCTCGATCACGACGTTCGCGCTGCTGTGGGGTGTGCCGTACCTGAAATCGGCTCAAGGCCTCGACTCCACGACGGTCGGCTCGCTGCTGACGCTGTCAGTCATCTCGGCAATCGTGGCCGGCCCGATCCTCGGTATTCTCACCGGTCGCTATCCCATGCGTCGATCGTGGTTGGTTCTCACCATCATGGTGGCCAGCGCGCTCATGTGGACGATCGTGCTTTCACGAAGCGAACCGTCTCCGCTCTGGTTGTTGACGATCCTGGTGGTCGTCATCTCGGTGGGTGGGCCGGGTTCGGTGATCGGCTTCGACTACGCGCGTACGTCCAACCCGAGTTCGGCGATGGGCACCGCGCAAGGCATGGTCAACATCGGGGGATTCCTCGCTTCCCTCATCGTGATTCAAGTGATGGGCGTCATCCTCGGACACATGGGCGGGTACACGTTCGACGGATTCCGTGTCGCCTGGATGGTGCAATATCCGGTTTGGATTCTCGGTATCGTCGGTGTGCTCGTCACCCGAGGCAAAGCCCGGCGAGCCCTCGCAGCAGAAGGCGTACACGTACGGCCGATTCGCGAAGTCATTCGTCGCAACAAATAACTCGATCGCATCGGGTAATTCATCCCCTGCGGGTGAGGTTCCCAAGCGTCCGAGCCACCAGGCTTGATGGATGAACGACGCAATGAACATCGGACCGGTCGAGCTCGTGGTGCTGGCATTCCCAGGTTCAACTGTGGATCCTGAAGCTGTCGCCGCGCTGCAGAACGTGGTGGAACGAGGTTTTGTCACTCTGCTCGACCTCGTGTACATCGCCAAGGACGCGGACGGACAGGTGTCGCAGATCGATGTCGACGAAGATCTCACCGACATCGGCCTGGCGATTCTGTCCATCGAAGCCAAGGCATTGATCAGTGACGAGGACCTGGACGTGGTCCGTGAGTCACTCGAACCAGGAACGTCCGCCGCAGTCATCGTCTACGAGCAGACGTGGGCGCGTGAGCTCGCGTCGACGGTTCGCGGTGGCGGCGGCGACGTAGTCCTTCACGTTCAGATACCGCGCGAGGTAGTCGTCGCAGCGGTCGAAGCAGCATTTCAGTAGCGACAATTACCCAAGGAGTTCGGCATGGTTTTTCGAGGTGGACGCAGAGGGCGGCCGGGGTTGCTCGGCACGGTGGCGCGCACGGCGGTAGTGGCTGGAACCGCAAAGGCGACGTCCAACGCCATGGATCGACGGAGTCAACGAAAGGCCAGCGAGCAGCAGCAGGAATATCAGCAGGAGTACCAGCAGCAACAGCCGCCGCCGCAGCAGCAGGTCGCCCCCGTGCAGTCCGTTCCCCCTTCAGGCGCGGACGATCTGGTCTCCAAGCTGCAGGAGTTGGGACAGCTTCATCAGTCCGGCGTGTTGACCGATGCCGAGTTCGCGGCGGCAAAGGCGCAGTTGCTGAGCTAGCCCTGCTGTTCTCTTCAATTGCGGCAATGCGCATTGCCGCAATTCGGCGTGAAAGGCTGACTTATGATCGACCCACGTGCGGCATCGGCCGCAATCGAAGCCGCGAACGCCCGAGTCGCCGAGACTCTACCGTTCTCCGACGACGCCGACTTCACCGAGGCGAAGCGGGGTTTCGTCGCCGCGCTCGATCCGGGGCTGGTTGCCGATTCGGACGGGAAAGTCTTGTGGAACAACGATTCCTACGCCTTCCTTGACGAGGACTGCCCGCCAACGGTCAATCCGAGCTTGTGGCGTCAGTCGAAGTTGGTCGCCAAGCAGGGACTCTTTGCGGTGACGGATTCGATCTATCAGATTCGCGGACTTGATCTGTCGAACATGACGTTGATCGAGGGAGATACCGGAATCATCGTCATCGATCCACTGATCTCCCGGGAAACCGCTGCTGCCGGGCTCGCGTTGTACCGGGAACACCGTGGTGATCGACCAGTAGTCGCGGTGATCTACACGCATTCGCACATCGACCACTTCGGCGGGGTCAAAGGTGTGACCACCGACGACGACGTCGCCGCCGGGCGATGCGTGATCGTCGCACCCACCGGGCTCGTGGAGCACGCGGTCGAGGAAAACGTCTATGCGGGAACGGCAATGGCTCGACGTGCGGCCTACATGTACGGAGCGGCCTTACCCCGAGGTCCCCGAGGTAGCGTCGGAGCCGGGTTGGGGCAGACCACCTCAACCGGCACACCGACGCTCATTTCGCCGACGGTGTCGATCTCGAAGACAGGTCACACGGAGACGATCGACGGCGTTCGGATCGAATTCCAGATGACGCCCGGAACCGAGGCCCCGTCCGAGATGAACTTCTACTTCCCGGATTTGCGCGCACTGTGTATGGCGGAGAACGCAACTCATACTCTCCACAACCTGCTCACGCTTCGCGGTGCCCTGGTACGAGATCCTCACGTCTGGTCTGCGTACCTGACGGAATCGATCAATCGTTACGCCTCACGATCCGACGTTCTATTTGCGTCCCACCACTGGCCGACGTGGGGGACCGAACGGCTCACCGAGTTCCTGTCATTGCAGCGCGACCTCTACGGGTACCTTCACGATCAGACACTTCGTCGAATCAATCAGGGGTGGACCGGTCTCGAGATCGCCGAATCGATCGAGCTGCCAACTGCATTGGCGCAAGCGTGGCACACGCACGGGTACTACGGTTCCGTCAGTCACAACGTCAAAGCCATCTACCAGCGATACATGGGTTGGTTCGACGGTAACCCTGCGCATCTGTGGGAGCATCCACCCGTCGAATCGGCCAAGCGTCACGTGGAGTTCATGGGCGGATCAGCAGAATTGTTACGGAAAGCTCGGGAATCGTACGAGCGCGGCGACTTTCGCTGGGTTGCGCAGGTGGTGAACTACGTGGTCTTCGCTGAACCGGACAACGTCGAGGCCAAGAATCTGCAGGCCGATACCTTCGAGCAACTCGGGTACGGCGCCGAGAACGGCACCTGGCGGAACTTCTACCTCACCGGTGCATACGAACTGCGCAACGGCTCAGTGGGGACGCCCACGGTTGCCGCGGCGCCCGACATCACCGCAGCGCTGTCGGTAAGTCAAGTCTTCGATGCAGTATCGCTGCGCGTGGATGGAGTGCGCGCAGCGGGCTCGCACATCGTCGTCGATTGGAACATCACTGACGAAAACATCGTTCACCGAACGGAACTCAGCAACGGAGTTCTGATCCATTTCGACGTGGAAGGTGAGTCTGCAGATGCTGGGTCTGTGGATGCGATGTTCAGTTTGAGTCGGCGCGACTTACTCGGTGTGCTGCTCGGTGGTGTGGACTTGGGTGCCGAGATTGCGAATGGAACCATCTCGGTTTCCGGCGACCCGGCGAAGCTCGCAGAACTTGCCGGATACCTCGACGAGCCGGATCCGAACTTTGCGATAGTCACTCCGACCTAGCGCTGTATCAGTCGTGAACGAGCCTGTACTTCAACAGGTCTCGAGTCGCGCACCTTTTTGAAGTTGTCCGTTTTGTCTATGGTTCTCGAAAGTATGTTCGATTAAACTTTCGGCATGGATAGTCGGGGAGCGTGGCAGCTGGATGGTGAGGACCTCAAGAGTGAGGTTCTGGATCTGGTGCGTGTCCGGCACGAGTTGCAGTCGCGGTTGGTGTTGTTGATCGTGGAGATGTTTTCCCGTGAGGTTCTCGGTGGGAAGGGTTTTCGGGCGATCGCGCTGTGGTTGCATGGTTCGACGAATTTGGAGATCGGTGAGTGCAGTCTGCTGGTCGGGTTGGCGCGGTTGTTGATGCTCGAACCTGTTGTGGCGGATGCGTTTCATCGTGGTGACGTGGATGCGTTGAAAGCCCGTCAGGTGGCGTCGTTTTGTCAGCATCCACCCAAGAACATGACGCCGGCGGATGTGGACAAGGCCCGCGGGATCCTGCTTGGCCTGGCGTCGCAGAACATCGCTGATTGTGATGCGGTGCGGGCGGCGATCCGGCGGATCGAGAAGCAGTACGGAAAACGCGAGGACGGCGTTCCGGTGGGTGAGGATTCGGAGCGTAACGAGTTCTACGCCTCGAAAGGCTTGTACGGGCGGGTCACTGTGAAGGGTGATCTGGATGCTGTGAACGGGGCACGTCTGATCACGTTGTTGTCGAGTCTGTCTGCGCCGACGCCGGAGAAGGACGGCGTGAAGGACACGCGTACTCCGGCATTACGGCGTGCGGATGGGTTTTGTGAGTTGTTGCGCCGGTACGAGCGGGCGGGGTTGGGTCCGATCGAGGGCGGAGTGAAACCACACATGACGGTCACCGCCAGCGCAAAAGACATGACCGACCTCAAGGCGTTGAAAGACCTCCTGCCGTCCACCGAGGAACTGGGTTTCGCGTGGACGGATTGGGTGGGCCCCATCAGTATCGATACCGCGCGGATGTTGGCGTGCGACTGCACCGTGACGCGGATTTTGTTGGACGAGAATGGTGTTCCGCTCGACTGCGGCAAGGAAGCGAGAACGGCGACGGTTCCGCAGCGGCGGGCGTTGGCGGTTCGTGATGGTGGTTGCGCGTTTCCGGGGTGCGGGACACCGTCGGGGTGGTGCGATGCCCATCATATTGTTCACTGGAACGATGGTGGCCCAACGGATCTCGACAACCTGATCTTGTTGTGCGGCCATCACCACCGGACACTGCACCACACCGAATGGCGGGTGGAGATCGGCCCGGATCGGAAAACGGTGTTCTATCCACCGATGTCGATCGATCCGTATCAACAGCCGATCGGCGGGAACAGCCCACCCACAGCGGCGTGAACCGCGACAACTGAAGACGTGAGCACCGGGGCACAACCATGCCCCGGTGCTTGCTCAATCCAGTATCTACTCAAGACAGCGTGATGTCGGCAATCAGGCCGTGGTGATCGGATCCCTCGATCTCGATCCGTTCCAAGGATGTCGCCACGGCGCCTTTCGTGATGATGTGGTCGATACCGACCACCGCCGGATACCGCTTGTCGGTCGGATAGGTCGGGATCAGGCCGGAACCCAATTGGTCGGCGGCGCTGGTATATCCGTTCGTGAGAAGATTCCGGAACTGTTTGTTCGAGTACGACGCGTTGAAGTCGCCGCTCACTATCACGTTGTCCCGCCCGGCGACTTTGTCCATGTAAGACCCAAGCCTTCGCTGCTCGTCCGCCCACACCGAAGGCGGTGAGATGTACGCCGGTGCCGGATGCACGGCGAACAATGTGACTGGCTGCGCCAAGCCGACATTCAGTTCTGCGGACAGCGTTTCGGGTGAGAATCCGTCGAGGCTACGCGGATTGGAGAGTGGAAAGCGACTGTAGATTCCTGCCCCGCCACCACCGTCGGTGTACGGGACGAGGAATCGGTGGCTCAGAACCTCGTCAAGCCCGGCGGCTTTGAGCGCGTCGGCTTCCTGGTACGTCAACTCCTGGACCGTCACCACGTCGACCTCGCGTTCGCGGACCATCGCCACAAGCGACTCCGGATCCGCTGCACCGACCATCAAGTTGGCCTGCATGATTCGAATCGATGGACCGTTCGCAGACGTCGACTCCCCAGTTCCGCCGATGTACAGCGGGCTCACAGACCATCCGAACAACCCAAGGACGAGGATCGAGGCGGCGCACACGATCCACTGACGCCCGATACCCGAGACGACGGCACCGATCAGCGGAGCAATCATCAACAAGGGCGCCACTGACGCCAGAACGATCACGATGTTGTGATCGACGTCCAACTGAGTTGCGATCAAGGCAACCAAACCAGTCACGATGCCGGCCACACCGGCCACGGCCGAAAGGCGGCGAAGAACCAGTCGACGAGGGGTCACGGCATCGGGTTGCATGACGTCCATGGAAGCAGAAGAGCGTCATAGCTCCGGGAAACTGCAGGTGGAGTCGGTGCGCCCTATTGTTGCGGATACGGAAGGTGGCTGCTGCTGTTCTCACTGACGGAGATCGAGCGGCCGAGTTGGGGGAAGGCGCGTTGAGAGCACGCTGGCCTGTCACAGACTTTGCACCCCGCGCCGATCGGCACGATGGTCGCGGGGTCGTCCGTCTGAATTCCGTGTGAGTAGACCATGCGATCGGCGTAGCCGATGTCGCAACCGAGTCCGACGGCGAAGTTGCGCTCGGGTGCGAGGTACCCGAGTCCGCCGCTGTGGGTAGTGCGCGCCACCCAGAGGTATGTCCGGCCGTCGGGCATCTTCGCGACCTGAGTGAGGATGCGACCTGGGCTCGCGAATGCCTCGTGGATGACCCACAGCGGGCAGCTGCCTCCGACTCTGGAGAAGTGAAAGGCGGTAGCAGACTGACGCTTCGAGATGTTTCCGGCGCGATCGGTTCGGACGAAGAAGAAAGGGATGCCGCGTTGGCCGTGTCGTTGGAGAGTGGACAACCGGTGGCAGACTGTCTCGAAGCCGACCTCGAACTTGAGGCTGAGCAGGTCGATGTCGTACCGCAAGGCCTCAGCGGATTGCAGGAATTGGGTGTACGGGAGTAGCAGTGCGCCGGCAAAGTAGTGTGCGAGTCCGACGCGAGCCAGCGCTGCGGACTCGGCGCTCAATGATTCATCCTCGGCGACAAGGGAATCGATCACGTCGGCCTGCGTGAAGAAGGCCAACTGCATTGCGATCTGGAACGCGCGTTGTCCTGCCGACAGACGACGGGCGAGTGTGAGGACCGACTTGTTCGGATCGTAGTAACGCTTGGGGCCGAGCTTGTCGGGTTCGTCGGTACGGATCGTCACGGTGACGCCGTGCTGATCGCGAAGTAGTCGTGCCAGTTGCAAATCCACTGCGCCCACGGACAATCCGTTGTCCAGAAACATCTGCTCGGCAGCGTCGTCCAGAACGGCGATGTGATTCTTTCGGTCGTAGAAGAAGTCCCGAACTTCCTCGTAGGGCATCGGTACGAGTGACACATCGGACGCTGGTTCGCCGGACAACTGCGTCGAGAACTGGTCCAACTGCTCTGTCGCGGCGTGAAGGCGGCGGTGCAACATCACGAGGGTGCGTCCGACCGCCGGCATGCGGGCCACCAATTCGTCCACCTCGGCCAGAGATACGTCTCCAGATTCCGAAGTTTCGGCCAAGGCGTGATGAACGTCCGCAACCAGGCGTGCGTCGGAATCGGAGGCGAAGAATTGCACGTCGAGATCGAACTCGGCGTTGAGCTTGAGAAGGACGGGCACCGTCAGCGGTCGTTGATCGTTCTCCAGTTGATTGACATAGCTGGGGGAGAGTTCGAGTGCCTTCGCCAGTGCGGACTGTGACAGGTTTCGTTCCTCCCGCAGCCGTCGCAGCCGCGCTCCCGCGTACATCTTCTTCATCGAATCTCCTCGGTGCCGATCGCGTTCACCCTACCGAGAAGCTATTCGCAACATTCGCAACATTGCAGCATTGTCATTGCACAAATAGGCAATTGCGAGGGCCTATCCCGAGGTGAATGAGCTGCGTAGCGTGCAAATAGATACCGAAGAACGTGAGAAGAGGACCGATGAAGACGCATCTCGTACGCACTCACCGCTCTGCCGAAGAGTTCCCCAAGGAAGACCACCTCGCGTGGAAGATCGCGGAAGTTGCGACGGATTCCGTCGACGTCACCGACGCCACATCCGACATGATCGTCAACCGGATCATCGACAACGCGGCAGTTGCCGCAGCTTCCCTGGTGCGCCGTCCCGTGGTGAATGCGCGGGCGCAAGCACAGTCGCATCCGTATACGCCGGGCTCCACCGTGTTCGGTATCCCCGGTACGTTCTCGCCTGAATGGGCCGCCTGGGCCAACGGTGTCGCGGTTCGTGAACTCGATTTCCACGACACGTTCCTCGCCGCCGAGTACTCGCACCCCGGAGACAACATCCCGCCGATCCTCGCCGTCGCTCAGCACACCAGCCGTGACGGTCGAGACCTGATTCGTGGTCTGGCGACCGGCTACGAGATCCAGATCGACCTGGTTCGGGCTATCTGCCTGCACGAGCACAAGATCGACCACGTCGCACACCTCGGCCCCTCGGCTGCGGCAGGTATCGGAACTTTGCTGGGCCTGGGCACCGAGACGGTCTACCAGGCAATCGGCCAGGCGCTGCACCTCACGACGGCGACACGTCAGTCCCGCAAGGGCGAGATATCCAGTTGGAAGGCGTACGCGCCTGCGCTGGCAGGCAAGGTTGCCGTAGAGGCGGTCGACCGCGCGATGCGCGGTGAGGGCGCACCGTCACCGATCTGGGAAGGCGAAGACGGCGTCATCGCCTGGCTACTCGGTGGCCCGGACAAGGAGTACCACGTTCCGCTGCCCGGTTCGGGTGAGGCGAAGCGCGCCATCCTCGACTCGTACACCAAAGAACACTCCGCGGAGTACCAGAGCCAGGCGCCGATCGACCTCGCTCGCCGAATGCGTTCTCGTGTCGGTGATCTCGACCAGATCGCCTCGATCGTCCTGCATACCAGCCACCACACCCACGTCGTCATCGGCACCGGTTCCGGCGATCCGCAGAAGTTCGACCCGACCGCCTCGCGTGAAACCCTCGACCACTCGGTGATGTACATCTTTGCCGTTGCGCTACAGGACGGTACGTGGCACCACGAACATTCCTACGCGTCCGAGCGTGCACAGCGCGCGGACACGATCGAGCTGTGGAACAAGATCTCCACGCGCGAAGATCCCGAATGGACACGCCGTTACCACTCGACGGATCCGGACGAGAAGGCTTTCGGTGCTCGCGCCGAGATCACCTTGAAGAGCGGCGAAGTCATCGTCGACGAGCTTGCGGTGGCCGATGCGCACCCGCTCGGCGCACGTCCGTTCGCTCGCGATCAGTACGTCGCGAAATTCCGCACCCTCGCCGAGGGCGTCATCGAGCCGAGCGAACAGGACCGCTTCCTCGATGCGGCTCAGCGCACCGCCGAATTGAAGGCAGGCGAACTCGATCAGCTGACCTTCACCGTTTCCGAAGACGTTCTCGCTCGGGCTCCCAAGGTCGCCAAGGGACTTTTCTGATGTCGGGCCTCATCGCAGCAGCGACGTCTGCAGCCGACAAGCGGATTGCCTTCCGGGCGGGGCTGACGTCCGGAAAGATTCAACGACTCCCGGGTGCAATCAATCCGCTGACAGCCAGACTGATTCAGGAAATCGGGTTCGAGGGTGTCTACGTTTCAGGTGGTGCGTACTCCGCCGGATTGGCGCTTCCCGACATCGGACTGACCACCTTGACCGAGGTCGCCGGCCACAGCAAGCAGATCGCGCGCGTCACGGACCTCCCGACGCTCGTCGACGCCGACACCGGTTTCGGTGAACCTATGAGCGCGGCCCGCACGGTCACGATCTTCGAGGACGACGGAATAGCCGGTCTGCACCTCGAGGATCAGATCAACCCCAAACGCTGCGGGCACCTCGACGGCAAAGCAATTGTGCCCACCGAAGACATGGTTCGCCGTGTTCGTGCTGCAGTGTCGGCGCGTCGTGACCCGAACTTCGTCATCTGCGCGCGCACCGATGCTGCCGGAATCGACGGTATCGACGCGGCGATCGAGCGAGCAAAGGCCTATGTGGATGCCGGTGCCGATCTGATCTTCACCGAAGCTCTTGCCACCGAGGCCGACTTCGAGAAGTTCCGCGCAGCGGTCGACACTCCGCTCCTCGCCAACATGACCGAGTTCGGGAAGTCGAATCTCATTTCGGCGAAGACGTTGGAAGAGATCGGTTTCAACGCCGTCATCTACCCCGTGACCACCCTTCGGCTGGCGATGTTCGCTATCGAAAAGGGTCTGCGCGAGATTTTTGCGGAGGGCACGCAAGAAGGACTGCTCGGCGAAATGCAGCATCGCAGCAGGTTGTACGAGATTCTCGAGTACGAGCGCTACAACGAATTCGACAGTGGCATTTTCAATTTCAGCTTGGAGGGGAGTAGGACATGACCGAACAGATTCCGACGATCTACAAGGGCTTGGCCGGAGTTGTCGTCGATACGACGGCTATCTCCAAGGTAGTGCCCGAGACGAATTCGTTGACGTATCGCGGTTACGCAGTGCAGGACCTTGCCGCGAACTGCAGCTTCGAAGAAGTTGCGCACCTGCTCTGGTACGGCGAACTGCCGACTCCCGAGCAGCTCGAATTACTCTGCCTGCGTGAGCGTGCGGCCCGTCGTGCCGACCGCTCACTGCTCTCACTCCTGACCAAGATGCCGGACAACTGCCACCCGATGGACGTGGTCCGGACGGCGATCAGCTACCTCGGCGCCGAGGATCCGGCGGAGGACGACAACTCGGAGAAGGCCAATCTGGCCAAGGCGCTGCGGATGACGGCTGTGCTGCCGACCATCGTCGCAGCCGATTTCCGCCGCCGGCGCGGTCAGGATCCCATCGCGCCGCAGTCGGACCTGGGTTTCGCCGAAAACTTCTTGAACATGTGTTTCGGTGCTGTTCCGGAGTCGGCGATCGTGAAGGCCTTCGAGGTCTCGCTGATCCTGTACGCGGAGCACTCCTTCAACGCCTCGACGTTCGCCGCTCGTGTTGTGACGTCCACACTTTCGGACATCTACAGCGCAGTGACCGCTGCTATCGGCACGCTCAAGGGCCCGTTGCACGGCGGTGCAAACGAAGCTGTCATGCACGACATGCTCGAGATCGACGACCCCGACCGCGCCGAAGCCTGGATGTCGGAGAAGTTGGCTGCCAAGGAGAAGGTCATGGGCTTCGGGCACCGCGTCTACAAGAACGGTGATTCGCGTGTTCCGACCATGAAGCAGGCCCTCCTCGACGTCGCGGCAGCGACCGACGGCGAGAAGTGGGTGCAGATGTACGAGATCCTCGAGAAGACCATGGTCAGTGCCACCGGAATCAAGCCGAATCTCGATTTCCCCACGGGCCCTGCATATTTCCTCATGGGCTTCGACGTCGAGATGTTCACGCCGATCTTCGTGATGAGCCGCATCACCGGATGGACGGCGCACATCATCGAGCAGGGGCAGTCGAATGCACTGATCAGGCCGCTGAGCCAGTATTCGGGCGTGCCACAGCGCACAGTCGTGGCATGACACTTTTTGCTGTCGTGGCATGACACCCCTTTGATACTGCGTCGGCGAGGTTCGGTTCTGGCATCACCGTCTCCTGGCCTCGTCGACGCTTCTCCGTTCGCACTATCTGCAACTTTGCATCGAGAATTCGCAAAGATATTCAAGTGCAATGTGTTTCGACTTTTCTCTACCGGAAATAACGTGAGTGTCATGACTGAAACGCACGAAGAAATCTTGATCATCCGTCGTGGCGAGACCCTCGACGTCGTGTTCAACCGGCCGGAAAAGCGCAACGCATTGACCCCGCAGATGTACGACGCCATTGCCGGAGCCTGCCGGCGCGCCGACTCCGACCGCGAGATTCGGTTACTCACTCTCCGAGGTGCTGGGGGAGAGGCGTTCTCGGCGGGCTCCGACATTGGCCACTTTCAAACCTTCTCGAGCTTTCAGGACGGGCTCGACTACGAAAGCCGGTTCGTCGGCGTACTGACCGAACTCGAGAAAGTGAGGGTTCCCACCCTCGCGGTCATCGACGGTGTGTGCGCGGGAGCAGGGCTGTTGCTGTCGGCAGCGTGCGATGTGCGGATCGCGACGCAGGGGTCACGCTTCTGCCTACCGATCGCGCGCACACTCGGAAACTCGTTGTCGATCCATTCCGTGGCGTTGCTGGCGGACAGGATCGGCAGTTCGCGTCTGATGTCGTTGATCGCTCGGGCTGGGGTGATGTCGAGTGGCGAGGCTCTGCGGAGCGGCTTCCTCAGCGACTGTGCAACAGAGTCCGAGTTCGCGACCCTGACTGCCCAGGTATCTCGCGATCTACTTGCCGCCGCCCCGATGACCGTCTGGACTATTCGGGAGTCCCTGCGACGCATCAGAACCCGAGTGATTGCCGACAACGATGATCTGATGAGCATGATCTACAGCAGTGACGACTTCAAAGCCGGCGTCGACGGTTTCCTTCGCGGGGAACGACCGGTGTGGGCCGGCGTGTAGTTCGGCGGTAGAACCACAGGCTTGCGTTGGAGCGCGCTCTAACCCCTAGCGTTGCCGACCATGACAACAAAGACCTGGATCATCACTGGAGTTTCTCAGGGTTTCGGCCGTGAACTCGCACTGTCTGCACTTCGATCGGGGGACGCGGTAGTCGCTGCAGTTCGTCGTCCCGAGTCCGTTGCAGATATTGCGTCGGCGAATCCGGATCGGTTCTCGGCGGTGACGTTCGACGTCAGAGATACCGCAGCGGCTCCGGGCGTCGTCGAATATGCGCTCGAGCGTTTTGGTCGCATCGACGTGCTGGTCAACAATGCCGGTCGTGGGATGGTCGGCGCGGCGGAGATGGTGGACGATTCGACCTTGCGGGATCTCATGGAACTGCACCTGATCGGACCCGCCGCGTTGGTGCGCGCCGTCCTCCCGTCGATGCGAGTGCAGGGCAGCGGGACGATCGTGCAGATGAGCAGTCAAGGCGGCCGTATGTCGTTTCCCGGCGTCGGGGCGTACTCGGCGTCGAAGTTCGCTCTCGAAGGTTGGTCGGAGGCTCTCGCCGGTGAGGTCGCGCAGTTCGGCGTTCGGGTGATGATCGTCGAGCCCAGCCGATTCCGTACAGCATTCAACACGCCTGGCGTTCTGAGCTTCGCCGAATCATCATCGGAATACCGTGATTTGCTGGATCCCGTTCTGCGGGACATGGCGGCCGCAGACGGTGTTCAGGAGGGTGATCCGGAGAAAGCAGCAGAGATCATCACCTCGCTTGTGCACAGCGAGAATGTGCCACTTCGTCTGCCACTCGGAAAGGAAGCCGTGGAGCGTGTCTCCGCGTCGTATCGGAAGAATCTCGCCGAGGTATGCGTCTGGGCCGACCTGGCTCGCAGTGCAGACTTCGCGGATGCTGCCGGCCCTGTCCGCCCGTTCTAGGCTGAGAGTCATGGCTACGGAAGACTTGATGCGTAAGGCACTCGAGGCACTTGGGGAAGTGGACGGGCCAATGTCGATCGAGGTGATTCACCGACTCGTCGATGCAGGGGACGTTCAGGAGCCGATGTCGATCGCCGAAGTCTCGGACCTGCTGGATGTCTCGGCACATACGCTGCGCTACTACGAGAAGATCGGTCTGGTCGAGGTCGATCGTGACTCGAGCGGACATCGTGTGTACGGTCCGGAATCTGTTCGCAGGCTGGTGTTTCTGACCCGCATGCGTATTTCAGGTATGGCGATTCGCGACCTGCAGCACTACGTCGAACTGGTCGACGCCGGTGAAGGGACAGTTCCGGAGAGGCTCGACATGCTGCTCGAGCACCGGGACACCGTTCGTCGGCAGATCAAGGAGCTCACGTTGTCTTTGGCTGCGACGGAGTACAAGATTGCGACGTACGGCGGGCGGACCGGAGAGCAGGAGTAACCCCGATTACTTGCCCGGCATTCGATTCAGCCCGCTTTCCATGGATACTGCCAGTCGCTCGAGTGCGGCAAGGACCTTCCCCCGGTCCCGGCCGAGTTGGGTGAACAATTCACCGTGAGCGGCGAGTTCGCGAGGAAAGACGTCGTCGACGACAGCGTTTCCCTGGACCGTCATCGTGATCAGTGCAGATCGCCTGTCTTCGGGATTGCTTGTGCGGGAGACGAATCCTCGCTTCTCGAGTCGCGCGAGTGCCTTGCTGACCCCGGCCCGAGACATACCGAGGCGTTCGGCGAGACGAATCGCGGTGACCGGTTCCTCGGCGTATCGAAGTGGCACAAGCAGTTCCACTTCCGACACGGTGAGATCCGCGGTTTGGTATACCGGTTCGACTGCTAGTTCGAGAAGCGCCGTAATCCGTTTGAGTTGCGCGACTACTTCCATGGGCGAGGTGTCGAGGTCGGGATTGTTTTCGGCCCAGAGGTTGCAGGTACGGGAGCGGAGTGTTGGTTCGTTCACGATTCCTCAACTTTGTTAACCGGTAAACAAATTTGCTAGATTGCCAGAATAGCCCACCGTCTCGGGTGGGACGATCTGCGGACTGGGGGAGCACATGAGGTTCGACGTGGTGATTGTCGGTGGCGGTGCGGCGGGGTTGAGTGCCGCGCTTGTTCTGGCTCGTGCTCGGCGGCGAGTGATGATCGTCGATGCAGGTAACCCGCGCAATGGTGTCTCCGAGCACCTGCACGGGTACCTGACGCGGGATGGTGAGAGTCCTACGCAATTACTTGCGGCCGGCCGCAAGGAGGTTCTCGAGTACGGCAGCGAAATGACGACTGGCACCGCAATCCGAATCGACCGCACGGACGACGGTGGGTTTCTTGTGCAAACCGACGCGACTGCGTCGCTGGAGGCACGGACTGTTCTGGTTGCTACTGGGTTACGTGACGAGCTGCCGAACATCGCTGGGCTGCAAGATCGCTGGGGCGTCGACGTTCTGCATTGTCCCTACTGTCACGGGTACGAGGTTCGAGATTCCCCGATCGGTGTGCTCGGTGGTGGCAATAGGCCGTTCACCATTCATCAGGCGTCGTTGGTGCGTCAATGGTCGGAGGATGTCGTCTTCTTTCCCAACCGTATCGAGCTGACGGGAGCCGAACGGGAGCGGCTGATTGCCAGGGGGATTCGCATTGTCGAAGGCGATGTGGCTGGCGTGTCGGTTGGCGATGGTAGATTGGACGGCGTCGAACTTGCCTCCGGTCAGGTAATTCCGCGAAGCGTAGTGTTTGTCGGCCCACGGTTTGTTCCGCGAGGCGATCTGTTGACTGACCTGGGGTGTGAAGCCGACGAAAATGGTTGGGTGGTAACTGATCCTGCAGGCAGCACAAGTGTGCCTGGAGCCTGGGCCGCGGGGAATGTGTCGGATTCTCCGGCGCAGTTGATCACCGCCGCCGCTGCCGGATCAAAGGCTGCGATTGCACTGAATCACTATCTGCTCGAGCAGGATATCGTGCGAGCGGTTGCGATCGCAGCCGAACTTCAGCCGAGTGAAACCGGAAGCAACCCTCGCGGGGTCTCTTGAGCGATCTGGTTCAGCGCAGACTCCAACGTCGGAAATTGATACTGGAAGCCGCTGTCCGCGAGCACCCCTGGTGAAACCCAGCGACTCTTCGTTACCAGTTCAGCCTCGGTGCGGATGATTCGTGCGCCGAACTCGAGCATCCAGCCCGGCGTCGGAAACCCATATTGTCGGCCAAGTTTCGCTCGTACCATCCGCATCATGTCGGTGTTGGTTACCGGATACGGGGATGCGATATTGACCGGGCCTGAGATCTCCGGATTCTCGTAGACGTGGATGATCGCGCGAATGACGTCGGCGATGTGAATCCAGCTGAACATCTGTCGGCCGTCGCCCATTCGTCCGCCGAAGCCCATTCGGGCGAGGTTGACGAACGGATTGATCGCCCCACCGCCGGCTCCGAGGACGATCGACATCCGAAGTGCCACTTTGCGAACAGGCGTTGGGGCTGAGAACAATTCGTGTTCCCACGCTCGCGCGACCGCTACGGAGAATCCCTTACCCAGCTCTCCGTTCTTCTCGTCCATCGGTCGATCTCGTGCGTCTCGGTAGATCGTGCCGGTACTGGCATTCGCCCAGAGTGAGGGTGGCTGCGGCGTGCGGGTCAGCGCACGACCCAACAGTGCAGTCGTTTCCACTCGGGAGGAGAAGATGTCGTCGGCATTGCGCTTGTTGTAGCGGCAGCTCACGGAGCGGCCGGCGAGGTTGACGAGCAGATCCGTGCCGCTGAGTACATCGGCGACGCCGTGCTCGTCGGACCACGTGGCATCGCTCGTTCCTCCCCGGCCGATCGTCCGAACGTCGACCCCGTTGGATTCGAGCGTTCGAAGAAGGTGTTGGCCTACGTAACCCGACGCACCACAGACAACAACGGTCTTCATGGTTTTGTGTTCCCCTCTGCAGAAGCGACTTTTGTCATCAGGGCGGCGACATCGCCGACCAGACCTCGTGCCACTGGCAGCCGGGCGAGGGTGAGCGCTTTCGCGATGATCGGTACCAGGCCGTCGACGAGGGATCGGGTACGAGTTTGCCCCGGAGACGCGTCGGTGACCCAGTGCAGCGTCACGCCCAGATAGCTGAGCCACAAGAGCGTGGGGAGCTGGGTCTCCAATGACGCCGGCGTCTTCTGCTTCGACGCCGCCAGTGCTTCACGCATCAGATCGACGGCCATCGATCTCGCATCGGTCGACTCGGCCGAGAACGGGCTGGACTGTGATGTGGTG
Source organism: Rhodococcus sp. FH8 (assembly GCF_019266085.1). Lineage (NCBI taxonomy): Bacteria > Bacillati > Actinomycetota > Actinomycetes > Mycobacteriales > Nocardiaceae > Rhodococcus > Rhodococcus sp. FH8. The sequence goes on along the minus strand of NZ_LPNQ01000057.1, from coordinate 971,705 downwards.
GGCAGGGCAACGTGCAGAAACGTGCTGCCGAAGCCGTGATAGGGCCCCATGACATCGAGTCCGGTGTGCAGAACAATCCTGAGATTTTCTGTCAGTGACCCACCTTCGCGAAGGAGTGGAAGCGCCCGCGCGCGGTGATCGCGTTGGATGACGAGATACAGCTCGTGAACCAGTTCGTCTTTACTGGCGAAGTAGTAGTAGGCGTTCCCGAGCGAGACCTCTGCCTCATTTGCGATCTTGCGCATGGTCGTCGCTGCGAAGCCTTCGTCGCGGAAGAGCCGCAATGCTGTTTCCACCAGCTTTTCCCTGGTCTCGATCCCGCGACTACTCATCGACACTCCTTCTTTGAACATGTTCAAGTGCAGCGTACGCCCCAAAGTTGAACACGTTCAAGACTTGATCTGTTGCGAGCGAGATAATAAGCGCGCATACTAAATCCATGATTGAGATTGTGAGCGGTTCGCCAGGTGGTCGGCGATGAACGCATGGTTGGGAGTTGTGTCCGCCGAACATGTGCGTCGCGCAGTGGATCTCGGTATCGCACAGATCGGGCACGGAAAGAGAGCCGGATTGGCACGGATGAAAGCAGGTGACGTGCTGGTCTACTATTCGCCGGTCGAGTCCATTGGTGATCGAGATCCGTTGCGCGAGTTCACAGCTCTCGGTGTGATCGAAGAGGGTGAGATCTGGCAGGCGGACGAGGGGTGCTTCAAGCCGTTTCGGCGTCGAGTGCGATACGAGCAGTTCACGCCCGTTCCACTCGGCGATGTGCGGAGTCGATTGGCGCTGACCTCGGCACCGAATTGGGGGTATCAACTCCGGCGTGGCTTGATTCCGTTGGATGACAACGACGTCGAGGTTCTGCGTTCGACGACGAGCTGACACACTGGCGCTGTGGCGAAGAAACTGGAAACCGACTTCGAGGACGCGGACGAGAGTCCCGGTCTGATGTTGTGGCGTGTCACCAATGCTTGGCAAGCCTCGATTCGCGCGGCGCTGCGACCTTTCGACCTGACCCACGTGCAGTTCGTTCTGCTCGCAGCACTGACCTGGCTGGATGCAGAGACGCCGATAACTCAACGCGGTCTTGCCGAGTACGCGCGCACCGACGCGATGATGACGTCACAGGTGATTCGGACCCTCGAATCCAAGGGGTTTGTCGAACGACGTCCACATCCGACCGATGCTCGTGCTCGCTCGCTTGCCGTCACGCCGGTGGGTGCGGCCTTGGCCGGCAGGGCGAACCGCGCGGTGGAATCTTCGGACCGGGAATTCTTCGCCGCTCTGGGGGATCGTCAGGCGGCCTTCGTCGCGATGCTCGGCGCGCTTGATCGACGGTAACAACCCTCAGTTTCGAGGAGGTTGCTCTGTAGTTCTCTGCAGCAGTGCGTATTTGGCTTCCAGTCCGTCCAGTAGGGATTCCAGCGCGAGTTCGAAACTGGCACCGTCGATTTCCGCAGCACGCTCACGCAACAGATGTGCTCGCGTGAGGTGCGGGTAACGCTCGGCGTAGATCGCAGGATCGTCCACGAATCCGCCGGAGAACGTCGCCGTCGCAGCACCCATGACCACGTACTTGACGGAAGCGCCGATCAGTGTTGCCGTGCGCTGTGGCCATCCGGCGCGCACCAGTCCGCCATGGATGGCGTTCGCGCGATCGAGGGCGATGGGCCTGACGCTCGGACCGTAGGCCAAGTAGGGAACGATATTGGGATGCTTGCCCAGGGCGGCGTGGTAGGACCGCGCCCACGTGCGTAGCGCGCCGCGCCAATCGTCGGAGTCGAAGCCGCTCACGTCGACGGACTCCATGATGACGTTCGCGACGTCGTCGAGTAACTCGTCCTTGTTGGCGTAATGGCTGTACAGCGACGGTGCCTGTACGCCGAGAACAGTGGCGAGTTTGCGCATCGAGAAGTCGGTCAAACCGTGCTCGTCCACCAGTTTCAGGGCGGTGTCCCTGATGATCGGCTTACTCAGTAGTGGAACCCGCGGTCGCGCCATCGCCCAGAACCCTTTCGTCTGAAAGTACTGGACAACCTTACACTGTGAGTTTATTATCCAATTAACCTAACAGTGTTCGGGAACGTGGAGGATCAGATGACACGGGTGTTCGAGAACAAGTCCGATCTCCTGGGGGCGGTCGGTGAAACGCTGGGCTCGAGCGAGTGGGTCGAGGTCACCCGCGAGATGGTCCATCAATTTGCCGACGCGACCGGTGACCATCAGTGGATTCACGTCGACGACGAAAGGGCAAAGCGTGAATCACCTTTCGGCGGTCCGATTGCCCACGGGTATCTGACTCTCTCGCTCCTGCCGCTTCTGTCGAAGTCCGTGTACCGCATCGATGGGGCGAAGATGGTCGTCAACTACGGGTCCGACAAGGTTCGATTCCCGAGTCCGGTGCCGGTCGGAGCCAAGGTTCGAAACACTGCAGTGCTCTCCGCGATTGAAGAGTTGCCGAACGGTTCACTACAGAGTCAGATCACCAACACCGTCGAGATCGAAGGCGTGGGCAAACCTGCCGTCGTTGCGCAGACCGTCGCGCGAATCTTGTTCTGAAATCCTGCAAGAAGAAAGCAGACTCCACATGAATCTCGAACTGACCACTGAGGAAGTTGCGTTCCGCGAGGAGATGCGAAAGTTCTTCACCACCGAATTCTCGCCCGAACTTCGAGCACGTGCAGCCGGATTCGGAAAGCTGACTCGTGAGGACATCGTTGCGGGTCAACAGATTCTGAACGCACACGGGTTGGCGGTTCCACACTGGCCGGTCGAATGGGGTGGCAAGGACTGGACTCCGGTTCAGCGCCACATCTATTCCGAGGAAATGCAGTTGGCGTCGGTACCCAACCCGTTGCCGTTCAACGTGAGCATGGTTGGGCCCGTTATCGCTGCCTTCGGTTCGCAGGAGCAGAAGGAGAAATTTCTCCCCGCTACGGCCAACGCCGATATCTGGTGGTGCCAGGGTTTTTCGGAACCAGAAGCCGGTTCGGATCTCGCTTCACTCAAGACGGCCGCTGTCCGTGACGGCGCGGATTACATCGTCAACGGTCAGAAGACGTGGACTACTCTCGCTCAGCACGCCGAGTGGATCTTCTGTCTGGTTCGCACAGATGCTAGTGCCCAGAAGCGGCAGGCCGGAATTTCGTTCTTGCTCATCGATCTGGCAACTCCCGGCATCACGGTTCGCCCCATCAAACTGATCGACGGCAGCGTCGAGGTCAACGAGGTGTTCTTCGACAACGTCCGCGTACCTGCGGAGAATCTTGTCGGCGAGGAGAACAAGGGCTGGGACTACGCCAAGTTCCTGCTCGGCAACGAACGCACGGGGGTCACACGGGTCGGGTTCTCCAAAACCCTTGTCGCCACGGCAAAAGAGAAGGCGCGGGAGGTCCGCGTCGGAAAAGGCACACTCCTCGAGGATCCGTTGTTCGCGGCTCGGTTGGCTGAGTTGGAAAACGAACTGCTTGCACTGGATCTGACTCAACTGCGAGTTGTGGCGAGTTCGGCAGACGGAAAGCCGAATCCGGCATCGTCGCTGCTCAAGCTCCGTGGCTCCGAATTGCAGCAGGCGGCAACGGAATTGCTGATGGATGTTGCGGGTCCGGACTCGTTGCCGGTGAACACGGCCGAGATCGACTCGCCGGAGTGGGCGCAGCAGGCGGCGCCGCGCTACCTGAACTACCGGAAGGTTTCCATCTACAGCGGATCAAGTGAGGTGCAGCGCTCCATCATTGCCTCCTCGATCCTCGGATTGTGAGCATCTGACATGAATTTCGAACTCGACGACGAGCAGACGATGCTTCGCGACACGACGCGTGAATTGCTCAACCGCAGCTACGACGCGGAGAAGCGCAACGCCACCTCGGCTACTGACGAGGGATGGAATGCCGCGGTGTGGAAGCAGTTCGCGGAGCTCGGGCTGCTCGGCCTGCCGTTCGCGGAGGCTGACGGCGGAATGGGCGCTGGACCGGTCGAGACCATGGTCGTGATGACCGAACTGGGCCGTGCGCTTGCACCCGAGCCGTACTTGGGTGGTGTTCTGATCCCCGGCGGTTTGATCGCGGCTGTCGGTTCGGCAGATCAGCGGGCGCGGCTCCTGCCGGCGCTCAGCGACGGGACCACTCTGTCGGCCTTCGCGCATACGGAACCCGGCACGCGCTGGCCGGTCGCCACTGTCACGACCAATGCATCGCAGGAGGGATCGGGGTGGACGATCACCGGCGTCAAGAACCCGGTTCTGCAGGGCGACAGCGCGCACGTCGTGATCGTCAGCGCCACACTTCCAGGCGGCGGCCCCGGGCTCTTCCTGGTGGATGCGGAGGGCCCAGGTGTCACACGGAGCACGTACGCCACCCACGACGGCCGTCGCGGTGCGCAGTTCACGTTCACCGATGCCGCGGCCGAACCACTTGGTGAGGGCGGCGATGTCACGGCCGCGATCGTCGAAGCAGAGGTTCGGGCGCAGGCAGCTCTGTGCGCCGAGGCGATCGGGATCATGACCGAAGCTCTGCGACTGACGACGGAATACCTGAAGCAGCGCAAGCAGTTCGGTGTTCCGCTCGCGAAGTTCCAGACGCTGACTCATCGTGCGGCCGACATGTACGTGGCGCTCGAACTGGCGAGCAGCATGAGTCTGTACGCCACCATGGCCATCGCCGACGGAGTGATCGATCCGACCATCGCGTCGCGAGCGAAGCTGTCTGTCGGTCGCGCCGCGCATCAGATCGGTCAGGAAGCAATTCAGATGCACGGTGGTATCGGTATGACAGCCGAGTATCCGGTCGGGCACTATGTCTCGCGGCTGGTGGCCATCGAACACACTTTGGGCGCATCTGACGATCACCTCAGGGTGCTGGCCGCCGGCGTCTCGAACTATTCGATGGTGAACGTCACCGAGTAGATCGGTGGTGAAGATAACGGGAGGTCACGCGCAGGTCGCGTGGCCTCCCTTGTCTGTGCGGGGGCCGACCCGCGGTATTCGCGGTCAAGTAAAATTCCTGTGATCAGTCCGAGAAGAGAAAGGGATCGAAGTGACCGCGCATACCGAGCAGCTCGAGTTCCAAGCAGAAACACGTCAGCTGCTGGATCTGATGGTTCATTCAATCTATACGAGCAAGGACAGCTTCCTTCGTGAGTTGATCTCCAACGCTTCGGACGCGCTGGACAAGCTCCGCCTCGAGTCGTACCAGGACAAAGACCTCAACGTCGACGTCTCCGATCTGCACATCGAGATCGACATCGACAAAGCGGCGCGCACCCTCACGATCCGCGACAACGGCATCGGCATGTCGCGTGACGAGGTCGTCGACCTGATCGGCACGCTCGCCAAGTCCGGCACCGCCGAGGTACGTCGTAAGCTCAAGGAAGCCAAGGATGCAGCGGCATCGGAAGAACTGATCGGTCAGTTCGGCATCGGTTTCTACTCCACGTTCATGGTCGCGGACAAGGTCACGCTGCTGACCCGCCGTGCCGGTGAAGATCACGCGACGCGCTGGGAATCGACCGGCGAAGGCACGTACACGCTCGAGCATGTGAACGAGGCGCCGCAGGGTAGCTCCGTGACCCTGCACCTGATGCCCGAGGATTCCGAGAACGGCCTGCACGACTACACGTCGGAATGGAAGATCAAGGAACTGGTCAAGAAGTACTCCGACTTCATCGCGTGGCCCATCCGCATGGATGTCGCTCGTACGTCGACGCCGGCCGAGGGCGAGGAGCCCGAGGTCACCATCGAGACCGAGACGATCAACTCGATGAAGGCGCTGTGGACTCGCTCCAAGGACGAGGTGTCCGAGGAGGAGTACAAGGAGTTCTACAAGCACGTCAGCCACGCCTGGGACGAGCCTCTCGAGGTCATCCCGATGAAGGCCGAAGGTACTTTCGAATACCAAGCGCTGCTGTTCATTCCGTCGACGGCACCGTTCGATCTGTTCATGCGTGAGCGCAAGGCCGGCATCCACCTCTACGTCAAGCGCGTCTTCATCATGGACGACTGCGAAGAGTTGGTGCCCGATTACCTGCGCTTCGTCAAGGGCGTGGTCGACGCACAAGACCTCTCGCTCAACGTCTCTCGTGAAATTCTGCAGCAGGACCGGCAGATCGCTGCCATCCGTCGTCGTCTGACCAAGAAGGTCCTCTCGACCATCAAGGACATGAAGGCGAACGAGCCCGAGAAGTACTCGACCTTCTGGACCGAGTTCGGACGCGCGCTCAAGGAAGGCCTGATGGCCGATGCCGACAACCGCAAGACGCTGCTCGACATCTCGTCCTTCGCCTCGACCAACAGCGAAGAGGGCGTGACCACTCTCGCCGAGTACGTGGAGCGTATGAAGGACGGTCAGGAACAGATCTACTTCATGACCGGCGAATCTCGTCACCTCATCGAAAGCTCCCCGCACATGGAGGCTTTCAAGGCCAAGGGCCTCGAGGTTCTCGTACTCACCGACCCCGTGGACGAGATGTGGGTCGACGCAGTCTCGGACTTCGACGGCAAGACCTTCCAGTCGATCGCCAAGGGCGAGGTCGACTTGGACACCGAGGACGAGAAGAAGGCGGCCGAAGCCGAGCGCGAAGAGAAGGAAAAGGAATTCGGCGCGCTGCTGACGTGGCTGACCGAAACCCTGTCCGACGACATCAAGGAAACGCGTCTCTCGACGCGACTGACCACGTCGGCTGCCTGCATCGTCGGCGACGCGTTCAGCATGTCTCCGACGCTCGAGAAGATGTACAAGGCTTCGGGTCAGCCTGTTCCACACAGCAAGCGCATTCTCGAGCTCAACCCGGAGCATCCGCTTGTCTCGGGTCTGCGGGAGGCGCAGGCCGCCAATGACAATGCAGAGAACCTGACGGAGACGGCTCAGTTGCTCTACGGCATGGCGTTGCTTGCCGAGGGCGGTGAACTGAGCGATCCGGCGCACTTCACGCGCCTGCTGGCCGATCGTTTGGCTCGCACAGTCTGATCTCGTCTAGCTCGCTCGAACTCCCGGCACTCACCTTCATCGGTGGGTGCCGGGAGTTTTTTCTTGATCGTTTTCTAATGAGGACCGTTTCTGTCCGCAATAACTTCTAACGTAGTTCTCACAGGGCACGAACCCACGAGCGAAGGAAAACATCATGAACGCACCGATCACCACCGTCACCGGCGAGCGCGCGGATCTCCTCCAGAGCCTGCGTCGGCATCGTGAATTCCTTCTCTTCACCGTCAAGGACCTCACCGACGAGCAGGCCGCTTCGAGGCCGACCGTGAGTGAACTGTGCCTCGGCGGATTGATCAAGCATGTGGGTCAGGCGGAAAAGGGATGGGTCGACTTCATTCTGGAAGGGCCGGCCGGACTTGGTGGGGACTTCGACCCGACCCAGTGGTCGGAAGAGATGCAACAGGAACGGGCGAACGAATTCGCCATGGTCGAGGGTGAAACCTTGGCAGGCATCGTTTCCGAGTACGAGGGGATCGCGGCCAGGACCGACGAGTTGGTGGCCTCGCTGGACAGCCTCGACATCTCGCATCCACTGCCGTCGGCGCCGTGGTTCGAAGCGGGAGCTCGCTGGTCAGCGCGGCGCGCATTGCTGCACATCATCGCCGAGACGGCCCAGCATGCGGGCCACGCGGACATGCTTCGCGAAGCCATCGACGGTTCCAAGACGATGGGTTGATGGATGGATTGATCCACCGGGATGTTTACACATCACACAAATATGTAACACTAGTGTCTATGAGCACCGAAAAGTCTGCCTTGCAACCGCCGATGCAGTGGGACGCCTGGGGCGATCCGGCCAAGAAGCGTGAACTGTCGGACGCAGTCACATCATTGTTGACCGGATTTCTCGGTGTCTCCGCACCGACTCGATCGCGTCTCGCCATCGAAGACGTCCAGGTGGCTCCGTCCGCTATGGCCCAGTCGCATGTCGAAGCGCTGTCCGGGCTGGTCGGGGCCGAGTACGTCAGTACCAAGGATTCCGATCGAATCCTTCGGGCCGGTGGCAAGAGCACCCCGGATCTGCTTCGCCGTCGTAGCGTCGAGCCGCAGGACGCACCGGACGCAGTCGTCACTCCAGGGACAGACGCAGAGGTCGAGCAGGTTCTCCGATACTGCTCTGCCAACCGGATCGCAGTGGTCCCGTTCGGTGGTGGCACCAGCGTCGTCGGCGGGCTCGATCCCATTCGTGACGGGTTCGACGCAGTTCTTTCTCTCGATCTGCGCAGGTTCGATCAGCTTGTCGGGTTGGACGAGGAATCGGGCATTGCGACGTTCGGCGGCGGAACTACCGGCCCACGGGCCGAGGAGCTTCTGCGTGAGCACGGTTTCTCGGTCGGGCACTTCCCGCAGAGCTTCCTGTTCGCCACTCTGGGCGGGTTTGCCGCCACCCGGTCTTCGGGGCAGGCGTCGGCTGGATACGGACGCTTCGAGGACATGGTCCAGGGCCTCACTGTTGTCACTCCGAGTGGTGTGATCGAGACCGGGCGTGCGCCGGCATCTGCCGCAGGCCCCGATCTGGGTGAGCTCTTTGTCGGCTCCGAGGGCACCTTCGGCGTCATCACGCACGTGCGTGTGCGGGTTCACCGTCTGCCCGAGACCACCGTGCGCGAAGGGTGGAGCTTCCCCGACTTCGCCACCGGCGCAGCCGCATTGCGTGAGCTGGTCCAGGAAGGATCGGCTCCGACAGTATTGCGGTTGTCCGACGAGGCCGAGAGTGGCGTGAATCTGGCGACCACCGACAAGATCGGCGAGAACGCCTTCACCGGTGGTTGCCTCGGCATCACTACCTACGAGGGCACCGCTTCGCACACCGCTGAACGGATGGCGGAGGCCCGCGTAATTCTCACCGCTCACGGCGGCACGTCGCTCGGTGAGGAGCCCGGAAACAGCTGGGAACACGGGCGATTCGATGCGCCGTATCTGCGTGACGCTCTGCTCGACGTCGGCGCACTGTGCGAAACCCTCGAGACGGCAACCACCTGGGGTAACCTCGCGAACCTGCGCTCCTCGGTCACCGAGGCGCTGACCAAGGCTCTCGTCGAGCAGGGGACTCAGCCGCTCGTGATGTGCCACATTTCGCACACCTACAAGACCGGTGCTTCGCTGTACTTCACCGTCGTCAGCGCGCAGACCGAGGATCCGATCGCTCAGTGGCACAAGGCGAAAACTGCCGCTGGCGATGCGATCATCGCCGCCGGTGGCACGATCACCCATCACCACGCTGTCGGCGCCGATCACCGCCCATGGATGAAGGACGAGATCGGTGAATTGGGCGCGAACATCCTTCGCGCAGTGAAGAATGCAGTGGACCCTGCCGGCATTCTCAATCCTGGAAAGCTGATTCCGTGACCGAAACCCGCAGTCAGATCGAGAAGGTTACCGTCCTGATCAATCCGATGGCGGGACATGGTCACGCGCCTGCGGCAGGACGCAAAGGTGTTGCGCGACTGCGCGCTCGGGGAGTTGCCGTCACCGAGATCATCGGAACCGACGCCGACGACGCCAAGAAATTGGCCCGTCGTGCGATCGAGGAGGGTACCGACGCGCTGGTGGTGGTCGGCGGCGACGGTGCCATCAGCATCGGACTGCAGGCTGCCGCGTTGACGGATACGCCCATTGGGCTCATCCCGGCGGGCACCGGCAACGATCACGCCCGTGAGTTCGGTATTCCCACAGGCGATCCCGAGGCAGCAGCCGATGTCATCGCAGACGGTGTCGTGCAGCAGTCAGATCTGGCGAAGATCACGCTGGCCGACGGTTCCGTCGTCTGGTCGGGAACCATCATCGCCAGCGGCTTCGACTCGCTGGTCAGTGAGCGGGCCAATCGGATGTCCTGGCCCAAGGGGCCGATGCGCTACAACCTGGCGATGCTCGCCGAGTTGGCGAAGATGAAGCCGCTGCCGTACCGGATCGAACTCGACGACGAGGTCATCACGGTGGACGCGACGCTGGTCGCTGTTGGCAACGGGCGCTCGTACGGTGGCGGCATGCTCATCACGCCAGGAGCGTCGAAGTCGGACGGGTTGCTGGATCTGACCGTCGTCGGGCACGGTTCAAGGTTGCGTCTGGTGCGCCTGTTTCCGCGGGTGTACAAGGGAACTCACGTCTCGCTCGACGCCGTGCAAACGTACCGATCCAAGAAGGTCCGGCTGGTCTCCGAAGGCATCATCGCTTACGCGGACGGTGATCGGGTGGGACCGTTGCCCATCACGATCGAGGCAGTTCCCACGGCGCTCAACATCTTGACGCACACTCGGATCTGAGTCGGTTCTGCCGGGCACTAGGTAGCGGTGGTGTCAGACTTCTCGGATGAACGAATCGACGAAGTCGGCGCACCGCCGCACTGCGTGGACGTCGGAGAAATGGCAGCTAGCCACCGACATCCCGTTGACCGCTGCGGCCTGCCTTTTCTTGGTGGCGTACGCGTACCAAGTGCTGGCGCAACCGACGGGCCTTCCACATCGTCTGACCGAATGGACGATGTGGGCTGCGTGGGTCGTTTTTGCCGTCGACTACGCAGTTCGCCTGTGGTTGGCACCTGCCCGCGGTCGCTGGTTCGTCAGGCATCTCTTGGACTTGGCGATGGTGGTGTTGCCCATGCTGCGTCCGCTGCGCCTACTTCGGTTGGTCACACTGCTTGCGATAGTTCACCGCTCGAGCGGGCAAAGCTTGCGTGGACGGGTGGTTATTTACGCCACTGGTGCCACGGCCTTGCTGATCGGTGTCGCGGCGCTGGCCATGCTCGATGCCGAGCGTCACGCGCAGGGCGCTGCCATCACGTCGTACGGAACGGCATTGTGGTGGGCGATGGAGACGGTCACGACCGTCGGTTACGGAGACATGGCGCCCGTTACCACGACCGGGCGCATGATCGCCGGAGCATTGATGATCGGCGGAATTGCGTTGCTGGGCATCGTGACTGCCACACTCGCTTCCTGGTTGGTCGAGCGCGTGGCGGAACAGGACGAGGCATCCCAGGCCGCGACGCGTAAGCAGGTGGCGGACCTGTCCGAGGAAGTCCGAGCCTTGGCCACCCGCACGCACCGAGTCGATCTCGCGTCCGTCGATACCGATTCGCTGCGTCGCGAACTGGCGTCGAGGGGAGTCGTGGCGCAGCATGCACCTTCGGACAATTGACCCGCAGTACAGCAAACAATAGAACGATGGTCTGATAATCTTGCGTGATGGTGGCGACCCACGGATTTCAGCGCGCGCGCAGGCCTGAGCAGATCGAAGCGCGTCGGTGCGCGATTCTCGATGCGGCCCGCGCGATGCTCGGGTCCAGGCCCGTCGCCGACATCAGCCTGCGTGAGCTCAGTGAGAGCGTCGGACTGGCGAAGTCCAACGTGCTTCGCTACTTCGACAGTCGCGAGGCCATCTTTCTCGAAGTGCTCGACGAGAACTGGGTAGCGTGGCTGGACGGGTTGTCCGAGTCGTTGACTCCGACCAGTGACGACTCACCGTTTGCCGCTGAAATTCATGTGGCATCCGCGGTTGCGGAATCGCTTGTCTCACAGCGGTTGCTGTGCGAGTTGATGAGCGTCATGGCCGGTGTCCTCGAAAGAAACATCTCCGTCGACTTCGCCCGTGACTTCAAGAGGCGGGCGACGGTCAACTCGGGAAGGTTTGCGTCGCTGGTTCATTCGCAACTGCCCCATCTCTCGGAGGGCGACGTCGCTCAATTCGCCAAGGTGACCCTGGTGATTGTTGCAGGCTTGTGGCCGACTGCCGAGCCTGCCGAATCCATGGTCGTCGTACTGAACGAGATGCAGGCGCCCCCTGCTGCCGACATGTTCGCAACCGGCCTACGTGAAGGTCTGATCAATCAGCTCGTCGGGCTGTCGGCGCGAGCGGCAACCCGAACGAGCTGAGCCCGTTCAGGCGCTGTGCAGCGTCAGGACGGTGATCTCGCTCGGTGCGAACACGCGGAATGGTGGACCCCAGAACCCGGTTCCGCGGCTTGTGTACAACTGCGTGCGGTCGCCGTGACGGGTGAGCCCGTGCACCGACGGTTGATCGAGTTTGACCAGAAGGTTGAACGGCCAGATCTGTCCGCCGTGGGTATGACCGGCGAGCTGCAGATCCACTCCCGCGGAAGCGGACTGAGTTACCTGCTTCGGTTGATGGGCGAGCATCAGGATCGGCAAATCGGGGTCGGTGCCGGCAAGGGCCATATCGAAGTTCGCGCCGTGACCGTCGAGCTTCGATCCCAGAGCGGTGGCGTCGTCGACTCCGGCGATGACCAGGTTGTCGCCGCCCTTGGTGACGACGAGGTGCCGGTTGTGCAGGGCATCCCAGCCGATCGAGGTCATGTAGTCGAGCCACTCCTGAGCCTCGTGGAAGTACTCGTGATTCCCGGTGACGTAGACACGAGCGAGTCTGGCTTCCACCGACGCGAGTGGGGTGGCTTGGCCGAGGCGCTGCTCCACTGTTCCGTCGGCAATGTCACCGACGTGGGCCACGATGTCGGCGTCGAGATCGTTGACTGCCGCGATCACGCGCTCGGACCACTTCTCGCGATTGATCGGCCCGAAGTGAGTGTCGGTGATCGCGACTACCCGAAGTTTGTCCATCCCCGCACCAAGGCGGGGGATGGTGACGTCGACCTGCTTGATCCGTGGCAGTCTCATGGCTTCCCGATAGCCCCAGATCAGCAGAACGGCCGAGGTGATCAGTGCCGCAACGGCGACGATCCTCGATCGAAGCGGGTCATCCACGCCGCCGACGAGCAGTCCGAGCCTCAGGACTTCACCGAGCAGGGTCCACACGAACACGACCCAGATGATTCCGAGGAGGGCGTCGCCGACCAGGCGAACTGGATCGCGGTCAGTGTGTCCGTGGCTGAGCATCATGGTGGCAGGCAGGGTGATCAGGAGGGCGGCAAATAGAACGGTGCCGAAAACTGCCACCGCTGTCGGCCAGTCCGGCCGGACGAACAAGCTCCACCACGGGTACACGAACAACAGAGCCGAGATCGACGCGACAATCGCGGATATGGCAACGATCCGCAACGGTCTGCGGCGCGGAACTCGAGCGACGTCGGTCGCCTGGGGTGTAGTCACCCCGTCCAGAGTAAAGGTCCACTGGTCTATTAACAAGGGGACGGTGGTCCGCTATCGGAATGTCGGTGTTCTCGGATAGGTTTCCGAACGTTGAAACTCGGCCAGTGATCAGGTGGGTGGCGCATGGAGAAGTACGACGTCAAGAAAGGCATACAAGGATCTCTATTCCCCCGGGCGCCGCGATTTTGCCCTCGTGACCGTCCCGCGCTTCGGCTACTTCGCCGTCGACGGTCACGGTGATCCCAACACTGCCACCGAGTACTCCGAGGCGCTCGAAGCGCTGTATTCGGTGTCCTACGCGACCAAATTCGCGAGCAAGAAGGAACTGGATCGCGACTTCGTCGTGGGCCCGCTGGAAGGGTTGTGGCGGGCAGATGACCCCGAGGTGTTCGTGACGCGGGACAAGTCGTCGTGGGATTGGACGATGATGATCTCGCAACCGGAGTGGATCACGGAGACCGAACTGTCTGCGTCGATTGACGCAGTCCGGGCCAAGGCAGTGCGGGCCAAGAAGGAGATTGCCGCTCTCGACAAGGTCAGGTTTCTCGAGTTGGAGGACGGTCTGTCCGTCCAGATTCTTCACGTCGGCTCGTACGACGACGAAGCTCCTACCCTGGACCGGCTGCACAACACGTTCATCCCGTCGAACGGCCTGAGCTTCAACGGCGATCATCACGAGATCTATCTCAGCGACGCTCGCCGTACACCGCCCGAGAAACTGAAGACGGTTCTGCGTCAGCCTGTTTCGAGGTAGCAATCAGGGCTCGAGGCCGCGCAACTTCTCGAGGTCGCGTCGCTCGCGTTTGGTCGGTCTGCCGGCGCCACGATCACGTCGCGGAATGGACGCGATCAGTTCGGGCGGTGGTGGGGGCGGCGAATTGTCCTGCAGGCAATCGGCGGCCAGCACCGCGCTGACTCGTTTCGTGATCGGCTTGACCACGACGACAATGCGTTCGATGCCGGATACACGCACCCGCACCTCGTCGCCGGCTTTCACCTGCTGAGCCGCCTTTGCCGACGTTCCATTGACCCGAACGTGTCCCGATCGGCAGGCCGTCGCCGCCTGCGAGCGTGTCTTGAACAGCCGAACCGCCCACGTCCAGCTGTCCACGCGGACACTGATCGCGTCGGAGGGGAGTTGGGCTGGCACGCACTCCAGCCTACCGACGAGTGCTCACAGACCCTGCGCGCGGATGCCCGAGTAGGCGCGCGGCGCATACCGCAGTCGTAGCGGCAGCAGATGCCAGAACCGATCTGTCAATGTCAGGAAGCGGGCGAACCAGAAGTACATCCGTTCGTCGCGCGGCGTCCATTCCCATTCAAGGGTCTTGCGTGCCTTCTCCGGCATCAGTGCCTTGCCGATCCAGTTCGCCACGGCCATCGTGGGGCGAGAGCTAAGACGCCACAGCCACGTCGGAACCTTCGGAGCCGGTGCGATGTCGTGCTCGGCGATGCGCGTCGACCATTTTGTGGTGTGGGTGTTGATCAGGTGGTTGTCGAGCATGTCTTCCCAATACGTGCGGAAGCTGACGTAGTCGTCGAAAGCCGGTCGATCGGTGAGTCCGTAACAGCGCCACCAAGTTACGGCCTCACGGACAAGTTGGTCCTTCTGCTCCGCCGTGAACTTCTTGTACGCGAATCGCTCGTTGAAATCGAGTATCACCTCGAAGAACGTGACGTGTGTCCACCAGAAAGTGTCAGGAGCGAGGGCGTGGTAGCGCCCGCCGGTTTCGTCGATTCCTTTGAGATCGGTGTGGAAGTTGCGAACGAGCGTGCCTGTGCCCTCTTCGGTCCGGTCGTACACGACGCCGTAGATGGGCGGCAGTGAGCGGAACAGGCGGTCGAGCGGGTTGTCGAAAAAATTCGAATGGTCCTGCAGCGCTCCACTTACCGCGGGATGCATGTTCTGCAGCGTGCCTGCGCGTCCGAGATACAGCAGACCGCGAACGTCGCCGAAGTGTGTCCACGTCAGGGAACCGGGGCCGATCGGATCTGCTCGCAGGGCCCGGGGCGCTGGCAGTTCCCGGGGCTTCGGCCGACGAGTACCTGTGTCCGCATCGCTGCTCATCTGGTTGACCCTCCGCCTGCGTTCATGTGACAACGGTTGTTGTCAAATGATGACTTTTGCTGCGCCGCGCGAATTTGTCAATGGATTCGGCTAGATCTGCCCGAAAACAACTCCGGCCCCTCACCTGCAACAGGTGAGGGGCCGGAAGAGTGAAGCGGTCAGACTCAGGCGTATTCGTAGAAGCCGCGACCGGTCTTCTTGCCGAGGCGACCGGCGTCGACCATGCGGCGAAGCAGCGCCGGCGGAGCGTAGTGCGGTTCTGCGAATTCCGCGTACAGGGACTCTGCCGCTGCGAGGGCAATGTCGAGACCGACGGTGTCGAGCAGCGTCAGCGGGCCCATCGGGTAGCCGCAGCCGCCCTTCATGGCCTCGTCGATGTCTTCTGCTGTGGCGTAGCCGGATTCGAGCATCCGGACAGCCTGGCACAGGTACGGGATGAGCAGAGCGTTGACGATGAAGCCCGAACGGTCGCCCGCGCGAACCGTCTTCTTGCGCAAGGTGTTCTTGGCGTAGTCGGTGACGGCGAGAACGGTCTCTTCGGACGTCGTCAGGCTGACCACGATCTCCACGAGCGGCATGACCGGCACGGGGTTGAAGAAGTGAACGCCGACAACCTGGCCGGGGCGCGAGGTGGCCTTGGCGATCTTGATGACGGGGATCGACGAGGTGTTGGTCGCCAGAATGCCTGCAGGCTTGACGATCTTGTCGAGCTTGCCGAAGATCTCGTACTTGAGAGCTTCGATCTCGGGAGCAGCTTCGATCACCAGATCGCGATCGGCGAACTCTTCCATGTCCAAGGTGACGCGGACGCGTGCGATCGCGGCGTCGGCTTCTTCCTGGGTGATCTTGCCCTTGGCGACGCCGCGGTTGATCGACTTGGCGATCCGTTCGCGAGCAGCGGCGGCAAATTCTTCTTTGGTTTCGAGCACCAGTACCGAGCTACCGGCTTTTGCACAAACTTCGGCAATGCCGGCACCCATGGTGCCGCCGCCGATTACGCCTACGAGTTCCACAATTCTCCTCAAAATTAGGGGCAAGCCCCTGTGCGCCGTTCCGGTAGTCAGAACTACCAGAAAGGCGCACAGGGGCGCGAAGTGCCTTACTTCAACAGCGCACGCGACATCACGACGCGCTGAATCTGGTTGGTGCCTTCGTAGATCTGCGTGATCTTGGCGTCGCGCATCATGCGCTCGACCGGGAAGTCGGTGGTGTAGCCGGCGCCACCGAACAGCTGCACGGCGTCGGTGGTGACCTCCATGGCAACGTCCGAAGCGAAGCACTTCGCCGCAGCGGAGATGAAGCCGAGGTTCTTCTCGCCGCGCTCGGCGCGTGCTGCGGAGGTGTAAACCATCAGACGTGCGGCTTCGACCTTCATCGCCATGTCCGCGAGCATGAACTGAACAGCCTGGAAGTCGCTGATGGACTTGCCGAACTGCTTGCGATCCTTGGTGTATGCCAGAGCCGCGTCGAGTGCGCCCTGGGCCAGGCCGACAGCCTGAGCACCGATGGTGGGACGCGTGTGGTCGAGGGTCTCGAGTGCCGTCTTGAAGCCGGTGCCCGGTTCGCCGATGATGCGGTCGCCGGGGATGCGGCAGTTCTCGAAGTACAGCTCAGCGGTGGGGGAGCCCTTGATGCCGAGCTTCTTTTCCTTCGGTCCGACGACAAAGCCCTCGTCGTCCTTGTGGACCATGAAGGAGGAGATGCCGTTTGCGCCCTTGTCGGGATCGGTGACAGCCATGACGGTGTACCAGGTGGACTTGCCGCCGTTGGTGATCCAGCACTTGGAGCCGTTGAGGATCCAGTCGTCGCCGTCAGCCTTTGCGCGGGTACGCATCGAAGCGGCGTCGGATCCGGCTTCACGCTCGGACAGTGCGTACGACGCCATTCCGCCGTTGACGAGGTCTGGGAGCACCTTGGACTTGAGCTCTTCGGAACCCTTGAGGATCAGGCCCATGGTGCCGAGCTTGTTCACAGCGGGGATCAGCGAGGAGGAGCCACAGACGCGGGCGACTTCCTCGATGACGATGCAGGTGGCGACGGAATCGGCGCCCTGGCCGTCGTAAGCCTCGGGAACGTGGATGGCGTTGAAGCCCGACGCGTTGAGAGCGGTGAGCGCTTCCTCGGGGAAACGTGCGTTCTCGTCGACGTCCTTGGCGTACGGCGCGATTTCCTTCTCGGAGAGTCCGCGGATAGCAGCCCGCAGTTCGTCGTGCTCTTCGTTCAGTGCGAAGAGATTGAAATCCGGGTTTCCTGCCATGGGAACGCTCCTTGGTGAAGGTGGCTTGAAGGCGGTCGGTGCGGCTCCGGCGTTACCAGCGAGATTCGCGGACAGACCGGTGCCCATGACCCCAGTCAAACACGGCACTGAGTGCCAGGTCAAGGGATGGGTGTGTGAAGTTTCGGTGCACGAGCAGTGTCAGCCGAGTTGTTCGTGGATTTTTCTGCTGATCTCATCAGCGGACGTGCCCGGGGGAAAGGCTACTACCAGCACGGACTTCGATTCTGGCGTGCTGGTCTTGGACCCGGGTGCCACGCCGTACGTCCGCCGAACGTCGAGCAATGCCTGACTTAGTGCGTCAGCTGTGGCGTCCTCGTCGCCTTTGATCATGCTTCGCAAGAGGTAGTTGTGGCACGCGGTGACAGCTGCGGCAAAACCGACAACCTCGAGGACAGGTTCGCGGGGCACAGCGCTGCGCAGGTAGTCGACGAAGAGGCGCTCGTAGCGGAATCCGGTGACGAGTTCGCGGTCGCGAAGAGCCGGAACATGCTGTACGACGCGGTATCGCCGCATCGACAGGTCTCGGTTCCTGCGGAAGAAATCGAAGACCAGTCCCGCGGCCTCGCACACGGACGCCCAGGGGTCGGCGGAATCGGACGCGAGGAACTCTGCGACGTGTTCGAGGAGGGACTCGTGATCGGCGAAGATCACGTCTTCCTTGGAGCGGAACTGCCGGAAGAACGTCCGACGCGACACGCCGGCGGCAGCGGCGATCTGCTCGACGGTGGTGGCTTCGTACCCGTTCTCCGAGAACAACCGGATCGCTTGAGACGCGACGTGTACCCGAAACTGTGCGGGGTCAGTTCCGGGTACATCGGAGCGCTCGGTCATGGATGCAAGTATCCAGGTTTCGTCGGCGTCAGTTGTCGGCGCGTAGCTGGAACTTGAGAACCTTGCCGGTGGGGGTGCGAGGAAGGTCGAGCGGGAAGACGATGTCGCGGGGAACCTTGTACCCGGCCAGCAAAGTGCGGGTGTGCTCGACGATGTCTTCGGCGGATGCCTGTAATCCCTTGCCCAGCACCACGAATGCCTTCGGGCGCTCGCCCCACTTCTCGTCCGGAACGCCGACGACTGCCACGTCGATCACCGCGGGGTGACTCATGATCGCCTGCTCGACCTCGACGGTGGAGATGTTCTCGCCGCCGGAGATGATGATGTCCTTCGCGCGGTCCTTGAGCTGGATGTATCCGTCGGGATGCATGACGCCGAGGTCGCCGGAATGGAACCAACCACCGGCAAATGCTTCGGCTGTCGCGGCCTCGTCGCGGTAGTACCCGAGCATCACGTTGTTGCCGCGGAGCACGATCTCACCCATGGTCTGGCCGTCGGCGGGGACGTCGTTCATCTCGGCATCGACAACGCGAGCATTTTCGGCCTGCACCATGCCGACTCCCTGACGCGAGAGAAGTGCGGCGCGCTCGGACTGCGGCTTGTCGTCCCAGGCTTCCTGGTATTCGCAGATCGTGTAGGGGCCGTACACCTCGGTGAGGCCGTAGACGTGAACCACGGTGACACCGATGTCTTCGAGTTTTCCGATGATCGTCGGTGACGGGGGAGCGCCGGCGGTGGTGATGCGCAAGGCGTCGACCTTGTGGGCCTGGTCTGCGTCGGCGATGGTGGAGCAGACGGTAGGAGCGCCGCACAGATGTGTCACGCCCAGATTGTCGATGGCGTCCCAGATCGCATCGGCGCGGACCGCGCGCAGGCAGATATGTGTGCCCGCGGCCTGAGTGACGGCCCACGGCGTGCACCACCCGTTGCAGTGGAACATCGGCAGTGTCCACAGATACTTCGTCGCTCCGTCGAAGCCGTTGTGGAATGTCTCGCCGAGCGAGTTCAGGTACGCCCCGCGGTGGGAGTACATGACGCCCTTGGGTTTTCCGGTGGTACCCGAGGTGTAGTTGATGGCGATGCACTGCTGCTCGTCGTCGACGCCCCAGTGCAGTGGCTGATCGGAGAGAGCTTCGCCTTCGGCAATCAGATCGGCGTACTGCCCGGTGACGATTCCGGTGGGAACGTCCGGATAGGGGACGGTGGAGTCCGGGATCTCGACGATCTCACGCAGGCTCCCCACGTTTGCCTTGGACGAGGTGACCGAACCGACGAATTCGGAGTCCACGAACAGGATCGTGGTTCCCGAGTGATCGAGAATGTATTCGAGTTCGGGACCGGCGAGGCGTGAGTTCAGGGCGATCAGGACCCCGCCGGCGAGGGGGACGGCAAAATGCGCGAACAGCATCTCGGGTACGTTCGGCGCCAGGTATGCAACGCGGTCACCGGGCTGAATGCGTTCACGCAGGACGCGGGCCAGAGCCGCGACCTCGTCACCGAACTCTCGGTACGAGTAGGTCCGGTCGCCGTGAACGACGGCGGTGCGCTCGGGGAACACCGCGGCGCTGCGCTCGAGAAAGCGCAGCGGACTGAGCGGGGTGTTGTTGGCTGCAACAGCTGTCGGGACAGACACGGTTCCTCCGAAGGCGACGTGGCACGGTTGGTGTCACGATAAGTGTGATCGGCACTACAAATGGCCTGGATGCACGCTATTGCCCAGCCAAAGGTGCCGCTACCCTCTGAATTGGGTACGTGGAGGTGAGAGTGAGCAGGGTACTGAGACCGAGCGACGACGACGCGTTGCGCGCCGAACTGCGTCGGCTGCACCCCAAAACCGAGTTGCCGGTTCTGTTCGGCGGCTGCGTCAGCGACCGGTCGCTGACCATCACCGGTCACGTCGGCACGCGCAGCAACATCCTGCGAAACCTCCGGATCGACGCCGAATGCGGACTCGGCGGTCGGGCGATCGCAGAACAACGACCGGGCGCGGTCCAGGACTACGCGAACTCGTCGCACATCACTCACGACTACGACTATGAAGTGGGTACCGAAGCGATTGAATCCTTGATGGCAGTCCCCATCGTCGTACGCGGGGTTACTCGCGGAGCGATCTACGGAGGACTGCGTGCCAACCTGCCGATCGGCGACGTGATCGCAGAGACGATGATGCGATCGTCGTACGCGTTGGCCCGAGAATTCGAGATTCGCGACGAAGTGGATCGTCGGGTGGCGATGCTCGATACCGCTGCGGTGGAACATGGTTCGAACCGCGATGCCCAGATATCCGAAGGGTTGACCGAGAGCGTCCTGGCGCTCGGCGAGATCGCGGCGAACCTCGAGGACATGGCTCTCAGCGCGCAGGTCCTCGCGGTCGAGGCAAAGTTGCGGGCGTTGGCGTCGCCGAAACCTTCCGCGAACACTCCAGTCGCGAACACCGTTGTCCTGTCGCCACGCGAGCGGGAGGTGATGGGGTACGTCGCTCTCGGACTGCGCAATGCCGAGATCGCCGAGAGGTTGTCCCTGAGCGTCGAAACGATCAAGACGTACATGAGGAATCTGATGGGAAAACTCGACGTCCGCAGTCGTCACGAAGCGGTCGTGGAAGCGCGGCGGCAAGGTTTGATTCTGTGAGGGCTTGATTCTCTGATCGGTCCCGCCAAGCGGAATTTCGGAACTGCGTCGCCACTCCGGTTGATATGACGGACCTCACTATCGGCAGAGTTCGACACGAGTGATGAGGGCATCGATGCAGGATTTGTTCGACAACAACGACATGACCGGCCTGGCCGAAGCGATCAAGAGCGGCGACGTCTCCGCCAAGGAAGTCCTCGAGTTCAGTCTGGACAGGCTCGACGAGCGCAACCCGGCAGTCAACGCGGTGATCAGTGAGCGCCGAGAGGAAGCGCGCAACGAGGTATCAGGCGGCCTGCCGGATGGTCCACTGCAGGGCGTCCCGTTCGTGATCAAAGACCTCGGCATGGACGTCGCAGGATTGCCGAGCACCAATGGATCTCGATTGTTCGCCGACGCTGTGGCAGAAAAAGATTCGACGCTCGTCGAGCGCTACCGCCAGGCTGGTCTGGTTGTCATCGGCAAGACGAACACCCCGGAGTTCGGCAAGAACGCGAGTACCGAACCTGCGCTGTTCGGACCCACCCGTAACCCTTACGCCCTTGATCGTTCGCCCGGCGGATCTTCGGGTGGCACGGCTGTAGCTGTTGCCGTCGGGATCGTGCCAGGCGGGCATGCCAGCGACGGTGGTGGATCGATCCGTATTCCCGCATCGGCCTGCGGCCTGGTAGGCCTCAAGCCGAGCCGAGGACGTACTCCGACGGCACCGGCGCGCACGCTCTTCTCGTCGCCGATGAGTGTTCATCACGCGCTCACCCGAAGTGTCCGCGACACTGCGCTGCTTCTCGATCTGTCCGCCGGGCCGACAGTGGGCGATCCTTACGTGATCCTGGCGCCGAAGCGGCCGTACATCGAGGAAGTGGGTGCCGATCCCGGACGGTTGCGGATCGGTCTGAGTAACGCTCTTCCTGACGGCACACCGGTGGACCCGGAGTGCTCGGCCGTCGCGACCGGTGTTGCCGGCCTGCTCGAAGAACTCGGTCACGATGTCACCGAGAGTGCCCCGAACTTTCCGCTCGATGCGCTCACTGCCGGGCTTTCGGTGTTGATGGGCATTCCGATGACGATCGAGGTCGACGAACGACTCGACGCCCTGAACCGCGCGATCCGCGACGACGACCTCGAGCCGATGGCGCGGATGATCTACGACCGCGCGAAGTCCGAAAGTGCGACGAACGTTGTCAAGGCATTGCAGGAACTCGAGCGGGCCGCCCAGGTGATCGGTGCGTTCTTCGTCGATCACGACCTGTTGCTGACTCCGACGATGGCTCGGCCGGCAGCTCCGCTCGGTCTGCTCGATACGGCGAATCCTATGTCGATCTGGGAGCATTCGGCCGGGTACAGCGGCTTGACCAGTCCGTTCAACAGTTCAGGTCAGCCGGCGATTTCCTTGCCGATGGGTCATGACTCGGCCGGCGTTCCGATCGGCGTGCAGTTGGTCGGCGCGTTCGGCCGTGAAGATCTGCTGATTCAGGTTGCGTCGCAGCTCGAAACAGCCCGTCCGTGGTCCATTGCGCCGGTGTGGCCGCCGGTCCCGGCGTAGCGCGCGGTCGTCCGAGCCGGGGAGGACGTCAGGCGATGATGCGAATCGGCCACTGGCCGTTCACATCTGCCACGTCCCTCCCTTGGCTGAGAAGGTACTCGGCGAAATCGCGTTGCCGCTCTGCGTGCCAATCGGCTTGATCGACCATGAGATCGAGCCCCAGGATGTCGGGGAACCGCACGGCCAACTCGCGGGCCAACGCTGCCGCAGCTTTGGCATCGGCCTCGGCTTCGTGCGCCGACTCCAATGAAATTCCGTAGTGCTCGCACACGGCCGCAAGCGTTCGCTTGCCCTTGCGGAACGTATCCATCGCCCGATCGATCACGTACGGATCGATCACCAACCCCGGAACGAATGCAGGCTTGCCGATGCGCAGACCCTCGGCATGCATGACCGTCAGATCATAGGAGGCATTGAACGCCACGACGGCGTGATCGCGCGCCCAGGAATTGTGCAGAGCCTCGCGAATCTCTTCGTAGCCCTCGGAATAATCCTGGCCGTGTTGCGCCGCGAACTCGGTGCTGATGCCGTGAACAGCCGAGGCGCCGGCGGGGATGTCGACGCCGGGATCGAGTAGCCACGTGCGTGTTTCGACACTCGAACCGTCGATCACCGCGACGCAGGCACTGACGATACGAGCGGTCGACGGATCCCGCCCCGTGGTCTCGAGGTCGAACGCGCAGATCGGGCGATCGGACCAGCTACTCATCGGGGGCCTTTCGGTGCAGAACGTCATGTCCGAATCACTATGCACCCCCCTACCGACACAAACGACGAACAGCCACCTCCGGGGTGAAGGTGGAGGTGGCTGCTGCGTGACTGTGTGACGGACCTACAGAATCTCGGTTCCGACCGTGAAGCGATCCATGACGTCTTCGCGCGGAGTCACACCGAAGCCCGGTCCCTGCGGCACGGCGATGTGGCCGTCCTCGATGACAAAAGGTTCGGTGATGTCTTCCTTGTAGAAGCGATCGGACGCCGAGATGTCGCCGGGCAGCGTGAATCCGTCCAGCGCCGCGAGGGCTGCGTTGGCGGCGCGGCCGATTCCGGTCTCGAGCATTCCGCCGCACCACACCGCAATACCGTGTGCCGAGGCGAGATCGTGGATGCGCTTGGCTTCCAGATATCCACCGACACGGCTCGGCTTGATGTTGATGACCGAAGCGGCACCGAGCGTGATGGCATCCGCCGCATCCTTGGCCGACTCGACCGACTCGTCGAGGCAGATCGGAGTCGAAAGGGACTGGGCGAGCTTGGCGTGCTGCACCAAATCGTCCTCGGCCAGCGGCTGTTCGATGAGGAGCAGTGCGAATTCGTCCAGGCGACGGAGCAACTGCGCGTCGACGAGGGTGTACGCGGCGTTCGCGTCGACCTGCAGAGGAACGTCGTAGCCGAACTCCTTGCGCACCGCAGCCACGGGAGCGATGTCCCAGCCCGGCTTGATCTTCAGCTTGATTCGCACGTAACCCTGCGACAGATAGTTGCCGACGGTCTCGAGCAGCTGAGGGATGCTGTCCTGGATGCCGATGGACACTCCCGAGGGAACTCGCGTGCGAGTGGCACCGAGGTACCGAGCGAAAGACTGTCCGCGAGCGCGCAATTCAGCATCGAGAATTGCCATTTCGATAGCTGACTTGGACATCTGGTGACCCACGATGTGGTGAAGTACGCTGCCGACCGTCTCGGCGGTGAGCGGTTGATCCGACTGCGACTTACGTAGCGTCGGAACAAGATACTCGCGAAGCATCGCCCGCGCACCAGCGGTGTATTCGGAGTTGTAGTACGGATCGCTGAGCGAGCCGCACTCGCCCCAGCCGACGGTCTCCACCGGACCGTTGGGGCCGTCGGTGGTGCCGCTCACTTTCAGGACGAGGGTGTTGCGCTCGAGCTGGGTGCTGAATGACGTGGTGAAGGGGGAGACGAGAGGGATGCGCAGTTCGCGCAATTCGACGGACTCAATGTGCATGGACTTGCTCTTCTCCGGTTGTCTCGCAGATTTTCGTGAACATGTAATAGCCGCTGGGGTCGAAGCCGGTCGATTGCCATTCCTTCGAGGCGATCAGTGGTTCGAGGTACTCGCGAAGCGCGTGTCGCCAGGCAAAGGCAGAGGCGCGGTCGACTGTTCTCAGATGCTCGATGTCTCTGGGTATTCCGACTGCGATATCGACGCAGTCGGGTGGGATCGGGAGCATTCGAGGCGTACCGTCTTCGGTGGGTTGAAGCACCTTGAATGTATCATTCACGGCCACAGTAGAACTCGGAGATCCATCGACGTCGAGGTCCCAACTGACGAGCATACGATCGCTGGCGTCGCCTGCGTTGATTCCGTCTGCCATCGACCCGTAGAAATCCGGGTTGTATTCGGCCGGTTCGGCTCCGAGACGCTGAATGTTGAAATAGGCATTTCGTGCGACCAGTGGATCGAAGGTCCACCGGATCGTCCTGACGCCGCGCTCGATGCACCAGTCTCGCTGATGATGCTTGAGGGCGCGGCCGATTCCCTTGCCTGCGTGTCCCGGTAGTACTCCGGCGATGTGTGAGTGCAGAACCTCGCCGAGAGGCTCGACGAAGAATCCGACGCAACCACCGATCATTTCGCCTTCGGAAAAGGCTCCCACCACGTAGTGACCACCGTGGTGAAGCGCAACCAACATCGCCGTGCCGAAATGAGCCGGTCCGGGACTGGTAGCCCAGATCTCGTCGAAAACGGCGGATAGATCGGCTATTTCGCGGGTATCGACCAGTTCTCGAAACTCAACCGCTTTGCTTTTCGACACGAGGGCCCCCTTCAGACGTGATCGAACGAATAAGGCCCGCAACCAACGCCGTTCTCGGAGCGATTGCGGACACGAGCGCATGCTCGGTCTCGGCGTGTGCACCGCCGCCGACGCCACCGAGGCCGTCGAGGGTGGGGATGCCGATGCCGGCAGTGAAGTTTCCGTCCGAGGCTCCGCCGACGGCGAGGCCGACGGGAGGAGTCAGATCATGCTCGAGCGCAACGCGTTCCGCCAACGCCAGCAACGGTGCGGACATCGTCGCTTCGAGAGGGGGACGGTTGACGCCACCCGAGACCGTGACTACGGCTGCGGGGTGGATTGCCTGCAGGGCTCGGATATTCGCATCGACGCGCTCCTGCTCGGCAGCGCTGGTCGCGCGCACGTCCACGTCGACGAAGGCTTCTGCCGGAACGGTGTTGGTTGTGGTTCCGGCTGAAATGACAGTCGGGGTGACGGTGGTTGCCTGCGCCGGCGAGGACAAGTCGTTGATCGCGATCACGAGACGAGCCAGTTCTACTGCAGCGTTGATGCCTTTTTCCGGCTCCAGCCCGGCGTGGGCGGCGCGACCGGCAACATGGATCCGATACAGCGACACTCCCTTGCGGACAGTCTTCAGTTCGCCACCGTCACCGCCGGCCTCGAGAACCAGTACCGCGCCTGCCGCAAGTTCCTCGATGAGGGACCGCGACGTGGGTGAACCGATTTCTTCGTCACCGGTCACGAGGAGTGTGATTCCGTCGAGTGCATCGTCGCCGTGCAGCTCCCGGACGATAGCGAGGGCGTGGATTGCCTGAACGACACCAAGTTTCATGTCGAGTCCGCCCGGACCTCGGAGCGCTCCGTCGGTGACGGCTGCGGGCAGGCGTGTCAGGGTGCCGATCGGCCACACGGTGTCATGATGACCGAGCAGCATCAGCCGCGTCGGTGAGCTGCCGAAACGGGTCACCAGATGGGTACGGCCTTCCGTCACTATCGACTCCGGTGTCACGCTGAGTCGTTCGTGGACAAGGTCTGACGTCCACTTCGCGCTGCGGGCAACAGCTTCGAGATCGTGTGACGGCGACTCGACTTCGATGAGCGCGATGGCGTCCTCGAGGATCTGAGGAAGTTGGCGCTCGGCCAGATCGCGGAGAATGGTCATCGGTTGTTCACTCGCGGATACGCGCGGCTTCCGACGTGTAGCAATTGTGTACTCCCGTTGTCGGAGAAAGTGATCCGGATCCAACCTGCTGATTGAGGGAGTCGGGTCCCGAACACTCCAGGGTGAACTTCGATCAGGCTGAGAGAGACGGACTCTGCGCTTTCGGCGGTGACCGAAGGGTCGATGTGATCGGTGCGGCGGGCGGTCAGGGAACCGCCGGTCCTTTCCAAGACGAAATCGGCTGCGGCATCGCGGTACAGGCCGCACAGCGCATCGAGTTCTTCAGGTGAGGACGTGACGCGGGTGTGGGGGTCACCAGGCGAGAATGCCGGTGTCACACTGACGCCGCCTATGGAACCGATTACTTCAGCCAGAAGATCGCCGGAGAGAGCGTCCATTGCTCCACCGTTGGCCATCAGGACCACGGCTAGACCGCACGACGGCACCACTCGCAAGAACGACTGCTGGCCGAGAGTTCCGCCATTGTGGCCATGAGCCAGTACACCGCCCCAATTGTGCAGCAACCACGTGGTTCCCATGATGTCCGCTGACGACACGTCACCGATCTGGCGGCGCTCCTCGAGCATCGCCAGATGAGTGGAACGCCGAAGGAGAACCGGGTCCTCGCGCATCGAGTCCTGAGCGAACAGGAGTAGATCTTCGGCCGTGCTGTTGATGAGGCCGGCGGGGCCCATCGAGCGGGGGATGAGGAACTGTGGTGTCTGCTCGAGGTCGTCGGCACCGCCGACGTGCCCGACTGCAGCGCGGTGCAGTGCCGTCTCCTCAGGCAGGGTCGTGGTTTTGGTCAGGCCGAGCGGTTCGATGATCCGCTCGCGCAGAACCGCGTCCCAACTCTTACCTCGGAGAACCTCGATGATTCGTCCGGCGATCACGAAGCCGGTGTTGCAGTACGACCAATCGGTGCCGGGGGCGAAGAGCTGCACCGTTGATTTCAGTGATGCGACGTATCGCTCGACGCAGTCGTCGCCGCGCCCGCCGTCGATGAAAACGTCACCGTCGATGCCACTGGTGTGAGTCAACAGGTGGCGAGTCGTGACCGTTTCGGTGGCTACCGCGTCGGCAACTGCGAAGTCCGGCAGGATGTTCCGGACAGGTGAGTCGAGATCCAGCAATCCTTCTTCGACGAGCTGCATGATCAGGGTGGCCGTCCAGACCTTGCTGATCGAACCCATCTGGAACAGCGTGTCGGGCGTAGCCGCGACGCCGGTGCGGGTACTGACGACACCGGACGTGATCACGGTGCGGTCGAATCCGCTGCGGGTTGTGGTCAGAATTCCCAGCGAGGCGCCGGGTACCCCGTACTTCGCACTCAGGGTGTCGAGTCGGTACTGCCAGTAGTCGGGATCGACCGTGGTCAGTGCGGGCTTGGGGGAGAGGTGCCGTTCGATCCAGTCGACGAGACGAGTGCTGTACTCCAGTCGGTGGGACGGCCGACCCGTCAACACGAAGGCATGTGACGCGTCCGGGAAAACCACCAACTCGGTCGGGGTGCCGGCCAAACGCAGTCCACCGAACCACTGTTCGGCCTGGTTGACCGGGCAACGGACGTCGCTGCCGCCGTGAAGGATCAGCGTCGGTGTCGTCACCTGGGAGACTCGCCCCAGCGGCGAAAGTTCCCGTACCCGAGATGACTGCGGGTCGAATTCGACCGTCTGCAGCAAGATGCCCTCGTCCGAGGGGCCGGCTGTGTTCGCGATGTCGCAAACGAGACCACCGGCGACTGCGACGGCAAACCGATCGGTGACGGACGTCAGGGCGCACGTCATGAATCCGCCGTAGCTGTAGCCCGTGAGTACCAGTTGCTTCGGATCGGCCATCCCCTCGGCGACAAGGGTTTCGACCGGTTCGAGCAGGTCGGCACGATCCGCCTCACCCCAGCCGTCCCGCACACCGTCGAAGAAGTCGTTTCCGTAGCCGTCACTTCCGCGCGGATTGATCATCAAGACCGTGAATCCCAGCGCGACCAGTTCCGCGTGGTATGCGTGCATCACGGTCGGCGTTCCGGTCCAGGCATTGTGTGGTCCGCCGTGGACGTCCAGAACCAGCGGACCGGCGCCCGTGACGTTCGGGTCGCGCAGGATCCAACCCTGAACACGGGTGCCGTCGCTGATGTCGAACCAACGCTTGGAGGCGACTGGAAACGCGACGGAAGTTGTCAGTTCCGTGTTCAATTCGGTGACGGTTTCGACTGCACGAGTCTCGAGGTCGATGACGGCGACCTCGCCGAAGGATGTAGCCGTTGCCAGCGCGACGACGGCTCGCCCGGACGTCAGGGCAAGGCCTGAGACCACTGTCCGCTCGCCGGTGAGAAGTGGTGAGACGGAGCCTGATCCGAAATCGACCTTGTGCAGTTCGGTGGAGCCGTGGTTGCGGATGCAGAAGACGATGTCGCCGTCGGCGGTGAAACTCGGTGCGCCACCGGGATAACCGGTCCCGCCCGGCATGACGTTTCGGTCGAGTCCGGACGTCAGGCTGCGGTCTTCCACTCGCTGGTCGCGGTGCAGGACAAGAAGTTCGTTGTTGTGAATGATCGGTGTGTGCCAACCGACGGCTACGACCGCGTCGCCGGCAGGTGTCCATGCAAGTGGTCCTGCGATGCCGCGTGCGTGCCCCAACATCCGCGGAGCGGAGGCGAGATCAGTCAGCGATACGGTCCAAGCGGAACTCGCCCGCGTCAGATCGGCGTCGCCGTCCATCGCCGCGGTGAAAGCCAGTTCGGTGCCGTCGGGACTGTACGCGGGATGCGAAGCGTCCCAATCGCCGTCCGTCAGCTGCCGTAGTGAGCCGGCGGCCAGATCGAACTCGAACAGGTGCGCCCGAACGCTGCCCCGGACACCGGATCCGTCGACCTTGTAGTTGAGGCGCTTCGCCACCAAGAGGCATGACGATCCGGCGCCCGTGCGGTCGACGGGGGCGCTGAAGGCGATCCGAGCGCCGTCGGGAGAGAACACCGGTGCCCCCACGCCGAGCGGGAGCTGCGCCGTGGTGGTCAGCTGTGTTGCCGGGCCCCCGGTGGCGTCGACCTTCCACAGTTGTGGTGTGCCCGAGGAATCTGGCCGAACGAAGACCAACAGCGTCGAAACGGGATGCCAGGTCGGCGAGGTGTCGGCAGGTCCCGCGGTGAGCTGTAGTTGCGGGGAAGCCAACCAGATCGAGTGCTCGTTGGTATCCGCAGCCGGATTCGATTCGGTACGTACGTATGCAATGCGTCCCGACGCCGATACGGCGATGCTGGTCGGTGTAACCACGGACGCGTAATCCTGGATTCTCGCCGAACGACGTTCTTCGGCACGGGCTACGGCAGCGGGGGAGTCGAGAGTGGTCGGCGTTGTCATTGGAACATCGGCTCCCCGAATGTCGGGATCGCGGACAACAGCTTTGCCGTGTACGGCTCCTTCGGCGAATCGATCACGTCGAGAACCGGCCCGTGCTCGACGATCTCGCCGCCGAGCATGACTGCGACGTGGTCACAGACGTAGCGGATCACCGCCAGGTTGTGACTGACGAACAGAACCGTCAGACCAAGCTGCTTCTGCAGATCCACCAACAGATTCAGAACCGCGCCCTGCACGGACACGTCCAGAGCGGAGGTGATTTCGTCGGCAAGCAGAACTGCTGGTGCGGCTGCCAAAGCCCGCGCGAGGGCAACGCGTTGGCGCTGACCACCCGACAACGACGATGGGTATTCGTGCGCCTTCTCCACCGGCAGTTGGACGGTGGTGAGGAGTCGAGCGACCTCGACAGCGCGGTCGCCGCGGCTGCGCCGAGCTTTGTCACGACGCTCGGTGGACCGCAGCGCCTCGGCGAGTGACTGGCCGATGGTCATTCGCGGGTCGAGGCACGAGTACGGATCTTGGAAGACCATCTGGATCCGGTGGCGCAGACGAGCCGTCGCGCCGCGGGCGTGAGCGACGTCCACACCGTCGAGAAGGATCTGGCCGGAACTGGGCTCGGCCAGGCCGACAGTTGCTCGCGCCAGTGTCGACTTTCCGGAACCCGATTCACCGACGAGACCGACCACCGATCCGGAGGGGATGTCGAGATTGATGTTCTTGACGGCGTGGAATTTTTTCGAACCGCTACCGAGGTGGACGTTGACGTCACGGAATTCGAGTCTGCTCATCGGATCTCCTCTGCAACAGCCAACAGTTCTTCCAACTCGATGTCGGCGGTGCTCTCCTCGGCGTCGAGGCTCTCCACCTGCCAGGCTTCGTCGACGGTGGCAAGCGGCTTGTCGCGATCGGTGCTCATGGTGGGGACCGCGGCGATCAGCGCGCGGGTGTACGGATGCTTTGCACGGCCGGCAATCAGATCGTCGACTGCGATGTCTTCGACGATTTCGCCGGCAAACATGACGAGGACACGGGTGCACATGCCGGTGATGACGGCCATGTCGTGCGAGATGAGAAGGATTGCGGCGCCGGTTTCTTCGCGAACCTCGTGGAGCAGCCCGAGGACCTCACGCTGAACGGTCACGTCGAGCGCAGTGGTGGGTTCGTCCGCGATGATCAGAGCGGGCTTACCCATCAGACCCATGGCGATCATCGCGCGCTGACGCATACCGCCGGAGAACTCGTGGGGGTACTGCTTCGCACGCCTGGGCGCGTCGGGGATCTTGACGGCGTTCAGTCGCTCGACTGCCGCCTTCTTCGCGTCGGCCTTGCTCATACCTTCGTGGAGCCAACCGATCTCGGCGACCTGGTATCCGACCTTGAGAGACGGATTCATGGACGACATCGGATCCTGGAACACCATCGCCATACGTGTGCCGAGTTGGCGGGCAACCTTGCGCGAAGCCGCGTCGTCCGGCCGCTTGCCGTCCTTCATCAGCACGGTGCCGTCGAACTCGATGAGCCCGGCGTCGACCACGGTGGGGTGGTCGGTCAGCTGCGCGATTGCCATGCAACTCAGTGACTTTCCGGACCCGGATTCACCGACGATGCCCACGGTTTCGCCGCGGTGAACTGTAAAACTGATGTTGTCGACGGGGCGACGCCAGTCGTCACCCGCGGGGACTGCGACGGACATGTTGCGGACGGTCAGTACCGCGTCTTCGTCGGTGGGCGCCGAATCGGCCTGGGCAGTTTTCCGGTTGATCGGCTTCCACTTCGGCAGGCGACTGCTGATCGGGCTGCGAACTCCCGCGCCGCGAGCAATGGCCTCGCCGAGCAGCGTGAAGGTCAAGCCGGCGAGCACGACGGCGATGCCGGGGGCGAGTGCGGTGGCCGGGTTGACGAAGATCTTCGACAGACCTTCGTTGAGCATCCGGCCCCAGTCGAATGCAGGCGGCTGAATGCCCAAGCCGAGGAACGAGAGTCCGGCGAAGACCACGAGGCCGCTGCCGACAGCGATGCTGGCATTGACGATGAGTGGTTCACGGATATTGGGGAGAATGTGGCGGAACAGCAGCCCCGGCTTGGTAACCCCGAGGATGCGTGCTGCGTCGATGAAGTCGCGTCCGTTGACCGACGAAGCCAGTGCGTACGTCAACCTCGCGAACGGCGAGGCCAGGGCGAGACCGATGGCGATCACCGCGCTGCCAGCACCCTGTCCGAGAACGACCAACAGGAAGATCGCGAGGAGCAGTCCGGGGAATGCGATGGCGAAGTTGAGGAATGCCACGACCATTCGTCCGACCCAGCGGGGAGCGAGCGTCGGGAGCGTACCGAGTATCAGGCCAATTGTGACACCGAGTGCGACGGCTCCGAGAGCCATGAGCACCGACAGTCTCGCGGCGGTCATCGTGCGGGCGAAGACGTCACGCCCGCCGGCGTCGGTGCCGAAGATGTGCTCGGAACTCGGTCCCTGAGACAGTGCCTTCGGGTTGGCTGCGACAGCGGCGTCACCCCAGATCATCGGTCCGAAGATGACGAGGGCGATGAGAGCGGTCAGGAAGGTGAGGGCCAGGATTCCCAATGGGGTGCGGAACGTTCCGACGATCCAGTGTCGTCGCGGGGGCGTCTTGGGGGCCGCAGTGGGGGCCGTAGGTGAGGTGCTCAACTCAGTTCTCCCGAATTGTGGATCGTGGGTCGATGAGAGCGAGCACCACGTCGACGATGAAATTGATGAGAAGGACGATGGCGCCGTAGATCACGACCAGTGTCTGGGCGAGCGGGTAGTCCTTCTCGGTGATGGACTTGACCAGCGCCATGCCCATGCCGGGCCAGGCGAAGATGCTCTCGATGAGCACGGTGCCGGCAATCAGACCACCCAGGAGGAGTCCGGCGAGCGTCAGCGTCGACGTCATGAGGTTGGGCATTGCATGACGGAAGTAGATTCGTGCCACGGGCATTCGCTTGGCGCGCGCCGTACGGATGTAGTCCATGTCCAACACGCCGAGCGCCTCTGCACGGACGATGCGCGACATCGAGGCGATGGCACCGATCGACATGGCCGCGACCGGGAGGATGTAGCTTTCCGGTCCACCTCGGCCGGCGACGGGCAGAACAGGGAACGTGACGGCAAAGAGGTAGACCAGCGCCGTACCGAACATGAACTCGGGGATCACGGCGATGGTGCCCGACGTTGCGGTGTAACCGATCTCGACTCCGCGTCGTCGACCGTTGCGGGTCAGTGCAGCGAAGATGAGGCCGATCGGAATGCCCACTAGCAGCACCGTGACGACTGTGAGTACAGCCAGTTCGAGTGTTGCCGGTAGGCGGGACGCGATCACCTCGAAGACCGGAGTCCTCAAGGTGATCGAGTCACCGGGATTCCCGCTCAGCAACCCGCCGACGAATCGGAAGTACTGCTGCCACAAGGGAAGGTCGTAACCGAGCTGAGACCTCGTTGTCTCGACCAGTTCGACCGGTGCGTTCATTCCCAGAGCCAACCGAACCGGGTCTCCCGGAATCAGTTGGAGCATCAGGAACGCCGCAGTCACCAGCGCCCAGAGTGAAATCACGAAGGTGCCGAAACGACGCAGAAGATATGCGGGCCAGCTGTCGGACTCGAGCCACTTTGCTCGAGCCTGAGGCGCCGCTTCTGGTTTCGCGGCTTCAATAGTTTGACTCATGGGCTGTCTTTCCGGAGGGCGGGATGCTGGGGCGGGAAGATATTTCAGAGTGGGCGGACGGCCTACTGGTAGAGACGCAGCGCAGAACCGTTGAGCGACTTGCCGAATGAGAGTCCGGCCTTGTTGAAGTACACGTTCATGACGGAGTCTGCGAAGGGCACGGCCGCGATCGTCTTGGTGAGCTCCGACTCGGCGTCGGCCCAGGCGTCACAAGCGTCGCTACCGGTCAGACCGGAAGCCTTGGTGGCTGCTGCTTCGTAGGCGGGGTTGCTGACCGATCCGAAGTTCTTGCCTGCTGCGGGAACCGGCCCGGCAAAGTACGCAGTGAAGGTGCTGGGCAGCGAGGAGTTGACCTGGACCCAGGCGATGTCCCAGGCAGAGTTGTCCTTGCCGCTCAGAATGACGTCGATGATCTTGTTCGAGTCGCCCCCGGTCACCTCGACGTTTGCGCCGAGTTCGGACCACGCCGACTGAGCAAGTTCGGCCGCCGCGTTGCGCGGATCGTCGGTGCCGTCGTACACGAGGCGGAGATTGAGCGGCTTGCCATCCTTGCTTCGCTTGCCGTCAGCGCCGGCGGTCCAACCAGCGCCGTCCAGTGTTGCCTTGGCGGCAGTGAGGTCGAAGTCCGGAATGTTGCCTGCGACAGAGTCGTAAACGCAGGCGCGCGGTTCGACGGCGACGAGGCTGGTTGCCCGGACCCCGTGTCCGGCGGTGATGACCTGAGTGAGGTCGTCGAGATCGACCGCTTGGATCAGGGCCTTGCGCACTGCGGGATCGCTGGTGGGATTACTCGCGATCTGGTTGAAGTACATCTGGCCTGCCGGCAGAGGCCGACCGACGGAGTCCAGATTGGCTGCCGCGACGCGGTCCTTGTCCGGACCGGCGATCGGAGCTGCGTTGAGTTCACCCGAGAGCAGCTGATTTGCGGCGGTGCTCACGTTCGGCGACATGGCGGCGACGACCGTCTTGGGGACGCCCGGGGTGTCGGAGGTCGTGCCGTCGGGGCCCCAGTTGTAGCCCTCGCGACGCTGGAACGTGTAGTGGTCGTTGGCGGCAACTTCGGTGACTTCGAACATGCCGGTGCCGAGCGACTTCTTGTTCGACGCTGTCGGATCTTTCAATCCGGCCTCGCACAGGATCGGCAGGCGACCGACGTTGAGAAGAAGGAACGGGCTCGGCGCCGGAGTGGTCACCGTGACACTGCGCGTTGCCGGATCGGCAGTCGCAGTGGCGCCGGTCGGCACGGAGGACCCGCGCAACTGAGAACCGTTGTCCGGGTTGGCCACGAAGTTGATGTTGTCCGCGACGGTCTGCGGTGTCAGCGTCGATCCGTCGGTACAGGTCACCCCGTCACGGATGGTGAAGGACGCCGAGGTCGGGGTCTCCTCCCACTTCTCCGCCAACCACGGTCCGACTTCACTGGTATCGGGATCCTGGTAGATCAGGTAGTCGTACGCCAAACGCGACAACTCGGCGGTCGCCGAGGCGGCCGACATGATCGGGTTGAGTGCACCCGGATCGGCCTGCAGGGCGAAACGGAAGGTCCCGTCGGTGGCCGGTTCACCGCCACTGGCGCCCGAGGACGTGCCTCCCGAGCCACAAGCAGACAACACAAGCGTGAGCCCTGCGGCTGCCGCAAGTGTTGGATAGAAGCGGTGTTTCATGGTGCCTCCGTGATGGAGCAGGGGCCCGAGCGAAAAACGTGAGGGCGCGGTTGAGTGTTGACTGCTAAATCTTGGCGCATGACGTGACGCGCATCTCTGTCGATCCTCACGAAAATCGGGTCGATTTTCGTCCGCTCCCACGAAAACCGTCAGGATCAGTGAATACCTGTCCGTATACCGACAGCGACCGGCGAAACACGACGATTTCCCCGGTCGCTACCGGCGGTCTACTGGTACAGGCGCAGGGCCGAACCGATGAAATTGCGGCCGAATGCAAGACCCGCATTGTTGAAGTAGAGAGTCGTGATCTTGTCGGCAAAAGGTACCGCCGAGTTTGCTTTGATGATCTCGGACTCAGCGTCTGCCCAAGCGGCACAAGCGTCCTCGCCCGTCAGCCCGGAAGCCTTGGTGACGGCTGCGTCGTAGGCCGGGTTGGAGATCGACGCAAAGTTCATTCCCGCAGCGGGCACCGGACCGGAGAGGAAGGGGACCAGCATGCTGGGCAGCGCGACGTTGATCGGCTCCCACGCGACATCCCACGCCGTGTTGTCCTTGCCGCTGAGTGCGACATCGAGAATCTTGTTCGAGTCTCCACTGGTGAGTTCAACGGTGGCGCCCAGGTCGTTCCACGCGTTGACTGCGACGTCGGCGGCAGCATCGGTCGCGTCGCCGAACGTCTCGTAGACCATCCGAATTCGGAGCGGTGTGCCGTCCTTGCTGCGTTTACCGTCCGCGCCGACCTTCCAGCCCGCAGACTCGAGAGTTGCTGCGGCCGCACTGGTATCGAAGTCCGGTAGGTTTCCGGCGACAGAGTCGTAGATGCAGGCCCGCGGTTCGATGGACACCATCGTGGTCGATCGGGTTCCGCGGCCGGCGGTGAAGATCTCGGCGAGGTCGTCGAGATTGAGAGCCTGGACCAGCGCCTTGCGTACGGCAGGATCGCTCGTCGGATTGCCGGGACTGTGGTTGAAGAACATCTCGCCCGCTGGAGCAGGCTGCTTGACGGTATCCAAGTTCGCGGCGTTCATGCGGTCCTGATCGGGGCCGGAGACGGCAGCGGCATTCAGATCACCGGACAACACCTGGTTGGCCGCTGTGCTGTTGTTCGTGATGATGGATGCGACGACATTCTTGGGTACACCGGCAGTGTCGGAGGTAGTGCCGTCCGGTCCCCAGTTGTATCCGTCGCGCCGAACGTAGGAGTAATGATCGTTGGCGACTGCCTCGGTCATCTGGAACATGCCCGACCCGAAGGTCGTCTTGTTTGCCGCCGTCGGATCCTTCAACCCGGCCTCGCACATGATCGGTATTCGCGCGAGGTTGAGAAGCAGGAACGGAGAGGGTTCCGGAGTTGTGACCGTTACGGTCCGGGTCGCCGGGTCGGCGGTGGCAGTTGCAGTTGCCGGTGCGTACACCCCGCGGAGAGCGGATTTGTTTGCTGCGTTGGTGATGAAATTGACGTTGTCGGCGACGGTCTGGGCAGTCAGAGCGGATCCGTCGTTACAGGTGACGCCGTCTCGAATGGTGAAGGACGCGGAAGTGGTTGTCTCTTCCCATTTCTCGGCGAGCCACGGCTTGGTTACGCCGGTATCGGGATCCGGATGGAGCAGATAGTCGTAGCTCAGACGCGCGAGTTGGTGCGCCGGCGAAGCGGCGGTCATCAGCGGATTCAGAGCGCCGGGGTCGGCCACGAGAGCCAATTTGAAGGTGCCGTCCGTGACGGGTTCACCCCCACCCGAACCCGATGAGCCACCCGTTGAGCACGCGGTCAGGGCAAGAACGGTGCCAGTTGCCGCAGCCAGTAGTGCGTAGGACCGTTGTTTCATGGTGCCTCCGGAAGGTGTGGTCCCGCCCGAGTGACGCGAGGTCTGTCGGGGCAGGAGCAAAAGACGATTGCTTGAATCTTCACCCAACAAAAGAACGAGAACATCGTCCGGATTTACGAATGTTTCGTGAGACTTGGTAGATCGCTACAACATTGTCGGATGGAAGAGACGAAGCTGGAGCATCAGGCTGAATCGAGTTTCCGGATCATCGAGATCGATGCCGGCAATCCCGGCAAGCTTCTTGAGGCGGTACCGGAACGTGTTGACGTGGATGTGAACCAAGGACGCAGCAGCCGGAATGTCGCCGAACGTGTCGAGCCAGGCGCGGAGCGTGTCGACAAGGTTGATGTCGTGACTGCGGTCGTACTCACGCAGTACCGCGAGCGGACCCGATGCGGTCTCGTTCTCGTCCGCCAGGGCGTCGGAGAGGCGCAGAAGTAGGGAATTGATCTGCACGTCGTCGGCGCGCGCGACGGTCCGGCCCGAAGAATTCCACGTCGACCTCAGAACGCGAAGCGCTCGGTCGGCTTCGTCGCGTGACTTCTCCAGCGTCATCACGTCGGCCACTGTCGCACCGATTCCGATGACCACCGACTTTTCCGAACGGGAACGGTCTGCAAACTCCGACGCGATCCGACGCACGTAGTCGTCGTCGGTCTGATGCCGGGTGTGTGGGATGACGGCGTAGACGGTGCCGCCGATCGCTGCCGCCACCGACAGCGGAAATACTTGGTCGAGATAGGTATTGAGTGTCAGGGCCAGTTGATCGACATCGGCTTCGGCCTCCAACGATGCACCGGCGCCGCTACGGAAGCCGGCCGCAAGTACGTTTGCCTTCGAGCGGCCGTAGCCCAGTCGCTCGGCCGCTTCCTTGGCTGAAGTGCCGCCACTCAGTAACGTGATCACCTCGCCCAACCTCAGCCGTCGTGCGGAATCGGCTGCCAGCTTGGCGCGAAGTAAACTCATCGCGGCCACGCCCGCCGCCTCGACGAGCGTTTTGACCTGCAATTCGTCCGGCTCCTCGTCCAAGATCACCCAGATCGAACCGAGGATCTGCGATGCCGCATGTATTCGCATGCCGACGCGGGGCCTGATGCCCGGCCCGATACCCGGTAGAAATACCGGCAGGGTAGAGCCGTAGATCTTGTTGAAATACCCCATTGACCTGAGCCGATCGGAATAGTGCTGCGGCACTTGATGTCCGAGGACACTCTGCTTACGTGCCTCGTCGCCGAAGGCTTGATCCGCCGAGAACGCGAGGATCCGGCTCGACTGATTCTCGATGGTGACCGGGCCGTTCAATACCTGAGCGATCGAGTTGGCAAGATCGAACAGGTCGGCGTCGGCGGCCGACGTGCGGTCCCCGTTGTTGCCGGATTCGAGGATCTCGTTGATCAACGACGCGCTTTGCAGCCAGCTTGCATCCTTGACCATTCCGAGGAGTGCGACGTCGGTGTCGGCCACCGCCTTCTCGACGAGGCCGTCGAAGTCCAGGGGCTCTTTGACGATCAGCGCTACCGCACCTGCCGAGCCGTATTCTCTTACCGCCGTTGCGATATCGGCCGAACCTGCGAGACCTGCGCCGAGTACGACGGCGCCCGCACTGTCCTGGGTAGCTTCGGACCCTTCGTGCAGGGTCACGCGGCTGACAGTGCGGGCGCCGTCGACGGTGTCGCCACCGCTGAGGAACGTCATTCCCAGTCTGTCGACGATGTCGACGATCGATACTCCCGTAGGTGTGGTCACCACCACACCTTAGGGGGAGCGGGGTCGATCAGTTGTCTGGTTGCTCTGCTCATTTGCTGGGCTGCTCCGCCACGGCCTTCTCGACGAACCGGCGGGTCTGATCGAACGCCGCGGGCACCTGGACGGAATCGGTCATGTCACTGATCTCGGACCACCGTTCGGCGACGACCTCGGGGGAGAGTGCGCTTTCGGGGATGTAGACGCCCTGCGACTCCTCCATGCGAGCGATCGCGAAGACGCCGGCGCCGGCGCTGAGGATGGTCTTCGTCGGTGCGTCATCGGAGACCATGAAGAGTGCGCCGGGTGAAATCGATTCGGGTGCAAGCAGAGCGAGAGTCTTCTCGTCGAGGAGGTCTTCGGTCATGCGGGTCGCGGCGGTCGGGGCCAGCGAGTTGACGCGGATGCCCTTGCGTTCGCCCTCGATGGCGAGAACGTTCATCAGGCCGACGACGCCGGACTTCGCGGCGCCGTAGT
The DNA here is from genome assembly GCF_019266085.1 of Rhodococcus sp. FH8. Lineage (NCBI taxonomy): Bacteria > Bacillati > Actinomycetota > Actinomycetes > Mycobacteriales > Nocardiaceae > Rhodococcus > Rhodococcus sp. FH8. The sequence continues at coordinate 932,648 of NZ_LPNQ01000057.1, read as the reverse complement.
TCGCCTGGCCGAAGTTGCCGTAAATTCCCGATGCCGACGTAGTCATGAGGATGCGTCCGTAGTTCTGTTCGACCATGTGCGGCCAGACTGCCTTGGAACAGATGACGGAACCCATCAGATGCACGTCGATGACTTTGCGGAAGTCGTCGAGCTCGGCCTTGATGAACGACTTGTCGCGCAGGATTCCGGCGTTGTTGATCAGGATGTCCACGCGGCCCCACTTGTCCACGGCCGTCGCGACCATGGCGGCAACGGCGTCGACGTCGGTGATGTCGCAGTGGTCCGCGATGGCCTCGCCGCCCAGCTCGACGATTTCCGCCACTACTTTGGCTGCTGCGGTATCAGCGCCGCCACTGCCGTTGACCGAGCCACCCATGTCGTTGACGACGACGCGTGCGCCGCGTGCGGCGAGGGCCAATGCGTGTGAACGGCCGAGTCCGCCGCCTGCGCCCGTGATGATCGCTACCTTGCCGGAAAAATCCAACGACATTGGAAAACCTCTCTGATCTGGGATACTACTCAGTATTACTATGCGATGGCGTGGAAACAGTCAAGGGCCGGCAGGCAGTGTGAATGGGAGTGGAAGTCGAATGAGTAGTGATCTTCCGGACGTGCGATCCGCGATCATCACCAGCGCCGCCGACGCCTTTGCCGAAGACGGTTACGCGGCCACGACTGTAGATTTACTGGCCGATCGAATCGGCGCCACCAAAGGTCTTGTCTACTACCACTTTCGTTCCAAGTTCGACATCTACCTGGCAATATACGAGCGCGGGATGAGCCTGCTCCGCGCTGAGGTCGAGTCTCGGATGGGCGGGGCAGAAAGCGGCCTCGCGCGTCTCGAAGCGATGTCGCACGCCCACCTGGTCAATCTCATGACACATCTCGGGTACCACCACACAATCCACCAAGGCGTCCGGGGCCAGATGAACTCCGCGCTCAAACCGAGACAACAGCAAGTCCTCGTGGAACTGAATTCGCTGCGACTCGATTACGAGAATCTGTTCGTCGACGTGATGACCGAAGGTGTCGCGGATGGTTCCATTCGTGCGGGCTCACCTCGAATGGCGGCAAAAGTCCTCCTCAGCAGTCTCAACGGCATCGACCTCTGGTACCGAAGGCGTGAAGGGCAGACGTTGGCGGAGACGGAGTCGTTGGCGGACCAGATCGTCGAACTGTTGATCGGCGGATTGCGCGCTGCGAACTGACTGAAAGCTGCATTCGTCGAGCGGGTTTTCTCCGACCGGTTCGTGCTGTCCTGCGGCTTGTCGTTCGGTTTGTCGTGCTCTGACAGTCGGGGTAGCATGTTGGCGTCGTGCGCGGACTTGCGTAGGAATTCAGGGAAGAGGAGGTGTGGCTGTAATGCGTGGCCAACCTCCGAGTACCAACTGAAGCTGTAGCCGCCCGGGTTGATCCGGTATTTTGCTGCAGCTTCATCGTGTGTTCATCGGCTTCGGCTTTGCTGTGAAGCAAGCGTCGTCGTTCACTCTTCCCTCGAAAGCTGTTCAGCATGCGCGAATTTCGTCGTTCACGTTCGGTACTGCCACGTCGTTCCGCGGGGCTCGGTGACTCACATCCCGGACACTCGCGTGCCGCACGCACCGTCGTCAAGGCTGCCCCGCCCGAGGCGGTGGCGCCCGTCGAATCGACCGTCGTCAACAGCGGCGTGTACCGCGACGGCGAGCGGATAGCGTCACCGTCCACGCTGGCGGAAGCACTGTCATGCCTTCCGGATTCGCAGTCGATGGCGTGGATCGGCATGTACCGGCCCGACGACGCCCAGTTGTATGCCGCTGCACAACATTTCGACCTCCACGAACTGGCGGTCGAGGATGCGATCGTCGCGCACCAGCGCCCCAAGCTCGAGCGCTACGGCAAGACACTGTTCGTGGTCCTGCGTGCTGCGCGGTACCGCGACGAGACCGAGCGGGTCGAATTCGGCGAGTTGCACATCTTCTGTGGTCCGAACTTCATTCTGACCGTCCGTCACAGTGAATCGCCGGATCTGTCGGCGGTGCGGACTCGCATGGAGAACGATCCTGACCTGTTGCGGTTGGGTACCGAGGCCGTTCTCTATGCCATTCTCGACGCAGTCGTCGACGGGTACGCCCCGGTGGTGGCCGGCCTGCAGAACGACATCGACGAGATCGAAACCGAAGTGTTCAGTGGCGATCCCGGAGTTTCGCGTCGCATCTACGAACTGACCCGTGAGGTGATCGAATTCCAGCGGGCGACGCGTCCGCTGCTGGGAATGCTGCGTGGGTTGTCGGCAGGGTTCGACAAGTACCACACGGACGAGGAACTCCAGCGATACCTGCGCGACGTCACCGACCATGCGACGACTGTGGTGGAGCGGGCCGACGGCTTTCGTCAGTTGCTCGGAAACATCCTCACGGTGAACGCAACTCTGGTGTCGCAGAACCAGAACGAGGAGATGCGCAATCTGACGCAGGCGAGCTACGCGCAGAACGAGGAGATCAAGAAGGTCTCGGCGTGGGCGGCAATTCTCTTCGCGCCGACGCTCATCGGAACCGTGTACGGGATGAACTTCGACGACATGCCGGAACTGCACTGGCACTTGGGCTATCCGTTTGCGCTCTCGATGATGTTCCTGACCTGTGGAAGTCTCTACACGATCTTCAAGCGTCGGGGCTGGCTGTAGAAAGTGCCGGCTGTAGAAAGCGCTGTGCGCCTTGCCAACCGAGATCGGTTGGCAAGGCGCACAGGTGTTTTTCGGGAGGGCGCTCGAATCAGAGCGTTGCGACGCAGACCGTGAACTTACGTTCCGGGTGCTCGAATCCCGAGTCTGCCCCCGAACCGCATTCGTCGATCGACGTTGAGTTCTGCAGAATTTCGACGACCTCGACGACGTTGGTGCCGCTGGTATCCGAGCATTCGATGCGGGCGGGCTCGTCCATTCCGCTGCCGAGATCCATGCATCCGCCGACTACCCAGTCGACGTCGAGACAGACAGCGCCCTGCTCGTCACCCGCGAGGGTCTCGTAGTAGTACGAGTCGACGTCGGAGGCACACAGATCAGAGGTGGGAACCTTGGCGACCACCTTGTAGTTGGAATCCTTGCTACCGCAGTCCGCGTTGTCGATTTCTGCGGCCGTCGTGGTGCCTCCGAGCTTGACGCAATCACCGATCGACACGTCGATGTCGACGTCGCCGCCGTCGTCCGAGCCTTCCTGGCCGGTGATCTTCGAGGTGGTCGGGGCCGCGGAGGTAGTGGTCGAATCGGCAACCGAGGAAGATGATTCCGCAATGGCTTTCGGCTCGATGTCGGAACCGCAACCGACGGTGAAGGCGGCGATTGCAGAAGTTGCGATCACCGCAGTGCAAAGTCGCCGGACGATTCCGGACATAAGGACCCCTTTGTTGATTCTTGGATAATTCTGTTGGTTCGTGGATTGTTCGGGACCTATTCCAATACATCGGTAGTCGAATTGCCAACCGGACTGTCAGTATGGGTAGGTGGAGCTACCCCTGATGCCGCCGCTTGCCCCGATGCTCGCGAAGGCTGCGGCCACTGTGCCGCCTCAGCCCGAGTCCGGTGACCCGACGTGGTCGTACGAGCCGAAATGGGACGGATTTCGAGCAATCATCTTTCGTGACGGTGACGAAGTGGTGCTCGGATCGCGAGGAGGAAAGGACCTGGCGCGGTACTTTCCCGAAGCGGTGGAAGCCGTCAAGTCTGAATTGCCCGAAAAATGTGTGGTGGACGGAGAACTGGTGGTTCCCCGTGAGATCGACGGTGTGACGCGCCTGAGTTGGGAAGCGCTCTCCGAGCGGATTCACCCCGCCGCGAGCCGCGTCGCATTGTTGTCGGAAGAGACGCCCGCGCAATTTGTCGGGTTCGATTTACTGGCGCTCGGGGATCGCGACGTCTCGATCGAGGACTTCGGGGTTCGACGTGCGTTGCTCCTCGATTGCGTCGGTGGCGGGCCGAGTTGCCACGTCACGGCAGCGACGGCCGACAGCGCCGAAGCAATGGCCTGGTTCGAAACCTTCGAAGGCGCGGGTCTCGACGGGGTTGTCGCCAAGAAGCTGGCGGGACCGTACCTGCCGAACAAGCGCGAGATGATCAAGGTGAAACACGCCAGGACCGCGGATGTCGTACTGCTGGGCTACCGTCCCCACAAGAGTCAGCCAGGTATCGGTTCGATGCTTCTTGGTCTGTACGACGGTTCCGAATTGAAGATGGTCGGTGGCGCTTCTGCTTTCACCGCGGCGCGGCGGATCGAGTTGTTGGCCGAACTCGAACCTTTGCGCCTCGGGGACGACGTTGTAGCCGAGGGAGAGGCCAGCCGGTGGAGATCGGCCGCAGACCGCTCCTGGATTCCGCTTCGTCCTGAGAGAGTGCTCGAAGTGGCGTACGACCAGATGGAAGGGGAACGCTTTCGGCACGCTGCACGATTCCTGCGCTGGCGTCCGGACAGGGTGCCCGACGAATGCACATTCGATCAGTTGGAGGTTCCGGTGCGATACGACTTCGCGGATGTTCTTGCAGGCGGTAAGTGATGGCGAGCCCGGCAGAGGAACTGGACGTCGACGGGATCGCGGTCCGATTGTCGAGCCCGGACAAGATCTACTATCCGCAGTTGGGTGAGGACGGCGGAACCAAACGGCATCTTGTCGAGTACTACCGAACGGTGGCGCTGCAGGGTGCAGCGTTGCGGGCGCTCCAAGATCGGCCCACGCATCTTCAGCGATTCCCCGACGGCATCGAGGGCGAAGAGGTTTACCAGAAGCGGCTGCCGGCAAAACGGCCCGAGCACGTCGAATCCTGCGAGGTCACGTTCCCGTCGGGTCGCAAGGCCGACGTCCTTCGAGTGCGAAGTGCTGCGAACATCGTGTGGGCCGCCAATCTCGGGACTGTCGTGTTTCATCCCTGGGCCGTGCGGTGCCCGGACACCGACCACCCGGACGAACTGCGCATCGATCTCGATCCGCAACCGGGGACCGGGTTCGACGAGGCCGTTGCCATCGCGGACGAGGTCCTTCGCCCTCTGCTCGCCGAGTTGGGATTGGAAGGATTTCCCAAGACGTCCGGTGGCCGAGGCCTTCACGTCTACATCCCGCTCGAGGCGCGCTGGGATTTCGTCGAGGTCCGTCACGCGGGTATCGCCCTTGCTCGTGAAGTCGAGCGTCGTAGTGCCGATCGCGCCACAACCGCGTGGTGGAAGGAAGAGCGGGGTGAACGGATCTTCATCGACTTCAATCAGAATGCCCGTGACCGGACGATCGCGGCGGCGTATTCCGCTCGTAAGACGCCGATCGCAACTGTGTCGACGCCGGTGACCTGGGACGAACTGCGCGACGTGCATCCAGACGACTGCACCATCGCCACGGTTCCCGGCTTGCTCGCCGATCGTGGTGATCCGATGGAAGCCATGCACGACAAGGCCTTTGCCCTCGATGTTCTGTTGGAGATGTGGGAGAAGGATCTGGCGGCAGGACTGGGCGATCTGCCGTACCCGCCGAACTATCCCAAAATGCCCGGTGAACCCAAACGTGTTCAACCGAGCAAGGACCGCGATCGGAAGAACAAAGACGGGTAGCGTCAGAGGCGGACATATCGGGTAATTCGATCAGACGTCGAATGTACGGTCACGTCGAATGCACTGTGGGGGTTGGATATGGATCGCCGGAAAATGCGAGCAGCAAGCTTAGCGGCGGGCGGTGTGATTCTTGCCGCCTTCGGATTGTCACTCGGTAGCGGAACAGCGTCGGCCGCGACGTTGGATTGTTCGGCGCGCGGGCAAGATCAGACGATCGTCGACGGGTCATCCGCATGCCGAGCGGTGGCAGATCCCTCCAGTTACGCGATTTCACACGTCGAGGGCGACGGTGTCGGCGTCGCGGATTCTCGAGACGGTGGCAGGTCGGCAGGCGTCGGACTCTTCGGCGGCGTTGCTGCGGCGGAGTCGCGCGGTGGGTTACTTGCCGCCGTTGCGTACGGCCCGGGTTCGCTCGCACTCGGTCGCACCGACTCCTCACCCTTTGCCGTGGTGCTCAGCGGACCTGGCGGCAGAGCGGCAGTGGGTGACGCGGACGTCGGGGCGATCTGCTCAGGTGGTCCCACCCTTGTTTTCAATATCGCCACAGGTCAGGGATGTTTCAGCGACGGCACTTCGACGTGGGTCACCCCGTGAGGGCACCCCGGCCCTGAGCCTCTTGCGTGACAGTGGTCACAATGGTGTCAAGCTCCTGCCACCGATCGGGTGACCGGGCAACTTGATCAGCGGGGATCGGAGGACGCGATGACTCCCAGTGCACGACGGGGTTCACTCGCCCGGGTGGAGGTGCCTTCGCGCACCGAGCTGTACGTGGACCGGCGATTCCTTCCCTTGGCCGACCGCTTCTTCGCGATGTATCGCCAACCGCAACAAGGCGGCGGCGCGCTGGTCGTGTACCTGGGCGGCGAGAAAGTGCTCGACATCTGGGCCGGCAATGCCGATCGTGATCGGCGCTGGGACCACGACACGGTGTCGCTGTCGTTCTCGACCGGCAAAGGCGTCGCCAGCACCGTCGTTCACCGACTCGCCGAACGTGGGTTGATCGACTACGACGCCCCGGTTGCTCGGTACTGGCCTGAATTCGCGGCGGCCGGCAAGGACAAGATCACCGTCCGCGAACTGATGTCACATCGCGCGGGCCTTCACCGAGTTCGCGGCTTGATGCCGCATCCTCTCGACCTGATGGACTACGACGCGGTCGTTGCCGCCCTGGCTGCCGAGAAACCGGATCCGCGTCGGCTTCGAGGCCCCGGCTATCACGCTGTGACCTACGGCTGGTTGGTAGCCGAACTTGTGGCCAGGGTGTCCGGTCAGCCGTTCATCGACGTCGTACAAGCGGAGATAGCGAAGCCCCTCGGAGTCGACGAATTCTGGTACCGCGTACCCGAAACCGAACGTCCACGGATCGCGAAGCTGTTCCCACATATCAACCCTGCCGGCTTGAACTGGGCCTTCGCGTCGACCGTGCTCTCACACGTCGGTCCGACTCGCGGACTCGCCGAGGCCGCGATGCCGGACGGTTTCGACGTCATGGTGCGCAACCCGGCTGTCCACGACGCTGTCATGCCGGGCTGGAACGGAGTGTTCAGCGCGCGTGCTCTCGCGAAGATGTACGGCGCCATCGCGAACGGCGGCGTGATCGACGGGAAGCGGTTCCTGAAGGAGTCGACCATCGACCAGATGTCGACCATCCAGACTCGCGATCGGGATTACGTGCTGGCGGTGCGGCCCAACTGGACTCTCGGTTACCACCCGCCGATCATTGCCGCGCGGCGGCAGCCGCGGAATGCGATAGGCCACTACGGAGTCGGCGGTTCAGGCGCGTATGCGGACCTGTCCAGCGGACTCTCGCTCGGTTTCACCACCAACAGGTTGGGTAGTGCTGTGACAGCTCTCGGTGATCTTCGCCTTGCGAGGCTCGGCGCCGAGGCGCAGGAGTTGGTTCGTCGAATCTGACACGAAGGGAATGCCATGAGCAGCAACGTGTACCGGGTGACCGAGATCGTCGGCTCGTCCACCGAGAGCAGTGACGCGGCAATTCGCACCGCCATCGCCCGGGCGAACGAGACGGTGCGCAACCTCGAATGGTTCGAGGTGGTGGAAACTCGCGGTCACATCGAGAACGGCGCCGTGGCGCATTTCCAGGTCACGTTGAAGGTCGGCTTCCGGCTCGACGGCGACGAATCTTGAGTCGTCGTTCATGAGTGTTGATCTCAGGGCGGCCGTCGGGTTCATGGCGGGACATGCCAGAACTCTCGATCGGCATCGACTGAATTTGATTCTCGGGCAGGGTGACCGGACCGCGGCATTGGCGGCTGTGGACAGTTATCGCAACCCGGACGGTGGGTACGGCTGGGGACTCGAACCGGATCTTCGCTCGGCATCGAGCCAACCTGGCGGCGCGCTGCACGCCTTCGAAGCCTTTGCCGACATCGGAACGCCGACGCCCAGAGCCGTCGAACTGTGCGACTGGTTGCAGACCAATTCGCTGGCAGACGGCGGTTTGCCGTTCGCCTTCCCGATCGCCGACCCGGCCGGTTGTGCGCCCTTCTGGGTGGATGCGGATCCGTTGGCGCCGTCGTTGCAGATCACCAGCATCGTGTGTGCTGCAGCGGCTCGCGTTGCCGAATTCGACGAGGCCGTCGCCGAACATCCGTGGTTCGCCTCTGCCGTTCGATATTGCCTCGACGCGATCGACGGGGCGGATTCTCTGCATGCCCTCGAGCTGGCCTTTGCCTTGCAGTTTCTCGACGCGGTTCACCGGAACAGTCCCGAAGCGTCGTCGTTGGTGAGCACTCTTGGTTCGCGTATCCCGGCTGACGGCTTGGTTCACGTGGACGGGGGAGCCGAGGGCGAATTCATGCGGCCCCTCGATTTCTCACCGCTTCCCGGCGGCCCGACCCGCGCGTTGTTCGACGCATCAGTGATCGAGTCCGAACTGTCTGCGCTCGCTGCGCGACAACATGGCGACGGCGGTTGGGCGGTGGATTTCGACAGCTATTCACCCGCCGCGGCGTTGGAATGGCGAGGTCACGCCACCGTGCAGGCGGTGTGGCTGCTGAAGCGCAATGGGGTGATCTGAAAACGATTCTCGCGCCAAATTGGAACACGTTATAGTCTGGGAACCAGTTCGAGCTTCGTGTTTCAGGGATAGGGGAATGTCATGGCGTATGTGATCACGCAGCCGTGCTGCAACGACGCCTCGTGTGTTGACGTGTGTCCGGTCAATTGCATTCACCCGACACCGGACGAAGCTCCGTTCGCGACCACCGAAATGCTCTACATCGATCCCGACACCTGCATCGATTGTGGTGCGTGTGTGGACGAATGCCCGGTCGAGGCGATCTTCCCGGACAACGAACTCGACGAGGACGACGCGCCGTACCTGCAGATGAACGCGTCGTACTTCGAGAAGCATCCGATGGGCCCGGATTGGCCCGAGCCGATCACGATGGCCAAGATCGATCCCGAACTGGGAACGCTGAAAGTGGCGATCGTCGGCTCCGGCCCGGCCGCCTGCTACGCGGCGATGGAACTGACCGGCAAGCCTCGCGTCGAGGTCGACATGTTCGATCGACTTCCCACTCCATACGGTTTGGTGCGCGCCGGCGTGGCGCCAGACCATCCCGGAACCAAGGGGGTCACCGATCAGTTCCGCGCCGTCGTCGCGAAGAAGACTGTGCGCTGCCACTTCAACGTCGAGGTGGGCACCCACATCTCGCATTCGGAACTCTTGGACCATCACCACGCAGTGATCTACGCGGTGGGCGCTGCCGGGGACCGCAAGCTCGAGATCCCGGGCGAGCATCTGCCGGGAAGTCACGCCGCCACCGAGTTCGTCGCCTGGTACAACGGCCACCCGGGATATGCCGATCGGACTTTCGATCTGTCCGGCGAGCGAGCGGTGATCGTCGGAAACGGCAACGTCGCACTCGACGTCGCACGCATCCTGGTGACCGACCCTGACCAGCTTGCGAAGACGGACCTCGCCGAGCACGCATTGGAAGCGCTGCGGAACAGCAAGATTCGTGAGGTGGTCATTCTCGGGCGTCGTGGGCCGGCGCAGGCCGCGTACACCAATCCCGAACTGTTGGCGCTCGGACAGATGGCGAACGTGGACGTAGTCGTCGACCCGATCGAAGCCGAACTCGACGAGGCCAGTCAGGCGTTCGTGGAAAGCGATGCCGCCGAGCCGTCCGTCCTGCTCAAGGTCAAGCAGGCGCAGGAATTTGCTTCGCGTACCGCAGATCCTTCTCGCAAGCGGATCGTTCTCCGGTTCCTCACCTCTCCCGTCGAGATCCTCGGCGACGGTGCAGTCTCGCAGGTGCGGATGGTGAAAAACGAATTGGTGGCAACGCCGACCGGTCAGCTCTCCGCCCGGCCTACCGAGACCGAGGAGACGATCGACACTTCACTGGTGCTTCGGTCGGTCGGATACCGCGGCACACCGATGGCCGACTTGCCCTTCGACGACGCTCGCGGCGTGATCCCCAACGAGAACGGCAGAGTAATCGACACCGAGACCGGAACGCCGATCCCGGGTGTCTACGTCGCGGGTTGGATCAAGCGCGGACCGACGGGCGTGATCGGCACCAACAAGTACTGCTCCGCCGAGACCGTGTCGATGATCTTCGACGACTTCGCTGGTGGGCGCCTCGCCACCCCGACCGAGGATGCCGACAAGTTGCAGGTTTTGTTGGCAGACCGGTCGCCGGATCAGGTGGACTATCAAGGTTGGCAGCGTATCGACAAGGCAGAACGCGCATCCGGTGCCGCAACCGGACGACCGCGAACCAAACTCATCTCGATCGAATCCATGTTGGCCGCTGCCCGCAGCGACGGATAGCAACGTTTGGGCGAACATCCGAATTGCTCGATTGCCGCTTTTGTGTGTTAATGACTATGGAAATGTGCGGTTTGCTCTCTTCGGCGTGCTCGGGTGTGTAGGTGTGCGCCCGGCGGGCGCGTCCGAATGGTGCATCGGCATCGGTGCCAGGCGGGTATCGATGCCGGCCGCGCAAAATCCACGTGAGTACGTGGTCATTCGAGCGAAGGTAGTGACATGGGCAGCAAACAGGGTCGTCGGACGTCACGGGTTGCCGTGGCAATCGTCGGAGCGGTGGCTGCCGGCCTGGCTCTCGCCGGACCTTCCGCGGCCGTTCCTCTCTTCCCCGGTGGACCCGACATTCCGTTGCCCGTCATTCCCGGCGTTCCGTACCTCGATCCGGCGATTCCGGTTCCGGGCATCCCGGGTACACCGATTCAGGCTCCCATCGGCGTCCCCAACTTCTCCGCGCCGTCGCTCAATCCGTCCGCGGGTGAGACAGTCGGCATCGCGCAGCCGATCATCATTCGTTTCAACGAGGCAGTCGGCGACCGTGCTACGGCCGAGCGCGCGATTCGCGTGACCACCGATCCTCCGGTCGAGGGCAGCTTCTACTGGATCAACGACAGCCAGGTCCGTTGGAAGCCGGCACAGTTCTGGCCGGCGAACATCTCCGTGACCGTCGACGCCGGTGATTCGCACTCCACGTTCAACATCGGTGACGCACTCGTCACCGTCGCGGACGACAACACCAAGCAGGTCACCGTCACCCGCAACGGTGAGGTCGTGCGCACCATGCCGACGTCGTTCGGCAAGCCGGGTCACGAAACACCGAACGGCACGTACATCGTCGGCGAGCAGTTGCGCGACATGTACATGGATTCGTCCACGTACGGCGTCCCGATCGATTCTCCCGAGGGTTACCGCACCTACGTCGAGTACGCGACACGAATTTCCTACAGTGGCATCTTCGTCCATGCCGCTCCGTGGTCGGTTGCGCAACAAGGTTTCACCAACGTCAGCCACGGCTGCCTCAATGTCAGCACCGAGGACGCCAAGTGGTTCTTCGAGAACGCAGGCAAGGGTGACCCGGTGATCGTGCAGAACACCGCAGGTGGAGTCCTCAGCGGCGCCGACGGATTGGGCGACTGGAACCGCTAGACATCGACGAGGAAGGCCCTGCGCGAGAAGTATTCGCGCAGGGCCTTTTTCGTGTCGCGTTCAGCTCGAGTGTCTTGTACGTTCACCATTCATTCGTTGCGGGCGGTCAGACTGCCTCAGTGAGATCGAGTCCGGAAAGAACGCTGCCCACATCAGGCAAGCCAGGTCTGTGGGGCAGACCATGGCGTGATTACGCGCTCTTCGCGCTCTTGGTCGGCCCCAATCTCGCGTTGCTGATCTTGTTCACCTATCGCCCGCTGGTGGACAACATCCGACTTTCGTTCTTCGACTGGAACATTGCGGACCCGAAGGCGACGTTCATCGGGCTGAGCAACTACCGCGAGTGGTTCGGACGAAGCGACACCTGGCAGATCGTCACCAACACAGTGATATTCACGTTGGTTACAGTGGTGGGTTCGATGGTCATCGGTTTGGCGTTGGCCATGCTGCTCGATCGCAAGCTCGTCGGGCGAAACCTGGTTCGGTCGGCCATCTTCGCGCCGTTCGTGATCTCCGGTGCAGCGATCGGTGTCGCGTTTCAGTTCGTCTTCGACCCCAACTTCGGCCTGATCCAGGATCTCCTGCACCGTGTCGGACTCCAATCGCCCGACTTCTATCAGGATCCCCACTGGGCGCTGTTCATGGTGACGGTGACATACATGTGGAAGAACCTCGGGTACACGTTTGTCATCTATCTCGCTGCACTGCAAGGAGTTCGGCAGGAGCTGAACGAAGCTGCCGAAATCGACGGCGCCAAGCCGTGGACCAAGTTCCGCCGGGTTCTCCTACCTCAGTTGCGCCCGACGACGTTCTTCCTCTCCATCACCGTCATGCTCAACTCGCTCCAGGTCTTCGACATCATCAACGTCATGACCCGTGGTGGCCCGCTGGGTACGGGGACGACGACGATGGTCTACCAGGTGTACAACGAGACGTTCCGAAACTTCCGGGCGGGCTACGGTGCGACGGTTGCCACCATCATGTTCCTGATCCTGCTGATCATCACCGTCTACCAGGTTCGTGCCATGGATCGGGGAGAAGAGAAATGACAGCGGTAGAGGAAAAGAAAAGCGCTGCTCCGACTTCCGTCGTTAGGCCCGGCCCGGACCGCAAGAACGTGGACCGGCGTGAGGTCGGCGTGAAGATCCTCGGCTATGCGGCAATGGTGATCGCGTTGGTCATCATCGTCCTGCCGCTCTACTGGATCGTGATGACCTCGTTCAAGGAGCGTCCGGAGATCTACACGCAACCGGCAACGTGGTGGCCGTCGTCGCTGCATCCCGAAAACTATTCCGAAGCAACGACATCGGTTCCGTTCTGGATGTTTCTGCGGAACTCGATAGTGATCACGACGATTCTGTCGGCGGCGAAGTTCGTTCTGGGGACTCTCAGCGCCTATGGGTTGGTGTTCCTGCGCTTCCCGGGGAAGAACTTCGTCTTTCTCGGAATCATCGCAGCATTGATGGTTCCGAACCAGATCACCGTGATCTCGAACTACGCGCTCGTGGCAGAGTGGGGCTGGCGTAACACGTTCCAGGGCATCATAGTTCCGCTTGCGGGTGTAGCCTTCGGTACGTTCCTCATGCGCAACCACTTCCTCTCGATCCCTTCGGAGATCGTCGAGGCGGCGCGGATGGACGGAGCCGGCCACTGGCGGTTGCTCTGGCGCGTGGTGCTCCCCGTTTCCGGACCCACGATGGTGGCGTTCGGCATCATCACGGTGGTCAACGAATGGAACGAGTACCTGTGGCCGTTCCTCATGTCCGACGATTCCTCGGTAGCGCCGCTGCCGATCGGATTGACCCAACTGCAGAACAACGACGGACTTACCAACTGGGGTCCGGTCATGGCAGGAACGGTGCTGACGATGCTACCGATCCTGGTGATTTTCCTTCTGCTGCAACGACACATGATCAAGGGCCTCACCTCCGGTGCGGTCAAGGGCTGACAGCTTTCCCGTCACATTTCTTTCTCGAGGAGCAGTAATGGCAAACATGAACAGGCGCGGATTCTTGAGCCTCGGCGGTGCAATCGCCGCCGGCGCCGCACTGACCGCGTGCGCGGGATCCGGCGGGTCGAGCGCTGATGCTGCGGGAACATCCGGTGCGTCGGGTGATTCCAACACCATCACCTTCTGGTCGAACCACCCGGGTAAGTCCACCGACGTGGAGAAGGAACTGATCAACCGCTTCCAGACCAAGTACCCGGACCTGAAGGTCAACTTGGTGGACGGCGGCAAGAACTACGAAGAGGTGGCACAGAAGTTCAACGCTGCCCTCTCCGGTGGAGATGTGCCCGATGTGGTTGTGCTGTCCGATGTCTGGTGGTTCAACTATGCACTGGCCGGGGCAATCGAGCCGCTTGACGGACTCTTCTCCGAGGTGGGGGTCGACTCGGCCGACTACGTCGATTCACTGCTCGCCGACTACCTGTTCCAGGGCAAGCACTATGCGCTTCCCTACGCGCGGTCGACGCCGTTGTTCTACTACAACAAGGCGGTCTGGTCGCAGGCAGGTCTTCCCGACCGTGGGCCGGCGACATGGCAGGAGTTCGACGAGTGGGGACCCGAGCTGCAGAAGGTCGTGGGCAACGGCAAGTTGGCACACGGGTGGGGCAACGCGAAGGATTACCTCGGCTGGACCTACGAAGGCCCAATCTGGACGTTCGGCGGCTCGTACTCCGACCAGTGGAATCTGCAGCTCGACAACGAGAAGACCATTGCCGCAGGGCAGTTCCTCTCCAGCATGATTCACGACAAGAAGTACGCCGCGGTCTCCACTGACATCGCGAACGAATTCGGTACCGGCATTCTGGCGTCGACCATCGCGTCGACGGGCGATCTGTCCGGCATCAAGAAGACTGCCAACTTCGACTTCGGCACCGCTTTCCTCCCGGCAGTGGACGGAACTCCCGGTTGCCCCACCGGCGGTGCCGGGCTTGCCATCCCGTCCAAGATCTCCGATCAGCGTAAGAAGAACGCGCTCAAGTTCATCGACTTCATCACCAATGGTGAGAACACGGCGTACTTCTCGCAGAACGTCGGCTACATGCCGGTCCGCAAGTCGGCAACCTCGGAGCCGAGCATGAAGGCGTTCCTCGACGCGAACCCCAACTCCCGTACCGCTGTGGATCAGCTCTCGCGTACGCGCTCGCAGGACTACGCACGCGTGTTCGTCCCGGGTGGGGATCAGATCATCGGCACCGGACTCGAGCAGATCGCTCTCCAGAAGGCCGACGTCGCATCGACATTCGCCGGCGTTGCCACGCAGTTGCAGCAGATCATCGACCGGCAGATCACCCCCAAGCTGCCGAAGTAGTAGGAGAGAACACTCATGGCCAACGTGCAATTCGCGGGAGTCACGCACCGCTACGAAGGAACCGATCGACCGGCAGTCGACCGTCTCGACCTCGACATCGCCGATGGTGAGTTCCTGGTACTCGTAGGACCTTCCGGTTGCGGTAAGTCCACCAGCCTGCGAATGCTCGCCGGTCTCGAGTCCGCGTCGGACGGCCGGATCGAGATCGGCGGCACGGACGTCACGCACCTCGCTCCGCGAGCACGTGACGTCGCCATGGTGTTTCAGAGTTACGCGCTGTACCCGAACATGACCGTCGAGCAGAACATGGGCTTCGCGCTCCAGAATGCCGGAGTGGGAAAGACGGAGCGCCGGGAGCGGGTACTCGAGGCCGCGCGGATGCTCGAGCTCGAACCGCTGCTCGGGCGTAAACCGGCAAAGCTGTCCGGTGGACAACGTCAGCGAGTTGCCATGGGTAGAGCCATCGTTCGCCATCCCAAGGTGTTCTGCATGGATGAGCCGCTCAGCAATCTGGATGCCAAACTACGCGTCAGCACACGGTCGCAGATCGCCGCCCTACAGCGTCGACTCGGCACCACGACGGTCTACGTCACCCACGATCAGGTCGAGGCGATGACGATGGGGGACCGCGTGGCGGTGATGCTGGACGGTCGCTTGCAGCAGGTCGCGAAGCCGCGCGAACTCTACGACAACCCCGTCAACACCTTTGTGGCCGCCTTCATCGGATCGCCCGGCATGAACCTGATCGAAGCGCCGGTCGAGGGTACCGTCGCAGTGCTCGGTGACCTGCGGATTCCGCTGCCCACCGGGGCGTCCGAGCGGGAGCGGGTCGTCGTGGGAGTGCGCCCGGAGTCGTGGGATCTGGTGGGAGCGTGGCGAAAGGGCTCGCTGGCCGTGGATGCCGATCTGCTCGAAGAGTTGGGAGCCGAATCGTTCGTCTATGCAAAGGGTGCCCCGGATTCGCAGTGGCAGAGCCGATCCGGTCGAATCGTCATTCGCGTCGACCGGAAGATGTCGGTGGCACCGGGGGAGTCGCTTCATCTGCTGCCCAAGGCCGGCGAGGTGTACTTCTTTTCCGCGGAGACCGGAGTACGTCTGTAGCGATACTGTGTGCGGCATGACCGTCGCACGTTCGCTCTTGCTGTTCGTACTTGCCGCGCTGCTCGAAATCGGGGGCGCGTGGTTGGTGTGGCAGGGAATTCGCGAACACAAGGGATGGATCTGGGTGGGGCTCGGCGTCATCTCGCTCGGCCTCTACGGTCTGGTCGCCACCATGCAACCCGATGCGAACTTCGGGCGCATCCTCGCCGCGTACGGCGGGATCTTCGTCGCAGGTTCACTGCTGTGGGCGGTGGTGATGGACGGATTCCGTCCGGATCGTTTCGACATCGCCGGTGCGCTGATCTGTCTGGTCGGCGTCGGGGTGATCATGTACGCCCGGTAGGCCTTCGGCCCCGTGCGCGCTCAGGGAGTCCAGGGGGTCCTCGAGCGCGCACAGGGGCTTGCCCCTGCTACCAGATCTTCACACGCTTCTCCGGCTCCAAATACAGTGCGTCACCGGGCTTGACGTCGAACTCCTCGTGGAACGTGTCGAGGTTGCGGACGACGCCGTTGCACCGGAACTCCGGCGGCGAGTGCGGGTCGACGGCCAGACGGCGAAGCGCTTCGGCCTCACGGGCCTTCGTGCGCCATACCTGCGCCCACCCGAAGAACACGCGCTGCAAGCCGGTGAGTCCGTCGATGACCGGAGGTTCGGTACCTTCGGTCGCGATCTTGTACGCCGCGATCGCGATCGACAGCCCGCCGAGGTCGCCGATGTTCTCGCCGATCGTGAACTCGCCGTTGACGTGGTGGCCCGGCAGTTCCTTGGGCTCGAACTCGTTGTACTGCTCGATGAGAGCCTTTGTGCGCTTGCCGAATTCGCTGCGGTCCTCGTCGGTCCACCAGTCGACCATGTTGCCGTCGCCGTCGTACTTGGCGCCCTGATCGTCGAACCCGTGACCGATCTCGTGGCCGATGACGGCGCCGATGCCGCCGTAGTTGGCAGCGTCGTCGGCTGCCGCGTCGAAGAACGGCGGCTGGAGAATGGCTGCGGGGAAGACGATTTCGTTCATGCCCGGGTTGTAGTAGGCGTTGACGGTCTGCGGCGTCATGAACCACTCGTCACGGTCGACGGGGCCGCCCAGCTTGGCCAGGTCACGGTCGTACTCGGCGGCGTATCCGCGACGGTAGTTGCCCACCAGGTCGGTTGCCGAGATCTCGAGTCCGGCGTAGTCGCGCCACTTGTCGGGGTAACCGATCTTCGGGGTGAACTTCTCGAGCTTGGCCAATGCAGCCTCACGAGTCTGCGGGCTCATCCACTCGAGGTCGGAGATGTTGCGGCGGTACGCCTCCTGCAGGTTTGCGACCAGTTCCAGCATGCGGGTCTTCGCCTCTGCGGGGAAGTGTCGATCGACGTAGAGCTTGCCGACGGCCTCGCCGAGCAGATCCTGGACCAGGCTTACCCCGCGCTTCCAGCGCTCACGGTTCTCTTCGGTTCCCGAGAGCGTGGTGCCGTAGAAAGCGAAGGTCTCGTCGACCAGCGCCGAATGCAGGTAAGGAGAGCGGGCATGAAGCACCTTCCACGCCGCCCATGCCTTCCAATCGTCCAGTGACTCCGACGCCCAGAGTGCGGTGAAGGTGTGCAGGAATTCGGGCTGGCGAACCACGATCTCGGCGAACTTCTCCGAATCGGCGCCGAGACCGGACAGCCATGCCGCCCAGTCCAAACCGGGGTTCTGTTCGGTCAGTTCCTCGAAGCCCACCAGGTTGTAACTCAGATCTGCGTCACGACGCTTGACGACGTCCCAATGCCCGGCCGCGATCTTCTTCTCGAGCTCGAACACACGCTGGGCGTCGTAGCCGACGCCGGCGAGGGTGAACATCTTGTCGATGTGCGCGACGTACTTCTCGCGGATCTCCGCGTAGTTGTCCTCGCGGTAGTACGACTCGTCGGGGAGACTGATTCCCGACTGGCTGAAGTGAATCAGGTATCGCTCGGAGTTCTTGGCGTCGGTGTCGACGTAGTGAGAGATGGCGCCACCGACGCCGACGCGCTGGTGGCGTCCGATGACGGTGGCGAGAGAGGAACGGTCCGGTGCGTCGGCGACGGCGTCGAGCTCGTCGTCGATGGGGTTCAGACCAGCGGCTTCCACGGAATCGGCGTCCATGAAGCTCGAGTACAGGTCACCGATGCGCTGAGCATCGGTACCGGCAGCGGAGTTGGACTCCGCGGCTTCGGTGATGATGGTCTGTACGTCTTCTTCGGCCTTGTCGTAGAGCGTGCGGAACGCCCCGTCGACGGCGCGGTCTGCCGGAATCTCGTATTCGGCGAGCCATTTTCCGTTGACGTGGACGAACAGATCGTCCTGCGCCCGTGTGTCGCCGTCGAGGTGGGTGAGGTCGATGCCTGAGCGATGAGCCGTGGTCATTTCTCCATCCTTACACGATCATGACGAACTGCTCGGTGTGTGCGCGATCGCTCCACGCCGAGTTCATCTCTTGTGCTGGGCAACGTCGGTATGGCATGGCACGATCGAATACGTGACCAGCAGACCTGCCGCAGATCCGCACCTGCAGGACCTCGCGCGACTACGACGTGTGCGAGACCGTATCGACCGGGAGTACGCGCGGCCTCTGGACGTGGAGGCGCTCGCGCGGGGAGTGAACATGTCTGCGGGGCATCTCAGTCGCCAATTCCGTCAGGCATACGGAGAACCGCCGTACGCCTACCTGATGACCAGGCGAATCGAGCGAGCGATGGCGTTACTGCGGCGCGGAGACCTCAGTGTCACGGACGTCTGCTTCGAGGTCGGTTGCAGCTCGCTCGGCACTTTCAGCAGCAAGTTCACCGAATTGGTGGGGGTTCCGCCCAGTGTCTATCGGCGCGAGGCCGAGCAGTCGACGGCAGGAATGCCGTCCTGCGTGTCCAAACAAGTCACCAGACCGGTCAGGAATCGAGAAGCGCAGACCCCACAACCGCAATTAACGTGATCGCCATGGACATCACCATTCACTCGAGTTTCCTTCCGCAGGACGACCCTGAAGCCGCCCTGAACTTCTATCGCGACACGCTCGGCTTCGAGGTTCGCAACGACGTCGGTTACGACGGGATGCGTTGGATCACGGTGGGGCCGCCCGGCCAGCCCGGCACCTCCATCGTGCTGCATCCGCCGGCCGTCGATCCCGGAATCACCGACGAGGAGCGCCGCACCATCATCGAGATGATGGCCAAGGGCACCTACGGCGGACTTCTCCTGGCCACCAAAGATCTGGACGACACGTTCGAGCGGCTTCAGGCCGGCGACATCGACGTCGTCCAGGAACCGACCGAGCAGCCGTACGGCGTTCGCGATTGCGCCGTCCGGGACCCAGCGGGAAACCTGATCCGTATTCAAGAACTGCGCTGAGCCCGTCAACTGCGCTGAGCCCGTCAACTGCGCTGAGACCGTCGGCGATCGACTGACAGATGGAGACACGATGACTGCCTTGCACACCGCAGACAGCCACGATTTGATCCGCGTGCAAGGCGCGCGGGTGAACAACCTCGAAGACATCAGTGTCGAGATCCCGAAGCGGAGGCTGACGGTATTCACCGGCGTCTCCGGTTCGGGGAAGAGTTCGCTGGTGTTCAGTACGATCGCCGCGGAATCGCAGCGGATGATCAACGAGACCTACAGCGCTTTCGTTCAAGGATTCATGCCGACGCTCGCGCGGCCGGACGTCGATGTTCTCGACGGCCTGACCACCGCGATCATCGTCGATCAGCAGCGGATGGGAGTCGACCCGCGCTCGACCGTCGGAACCGCCACCGACGCCAACGCGATGCTCCGCATTCTGTTCAGCCGTCTCGGAAAGCCTCACATCGGTTCGCCTCAGGCGTTTTCGTTCAACGTGGCCTCGATCTCCGGAGCAGGCGCGGTCACGATGGAACGCGGCGGACGTCAGACGAAAGAGCGTCGCAGCTTCAAGATCACCGGCGGCATGTGTCCGCGGTGTGAGGGACGAGGGGCGGTCAACGATTTCGATCTGACCGCGTTGTACGACGACACCAAGTCGCTCAACGAGAGTGCGATCACGGTGCCCGGTTACAGCATGGAGGGTTGGTACGGCCGGATCTATCGCGGCTGTGGTTTCTTCGATCCCGACAAGCCGATCAAGAAGTACACCAAGAAGGAACTGAACGATCTGCTCTACAAAGAGCCGACCAAGATCAAGGTCGAAGGCATCAACCTGACGTACACGGGTCTGATTCCGCAGATTCAGAAGTCGTTCCTGGCCAAGGACGTCGACGCGATGCAGCCCCACATCCGGGCGTTCGTCGAGCGGGCGATCACGTTCACCACCTGCCCCGAATGCGACGGGACGCGACTGAGCGAGGGGGCGCGGTCGTCGAAGATCAAGGGCGTCAACATCGCCGACGCCTGCTCGATGCAGATCAGCGATCTCGCGGAATGGGTCAGCGGACTGAAGGAACCGTCGGTCGCGCCGTTGCTCACGACGCTCGGTGAAACGCTCGACTCGTTCGTGGAGATCGGACTCGGCTACCTCAGTCTCGATCGGCCGTCGGGAACCCTCTCGGGCGGTGAAGCTCAGCGCACCAAGATGATTCGTCACCTGGGTTCCTCGCTCACCGACATCACGTATGTTTTCGACGAGCCCACCACCGGCCTGCATCCGCACGACATCGCGAGGATGAACGACCTACTGCTGCGCCTGCGCGACAAGGGCAACACCGTGCTCGTGGTCGAGCACAAGCCGGAGACGATCGTGATCGCCGATCACATCGTCGACCTCGGTCCGGGTGCGGGTAGCGCCGGCGGAAACGTCTGCTTCGAGGGCACCGTCGAGGGCCTTCGTGCCAGCGACACCGTCACCGGCCGTCACTTCGACGACCGGGCCGCAATCAAAGAGACCGTGCGGGAGTCCACCGGAGCAATCGAGATTCGTGGAGCGAACGCACACAACCTGCAGGACGTCGACGTCGACGTACCGCTCGGCGTCCTGGTCGTGGTCACCGGTGTCGCCGGGTCGGGCAAGAGTTCGCTGATCCACGGCTCACTCGCGAAACGCGAAGACGTGGTGTCGGTCGATCAGAGCGCGATCCGCGGCTCGCGTCGGAGCAACCCGGCGACGTACACGGGGCTGCTCGACCCGATCCGCAAGGCATTCGCGAAGGCCAACGGCGTGAAGCCGGCGCTGTTCAGTGCCAACTCCGAGGGCGCCTGCCCGACGTGCAACGGCAACGGCGTCATCTACAGCGACCTGGCGATGATGGCCGGCGTTGCCACTCTCTGCGAGGAGTGCGAGGGCAAGCGCTTCCAAGCCGAGGTACTCGAATACAAATTCGGTGGCAAGGACATCAACGAGGTTCTCACGATGTCGGTGGCCGAGGCCGAGGAGTTCTTCGGCGAGGGTGAGGCCAAGACCCTCGCTGCGCACAAGATCCTCGTCCGACTGGTCGACGTGGGGCTCGGATACCTCACGATCGGCCAGCCGTTGACGACGCTGTCGGGCGGTGAGCGTCAGCGCATCAAGCTGGCAACCCACCTGGGTGAGAAGGGCGGCGTGTACGTCCTCGACGAGCCGACCACCGGACTGCACCTGGCCGACGTCGAGCAGTTGCTCGGCCTGCTCGATCGACTCGTCGATTCCGGTAAGTCCGTTATCGTCATCGAGCACCACCAGGCCGTGATGGCGCACGCCGACTGGATCATCGACCTCGGCCCTGGAGCCGGTCACGACGGCGGTCGGATCGTCTTCGAAGGCACTCCCGAGGAGCTCGTCGCCGACGGCTCCACACTCACCGGAAAGCACCTCGCGGCATACGTCGGCAGCTGACCGGGCTCCTACCTCAGGCGTCGATACCCAGGTTGATGACGGCGAGGTAGGACCCGTCCGATTGCTTTTCGACGGTCATGAGGCCGGTGTCGTCGTAGATGCCGTCACTGGCGTTGTTCGTGTTGTTCTCACGACCGGTGTGCTCGCTGTACGGGGACTGCGAGTACACCTCGTCGAGAAGGGTCTCGTCGAAGAAGGTCTGCGACGTGAGGACCGTCTTCTTGTCGATGTGAACCTTGACGTGGATGTGGGTGGTGCGGCCCATGTACCAGCCGGGGAAGATCGTGGTGAACTGTGCGATGCCGTTTGCATCGGTGGTCTGCGCCCCGCGCAGGTAGGTGCCGTCGTCGGTGGTGGTGGCTTCGGTGTCGCCGACGCTGTACGAACCGTCGGAGGTCTCACCGGACCCTCCCATGCCGCCGCCCATTCCGCCGGGGGCGCCTGACGGTGGTTCGCCCATTCCGCCTCCGGGTGCACCTGACGGAGGTTCACCCATCCCGCCGGCCGGGGGAGTTCCGCCGCCACCGCCGCCGCCGTTGGCGCTCAGCGAACCGGATTCGAAGCCGGAGTACACGCCGCCGGCGTCGCAGTGCCAGATCTCGACGACGGCGTTACTGACCGCGCCGATGCTGCCGTCGACGTTGCACTGGCTGTTGTCCTGCACGCGCATCGCAACCTGCAGCGTGGTGCCCGGACGGTCCTCGCGGATGTCGCCGCGAATGGAGTCGACGTCGAACCAGTAGGGACCCTGCGTCTCTTCCTTGCTCATGACACACTGCGGTGCTTTGGCCAGAAGTGCGGTGACAGCGTCGCCGGACGTGGCCGCGGCGGATGTGCCGGAAGTGGTTGTCGTCGACGCAGCCGCAGCCGAAGTCGTCGTGGCGGTGCCACTGTTGCCGGAGCACGCTGCGATGAGCCCGCCGAGACTGATGGTTCCGCCGAGGGCGAGAGCCCGCCGACGGCTCACGCGCAGCCTGCTCGCTTCGATGTCTTTGTTCACGCCGCTGTACCTCCATTGTGTGGGCTGTTGTCTCAATGGTGGACGGGCGACCTGGTGCGGAACTGGTTATCCGCTGTGAACTTGCTGGGAGAGCATCTGAATGCTCGAAGTGGCCCGCACATAGACCTGTCCGCCGGCGTCGACGATGCGAGTTTCGATCAGCGCGAGCCTGCGCCCGGCACGAATCACGGAGGCCTCGGCGCGCAAGACCGGCCCGCCGATGTCGGGTGAGCGCAGGAAGTCGATCTTGTGGTCGAGGACGCGATAGTCCTGGTCGACGCGGGTCAGGGTCTGGGCAGACAGGCCAGTGATGGCGTCGACTGCCGAGATGAGGACACCGCCCTGAACGGCGCCCAACGGGTTGGCCATCCAGGCCACGGGTGCGAACTCACCGACGACGGAACCCGGGGTCACGTCGACGACAGCAAGATCGAGGAGACCGGCGAGTGGACCGCGTTCGAGTTTGCCGTCGCGGATTCCTTCGACGACGTCGGACCCGGACAACCCGCTCAGGTTGCTTGTCTTCTCCGGCGTCGGGACGGGCAGCGGCTCGCCCTCTACGTAGTCGTCGATTCCCACGACGGGGGGACGCGAGACCACCATGGCGCGACCGGCCATCACTGCCAGAAGGGTGCCGTTCTCGTCGCGAAGTTGCCCGGATGCGAGTCCGACGCCGTCGTCGAGATGCACGAGTGTTCCGGTGGCACCGACGTCCGCGATGTCGGGGATGTCGGCGCCCGCACTGACCGTGACCTGCGCGAGCACGGACTGATGGCCCGAGGTCAGTCCCGAGTACACCGCGCCACCCATGGCACCGTCGATCATGACTCCGATGGAACCGAGCACGGTCTTGCCACGGTGATCGTGGAATCGCTCGCCGACGGCCTGCGCGAAGGCCAGGTCCCCGGGCTCGACCGAAACGGCGCGCACACCCATCAATGTGTTGAGTGGGTCAAGCTTCTTGACGGGCGCGGCGGAGTTGTCGATGCTCATCTGTCGAGTATCTCCAGCGCGCCGAGTCCTGCCGAGACCGGGTCTCAACCACCGATACGTGAATGCATCTCCCAGACGAGGACTTCGGCCCCGGCGTCGGAGGTCAGCTGCTGGCCACCCGAATCGCTCAACCGGACAGCATCGCCTTCGTACAGTGTGCCGACGCCCTCCATCTCGGCAGTGCCCTGCGCGACGAAGACGTGCAGGAACCGTGCGCCCGGAAGATTCACGGAGGTGCCCGGCAGAATGCGTGCGACATGCATGGCGGCGTTCTTGTTGTTGATGCGAATCGCCGAATGATCCTTGTAGCGCTCCATCCCGGAGGCAACCGGGATCAGACCGCCGCGCAGCAGTTCGTCGTCGATCTCGAGCTGTTCGTAACCGGGGGTCAGTCCACCTTCGTCCGGTACCACCCACATCTGAATGAAATGCACGGGGTCGGAATGCTGTTCGCCGCCGATACGCCACGAATCGTTCTTCTCACTGTGCATGATTCCGGTACCGGCGCTCATGCGCTGGGCGAGTCCCGGATAGATGACGCCGGTGTGGCCGATGGAATCCTGGTGCACGAGCGAACCGCGAAGCACCCAGGTCACGATTTCCATGTCCTTGTGCGGATGGGTGTCGAAACCGGTTCCCGCCAGTACGGTGTCGTCGTTGTTGACGAGCAGCAATCCGTGATGAGTGTTGTCCGGATCGTAGTGCTGTCCGAACGAGAACGAATGTTTCGAATCCAGCCAGGAGACGCGGGATTTCAAGCGATCGCCGGAGCGGTGCACATCGATGTGCGGTGTCGTCCGTGGGGCCTGTGCTCGACCAGATGCCATGGCTCCTCCTTCTGTACCACCGGGATCCACCACAATCGGGATCCGCCACTACCGGCATCCACCCTACGACGAACCTGCTGTGTAGTCCGAACATTGGGCGTACTCGGTGGTGTCGTCAGTTCGTCGACGCGTGCATCTCCCACACGAGTATCTCCGCATCGCCGATTCCCTCGACTCGTTGACCGCCAGTATCCTTGAGTCGCAACGAATCTCCCGGACCGAGCAATCCGACTCCCTCGACGTCCACAGTGCCACCGGCGATGAAGCCGTGCACGTACGGCGCATCCGGGAGAGATACCGACCCACCGGTCTCGAGGCGAGCAACATGCAGTGCCGCATGTTTGTTGTGCAAGCTGATCGCGCTGTGGTCGCGATGCGCGGGCATCCCCGACGCCAGGGTGATCAGGCCACCGCCGTCGAGTTCGGAGTTGATGTCGAGTTCCTGATAGCTCGGAGTCACTCCGGATTCGTCCGGGGGTATCCACATCTGGACGAGGTGAACGGGCTCGGTGACACGTGAGCCGTCGGCCCGGAAGCGATCGTTGCGCTCGGAGTGCAGGATTCCGGTACCGGCGCTCATTCTCTGCGCGAGTCCGCGATGGATGACTCCGGAGTGCCCAGCGGAATCCTGGTGAACCAGAGATCCGCTGAGCACCCACGTCACGATCTCGGTGTCGCGGTGCTGATGAGTGTCGAAACCGTAGTCGGCTTCGATGATGTCGTCGTTGTTCACCAACAGAAGTCCGTGCGCGTACGCGGCGTGATCGAAGTTTCCGGCGAAGGGGAAACTGTGACGCGCCGTGAGCCAGCCGTAGTTGAGATGCGCACGTTCGTCAGCTCGCTGGACGACTACCGACGACATGTCAGCTCAGCGTCTCGTGTGCCGCCGGGATGGATCCCAGGCGTCCGGCCTGGAAGTCCTCGAAGGCCTGCATGACCTCGGACTTGGTGTTCATGACGAACGGCCCGGCCATCGCGATGGGCTCACGAATCGGTTTGCCGCCGAGGATGAATACCTCGAGAGATTCGGTCCGTGAATCCTGGCGATCGGAAGCGGCGACGGTGATGGAGTCACCGCGTCCGAAGACAGCTGTCTGTCCGACACGAATGGGCCGACGCTCGGCCCCGACCGTGCCTTCGCCGGCGAGGACGTAGACGATCGCGTTGAACTCGGGGTTCCACGGAAGCGTCAGGCTCGCACCCGGGGCCACAGTCGTGTGGGAGAGCGCGATGGGTGTGTACGTCGATCCGGGTCCGGCGTGGCCGGCGATGTCTCCGGCGATGACGCGTACCAAGGCTCCGCCGTCCGGCGAGGAAAGCAGGGCCACCTTGTTACCGGTGATGTCCTGGTACCGCGGAGATGCCATCTTGTTGTCGCGAGGCAGGTTGACCCACAGTTGGACGCCGTGGAAAAGGCCGCCGCTGAGGACGAGGTGCTCCGGCGGAGTTTCGATGTGGAGGATGCCGCCACCCGCGGTCATCCACTGGGTGTCGCCGCCGCCGATAATGCCACCGCCACCGTTGGAGTCCTGGTGCTCCATGATGCCGTCGATCATGTAGGTCACGGTTTCGAAGCCGCGGTGCGGGTGCCACGGTGTGCCCTTGGGTTCTCCGGGTGCGTAGTTGACCTCGCCCATCTGGTCCATGTGGATGAAGGGATCGAGGGCGGAGAGGTCGATGCCGGCGAAGGCGCGGTGAACGGGAAAGCCTTCACCTTCGTATCCGACCGGTGCGGTGGTGATGCTCTTGACGGGGCGGTCGACTGCTGACTCTGCCGGCTCGTCGAGACGGGGCAGGGCCAAGATGTTCTCGACTGTCACAGCAGGCATGTCGTACTCCTTGTATCCGTGAAGCTGATGTCAGGTAGTTGATTGTTCAACTATCTCATTCGGAGTCAACAAAGTCGAGCCCCGGGTATTCCCGGGGCTCGACTGGTGTTCGGATCAGCGCAACATGCTGCCGAGGGTTTTTGCCGCTGCCATGACCTCGGCGCCCAGCGCTGCTTGGTCCTCGGAGTCGAAGACGGAAATTCCGAGGCTGGAGATGGCGTCGCGGCGTCGGCCGGGGATCACCGCCGAGATTCCCAGGACGGACGGGATGACCTCGCCGACGGTCACTGCGTAGCCGCGTGCGCGTGCCGCCGTCACTTCCTCTCGTTCCCCGTTCGTCGGCGGGAGTGAGGCAAGGATGGAAAGCCCGGCGGAGCCGCGGTCGATCGGATCGACCTGCCCTGGATGAAACGCGACGTGAACCTTGGCGCTGCGCGGTTCGACCACCATCAGCGCGCGCACTTCGGTATCGCTCTCGCGGACCACCAGGTGCGCTGTCGCCTCGGTGGCCTCGGCAAGTTCTTGAAGTATCGGGCGAGCGAGAGTGCGCAAATCCTGTTCCACCGGTTCGGCGAGGGTGACCAGGCCGGCGCCGAGAGTGACGCGCTTGAAGGAGTCCTTGCGGCACAGGTGATGAGCCTCGAGCGTGCGGATCAACCGATGTGCGACAGTCCGGTGGACTCCCACTCCGTCGGCAATGTCCGTGACTGACAAACCGTGCGGATAGGACGTCAGGAGTTCCAAGATCTCGAGTCCATGGTGCAGCGTTTTCGACATGCTCGAGTCCACTTGAACTGCACTTTTGCGCGGTCGGTGTTCCTCGCTCAGCTCTGACATCAAATCCCTTTCTTGACGTTTGTGAGGTATGCCACTTACGCTTTGAACATATCGCACAGTGTGTGCGATTATCGCACACTTTACGGAGCTGCACAACCTTCGGGTGGATGCAGCACAGCGTGTTCGGAGAGAACCTTCATGAGCAACTACAGCGTCGTGGCAACGGAGGATGTTGCCGCAATCCACCAGCTGTACGGCCACCAGAGTCATTGCATAGACTCTGGGCGCCAGCAGGATTGGGCGCAGACATTCACCGATGGCGGTGAGTTTCATTCCCCCAGTTATCCGGAACCTGTGGTCGGTTTCGACGACCTTGCGGCTTTTGCTGCTCGCTTCTTCGCTGCGGCGGAAGCTGCCGACGAGGTGCATCGCCACGTTCTGACCAATCTCGTCGTCGAGGCGGTGGACGAGAGTGCTCTCACAGTGCACGGGTACCTGCAGATCGTTGCCACCGCTCGCGGCGGAGACTCGCGACTGGTGCGGATGACAACTGTCACAGATCACGTGGTTCGGGTCGGTGAGGGGTGGAAGATCGCCCGCCGCACCGTCTCCCGCGACGACGCGCCCCGAGCGTCCGAACAAGCTTGAAGTACCGAAATGTTTCTTGCACAACAATATTCAGTAGGAGAAGTACATCATGACCGAAAGCTCTGACCAGACGAACCCGGGCCGTACCGTTGTGACGCAGATGTCGGCGGTGTACCCGGAGTTGGCAGGCAAGGTGGCAGTGGTGACCGGCGCGGCTCAGGGTATGGGTGCGACGTTCGCCGAAGGACTGGCAACGCGCGGCGTACATGTCGTCGGCGCCGACATCAACGAAGAGCAGATGCTCGCCACGGCCGCACGAATCAACACGGACCTCGAATCGAATGCACTGGCGGACAAGCCGGGTCGCGTCGTCGGAGCTCGGGTCGACGTCACCAAGCCCGACGAGCATGAATTGCTTGCACAGTTGGCGTTGAAGGAGTTCGGCCGGGTCGATTTCTGGATCAACAATGCGGGTATCTTCCCGTTTGCGCTGGCCGAGGAGATCACCCCGGAGCAGATCGGCGCAACGCTGAGTGTCAATGTCGAAGGAGTGCTCTACGGTGCGCAGGCGGCGGCACGTCACCTCGGTCCCGGCGGCGCCATCGTCAACATGTCTTCGGTGTCTGCGCTGCGTGTGCGGAAGGGGAGAGGCGCATACTGCACGTCGAAAGCTGCCGTTGCGCACCTCACGGAGTCTCTCGCAGTGGAGTTCGGCGACAAGGGTATTCGGGTCAACTCCATTGCACCCGGCTACATCGACACGGCGATGACGAAGTGGGTTCAGGAAGATCCGATCGCGCTCGCGAAGGCGCTCGACGCGGTACCGCTGCATCGTCTGGGCTCGCCCGAAGAGGTCTTCGGCCCGCTGCTGTTCCTGCTCTCGGACAGCGCGCGCTACGTCACCGGGCACAGCATTGCGGTGGACGGTGGTTCGCGGCATGTCTGAGTCCACGACATATCCCGGCGTCGTTCTCGTTACCGGCGGTGCTGCCGGGATGGGAGCGCATCACGCGCACACTCTCGCCGCGCGCGGTTCGCATGTCTGCATTGCCGATGTTTCGGATTCATCCGGCGTGGTCGACGACATCGTCGCCGCAGGCGGATCGGCATCCGCTCATCTTCTCGACGTCACCGATGCCGATGCCTGGGGCCGGGTTGTCGACGAAATTCGCACCACCCGTGGGGAACTCGGCGGACTGGTCAACAATGCCGGTATCTCGCGTCGGCTCGAATTCATGGACACCCCGAACGACATCTGGGAGCTGACCATGAAGATCAACCTCTTCGGCCCGTTCTACGGTATGAAGGCGGTGGCGCCGCTGATGCGCGAGAGTGGTGGCGGATCGATCGTCAACATCTCGTCCATCGCCGGTCAGATCGGATACTTCTCTCCGGCTTACTCGTCGAGCAAGTGGGGTCTGACCGGTCTGTCGAAGTCGGCCGCAGGCAACTTCGCGCAGTGGGGGATTCGCGTCAACTCGGTGCACCCGGGACTGGTCGGTACGGCGCTGCTCGGCGGCGCGAACGACTTCGTCGCCGCGTCACTGAAGTCGGTTCCCTTCGGACGCATGGGAACTCTCGACGAGATCACCGAAGCAGTGCTGTTCCTGCTCTCGAACAGTTCCACCTACACCACCGGTACGGAACTCACTGTCGACGGCGGGTTGGTGTCGAACGGTCTTTACCACCGCATCATCGCGGAGACTGGAGAACTTTCATGACCGAACACTGGGACGTCGTTGTCATCGGTGGCGGCGGAGCAGGTCTCGCCGCTGCGGTGTCGGCAGCTGAAGAAGGCGCATCCGTTCTGCTGTTCGAATCCGAAACCGAACTCGGTGGATCCACCGCGCTGTCGGCCGGTATCTTCACGGCCGCCGGAACGAGCGTGCAGGCCGGCCTCGGCGTCGACGACTCGGCAGAGAAGTTCTTCCAGCACTACATGGACCTCAACCAGTGGATGCTCTCACCCGGATTGATTCGTGCATTCTGCGAAAACGCCGGTCCGACACTGGAATGGCTCATCGGACTCGGCGTCGAGATTCCCGCGACGATCTCAGGTAACGCTCACCAGCCGGGACTCGCCCAAGCCGGCGTCGAGGACGTCTGGCGCGGCCACGTGCCCAAGGATCAGGGATACGGACTGATTCAGGTGCTGGACAAGGCTCGTCGTAAGCACGGGATCGAGGTCATCTTCGGAACACGGGTGCAGAAGCTGATCGAGGAAGACGGTCGGGTTGTCGGCGTTGTCGCCGACGACATCGAGGTGCCTGCGGGCGCCGTCGTTGTTGCTTCCGGTGGATTCGCGCAAGATCCAGGTTTGGTGGAACGCCACTTCCCGGACGCGAACAAGGCCGGAGAGGCCTTGTTCGTCGTCGCAGCCGAGGGGAGCCGCGGAGACCATCTTCGTTTTGCCGAAGACCTCGGTGCTTCCCTGGCGGGCGACGGCTGGGGTCTGATGCTGCCCACCGTCTACTTCCAGCGATTCCACCACTGGCAGGCCGGCTTTCCGCCGAAGTCGCGGATCTACGTCAACCAGGACGGCCGTCGTTTCATGGACGAGGACAGCTCGTACGCGGTCTCGACCGGCATCATCGACCATCAGGGTGGATACGGTTGGATGATCTTCGACGAGAACGCTCGCGTGAATCTGGCTCCAGGATATGCGGATTGGAATCCCGAACGCATCGAGGAAGAAGTTGCCGCCGGTGGCACGATTCGTGCGGACACGATCGAAGACCTCGCAGTGGCTACGGGTGTTCCGGTTGCGACGTTGGCGCAAACCCTGCGTCGATGGAACGACCAACTGCCCAGCGGTCACGACGACGACTTCCTCCGCCATCGCACGTTGCGGAACAAGGGTGCCGTCGGCAATCCGGATCCTATTGCGACAGCTCCGTTCTATGCCGCGAAAATCCTTCCGGCAGAGCTCGTCTGTACGCATGCGGGAATGGAGATCAACACCGATGCGGCCGTGCTCGGCAGCACCGGAGTACCTATCGAGGGTCTGTACGCCGCAGGTGAGGCCGGCGCCGGAATCCTCGGACTGAGATACGTGGGCGGCGGCAATGCGGTTGCCAACGCTTTGACCATGGGCCGCGTAGCGGGACGTAATGCGGCGAATTACACCAGGACCAGCGCTGAGAGCGCACCGGTCCATTCCATCGCGCACTCCTGACGTCCGACGTCTGCGCGGCACCGAATCCAGTCAGTATCCAATCCAGGCAGGGAACAACATGTCAGAGAATGAGACCATGGCGAGAGCCGAATCCACCGAGGGCAGCAGCGTGGCAACCGAACGACAGTCGACGACGAAGGTAATTCGCGCGGCCATCGTCGGTACCGTCGTCGAGTACTACGACTTCGGTATCTACGGATACATGGCCACGACGATCGCCGCGCTGTTCTTCGTTTCCCATGACCCGAACGCAGCACTGCTCGGTACCTTTGCAGCATTCGCCGTGGCCTTCTTCCTACGCGTGCCCGGCGGCATCTTCTTCGGCCACATCGGCGACAAGTACGGCCGCAAGAACGCGCTGTCCTGGACCATCCTCCTGATGGTTCTCGCGACAGCCGGAATGGGCCTGCTGCCGACTTACGCCACGTTGGGTGTGTGGGCGACGTCCATCCTGGTTCTGGCTCGTTGCCTGCAGGGCTTCGCGGCCGGCGGTGAACTCGGCGGCGCCAACGCGTTCGTCTCCGAGTCCGCTCCCAAACGGTGGCGTGCGACGCAGACCTCGATGGTCAATACCGGCACCTACCTGGGTTCGCTGGCAGCTTCGCTCATGGCCCTCGGCCTGACGTCGGTGTTCTCGCAAGAGCAGATCCTCGAATGGGCTTGGCGTATCCCGTTCCTGCTCAGCCTGCTGATCGGTGGCATCGGTATCTGGATCCGCAGCCAGATGGAAGACACTCCTCAGTTCGAAGAACTGCAGGACAAGGGTGAGACCAAGAAGCTTCCCATCCGTGAGTTGCTCAGCACCTCCGGTGGCAGCGTCGTCAAGATCATCCTGCTGGGCGCACTCATCACCGGCGGTTACTACATCGCCTCGGTGTATGCCGCGACGTACCTGCAGACCACCGGCGGTCATTCGTCGCGCGTTGCTTTCCTTTCCACCTCTCTTGCACTGGTTCTCGGCGTCATCACGTTGCCGATCTCGGGATACATGGCAGACAAGTACGGGCGTCGGCCGGTGCTGTTCGCCGGTAGTGCCGCCGCAGTGGTTCTCGGAATCCCGATGTTCATGATGATGGCCGGTTCTGGCATCTGGCAGGCGGTTGTCGGTCAGTCAGTGCTCTTCATCTGCGTTTCCGTTGTCAACGGTGCTTCGTACGTGACCTATGTCGAAATGCTGAAAGCATCTGTGCGGTACAGCGGTCTGGCATTGGGTAACAACGTCACCAACATGTTCCTCGGTGGCACCGCGCCTTTCATCGCCACCTATCTCATCAGCTTGACCGGCAACTCTCTCGCTCCGGCTGGATACTTCGTCTTCTGTGCGGTGATCACCCTCGTCACGGTCTTCTTCATCAAGGAGACCAAGGGTGTTGAACTGCAGGTTGATTGATCATCGGGTAGAACAGGAGCCTGACCGTGTCCCTCGCTGACAAGCAAGAAATCACCGAAGTTCTGTATCGCTACGCTCGGGCCGTCGATCGGAAGGATTTCGACAGCGTGGCCCTCTGCTACTTCGACGACGCGATAGACAACCACGGCGGTTACATCGGAACCGTCGACGGGCTGATCGAAGACATGAAGCTCAGACACAAGACGATCGACTCGTCGATTCACTGCATTTCCAACATACTGATCGACGTCAACGGCGATGTCGCTCAGTGCGAGTCGTACTGTTTGTGCTTTCTGCGGCAAGAGCGTTCCGGTACGGATACGGTGCAGACGCTTGCGACGATCAAATGCCGTTACGTCGATAGGTTCGAAAGGCGCCACGGTGAATGGCGAATCGCCGATCGGATTGTCGTGTTCGACGAATCCCGTGAAGACGTGATCGAGAACATCCTGTCCACGGACTGGGTGACGCAACGTCGATCCTTCGACGATCCGGTGTACACCAGGACGCCTTGACCAGTAGTGCAGACGAAGGCCTTCACACACATCGTGTGTGAAGGCCTTTCGCCTGTTCACTTCTCGTGTCAGCCCAATGCGCCCGGTGCGGCGACCTCGGTCAAACGGCCGTCCGAGAGCCTGAGCCAGCGTTCGACCTTGACCTCGGCCAGGAATCTCTCGTCGTGGCTGACCACCACGAACGCCCCCTGATATGCATTCAGGGCACTTTCGAGTTGAGCAACGCTCACCAAGTCGAGGTTGTTGGTCGGCTCGTCGAGAAGAAGCAGCTGCGGGGCCGGATCGGCGAAGAGAACGCACGCCAATGTAGCCCGCAGTCGTTCACCGCCCGAGAGTGCAGCGACGGGAAGATGAGCACCCGCACCCCGAAAGAGGAAGCGCGCCAGGATGTTCATGCGTTCCGGTGCCGGTAGGCCTGGAGCAGACAAGGCAAAGTTCTCTGCGACGGTGCGTGCGGGGTCGAGTAGGTCGAGCCTCTGCGACAGGTATGCCACTCGACCGTCGGCTCGCGTGATCTCACCGGAAGTCGGCGCCACATCCCCGTTGACGATGCGTAGCAACGTCGACTTTCCGACGCCGTTCGGCCCGGTCAACGCGATACGCTCCGGTCCTCGAATGGCCAGGTCGATTCCGGAGTCGGCGAAGATCGCATGATCACCGAACGCGAATTGCATTCGCTCACCGAGGAACACCGTCCGGCCGGCGGGTACATGTGTGCCAGGCAATTCGAGTGAAATCGTCTGGTCGTCTCGAAGAGCGCGGCCCGCTTTGTCGAGTCGGTCCTTAGCCGCGTCGACCCGGGCGAGGTGCGTCTCGTTGGCCTTGCCTGCCGACTCCTGAGCATTGCGCTTCATGGTCCCCGCAAAGATCTTGGGCAAGCCCGCGTTCCCGAGATTGCGGGCAGCGTTACTTGCGCGTCGCGAAGCACGTTCTCGGGCCTGCTGCAGTTCGCGCTTCTCGCGCTTGACCTCTTGCTCGGCGTTGCGGATGTTCTTCTCCGCCACTTCGCGAGCCGAGCGTGCCGCGGCTTCGTAGTCGGTGAAATTGCCACCGTAGAAGCTGATCTCGCCGCTGTGAAGTTCGGCGATGCGGTCCATGCGGTCGAGTAGTCCTCGATCGTGACTGACCACCAACAGACAACCACTCCAGTCGTCGAGAACGTCGTAAAGCCTGCGGCGCGCGTCCAGGTCGAGGTTGTTGGTGGGTTCGTCGAGGAGAAGGACATCGGGGCGTCGCAGGAGTTGCGCCGCCAGTCCGAGCGAGACGACCTGCCCGCCGCTCAGAGTGTCGAGGCGACGATCGAACGTCATGTCGGCCAAACCGAGTCGACCGAGTTGGGCTCGCGTTCGTTCCTCGATATCCCAGTCGGACCCGATTGTCGTGAAGTGTTCTTCTCGTGTGTCCCCGGATTCGACTGCGTCCAACGCAGCGAGCGTCGGGGCGATGCCCAAGACCTCGGCAATGGTCAGATCGCCCGTCAGTGGCAGGTCCTGCGGAAGGTATCCGAGAACGCCGTCGACGGACACACTGCCGGCGCGCGGCCGCAACTGGCCGGCGATCAATCTGAGCAGAGTGCTTTTCCCGACGCCGTTCTGGGCCACCAGCCCGGTTCGGCCGCCGGGCACGGTGAATGACAATTCGTCGAAGACCGGAGTGTCGTCCGGCCAGGCAAAAGACAGATTCGAGCAAACGATGTAGGTATCGGACATGAATAGCCCTCAGGTGTTGTGCGGGCGCGGCAACGCTGCTCCGCGAAGAGTCGGGTAAGTGAACGACAACATGGCCACGACGGCAGCGCTCCGAGGCGTCTGCCGGTGGCCGTCATGCCCGGTTTTATCCGGAGATGTCGAGTTCACCAACCATGTCTGATCCTTTTTGGTCTGTGTTGTTTCATCCGACGATAACAGGAGCCGGTATCTACATACGAGCAATACCGGCGCAGAGAAGTTCGACCAGTCGTCGATACACCCGATCCGGGTCGGTGCCGGCCGGTTGTCCCTCTACCGATTCGAGGATGCAGAAGCCGTGCAGCGCACTGCGAAGAGACCACGCCGCCTGCTCCGAATCATCCGGGCTCAGACCGTATCCCGCGATCACCTTGTTGATGACGTCGACCACCTCGCCGACGGCGGAGACCAGATCGGGATGCGGAGCAGTGGGGTAGCGGTCGGTGATGGCGTAGAGCCCGGGGTGTACTCGGACGAACGCACGCCATGCGTCCGCGAGCGCCATGACGGCGTCGTCGCGCGAGAGACCGACCGCGGCGGCACGCAGTTGTTCGGCGAGAAGGCTGCGTGCGAGGAGGCTGAGTTGATGGTGGACGTCGTCGACCCCGTCGACGTGTTTGTACAGCGCTGACTGCCGGACGTCGAGGGTCTCGGCGAGTTGACTCAGTACCAGAGCGTCGGCGCCTTTGCTGTCGACGAGATCGGCTGCGGCAGCGATCACGCGTTCACGGGTAACCGGAGTTCTCATGCACGCATCTTCCCTGTATGACAGGCTTCGCGTCGGTGATACATTATCACCATGAGTGATGAAGTATCGCCACGCGAGCCGTCCGGCGATCAACTACGCCGTCGTGACCTGCGCGTAGTCGTCACCGGTGCATGCATCCTCGGGTTGACCTCGGTGCTCTACGAACTCTCAGGAGTGTCTCCGTCGACGGGTGCATTCTTTCGGTGTCTCTATGCGCTCATCCCTCTCGGCATGCTCGTGCTCGTTCAGCGTCGTCGGTCACCCCGGCCTTCGGTCTCGGCGCCCTGGATCGTGAAGTCTCTACTTGCCGGCGCGTTCCTCGGAATCGATCTGGTGCTCTGGCACGAGTCGATTCATTCGATCGGGGCAGGTCTTTCGACTGTGATCCTGAATTTGCAGGTGCTGTTCGTCGCAATCCTCGGCTACGTTGTCCTGCGCCAACGGATCGGCCGGGAACTGGTCGCCAGCCTTCCGTTGCTCTTTGTCGGAGTTGCTCTGGTAGCCGGGACGAGCACAACGCTCACCGGGTCGAATCCTGCTGTCGGAGTGTCGTTTGCCGTGATCGCCGCAGGCGCGTACGCGGTCTACATCTTCCTCATGGGTCTGGCTACTCGGGCGGCGGGCAGAACGGCGTTGCCGATGTTCGTCTCGACGGGAGCCACTGCCCTCACGGCAGGTGCATACGGCCTCGTGAGTGGAACTTTGGATCTGACCCCTTCGCTCGTAGCTCAAGGCTGGCTTGTGCTGCTCGCGTTGGTATCTCAGGTGATCGGGTGGCTGCTGGTAGCCAGCGCCAGTCAGCGTCTGCCTGCAAGTGCAGTCGCCGCCAGCCTCGTGTTGCAATCGGCGTCAGCACTGTTGTTCGGCGCAGTGCTGCTTGCACAGACCCCAACTCTTGTCCAACTTGCGGGTGCCGGAATGATTTTGGCCGGAGTGGTTGTGGCGACGCGGATACCCGCGAAGAAATCCTCGACGACTGTTGTCGGAAAACGAATGGAGACAAGCGTATGACCACGGCGGCTGACCACATCTACATCAACGGCGACATCAGGGCCATGGACGGTGCGGTCGGCGATAACGCCACCGCTGTGGCAGTCAAGGACGGCAGATTTGTCGCCCTCGGAACTGACGCCGAGATCTCGGCGCTGACCGATTCCGAAACCTCCGTTGTCGATCTCGCCGGAGCGGTGGTTGTGCCGGGGTTCATCGAGACGCACCTTCATCCGATGATGTGGGGTTTGATGCTCAGTGGGGTCGACGCAACGACGAATACGTGCCCGACCATCGAGAAGTTGATCACGGCGTTGGCCGCGCGGGCCGCGATCACACCACTTGGCGAGCCCATCGAAGCGTGGGGCTTCGACGACAGCCTCGTGGCGGAAGATCGAGGCCTGACCGCGGTTGATCTGGACAAGGCTTCCACCGATCATCCGATTCTGGTGCGGCACTTGTCTGCTCACGGAATCTATGTCAACTCGGTCGCACTGGAGAAGGCCGGGATCGATGCCACCACGGTCGATCCGGAGGGTGGTGTCATCGTTCGAGACAGCGACGGTGTACCCACCGGTGAACTGTGCGAGGTTCCGGCAATGTCTCTGGTGCACGGACTTGTTCCGGATATGAACCCGGATGCGTCCAAGATCGCGATGCTGCGGGCGCAGGAAGTCATGGCGTCGGTGGGCGTGACGAGTTTCCACGACATGTACGTCACGGCCGAGATGTACGAGGCGTACCGGCAACTCGACGCCGATGGTGACTTGAGGCTGCGTGCGCGCCTCTATCTCGGCCACGGGGTTCACGATCAGTTGGGTGAACTCGCCGATCCGACCGAGCGAGTTCGTGTGGGCGGCGTCAAACTCATTTCGGACGGGTCGATTCAGTTGCACACCGCTGCGCTGACCGCGCCGTACCACGATCTGGGCGGATGCCACTGCGGCGGAATGGCAATCCCGGCAGGTGCGCTCGGGGCACTCGTCGAGGAACATCACGCTGTCGGCCGACACGTTGCGATTCATACCAACGGTGATCAGGCCATCGATTTTGCATTGGACGCAATTGCAGCGGCACGGACGGCGCACCCGGACATCGAAGTTTCGCATCGACTCGAGCACGTTCAGACGTTGCGGGAAGATCAGATCGCGCGGATGGTCGAACTCGGGGTGGTGGCGTCGATCTTCGTGAACCACGTCTACTACTGGGGTGACCGGCACCGCGATCGTTTTCTCGGACCGGGTCGCGGCGAGCGGATCAGCCCCGTGGCGTCGGTCGTGGCGGCGGGGCTTGCCTACGCGCTGCATTGCGACTGCCCTGTCACTCCAGTGAACCCGCTCTTCACGATGAACACCGCCGTACATCGTGTGACGCGAGAAGGTCACGTTCTGGGTGCGGAGCAACGGGTTTCCGCGTCCGAGGCGCTGGCCGGCTACACAAGCGCAGCCGCTCGTCTCACCGGTGAGTCATCGGACAAAGGTCGGATAGCGGTGGGACTTTTGGCGGATTTTGTTGTGCTCGACGGAGATCCGCTGCGCAGCGATTCGACAGACTTGAATGAACTGTCGGTCCTGCGCACGGTTGTCGGAGGTGAGACCGTCTTCGGGGCGTAGATGCTCGTCGTTTTACCTTGGGATTGGGTGCCGGTAGTCAACTCCTTACCGGCTTCGCAACTGTAGATGCACGTGGGCCGGGGAGCGAATTTGCTTCCTGGCCCACAGCTTTGGATGCAGCACGGGCAGTCGCGATTCGATGGTCGGACAAAGTTATTGGTGGAGTGCTGGTTTCGGAACGCGCGAGAGTTTGTCCTGGCCGGACGATCCGGCGGGGCGCAGCGATCGATGGCGCCCGTGTCCGTGGCGCTAGTGGACGAAATGCGGGGGTCTCGAAACGGCTCGATCTTTCTGTTTGCTCGAGGGTCGCTGTTCTCGGCGAGTTCGTTCGTGGATTCCCGGACATACCAAGAGCATCTAGAACTTGTTCTTGTTTGGATAGGAACGAATCGCCCGTTCGATCGCAGAACGCTTTTTGGTAAATAGTTGCGATGCGCAGCTAACTATTTCTAACGGTACTGGTCAGGGTGCAGAATTAGCCCTTGAGGGATGTTGAAATTCCTTCTGAACGTTTGACCAGTAAAACCGCCACAAAAGCTGATACGTGTGATAAAAATTGATCCGAAGCGGAGCGGTTGCTATGTATGAGCGAGGGCATGCACAGCGTCACGGTTCGGCTCGCAAGCTTTCTGCAACATGTTTGGCACCGATGGCGGATGTACCTCGTTCCGCCATCTCTTCACCCAATGCCCGGCAACGGGACAGACGAAATGAGTCTTCACATGCCTCGATTTTTCCCGGTCGGGGACGGACGAGAATCCCGTCTCCCCCGGCGCGCCACTGCTGTGTTGGCGGCTCTGCCGGCTGCACTGCTCCTCGCGACCTCGGGTGCGCTGCTTGCACCTGGTAGCGCCGCGGCCGCCCCGGGCGACGACATCACTGACCAGTGCCTGGAGATGTCCCAGAACGGTGGACCCTGGGTGAAGCCGGCGGCCTTCGATCCCAGTGGAACCGACTACATCCCGATCCCCGGTGACGAGGGCACGCAGTTGGCCTTCAACGTTCGTAATGTCTGCGACCTTCCTGCCACGCTCACTCTTTTCAGTGAGAGCTGGTCCGTCTCGGGCGGCGGCACTGCGACAGTGCGGGGCAAGCTCGACGGCCAGGTCGGCCAGCAGTTCGTGATCGGGCCGAATGCGAATTCGTCGACGCGGATC
This sequence comes from Rhodococcus sp. FH8, assembly GCF_019266085.1. Lineage (NCBI taxonomy): Bacteria > Bacillati > Actinomycetota > Actinomycetes > Mycobacteriales > Nocardiaceae > Rhodococcus > Rhodococcus sp. FH8. The sequence goes on along the minus strand of NZ_LPNQ01000057.1, from coordinate 893,615 downwards.
GAGCTGGTGAAAACGCCTCTCGCACAGAACGCCAACGTGATGGCTGGTTTCATGATTGGCATCCCTGCCGGCGAAGTTTTGCAGGGATACGAGATCAACCCCGGCTGGGGTCTCGTCCTGGTGGAGGGCGAGCCCGTCGTTGTTGCTCCCAGTGCGCCGACCGGTTTGACTCTGGGTTCGGCCGAAGTAGAGGCGGGCACACCCGTCAAGGTCTCCGGCAAGGCAGAGCCGAACAGTACCGTCACCGTGACCGGAGGCGGCGCCACCTGCACCGCCACCGCGGATACGAGTGGGAACTTCAGCTGCAACCTGACGATCACCACGCCCGGCAGTCATCCGATCACCGCCACGGCGACAAATGCGGGTGGGACCAGCCCCGCCTCCACGGCGGTCACGGTCAAGGTCACGGCGAAAACCACCGATCCAGGTGGCAGCAGCAGCGGTTCGCTCGGAAGTAGCACCGGTTCGCTCGGAAGTCTCGACCTGTTCGGCAGCCTCGGCGGATAACCACTCCGGCCCAACCGGCCACTTAGACCTCGCGATGCACGGGGCGATCTCGACCATCTCCGCGCATCGCCAACCTTCTCGGTCACCGAATTCAATTCGGCGGCTTCATTTCCCATGCCCCTTCCTGGGGCTGTTTCACCGGAGTGCACATCCGCACGGCCCGGGCTCAACCAAGCGCGTCGGATGTCCCGCCGCGAACTGCACAGGAGGAATACCAGATGAACAAGACCACAAAGGGTGCGATCGCCGCAGGTGCGGCTGCTGTTCTGCTCGCAGGTGGTGCCGGAACCATGGCTGCGTGGAACGCGTCGACCGGCGCTGGCGGAAGCCAGACCGTCAATGCCGGCTCGATGACGATCAGCGAAGCGGCCGGCTCCGGCGTATGGAAGCTCGGCGCGAACACGTTCAACCCGGCCAGCGACAAAATTGTCCCCGGTGACGTACTCACCTACACCGCCACGTACAACTACACCCTCGTCGGCACAAACCTGAAGGCGACGCTGACACCTACCGTCGGCGGAATCTCCGGGGCTCTCGCGAGCAAGCTGGAGGTCGCGACTGCCGGTGGTCAGAACGCGAGCGTCTCCGCGGGCACTGGCACGCGCGATATCACCACGACGATCACGTTCAAGCCGGACACCACCAACACGGACGGCGCTGGCCAGGCAGCCACGCTGTCGGGAGCCTCGGTCACCCTCGAGCAGACGCTCACCCCGTAGTTAATCCGTAACCAGAAGAAGGTCACGTGAAGACCCAATACAAATGGGCGATCGCAGCGTCGTCGGTTCTGCTCATCGGGTTCGTCTCGGTGCAGCAGACCGGCGCGCTGTGGCGCGATACCGCAGAATCGACCGGCGGCACTATCCAGGCAGGCATGCTCGATATCTCTGCCGGCGGAGAAGGGGTCAAGCAGTTCAACCTCGATGGGTTCAAGTTGGACAACAAGGGCCCGGGCGACAGCATTCAGATGCCACTGCCGGTGATCAACTCCGGCAACGTGCAGATGAACTACGTGCTTTCCGATGTTGTACTCAACGGCGCGACCCCACCGCCGCTGAGCCTGCGCGTGGCCAAGGTAGCCAACGAGGCGGCCTGCACCGCCACTGGCGACGTGGGCACTGAGCTCTACAACGGTGCCATGGACGGCGCGGCCTTTTCCGAACAGCTGGTTCCGGCCGGGCAGATGCAGGTGTTGTGCCTGCGGGCCACGCTGGGCCAGGGCGCGGCAGCGAGCCAGCAGTCCAACGCGACGTTCACTTTCGACGCAAGCTCAGTGAGCCAGTCATGACCGTCACCGCGAGAAGCCGGCGTGCAGGCGAACGTGCCGAGTATCGACCCCGGCACAGCGCACACGTGGAAACATCTGAGCGGCAACATGATCCCGAACAAGGCGGAGACGACAAGACCACCCTATGGTGGTGGACTCGCACCATCGTCTCGTGGGTACTGCTGCTGCTGATGGTCGGCATTCTCGCGGTGATGGTCGTTATCCCTCGACTCACCGGCTCCACCGCGTACACGGTTCTCACCGGTTCGATGGAACCGACCATGCCCCCTGGCACGCTCATCGTGGTCAAGCCGACCCCCAACGAGGATCTGACCACCGGGGACGTGATCACGTTCCAGCCCGTCTCCGGCGATCCAGCGGTGGTCACCCACCGCATCGAAGGCATCTATTACACGGGGGAAGGGGAGCGTCGCATCCACACTCGCGGCGACAACAACCCCGTCGCCGACTCGTGGTCGCTGGTGCCCGAGCAGATCCGTGGTCGGGTCATCTACTCGGTGCCGTATCTGGGCCGGGTGAACTCGGTGATCAACGGGCAATCGCGTTCGATTCTCACCACAGGCGTAGCTGCGGGCCTGGCTGTATATGCCGTGTGGATGGTCGTCAGTGGCATCCGCGACAAGCGGGGCAAGGCCGGTGACGACGAAAGTGGCACAGACCCGACTCTTTCCGGCCCTGAACTCGGCGCGCCGGTATTGCCCGCCGATCCATCGGCACCAACCTCCGAATCGAAATAGGACAGCAGAATGTCTACAGAACAGAAATCGGGCGGCGACGCGCGTCTCGGGGCGCGGATGCGAAGCCGTCTGGGCGAGACCGGTTGGATACGGACCCGGGCCGTGCTCTCACTGGGCATGGTCCTGGGCCTCGGAGCGGTCGGCACGATGGCGGCGTGGTCCGACAGCGCTACTGCGACCACCGGCATGTTCAGCACTTCGTCGGTCCAGCTGAAAGTCGACAACCAGCGGCCCGCACACCAATTCACCGAACTCAAGCGCAACAGCATGCTGCCAGGCCAGAGTGAGGCTGGGGCATTGACGGTTCAGAACACCGGAACTGCCAACTTCCAGTGGGCGGTATCGGCAACGGCCACGGGTTCGTCCGCGCTGATCGGGAAGCTCAAGGTTTCCCTACATCAGACCGGCGCCAACGACGGCAGTACCTGTTCAGGACCGATCATCGGGACGCAGCAAGCGTTCTCCGGGAACCCGACACTCGTCTCTGGCCGATCACTCGCTGCCGGTGTTTCGGAGCAGGTGTGCATCAAGGTGACCGTCGATTCGACCGCGGGTCAGACGGAGCAGTTCAAGATCGCCGATCTGGGCTTCAACTTCACCGCAACGGGGCAGTGATCATCGCGATGGACAGCACCGATGAGGAGGTGAGCGTGGGACGCAGTCGTGGCAAGGAAATTGCCTTGAATGTGGCTGCGGTCGCCGGGCTCATCTGCATAATCGCCACTCTCGCGTCCCTGATATTCGGGATCAAACCACTGGTGTTTCGCTCGGGTTCGATGGAACCTGCAATTTCCACCGGTGCGCTGGCGCTGGCGAAGACCGTGCCTGCAACTGAATTGGCTGTCGGCGACGTGATCAGCGTCGACAACGACCAAGGCGTGCGCATCACCCACCGCGTGGTCGAACTCGAATCGGCAGGAGCGGACACCGTGCTCGCCACGCTCAAGGGCGATGCCAACAATGTGGCTGATCGACTGCCCTACACCATCACCGAGGCCGACCGAGTGTTCATCAGCGTCGGCGGGCTCGGCTATGTCGTTGCTTGGCTTTCCAGCCCGCTCGCAACCTTCCTTGGCGGCGGATTGGTAGGCGCGGTGCTGGTCATCGCATTTGGACGAACTAAAGACCGGCGTCTGGAGAATGCCCGCGCCGCCACTACAAATGACGCCCGCGTCGATGCTGACGAAACCTGCGGGGAGCTTCAGGAGGCTCATAATGATTGAAATGCGACGGGCTAGCACCCGCATGAAGTCGCTGCGGTCGTTGATCGCTGTCGGCGGCGCTGCTGCAATGGCTTTCGGTCTGGCTCAGGCCACTGGGACGTTGGCAAATCCAACTGACGTGGTCAATTCGACTGGCGCACAGGTGGCGACGGGCAACTTCTATCCGACGCCGTTGACCTCGACTGTGAACTGCTCGACGTCGGGAGGAGCAGACCTATTGGGACGTAGAGCAAACCTGAGCTGGCCCGCGGTTCCAGGTGTCACGGGGTACAAGGTGGTTTTCGTGAGGAAATCCGATCCGAGCTACATCGTTCGAACGGATAATCTGTCGGCGAGCCAAACGTCCATCAGTGGAATTACCCATGGCAGTCGCAATGTGATGTGGGCGCGGGTGTACACCGTGAACGGGCCGGCAATCTCATCTGGTTTCATGTCGTCTGTCGAGATAACCCATAAGGACCTCGTAAGTAACAGGACCGAATGCGAGGGTAATCGTGGTCCGCAATTGGCTAACCAGGCCTGGGAAAATACCAACACCTGGAATCCGGCGACACCGGCACCCAACGGGGCGAACCCTCTGAGCAGGATGCAGGCCGAAGCGATGGTGCCGAACGAGCCTGATGCGTTGGAGACGACCACCACCCAAGCTCCGTCCACGAGCGAGACCGCCAATCCGACAACGTCTACCGAGCCGACCAGCACCACCGAGGCCACGACCACGACGGCACCGAGCACGACAACTCCGGCACCGACCACCCCGGAAACCACGTCGCCGGAGACCACTCCCTCGGCTGATCCGAAGCCGGTTCTGACGGACACAGTCGAGAGTGGCGGCCTCACCGGCGGCTGGACTGCGGGTGGTAACAGGGTTGCAGTGGTCGACGCCGACGGCAACGAACTCGCAAGTGGCCGTGTGGAATCGGGTTCCACTCTGCATTGGTACAACGGCCAGTTGTGGATTGTCGGGGCAACCGAGGTCTACCGCATCATGGAGTCACCGCAGGACGGCACATGGAAGTTCTACAAGGACAGCGGGCAGAACATGCCTGACTTCGGGTAGCGGCCAATCACTCGACGTCTGGACTGTGCCCCCGAGTTTCCGGACCCGGGGGCACAGTCGTAGCTGCGCATGTTCCGACGGTGTCGGGCAATCAGGTAACCGGCTGGTCGCCCGCTGGAGAGGTTTCGGCCGCCCGTGAACTGGATAACCAACTGCAGACGGCAACGACGTGTAGAGATGCCTGAAGCGTTCGCAGTGGATTGGCACTTATTCGGGGCTCGAGTTATCTTACTGCAAAGTAAGTGTTTGGTGTCGGCGTCGATTGGGGCTATGCCGACCTGAGTACAGGGATCGATATGCGGATGAACCTGGGGGCAGGTGTTCGGCGACGTCGTTGGGCGCGCGACGTATTGGCAGCCGCGACGGCATGTGCGCTGGCGATGTCCGCGTTGCTCTCGGTACAGATTTCAGCGTCGGCGTCCGAGCTGGGCGAGTACGTGAATTTGCCTTTGGTGAATCGGAATGCCGAACACGGTCCGGGCGGTGTCCATCCCGCGTTGCCGACTGATCTCGGCACCTTGCAAGCCCTTGTGGAAGAAGCCCGCGCCAGTGGTCGCAGTCCGGAATCCTATGCGGCCTTGCTGTTTCAGTATCGATTGGTCGCTGCCACGGAAGCCGCCGGAATCGATCTCTCATCGTGGAATCCGCGCGCCGGAGTGTCGGCTAATCGCACGAACCTGGTGAAGTCGTACCGCTACTACGAGGATCTGCAACTCGGTCACCCGGAATTGCAGTGGGCGGGCATGGGCGGACAGGTTGGTGCGGACTTCGGCGGGGGACTGATCGACTTCGAACTGATGGCGGGCATGTACTCGTTTCCGAATCTGCAATATGTTGCCAATTCGATAGTTTCTCAGGTCACGGATCAGGTTGGCGTGCAAGCGCTGAACCAATTGCCGGCAGGGCTGCGCGCGCTCGCCGCGGTGGGCAGGAACGTCACGGCGGACGACTTGGATTATGTGCTGGGGATGATCCTGGTGATGCAGAAGAACATCTTCTCGGATCTGATGCCGATGCATCAGGCATACGTGGATGAAGGACTTCCCGCGCTGGAGGAAATGCAGAGTGCCGGATTGTTCGGTCAGGATGTCATGGACGCCTGGCGTGATGTAGCCTCCGGCGATTCGAATCGGATTGCACGTGGGAACGTAGCACTGCTCCAACGCGAGCAAGGGATGATCATCCGCGACCAGTGGGATACCGTGCGCGCCTACAAAGGTGATGTGGGAGAGGCGATCACTTACGCATCGACTGTCGCCGGCTCGCCCTCGGTCGCCGGCGTCGTACCGCCTCGCTCGTTTCGGTCTCTCGAGTTCGCGACAACACTGGCGGACGGACGCACCGCGACAGTGACACTGCCCTTACCGGATTGGAACTGGTCGGTGTACGAGGAACGGTGGGACTACATCACCTCACAGCTCTTGCCGAAGTACCGAGCGATGGCCGAAGAAGATTGGCCACGGCTCGTAGCCACATTAAGTGTTCCCTACGAAATTCAATTGGAGAGTCACCGCCCGATGGTGACCCTCCCACAAACGCTCGAATCGGCCCTCTCCAGTTTGAAAGTGACAGTTCAGTGATGTCGGGTGCCAGATTTCGAAGGTTTGCCCCGCTGGTAGCGCTGACCGTTGCGCTGGTTCTGCCTGCGACTGCTGAAGCCGAGGCCCCAGGCAGTGGTGTTCCAGACGATGCGCAAGCTCCGGTATCCCAGGAGTTTCGGACCGATACTCCCACTCTGGGAGAGATTTTCAACGGGTTCACGGTCGGTGCGCTCAGGTCGGGGGAGTTCGCATCGGAAGAGGAGATCTTCACTGCGCTCACCGCCGATGATCCGTTTTACGACGAGCCGGTGTTGACCGGCGTCGAGCGTCCCGGTGACCTCCTGAAGTCGAAGAAGGTGGATGTACTGTTCACGGGATACAAACCGGGACAGCTCGACGCCTACAAGATCATGTACGTCACAACTGGAATCGACGGTTCGACGCCGGTGGTGAGCACCGGGATCATGATGATCCCGATCGACGGAACACCGGCATCGGAGAAGAAAGTCATCAGCTACCAGGAGGCCAACGACAGCGTCGGCGGCTACTGTCATCCGAGTTCGCACTGGACGGGCGGTGATCCGCTGGACGGCGCCTCCTGGTCGGCCTTGGGTCCGCTGGCGCTGATGTTCGGAAAAGGTTATGCCGTAGTAATTTCCGACGTCGGGAACAACGGAGACCGTGATCCCCACGGGGTCTTCGCGGGTAAGTTCGCCGGGCACGCCCAGTTGGATGCAGTGCGCGCAGCATTTCAGGTGCAGGATTCCGAGCTGAATCCGGATGCGGAGATTGCGTTGTTCGGAATCGCTGGTGGTGGAGTCGGTTCGGCATTCGCCGCCGAATCCGCGCAGTCCTACGCACCGGAACTCGACATCGTCTCGACAGTCCTCGAGGGAATGGTGATCAAGCCCCGAACATTCATGGAGACAACAGATTCCTCGGTCGGGGCCGGCTTCGGATTGGCGACGCTCCTCGGCCTCGAGCCCTGGTACCCCGAGATGAAGTTGAACGACAAGCTCAATCCGGTGGGCCGAGCGATTGCCGACGTGTACCGGGATGAGTGTCAGATGCCGGCGTACTTCACGCTTCCGTTCGTACCGCTGGCGAGCCTTTTCGAGCCGGGGATCGATCCGATCACAGAACCCAGTTTCCAGCGCGCGTACGACGACAACGTACTGGGCCACGGTGCTCCGGCGTCGAAGGTATTGATAACTTCGTGCGCAAAGGACGACTCCCCGATGTCACTTGTACCGGCAGCTGATGCGCGAGAACTGGCGGACACGTACAGGAGTGGAGGGACCGACGTGAGCTACCAGCCCACCGACTGCAGTATGGACCGCGCATTCACGAATCCATACGGTTGGGGAACTGATCTGTTCGGAATGCAGACGATCGACTGGATAGCCCACAATTTCGACAACTGAGTGAAACTATCCGGTGACAGCGAGACGCAAACTCTGATGGCGGCGTACGAACATGCTGGGGACCCAACGGGGTGGGGATTCGGAATCGATTGTGAAGTGCGCACTGTTTTCGAGAAGGACTGCGATCGCGATCTTTGCTTCCAGACGAGCCAGCGCGGCCCCGACACAGAAATGTGCTCCTTTGCCGAAGGCGAAATGTGCTCGGGGATTGACTCTGTCGAGGTTCATCACCTGTGGTTCGACGAACGACTCGGGGTCGCGGTTCGCCGAACCCCACAGCAGTATGAGATGACTGCCGGCGGGCAGTGTCATGCCACCGAGTGTCGTGTCCGCGTTGACATGTCGGTGATGTCCGCGAAAGGGTGACTCGAGCCTGAGCGTTTCTTCCAGGAACGCGCCCACGAGTAGAGGGTCCTCGCGCAGCTGCGTCTGAATCTCAGGGCGCTCGGCGAGCAACCGTGCAGAGTTGGCGATCAGTCCGGCGGTCGATTCGCCACCCGCACCGACGAGTTGCACCAACATCAGCACGGCCACGTCTTCGCTGAGTTCGCCTGCGTCACAGCAACGGACGAGGTCTCCGAGTAGATCATCCACCGGGTGAGCCCGTGCGTCACGAAACTTGCTGTAGAGGTACCCGGTGAGTTCGGCCGCCGAGGTGACGACGCCTGTCAAACGCTCCGACGTCACGATGCCGCTGAGAAGTTCGGTGCTGTCGTACGACCACGCCAGCAATTGGGGGACGTCGTGTGCCGGCAGGCCGATCAGCGTGGCAACCATCTGCAGCGGCAGCGTGTCCGCTACCGACGTGACCCATTCGATCCGTCGACCGTCGAAGCCGTTGTCCCACAACTGCTGCGTGTACTCGGTCATCACCGGCTCGAGTGCTCGTATACGTTTGGCGACCAGTGTCGGCAAGACAAGTTTGCGCTGGTGTTGATGGTCGGGCTCGTCGGCAGTCGCGAGAACGTGAACAGCTTGGCCGCCGCCGTTCATGTCGAATGTCATTGCCGAACCGTCCGGTGTACGAACCAGCACGCCGGTGAGGTTGTTGGAGAAGTCGTCGGTACGGGAAACGGCTTCGGTGACCAATTCCCACGTGGACACCAGATAGAAGTCGGTATCAGGAATGCGGTACACGGGGTGCTCGCGCCGGAGTGCGTCGTATAGCGGGTACGGGTCGTCGATGTTCGACGGCAGGAAAGGGTTGATGTCGAGCGTCGATGGTGTCACGAAGGGAAGATTTCACGGCCGTCGAGGAGAAGTCAACAGGTGGAAAATGCCTCTGAACTGGCATTTTGAGAAAATCTCACGCACTTCAACCCCTCGTACTTCTTCCAGGTCAGAGGCTCGCGGCCTTCCGTAGCCTTGAGATTTCTGATTGAATCTGTGTCAGAGTGAGACGAGGTGACGGAGAGTGACCGGTGCAAACGAGCGCCGCGCCGCCGACTGGTTGGCCGGCGGTAACCGCCGTGAACTCGCAACCGAGCGCATCTTCGCGGCTGCGGCAGAGCTGATTCGAGAACAGGGATTCGATCGGTTCAACGCCGACGACGTCGCTGCCCGCGCAGGCTGTTCGAGGGCAACGCTCTACCGCTACGTAGGTGGCAAGTCCGCGATCCGCGAGGGGTTGTTGTCACGAGGCGCGGCATCCGTGGCGAGCCAGGTCGCGACTGCCGTCGAATCACTGCACGGCGACGAGCGCATCGTGGAGTCGATCCTCGTCGCCGTCGACGCGATCAGATCCGACGCTGCCATGAGCCACGGCCTTGCGGCAGCGCGGGCCAACGGAATCGACGAGTATCTCGTGTCCTCGCCGTTGCTCCCGCGTACTGCACTGGAACTTGCAGGATTGGATCCTGAAGGTCAAGAGTCGCAGTGGGTGGTTCGGATCGTGTTGATGCTGTTGGCGTGGCCTCTTGCAGACAGGGCCGCCGAACGAGGGATGGTCGAGTCGTTCATCTACTCCTGAGCGGGATTCCGTGTTCGTGAACGGTGCATCGGATCGTCGCTGCTGTAGACGGTTCGGTTCATTGCTTCATTCCTCGGCTCGGTACTCTGAGCGTGTCCGCTGCCGCGAAGGAGAGAGTCACGATGGTCGTACGCAGGCCCCGCGACCGTAAGCAGCAGATTCTTGCGGCTGCAGGTGAGCTTTTCCGTGAGCACGGTTATCACAACGTGTCTGTCGCTCAGGTGGCTGCTGCAGTTGGAATCACGGCACCTGCGCTCTATCGGCACTTCAAGAACAAGCCGGATCTCCTCTACGCCGCGGTCAACGCAGGCATCGAATCGCTCTACGATCGGGTCGCAGGTGCCGAGGATCTGAAAACACTGATCACCGAACTTGCGGCATCGGTGTCCAAACGTCGGGGTCTGTCGCTCCTGTGGCAGCGAGAGGCACGCTATCTGCCTGACGAGCAACGTGAGGAAATGCGTTCGACCCTCAAGAGTGCAGCTTCGCGCGATGCAGCGCTGATCCGAATTGAGCGTCCCGACCTCGACGAGGAAGACAGCTATCTGCTCGCCTGGGCTGTCATCGCAGTCTTCAACAGTGTGTCTTCGCATCGAGTGTCCTTGCCGAGGCGTCAGATGGAACTGCTGCTTGTCGAGTTGGCAGACCGCGCTGCATACGCGGAACTGGGTCGCTCAGAAGTGAAAGTCGTGGCGGCAACGGGTCACCTGCCCGTTGTGATACCCAGACGTGAACTCTTGTTGACCGAAGCAATTCGGCTGTTCGACGAGCGTGGATATCAAGCAGTCAATACCGAGGACATCGGTGAGGCTGCAGGAACGACAGGCCCGAATGTGTACAACCACTTCGATGCCAAGATCGACCTGCTGATCTCCGCGGTCTCGAGGGGCGGCGAGCGTCGCCGGCTCGGCGTTGCACAGGCTCTCGGCGCCGCAACCGGCCCGGAGGACGCGCTGTCCGGATTGCTTGCCGCACATATCGATTTCGCGATCAACGAGCGTCATTTGATCGGGTTGTTGATCAGCGAACTCGACCAATTACCGGACAGGTTCCGCCGCACGTGTGAACAGAATCAACGTGAGTACGTCGCGCTATGGGTCAAGATGCTCGAAGAAGTCCGTCCGGGCCTCGAGTCCGCCACCGCCAGGATCACCGTCAATGCCACTTTGACAGTTGTGGAGAACGCCGTCCGAATCGGCCGGCTTCGCCGTCGCGACGACCTGTCGGACAGACTCTTCGAGATCGGCTGCGCCCTGCTGCTGGGCGCATGAAAAATTCGGGTAAGCGCCACGGGCGGCGGATCGACTCACGAAACTGATCGGAGACGTCATGCGTTTCGACGCAACAGAACTGACGATCGAGGAGCTTGCTCTTCAGGCTGAAGTGCGGGAGTACCTCGACAAGCGACTCACCCCCGGTACCTACTCGCTCGGACTCGGGATGGCCGGGGCGGTGGATCCGGTGTTCTCGCGAGATCTGGGTCGACGTGGGTGGCTCGGCATGTCGCTGCCGAAGGAATACGGCGGGGGCGGACGGTCAGCAGTGGATCGATTGGTCGTCGTCGAAGAACTTCTCGCGCGGGGAGCGCCGGTCGGCTATCACTGGATCGGAGACAGACAGTCGGGTCCGAGCATCGCCGCCAACGGCACGGAAGAACAGAAGCGGTACTTCCTTCCCGGTATCGCGAGCGGTGAGTTCTCGTTCTCGATCGGGATGAGTGAGCCCGACTCGGGTTCGGACCTGGCATCGGTGCGCACTCGCGCCGAACGTGTCGATGGTGGCTGGAAAGTCAACGGCACCAAGATCTGGACCACCGGCGCCTTCCATGCCACACACATACTCGCCCTGCTTCGAACCTCGGCAGACAAGCACAACGGTCTCACTCAGCTGATCGTCGATCGCGACAGCGAGGGTCTGACCGTCTCACCCATTCCGTTCATCGACGGTAGTGAGGACTTCTGCGAGGTGTCGTTCCAGGATGTTTTCGTGCCGGATTCGCGTCGCCTCGGAGACGTCGGAGCGGGCTGGGGACAAAACACCGGTGAACTCGCACTCGAGCGAGGTGGCGTCGACCGTTGGATGTCGCTGATGCCGGTCCTCGAGAACTTCGCGGCCAACCAAGCAGCGCAATGCGGTCCAGCTGCCCTCGCCGATCTGGGCTCGATTACCGCACGCTGCTGGGCTTTTCGCGGGATGTCGCTGTCCATCGCACGGATGGTCGACGCCGGTCGCTCGCCGGTCACGGAGGCCGCGCTGATCAAGGAGATGGCAACACGCTTCGAACAGGACTGTGTTGCGACCGTCGCGCGGCACCTCGGCCGGGCTCCGGACCTTGCATCCGACGATCCGTACGAGTCGCTGCTCGCCCGGGCCGTGCTGGTGGCGCCGTCGTGGTCGATTCGCGGCGGTACCAACGAAATTCTCCGCACCGTGATCATGAAAGGGTTGGACCGATGAATTCGGGGTCACAGATCAACGCGTACACATTCGACGCCGACCTCGAATCGATGGTCGAGCAATTTTTCGCCGAGAAGTCCGGCACCGAGGTGGTAGCGCAGGCGGAGATCGGCGGTCTGCCCGCCGGATTATGGAGCGCGGCAGTCGAACTAGGGTTACCTCTGGTCGGTCTTCCCGAATCGGTTGGTGGTTCCGGTGGCTCGCTCCTCGACGCCGTGACTGTCCAGCGCGCGGCGGCGAGGCACGCTGCGCCGCTGCCGCTCGCCGAGACGTACCTCGCGGGCAGGCTGGCAACAGCGGGCGGGTTACCCGTGCCCTCCGGAATCGCAACGGTCGCCCCGGGTTCGCCGCGCGACGATGTGCGCCGGACCAACGACGGTGTTCTCTCGGGAACCTTTCACGACGTGCCGTGGGGTAGCGCTGCATCAGTGCTGGCAGCAGTTCTCGGTGATCGCGTCGTACTCCTTGACATCTCCGACGCCGAGATCGGTGGCGGGACGGATCTTGCGGGGCAACCGCGTGAGAGCCTGACGTTCTCCGAAGCGCGGACCATTGACGGCGACAACCCGGTCGATGCCCGGATTCTCAGCAAGCTCGGCGCGTTCTTGCGCTCGGTGCAGATGTCGGGAGCGATGGAGTCGGCGTCGACGTTGACCCGGCGCTATGTGTCCGACCGGGTGCAATTCGGTAGGCCCGTCGCGCAGTTTCAAGCAGTCCAGCAGCATATCGTGACGCTTGCTCAGATGGCTTCGATGTCCACGCTGGCCGTCGATCGCACTGCACATGCACTCATCAGAGGCGACGCCGACTTCGAAGTGAGCGCAACCAAATTGGTGGTTTCGCAGAATGCGCTCGTGAGCGTCCGCGCCGCCCACCAGGCACACGGTGCAATCGGCATGACCCGCGAATACCGATTGCAAGAACTGACGCGTCGACTGCACGCCTGGCGATCGGAGTTCGGCGACGAAATCGCGAGTGCGACGCAACTAGGAGAGGCCGTAGCGGCGTCGCCGTCACTGCACCGCTTGATCACCGACCCAGAACCGACATTGAAGCTGTAATCCTGACCGTCGTAAAGGATTACGTTGCGTTGCAACGAAGATCGCGCTTCAGCACCTTGCCTGCTGCCGACAGCGGCAATGCATCGACGAATTGGAAAGTGCGCGGAGATTTGTATCCGGCTATCAGCGTTTTCACGTGAGCGCGCAGTTCGTCGGCGTCGGCGTCGAAACCATGCCGAAGGACGACCACGGCATGGACACGCTCGCCCCACTGGGCATCGGGCAGACCGATCACGGAACAGGCCGCGACGGATTCGTGTTGTTCCAGAGCGTTTTCGACCTCGGTGGAGTAGACGTTCTCGCCACCGGTGACGATCATGTCCTTGATGCGATCGACGATGAACAGGTAACCGCGGGCGTCGAGGTACCCCGCGTCGCCGGTATGCATCCACCCGCTGCGGAGCACTTCAGCGGTCTCCTTCGGTTTGTTCCAGTATCCGAGCATGACGTGGCTGCCGAACGTGACGATTTCGCCCACCTCGCCGGGTGGGAGTTCCGAGCCGGCCGGGTCGACGATTTTCACCTCGCAATGAGGGAGTGCGCGACCAGCGCTGCGGAGGAGGTCACCACCTTCGAGGTGATCGGCTGGACTCAGCATGCTGATGTGCGCGGTTTCAGTCATCCCGTAGCCCTGAGCGAAGGAACTGTTGGGGAACATTTGCATGACCTGTCCGAGAAGCGTCGGAGATATGGGCGAGGCGCCGTATCTCAGGATCCTGACGCTGGACAGATCGTAGGTGGTTGCGTCTTCGCCCGTTTCGTTTTTGTGGGCGACCAACATCTGGAGCATTGTCGGCACCAGACCCACGGTTGTCGGGCGATAGCGGTCCACGGCCTCGAGGAACGTCCGTGGGCTGAAGTTCGGTACGAAGACCTGAGTTCCACCCATCAGCGACTGAGCCAACCATCCGACGATCCCGGCAATGTGAAACAGAGGGTTCACCGCGAGGTTCGTTCCGTTGCTGATTGCCACGCCGCCTGCCGCGAGAGTGCCCAGCGCCGAGGTCATCAGCGCTTGATGGCTGATCATCACGCCCTTCGGCACTCCGGTGGTCCCGCCGGTGTAGAGGAGTAGTGCAAGCGTGTCGCCGCCGACGCGCAGATCGTCGACCGGAATCGCCTCCGCGATCACCTGTTCGTAGTCGAGCATTCCGTCCGGAACTCGGTCGTTGCCGCAGTAGACGACAGTGGTCAGGCCTGGACACGCCTCGCGAAGGGTAGATCCGACGGAAGCAAAATTCTCGTCCACGAGTAATACCGTCGACCCTGAATCTTCCAGGGCGTATGTGATTTCCGCCGTGCTCCAGCGAGAATTGACCGGACTGGCCACTGCTCCGAACCACCAGCAGGCCAGGAGCGCCTCGTGGTAGTAGTCGGAGTTCGATGCCAAGATCGCGACTCTGTCACCGGTGCGCAGGCCTAACGTCTGCAGCCCGCCCGCGAGCCTCTTGATCCGGTCGACCGATTCGCGAGACGTGCGCACTCGGCCATCGGAGATCGTCATCACCGCTTCGGGCGACGCTCGTAGGGATCGGTGAACGAATTGAGTCAGCTGCATGCGATTCCTCCTGCGAGTGTGCGGCGAGTGCTCTGACTCGGATCAGTTCCGGCACTGATGCTATTGGCCTGACAATTGCCCTCACTCACCGCCTGAAATCATGCCTCACTCCGGTGCAATCTAGACGATTGTCCAGTTAACTCTGACGATTCCATCCTGCCGTGGGGTGATTTCTGCGAGAGTGTCGAACATGCGAGCAATCCTGGTAGCCGGTATGAGTGCGTTCGTGGCGGTCGTCTCGGCGCCCTCTGCCGGCGCCGAAACGACTACGAACCAAGTGCGCTCGTTTTCCGAGACCACGTCAGTCGGGGTCCACAATTCCTACGAGAAGGCGACGTTTTCGTACTTCGCCGACGCTTTGGATTCCGGGGCGTCGTTGCTCGAGCTGGACTTGTGGACCAACGGAGGCGGTCCGGACTGGCGTGTGTCGCACATGAATCCGGTGGCGAGCGACAGCAACTGCGTCGGCGCTCAGGACGCATCCGGGTTGCGAAGCGGTCTACGAGATCAGGGATTCCGTGGATGCCTGGCAGATATGCGGGCGTGGCACGAGGCCAATCCCGAGCATCCGCCGGTGATGATCAAGTTGGAAATCAAGGACGGGTTCACTGCCGGGTACGGACGTGGGCCCGCGGATCTCGACGCCCTGATTCTCGGGACTCTCGGAGACGCGGTTTTCACGCCGGCCGATCTGATGGGGGAGTCCTACTCCACCCCGGATGCCGCCGTCACCGAGCGTGGATGGCCGAGCAATTCCGAAATGACCGGGAAATTTCTGTTCGAGCTGATACCGGGAACGATCGAGGAGGGAAACCCTCTCGATACGGAGTGGACGGACCGGCAGTATGCGACGCACCTGCGAGATCTGTCCTCCGCCGGGCTCGTCGAACTCGGCGCCGCCTTTCCCGCTGTTCACCGTGCATCACCGGGAGACCCACGTCTCGACCGCTATACCGACCCGGGGATCCGTCCGTGGTTCGTGATCTTCGACGGTGATGCTCTCGACTACACCGCCGGAGTCGTGGATCCGAGTTGGTACCACGATCGCGGCTACCTGCTCGTCATGACCGACGCGCACAAGGTCGCTCCGCAGATCGACGGAACCCATGCCACCGAAACCGAGGCGAGCGAGCGTCTCGACCTGTTGGCCGGGCAGCACGCAAGTTACATCACCGCGGACTGGTCGAGGTTGCCGAACGTAGTGTCCACCGTGGTGCCGCGTCGGTGATTTTCGAATGGCCGGATCGTGAAGAGCGAGATCTGACGGGCGGCAATTCTCAGGAACAGGGTGCAGGATGGGTTCATGCGCACTGTCACGTGGAATCCCGAAGTCTACGGCCGCTATTCGGGTGAGCGGTCACGCCCGTTCGTGGACCTGGTGTCACGGGTGGCCACCGAAGACCCGACGCGGGTAGCCGACCTCGGCTGCGGATCAGGCACCCTGACCGCGATGCTCGGGGAAAGATGGCCGGACGCCTCGGTATCCGGATTCGACTCGTCTCCCGAAATGGTCGCGCAGGCCCCTACAGACCTACCGGGAAACGTCACCGTCGAGTTGGGGGACATCATGTCCTTCGACGCCACCGGTTACGACGTGGTCGTCAGTAACGCTGCATTGCAGTGGGTTCCGAGCCATCGCGAGCTGATCGACCAGTGGGCGGACACCCTGGAATCCGGATCGTGGCTGGCGTGGCAGGTGCCGGGTAACTTCGATGCTCCGTCCCATGCGCTCATGCGAGATCTCGCGGAATCAGCGGAATGGAGTGAGCGACTGGGTGGCGTCCTACGCGGCCCGGAAGGCGTCGACAGTCCAGTTCAGTACGCGCAGCGTCTCCAAGAACACGGATTCGACGTCGACGCCTGGGAGACGACGTACGTACACGTGCTGGCAGGTGCCGACCCGGTGCTCGGATGGGTACGGGGGACGGGGTTACGACCCGTGCTCGACGTTCTCGGCGAAGCTGACGCTCCGGAGTTCGAGCGTCAGTATTCCGATCTGCTGAGGGAGGCCTACCCCGCAACAGCCGCCGGAACGCTCTTTCCGTTCCGGCGGGTGTTCTGCGTCGGACGCAAACGGTAACTACTCGGCTGGGTTGCGGTCAGCCGATCACTGCGCCGTGACAAAGCCTTCCGAGACCAGCCAGTCGCGGGCCACGTCCGCCGGCTCCTTGCCGTCGACGTCGACCTGCCGGTTGAGCTCGGTCATCACCTCGTTGGTCAGTCGCTCCGAGATCGGTGCCATGACTTCTGCTACCTGCGGATGTGCTTCCGCGAAGTCCTTTTTCATCACCAGTGCCGGATTGTATTTCGGGAAGAACTGGAGATCGTCGTCGAGCAGAACGAGATCAAGTGCGATGATGCGACCGTCGGTGGTGAACACCTCGCCGAACTTGCACTGATCGCCATCGGCTGTCGCCTGGTAGATGATGCCGGTCTGCAGGATCTGGCGTTGGGCACGAGAGGCGTCGAAACCGTATTTCGCTGCCAGGCCGGGATATCCGTCCTGGCGGACGTTGAACTCGGTCTCGACGCACGTCACCGCAGCTCCGGGATCGGATTCGACCAACTTCGCGTAGTCGGAAACGGTCTTGACACCGGTCTTCTCAGCGGTCTCCTTGCTCATCGCCAATGCATACGTATTGTTCATCGGCGCCGGATCGGTCCACACCATGTCGTTCGCAGCAAGGTCCGCATCGCGGACGGCCTCGAACTGCGCCTGCGAATCGGGAAGCGGTGTCTCGTTGCCGAGGTAGTTGATCCAGCCGGTTCCGGTGTATTCGTACGCAAGATCGATCTGGCCGTTCAACTGTGCGTCACGGGTGCTGTTCGAGCCCTGGATGTTCGTGAGATCTCGAACATCCGCGCCCGCAGCGGCCATCGCGAATTCGATGACGTACCCGAGCACGATCTGCTCGGTGAAGTCCTTGGAGCCGACGGTCATCTTCACACCCTCGAGCTCCGGAACCGGCTCGATGCTGCCGGGGCCGACGGCCAGGGGCAGTGCGCCACCGGACTCGAGACCACACGAAGCGACAAGTGTGAGGCCGATCGTGGCAACCGCGAGTTTCCAGCCCCACGTTCTGGTGATCGAAGTCTTGGTCATCGCAATCCCTTGGGCCCGAGATAAGTTTCGGCGAGCGCGCCGAGCCAGTCGATCAGCAAGGCCAGCGACACCGCCAGTACGGCACCGACAACGAGGGTGACGTTGTCGCGGAGCTTGTATCCGGTGTCGATCAGAATGCCGAGTCCGCCGGCACTGACCAGGAAGCACAGCGTCGCGGTACCGACGGCCAGAACGAGCGAAGTACGCAGTCCTGCAAGGATGTACGGGACGGCCATCGGGAACTCGAGTTGACGTAGGACCGTGAGCGAAGACATTCCCTGCCCGCGCCCCGCATCGATCAAGGTCTTGTCCACTTGCTGGTAGCCGAGGATGGTGTTGCGCAGCACCGGAAGCAACGAATAGAACGCGATGGGAAACACGCCGATCCAGAAGCCGGTCGTTCTTGTCGCGAGATAGAACAGCACGAGCAGGCCGATGGCAGGCGCTGCGGCTCCGATGTTGGCTATTCCCACGAAGAACGGTGCCAGGCGGGTGAATTTCGGCCTGGTCAGCAGGGTTCCGAGTGGAACCGCGATGGCGACGACGATGATGACCACGGCGGCGGTGATCAGTACGTGCTGCCAGGTCAGAGTGACGATGTTGTCGAGGTTGATGCTCGCCTTCTGCGTCGCGTTGAGATCTCGGCTGAATGCCCAGATCAACACGCCCGCAACCAGGATCAGGACGATGACCGGCTGCACATACAGTCGCATCCGTTCCGCACGGCGCGTGGCGGCGTTCTCGGCCGCACCCAGATCGGGGGCGTCCGGTTCCATCTCAGGCGCGGAGACGCGCTCCTCTGTCGTGGCAGTCATGTTCAACCCTCGACGTTCTCGGTGTCTGGCTCTTCGTCGTGGTCGTGCGCATGCTCCTCGCGCATTTCGGAAAGATGGCTGACCAGTGTGTCGATGGTGATGAGACCGACGTACTCGCCACGCCGTCCGGTGACCACGGTGGACGCATTGCTCTCTGCGAGAAGAGCTTCCAAAGCATCCTGCAGGGTGGACTGGATGGACACGGCTTCGCCGATCTCGTTACCGACACCTCGAAGAGTCGACGCATGGGCGAGGTGGCCGGGCGAGACCCAGCGAAGCGGCCGTCCGCGCTGATCGAGAATCAGGGCCCACTTCCACTTACGCGCTGCGAGTGCGGTTCTCAAATCATCGACCGAATCGGTTTCGCGGGCGGTGAGGCACTGCTTGAGTTTGATCTGGCGCACGCGTGTCAGGGTCAGCTGCTTGAGCGAGGCGTCCGCCCCGACGAATCCGGCGACCATGTCGTTTGCGGGGTTGGCGAGAATCGCTTCCGGAGTGTCGTACTGCATGATGCTGGACTGATTGCCCAGCACGGCAATACGGTCACCGAGTTTGACTGCCTCGTTGAAATCGTGCGTGACGAAGACGATGGTCTTACCCAACTCCGACTGCAGACGCATCAGTTCGTCCTGGAGCAGGCCGCGGGTGATCGGATCGACGGCACCGAAAGGTTCGTCCATCAACAGCACCGGAGGATCGGCAGCCAGCGCCCGCGCCACGCCCACACGCTGTTGCTGCCCACCGGACAATTGGCGAGGGTAGCGGTCGCGATAGGTATCGGGATCGAGGCCTACGAGGTCGAGCATCTCGTCGGTGCGCGCTGCGATACGTTTCTTGTCCCAACCGATCAGACCCGGGACAGTCGCGACGTTCTTCGCAATCGTGAAGTGCGGGAACAAGCCTGCCTGCTGGATCGAGTACCCGATGCCACGGCGGAGCTTGTCCGGGTCGATCGACAGCGCGTCCTTGCCGTCGATGGTGATCTTGCCGGAGGTAGGTTCGATCAGGCGGTTGATCATGCGCATCGTCGTCGTCTTGCCGCAACCCGAAGGTCCGACGAAGACCACGATTTCACCGGCCGGAACAGTCAGCGAAACATTGTCCACCGCTGCAGCTTTCTGGCCCGGGTACCGCTTGGTGACGGACTCCAGGACGATCTCGACCCCGGATACCTTCTGATCTGTGGATACGTCAGACGGAATGGTTTCAGTCATTGCAGCCCCTTCGAAGTAGTGAGACGACCGATGACGACGTAGATTCCGTCGAGAATCAGAGCGAGAATGACGATCAGTACGGTGCCGACCAGCGCTTGCGGAACAGCATTCGGGCTACCGACACGCGAGAGTCCGGAGAAGATCAGGTTTCCCAGACCAGGACCTTTGGCGTACGCCGCGATGGCGAGGATGCCCATGAGCATCTGTGTACTGACCCGCATGCCGGTGAGGATCGACGGCCACGCGATCGGTAGCTCGATTCGACTCAGTACGTGCATGCGATTCATTCCGACACCGCGGGCTGCGTCCGTGATCGCCGGGTTGACTGCATCCAGACCGATGATCGTGTTCCGAATGATCGGGAGCAGGGCATACAAGATCAACGCGGTGATCGTGGGAGCGACGCCGAGACCGAGAATCGGAATGAGCAGTCCGAGGAGGGCGAATGAAGGAACCGTCAGGATCGTGCTGGCCAACGCCGTAGCGATGGAGGATCCCGCCGGGCTCCGGTAGACGAGAATGCCGATGATCACGGCGGCGATCGTCGCGATGATCACGGACTGGATAACTGCTGAAACATGAAGGTACGAGTCGGTCAACAACTGTTGTCGTCGTGCAACGACAAAATCCCATAGCGCGCCCATATTTCCGAACCCACTTTCTTCGGACTTCTGCTCGCTCGAACGTCTTCCCTCGACACCGACCGGCGCACAAGGGCTTTCCCCACAGCCTCCGTAGGCCGAGGGGTTTCCCTCGACTGTCGTCCAAAAACTGAGATACTGCAACTAATTCCGATTGCAGCGTGTCGGATGTTGTTCTGGACGTGAGATTTTGCGAGACGCGGGTATGTACCCACTGCGAGCAGAGTTGAAACGCGCTGGAGATGGCAAAGCGGGAGAGTTCCGCAGAACTCTCCCGCATTGCTTGATTTGTCCGAATTGGCCTCAGGCCCAGCTGAGCACATCCTCATCGGAGAGGCGCGGCAGACGATCGAACCAGGGGTT
The DNA here is from genome assembly GCF_019266085.1 of Rhodococcus sp. FH8. Classification (NCBI taxonomy): domain Bacteria; kingdom Bacillati; phylum Actinomycetota; class Actinomycetes; order Mycobacteriales; family Nocardiaceae; genus Rhodococcus; species Rhodococcus sp. FH8. The sequence continues at coordinate 872,654 of NZ_LPNQ01000057.1, read as the reverse complement.
CTCACCGGGATGGCCGATGTTCACCACGAGGATCGTCTTGAAACGTCCGTCTGCGAAGAATTCGCCGTCGATGCCGTCGGCGTCGAACCCGGCCATCGGGCCGGCGACCAGACCCTGTGCGCGAATCGCGAGGATCACATAGCCGGCCTGAAGTGCGGCATTGAACCGACTCGTCGAACTGGCGGCAGCCTCGTCGGATTCGAAGTAGTCCTTCATCTCCGGGCGAATGGGGAACAGGTTGGGGATGTGCTTGTAGAACTCGGTGTCCACCGCCAGAACGGCAACTGCAGGAGCGGCCTCGGTCTTGGCTTTGTTGCCGTCTGCCATGTGCTCGACGAGGCGTGCTTTGCCTTCCTCGGTACGGACGAACAGCACACGTAGCGGATTGGTGTTGGCCGCGGTCGGTGCCCACTTCGCGAGCTCCCAGATCGCAGTCAGTTCGTCGTCGGTCACAGGTTCGTTCGAGAAGGAGTTGGCGGTGCGAGCCGCAGTGAAGAGGAGTTCGCGGCCGGCTTCGTCGAGTTGCTGGGCGGTGAATGGCGTGGCTGCGTCGAGAGACATCGGGGGTTTCCGTTCCGTGGTAGCTCGACCGAGCATCACCCGGTAAAGCTAGTTGCTAGTAAAAAAATAGTGCCTACGGATACGTTAGCACTGTGGCTAGGATGGTGGGGTGGCAAGCAAGAGCGAAGCGGGACACGAGCCCCGCGCATGTGACGGGGCTCTGGCCCGCGCGTTCGGCTTCCTGGGCAAACGGTGGAACGGCGTCATTCTCGGCACGCTGCTGAACGGGCCGGCGGGATTCTCCGAACTCAAGCGCGCGGTGGGCGGGATCAGTGATTCGGTGCTCTCGGAACGCCTGACGGAGTTGGCAGGGGCAGGCCTGGTGACGAGGAGCGTCGATGCAGGTCCGCCCATCGCCGTGGAGTACGAACTCACAGCGTCGGGGCAGGCGCTGCTCCCCGCTCTCAGTGAACTGACAACGTGGGCCGCCGAAAATCTGCCACCCGAGAGTTGCTCGAACTGAGCGCTCGCTAGGACGCCGGCGCCGCGACCGCGTGGGTCGCGCTTCTGTGGGACGAAATCTCGTAGGAAGCGACGAAACATCTACGCAACGTAGATGCAACGTAGCCAAAACTAGTGTTCTGGATCACACAGTGTTCGTGTGGTCGAGAGGCCTTTGGTCACGAATCTGTGGGCAGAACGGGTCCTGGTTCGCTACCGGTGGTGGATGAGGACAAGGTTCCGCGGGTTGAGCACACAGCTCGCGGAACCGCCCCACCACACGCCCCGACGAGGGCACCGGCCGACAGGAGTTCAGGTGTCCGTAGTTGCGGAAGTCTCGGCGATCGATTTCGCGGAGACCGAATTCGATTGGGCGCAGCGATCGACGCTGATTCGTGAAGTCGACCCACTCGTTCCGGGGCCACCATCCTTGGCGATGTGTCTGAGCGAGCCGACGCGCGGACTGGTCGACATCGCTTCACTGCTTCTCGCGGCTCCTTGGTTGCTTCGATCGCCGCGTGGGGACGGGCATCCGGTCCTCGTTCTCCCCGGATTGCTGACTTCGGACGTTTCGACTCTCGCCTTGAGGACATACCTCAGCTTTCTCGGATACCGGGTTCACGGTTGGAATCTGGGTCTGAACACCGGTCCGACGGCGACGGTGGTCGACGGACTGCCTGCCGCATTGGCCGAGGTAGCAGATCGATACGAGCAGAAGGTGTCGGTAATTGGCTGGAGTCTGGGCGGTATCTACGCTCGAAAGCTGGCGAGGGACCTGCCGGATTCGGTGCGTCAGGTAGTGACACTGGGAAGTCCTTTCGGTCTCACCAGTCTGGAGCAGACGAGAGTCGGATCTCTCTACGCTCGTTTGTCCGGCAATCACGCGATACTGCCTCCGGTCGACGGCATCGAATCCGAACAGGGATCGCCTATTTCCGTTCCCGCCACGTCGGTCTACTCCAGGCACGACGGTATCGTTCCATGGCAAGCGTGCTGTGAAACCTCGGCAGGCCTGTCGGAAAGCATTGCGGTGCAAGGCAGTCACATGGGGTTGACCCACAACCCGTCGGCGTTGTGGACCGTTGCCGATCGTCTGGCGCAGGACGTCGACAACTGGCAACCTTTTGCGGCTCCGAAACGGCTTCGACGCATGTTTCCCTGCTGAGGTGCGAGGCTGAGGTCCGAGGCCGGGGTGTGGGGGAGAACCCTGAGTCCGACGCGGGGACGGACTCGTACCTGAGGACACACCGCGTCGGAAAAGATGGGTCCATGGCCTGATGCGCACAGGTGGATCGGCAGCGGATAGTGGAGGTCGACGCGGATGAACCGCGAGTTCCGTTGAAAGGAAACAACACATGTCCTCCCCGATGAATACCCGCAAGCTCACCCGCGCCCGCTCGGGAGCAATGTTCGGTGGGGTGTGCGCCGGAATCGCTCGGTACTTCGGTTGGAAGTCGTCGACTGTCCGCTTGCTGTTCGTACTCTCGTGCCTGCTGCCCGGCCCGCAGTTTCTGATCTACATCGTGATGTGGATTTTCATTCCTCGTGAGCAGATCTGACCGAACCGCTCAACGGCGGCGGTCTTTCAGGCATTGCTTGGCCTCGTGCAATTCCTCCGAACTCAGTGGAGGAAGGGGCAGTGCGTCACGGTGCAAGCCCTCCGTGCGTAGGCCGTCGAGCATTACCGAGAGGTATCGACGCCACACGGTCGGGTTGACGGGCTGAGCAAATTCGGTGACTGCGCCCACCATGAAGATGAGGCCGAACAGGTCCGTCGGTACGGCGTCGGTGCGCAGCATCCCGGCCTCCTGGGCCCGGTAGAAGATCCTCTCGACCGACGGCTCGATGATGGATCGTTGGCATGCGACTTGCTCGCATCCCTCGTCGGTTCCGTTCAGGACGTCTTTGAGTCCGCGGTTGACCGACATACGGCTGCAGGCGAATTCGGCAAAGGTGACAAGTCCGTCCCACGGATCCGGATTGGCAAGTGACGCGTCCGCGGCCGCTGCCATGTCGGCGAAGTTCTGCTGGAAGACTCCGTCGATCAATTCTTCCTTGCTGGCGAACCGCCGATAGACCGTTCCGACGCCGACCCCCGCGCGCCGGGCGACGTCGTCGAGTGTGACGTCGATCCCTTCTTCGGCGAACAATTCACGTGCGGCGTCGATGATCAACTGCCGATTACGTGCAGCATCGGCGCGAAGGGGGCGCTCCATTGCGGTACTCATGTCCCCACTCTACCCGCCAAGTGGAGACAGCCTCTCCGTTTTCGTGTAGCGTTTTTGCTAACCGGAGAAGCCATCTCCGCATAGGTTGGGCGAGGGACTATGTCAGACATTGCTGAACGGACTGAATTCGAGCAGTCCTCAGCGCCTTCAGGGGACAACCACGCAAAGCGGTGGCTGGTTCTCGCGGTTCTGGGAATTGCGCAGCTGATGGTGGTCTTGGATGCCACCATCGTCAACATCGCGCTGCCTGCTGCGCAGCGCTCACTGGAGTTCGGTGATTCGGACCGCCAGTGGATCATCACGGCATACGCATTGGCGTTCGGCAGTTTGCTGCTACTCGGCGGTCGATTGAGCGACTTGTTCGGGCGCAGGCGAACTTTCATCGTCGGCCTGATCGGCTTCGCAGTCGCTTCCGCCATCGGTGGCGCAGCCGTCAACTTCGAAATGCTTGTTGCCGCTCGTGCCGGCCAAGGCGTATTCGGTGCGCTCCTTGCCCCGGCAGCCCTGTCGCTGCTGTCCGTGACATTCACGGATCCAGGTGAGCGTGCCAAGGCGTTCGGTATCTTCGGTGCCGTTGCCGGCGGTGGTGGCGCCATCGGACTGCTGCTCGGCGGCGCACTCACCGAGTGGGTCGACTGGCGCTGGTGCCTCTTCGTGAATCTCTTCTTCGCGGCGATCGCTCTGGTCGGAGCAGTCCTGTTGCTCGCGCCGCACACCAGTGACTCGCGACCCAAGCTCGACATCCCCGGAACGATCCTGGTGTCGATCAGCTTGTTCAGCATCGTCTTCGGATTCTCGAAGGCCGAGTCGGACGGGTGGAGTGCAACTCCCACTATCTCGTGGCTCGTTGCCGGCGTCGTGTTCATGGCGGCGTTCATCTACTGGCAGACCAAGTCCGAGCACCCACTTCTTCCGCTGCGGGTGGTCCTCGACCGAATCCGGGCTGGCTCGTACCTGGCGATCTTCCTTTCCGGCGCAGGCATGTTCGCAGTCTTCCTGTTCCTGACGTACTACATGCAGCTGATCCTCGGGTACAGCCCGATCATGACCGGCCTCGCATTCATGCCGATGGTGTTCGGAATCGTGACAGCGGCAACGCTTTCGACAGCGGTTTTGCTGCCGCGCGTCGGTCCGCGAGTGCTGATCGTGAGCGGAATGGTCATCGCGGCGATCGGAATGACGCTGCTGGCCCAGATTTCCGTGGACAGCACCTATGCAGTACACATTCTGCCGGGGCTCGTCGTCACCGGACTCGGCATGGGCAGCATTTTCGCCCCGTCGATGCAGGGAGCAACTTCAGGCGTGCATCACGAAGATGCCGGCGTCGCATCTGCCACGGTCAACACGATGCAGCAGGTGGGCGGCTCGATCGGAACTGCACTGCTCAGCACGATTGCCGCCTCGGCTTCTACCAACTATCTGGTGGGCCGCGAGATGAATCCGCTGACTCAGGCGCAGGCCGCCGTCGAGAGTTACACCACGACGTTCTATTGGGCCGCAGGCATATTCGCGGTCGGTGCGGTCTTGACCGGACTGGTTCTTCGGAGTGGACTGCTTCCGGATTCGCCGGAAGGTGAACCGGTAATCGCCCACTGACAGCAAATTTCGGGGTCGACGCCGCAATGGCGTCGACCCCGAAATCGACTCAGCAGTTCTTCCCGGGCGTTGCCTGAAACCGATGAAGGACGTGATCGAGTTGCTCGGAGGACAGCGCCGGCACGGGCAGTTCCCGATGGTCGGTGCGGGACGCGCAGAGTCCGTCGATCATGAACCCGAGTGCGCGGCGGTAAGCCTGAGGGGCCTCGTCGCCACCGAACTTCTGGGCCATCTTGACGACCTGCATGAGAAGTGGAATGTCGTTGACTTCGAAGTCGCTGCGCAGGGTGCCCTGTTCCTTGGCGCGATTGACAAGTACCGCAGTGTGTCGAGCGATCCCGGCGCGCGCGCGAGCGAAGGTGTCGGACGTGAAGCGTCCGTCCATCAGGAGATCGCCGAATCCGCGGTTGTCTGCCATGCGCAGAGAGATCACGTCGAGAAAGTAGACAAGACCTTCCCAGGCGTCGGGCATCTCTCGGGCGGTGGCGGCGATCGTTTCGATCTCGGAACACCGCGTGTCGAACAGTGCCTGGATCAGTTCGTCCTTGCTGGCGAAGCGGCGATAGACGGTGCCGACGCCGACGCCGGCGTGCTTCGCGACGTCTGCCAGCGTGGCGTCGAGTCCTTGGGCAGCGAACACCTCGCGAGCGGAGTTGAGGATGCGCTCGAGGTTGGCCTTGGCGTCGGACCGAAGGCGCGGCTGTGAGCAGTCGGCCGAGGTCCCCGCATGAGAAGCGTCGGGGTGTGTTGTCGGCATCCTCACAGTCTACGGCACTAAGCGGAATGATCGATTCCGTTAGTGCTATATTACTAAGCGGAACGTGTGGTTCCGATTGTCCGTATGAGAGAAGCCGATATGAGCACGTCTGACATCTGGGTCGGGAGCAATCCGATCTCGATGGTGGGTACGCGGAGTGCAGGTTTCGCGGCAACGAGGCTTCGCGCTCTTGCCGGCGACGGCGCCTTTGCTCAGCTCGTTCGTTTTGCCCTCGTCGGCGGAGCCAGCAACATCTTGTACTTTGCCGCTTTTCTGGCGCTGCGCGGTGACGGAGCGCTGGTCGCCAACGCAGTTGGTGCAGTCTTGAGCACCATTCTGGCCAACGAACTGCATCGCCGGCTCACCTTCCATGCCGCGGATCGCGTCAACTGGTTCACCGCGCAGTGGGAAGGCGGTGGACTCGCACTGGTCGGGTTGATCGCCAGTTCTGCCGCCATCAGTGCGCTCGGCTTCCTTCTCCCGGGCGCCGACGGGCTTCTTCAAGCCGGGCTTGTGATCGCCGTGAGCGGAATTGTCGGTGGCCTGCGATTCGTCGCCCTTCGCGGTTGGGTGTTCTGAGCGGTTCTCGAATTCGGATCGGACTCGGCTCGTAGGGAACACTGAGACCCATGAGCCTTTCGATAGCCGACTCCGGCATCCGTCTGGCTGTGCTCTGCATCGTCATGGCACTTGTCGCCACGCTCGTCTACCGATTCACCTATCTCGGTAGCGTTCGGGTGGTCCCCGGTGCCCTCGCTCGTGGCGCTCTTCAGTTGGCTGCGATTTCGTTGATCCTTGCCGCCGCCTTGGCTCACATCTGGTCGGCGCTCCTCGTGCTCGTCGGCATGTTCGTTGCAGCGTCTTTCACCGCGGCACGACGCTCGAACGCGGGGACGTCCGGAGTTTGGCTGACCATCGCGTTGGCGTCGGGAATCGGTGTGGTTCTGCCACTGATGCTGCTGTCCGGAGTGGTTCCGCTGCAAGGCGTCGCTCTGGTGCCGATCGGCGGCATTGTTCTGGGTGGCGCGATGACTGCAACATCGATGGCAGCCAAACGCGGACTCGACGCCGTCGACGACCGGTACGGGGAAGTGGAAGCAGCACTGAGCCTTGGATTTTCCCAACGCGATGCGCGGTGGGAGGTAGCCCGCACCGCTGCCTCCGATGCTCTGCTGCCTGGAGTCGACCAGACACGCACCGTCGGCCTCGTGACATTGCCCGGAGCCTTTGTCGGTGTGTTGCTCGCGACGGGATCGGCCGTTCAGGCCGGTGCTGTGCAAATTCTTGTATTGGCAGGGTTGTTGTTGGCACAAACCTGCTCGGTGGCCGTGGCGTTGGAACTCGTCGCCCGCGGTTTCGTCTTTCGAGGCCAAGCTGTCAGGCCTGCGCGAGTTCGTTGATCTTGTCGCTGCGAAGGACGCGGCCGGGAAGATCGGGGGTGTTTGCCGCGAGGGTGATCATTGCCCTGCCGATGTTTTCACTGGTGATCACGCTGCTGGGCCACACCCTGCGTAAGAGTGGGTGGAGAGGCACGGAGATTTGATACGACCGTGTCGATTCGTGAATCGTCCATGTATTCGACCAGCACTCGGTTGCCGACCATCACAACGGAACGGACTGGAGATCATCCGGCCGGAATGGCCAACTGAACGCTTGACCTGCAATTATGAGTCCATTTTGATCCGACTCGCGACTAAAGTCCCTACAAACCGGCTGGACGGTTGGCTGAAAATAGTTTTATGGACGAAGGAGTTGATGAAATACACGTTCTCGGATCGGAGTCCGCCGGTCGAATGGTAGAGGCGTCGGCGATCATCGTTCTCGGTGCGCTCTGTGCAGTAGTCGCAGGTTCGGGTGTGTTCTTTGTCGTCGGATCGATTGGTGGCTTCGCCCGATTGCTCTACCTGGTTGTTCGTGGTCCGCTCAACTCTTGCTCGGTACCGGCGTCGACTGTCGAGCTGGCGCCTTCGAGAACGTCATGTGGTCGTTGATGCTCCCGAACGTCGAGTGAAGACGATCAAGGATGTAGTTCTGACGCATGTTCCACGGTGACTTCGATCCCTGCTTCGGGAACTGTTCCACAGCACGCATGACGTACCCCGACGCCAGGTCCAGGATCGGCCGCTGGTCCATCTCTTCGCTCGCGTGCGGCACGCACTTCGAATAGCCGCGCTTGTCCATCTCCGTCAGCAGTCGGCAGACGTACATCGACGTGAGATCTGCTCGCAGAGTCCACGAGGCGTTGGTGTAGCCGACGCACATCGCGAAGTTCGGTACGTCGCTGATCATCATGCCCTTGTAGACGTAACGATCACCGAGGGTGACGGGTTCGCCGTCCACTTCGATCGACATCCCGCCGCACGCTTCCATCTTCAATCCTGTTGCAGTGACGATGATGTCAGCTTCGAGTTCGCGACCTGACGCGAGACGAATTCCGGTCTCGGTGAAAGTGTCGATGCGATCGGTCTCGATCGAGGCCTTGCCGGATCGGAGGGCTTTGAACAAATCGCCGTCCGGTACGACGCACAAGCGTTGATCCCAGGGATCGTAGGTGGGTGTGAAGTGAGGATCGAGTGGGATCTCTTCCGGGAGTTGGCGACTGATCGCGAGGTTCAGCAACCGCTTTGCACGCGCTGGACTGCGCCGGCACAGTTGATAGAAACTCAGGTTCACTACGATGCTCTTCCATCGAGCGATGCTGTGCGCGAGTTGATTCGGCAATACTGCGCGGATGGTGTCCGATACCTTGTCGCTGGACGGCAGAGCCAGAATGTATGTCGGTGATCGCTGGAGCATCGTGACGTGGCTTGCGTCCCGTGACATCGTGGGGACCAATGTGACTGCGGTGGCGCCGCTTCCGATCACAACGACCTTCTTGTCGGAGTAATCGAGTTCTTCGGGCCAGAACTGCGGGTGCACAACCTCGCCGGCAAACGATTCACGTCCGGGGAAGTCGGGGGTGTATCCGCCCTCGTAGCTGTAGTAACCGCTGCAGAGATAGAGGAAATTGCAGGTCAATGTTTCGTCTTCGTCGCCGGTCGTGACCGTGACTGACCACGTCGAGTCCGCCGACGACCATGATGCGGCCGTCACCTTCCGGTTGTACCGAATCTTCTTGTCGATCCCGTTCTCTCGCGCGGTGTCGCGCACGTACCGGAGGATCGAATCACCGTCGGCGATTGCTTTGGCATCTGTCCACGGCCGAAACGGGTAGCCGAGCGTGAACATGTCGGAATCCGATCGGATGCCAGGGTATTTGAAGAGGTCCCAGGTTCCGCCACTGTTCGCACGGGCCTCGAGGATTGCGTACGACTTGCCGGGAAGCTCGGTCTGGAGTCGATACGCAGCACCGATGCCGGACAAGCCGGCGCCGACGATCAGGACATCGAGGTGTTCGGTGCTCATCAGTTCGGACTCCGTATCGATCGTGTGGGGCCACCGGGTACACTAAGTGCTCGATCTCCACACTACTGAACGATGCTCAGTAAGGCGAGGATGACCATGTGATCGTCGGCGGTCGGATAGCCGCACACAGTGGTTTACCTGCGGCGTCGGTGAGGCCGAGGTCTCCGTGGAGCATGCCGGAAGCGTCGGCCTCCTCGGCGATGTGCTCGGGGATCGCGTCGAGCATCAGCTTTGCGCGCCGAAACATCTCGAACGTCTGGTCATCGGATACCGTCACCCAGGACAGGTAGATGAAGCGTCCGCGAGGTGGACCCTGGATGTATGGACCGAGTAAGTCCCAGGCACCGGACTTTCGCTCCAGACTCGCTGTCAGTTCCCATCGCACTGTCTCGGTATCTCCCGGTACGAGGTCGAGGATTTCGTGTGGCTTGCCTCGGCGCTGAACGCCGACGTGGATGTTGCTGCGCTCTTCGAAGGTTGCGGTTTCGGAACACTCACGTCCGGGCAGGCTGTGACCGGTGATGATGATCTGCATATCGACATCATGCTCTGCATAGGTCGGGAGGGGTTGGCGTGGTGAGTCGTTCGGGTAGAACCTTTGTTGCGGCCGTGGTGGCGAGCATTCTGTTGTCGGGTCTCGGGTGGGGGTCAGGTGTTGCAGTGGCGACGGCGGACGAACCGGAAGTCGCGGGCGCGCTGGAGTCCTATGGCGAACTCTCGGCCGCAGTGTTTCCGGTCGGCGCCGGTGAGACGCAGCGGGTCGTCTATCGAACTCTGCGTACCGCTGACAGATGGGGAGAGTCGTCAGGGTCCGTGTTTCTGCCGGAAGGCGCCCCACCGGCGGGCGGTTGGCCCGTCATCTCCTATGCCCACGGAACTTTGGGCAGTGCGGATCAGTGTGCACCCTCGTCGACCGGATTCGGTCCGGGCGAGATCGAACCGATCGAACGCTGGTTGGAGCAGGGGTACGCGGTGGTCGCTACCGACTACTCGGGAGTTGGTACCGACGGGGTGCTGGCCTATCTCGACGGACATGCCGCCGGGGCGAATGCCGTCGACATCGTGCGGGCCGCGCACGAGTTGTACGGCAATGTGCTGAGTCCGCGGTGGATGGTCGCGGGTTTGTCCGAAGGTGGTCATGCGGCGTACTTCGCGGGACACGATGCCACCACTCGTGCACCGGAATTGGATTTCCGTGGCTCGGTTGTCGTCGCAGGCCCCACACACATGGAAGGGCTGTTTCCGTTGGGCGGCCCGCTGTTTCCCGACATCGGTATCACCGGGCTGGTGGGATATGCGCTGTACGTCCTGGCCGGGATCGACGATCAACGACCCGAAGAGAACATTCGCGAGGTTCTCTCGCCGCAGGGGATCGAGTGGATGGAAAAGGCTCGGACACTGTGCGCCGGAGATCTCGGCCGACACATTCGAGCCGAACGAATCCAGTTGAGCTCGTTGTTTTCTCGGTCGGTATGGACGCCGCGCATGTACGACCTGTTCCGCGAGATGATGCAGGTGCCGGTCGACGGCTACGACCGTCCACTGCGCGTGGTGCAGAGCGTGTCGGACACAACGGTTCCTGTCGCCCTTACCTGGGCGCAACTGGTCGACATGCGTTCGCGGGGAACGCAGTTCGAGTATCAAGAACTCGCCGGAATCAGCCACGGTCAAACGACGGTCGCTTCGATGGACCAGACCATGGAGTTCGTCGATCGATTGATGAGGTGATGTTCGGCGGTGTTGTTGTTGTTTCAGTGTGGTTGTTCAGCGCATACGTCGCGGCCCGTAATCGTGGCCACCGTTGGCGAACCACACGATTGCCGCAATCGCGTACAGGATGCAGACCAGGAGAAGTAGCCCGCCTGCGATCCACAGCGAGATCTGACCGAGTCGTTTCACTCGATCGGACGCGTACCGCGACCCGGCCACATCGCCTTCAGCCCACAGCGGATACACGTTGAAGGCGTGCGTGAAAGCGGAGAAGGAAAGCGGCCAGAAGAACAGCAGCGAGACCACTGCCCAGCCCGCATTGACGGGTGGTCGAATCGGGTGCTGAGGAACGGATTGCTGGACAGTGGGTTGATCCGGGGTGGTCATGGGGGGCTCCTGACATGAGGTGGCCATTTCGACGCTACTGCGATGGAGCTGAAGAATCACTGAGTGTGCGCGATCAGCCGTAATGCCAGTCGCGATCCATCCTTCGGAAGTACGGAAAGAGTGTGGCCTCCTCGAAATCGAGGTGCGACTGCATATGATCCGCCAATTCGGAGATTGCGGCGTGTGCCCGATTGACCGTGGAGGATTCGGTGCTCAGCGCGAGCGACGCACGCTTGGCTTCCGACACGATCTCCCCGACAAGCTTGTGTTCTGCCTGCAGTCGTTCGACCGCAGGGGCCAACTCGGGAAAGTTCCTGGTCATTACCGGGAACATTCGTTGATCTTCGATGGTGTGGTGCAGAGTCAGCGTGTTGCAGTAGAAGTCGCAGTTGACCCGTAGTTGCCAGACGAAATCCGCGATCGTCAGATTGTCGATCATCTCGGGTATCCGAGTCAGATCGGCGGTTTCGTCCGAAAACAGTTGCAGGGCATTCTCGAGTACCTCGATATCGGCTCGCAGAGGTTCGTGAACCTGACGTAGCTGTTCGATCATCCTCAGACCGGCAACTGTTGCCGTGTTGTGCGAATGAGGGGTGTTCACGTCAGCGCAACTCGATCCCGCTCCGCGAGCATCCTCGCTACCGGCAGGACGTCCTTTGCTGCCATCTCGATACGCTCGAATACCTCGGGGTTGAGGATAGTCGTTCCGTCGAAATCACCTGAGCTGAGATAGATCCCGACCGGAGCGGTCAGCGCTTGGAAGAAAGCGAACAGTGGACGCAGGGCATGGTCCAACACGAGAGCGTGGCGGTCGCTGCCACCTGTCGCAGCAAGAATCACCGGAGTGTTGGCAAGCGCGTACTGGTCCACGAGATCGAAGAAATGCTTGAACATTCCCGTGTACGAGCCTCGGAACACCGGTGACGCCGCGATGACGATATCGGCGGACTCGACTGCTGCCAGCGCTTCGGCGGTCACTGAGTCGACGTGATCGCGATCCAGAGCAGATGCAAGACCTGGAATCAGATCCACGATCTCGAAAACTCGTGTGTCGATCTGCTCGAAGTCTCCCAAGGTTTCGACGATCAGGTCGACGAGGGCACGAGTCTTGGAGGGTTTTTGAAGGTTGCCGACAACGGCAACAATTTTGAGCGGTGTGCTCATCGAAACTCCTATTTTTGGGACGACTTCAGTGATTCGATTTCCTTACGCACAACGGGGGCTACTTCGGTGCCGAGGATCTCGATCGCACGCAGCATGTCCTTCTGTGGCACGTTGCCGAACCCCATCTGGATCATGATGCGGTCATGATGGAACAGTTCGTACTGCGCCATCGTCTTGTCGATGATTTCCTGCGGGCCGCCGAGGAAGAACGCACCCGCGGTGGTTGCCTGCGCCTCGTATGCCCTGCGCGGCATGGGAACTCCGTTTCCCCGCTGATGATGATTCTGCATCCACCCGGCCTGGAAGTACGGGTACGACGTGTCGAGTGCTGTTTGCTTCGAGGTATCGACAAATCCTGGCGAAGCAATCGAGACAGCGAGCTTCTTCGGATCGTGTCCGAACTCCGCTGCAGCCCTGCGGTACAGATCGACGAACGGCTCGAACTGTTGGTAGCTTCCACCGATGATGGCCAGTGAGAGGGGCAGGCCCAGTTTCGCGGCACGGACGACAGAGGCCGGAGTACCTCCGACTGCGATCCACACCGGAATCTGACGGTCCGGGCGGGGCGTCACGTCACCGTCGATCAGTGGTGCGCGAAGTTGTCCTTCCCAGTTGATCGGGTTCTCGTCGCGCAGTTTCAGTAGTAGATCGAGCTTTTCGGCGAAGAGTTCGTTGTACTGGGACAGGTCGTACCCGAAAAGCGGAAATGACTCCGTGTACGAACCTCGGCCGGCAATGATCTCGGCACGGCCTTCGGAAAGCAGGTCGACTGTCGCGAACTGTTGGAACACACGGACGGGATCGTCGGAACTGAGTACGGTTACGGCGCTGGACAGCTTGATGTTGTCGGTAGCCTGAGCCATTGCCGCGAGCACAACTGCCGGGGCTGAGACTGCGAAGTCGGTGCGATGGTGCTCGCCGACGCCGAAGACATCGAGTCCAACCTGATCGGCAACGGTTGCCTGCTCCACCAAATGGCGAAGGTGGACACCGGGATTCATCATCGCGCCGGTAGTGGGATCTGGGGTGAGTTCACCGAAATGGTAGACGCCCAATTCGAAAGCCATGTTGTTTCTCGCTATCTGTTCGTGGGGGTGATGGAGAGTTGTTCTACGTGCGCATCGCATGCGCCGCCTTGATTCGTGTGATGTGTGGCAAGTCGGGAGAAGAAGCGTTCGAGTACCGGAAGCTCCTCGGTTTCAATGAGATCGGAGAAGTATTCGGCGATCCCTCGCGTGTGTATGGCGGACGCTTTTCGAAGCGTCTTCTTGCCCGCAGGCGTCATCGATACCGTCACGACGCGTCGATCGTTGTCCGGTCTAACACGCTCCACTAATCCGGCCTCGACCAATCGATCGACGACGCGCGTCACGCCACTGGTGGTGACCAGGACCAGTTCGGCCAGATCGCCCATTCGGATCGTGTTTCCCGGAACTTCGTGCAGTCGGAGCAGAACGTCGTACTGGCCAAGGGTGAGTCCGGTGGTGGTTCGAAGGTCCGCCTCCATCTTGCCGAGGATGACGCTGTGGGAGACGACGAGGTCGCGCCACACACGACCACGTACGTGTTCATCAGTTGTCATCGGTGACGCCCTCCATTTATTTGCGACCGCAAGTATTGCTTACTCAAATAATACGCGTGCGACGGTCGAACTATTCCCTGCTCTCATTTGCGCTGGTAGCAAGGGGTTGACTCGAACGTATGTTCGAGTATTGTTTGGGGAGGGGATCGGGGGATTCAATGAGTGTCTTGTTGTCGGATGTGGTGTCGGGTTCTGCGGTGGGGTTGCGCGGACGCCTGTGGCGGTTGACTGCTGCTGAGTTGCGTGAGGCTGCTGTCGAGGCGAGTGTGGAGATTCTGCGCCTCGAAGCTGTGCGTGTGGCGGTGGTGGACGAGTTGTCGTTGCGCCCGGATGATCAGGTGATTGCCAGTCGCGGGGTGGGGTCCTGGTTGGCGGCTAACACGATGTTGCAGGTTCGGGACGGGAAGAAGATCGCCGCGTTGGGTGCGGCTTTGCGGCCGTTTCCGGCGGTGGCGGCAGGCTTCGATGGCGGGGATTGCTCGTTCGATCATGCTGTGTTGATCGTGGCGTTCTGTGAGTCACCGCCGAAGGGGATGCCGGAGGAGGCGCTCCCGAAGTGCATCGATTTGTTGTTGGCTGCTGCGTCGGGTGTGGAGGCGACGACGACGAAGGTGCGGAACGTGATCGCGACGTTGGAGCGGTTGTTCGAGTCGGATGAGATCCCGCCCGCCGAGGATGTCGATCTCAATGAGTTGCGGATCGCGTCGACGTTGAACGGTCGGGTGGTGGTGCGTGGTGATTTCGATGCCCTCACCGGCGAAATGTTGTTGTCGGCGTTGTCGAATTTGACGATGCCGACCCCGGCACCGGATGGAACCCCGGATTCTCGGTCGGCAGCGAAACGAACTGCCGACGGGTTCACCGAACTGATCCGCCGGTATCTCGACTGCGCCAAAACAGGCACAGACGGTGGCCAACGCCCGCACGTGAACGTTCACATCAATGCTCGGGATCTGGCGGAGCATCGGGACTGCGCCGCAGCACCCTCCACTGCTGATGACGGAATGGCTGTGTCGGATCTTGATGTCGGGCACATGCCCTGGCTCGGACCGCTGTCGGTGTCGCAGACCAGGCTTCTCGGGTGTGATTGTTTCCTCTCGACCGTTCTGCTCGACGATCACGGCGCGCCCTTGGATGCGCAACCAGGAAAACGATTGGTCACCGCCGAACAGCGAGTGGCGTTGATCGCCCGGGACAAAGGCTGCGCCTTCCCCGGCTGCACGTGCGTACCCGCCTGGACCGATGCGCATCACATTAAGCACTGGGCCAACGGTGGCCCGACGGTGATGAACAACCTGGTCCTGCTGTGCCGTTCACATCATCGGTTGATGCACCGAAAATCCGGGTTCGTCGGGAAATGGGCGATTCGGATCGGTGTCGACAACAAACCGTGGTTCATTCCGCCGCCCTCGATCGACCCGCAGCAGCACCCGCGACCGGCGAACACCACCTTCAAAACCTGAGGTAGTACTCCTCGGGCACAACAGAACACGGCCGAGCACCGCATTGAAGGAGACCTCGATGCGGTGCCAACAGGCCGTGGGGGAGGCTAATCAGCGCTTCGAACGCTTGTGGCGGTACATCTCCGCATCGGCCGTATCCCAAGTCTCGGAAAGGCTTTGGGTCATGGAAAAGTCGGCTCGACCGATCGAACAATAGACGTCGGCATTCCGGAACGCCTTCTCCAAACACTCGAGCAGGTAGTCGACGGCGCGCGGCTGTGTATCGGGCAGAGCGATTCCGAACTCGTCTCCGCCCAACCGTGAAACCACCGCACCAGGGTGCGCGCACGCTGCCAAGATCTTGCCGGCCCTTTGAACGTATTCGTCGCCCGCGGCGTGGCCGAGTTCGTCGTTGATGGTCTTCATGTCGTCCAGATCGACGATGATGATAGCTCCCGGATCGGCGAATTGGCGGTACCGAGTTTGCTCGGCCTCGAGGATGCGATTCCACCCGCGCCGATTGAGAAGACCTGTCAACGGGTCGGTCTCGGCATCGAGTTGCGCAGTTTCGGCCAGTCGGACTGACTGCGCGCGCTGATAGTCGACATCGAGAATGGTTCCGAGAAGTCGGCACAGGAGATTGAGGAGGGCTAGGTTGTCCTCGAGCGCGGAGTCGCCCGCACTCGGGTCGGCGCCACACAGAGTGCCGAAGAGACTGCCGTCGTTGTGGAGGATTGGGATGCTGACGTATGCGCCAATGCCTTCCCATCTGCCATCACGGGACAGTGCGCGCACGAGCGCGCGATTCGATGAGACTGGCGGCGCATTTCCGAGTACCACCTCGCTGCACATGGTGTTTGGCCAAGCCCGGGTCTCGCCGACTTCGATGTGAAGTGGGTTGGGTGAGACGGTGAGAAAGATTTGATTGGACCCGTCGAACCGCGTGATCGACCACAGTGCCAGCGGAAGATATTCGTCGAGGTAGGACACGACCGAGCGACTTGCGTCGTCGAAATTCGTCAGAGGTGGCAAGAGTGGCAACATCGGGATGGTGCGCGTCTGGCCGTGCGGCATTTTGACCTCCTGATCGACCCTAGGATTCTGTCGATGTTCAGGCTCTTGTCCCGCGTGCGACAAATCTTCCACGAACAGTCTGCCTCGAGAATCCTAGCGATTGCTGAAAGTGTGCTGTGATTCTTCCGACCGCGGGGCCGTTGATTCTTTGGTGGCCAGCTAATCTTCCGGTATGGAGCTGGCGCGTGGAGCGAACACAGTCATTGAGGGAACTTCGCTGAAGGTGGCGGTGAACGGTAGCGCCCCGGGCACGGTAGACCTGATGGTGTTCCAGCTCGACGAACGGAACGAAGTACGGGACGACGCAGATTTTGTCTTCTTCAATCAGCCGGTCTCACCCGAAGGCGCGGTGCGCTTGGAGTCCGGCGGCGTCATCGAAATCGACATTGCGAGGTTGCCCGCTGACATCCATCAGCTGAGTGTTGCCGTGGCACTTGATGCGGCGGCAAACGGAACCCTGTCTGCTGTCGGGAGCCTTGGTGTCGTGGTGGAGCAGGTTGGTTCCACCGCCATCGTGGCTCAGGCTTTGGGGTTGACGAGTGAGAGGGCAGCGGTTCTCGTCGAGATCTATCGCCGCGGCGCGGGCTGGAAGCTGCGAAACGTGTCAGCTGGCTGGGACAGCGGATTGGCGGACCTGGTAACAGCATTCGGAGTGTCGGTCGACGAGGAACCGCAGGCTCGACCCGCCGGCTCTGCTGAAACGACAGACGGCATTCGGACCGTGCCCGACGAAGCCAAACTCTCCATGGTGAAGCGGGAGAAGCTGGACCTCCGAAAGCGCGAAGTGGCCAAGGTCCTGCTGACGAAGGGTGGCAACGGAATTCGGGCACGGGTGGTCCTGGTGATCGACAAAACCGGAAGTATGGCCAAGCAGTACCGCACCAGAGTGGTGCATCGTGTTGTCGAACGCATGATTCCCGTTGCGATCCAACTCGATGACGACGGCAAGCTGGAGCCGTACTTGTATGCAGTCAGCTTCGTCAAACTCCCCGAGATCTCTGTCCATGACGCGGAAGAGTGGTCGGATACCTACCTGCACTTGCGCGGCTCGCACGGCGGATTCAACTATGACAAGATCGGCGCCGCAAATCGTGAAGTGCCGATCATGACTGAGATTCTTTCCGGCCTGACACGTGGTTCGGCGCCGACGCTCGTCCTGTTCTTCACCGACGGTGGCTTCAGCGAGCGCAAGGAAATCACGAAATTGATGCGCGAAGCGTCTGGGCTCCCGGCCTTTTGGCAGTTCGTCGGAATCGGCAAGGCCAACTACGGAGTGCTGGAGAAGCTCGACGACCTCGACGGCAGGGTGGTCGACAATGCCGGATTCTTCGCGCTGGACGACATCGACACCGTCGACGACGCCCAGTTGTACACCCGTTTGCTGAGTGAATTCCCGGATTGGCACAAGGCAGCTGTAGCCGCGGGCATCACAACGCCGTGATTTAGCTGGTCGAAACCAACTGCGGTGCATTCTCTTTCAAGAATTCGTCGATGTGCGCCCAGGTGGAGTCTCTCGCGGTGGGGCCGGCAACGAGCCCGAGGTGACTTCCCGGCGCCTTCTCGAACCGGACCGACGGCGCGCCGGTGAGGACCGACGTGATTGCTTCCACCGAAGCGATGGGTGCAATCACGTCAGTGGTGCCGCCGATCGCGAGAACGGGAACGCTCAGAGCTGACAGTTTGATCTCGCGTCCGGCAAGCGTGACGGCGTCGTTGTAGAGATTGTTGCCGAGCATGAGTTGTTCGCAGATCTGCTGAAAAGCCTTGCCAGGGTATCCAGGCATGGCTGCCATGAACTTGTCTATCGATTCCATGCGAGCCAGTGTCTCGGTGTTGTGGAGGTTGCGCATGATGAACCATGGCTTGAGAACTTCGCGCTGCAACGCCGTCACCTTGTAACTCGCCTGAACGAGTGGAGCAGGTAGTCCGCCGACAAGATTGGTCGCGGACGTGAGTGGGGTGTCGCCCGTGTATTTGCCGATCAGCCTCAAGGGGCTGATAGCGGGAATCTTCGTGTAATCGATTGGCGTTCCGATTGCCGTGATCGATGCGATCGGCAGGTCGGAGTGAGCGGAGCCCGTGAGCAGAGACATGGTCCCGCCGAGGCTCCACCCGATCAGCGAAACCGGTGCGCCGTCATGTAGGTCCGAGATCGTACGGATCGCTTCCGGGATGATGTCGTCGACCCAGGCCTCGAAACCCATCCCGCGGTCGGAGTACCGCATGGTCCCGTAGTCGAGGAGGTAGGGCGTGTTCGCCCCATCCAGTAGGTGCGCGGCGAGGCTTTGGCCCGCACGAAGGTCGTAACAGTCGGCTGAAACCGCGAGGGGCGGTACGAGGAGAACCGGATTACCTCTTGGCCTCCACAATGCGCCGAAGCGATACAGATCGCGGTGTGGACCTTCGCTGATCAGTACGGACGGGGTGCGTTCGGTCTTCTCGACACCGTCGCCGAACGAGAGTCCCCATGCATTGCGTGCTGCGGTGTCCAGCGTCGGACGCCACGTCGCGATCAAACCACTGATATCGAGCACTGGTTCCCCTCGGAGTCGAATCGGCGGACGGCCGAGTCAGCCGCGCTCGGTGTATGTTACCTGCCTTCACATACATCGATCTCGGGGGTGTAAAAACCCAGCTCGGCAACGGAGCCACCGTGCCGAGCTGGGCTGATCGGGGTGATATGGCAGTGATCGGGTGGGGACGATCAGGCGGGGACGATCAAGCCGGTCGAGGCTGTGGCCGTCGCGTATCGCTGTGCAACGTCTTCCCAGTTGATGACGTTCCAGTAGGCCTTCACGTAGTCGGCCTTGACGTTCTTGTACTGCAGGTAGAAAGCGTGCTCCCACATGTCGAGCATGAGCAACGGAACGATACCGATGCTGATGTTGCCTTGCTGGTCGGTGAGCTGCTCGATGACCAGGCGCTGCCCGACCGTGTCGTAGGCCAGTACCGCCCAGCCGGACCCCTGCAAAGTGGTTGCTACAGCGGAGAAGTGGTTGACGAATGCGTCGAAGGTGCCGAAGTGCTCGTCGATTGCGGCTGCCAACTCGCCCTCTGGCCGCTCACCGCCGTTGGGGGAGAGGTTCTTCCAGAAGATGGAGTGATTGGTGTGGCCGCCGAGGTGGAAGGCGAGGTTCTTGCTGAGCAGCGGCGCCTTCGCGGTGATCGTGCCGTCTTCGCGCGCAGCAGCCAACTGCTCGATTGCGCTGTTGGCGCCCGCCACGTACGTGGCGTGGTGCTTGCTGTGGTGCAGTTCCATGATCTCGCCGGAGATGTGCGGTTCGAGAGCGGCGTAGTCGTAATCCAGTTCGGGGAGAACGTATTCAGTCATGTGACATGCCTTCCTTTGAGGAAATGTTGTGAGTCGAGAGATTTCGATAGGTTCGATTGTGATAGACGAGCGGCGCTGACATGTGCTGCGGATCGATGACGTCGACGACGCGTGCAGTGACGATCACTGCGGCGCCACATGTAGTGGCATTCAAGGGAACCGCACGCAGGGCGTGGCCTGTCCCATGCAGGAACGGTTCACCCGTCGAGAGAAACGACCAGGGCATATCGTCTCCGAAGCGCACAGCGCCGCGGGTTGCGAACGTGGAAGCCAGTCGTTCGTTCGCCGAATTTGCCAGGTGAACAACAAAACTGCGGGCGGAAGCGATGACGCTCGCAGAGCCTCGCAACGACTGCAGTGAAAACGCCAGAACTGCAGGATCGGCGCTGATCGAGATCACCGACGATGACGTGATGCCGGCCGGGCCGTCATCGCCCGTTGCGGTGATGATCGAGACGCCGGCGGGATGGTTCCGGAACGCCTCGACGAAGGAGTTTCGGATGGACGGCTCCGCATCAACAGAGTCGTCCGAAACAGATTGGGTGCCAACCAGTTTTGTGGTCACTCCTCGCCCCTCTTCTGTCTCGGGTTTTGCTGCCGTTGCACTGTCTTGTGCAATACCGACGTTAAAACCTCGAGTGCAGTTGAGGTCAAGATGCTGTGGCGGACCTCACCGTCCGAGCTTGGCTGCCAGACGTTCCATGTATCCGACAACCTCGTCGGGGCTCTTGTCCGGAGTGCCGAACATTGCTTCGGTGACACCGATGTTTTCCCAGTGGGCGAGCTTCTCCGAATCGGGTTTGCCTGCCAGGACGGTTATTTCAGGCTCGCCGACTCTACCTGCCTCGGCCCAGATCTTTCGGAGCAGTTCCACGTTTCCGTCGATCTCCTGCTCGATGGGTGTAGTGATCCACCCGTCGGCAGACTTTGCGATCCACTTGAAAGTCTTCTCGTTGCCGCCGCCGCCCAAGAGGATGGGAGGACGGGGCTTCTGAACTGGTTTGGGCCACGCCCAGCTGGGTCCGTACTTCACGAATTGGCCGTCGTACGAAGCTTCTTCCTTCGACCACAGTTCACCCATGGCTTCGAGATACTCCCGGAGTGCGGTCCGGCGTTTGTTGGGCGGTACGCCGTGGTCGGCGAGTTCCTCTGCATTCCAGCCGAATCCGACGCCGAAGACCACGCGTCCGCCGGAAAGATGGTCCAGCGATGCGATGGTTTTCGCGAGAGTGATCGGATCGTGTTCGAGGGGGAGAGCCACGGAGGTGCCCAATCGGATGGTATTCGTGACCGACGCGGCGGTGCCGAGGGCAACCCAGGGGTCGAGTGTGCGCATGTAACGGTCGTCGGGCAATTCGGCCGACTGGGTTCCGGGGTGATCGGAATCCCTCGAGACGGGGATGTGAGTGTGCTCCGGAACGTAAAAGGCGTCGAATCCATTCGCCTCCGCAGCCTTTGCTGCATCGGCAGGGCGGATGCCGCGATCACTGGTGAACAGGCTGAGTCCGTAGCGCACTGGTTCTCCTTCGATGGTCCGTCGAAAAACTGTAACCTGTTGCATCTTCGTTCGGATAGGTTTCCAGCCCAGTAAATCGATTGCCGACGTGACCTGGGACGTGGTGAACTCGGGCGGACTTGTTGTGGGTCGAGAAGTGGATGCAGTAGAGGTGGATGCAGTAGTGATGGATGCAGCGGAGATGAATCGGTTGTCGTGGAATGCGGCGACCGTCGCTCACAACAGTCACAAAGGAGACCAGGCACAGTTCTTTCGCAACGGCGGGTCGACCTTGTATCCGGAAGAACTGGCGCTGCTCGGCGAGATCGACGGCTCCTCGATTCTTCATCTGCAGTGCAATTCCGGTCAGGATTCGTTGAGTTTGGCCGCTCTCGGTGCCGCGGTGACCGGCGTCGACATCGCGGATTCCGCGATCGACTTCGCCCGAACCTTGTCCGCGGAATCCGGAATTGCCGCCGATTTCGAGCGTGCCGATGTATCTGCGTGGCTCCGCGCTGCTGCCGCTGGCCAGAGAAAGTTCGACCGAGTCTTTTCTTCGTACGGAACGGTGATCTGGTTACCCGATCTCGACGAGTGGGCCGAGGGGATTGCCGGTGTTCTCGCGCCGAACGGTCGATTCGTTCTGGTGGAGTTTCATCCGTTTGCCATGTGTTTCGACGAGAGGTGGTCGCTGACATACCCGTACGGAGGCGGGACTCCCGTGACCGAACCCCGTGGCGTGGGCGACTACGTGGCAGATTCGGCCGATCTCGTCTTGCCAGGCGCTGAGGGAAAAGGAGTCGAGAACTTTGAAAATCCTTTCCCCTCATGTGAATTCAACTGGTCCATTTCCGAGGTGCTAGGAACTTTGCGGCGCGCCGGATTGACGCTCGAGTCTTTCGACGAGTACCCGTACGCCAACGGTTGGCAAGGATTCGAGGAGATGGCTGAACTCGGCGGCAAGCGTTGGGGAGTCCCGGCCGGACGACCCGAGATCCCGCTCATGTATTCGCTGTCGGTTCGCTTGGCCGACTGACGCCTATTTCCCCCGCATTTGCGGGTAATTGCAGACACAGGTAGTAATTACCCCCATGCCCTCGACGCCACTGACACGACGCATCGCCGTCGACCTGTGCCGTCTTGGTGCCAACTGCTGTTGCTGTTGATTCCTTCCGACTCTCCTGAGTGAGAATGGCGCCGCTCTGTGCGCCTTCGCCCCTGCATATGCGCCCGTTGCTGCATGTGTGCCGGAATTTTCCGTACGTCGAGGAAGAACAGCGATGTCGACTCCTGTCGAAGCAATAGAACCAACATCAGTCACGGAACCGAACCGTGAGCCGCGTCGGCCGTGGACTTCGAGTGCGACCACTGTCGGACTGCCGGTGCTTTCCGTGATCGCATTCTTGGCCCTGTGGCAGGTCGCTGCCGCGAGCGGCACCTGGAGTGAGACCTTCGTGCCGTTCCCGAGCACGGTCTGGCATGCCTTCGTCAACACGATGACCACGCACGACGGAGTGCGCGGCTACCAGGGCTACCTGCTCTGGGAGCACCTCTACATGACGCTGCGACGGGTGCTGGTCGGTGTGATCATCGGCGTCGGATTGGGCGTGATCCTCGGTTTGGCCATGGGATCGGTGACATGGCTGCGGAGCCTGCTCGAACCGTGGTTGACGTTCCTGCGCGCACTGCCGCCCCTGGCGTATTTCTTCCTGCTGGTGATCTGGCTGGGAATCGACGAGGCGCCGAAGATTACATTGCTGGCGCTCGCTGCTCTTCCGCCGGCAGCGGTGGCCACCACAGCTGCTGTGGTCGCGGCGCCGGTCGGACTTGTCGAAGCGGCCAGGGCCCTGGGAGCCTCACGGGCGCAAGTGATCCGGGACGTCGTCGTCCCGTCGGCCTTACCGGAAACTTTCACGGGCATTCGGCTGTCGGTAGGTATGGCGTACTCGTCGGTGGTCGCGGCCGAACTGTTCAACGGCATCCCCGGAATTGGCGGAATGGTCAAGGATGCAAGCAATTACAACAACACACCGGTCGTGCTGGTGGGGATCTTTGCCATCGGATTCTCCGGCCTGATCATCGACGGACTGCTGCGGGCTGCAGAGCGCCGCGCCGTTCCCTGGAGGGGAAAAGTATGACTGACAATCAGAAACACGCCAGCAGCAATCTGAAGCGCAGCAGTAATTCGACGCCCAATGAAGGAAGGGCTGCCCGGACGGCGTTCACGGTGCTGATCGGCGTCCTTGCCCTTGTTCTCGGTGCGTGCTCGGTGGATCATTCGGGCCAGGATTCGTCCAAGGAAACGATCCGTATCGCTTACCAGTCGTTCCCGAGCGGCGACTTGATAGTCAAGAACAATCGCTGGCTCGAAGACGCACTGCCCGAGTACAACGTGAAGTGGACGAAGTTCGATTCGGGAGCCGACATCAACACCGCCTTCATCGCCGGTGAAATCGATTTCGGCGCAATCGGTTCGAGTCCGGTTGCTCGTGGCCTCTCGGCACCGCTGAACATTCCGTATCAGGTCGCGTTTGTTCTGGACGTGGCCGGCGACAACGAAGCCCTGGTGGCGCGCAACGCAACCGGAATCAAGACCGTCGCAGATCTGCGCGGCAAGAAAGTGGCCACGGCATTCGCCTCGACCGCGCACTACAGTCTGCTGGCAGCGCTGAACCAGGCCGGACTCAGTGCCGACGACGTCCAATTGGTGGATCTCCAGCCGCAAGCATCCCTCGCAGCCTGGCAGCGCGGTGACATCGATGCCGTCTACACCTGGCTGCCCACGCTCGACGAACTCCGTAAGGACGGAACACAGTTGATCGCCAGCCGTGAGCTCGCGACAGCAGGAAAGCCGACACTCGATCTTGGTGTGGTGTCGACTGCGTTTGCCAAGGATCACCCCGAGATCGTCGACACCTGGCGCCAGGTTCAGGCCCGCGCGCTCACGACGATCGCCACTGATCCGAACGCGGCAGCGGAAGCTGTTGCCGCACAATTAGGCGCCTCGAAGGACGACGCGGCAGCGCAGTTGAAACAGGGTGTGTTCCTCACTCCGGAGCAGATCTCCTCGCCGGAATGGTTGGGCACCGAGGGCGCTCCCGGGAATCTGGCAGTGAACCTGCAGAGTGCAGCGCAATTCCTGGCCGAGCAGAAGCAGATCGACAGTGTGCCTGATCTGGCGGTCTTTCAGAATGCTCTCTATGTGAAGGGGCTTCCCGATGTCCTTGACCAGTAGCGTGACCGCACAGCAGGCCTCGGGAGGATTCGCTGCCGACCGCCCGGGCGCGATCCGAATCGACACCGTCTCGCACAGGTACGGCCACGGTCGAGAGTCCGTCACGGCACTCGGGCCCGTATCGATCGACGTCACACCTGGTGAGTTTCTGGTTCTCGTCGGAGCGTCGGGTTGCGGCAAGAGCACATTGCTGCGGCTGATCGCGGGTTTCGAAAATCCTTCCAGTGGAACGGTTCAGGTCTCCGGATCCGACCCGATTCCCGGGTCGAGTGCGGGAGTGGTGTTTCAGCAGCCACGGCTCTTTCCGTGGAAATCGGTGGGCGGCAACATCGATCTGGCACTCAAATACGCCGGCGTTGCGAAGAGCGAACGCGGGCAAAGGCGTGACGAGCTTCTCGACCGCGTCGGTCTGGTCGGCACTGCGGACCGGCGTATCTGGGAAATCTCCGGCGGGCAGCAGCAGCGGGTGGCAATTGCTCGTGCCTTGGCGGCCGAAACGTCGTTGCTCCTGTTGGACGAACCCTTTGCCGCGCTGGACGCCCTCACTCGCGAGCGTCTGCAGGAGGACCTGCGCAGTGTCAGTGCCGAATCGGGGCGAACAAGTGTCTTCGTCACTCACAGTGCCGACGAGGCGGCCTTTCTCGGCTCCCGCGTCGTAGTTCTGACAAGCCGACCGGGCAAGGTCGCGCTCGACCTGAAAATCGATCTGCCACGAACCGGCGTCGATCCCGACGATCTCCGAGGCTCACCCGAATACGCGGCATTCCGAGCCGAAGTCGGCCATGCGGTCAAGGTTGCAGCTGCAGCGTAGGTACCCTGCGCGTCGACTACCAGGTGGCTGCGTCGATAATGGGAAGGAGAACGTGCAGGACACGACGAACAAGGAGTGGTCATGGCAACTGAGGTGGAGTCCGGTGACCTCGTGCAGGCAGCCGGCCATGCGGGTCCGTGGACGGTAGTCGAAGTTCGCCAGGGGATGGCGCTGCTCGAACACAGTGACGGGCACAGGTTGTCGCGTCGAACGACGACGTTGACCGTCGTCCGCAAGGGCTCGGGCAAGAAGGCAACGGCCGTCGAAGACGGGAACGACGAAAACGGATCGCCAACTCTGTTCGACTGAAACCGCAGCTCGACTGAAACCGCAGCTCGACTGATCTTCCGTCAGTTCGAGACGGCGTCAGCTGGAGAAAATGTCGTCTACGCGTTTGTCGAAGTATTCGGCGATTCGGAACGCCAGTGACAGACGCGGGTCGAAGTGTCCCTTCTCGATCGAGATGACGGTCTGGCGTGTGATGCCGAGCGCGTCGGCGCACGCTTGCTGTGACAATCCGGCTGCCGTACGAAGTTCTTGAAGGTTGTTGCGCATCAGATCTCGTCAGATCTCGAATGTGGGGTGCGGTCCCTCGACACTGCCCAGTACCGGATTCCGAAGTCGGCCAGACCGAGGGCTGTAAACATTACGAGCGGCAGTTCGGGAGCGCCGAAGACATTGTGCGCGATCAGCGCGATCCCCATGGCAGTGATCAAGTCGGTGAACGCGCCGAAGCCGGCCTTGCGACTCCATTCTGTTTCGACGGTGTCCTCGGGGTAGGCGGGGGCCTTGTCGTTCTCCGATGGAAAAAGGGCCCACGCCGACCCGATACAAGCCGGTGCCATGACGATTGCGAAGACGATGAAGGCCAACGTCTTCCGATCATCGGCGGTCAATGCTGCAAAAAAGCTGAAGGCTAGCGTTGCTGCGACGCCGATACCGATGATCAGGCTCCACCGTGCCGTGGTGCTCATGAAGCCTCCCAGGTGTAAGAGTTCTTTGACATGCCTGAGCGTAGGTCTACGTGCGCTGGATGTCAAAGAACTCTTACATCGCGCTGAGGGTCAAGCGACCCCGAAAGGCGCTGCGTATGAAAACTTCCCCGTCTGATCGGGGCGGTGCGTGGTGAGGGTCCTGATCTGAAAGTGCTCGCCCCACTCGGCTTCCGGAGACTCGATCCCGGCGTCCGTGCTGGTGACGAACCCGAACTGCGGGTAGTACTCGGTGCTGCCCAGGAGGGCGAGCAGTGGCACGTCCAGAGCGTCGGACGCACCGATCACCGCGTGCATCAGCGCCGAACCGACGCCGCTGCGTTGGTTGTCCGGTGTGACTGCCAACGGGCCGAGGCCAACCGCCTCAACGGGACCGACCCATCCGCGTGTTCCGATCACGAAACCAACGATCTCATCACCGGCGACGGCGACAAGGGACAACTTCGGTAAGTAGTCGTTCGAGGCGAAGAGCTGACGTGTCAGTTCGATCTCGTAGGGAGACTCGCCGGGCGGCGCTTGGTCGGCAAACGCCGCCCCGAGCAGTGAATAGATTGCGTCACGGTCGGAAGAAGTTTCGCGGCGGATGTACATGGCCACGAAACTACCCGCTTCATCTCCGATCGTGCTCCTCGTTTTCGGCCTGACGTGCCACTCGCTTTTCGTAGTCCGCACGCCCGTTCGGATCTACCGATGTCAGCGCGCGGCGATCGTCGATCACCCGGCGTCCGATGTTTATCATCCATTCGGGTACTACAGCGTCGATGAGGTCCCAGCCCGCAAGGTAACGCGGAACAGTAGTTTCGGCTCGCCGGTGCGCGACCGTGTCGACGACAGCTTTGGCCACGACCTCGGGTTCAACCGTCGGCATGCCCTTTCCGAGTGGCACACCGGAGGAGAGCCCGGTGCGCACCGCGCTGGGCAGGATGGCGCTGACGCTGACGCCGGAATCTGCGAATTCGACACGAGCAGAGGCGGAAAGGCCCACCGCACCGAACTTGCTTGCGTTGTACACGGCCATTCCTGGCACCGGTAGCTTGCCTGCCATGGATGCGATGTTGACGACGTGGCCGCGTCGCCGATCCACCATGCCGGGCAGCACGGTGCGCATCCCGTGAATCGGGCCCCAGACATTGACGTCGAGGGTTACTCGACTGGTGGCGTCGGACTCGTCGAGGAAGCTGCCGAGCGGCATCACGCCCGCATTGTTGACCAGAATGTCGATGTGACCGAATTCGCCGATCACTGTGGAGACGAACACATCCCAGGATTCGCGTGAGGTGACGTCCAGAGCGTACCCGCGGGCCCGTGCGCCGATGGATGCGGCGGTGTCGACGGCCGTCTCCTCGTCGAGGTCGCCGACGCAGACGAGTGCGCCGCGAGCTGCGAACAACTCCGCTGTGGCCCGGCCGATTCCGCGGCCACCTCCGGAGATGACGACGACTGCTCCGTCGAGATCGATCGGCGGGTAGGTGGTGCCGAAAAGGCTCATGTGGTGTACTCCGGTTCGGGGGTGGTGGTGGGCTCAGCGGCGGTGTCGTCTGACGCAGGGTTGTCGGACAGCGTGTGGTTGTAGGCGTATGGATCGAAGGCCCGTAGCCGTCGACGCATGGCTCCTGACGACCACGGCCAGTTGAAGCTGTTGCGGCCGTTGACGTCGAAGAAATAGCTTTCGCAACCACCGGCGTTGTAGACCGTTGTACCCAATGCCTCCTGAACTTGAGAGTTGAAGGCTGCCTGTACTTCCGGGCGCACGTCGATGGTTTTCCAGCCGTGCCGACGAGCGTGGCCGATCGCCTGTGCCACATAGTTCAGTTGGGCTTCCAGAATCATGAAGGCCGACGTGTGTCCGGTGCCGAGGCTCGGGCCCAGCAGAATGAACGCGTTGGGGAATCCGCTGACGGCGGAACCGAAGTACGCCCGCGGGCTTCCCTGCCAATGATCGTCGAGTGATCGACCTTCTCCGTCGAATACCTTTGATGCAATGGGCATGTCGAGGATGTGGAAGCCCGTTCCGAAGATGATGGCGTCCACTTCCGATTCCACTCCGTCGGCTCCGATCACGGTGTTGCCGTGGATCTCTTCGACTGCGTTGGCATGGACGGTCACGTTGGGTCTGCCGAGGGCCGGGTAGTACGAGTTCGACATGAGTAGTCGCTTGCAACCGAGGGTGTAGTCGGGAGTCAGCGCCTTGCGTAGCTTCGGATCGCGCACCTGCAAGCGCAATTGGGCCGACCCGAGTTTCTGCACGATACGCAGGATCCACGGATTGCGGAACCCCAATCCAAGCGCTTCCATGATTCCGTATTCGATTCTGCGTAGAGCCTTGTGCGCTCCCGGTACGAATCGCATGACGGACCTTTCGATCCGCGGTACGTAGTGATCGGGCTTGGGAAGGACCCATTGAGCGGTGCGTTGGTAAAGGTGAAGGGCGGACACGTCGGAGACGATGCGCGGCACGAATTGGACTGCGGAAGCGCCGGTACCTACGACGGCGACGCGCTTTCCGGTCAAGTCGTAGTCGTGATTCCACTGCGAGGAATGAAACACCTCGCCCTCGAACGTTTCCAGGCCGGGAATCGTGGGCGTCAAGGGTTCGTTCCACGGGCCGGCGGCGGCTATCACGAAACGAGCAGTGAGTTCACCGCTGGAAGTTGTGATCTTCCAGAGTGATTGCGATGCGTCCCACTGTGCGGAGAGCATTTCGACCCCGAAGCGAACGTGCTTGTCGACGCCGTGGCGGACGGCCGTGTCCTCGATGTACTCGCGGATCTCCGGCTGCTCCGCGAACAGTCGGGTCCAATCCGGATTGGCGGCAAAGGAATACGAGTACAGGCCGGACGGAACGTCGCAGGCACAACCGGGATAGGTGTTGGCGCGCCAGGTGCCGCCGAGGGAGTCAGCTTTCTCGAGCAGGACAAAATTGTCGATCCCGAGGCGCTGCAGGTGAATTGCGGCACCGATCCCGGAGATCCCGCCACCGATGATCACGACCTCGAAGTGGTCAGTTCTGTTGTTCACTGAGTCTGCGCTTTCACTGGTGGGACGGGGTGGAGTGGAACGGGCGCGCATCGAGTTCGCGTTTCACGCTCGCACGTGTTGTACGTAGTGATGATTCGAACGTGGCGAGCCGCCGTCGGCCGTCCATGAAGTTGGCGCCCATGACGGCGAGATCGTCGTCGGTGGCGTCTATGCGCAAGACCCTGGTTCCCGCAGCGCGGACCAGTTCGATTTCCCGGTCGAGGCCCTTGGACATGGAGTTCCGCAGGGCGCCGCGTTCGATGCGGGCAGCACCGCGCGCCGGCTTCAGTGTTCGAGATGCCATGGGCGCCAGTACAACCAGCTCGTCGAGTTCGAGGGGGAGCAGGAGGTCTACCGATGCCGTGGATGCCGCGCCGCCGTCGATGTACCTGACGCCGTCGATGGTGACAGGTGGGAACCAGCCGGGAATCGCCCAAGACGCTCGAAGCGCTTCACCGACTGTCGCTTTCGGAGCCCCCTGTGCCCCGAACGCGACCCGTCGCCCGGTTCTGTAGTCCATGGATACCATGTACGCGCACGGATGTGGGAGCCACGAATCGCCAGGGGCAAGAGATTCGGCGAGCGTGGTGAGCCAGGACGGGTCGCCGCCACCACGCGGTGCGATACCGCTCATCCGGCTCAGAACGGGAAGATCTCGACGCGTCACCAGTCGTGGATTGCCGATCCCCAAACTCGGTAGTGGCGGGATTTTTCCGGGTGCCGATGCTGTGTGGGCGAGGAGTTCGGGACGTGCGGCGGGTTCTCCGAGTTGCATGGCTACCAGCTCGTCGACGCCGACTCCGCTGCCGAGCATTGTCACGAACTCGGCTCCGGCGGACGTGCCGATGATGGCGGTGGCTTCGCGGGGATCCCAGTCGAGGGCGTCCCGAACCGAGGCGAGGGCAGCAACGGTCCAGGCGAAGCCGAGGGTGCCGCCGCATCCGATTGCCAAGCCGCGTCTAGGCGCGCTGTGTCGTCCGGGCCCGGGCGCGGTGGTGCCGGTCACTTCTGAAGTCATATTTCGGAGACTATCAGTATCTGAATAACGTGGGTACCCCAAATTTGGGTTTCGGGAGTGCGCCTGCGGTGCGCTTCCGGTATTCGGCTACCGTTGGAATCTCGATACTCAGAACCGCGAGGAGGTTCCGATGGCGCGATTGACCAGGCAGGAAGCGCAGGCGATGACCCGCGAGACCTTGTTGGCGACGGCCGTCGAACATTTTCTCGATCGCGGGTACGCCGCCGCGTCGCTCGATCAGATCGCCGAGGATGCCGGCTATTCCAAAGGTGCGGTGTACTCGAACTTCAAGAACAAGGACGAGTTGTGCGCCGAAGTGCTCGGCCGAATCAGGTTGACCAAGGTCGGCGAGATCACCTCGCAGCTCGGAGCCAATTCAACGCTCGACGACGCGGTGGCCGAGTTCGCGCGATGGGCCGAGCGAACCATCGGGGACAAGAGATGGACGTTGCTCGAAGTCGAGTTCTCGGTGCGATCGCGGCACAGCGAAGAGATCCGCGAAAAGATCGCGACGGGTGCCGATCAGGTGCGCGGACTGATTGCCGGAGTGGTGCAACATCTTGCCGAGTCCAACGGCGTGACGCCGGCACTGGACCCGAACGCCGCGGCACTGCGCATACTCAGCGTCGGAATCGGTTTGGGGCTACAGCGTGCGATCAGCCCTGAGCTGCCGGTTGATCCGCTGGTGGATACGTTGCGGGAGATTTTGCTGGGTGGGTGAGTAGAACGCGGAGCATTCCGCCGATCTCGGCGACGGCGGTGCGCGAACCGACGCTCGGTCCCAGAACGTTGACGAAGCCGTGGATGAACCCGCGATAGCGTCGATCGGTCACGTGAACACCGTTGTCGCGCAATCGAGCTGCGTAGGCTTCGCCTTCGTCCCGGAGTGGATCGAATCCCGCCGTGATCACGATGGCCGGCGGCAGTCCGGTCGCGTCGGGGGCGCGTAGCGGCGACACCATCGGATCGAGTCGATCGGCATTGCTGCCGAGGAAGCTGGACTCGTAGAAGTTCATGTTGGCCTCGGTCAGGAAGAAACCTTCACCGAACGTCGTTCGCGAGGGGGCCTTCTCGTGAAAGTCGGTCGCGGGGTAGATCAACAGCTGCGCCGCCGGTGGGGTCTTGCCGTCGTCGCGGGCACGCAGCGCGACCGTTGCGGAAAGATGCCCGCCCGCGCTGTCGCCCCCGACAGCGATGCGCGTCGGGTCTGCGCAGAACTCGTCGGCGCGGTCGACGATATCGAGGTAGGCGGCGTAGGCATCGTGTACCGGTGTGGGGAAAGCGAATTCGGGTGAGAGCCGGTAGTCGACCGAGATGACCCGTGCGCCGGAGGTTTCGGCCAACAGGCGGCACGGGGCATCGTGGGATTCGATGCTGCCCTGTACCCACCCGCCGCCGTGGAAGTAGACGAGCAGAGCGCCGGTGTCGGCTGTCGGGACGTAGAGCCGGGCGCGAAGCGGGCCGTCGGCACCCGAAACGGAGATCTCCTCGGTGTGGACGGGCGTGGGCCTGCCGCCCATCATGATCGCGGTTCGGGTGAGATTGGCGCGAGCAGCGGCGAGTGACTGGGGATCGGTTGAATGCGAGGGGAGTGGCCGCGTCTTCGCGAGCGTGAGCAGAAGGTGTGCGTCGGCGTCGAGCGTGTTGCCCTCGATGACGACGGGTGGTCCGGTGATTCGACGTTTCACCGCGCTGGGCAGTGCGAATGCGGCTGCCACCAAGGATGCTTCGGCGCGATCTCGAATGCTGCGGCTGCTGGCCTGCTTCACGGATTCCGACACGTGGCGCAGACTACCAAGCATGACTACTGCGGCACTGTCGATCACGCAGATCGAGAACACACATCTGGTTCGGTGCGGTCACGCCAATTGGGTCCTGGTCGAAGAGGGGTCCGATCTGACCTTGATCGACGGCGGATATCCGGCCAACGGCACCGACGTCGAACGCTCGATCGAACAGATCGGTCACCAGCTCGGGGATGTTCGGGCAATTCTCGTCACTCACGCGCACATCGATCACATCGGTGGGATCGCGGACATCGTGACTCGGCTCGAGGTTCCGGTCCTGATGGATCCGTTGGAAGTGCCGCATGCGAAGAGGGAGTATCTGCAACAGTTGTCGCCGGCCGGAGTTCCGTTGCTGTTGTGGCGGCGAGGTGCTCCGAAATGGCTTCGCGACGTGATCGGAGTCGGCGCGTTGAAAGGTGCGGAACTGCCTCGGGCACAGTCCTTTGCGTCCGGTGGTGCGCTGGACGTTCCCGGTCGGATCGTGCCGATTCCCACTCATGGGCATACCGACGGCCACAGCGCTTACCTTGTTCCCGACGCAGGAGTGATCGCGTCGGGTGACGCTCTGGTGACCGGACATGGGACGTCGACCGTCGCCGGACCGCAATTTCTGGTGTGCCCCTTCAATCATGACCGTGAAGCGACGGACCAGGCGTTGGACAATATCGCCGCTGTACCTGCCGGCGTGCTGTTTCCCGGACACGGTCCGGTTTACGAGGGCAGCATGACTGCCGCGGTCGAACAGGCCCGAGCGGGCCGGACGAGGATGCGTCCATGACTACTGTCGAAACGGTCGACGAAGGTGCGGTGCACGGTTTCCTTCATCGACCTGCATCTGTGTCCTTCGCGTCGCCCGTCGCCACGCTTGCACTGACTCACGGCGCGGGAAGTAACTGCGACACCGTGCTGTTGCGTGCTGTTGCCGACGGCTTTGCTGCGGCAGGAGTGCAAGTTCTGCGCTTCGATCTCGCGTTTCGGGTGCGTCGAGCTTCGGGCCCTCCGCATCCGTCGCGTGCTGCAGAGGATCGCGCGGGCATTGCCGAGGTGATTGCTGCTGTTCGCAAGGACTACTCGGTGCCCGGACCCGTTCTGCTCGGCGGACATTCGTACGGCGGTCGGCAGGCGTCGATGCTTGCGGCGGAGAACCCGGGACTTGTCGACGGCCTGGTCCTTCTCTCCTATCCACTGCATCCACCGAAGAAGCCCGAGAAGCTCAGAACCGAACACCTGCCCGACCTGAACACACCGACCGTTGTCGTCCACGGATCGAAGGACGAGTTCGCGACAACGGAGGAGATGCGGGCAGCACTCGCCTTGATTCCCGCCGCGACGCGTCTGGTGGAGTTCGAAGGAGCTCGACACGACTTGTCCGTGGTGAAATTTCCGGTGGTGGAGGAGACAGTCGCGGCCGCATCGGCGGTGTTTGCGTTCTGAACGCCGAGCGGGCGGTTGCCCGTGTCGGTGGTTCCTGGTGAGATCGAACCATGAGTGCCCAGCCGTATCAGCCCAGTGCCCTGTCCGACGTCACGGTGAGCGTCGACGGTGACGACACAGTCGTCAGCTTTCCTCGGGTGCTGCCGTATTCCGTCGAGAAGGTGTGGGAGGCGATCACCGACCCGGAGATGTTGGCGCAATGGACGCCGTACACCGCCGATCGGAACCTGAGCCGTACCGGTGATGCGGTGATCACCATGCTCACCGAGGACGGCGCCCCCGAAATGTCGCTGCCGGTCACCGTTCACGTCGTGGAGACCACTCGGCGGCTCGAACACGAGTGGGGCCCGGACGAATTGGTGTGGGACCTGACCCCGATCGAAGGCGGTACCCGCGTCGTGCTGACGCAGAGGTCGCGCGCCGAGGGGATGGCGTCGGCGCTCGCTGCGGGGTGGCATCTGTGCTTCGACGTACTCGATGCCCTTCTGGCAGGCGAGCCCTTCGGGCCGATCGTGGGTGAACGGGCGCGCGAGTACGGCTGGGACGCACTCAACTCCGGTTACGCGCGACAGTTGGGCATCGACGAATCTCAGGTCTGGTAGCTGCTCAGAGTTTGTGACTGGCAGGCTTTCTGGTGGAGGCTCGCGCGATCAGTTCGACGGGAAGCTTCACGGATTCGACGTTCTTGCCGGAGATCAGTGCGAGTAGGTGCTCGAGCCCGGTCGCACCGATCTTTCGGGCGGGGGACCTGACCGTCGTCAGGGGCACCGGGAGTTGGGAGACAACCGGAATGTCGTTGTAGCCGACCAACGCAAGATCGTCGGGAATGCTCAACCCGAGATCACGGGCCACACCGAGTACGCCGATCGCGATGGTGTCGCTCACCGTGAAAACGGCGTCAGGGCGCGTGTTCCCGCTGAGCAGTGTGGCCGCCGCATCGACACCCCCTTGAACTTCGAACTCGGACGCCACTATTCGGTTCGGCGGCAGTTCCAGACCGGCTTCGGCCAGGGCATCGCGGAAACCCGCGACGCGTTCCCTCGACGTGCTGGCGTGATCCGGCCCCGCGATCACTCCGAGATCGCGATAGCCGCAGTCCAGTAGATGCTTCCCCGCGAGGTAGCCGCCGAGGCGGTCGTCGCCGCTGACAAAGGGAAGGCTTCGGTTGACGGATGACGTCGCCGAGTCGATGTGCCGGTTCAGCAGCAGGATCGGCAGTGAGCGCAGGGGGAGCGAGTCGACGAAATCGGTACCCGGCAGGTGGATGCTGCTCAGCATGAGACCGTCGACCTGTCGGCTCACCAGGAACTCGACCGCTTTGCGTTGCGCTTCCAGATCGTCGGGCGGGCTGGAGAGCAAGACGGAGTACCCGGCTGCGGTGGCGGCTTCCTCGATGCCTTGGAACATGGTGGCCACTACAACGTCTGTCAGTCTCGGCATCACGACGCCGATGGTGGTGGTCTTGCGGGTACGCAGGCTGGCTGCCCACAGGTTCGGTTGGTAACCGAGTTCCTCGGCAACCTGACGAACCCGGAGTGCAGAGTCGGACCAGCCGTCGGCGGGCTCGGGCTGACGGAGGACCCGCGACGCCGTCGAGATGTGGACCCCGGCCTGGTCGGCGATTTCGCGCAGCGTCGGCGGACGGCCGTTGCTGCGGTTCGACGGATCGGGCGTCATCTGCGTCGTGGCTCCTGGTGTGCGTCGGTTCTGAGTTGGTTCGGTGTCGGTCGGCTGTTCGGGGATTGACGGGTGCGCAACCGGGCTCTACTCTAGGCGATGCAAACGATTGCGCAATCGTTCTCGCAAAGGATTGCGCCCGAGAACACTGGAGGCCCCGTGACCACGCCGCAGTCCCTGTCCGAGCTTTTTGCCATCGACACCCTGCTGGACGCCGAGGAGATCGCGATCCGCGACACGGTCCGCAAGATGGTCGACGATCGCATTCGCCCGCACGTAGGTGAATGGTTCGAAGCGGCAGCACTGCCGGCTCGTGAGCTGGCCAAGGAACTGGGCGCGCTCGGCGTACTGGGCATGCACCTCGAGGGCTACGGCTGTGCCGGGATGAGCGCCACGGCGTACGGGTTGGCCTGCCAGGAACTCGAAGCTGTCGATTCGGGCATTCGCAGCCTCGTCTCGGTCCAGGGCTCGCTCGCCATGTTCGCGATCCACCACAACGGAAGTGAAGAGCAGAAGGAAGAATGGCTCCCGCGAATGGCGGCGGGTGAAGCCATCGGCTGCTTCGGTCTCACGGAACCCGATTTCGGATCCAACCCCGGCGGTATGCGAACCAACGCCAAGCGCGACGGCGACGACTGGATCCTCAACGGCACCAAGATGTGGATCACCAACGGCTCCATCGCGGACGTCGCCGTGGTCTGGGCTCGAACCGACGACGGCGTGCGCGGATTTGTCGTTCCCACCGACACTCCGGGATTCTCCGCCCCCGAGATCAAGAACAAGATGTCGCTCCGGGCGTCGGTCACCTCGGAACTGGTGCTCGAGGACGTGCGTCTGCCTGCCTCGGCGATGCTGCCCAAGGCTCGCGGACTGTCCGGCCCGCTCGGCTGCCTCAACGAGGCACGCTTCGGCATCATCTTCGGGGCAATGGGTGCAGCACGTGACTGCCTCGAGACTGCGATCTCATATGCACGTGATCGCAAGGTCTTCGACAAGTCGCTCGCCGCGTATCAGATCACCCAGGCCAAGATCGCCGACATGGCAGTCGAATTGGGCAAGGGGCAGTTGCTCGCCATCCACCTCGGGCGCCTCAAGGACGCCGGGACGGTTCGCCCCGAGCAGGTCAGCACCGGCAAGCTCAACAATGTCCGCGAGGCCATCAAGATCGCCCGTGAATGCCGAACCATTCTGGGCGCCAACGGCATCACGCTCGAGTACCCCGTGATCCGGCACGCCAACAACCTCGAATCCGTTCTCACCTACGAGGGCACGTCCGAGGTTCACCAGCTCGTGATCGGCCGCGCTCTCACCGGTGAAGAAGCTTTCCGGTGACGGCAGACGCTGTCGGAGCGCTCGACGGGTTGGTGATCGCTGATTTCGGCCGCGTCCTCGCCGGTCCGTACGCCACGATGATTCTCGCCGACCTGGGTGCCGAGGTCGTCAAGATCGAGCGGCCGGGTGTCGGGGACGACACTCGCAGCTGGGGCCCACCGTGGGTGGGGGACGAGTCGAGCTACTTTCTGTCGGTGAACCGTAACAAGAAGTCGGTCACTCTGGACCTGCGCGAGCGCGAGGATCTGGAGAGTGCACGCGAGCTGGTTCGCAATGCGGACGTCGTGGTGCAGAACTTCCTGCCGGGAACGATGGACCGTCTGGGGCTGGGCTACGACGCTGTCCGAGAAATGAATCCGCGTGCGGTCTACTGCTCGATCAGCGGCTTCGGTGGCAACAACTCTCTGCCGGGATACGACCTGTTGATTCAGGCGGTCGGCGGATTGATGAGTATCACCGGACCCGATCCCAAGACTCCCACCAAGGTCGGTGTCGCGGTGGTCGACGTCATCACCGGCCTGCATGCCAGCGTGGGAATCCTTGCAGCGCTGCGCCATCGCGATCGCACAGGCGAAGGGCAGCACGTCGAGGTCAATCTGTTGTCCTCGTTGCTGTCCGCACTGGCCAACCAGTCGTCCGGCTACGTGGCCGCGGGCGTGGTGCCGCAGGCAATGGGCAACCGGCATCCGAGCATCGCACCATACGAGGTATTCGACACCGCGGACCGTCCGCTGGTCCTCGCGGTCGGCAATGATCGGCAATTCAGTTCGTTGACAGAGGTTCTCGGAGTTTCCGAACTTGCCGCTGATGCGCGTTTCGCGTCCAACAGCGACAGGGTTGCGCATCGAGAAGAACTGTTCGACGCCGTCACTGCTGCATTGGCCAAGGGCTCTGCGGACTCGTGGTTCGAGGCACTGACCGAGCGAGGTGTTCCGTGTGGGCCTCTCAACGACATCGCCGACGCGATAGCGCTGGCGGAACGGCTGAATCTCGATCCGGTGGTGTCCATCGACGACCCGCGTCGCGATGCACCGACTCGGCAGGTAGCCAATCCGATTCGGATGAGCGGCACGCCGGCAACCTATCGGTCGGCCCCGCCGCGGTTGGGGGAGGACAGCGTTCCCACTCCGTCCGGAGTCAGTTGACCCAAGCGAATCGGCCACCGGAATACCGGTGGCCGATCTGCGTGTGTGGCCGACTCAGCTGACCTTCAAGACCAGCTTTCCGGTGTTCGCTCCGGCGAAGAGAAGATTGAGGCTGTCGCCGAACGCGTCGATACCGCCGTCGACGACGTGCTCGCGAGCAGTCAATTCGCCACTCTTGATCCACTTTCCGATCTGCTCTTGTGCTTCTGCGTAGCGATCGAGGTAGTCGAAGACCACGAAGCCGGCCATCGTGGCGCGGTTGACGAGAAGTGACAGGTAGTGAGCAGGGCCTGGCTGAGGTTCGGTGGCGTTGTAGCCCGCGATGGCGCCGCAGATGACCACCCGAGCTCCGAGGCGCAGACGGGAGAGAGCGGCGTCGAGAATTTCTCCGCCGACGTTGTCGAAGTACACGTCGATACCGTCGGGAGCGTTGGACTTGAGCGCCTTGTATACGGATTCGTTCTTGTAGTCGATGGCGACATCGAAGCCGAGGTCCTCGGTGAGCCACGCGCACTTCTCCGGACCGCCGGCGATGCCGATGACCTTGCATCCGTGAAGCTTTGCGATCTGGCCGACCAGACTGCCGACCGCACCCGCGGCACCGGACACGACGACGGTGTCACCGTCTTTCAGCTTTCCGACGTCGAGTAATCCGAAATACGCAGTGACGCCGGGGAAACCGAGAGCGCCGAGCCAGGTCGGCAGGGGAGCGATCGATTCGTCGACCCGAGTGACGTCTGTACCGTCGGAAACGCCGTACTCGGAAGCGCCGAAGGATCCGGCCACGATGTCCCCGACCTGGTAATCGGGGTGCTGTGATTCGGTGATGCGTCCGACGCCGTGGGCGCGCATGACGGAACCGAGCTTGACCGGCGGAACGTACGACTTGACGTCGTTGAGCCAACCGCGCATCGCGGGGTCGAGGGAGAGGTATTCGACCTTGACGACAAACTCGCCCGGTCCGGCGGACGGGATCTCGGCATCGACGTATTCCCAGGTGGAAGCGTCGGGAAGTCCTGTCGGGCGGGCGGCGAGGCGTACTTGGCGGTTGGTCATCTCTCCCCTTCGGCGAAACGAATTGAACTTGAGGCCGGATTCAATATAGGTGATGGATCACGAACTGGGAAGAGTTGGATGAACCGATTGACGACTATGTATGTTCGATCGATGAGCAATGTGGTCGAAGACGCGCCTGGTTGGTTCACTCGGGCGTTGGCAGCGCCGGTCGAGACGGGGTCGGTGGAGGTCGAGGGTGCCTCGGTGCACTTTCGGGCTTGGGGGCCGGCGGGGCCGGGAATCGTGCTGATTCACGGCGGCGCAGCCCACAGTCGCTGGTGGGATCACATTGCGCCGCAGTTCGCCGAGGGGCGCCGCGTCGTCGCTCTCGACTTGACGGGCCACGGCGACAGTGACACTCGCGACGCCTACGCGATGTCCCAGTGGGCTCGCGAGGTGCTGGCGGCGGCCGAGGCAGGGGGAATCGACGGCAAGCCGATTCTGGTGGGGCACAGTATGGGTGGGATTGTTTCTTTCGTGGCCTCGCATCTGCATGGCGAACTGTTGGACGGGGTTGTCATCATCGATTCTCCGCTCAAGGCGCGTACGCCCGAAGAGGAGGCGGCTCGACGCCAGAATGCGTTCGGCCCCAAGAAGGTTTATCCCACCAGGGAAGACGCGATGGGCCGTTTCCGCTTCGTTCCGCCGCAGGATTCGGGTCTGCCTGCGGTGCGTGACCATGTGGCGGCCACGTCGATGGAGGAAGTCGAGGGCGGTTGGTCGTGGAAGTTCGATCCGAATTTCTTTCTCCGAGTAGGCGCCGAAGATGTTCTCGACAGCGAACCACGTTGCCGCGTAGCCTATTTCCGAGCTGAGAACGGCATCGTGTCCGATCGACTCATGGAGCACATGCGCGGATTGTTCGGACCGGAGGCCATCGTGGCGGAGATTCCCGAAGCCGGACATCACGTCATGATCGATCAGCCGTTGCAACTCGTGACCGGGGTGCGAACTGTGTTGAGTGCGTGGTCCGTCGCAAGTCAAGTGCCGGTAAATCAAGCGGCAGGTAACGTCGAGGGAAGGGTAGAAGCATGAGCACGGAATTGACGCTCGAACCGAAAGTCGAAGCTGCACTGAAGTTGTGGCACACCATGATCGAAACCGGCGATCTGTCGGCGCTACCGACGATCGTCGCGCCCGACGCGCAGTTCCGATCGCCCACGGGATTCAAGCCGTACCAGTCCGCGGATGCCGTTGTGCTCATTCTCAATACGGTGATCCAGGTGTTCGAGAACTTCGAGTACCACCGTCAGTTCGCCGGAGCCAACGGTCGGCAGGTCGTGCTCGAATTCAGTGCGAACATCGGCGATAAAAGTCTCAAGGGAATCGACATGGTCGAATTCGACGAGGACGGCAAGATCGTCGATTTCGAGGTCATGGTGCGTCCGGCCAGCGGGCTCGCGGCTTTGGCTGCCGAAATGGGTAAGAGGCTCGGGCAGACGCTACCGACCTACAAAGCCTGAACTGAGTCCGGCCAAGGCTCAGTTCGTACTGAATCCGCCGTTGGAGTGAAGGAGTTGTCCCGTAATCCAGCCTCCGGCGTCGGACATCAGAAACCGAACGAGGTTTGCAGTGTCGCCGGGAGTACCCAGCCGGCCGGCAGGAGTCTGGAGGGTTTGTGGCCTGTCTGATCGCGGGTGTCATCCATCCTGTGTCGATAGGTCCTGGGTTGACGACGTTGGCTCGTATGCCGCGTGATCCAAGTTCGACTGCGGCGGCGATGACGATGCGGTCGAGAGCGCCCTTGCTGGCCCCGTACGGAAGATTGTGGGCCGCATGGTCGCTGGTGAGTGCGATGATCCGCCCGGCCACCTGACTGACGTCGCGCTGTTCCGGAAGCCGTTCAGCGAACGCTTTGATCAGCAGCCAGGAGGCGCGAGCGTTGACGGCGAAATGTCGTTCCCAGCTCTCGACGGTGGTGTCGAGGATCGAGCTGTCGACGCTTTCGCAATGTGAGAGCACCAGCCCACGGAGGTCGTTCCGCGCTGCGGCAGCGTCAACGAGCTGATCGGCCACGTCGGGCGAGGCCAGATCTCCTGGAACCAGGTCGACACGGCTTCCGAGTGCGCGACACTTCTCGGCAATGTCTTGCGGATCGTGCGCTCCGCGCCCGAACCCGACGCGTTCGTCGTAAGGCTCCCAGTAGCCGATAGCCAGATCCCAACCATCCTCGGCAAGGCCCAATGCGAGGCTCGCTCCGATCGACTTGCTCCGACCGACACCGGTGATCAATACGGTCCCGCGCTTGTCAGACACTGCTCGCCTCCAGCGATGTCCTGCAATTCAAATGGGGTGAGGTCACTTCAGATGGAAGCATCACTGTAGCGGGCGAGCTGTCGCCTGTATCGAGCGAGCTGTCGCCGTGCCTCGACCTGACCAGTGTCTTGACACGGCGCTGGTCACAGCGTTTGACTGAGATGCAAGCTCGAGTTGATTCGCCGGACTGTGTCCCGGGAGGTTGACCTATGCGCGGCAAGGGAATTGCAGGCAAGGCTTTCTCAAACGAGGGCTGTAGACGTGGAGCACGGTCTCATCGCGGGACGGTGTCGGTTCTGGCTTTGGTTGGGGTGTGCGTACTTTCGTTTGCCACCACTCAGATGGCCGGCGCGCAACCCGTTGCAGACACAGTCGATACCGGGTTCGTGATCCCTTTTGCCGGGGCACCGGTCTACGAGAGCGTCGCGCCCACGCAGATGACTACTCCGGATCAACTCAACCAGCCACTCGGTCAGCAGACTGCGGAAAAGATTGCCGCGCAGATCGGACTCGAACCAGCCGACGCTTTGACCGAGGAGCAGTATCGCGATCTCATCTCCGGCGGAGGGGTCGGCGGAAATCGCGAGGACGCCGCGGTGATCGACGAATGCGCCCGGATTCTCACCAATACGAACGGGCGGCCCCTCTATTCCGGCACGACGCCGTCGGTTCTGGCCAGTTACGGGTTGTACGTGAATCCAGACGGATTGCTGGAGAGTCCGGCCAACGCGGATGCGCCGACGCGACAGGTGAATACGCTGATCGCCCCTGGCGGTTTCGTGGGCACCTGGTTGCGCAACAACGGTGCGACGCACACTCTGATTGCGCTCTATCAGTCGGCATACACGGTGCAGGCAGTCTACGGATTTGCAGCGCAACAGATTTCGGGAGCAGCGCAGCTGGTGACCAACACCAAAGGCAATGTGAGTTCGGAAGTCGGCATGTCGATGGCGCCGCCGCTCTGGATAGTGAACTTCGCACTGCTCTACATCTTGAAGCCGTCACTGGCGGCGGCCATGCCTGCGAACTGGGCTCCCATTCCGCCGGCCGTTGCCGACGCCGTGAAGGCGAGTCCCACCGGTCAAGTCGCTTTCAGTGACTACGCGTCCTATTTCGAGTGATCGGTCTGCCGGACAGCGCTGACGAACTTCTCGATCAACGCGTGGTCCTTGACGCCGCGGGAGGATTCGACGCCGCTGGAGACGTCGACGCCCCAGGCTCCGGTGGCATCGAGTGCGTCGCGAACGTTGTCCGGGGACAGTCCGCCCGCCAGGATCCACTTGCCTTGCGGGCGCGATTGCTGTTGGGCCCAGTTCCACGGCACCCCTGATCCGGCGTCTGCGCCGTCGATCAGGAGTTCGTCCTCGCCGAGGTCGAGATTGTAACCGTCGCGGACGTTGCTGGAGACGACCGCGCGGATGACGGTGAGGCCGGCATCGTGCAGCCGCTGCACTTGCTCGGCGTCGACAAGATCGTGAACCTGTACGGTGCGAAGCCCGGTGATCTTCGCGATCTCGAGGATCTGATCGATCGGGTTGCCGAGAAAGACTCCGATTGCACGGATGTGATCGGGAACTCGCGCGAGCAGAGCGACTGCGAGTGTGGGGTCGACTTTGCGGACGCTCTCGGCGAAGACGAAACCGATGGCGTCGACGCCCAGGCCCACCGTGAGGTCGACCGTGTCAACGTCGCGTAGGCCACAGACCTTGATGAATGTCACCTGATACAGAGTACTAGCGTCGTCGTCTAGCCTCGTGCGTGCGACATTTCTACGCGCGAGAGGCTTGACGTGGACTGGCTCTACCGAATCAGTTTGATCTCGGGACCGCTGCCGGTGATCCTGACTGTCCTTGGGGTCCTGGGTGGTGTGTGGCTGCTCGGTTCGAACGTGCGCTGGTACTACCGCAGAGCGGTGCCGATCGCGGGGCTGATTGCGCTGGTGATCATGATCGCCGTGTGGATCACCGTCGAAAAGGTGATCGTGCCGTTCCCCGATCCCATCGAGATGTCGATCTACGTGTGGATCGGTCTCGGTATCTACGCGCTGCTACTTCTCGGGCCGCGAATCAAGGCGGGCGGAACCGTCGCGAAAGCGCTCCTGTCCGTGATCGCGACGGTTCTGGTCGTCATCACTGCCGCGACGCAGATCAATCTGGTTTTCGCCGCGTATCCGACTGTGGGAATTGCGTTCGGACACGACGATTTCGACCGCATCTCACTCAGTGAAGTTCCCGGTCCGACCGATCCTGTTGTCACCGGCGATCCCACCGACACTGTGTGGAAAGCGCCGGAGGGCATGCCGATTCGCGGACGGGTCACGACTTTGCCTGTCCCCGGGACGATTTCAGGATTCTCCGCGCGCGACGCGCAGGTGTATCTGCCGCCGTCGTACTTCACCAATCCGCGTCCGCTTCTTCCCGTGCTCGTGCTCATGGCAGGTCAGCCTGGCAAGCCCGAGGACTGGCTCCAGGGCGGAAAGCTGACCGCGACAATGGATGCCTTTGCACGAGATCACGAGGGGTTGGCTCCAGTCGTCGTGATAGCCGATGGAACAGGGTCGCAGATGGCCAATCCGCTGTGCACCGACTCGTCACAGGGCAAGGTCGGCACGTATCTGGCAAAGGACTTGCCCGCTGCGGTGGCGAATGCGTTCCAGATCGACACGAATCCGCGAGCGTGGGCAATCGGCGGGCTCTCCTACGGTGGCACCTGCTCACTGCAGATGGCGACCAATTACCCCGAGGTGTACCCGACATTCCTCGATCTGTCCGGTCAATTGGAGCCTTCGCTCGGTGACCGACAGCGAACCGTCGACGAGATATTCGGCGGCGACGAAGCGGCGTTCGTGAAGGTGAATCCGATGGACCTGCTGGCGACTCGGAAGTTCCCGAACTCGGGCGGAGTGTTCGTCGTCGGAACAGATGACAATGAGTTCAAGCCCGGTCAGCAAAAGGTGTACGAAGCGGCCAAAGCGGCCGGAATGGACGCCAGGTATCTCGAGCTTCCCGGTGGTCACAGCTTTTCGGTGTGGTCGGCCGGCGTCGAGCAGGAGCTGACGTGGATCTCGCAGCGAATGGGACTGA
Organism: Rhodococcus sp. FH8; assembly: GCF_019266085.1. Lineage (NCBI taxonomy): Bacteria > Bacillati > Actinomycetota > Actinomycetes > Mycobacteriales > Nocardiaceae > Rhodococcus > Rhodococcus sp. FH8. The sequence goes on along the minus strand of NZ_LPNQ01000057.1, from coordinate 828,637 downwards.
TCAGCTGAATCCTGTTCCGGTTTTGGAACGTGTTCTATATTCGGTGTGTGGCTGTCGTTCGGCAGTCTCTCGATCGTTCACCGACTGGAGTTCAGGCACATGTACGAGTGGTCCGACACCGACCTGATGTTCCGCGACGCCTTGCGGGGCTTTATCGACAAAGAGGTGCGACCTCACGTCGACGAGCTCGAAAGTGGTGCGCTGCCGCCGTTCGACATCATTCGCAAGCTGTACTCGACCTTCGGTCTGGCCGACATGGCACGCGAAGGCCTCGAGAAGTCGCTGGCACGCGAGCGCGGCGAAGCGCCCTCCGGTGACGGTGAGAAGTCGAGCGCCTTCAGCGGCGCCGGCAGCATGGGCGTCGTGCTCAACAGCGAATTGGCCGGAGTCAGCCTCGGCCTGGTCGCATCGTTGGGTGTCAGCCTCGGATTGGCCGCCGGAACTATCCGCAGCCGCGGCACACTCGCGCAGAAGGAACGCTGGCTCCCCGGCCTGGTGACATTCGAGACCGTCGGCGCCTGGGCGATCACCGAACCGGACTCCGGCTCGGATGCCTTCGGCGGCATGAAGTCCTACGTACGCCGCGACGGCGACGACTACATTCTCAACGGCAACAAGACCTTCATCACCAACGGTCCGTACGCCGACGTGATGATCGTGTACGCAAAGCTCGACGAGGGCGATGCGTCGGTTGATCGTCGCGATCGCAAGGTGCTCGCCTTCATCCTCGACAAGGGCATGGAGGGTCTCACACAGAGCCCGCCGTTCAAGAAGATGGGCATGAACTCCTCACCCACAGGTGAGCTGTTCTTCGACAACGTCCGCATCACCAAGGACCGTCTGCTCGGCGAGACCGAGGACAGCGGAAAGTCGGACGGCAAATCCAGCGCCAAGGAGAGCTTTGCCGCCGAACGCATCGGCATCGCGTCCCTGTCTCTCGGCATCATCAACGAATGCCACCGTCTGAGTATCGAATACGCGAAGTCCCGCAAACTGTGGGGACGCGAGATCGGGCAGTTCCAGCTCATCCAGCTCAAGCTCGCCGAGATGGAGGTCGCTCGAATCAACGTGCAGAACATGGTCTTCAATGCGATCGAGCGCACCGCAGCCGGAGACAAAGTGAGCCTGGCGGAGGCGTCGGCGATGAAGCTGTACTCCTCGCGCGCAGCGACCGAGGTCGCGATGGAAGCCGTGCAGCTGTTCGGTGGAAACGGCTACATGGCCGAGTACCGAGTCGAGCAGTTGGCGCGTGATGCCAAGTCGCTCATGATCTATGCGGGCAGCAACGAAATTCAGGTCACCCATATCGCCAAGGGTCTCTTGGGCTGATACCGGTACGTTTTCGCTTGTCGGTCGATCGCAGCAGGAACCAGATAGTCTTGCTGCGGTCGGCGACACCGCGCCGACGGATCGGAGTAAGCAGTGAACGCGTTAGATCCCATTGCGTCAGATTTCACTGCGCCGGATCCCACCAATGTTCATCCGATGGCCGGGCAACCGCGAGTGGTGTTGCTGAGGCCGTTGATCGACAACCCGTTGATCGAGGTAGGGGAGTACACCTACTACGACGATCCGGAGTTCGCCGAAGAGTTCGAGACTCGAAACGTGTTGCATCACTACGGTCCCGACAAACTGGTGATCGGAAAGTTCTGCGCCCTGGCCACCGGTGTCACCTTCATCATGAACGGCGCGAACCATCGTATGAACGGTGTCTCCACCTACCCGTTTCCGATCATGGGCGGTGATTGGGCCAGGCACATGGATTTGGTGCAGGATTTGCCGTCGCGCGGTGACACCGTCGTGGGGAACGACGTGTGGTTCGGCGGGAACGTGACAGTCATGCCCGGTGTCCGGATCGGTCACGGGGCGATCGTGTCCACTGGCGCCGTCGTAACGCGCGACGTCCCGGACTACGCAATTGTCGGCGGCAACCCGGCAACGGAGATCAAGCGCCGCTTCAGTGCCGAAGACATCGAGAAGTTGGTGCGAATTGCATGGTGGGACTGGCCGATCGAGAAGATCACCCGCCACGTCCGGGTGATCTCGGACGGGAGTGTCGCGGAACTCGAAGCGGTCGAGTGATCTCCGCGCCCGCTAGTTCGTTCGTGTGAGCGAGTAGTTCCGGACATAAAGCAGGGCGGCCGCGAGAAGGCCGACGGCAAGACCTGTTGCGGTGAAGGTGATCAGGTTCGGCTCGAGGTCGAAGTGGATGATGGCCGATTCGGGGTAGGGCTTCTGCGGGTCACGAGGTTCGGGAAGGACCACCGAATAGAAGGTGGGCGGCCAGATTCGTCCGACAACGGCGACCGCGACTCCGTAGGCTGTGCCGAAAGCTGAAAGTGCAAGCGGAAGAGCAAATTTTCTACCGCGTGTGTCACGGGCCAGCCGCCATCCCGTCGCGTTCAGTATCGCCGAGACGGCAACGGCGACAGCGGTTCCGACTGTCAGAAACCACGCAGTTGCGGGGAACCAATGTGGTGCGTCAGAGTAGCTGTAGCCGTCGATCACCCACATGTATCCGGTCTTGCCGTCCTCCATCGGCGGCGGTGGTGGGGGTTGGATTCCGACATGTTCTGTTCGCGTGGATGGTGTGGCAAATCGCCAGGCGAGCACTCCGAGGATGCTCAGGAGCAAGCCGGTCGCGATGAAAACTGCGAAGAGTAGTTCTGCAACACGGTCGCGCAGCGTTGTGAGTCGCATTCGACGATCGTCTCATCTCAGCCCGAGATCGAGAGTCTTTGTCGGTGGCTTCCATTAGCGTGTGCGCATGACTCTCACACTCGGCATGATCACCTTCGACAGTCTCGATCCCGGTCCGCTCGCAACGTGGTGGGCAGCGCAGTTGGGCGGAAACATCGTCGAGGAAAACGACGGTTGGTTCTACATCGTCTCGGTCCCTGACAGCGCCACCAACTTCGCATTCCAGAAGGTCCCGGACCCCACCGCCGGCAAGAATCGCATCCATCTCGATTTGGGGAGTCCGGATCTCGACGCCGAGGTGGCGCGGCTCGTCGAGGCCGGAGCTACCGAGCACCACCGCGAGAACATGGACGGTTTCCGCTGGGTGACGCTCCTCGATCCTGATGGGAATCAGTTCTGCGTATCCGGTCCTCACGCCTGAGCTAACCGATTCTGTGCCCACCTGATTCGTGGCCACTGATATCCCGGACACCTGTTCGGGCATGATGAGGGGCATGACTTCTCAGACTTCTCGGACGTCTCAGGCCGGGGCGGCTTCTCCGACCGGGGCCGACGCAGACGGCTTGTGCAGCTTCGTCGATTCGTCACCGTCGCCGTTCCATGTGTGCGCGACGGTGGCGACCGAGCTGACGGCCGGCGGGTTCGTCGAAGTCCACGAAACGCAGTCGTGGCCAGCCGAGCCCGGACGGTACTTCCTCGTGCGAGGCGGTTCGCTGATCGCCTGGAGCACCGAGGGTGTGGGAAGTACCGCTCCGTTCCGGATTGTCGGAGGTCATACCGACAGCCCGAACCTGCGGGTCAAACAGCATCCCGACCTCACTTCGGCCGGGTGGCAGATGGTAGGCCTTGAACCGTACGGTGGTGCGTGGCTGAACTCGTGGCTCGACCGCGATCTCGGTATCTCCGGACGATTGAGTGTCCGGGTGGGAAACACTGTGGAGCAGAAGCTGGTTCGCATCGACGACCCGATTCTTCGTGTTCCGCAGCTGGCTATCCACCTGTCCGAAGATCGCAAGGGCGTGACGCTGGATCCGCAGCGGCACGTCAACGGAATCTGGGGAGTGGGTTCGAAGCCCAAGTCTTTCATTGGTTTTGTCGCCGAGCGTGCGGGTGTGGCCGCGTCGTCGGTTCTCGGCTGGGAGTTGATGACACACGACCTCGCGCCCAGCGCAGTGGTGGGGGTGGACAAGGAATTGGTCAGCGCCCCTCGGCTCGACAATCAGGGCACGTGTTATGCAGGGACACAAGCACTTCTGGCCGCAGTCGAGTCGCCGGGTCAGCAGGTCCCGGTGCTCGCACTCTTCGATCATGAAGAGGTCGGCAGCATGTCCGATCGCGGAGCTTTCTCGGACCTGCTGAACACCGTGCTCGAGCGGGTCGTGTTGGGACGCGGTGGTGGCCGCGAAGAATTCCTGCAGGCGATGGCCGGCTCGGTATGCGCGTCGGGCGACATGGCACACGCGACGCACCCCAATTACCCGGACCGCCACGAGCCCGCTCATCGGATCGAGATCAACGGTGGGCCGGTACTCAAGGTGAACCAGAATCTGCGCTACGCCACCGATGCGGCCGGTGCCGGCGAATTCGCGCTCGCGTGCGATCAGGCGGGAGTGCCGATGCAGCGCTACGTCCACCGCGCCGATTTGCCGTGCGGCTCCACCATCGGACCGATCACGGCATCACGCACCGGACTGTCCACCGTCGACGTCGGCGCGCCTCAGCTCGCGATGCACTCTGCCCGCGAGCTGATGGGCGCGGCAGATGTCCGCATGTATGCCGACGCGCTCGGAGCGTTCCTCACGCCGCGTAGTTAGAGGGCGCGTAGTCAAAGTGCAGGGAGCCCAGTGGGCGTAGAGGGCGCAGTCGGTAGATCCTCGAAGAAGTCGGCGCTCGGTGTGAAGAACATCGAGCCCGTCACGGCCGTCGAGAAATCGAGCAGACGGTCGTAATTGCCGCGAGGGTTGCCGAGAAACATGTTCTCGAGCATCCGTTCGGTGATCGCCGGCGTGCGGCAGTAGCCGATGAAAAAGGTGCCGATCTCGTCGTCACCGAGGCGCCCGTACGGCATGTTGGCACGCAGGATCTCGAGAGCCTTGCCGTTCTCGTCCTTGATTGCGTTGAGGGCTACGTGCGAGTTGGCCGGCTTCACTTCGGACGTCATCTCGATGTCCTCGAGCTTGCTGCGTCCGATCACACGTTCCTGCTCGTCGACGGTGATTGCTTCCCAGTCCCGCATCTTGTGGACGTAGCGCTGGATATGGACGTAGCTTCCTCCGGTGAACGCAGGATCTTCGTCTCCGACAGTCACGGCGGCGACGGCGTCGCGGCCCACCGGATTTTCGGTGCCGTCGACGAAGCCGATGAGGTCTCGGTTCTCGAAGTACTGGAAGCCGTGAACCTCGTCGACCACCGTGGCTGCGCCGTGCAGTCGCTTCGTGATCTGCCGAGCCACCTCGAAACACGCATCCATGCTCATCGCGCGGATGTGGAAGAGCAGATCGCCGGGAGTCGACGGCGCCCAGTGAACGTCGCCCTGCAAAGCGGTGAACGGGTGCAGTAGCGCGGGGCGCGGACCGGCGAACAGTCGATCCCAAACCGACGAACCGATGCTTGTCACCACATCCAAACCTGATCCGGGGACGCGCAGCCCCACGGCGCGCTGTAGGCCGGCGACGTCGGCGAGTAGTTCTCGTGTGGTGTTCTCGCCACCCGGATTCACGGTCGCGACCAGGAAAATCGCAGCCGGAGTGAGGGGAGTGGTCACCGACTGGGACTGTGCTGTGAGGTCGGACTGACGAACATCCTGGGGCATGCGAGACCTTTCGAGGGAGAGAGTGGACCGGCCCTGACTTTAGGAAAACCGACCGGATCACCCAACCGGGGCGGGTGTGACCGGCGATACTTCGCAGGCCCGGAGGTGTTGCGGGTGCTGCCGTCTGCGGAAGTCGTCGGCCCACACCGATAGACTGTCCCCCGGCACGTTCTTTCGTTGGGCACATTCGTGGTGTCCCGCTCCGCGCCGGCTTGCCTCTTGACTCCCGTAGGGAAGGGACCACTCTCCAGTGTCTGCTCACCAGGTCGATACCGTCACGCACGCATCGGCTGATCCCGATGCCGCTCAGCCGTTCAAGGAGCTCGGTCTCAAGGACGACGAATACGCACGCATCAAGGAGATCCTGGGCCGCCGTCCCACGGACGCCGAACTGGCGATGTACTCGGTGATGTGGAGCGAGCACTGCTCGTACAAGTCCTCCAAGGTCCACCTCGGATACTTCGGCAAGACCACCACCGACGAGATGCGCGCCAACATGCTGGCCGGTATCGGTGAGAACGCCGGCGTCGTCGACATCGGTGACGGCTGGGCAGTCACGTTCAAGGTCGAGAGCCACAACCACCCGTCGTACGTCGAGCCCTACCAGGGTGCGGCGACCGGTGTCGGCGGCATCGTCCGCGACATCATGGCCATGGGTGCTCGTCCGATCGCCGTCATGGATCAGCTTCGGTTCGGTGCTGCTGACGCCCCTGATACCCGTCGCGTCGTCGACGGTGTCGTGCGCGGTGTCGGTGGATACGGAAACTCCCTCGGCCTGCCGAACATCGGCGGCGAGACGGTGTTCGACGAGTCCTATGCAGGTAACCCGCTGGTCAACGCCCTCGCTGCCGGCGTCATGCGCGTCGAGGATCTGCATCTGGCCTTCGCTTCGGGCGCGGGCAACAAGATCATTCTGTTCGGTGCTCGCACCGGTCTCGACGGAATCGGCGGCGTCTCGGTCCTCGCGTCGGCGACGTTCGACGACGAGGGTGGAGACACCGGCGGACGTAAGAAGCTGCCCGCGGTTCAGGTCGGCGACCCGTTCACCGAGAAGGTGCTCATCGAGTGCTGTCTCGACCTTTACAAGGCCGGCCTCGTCGTCGGCATCCAGGACCTCGGCGGCGCCGGGCTGTCCTGCGCCACATCCGAGCTGGCCGCGGCCGGCGACGGCGGCATGCACATCAACCTCGAGAAGGTTCCGATGCGCGCCACCGGAATGACCCCGGCCGAGGTGCTCTCGAGCGAATCGCAGGAGCGCATGTGCGCCGTGGTCACGCCCGAGAACGTCGATGCGTTCATGGAGGTCTGCAAGAAGTGGGACGTCCTGGCCACCGACATCGGCGAGGTCACCGACGGTGAGCACCTCACCATCTCCTGGCACGGCGAGACCGTCGTCGACGTTCCCCCGCGCACCGTCGCGCACGAGGGTCCGGTTTACCACCGCCCCGTCGAGCGTCCGGCAACGCAGGATGCCTTGATCGCGAATACGACTGCCGGACTGAAGCGTCCCGAAACCGACGCCGAGCTCGAAGCGACCCTGCTGAAGATGATCGCCTCGCCTGCCCTGTGCAGCCGCAAGTGGATCACCGAGCAGTACGACCGCTACGTCCGCGGAAACACCGTCCTGGCCGAGAACGCCGACGGCGGTGTCATCCGCATCGACGAGAAGACCGGACGCGGGATCGCACTGTCCACCGACGCTTCGGGCCGCTACACCGCGCTCGACCCGTACACCGGTGCGCAGCTCGCGTTGGCCGAGGCTTTCCGCAACGTGGCAGTCACGGGCGCAACGCCCAAGGCCGTCTCCAACTGCCTGAACTTCGGTTCTCCCGAGGACCCGGGTGTCATGTGGCAGTTCCAGCAGGCCGTTCGCGGCCTTGCCGACGGCTGCGCCACCCTCGGAATCCCCGTCACCGGCGGCAACGTCAGCTTCTACAACCAGACCGGATCCACGGCAATCCTGCCGACGCCGGTGGTTGCCGTCCTCGGTGTGATCGACGACGTTCACCGCCGCATCCCGACGGGCCTCGGACTCGAGCCGGGCGAGACGCTGATCCTGCTCGGCGACACCCACGACGAGTTCGACGGCTCCATCTGGTCGCAGGTCGAGCACGGTCACCTCGGTGGCGTGCCGCCGAAGGTCGACCTCGCCCGTGAGCAACTGCTCGCCGACATTCTGCTCGCCTCTTCGCGTGACGGTCTCGTCACCGCGGCCCACGACCTCTCCGAGGGTGGACTGGCCCAGGCTGTCGTCGAAGCCGCGCTGGCCGGCGAAACCGGTTGCCGCATCCTGATTCCCGAGGGCGCCGATCCGTTCGTGACCTTGTTCTCGGAATCGTCGGGACGTGTCCTCGTTGCAGTTCCGCGTACCGAGGAGACTCGCTTCACCGGTATGTGCACCGCCCGCGGCTTGCCGTGGACGCGTATCGGGGTCGTCGACGAGGGCAGCGACTCCGTCGAGGTCCAGGGACACTTCTCCGTCACGATGGCCAAGCTCCGTGAGGCCTTCGAGGGAACGCTGCCCGCACTGTTCGGGTGATAGATGGTCGATTCCGGAGAACTGACTTCTTCTGACAGCCAGCCGCAGGAACACCACCTGCGGCTGGCTGTTCCCGCACCCCTCGAGAAGCTCGACAACCGCTTCACCGAGTGGGCGTGGGGGCTCCTCAAACTCGACTTCACCGGCATCGCGTTTGCCGCGTTCTTCTTCTGCTGGTCGTTGACCCCTTCGCTGTTGCCGCGTGATTGGCTTTTCCAAGGTCTGATCGGCGGAATCAACTCGGCCATCGGCTACGGCGTCGGTACTGCGATCGGTTGGGCTGTCGAGCGATACCTGCTCAGCGGTCGACGGTGGTGGCCACTGCCCGAGCCGGTGCCTTCCGCGATCAAGGTCTTCGTTCCGGTCGCGTCCATCGTCGCGGCGATCATCATGCTGGTCTACGCGGCCGGGTGGCAACGTGAAATCGCGGCACTGACCGATGCCGAAGGCACGACCACTTCCGGCTACATCCGAACCCTCGGACTGAGCCTGCTCGTCGGTGGCCTGCTCATCTCGATCTGGCGGGTCCTCCACGATCTGGTGAAACTGATTGCCCGACAGCTGATGCGGCGGTTCCACTGGTCACGGTCGGTGGCCAATGGCGTCGGTGTCCTTGTTGTCACCGTCCTGTTCTTCATGCTGGTCGACGGCGTCCTGGTCCGCGGAATCTATGCAGCGACCAACTCGATCTTCAGTCTGCAGAACTCGACCACTCGCGACGGCGTCGTCGAACCGCAGGATCCGATGAAATCGGGTAGCCCCGAATCAGCCGCTCCCTGGGACACATTGGGATTCGAGGGACGAAACTTCGTCTCGCGCGGACTCGACGCGCAGGAACTCGAAGCGGCAACCGGTAAGCCTGCGATGGATCCGATTCGCGTATATGCCGGACTTGAAAGCGCCGAAGATCCCGAAGAGCGTATGGATCTGGTCATCAAGGAGCTGGAGCGAACCGGCGCCTTCCAACGCAAGGTCCTCGTGGTCATTCCGACGACGGGTACGGGGTGGGTCAATCCCACTGCGGCACAGGCAATCGAACTTGTGCATGACGGCGACACTGCTCTTGTCGCCAGCCAGTACTCGTACCTGCCGAGTTGGATCTCGTTCCTCGCCGACCAGGAGAAGGCGCAAGCTGCCGGACGCCTGTTGATCGAGCGGGTACACGAAAGATGGCTCCAGGAACCGGAAGCCACCAGGCCGAAGTTCATGGTCTACGGCGAGAGCCTCGGCGTCATGGCCGGCGCCGGAGCCTTCGACACACTGCAGGCGGCGCGCGATACCGCCGACGGAATTCTGTGGGTTGGCCCACCGAACGCGACGCAGTTGTGGCGTTCGATCGAGAAGAGGCGCGATCCAGGCACCCCCGAAGTAGCGCCCGTATACGCGGACGGCCTGGCCGGCGTGCGGTTCGCGGATCGCTCCGAAGACATTCCGACCGACGGGATGACGTGGCCGGAGCCGCGAGTTCTGTTTGTCCAGCACCCTTCCGATCCGGTGGTGTGGTGGTCGCCCGACCTCATGTTCAATCGTCCCGAGTGGCTCAAGGAAGTACCGGGATTCGACCGCTCACCGTCGATGAAGTGGTTCCCGGTCGTGACGTTCTGGCAGGTGTCGGCCGACCTCGGCAACGCCGCGGGAGTTCCGGACGGCCATGGTCACAATTACGGAACCTCCGTTCTGGACGCCTGGATCAGCGTTGCCCAGCCCGAGGGATGGACGGCCGCAGAAACCGAGCGGGTGCGATCGGCTTTGGTTGTCGCCGTGAAATCAGAGGGCCCCGAGAAGTGAGGGGAGTCGCCTCGATCGCGCTCTCCGCTACCGCGATCACCTGGAGCAACGTCGTGCTTCCGGCATTCGGTCTTTCGCCTCGTGCCCGCGCCGTGGTCAACACCGCGGCCGGTCTGTCGGCGATCGGAGTCCTACTCGCACGTGGTTACACCCGCGAGGAACTCGGCTTGGCGCACACCGGCATTCGTGGTGGTGCTCAGTTCGGCGGAGCCGCGGCGGGGGCGGTCCTCACCGGCTACAGCGTCGCTTTGGCCGTTCCGTCCTTGCGCGCGACTCTCGCTGCCGACGAGCGAGCAGACGGCCGCGAAGACTTCCTCGAATGGATCATCCTGCACATCCCGTTCGGGACGGTGCTCTCCGAGGAACTGTTGTTCCGTAGCGCGATGTCGGCCGTCTGGAGCCGCGAACTGAACAGGCCGACCGCGCAGGCTGTTCACGCACTGACCTTCGGGCTGTGGCACGTCGCCCCCGCCCGCGGTGCCGGCGACAACGTTCCCGCAGCCGTGGCGTTCACCGGCGCTTCGGCATTGCTGTTCGAGTGGCTGCACCGCCGTGGCGGCAGCGTACTTGCCCCCGCCCTGCTGCACCTGGCCACGAATGCCGGTGGCGCACTTGCCGTTCGTATCGCTACTCGCAGACATGGAGTGAACTGATGCCGCCCCGCCGCGCCGTCGACCCCGCCGAATTTCGTGCCGCCGTCCTGGCCGTCGGCCCGTGGCTTCGAGATCCGGAACTGCCGAAGCCTTCTCGCAGTGAACTCGGTGCGGCAGTGAAGATGAGTGCGCGCACTCTCGAACAGATCGCCCCCGGATCGAGCGTCGAGGTGCGGGTCCCACCGTTTGTTGCGGTGCAATGCATCGAAGGTCCGCGTCACACGCGCGGAACCCCGCCCAACGTCGTCGAGACGGACGCTCGGACGTGGTTGCAGATGGTCACCGGACTGCTCGAGTTCTCCGAGGCCTCAGGTGACGGAAGAGTCGACGCCTCAGGTAGCCGCGCTCCCGAAATTGCGCACTGGCTCCCACTGCTGCGGTTGACCTAGCAACAGAGGGGTTGGCGCAGCAACAGAGTGGTTGACGCAGTAACAGTGAGAGACCATCCGGTTCGCTTCGGCGTGATCTGAGAGCCAAGGCAGCCCTCAGGGGAAGTGAGTCCCAAAATGGCCGTAGACTGTGGATGCCCCCCAACCCCTGCCCACAAAGGGAGCGCCCGGTGACTCGTGCCGATCTGTCGGTCAACAGTCCAAATCTCCTCGCTTCGAACCCGTCCGACGAGGACGAGAACGAGCCCCGCGAAGAATGCGGTGTATTCGGCGTCTGGGCGCCGGGAGAGGATGTGGCGAAGCTCACTTATTACGGCCTGTACGCACTTCAGCACCGTGGTCAAGAAGCTGCCGGCATTGCGGTAGCCGACGGCTCCCAGGTGCTGGTGTTCAAGGATCTCGGCCTGGTCAGTCAGGTATTCGACGAGCAGACCCTCGCAGCGATGCCAGGTCACGTCGCCGTCGGACATTGCCGTTACTCCACTACCGGTTCCACGACGTGGGAGAACGCGCAGCCCATCTTCCGTACGACCACTGCCGGAACCGGCATCGCGCTCGGCCACAACGGCAACCTGGTCAACACCGCTGAACTCGCGAGCCGCACCCGTGCAGCCGGCCTGGTCAACGACAAGCGCCCCAATGCCGCGACTTCCGACTCCGACCTCATCGGTGGTCTCCTGGCACACGCTGCCGGCGACAGCACCATCGAACAGGCCGCGATGGAATTGCTTCCCACGTTGGAGGGCGCGTTCTGCCTCACCTTCATGGACGAGCACACGCTGTACGCAGCGCGCGATCCGCACGGCATCCGCCCGCTCTGCCTCGGTCGACTCGACCGCGGTTGGGTCGTCGCCAGCGAGACGGCAGCCCTCGACATCGTCGGTGCGTCGTTCGTTCGCGACATCGAACCCGGTGAGCTACTCGCGATCGACGCCGACGGCGTCCGCTCCTCGCGTTTCGCGAATCCGACGCCCAAGGGCTGTGTCTTCGAGTACGTCTACCTTGCCCGTCCCGACAGCGTCATCGGTGGCCGTTCGGTCCACTCGACCCGCGTCGAGATCGGCCGTCTGCTCGCCAGCGAGCATCCCGCCGAAGGTGACTTGGTCATCCCCGTTCCCGAGTCCGGCACCCCCGCAGCCGTCGGATACGCACAGGGCTCAGGCATCCCCTACGGCCAGGGTCTGATGAAGAACGCCTACGTGGGCCGTACCTTCATCCAGCCGTCGCAGACGATCCGTCAGCTCGGTATCAGGCTCAAGCTCAACCCGCTCAAGGAAGTCATCCGCGGCAAGCGCCTTGTGGTGGTGGACGATTCGATCGTCCGCGGTAACACTCAGCGTGCGCTCATCCGGATGCTCCGCGAAGCCGGCGCCCTTGAAATTCACGTCCGTATCGCCTCGCCGCCGGTCAAGTGGCCCTGCTTCTACGGCATCGACTTCGCCTCACCGGCCGAATTGATTGCCAACGGCGCAGGCGGACAGGATGCGACGTTCGAGGAAATGCTCGACGGTGTGCGTCGTTCCATCGGAGCGGACACGCTCGGATACATCTCCACCGAAGGCATGATCGCCGCCACCGAGCAGCCGGCCAGCCGTCTGTGCGCCGCGTGCTTCGACGGGACCTACCCGATCGCGCTTCCCAAGGAAACCTCGATCGGCAAGAACGTCCTCGAGGGGATGCTCGAGAGCACCGCAGGTTCGACGGCCACTCGCGACAACGACAACGCGAGCGCGCTCAGCCGCCCCTGAACATCAGAATCGTTGAAATTCGACAGCCGAGAATCTGCCGTCCACAGCATGTGGGCGGCAGATTTTCTGTTCACGACTTTCTGTTCCACGACACGGCATACGTCGTGAGCATCTGGCATAGTGCCCTCCGTGGCGCAACTGAGAATGGATGGGCACCGGGTCCTGGTCGCAGACCTGGTGGGGGACACCATCAAAGCGATCAACGGCTCGATGGTGGCGTACGAGGGTGCGATCACCTTCAAGAACGCCGGAATGGGCGGTGGTGGCGGGCTGCGTGCCGCGCTGAAACAGAAGGCGGCAGGTGAATCACTGTCCCTGATGGAAGTCAGTGGTCAAGGCACCGTCTATTTCGCGGTCGATGCCCAGGACATCACGATCATCGAGCTCAACAACGACGCTCTGCACGTGGAAGCGTCACAGTTGCTCGCATTGGTCGGACAACTGCGAACCGACGTGAAATTTGCCGGCCTCCGCGGCGCAGGTTCCGGACAGGGCTTGTTCACGACGGTCGTCAGCGGCACCGGTCTGGTGGCCGTGCTGTCGAAGGGCGGACCGATCATCGCGCTCGAAGTCAGCCCGCAGTATCCGCTGGTTGCCGATCCCGACGCATTCGTCGCGCACCGTGGCCAGCTGAACCAGAGCTTCGTCACCGACGTCACCTGGCGCTCCGCGATCGGCGGTGGCAGCGGTGAAGCGTTCTCGCTGCGATTCGACGGATCCGGAGTCGTCTACATCCAGCCCGAGGAGCGCTGAACCATGCCGTTGGAATTGGTGAACAGCAAGGTCGTCAAGTCGACCCTCGCGCCGGGCCAGAACGTGCTCGCCCGCACCGGGTCGATGCTCTACTACACCGGTGACGTCCGCTTCATCCCGCACAGCATGGGCGGTGGGCCCGGCGCCATGCCGAACATGGGCGGGATCGCCGGGATGGCCGGCCGCATGATGTCCGGCGAACACGCACGCATGATGGCGGCCGAGGGAAACGGTGAGGTCTTCTACGGGCACGCCGGCTTGTACGTCGAGGTCATCCACCTCGACGGGTCGTCAATGCTCACCGTCGAAGCCGACCGACTCCTCGCACACGACGGCTACCTCCAGAGTTCGATAGTCGCTCTCACGTCGCAGGGCGGTGTGCGCGGAGCGGTACGCGGCGCCATGACCGGTCAAGGGCTGTTCACGACGCAGTTGCACGGACAGGGAAGCGTCGCGGTCCTCTCGCACGGGGGCGCGATTCCGTTGCAGGTCGGTCCGAACAATCCTCAGGTCGTCGTCGACCCGCAGGCATACGTGTGCCACATCGGTCAGATCAACGTCGACATCTCCGCGAACGTCGGCTGGCGCGAGGCCGTCGGCAAGGGCTCGGGGGAGTCCATCCAGCTGAAGATGACCGGCGCCGGCACCGTTTGGGTCCAGGCGTCCGAGCAGAAGTTCTGAGAGGGCACAGAGCATGGGTATCGAAATTCACAATCCGGCAACTCTGCCCGCCAACGACAACGTCCCGGGCAACGACTACGCCTTCTGCGTCGAGATGGCCGGACAACCGTGGTTCACGTCCAAGGGTGCGATGATCGCGTACTACGGAAACATCAACTTCGAGCCGCTCGGGCGCACGAGCATGACGGCGATCGTCGCGGCCAGGTTTTCTTCACCGCTCTACGCGGACGACTGGGTGCTCGCTCAGGGACAGGGCAAGTTGATCCTCGGGGACCGCGGATTCAACATCAATTCCTACGACCTCGACGACGGCAACCTCACGATTCGCGCGGCCAATCTCCTCGCCTTCGAGACCAGCCTGGACCTCAAACAGTCCATCGTCCCAGGCTTTTTGACGCTACTGGGGACAGGCAAGTTCCTGGCGTCGTCCAATGGCCCGGTCATGTTCGCGGAGCCGCCGCTCCGCATCGACCCGCAGGCGTTGGTGGGTTGGGCCGACTGCCCGTCGCCGTCCCACCACTTCGATGCCGACTGGATGCAGAGCTTCCTGGGCGCGGTTCGCGGAAGCATGTTCGGCGCGAACACCGGCGAAGAACGCCAGTTCGATTTCACCGGAGCCGGGACGGTACTGATCCAGTCGAGCGAGAAGGTCGTCCACGACGGACACCTCCTCAAACACATCGAATCCGAGACGGTCGCACTCGGGCAGAACAGTCTGCGCGCACTGCACGCCTCGATCGGTGCGCGGCTGCAGAACTGACGTCTCGGGGTACGCGAGGTCTCACCGAGGGGGCCGGTCCGGTAGCGTATGGGCGTAATCGTCGGTATTTGTGTGCGCGCTCTGGGTCTCGAGTCGAACGATCCATCTCGCGTCACGAGGATTGCAAACACTTCACATTGCAAGACCACTTACCTGTGCACGAGCAATACGTGCTCGCGAGAAATACAAGGCTGGAGTAGTAACCCGATGACCGAGGACAGTCACCGCACCGCAGGCGCCTCCTACGCGGCAGCAGGAGTCGATATCGCCGCAGGCGACCGGGCGGTGGAACTCTTCGCCCCTCTGGCCAAGAAGGCCAGCCGCCCCGAGGTCATGGGTGGCCTCGGTGGTTTCGCCGGCTTGTTCTCCCTCAAGGGTGACTACAAGGAGCCGTTGCTCGCCGCATCGACCGACGGCGTCGGAACCAAGCTCGCTGTCGCGCAGGCGATGGACAAGCACGACACGGTCGGACTCGACCTCGTCGCCATGGTTGTCGACGACCTCGTCGTCTGTGGCGCCGAGCCGCTGTTCCTCCAGGACTACATCGCCGTCGGCCGGGTCATCCCCGAGCGCGTCGCGGAATTGGTCAGCGGCATCGCCGAGGGCTGCATCCAGGCCGGTTGCGCTCTCCTCGGTGGCGAGACCGCCGAGCACCCCGGCATCATGGCTGACGGTGACTACGACCTCTCCGCCACCGGCGTCGGTGTCGTGGAGGCCGAGAAGCTGCTCGGACCGGATCGCGTTCGCCCCGGCGACGTCGTCATCGCGATGGGTTCTTCGGGACTGCACTCCAACGGTTACTCACTGGCCCGCAAGGTCCTGCTCGAGATCGACCGCATGAACCTGAGCGCACACGTCGACGAGTTCGGCCGCACGCTCGGTGAGGAACTGCTCGAGCCCACCAAGATCTACGCCAAGGACTGCCTGGCACTCGCTGCCGAGACCGACGTGCGCACGTTCTGCCACGTCACCGGTGGCGGCCTCGCCAACAACCTCGCGCGCGTCATGCCCAAGGGCTTGGTCGCCGAACTCGATCGCGGAACCTGGAGCCCCGCTCCGGTCTTCGCCATGATCGCGCAGCGCGGACGCGTCGAGCGCGCCGAGATGGAGCAGACGTTCAACATGGGCGTCGGCATGGTCGCCGTCGTCGCACCCGAGGACGTCGACCGTGCACTTGCCGTCCTCACCGCACGCCACATCGACTGCTGGACGCTCGGTAGCGTCAAGAAGGCGTCGGACGCCGCTGCAGAGCGTGCGTTCCTGGCCGGAGACCACCCGCGCTTCTAGACCGCAACGCCAGCTGCCCCATCGGAGAGATCCGGTGGGGCAGTTTTGTGTGTCCGTACAAGTAGGCGCGAGGCGGAAAATCGAACGCAAAAATGAGGAAGAGCGATCAGCTCTTCCTCATTTCACAGTCTGCGCGGTGGCAGTGCGCGGTCAACGCCGCCAGTCGTCGTAGTCGTCCTCTCGCGCATGCCCTTCCCTATCGGAAGTCTGGTCCGATCGGACACTGCTCCGATGCGAGTTGGTCGATCCACCTGCGAGCTCTCTTTGCAGGCTGTCGAAATCCGTGGTCGGTACGCTGTATTTCAATTCGCGTGCAACCTTGGTCTGCTTTGCCTTAGCCCGGCCGCGGCCCATGGCTGACCCCCTCGCGCTTTCGCGGGGCGGCCTGGGGAATTTGGCGGCCCCGTTTGAGTGTGTAAGTTTCCTGACACACACTCTAGCGTGGAAAAGTCGCTTCCGCTTCCACGAAGGCCTCACCGCCGTGTCTGATTGCTCTCACTATGGCCGCGAGCTGCCAGGATGCTGAAAGAACTCGTCAGAACTTTGTGAGAACTGCTCAGAAGTTTCCGGGAATTGCGCGAATCGTCCCCACTCGGGCGTCGCCGCCGAAGACCGGAGCGGATGCGAGAGCCGCCAACTCCTCAGTCCACTCGGTGTTCATCCGCTTGAGCAGAGCTGCCGCCAAGGGCAGGAGCGCCCGCTCGTGACCGTCGTCGATCTTGAGGGCGAAAGCGGAACCGTCGGGAAGCGCTCCGGCGTAGATGCCGTCGTATCCGGTCTTGGAGAACAGACCCGGCACGGCGGACATCAGGCGCTGATCGTTGCGGCCGGTGCCCGAGACGAGGAAGGGGTTCTCGCGGACCGCGTCGGCCACAGCTCGTTCGGGTGAGTCGGGCTCAGCTGAGGGCAGGCGTCCGAATGCCCGCGCCAGGTTCGTGAGCGAGAGCGGCACGATCGGGAGGCCGCAACCGTCGATGCCGAGTTCCTGCTCTTCCTCGCCGCTGAGATCGAAGATCGTCTCCTGGATCGCGAGCTGCAGGGGATGAGTCGGCTCCATGTACGTCTCGAGCGGCCAGTCGTTCACGACGCACGTGGCGAGCATCGCGGAGTGCTTGCCCGAGCAGGTCATGTAGATCGGGCTGGGAAGCTCGCCCGCTGCGATCAGTTCGGCTCGGGCCAGTTCGTTGCCCGGCAGATCGGAGGGGCACTGCAACTGGTCGACACCGAGTTGGTAGCGAGCGAGAAGCGCTGCGACCAGTTCGATGTGATCGGCCTCGCCCGCATGTGAGGACGACGCGACGGCCAGCTCTTCCGGACTGGTGGGTGCAAAGCCGTTACGAAGCGCAGCGACGGCTTGCAGCGGCTTGTTCGCCGAGCGGGGGTAGATAGGTGTGTGAATTTCCCCGAGTCCGACGACGACGTCGCCGTCGGCGCCGAGAATGACGGCCGATCCGCGATGCACGCATTCGCGGAATCCGGAGCGGACCACCTCCACTAATTCGATACTCACGAGTGCACCTGCGCTTCTGCTTGTTCGATGAACCTCTGGACGCGCGCGGTGACGTTCGGTGCAAGGTCGGTGTGTTCTGCGAGCAGCCGTCGAAGCCGCTCAGGGTCCGTTCCGGCGAAGACCTCTCGAACAGTCACTCCGTGATCCGGTACGTGGACTCGGGTGACCGAATCGCCCGCGGCGATCGTGCCGGTCCGGTTGACGCGAAGGTAGGCGCCGACGTCGGTCCGCTCGGTGAATCTTTTGACCCAGCCCTTTTCCGCGGCCCAGATGCCGAAGGTGCCGCACGGGACGCGGGGAGCAGTCACCTCGAGTTCGAGAACGTCCGACGCCTCGGCTCCGGTGATGTGCCAACGCTCGCCGATCACGGCGTCCGTGACGAGCATCCCGCTGATGTGAAGATTCTCGCCGAACCATCCGGGGCCGAGAGGTCGGCCCAATTCGTCCGACCAACGCTGCGCTTCGTCGCGCTGATACGCGTAGACAGCTTGGAAGGCACCGCCGTGGAACTCGGTGTCGCAGACGTAGTCGCCACCCAGACCGAGTCGTCCTACCGCGACGCGGCCGTCGACGGGACGCTTGTCGATCGCGGTACGGGGGACTCGCCTGACGCCACTGTCACGTTCGGTGTGGACGACGCAGACCGCGTCGACCATGCCCGTCACTTTCCGCGCAATCGGTTGACAGCCTCACGTCCGGCCTGGGGTGCGTCGTCCGCCACGATCGAATCCGGATCGATGGACGCAGCGCTGGGGCCGGCCATCAGTTCGGTGTCGACCGGGATGTTGCGCTTGATCAGAGCGAGTGCGATGGGGCCGAGTTCGTGATGATTGACGACGGTCCCGACGCGTCCGACGGCCCGTCCGCCCGCCGTGATCGGGTCACCCGGTTCCGGGACGGCTTCGGCGCTGCCGTCGAGGTGCAACATGACGAGATGGCGCGGGGGCTTGCCGAGATTGTGAACCCGGGCGACGGTTTCCTGACCGCGGTAGCACCCCTTGTCGAGGTGGACGGCGCCGTGCTCGGCCGGCCCACCGATCCAGTGGACCTCGTGCGGGATGGTCCGTTCGTCGGTGTCCAGTCCGAGGCGAGGCCTCGTCGCTTCGACGCGCAGTGCCTCGAAGGCCCAACTGCCGGCGGGCTTGGCGCCGGCATCGGTCAGCCTGGTCCACCACGCTGCCAGTTGCTCACGTGGGACGAGAAGGTCGAAAGAGTTCTCGGTAGGCCACGGCATGCGGCGGACAAATCCGCCGTCGGCCAAGGCGTGAGCGTCGTAGGCCTCGGTGGGTGTCTGAACCTCGAGTGCGGCGAGGACAGTTGACGCTTCGGGTCCGATCAGGCTCAGGACCGCGAGTTCGTTGCCGTCTCGAGGTTCGGCCTTGGACCAGAACACCATCTTCTTCAAGAAGGAGAGAAGGTCGGGTCCGCGGTTCGCCTCGGTGTCGATCCAGGTGACACCTGCCAGGTCCGTCTGCACGAAGTGGTGCTCGACGCGTCCGTTGACGTCCAGGCTCAAGTTCTCGGCACTCTTGCCGTCGGGGAGCGCGGCGATGTGCTGGCTCGAAATCGTGTGCAGCCACGTGAGGCGTTCGTCGCCGGGAATGGCGATCACGAATCTGTGACTGCGGTCGACCACCACTGCTGCGCGCTGCGCGGTTCGCTGTTCGCCGAGAGGATCGCCGTAGTGCCACGCGACACCGATGTCGGCCGAACCGTCCGGTGCGGTGACCGCGCCGGGGGAAGTCAGAAGTGGGCTGTTGGGCACAAGAGCGTTGTCGACCACGAGACCAGTCTAGGAGTGTGGGCGGGATCGCGGTTACAGGGCGGCCCCGGCGGCTTGGCGGATCGTTAGGGTTGATGGCATGCCTGATCGCGTATTGGTGACTCTCGACCATGAGGTGCTCGATGCTGACGCACCGTTTCTGCACGCCGACGACCTGGCGGTGGTGCGCGGCGACGGAGTCTTCGAGACGCTGTTGGTACGCGACGGCCGCGCCCGGGTGGTCGAGGGACACCTGAGTCGACTGGTTCTGAGCGCGCGGGCACTCGGTCTGCCCGCTCCCGTTCTCGATGATTGGCGTCTGGCGATCGAGATGGCTGCCGAGGAGTGGGGGACCGAGAAGGAAGGCGCTCTTCGTCTTGTTCTGACCCGCGGCCGTGAGAGCGGTGACAAGCCGACAGCCTTCGTGATGGTCGGTCCGGTGGCCGATCGGGTCAGACAGGTCCGCGAATCGGGGTTGTCGGTGATGACTCTCGAGCGAGGTTTCTCTGTCGATCTCTCTGCCCGGGCACCCTGGCAGCTACTGGGCGCGAAGACGTTGTCGTACGCAACCAACATGGCAGCGCTTCGATATGCGGCGAATTTGGGTGCTGACGATGTGATCTTCGTCAGTTCCGAGGGCAATGTGTTGGAGGGGCCACGCTCGACGGTGGTGATCGTTCGGGACAGGACTTTGATCACACCGCCTCCCGCACAGGGCATTTTGATGGGCACTACGCAGCGCGCCCTGTTCGACGTTGCCGGCAGTGCTCGCTTCGATTGCCGATACGAAACCCTCCGACCTGCGGATTTGATTGCGGCCGACGGAGTGTGGATGGTTTCGAGCGTCACGCTGGCCGCACGCGTCCATACACTCGACGGGCTCACATTGCCAGAGCCGAAGGTCTCCGGGGAATTCGCGGAATTGGTTGAACGTGCAATTGATTCGGATTCAGCAGGGCGATAGGCGAATAGGAATCGCGACAGGTCTCTACTACATTTGGTAGTAGCAAAGTCCTGCGGTCCAAACCGGACAGCAGTACCGTGTCCGCAGGGGCCGAGCGACTGCCCGCGTCTCGAACCCCGAAGCCTGTCCCAGGGCCCTACTCTCGGAGTAGCCAATGGATACTTTGGACGTCTCCAGGTGGCAGTTCGGTATCACTACCGTCTACCACTTCATCCTTGTTCCGCTGACCATCGGACTTGCGCCGATGATCGCGATCATGCAGACGATGTGGGTGGTCACCAAAAAGGACCACTGGTATCGGCTCACCAAGTTCTTCGGCAAGCTTTTCCTCATCAACTTCGCACTCGGTGTAGCCACCGGCATCGTGCAGGAGTTCCAGTTCGGCATGAACTGGAGCGAGTACTCGCGATTCGTCGGTGACGTCTTCGGAGCTCCGCTCGCATTGGAAGGCCTCGTCGCCTTCTTCATGGAGTCCGTCTTCATCGGACTCTGGATCTTCGGTTGGGGCAGGCTGCCCAAACTTGTACACCTGGCGTGCATTTGGCTCGTGGCGATCGGCGTCAACGCGTCGGCATTCTTCATCATCGCGGCCAACTCGTTCATGCAGCATCCGGTCGGTGCGACGTACAACCCTGAAACGGGTCGTGCCGAGCTCACCAGTATCTGGGAGCTGTTGACCAACAACACCGCTCTTGCTGCCTTCCCGCACGCGGTTGCCGGCGCCTTCCTGACGGCGGCGACGTTCGTCGCCGGCATCAGTGGTTGGTGGATGGTGCGGAACATGCGCCGCGCCAAGCAGGCTGAGGCCGCCGAAGCCGAGCGCCTCGAAGCCGACGCACGGACGATGTACCGCCCGGCAACACGATTCGCGTTGCTCGTCATGATCGTGGCCGGAATCGGCATCATCTATACCGGTGACGTCCAAGGCAAGCTCATGTTCCAGCAGCAACCCATGAAGATGGCGTCGGCGGAATCGCTGTGCGACACCGAGATGGATCCGGACTTCTCGATCCTCACTATCGGCACTCACAACAACTGTGACAGCGTGACGCACGTTCTGAAGGTGCCGTTCGTTCTTCCATGGTTGGCCGAGGGCAAGTTCACCGGCGTCGAACTGCAAGGCGTGAACCAACTGCAGGAGCAGGCGGAGCAGGACTTCGGACCGGGTAACTACCGACCGAATCTCTTTGTCACGTACTGGTCTTTCCGCGCCATGATCGGCCTCGCCGCCGGTTCGGCAGCACTGGCTCTCGCGGGACTGTGGGTCACTCGTAAGGGGCGGGTCCCGGACCAGAAGTGGTTCGGAATACTCAGCCTGGTCGCGATCCCCACTCCGTTCATGGCGAACAGCGCCGGTTGGATCTTCACCGAGATGGGCCGTCAGCCCTGGGTGGTGCATCCCAACCCGACCGGCGTCGACATGATCAGACTGACTGTCGACCAAGGTGTTTCGGACCACGCGTCGGCTACCGTCTGGGCTTCGCTGATCACCTTCACCCTGCTGTACGGAGCGCTGGGAGTCGTCTGGTTCAAGCTGATCGTGCGGTACGCGAAGGAAGGCCCGTTGGAGCACGACATGCATCCGCCGGGCGATACAGATCATGATGAGCCGGAAGATCCGGACAAGCCCAAACAACTGTCGTTCGCGTACTAGGAGGCGATCATGGGACTTCAAGAAGTATGGTTCGTGCTCGTCGCAGTACTGTTCATCGGTTACTTCGTCCTCGAAGGGTTCGACTTCGGTGTCGGAATGCTCATGCCGATCGTCGGCAGAGGCAGTGACCTCCCGGCCGATACGCGTCGACGGGTAGCGCTCAACACGATCGGCCCGGTGTGGGACGGCAACGAAGTGTGGCTGATCACCGCCGGTGGCGCGATGTTCGCGGCATTCCCGGAGTGGTACGCGACGTTGTTCTCCGGGTTCTATCTACCGCTGCTGATCATCCTGGTGGCCTTGATCGTTCGTATCTGTGCCATCGAATGGCGAAGCAAGATCGACGACGACAAATGGCGTCAGCGTTGCGACTGGGGCATCATCTTCGGCTCCTGGGTCCCGGCAGTTCTCTGGGGCGTGGCTTTCGCGAACATCGTTCGGGGCGTGGCGATCAACGCAGACAAGCAGGTCGAGTCGGGATTCTTCGATCTGCTCAATCCGTACGCGCTGCTCGGCGGTCTGACCACCGCGCTGGTGTTCGCTCTCCACGGTGCAGTGTTCCTGGCACTCAAGAGTGCCGACGAGGTTCGTGAAGATGCCGTGAAAATTGCTGCACGACTGGCAATTCCAGCTATTCCTGTTGCCGGCGGATTCGTTCTGTGGACGCAACTCGCCTACGGCAAGGGATGGACGTGGATTCTGGTAGCTGCCGCTGCTGCGGCACTGATCGGCGTCGTCTTCCTGACGCGGGCCGAGCGCGAAGGCTGGGCCTTCGTTCTCACCTGTGTGGCCGTCATCGCCACCGTCGTGCTGCTGTTCGCCTCGCTGTTCCCGAACGTCATGCCGTCGACGCTGGATCCGGCGTACAGCCTGACCATCGAGAACGCGTCGTCGAGTCCGTACACGCTCAAGGTGATGACGTGGGCCGCGGCATTCATGACGCCGGTGGTGATCATCTACCAGGGCTGGACGTACTGGGTGTTCCGACAGCGCATCTCCTCCAAGCAGATTCCGGCGTCGATCGGTCTGCGATTCAAGGAGAAGACGTGGTAGTCACGAACCCTGAATCACGACACATTCGAAACACGAAAGAACTGACGGTCGAATTCACGTGACAATCGAAGTAGGCGACGCTCCCACCACTCGGGAGCGTCGCCGGGGGCCGATCGACCCGCGGCTGTGGCGACATTCCGCTTCTGCGCGCGGCTATCTGATCCTGACTGTTGCTCTGTCGATGGTGAACGTCGTGATGGTCATCGTCGCGGCGCTCATGATCGGCCGGGTGCTGGCCGGAGTGATCACCACTCGAACTGTGGATGTTTCCTCGTGGACAACCGAATTGGTTGTTCTCGCCGCAGCTGTGGCGGTCCGAGTTCTGGGGACCTGGCTGCAGACCAGGTATGCGCACCGGGCGTCGACTCGCGTCGTTGCCGAGATCAAGAACGGCGTGCTGACGTCGGCGACGGCGATGAGTCCTCGCGATCTGGATCCGCGGCGTGACGAGATCGCGACCGTGGTCACCCGAGGTGTCGACGGCCTTGGTCCGTACCTGACGGGATACCTTCCGGCCCTGGTCTTGTCGGTGACGCTGACACCCATCACCCTGATAGTCATTGCGGTGCAGGACATGACGTCTGCTGTCATCATCTTCGTGACGCTGCCGCTGATCCCCATCTTCATGATTCTGATCGGCCTGCTGACAAAGGGTAAGTCGGAGAAGACGCTGGCAGCGATGACCACGTTGTCTTCGCAACTGCTCGATCTCCTTGCCGGTTTGCCGACGCTACGAGCGCTCGGTCGTCAGCAAGGTCCTGCCGAGCGCGTCCGTGAACTCGGTGACGCCCATCGGCGAACGACGATGTCTGCCCTCCGCGTTGCGTTCCTGTCCTCGATGGTGCTGGAACTGCTCGCAACGCTCTGCGTCGCGTTGGTGGCCGTGAGTATCGGCTTGCGACTGGTGTACGGCGACATGTCACTCGAGCCGGGGATAGTCGCGTTGATCCTCGCCCCCGAGGTGTACCTGCCACTTCGGATGGTGGGAACCCAGTTCCACGCCGCCGAGGACGGAATGGCGGCAGCCGACAAGGCATTCGAGGTTATCGAGGCGGATTCTGCCGCGCCGGAGGGTGGTAGCACGACGGTGGTCGCTCGAGGCGCCGACATCGTCTTCGACGGCCTCGGTGTGGCCTCTCGTGGGGGAGTCGCGCCGTCTCGACTTTCCGCCGTGGCGTCCCCAGGGGCGATCACTGTGCTCACCGGTCCCAACGGCTGCGGCAAGTCGACGGCAGTGCACGCGCTGCTCGGGTTGATCGAACCGAGCAGTGGGCGTGTGACGGTCGCCGGCGTCGATGTCCGAGACCTGGACGAGCACGCGTGGTGGAGTCAGTTGGCCTGGCTTCCCCAGCATCCGGTCCTCCTACCCGGCACCGTTCGTGAAAATCTCGATCTCACCGGGGTCGTCGATGCGCAAGCACTGACCCGCGCCGCTGTTGCGACGGGATTCGACGCGGTACTGGCCGAGCTGCCTGCGGGCGTCGAGACCGTGATCGGCGTCGGCGGTGCTGGTCTGTCGTTGGGGCAGCGGCAGCGCCTAGCACTGACACGCGTGCTTGCCTCGGACCGCGCAGTTCTTGTCCTGGACGAACCCACCGCTCACCTCGACTCCGATTCGGAAGGCACAGTGTTGGCTTCTCTGAGAGCACGGGCGGAGCGCGGCGACACCGTGGTCGTGATCGGCCACCGTCCGAGTGTGCTCGCCGCGGCTGACCGGATTGTCGAGGTACACGCTCATGAGACGTGATACTCACGATCCGCTCCTGCGTGCTCTGCGGCTACTGGAACTTCGGCCACGACGCGTACTGACGGCGGTAGCGGCGGGTGTGGCAACACTCGGTAGCGCACTCGCCTTGGCCGCGCTGTCCGCATGGTTGATCACGCGTGCTTGGGAGATGCCTCCCGTTCTCGATCTCAGTGTTGCGGTAGTTGCCGTACGCGCATTGGGAATCTCACGTGGTGTCTTCCGCTATCTCGAACGATTGACGACGCACGACGTCGCGTTGCGCGGAACCACCGCGGCGCGATCGAGGATCTACCAGCAGTTGGCCGCAGGAGATCCCGCGGCAGCAGCCGGACTACGACGCGGTGACCTGCTCTCACGTACGGGCGCCGACGTGGATGCACTGGGCGACGTCGTCGTCAAAGCACTGATCCCGATTGCGGTCTCGATTGTCCTCGCGTTTGCTGCGGTGGGAATCCTGTTGTTCATCTCGGTTCCGGCCGCGCTCATTCTGGCCGTTGCGCTGGCGGTGTCCGGGATCGCGGCACCCTGGCTGTCGGCTCGTGCTGCTCGACTCGCCGAGGCCGACAGTTCTGCTGCCGCAGCGCGATTCAGTGAGTCCGCGGTGACCGCCCTCGACCATTCCGCCGAGCTCCGGGTATCGGGTCGCTTGGATCAGGCGGTGAGCGAGGCTGTGTCCGCCGAGAACGATGTGGTCGACGCAACCGATCGCGCGGCGGTCCCGAGTGCCTTTGCCGCCGCTGCCACGCCCCTGGCAATCGGAGTGAGCGTCCTCGGTGCCCTGCTGATCGGAATTACGCTGTACGGAACCACCGAGATGTCACCGATGTCCATGGGAATCCTTGTACTGCTTCCGCTGTCGGCTTTCGAGGGAACCGCGATACTGCCCAGCGCGGCGGTGGCATTGACCAAGGCGCGGCTGGCGTCGGCACGCATCATGGCGGTACTCGATCGAGCCGACGCCGAACACGTTGAAGGAAATCGTGCGTGGCCGGAGGACGGGGTCCTGAGTGTGCACGCGTTGCGGGCGGGTTGGCCCGGGGGAAAGGTGACCGAACCGCTGTCGGTGGACCTTCCTCGCGGTGCTCGTGTTGCCGTCGTCGGCGAGAGTGGATCGGGAAAGACCACTGCGCTGATGACGATGGCGGGACTGCTGCCGCCCGTCGCGGGAACAGTTCGTGTTGACTCGGTGGACGTTTCGGATATCGATCCGGCCGAGCTGCGTCGGCACGTGGGGTACTTCGCCGAGGACGCACACCTCTTCGAGACGTCGGTACTCGAGAACCTGCGCGTCGCACGCGGTGACCTCACCGCCGAGGACGCGGAGAAGGCACTTGCCGCAGTTGGTCTCGGCGACTGGCTGTCGGAACTGCCGGACGGGCTCGACACCTACCTGGTCGGCGGCATGCGAGCGGTTTCGGGCGGTGAGCGTCGTCGGTTGCTGTTGGCACGCGCGATCGTCTCGCCCGCGGAGGTACTGCTGCTCGACGAGCCGACCGAGCACATGGACGCGGAGGCCGGCGCTCAGTTGCTCCGCGAGTTGCTCAGTCGCGACGCAACGCTGGTCGATTCTTCGCGAACCGTTGTTGTCGTCACCCACCAACTTCCGGACGGCACACCAGCTGACCAGGTGATATGCGTCGGAAAAGTTTCTGTGGAAAATACGTTGCCGTCATCGTGAAGTGGGCGTACTTTCTCCTGTACACAAGGAAGGAGGTGGTCTGAAATTGAAGTACAGACGGACGCGTGAGGTGGCTGCCAGCTAGCCGCAATCGCTGATGGAATTCACTTACCGCGTGAGCGGCCGGCGAATCCCAGGCAGCCACCCGACCCCCGAGCCCCCGATCAGTCCGACCGGGATCCGCGCGAAAGCGTGGGTGTGGCTCGGGGGTCGCTTCGTGCCGTGCGCCTTTATCAACCCCCGGCGGTTAATAAAGGCGCACAGCGTGGACAAGGATTAGGCCCCCACCATCCACCGCGCTCGAGGATCGCTCTGACCTCGGCTGCAGTTCGGCACGAGGCCCCCTCCACCTCCTCCCAACCGAAGACCAGTGTGGCGTTGCCTGACAGTTCGGATGCGTTTCCTCGCCGACGATCCCGCAGCGCAGTCGCCCGAGAAGAGTGGAAGGCAAATCCGTCGAGTCGAACGATCAGTGCGACACCGCAATTGCGGTAGTCGACGTCCTCGTAGAAAGTTCTCCCATCGACGAGGACCGGCGATTGCCGTCGTGCTTCCGGCAAACCGTGTGCTCGCTCGACCTCGATTGCGTAGCGATGCTCGAGTACCGACTGGACACCGCGATCCAACAGGTCCAATGTCGAGGACAGCGCTTTGACATATCGCCTCGGCCGGCGGCATTCCATTCGGGTGCGCAATTCCATCCGTGACACTTTGCACGCCGTGGCCGAGCGAACCAGAGAACGAGCGGCGTCGCGAGCCGACGGCTCTGCAACCGCCAGGTCAATTGCGGTGTCGGCCAGCGAAGTACGAGCAGGCTGAGTGGCAACGCCGATGTGGGCCTGAGCGCGTGAACGATGAACGATCACTCCGGGATGGGCAGTGGACCACCCCAACGGAACGGGGCGCGCCGGGGAGCGTTCGGGTCTGACCGTCGGCCTCTGACAGCGTGAGGATCTGCCGTATCGGACTGTGATGTGGACCGGCAGTTCGGACTCGATGTGCGTGAGTCCCCACTCTTCAGCTGCCGTCCGGTGACTCAGGTAGGTCTCTCCGCCGCCGAACAGAAGGGCGGCCTCGAGAATCATTGCTCGGTTGAGCGGGCCGTTGGTGCTGGATTGAACGCCGTGGAGGACGGAAGTCCATTGACCCGATTCGACCAGATGTTGGATGCGCCGCGGTGAATAGCCGAAAGGGCGTAGTTGTTTATTGGTCGCGAGTCCGTGTTGGAAGTCGAAGAGTCTTCGGAGATCAGGATCGATGTAGTCGCAGCTCATGCGAATACCGTCAGATCGCGGACCGACAAGAATCGGTCGAAGATGCCGCTCCGAAGCCCGCCTGTGGAATTTGTCGGTGCCTGTGGATGAATCTGCTGTGCGCCTTTATTAACCGCCGGGGGTTAATAAAGGCGCACAGCAGAACTAGCCGATGTAGCGCGTCAGGCGGGCCGAGAGACGCGGTTCCAGGCCACCGTCAGACATGATCCGCTCTTCGACGTACGCAAGGTCGCCGCCTTCGACGATGCCGTACAGACGCTTCGCGCCGCCGTACAGTGCACCGGACTGGCTGCGGATCACCACGTCGGTGGCAAGTTCCCACGACGCCTGGGTGAGTGCGCGCCCGTAGTACATTTCGACGACACCGGAGCTGTGGCTGAGCAGGAGTTCGACCACTTCCTGGTTGACGCTGCCCGGGATGCCGTCGCCGCCCATGCGCCAGTAACCGCTCTCGCGCAGATCGGGGCTCACGTACTTGCCCTCGGCGTCGAGGCGCCAGGACCGGGACTCCCAATTGAGGTACGGGCCGCCGTCGTGCGAGATGACGATCTGCTGACCGAAGGCGTAGTCGCCGTTCTCGTCGTGTCCTTCACCTTCGCCGCGCCAGACACCGACGAGGGGGAGAAGCGCGAGGAGTTCGGGATTGATGTCCGGGCCGAGGCGCAGGTTTGCGGTGTCCTCCGGCAACGGAAGGTCCGGCAGGGTCGGAATGTTGAGCGACGCCGTCGACTTGGAGCGCTCGACGGCGATGGCGACAGCTTCGTCCCCGCTGCCGCGCCTCACGGCACCTGCAGCGGCGGAATCGTCAGCGGTCGCGTCGGACCCTGAATCCGGAGCCTGACTCACGACTCGTCGGTGACCAAGCGGTACACGACGTACACGGAGAACCAAGCGATCATGACGGATGCGAGTGCGAGGAGTACCTCGAAGAAAATGACCACGGGTACATCTTAGACCGCGGCGACCGACCGGAAAAATCGGGAGCCGGAATGCAGAAGGCCCCGCACCGGAGGGGTGCGGGGCCGCCTGACAAAGCAGGAATTACTTGCTGACGGTCACGTCCACGTTGTGCACGCCCGAGCCCTCGGGAGCGACGGTGGAGGTGCCGTTGCCCGAGCTGGACAGTGCACGCACGGTCCACTCGCCCGGAGCGGCGAAGAAGCGGAAATCGCCGGTTCCCGATGCCACGACCTCGGCCGTGAACTCTCCGGAGCCGTCGAGCAGACGCACGAATGCGCCGCCGATGGGCTGGCCGTCAGCTGCGAGAACGCGGCCGGTGATGACCGTTTCCTTCTCGACGTCGACGCCGGCAGGCAGGGTCTGGCCCTGGGTAGGTGCTCCACACATGATCAGGCTCCCAATTCGATCGGTGCGCCGACGAGTGAGCCGTATTCGACCCAGCTGCCGTCGTAGTTCTTGACGTTGTTCTTGCCGAGGATCTCCTGCAGGACGAACCAGGTGTGGCTCGAACGCTCGCCGATGCGGCAGTAGGCGATCGTTTCCTTGGTGTCGTCGAAGCCCTTTTCCGCGTACAGCTTGGCGAGGTCGTCGTCCGACTTGAAGGTGCCGTCCTCGTTGGCGGTGGTGCTCCACGGGATGTTGATGGCTCCGGGGACGTGGCCACGCTGCTGCGCCTGCTCCTGCGGAAGGTGGGCGGGAGCGAGGATCTTGCCGGAGAACTCGTCAGGGCTACGAACGTCGACGAGGTTCTTGCTGCCGATGGCGTCGATGACCTCGTCGCGGAAAGCGCGGATCGAGAAGTCGGGGGTCTCTGCCTTGTACTGCGTGGCTTCGCGGTTGACTGCGTCCTTGGAGAGCGGGCGTCCGTCGAGTTCCCACTTCTTGCGGCCGCCGTCGATCAGCTTGATGTCCTGGTGGCCGTACAGCTTGAAGTACCAGTAAGCGTAAGCGGCGAACCAGTTGTTGTTGCCACCGTAGAGAACGACGGTGTCGTCGTTCGCAATGCCTTTGGCGGAGAGCAGATCCGAGAACTGCTCCTGGTTCAGGAAGTCGCGTCGGACGCCGTCCTGGAGGTCCTTGCGCCAGTCGAGCTTGACTGCACCCTCGATGTGGCCGCCGTCGTATGCGCTGGTGTCCTCGTCCACCTCGACAAAAACGGTCTTGGGGGTGTTGAGGTTCTGCTCAGCCCAGTCAGCGGAGACTAGGACGTCGGAGCGAGCCATGGTGTTCCTTTCGATGTGGTCTTGCATCGGTCGTTTTCTAGCAGGGGTTCAGCAGGGTTGTGGGGCAAGCGTTTTCACGCGGTGGTAGCGCGGCCGGTATTTCGCAGCCTTGCGACGAGTGGATAGATCTGGCAGCCGAGGCAGATGCCGAACGCGGCGTTGAGCAGGGCCGCGAACAAGGCGAAGCCGGTGGCAACGGTGCCGACGATCGTCGACCCGGCCAGGAAACCGACCGTGCCGGCGAGTGCGAAGACGAAGCCGACGAACTGCGCGAAGCGCAGCGGCGCTACGGGTTCGCGTTCGCTGACCGGCGAGAGTCGCGGGGCGACGAGCTTGCCGAAGATCTGGCCGTACGGGCTGCGCTTGGGGCCGAATACCGCTCCGACCGCGAAGACTATGGCCTGCAGTGCGAGAACGACGGTGGCGGCGGGCAGTGAGAAGGTCGAGAGGATGAGCGTGAGTACGAGAACGCCGGTGGTGACCCACGCGGCGAATCGAGGTCCGCGGACGTCGACCTGCTCGAGCTGGGGTGTGGTTGTGGACATCGGGAGTGCTCCTGCGCTGGATTGCATGATGCTGTGCCTGGACCGAAAAAACGGGACGTCAAAGTCCCACTCGGTGGATTGATCACGTGAGCGAAAGCTCGAAGGTCAGAGAGATCTGACGGATGTGGTGATCAGCAACAGGTACAGCAACAGCCCCCGAGGCGGCACAGGTCTACTGCGCGGCGTCGGGTGAGCATCAGCTCGTGGCGGGTTTGCACGTCGGCGAGTTTACCCCGAATTCTCGGATTTTGGCTCGTGGGGTCCGGATAGTGGTACGAGTGCAGCTTTCAGATCGGCTGCGGATGGCACTCCGGACACCCGGAACTGTTCCTCCAGGCCACCGTCGAGGATGTAGGTGGTGGGCAGCGAGAGGACACTCATCTCGCGTGCCAGAGCCGGTTCCTTGTCGATGTCGAGCTCGATCTCCACCGGCGGACGGGGAGCGTCGGCCATCGAGATCACGACCTGACCGACGACGCGGCGTACTGCCGCGCACGGTCCGCACCAGTCGGCAGAGAAATGCAGTACGACGGGTCCGCCGTTCGGCGAAGAGACTCCAGCGGCGTGGAGCAGTTCGAGGCGACTGTCCGCCGCGCCGGTCGCGGCCGGCGTGGTGACTCGGACCTTTCCGTTGCGCGACTTGAGAAAGAGCCCGACCGCGACGACGGCGACCAGCGCGACCAGCAGAATTGTGATCCCGGTCATCGGTTCTGCAGCTCTGCGAGATCGATCGTCGTGTTTTCGGCGCTGCCTTCGATCACGATTCTTCCGCCTTCCGCGTAGACCAGGCTCGGCTGAATTCCGTAGGGAAGTGCCTGCGGATCGATCGTGTAGCTGAACAGTCCGAGGACGACGGGTTCGAGTGCTGCGGGGATCGAGAAATCGGCTTTGCCCTCCGGACCGAAATACAGATTGCTGGCGACGATCTTGACCTGCCCACCTTCCAGAACCAGGTTGGCCTGCACGCTCACTGCAGTCTCGACCGGGCCGACGGCAACCGTTCCCGTCAGCACGACGGCGCCCGCGGTGCTCGCTCCGGTTCCGCCGCTGCCCCCGGTGCCATCCGACTTGTTGGCCGGCGGCGAAGATACCTGCAGGTCAGGGATATTGAGCAGCTTTCCGAGGTCGGTGGCGTTGATTCCCATCCGGCCGTCGAGTTTGTCGACGGGGAGTTGGGTGACATTGCCGTTCACGATGTCGGAGAAGGGAACGGTGACCCCGCGCAGATCGGCCTCGACGGTCACTTCGCCCACCACGTCGCTCTGGACGCCGGTAGCTCTGACGTAGACGTCCTTGTATTTCCCGCCGAGTGCCTGGGTGAGGAAGGGGAACCCGTTGAAGGTGACCTCCGGATCCGACTCGAGTGATGCGCCGGTTCGGAGCTCGCGGGAAACCCGGTACTCGGCGTACGCGGCCGCGCCGAAATCGGCCACCAGTCCGAGGCCGAGGAGAAAGACGATGCCGATGATCAGTTTGCGCACCGCACCATTGTGACGGACTCCGGTCGGGGTTCGATGCGACGGCCCCGGTACCAGGCACGCTAATGTAGGGACCGACCAAAAGCGTCGAACTACTCGAGCGTTGCCCTCACGGGTTGCGCGGGCTACTAGATAGGAGGCCGTGTGGAACTGCTCCTCCTCACCTCCGACCCCAACCCGGAAGCTGTACTACCGGCGTTGGCGTTGCTGGCGCACTCGGTTCGGCCTGCCCCCACAGAGGTTTCCTCGCTACTCGAGGCAAGTTCCGCGGACGTGGCATTGGTGGATGCGCGCACCGATCTGGCTGCCGCACGCGGGTTGTGTCGATTGCTCGGAAGCACAGGATCCGCAGTACCTGTGGTCGCCGTCCTCACCGAAGGCGGACTCGTTGCCGTCAACGCCGACTGGGGGTTGGACGACATCCTGCTTCCCGGTACCGGTCCGGCTGAGGTGGACGCCCGATTGCGGTTGTTGGTCGCCCGCAGCGGCGGTGTGGCCAGTCCGGAAGCGTCGGGAAAGATCACGCTGGGCGAACTGGTTATCGACGAGGGGACGTACACGGCACGACTGCGTGGACGGCCCCTTGATTTGACTTACAAGGAATTCGAGCTGCTCAAGTACCTCGCGCAGCACGCCGGACGGGTATTCACCCGGGCGCAGCTGCTGCAGGAAGTGTGGGGTTACGACTTCTTCGGTGGCACCAGGACGGTTGACGTCCACGTGCGTCGTCTGCGGGCGAAACTCGGCACCGAATACGAGTCCTTGATCGGTACAGTCCGAAATGTCGGATATAAGGCAGTGCGTCCGACCAGGGCCAAGGGTGGCGCAGCTGCTCCCGTTCAGTTCGAGGACGACGAGGACGTCGACTACGACGCGGCCGACGGATCGGTGGTCTGACGTGGGTTGGACAGATTCACTGCCGGCTGGATTCGCCGAGCAGGTTTCCGCGCTTCTCGATCGCGCAACCGAGTTCGACGGCAAGGCCCCCGTGTCGGAACAGGGGCGCCATGCCGTTGCCGGGCGCGGCGCCGCGCGACACTTCCTCGAACTCGACGGCGATGCGGTCGTCGGTTATGCGCAGCTGCAAGCCGGTTCGGACGAGCATCCCGACATGGCCGAGTTGGTGGTCGACCCGCAGGCGCGGCGCCGCGGCATCGGAACCAGGCTTGCCGCAGCGGTATTCGACGAGGGCCGGCCGGGCACGCGTGTCTGGGCGCACGGAAACGTCGACGCCGCAGTCGAATTCGCCAAGAGCCTCGATCTGGTCAGCGTTCGTGAACTCCTGCAGCTGCGTCGACCACTCGATGCTCCGCAGCTTCCGGAAATCGTTGTGCCCGAAGGTGTGACGATTCGGACGTATCGTGGGCCCGAAGACGATTCCGAGATCCTTCGCGTCAACAATGCGGCCTTCTCCTGGCATCCCGAGCAGGGTGGCTGGACCCAGGCGGAGATCGACGAGAGAACGGCCGAAGGTTGGTTCGACCCTGCTGGTCTGTTCATGGCGTTCGCGGACACCGATCCCGATACTCTTCTCGGCTTTCACTGGACCAAGGTGCACGCACCCGAAGGTGACGATCCGGAGCTGGGGGAGGTGTACGTCGTGGGGATCGATCCCGCGGCGCAGGGACGAGGTCTCGGCCGAGTGCTGACTCTCGCGGGCATGCATTACCTGCGTGATCGCGGCCTCGGAACCGTCCTTCTGTACGTCGAAGGCGACAACACGGCCGCCCTCCACACGTACGAACGACTCGGCTTCGATCGGTTCCACGTGGACATGGCTTACGCCCGCGCGCTCTGACGTCACAGTCGGACACGCAGAAATGTCCAGTCTGTTCATTCTCCGTTAACCATGTGTGGTCCAGCCGGACACCGCGCCCGCCTACTTTTCTCTGTGGGCAGCGCCGTGTTGCCTGATGCAGATTTCAATCATTCTGCGTCTCATGTCGCCGCCCGATCGTGGGCGTGGCGGTAGCGATTTCCGGAGGATCTTGGTGAATCTCAAGCGCAGTGGTGCCCTGCTCGGTGTAGTGGCCGTGGGCGCCATGACCTTGGCCGCATGTGGCAGCGACAACAACTCGTCGTCGACGGGTGTGGACGCGTCCGCATCGAACGCAACGTGCGAAGGCAAGAGCAACCTCTCTGCCGCTGGTTCCTCGGCACAGAAGAACGCCATGGACCAGTTCGTCGCCACTTACATCTCCGTGTGCCAGGAAAAGGGCAAGACGGTCAACGTCGCGTACAACCCCAGCGGTTCGGGCGACGGTCGTACACAGTTCATCGCCGGCCAGATCGACTTCGCCGGCTCCGACTCGGCCATCAAGGACGAGCAGGCCGACAAGGCCAAGGAGCGTTGCGTCGGCGGCGAAGCCTGGAACCTTCCCCTCGTCTTCGGCCCGATCGCAGTTGCATACAACCTCGACGGCGTCGACAAGCTCGTTCTCAACGCAGAGGTTCTCGCGAAGATCTTCAACGGCGGCATCACCAAGTGGAACGATCCGGCAATCGCCGCGCTCAACTCCGGTGCATCGCTTCCCGACGAGAAGATCACCACCGTGATCCGCTCCGATTCCTCGGGTACCACTGACAACTTCCAGAAGTACCTCGACGCGGCATCGAACGGTGCTTGGACGTCGGGCGCAGGGTCCGACTTCACCGGTGGCGTCGGTGAGGGCGCCAAGGGTTCGGCGGGCGTTGCACAGGCAGTTGCCACGGCACCGGGTTCGATCACCTACGTCGAGAAGTCGTTCGCCGATCAGAACAAGCTCTCGGTTGCCGAAATCAACACCGGCTCCGAGGCAGTCGCACTGACCAACGACACGGCCGCGAAGTCGATCGCAGGCGCGAAGTTCAAGTCCGACGCAACCGGCGACCTGACGCTCGACCTCGCGTCGATCTTCAAGACCAACGAAGCCGGCGCCTACCCGCTGGTTCTCGCCACGTACTCGATCGTCTGCTCCAAGGGCTACGACGCGGACACCTCCGCAGCAGTGAAGTCGTTCCTGACGAGCGCGGCCAACGAGGGTCAGGCCAACCTGGCCGAGCAGGGTTACGTCCCGCTGCCGTCCAACGTCCAGGATCGCCTCAACGCGTCCATCACGGCAATCAGCTGACCTAGAGACTCGTGCGGACAAGCTCATGGATCTACATTCAGACGTGAAGGAAGTGAGCGCGCATGAGTGACGCGCCCATCACCTCGACATCTCGTTCTCCCGGCCCCGCAACCAGCGGGGCCGGGGTGGGCGGTCCGAACGGCACCACGGAGGACACGATTACTTCCACCAAGGCTCCAGAAACCGAGCATCCTCCGAAGGGTGACGGTCCGGGTAGCGGCAACAGCAAGACGGTGACCCGTCCGGGTGACCGCATCTTCAGCTCGCTCGCATCCGGTTCGGCAATCTTCATCACGGTTGTCATCGCGGCGATCGGCGCGTTCCTGATCTGGCGTGCTGTTCCTGCTTTGAGCCGGAACCAGGTCAACTTCCTGACCAGCCGTGAATGGGTCACGCAGAACATCAACGCGATGGCGTTCGGTGTCCTCGATCTTTTCCAGGTCACGGTGTTGGTCTCGCTGTTCGCACTGGTGCTCGCGATGCCGATCGCACTGGGCATTGCGATCTTCCTGACTTCGTACTCACCCAAGTGGCTCACGCGGCCACTGTCGTACACGATCGACCTTCTGGCAGCTGTGCCGTCCATCGTCTACGGCCTGTGGGGACTTCTCGTCTTTGCTCCGGCGATCACCCCGGTCGCGGTGTGGCTCAACGACACTCTCGGCTGGTTCCCGCTCTTTGCCGACGGCAGCGGATCGATCACCGGTGGCGGCACCATCTTCACCGCAGGCATCGTCCTCGCCGTGATGATCCTTCCGGTCATCACCGCAGTGACCCGCGAGGTGTTCATCCAGACCCCGCGATCACAGATCGAAGCCGCACTCGCCCTCGGCGCCACGCGCTGGGAAGTTGTGCGCACCACGGTCATCCCGTTCGGTAAGTCCGGCTACATCAGCGGCTCGATGCTCGGTCTCGGACGCGCACTCGGTGAGACGATGGCGCTCTACCTGATCCTGCGCACCACCTCTCAGGCCTTCGGCTGGTCGCTGTTCGACGGCGGCTCGACTATCGCCTCCAAGATCGCCCTCGGCTACGCGGAGTTCAACAACGACATCCAGGCAGGCGCGTACATCGCGGCCGGACTGGTGCTGTTCGTACTGACCTTCGTCGTCAACGCGGCTGCCCGCGCAGTGATCGCCGGAAAGAAGGACTGACCCATGACCTCCACTCTGGACCGGCCGGTCAAGGCCCCCACTTTCCAAGGCGTCGGCGCTCGTCGTCGTGCCAAGGACGTCATCGCGACCATCCTGGTGAGCCTGGCAGTCGTCATCGCGCTCATCCCGTTGGTCTGGGTGCTCTTCACGGTCATCGCCAAGGGCCTGCCCGCTCTGACGTCGCCTACCTGGTTCACCAACTCGCTGAGCGGATTGACGGCGTCGGCCGACGGCGGCGGTATCTATCACGCATTGATCGGCACCCTGCTGCAAGGCATCGTGTGCGCGGTCTTCTCCATCCCGCTCGGTATCTTCGTCGCGATCTACCTGGTGGAGTACGCCGACCGGAAGTCGAAGCTGGGCAAGCTGACCACGTTCATGGTCGACATCCTCAGCGGTGTTCCGTCGATCGTGGCCGCGCTGTTCATCTACGCCCTGTGGATCGCGACCTTCGGCTTCCCCAAGTCCGCGTTTGCGGTGTCACTGGCTCTGGTCCTTCTGATGGTCCCGGTCGTCATCCGCTCCACCGAGGAAATGCTGCGCATCGTCCCGATGGATCTGCGGGAGGCGTCGTACGCGCTCGGTGTGCCGAAGTGGAAGACCATCTCGAAAATCGTTCTGCCGACGGCACTTCCCGGCATCATCACCGGCGTCATGCTGGCCCTGGCCCGCGTGCTCGGTGAGACCGCACCGCTGCTGATCCTCGTCGGCTACGCACCGTTCATCAACTTCGACCTGTTCAACGGCGAAATGGGCACACTGCCTTCCGTCATGGTCGCCGAGATGAACAACCCCACCGACGCCGGCACCAACCGCATCTGGGGCGCAGCACTGACCCTGATCCTGCTGATCGCGATCCTCAACATCGTCGCGAAGCTGATCGGTCACTTCTCACAGGTCAGAAGTAAGTGATGCGGCCTCGGAACATGTTCGTACTCAACAGCGTCAACAACTCAGTAGGGAGCCGGTAATGGCCAAGCGTCTGGATCTCAAGGACGTCAACATCTACTACGGCAAGTTCCACGCCGTCGCCGATGTGGGCCTGTCCGTCCCGCCCCGGAGCGTCACCGCCTTCATCGGCCCGTCCGGTTGCGGCAAGTCCACCGTTCTCCGTTCACTCAATCGCATGCACGAAGTGATTCCCGGTGCGCGCGTCGAGGGTTCGGTGCTGCTCGACGGCGAGGACATCTACGGCTCGAACGTCGATCCGGTCGGTGTTCGCAAGACCATCGGCATGGTGTTCCAGCGACCCAACCCCTTCCCGACCATGTCCATCAAGGACAACGTCGTCGCGGGCTTGAAGTTGCAGGGCGAGCGCAGCAAGAAGAAGCTCGACGAGGTGGCCGAGCGTTCGCTGCGCGGTGCCAACCTGTGGAACGAGGTCAAGGATCGCCTCGACAAGCCCGGTGGCGGCCTCTCAGGCGGTCAGCAGCAGCGTCTGTGCATCGCGCGTGCCATCGCGGTCTCGCCCGACGTCCTGCTCATGGACGAGCCGTGCTCCGCGCTCGACCCGATCTCGACTCTCGCGATCGAAGACCTGATCACCGAGCTGAAGAAGGACTTCACGATCGTCATCGTCACGCACAACATGCAGCAGGCTGCGCGTGTGAGTGACCAGACGGCATTCTTCAACCTCGAGGCAACCGGCAAGCCCGGTCAGCTCGTCGAGATCGACGACACCGAGAAGATCTTCTCGAACCCGACGCAGAAGGCCACCGAGGACTACATCTCCGGCCGCTTCGGATAGGTCCCGGGATCAACCCTGCACGATCATGTTTCACCCCCGTTTCCAACAGGAGACGGGGGTGAAACTTTTTGGTTGTGGTGATAGTTCCCACTCCGGTGCGCAGAGCTGAGCGTCGTTGGGCGCCCGAATAATTCGATGAGCAGCGCAAGTGCGCCGAGTGGGCGCTGAAGTAGCCGACGACGTGAATCTCGTGGATACTGACGACGCTTCGGACAATGCTAATCTCGGCCCGACAGCACGCTGTCGATCGATGTCGTTTCACAACCGGAAGGGCTTGTCAGTGCACCTCACCCCTTCAGATACCGAAAAGCTGCTCCTGAGCGTCGCGGGCATGGTCGCCCGTGACCGCCGCGAGCGCGGGGTACTGCTGAACTACCCCGAAGCGATGGCACTGATCTCGTGCTGGATTCTCGAGCGCGCGCGTGACGGAATGACGGTTGCGGAACTGATGAACGCCGGTCGGCAAGTGCTCACCCGCGACGACGTGATGGAAGGGGTACCCGAGATGATTGCAAACGTCCAGGTGGAGGCCACTTTCCCGGACGGTCGCAAACTGGTCACCGTGACGGAGCCCATTCGATGATTCCCGGCGAAGTACGTGTGTCCACAGAACCGCTCGAGTTCGGCACGGACGCGGAGAAGATCACGATGGTCGTCGTCAACGACGGCGATCGCCCCATTCAGATCGGTTCACATCTCCACCTTCCCGCGGCCAACCCGGCGTTGACCTTCGATCGCGAAGCGGCAGACGGCTTCCGGCTCGACATCCCCTCGGGAACGTCGGTTCGGTTCGAACCCGGGGTCAGCAGAACGGTGACACTGATCGCGCTCGGCGGACTCAAAAGGGTTCCGGGCCTGCAGATCGTGCCGGACGAAGACCTACCGACACATGCGCGCGAGCCCAAGACCGTCATGCCCTTCGGCACGCCCGGCGTCGAGGTCGAAGAACCTTTGCGAGCGTCCTCGGTGAACGTGCGTGTGAGTGATGTTCCAGTCGAGGCGGATTCACCGGACGACGCCGCGACGACAGTTGAGAGGACAGCCGAATGAGCAGGATCGATCGACGCGGCTACGCCTCCCTGTACGGCCCGACCGCAGGCGACCAGATCCGTTTGGCCGACACAGATCTGTGGATCGAGATCGAGCACGACTACACCGCGACCGGCGACGAGATGGTCTTCGGCGGCGGTAAGAGCATCCGCGAGTCGATGGGCCAGGGCCTGACCACTCGCGACCAGGGCGCTCTCGACGTCGTCATCACCAACACGGTGATTCTCGATCACTGGGGAATCGTCCGGGCAGACGTCGGAATTCGCGACGGACGCATCGTTGCGATCGGCAAGTCCGGTAACCCCGACATCATGGATGGCGTGCACCCCAAGTTGCTCATCGGGCCGAGCACCGACGTGATCGCCGGTGAGGGAAAGATCCTCACCGCGGGTGCGATCGACACTCACGTGCACTTCCTCAGTGAAATCGAGATGATGGAGGCGCTCGCGACCGGTACGACGACGGTGGCGGGCGGCGGAACGGGCCCCACCGAGGGAAGCAAGGCAACCACCGTCACACCCGGCGCCTGGTCCTTGACGATGATGCACCGCGCCCTCGACCACATCCCGCTCAACGTTCTTCTCCTCGGCAAGGGCAGCACCGTCAGCCATGAGGCCATGCGTCAGGAAGCTCTCGCCGGCGCAGGCGGATTCAAGGTCCACGAGGACTGGGGTTCCACTCCGGCTGCGATCGACGCAGCTCTGCGCGCAGCCGACGAGTTCGGCCTCCAGGTAGCGCTGCACGCCGACAGCCTCAACGAAACCGGTTACGTACAGCACACTTTGGATGCGATCGCCGGACGCGGGATCCACGTGTTCCATGCGGAAGGCGCCGGCGGTGGGCACGCACCGGACATCATCGTGACGGCAGGTGAGCCGAACGTTCTTCCGGCATCGACCAATCCGACGTTGCCGCATACCGTCAACACGGTTGCCGAGCACCTCGACATGCTCATCGTGTGTCATGCGCTCAATCCCCGGGTTCCGGAGGATCTTGCCTTTGCCGAGTCCCGGATCCGGCCGACAACGATTGCAGCAGAAGACTTTCTGCACGACATCGGAGCCATCTCGATCACCTCGTCCGACGCCCAAGCGATGGGCCGTATCGGTGAGGTGACCCTGCGGACATGGCAGGTGGCTCACGTCATGAAGGCCCAGTACGGCAAGCTGGGCACCAGCATGCCGGCCGACAACGAGCGTGCGCGGCGTTACGTCGCCAAGTACACGATCTGCCCCGCGGTGGCGCACGGTATCGATCACGAGATCGGCTCGGTCGAGGCAGGGAAGATGGCGGACCTGGTGCTGTGGGATCCCGCGTTCTTCGGAGTCCGTCCTTCTGCCGTGATCAAGGGCGGGGCGATAGTTGCTGCGCCGCTTGGTGATCCGAATGCTGCTATCCCGACCCCGCAGCCGGTGTTCGTTCGCCCGGCCATCGCGGCGACTCCGGGATCGGCCCCGCACCTGTCCACGACGTTCGTCTCTCCGATGGCCATCGAGGACGGTCTGGCCGACCGTCTCGGTCTCACGCGCACCCTTACCGGTGTTCGTCCGACGAGGCACCTCACCAAGGCAGACATGCCGAACAACACGGCGCTGCCGTCCATCGACGTCGATCCGGAGACGTTTGCCATCAAGGTCAACGGCGACCTGATCGCGCCCAACCCCGTTGACGTAGTGCCGATGGCTCAGCGCTACATGCTGTTCTGAAACCATGTCGATCGAGACGGCGTCTGCCGAGATAGCATCGATGCTCTTGGCAGACGGGCGTCTGCCTACCGGCGGTCACGCGCACTCGTCGGGGTTGGAACCGGCACTGGCGGGCGGACTCCTGCAGAGTCAGGTCCCTGACTTCATTCGCGGTCGACTCGAAACAGTCGGACTTGTCGAGGCCGCTTCAACGGTGGTCACGCGCCGCTGGGCCGTAAGTGAGGGTAGTGCAGGCGAACTCGAGGACATCTCGAGGGAACTGCTCGCTCGGACTCCCAGCGCACCGCTGCGTGAGGCGTCGATTCAGCTCGGCCGTGGGCTGGCGAGACTGGCGTCGCGATTGTGGCCGCAGCACCCCGCGGTGCAGATGCTCATGGCGCTGCCTGGGCATCCGATGCGTCCGCTCGCGTTGGGCGTCTTCACGGCGGTCTCCGGGATGGACGACCTACAGGCAGCCAGATCTTGTTTGTACGACGACGCCCAAACGGTGGCGTCGGCGGCATTGAAGCTACTGCCGGTGGATCCGGCAGAACCGGTCGAATGGTTGCTCCGAGCAGCCCCGACCATCGAAACCGTCGCCGCGGCTGCCGTAGCCGTCGAGGGCGTCGCAGATATACCCGCAACAACAGGGCCGTTGGTCGAACAATGGTCACTCGAACACCACGCTCGATCCAGGAGGATTTTCCGTGCTTGACAACCTGAACAACACCACCACTGCTGCAAGAGGTTTGAGGCTCGGCGTTGCCGGCCCCGTCGGCACCGGCAAAAGCACCCTCATCGCCACCATCTGCCGCGAACTCGCGTCGGAGTACGAGATCGCGGTGGTCACCAACGACATCTACACCGACGAGGACGCGCGACTGTTGCGCGCGGCCAACGTACTTCCGATCGAGCGCATCGTCGCAGTCGAGACCGGTGCGTGCCCGCACACGGCTATTCGTGACGACGTCACGCCGAACCTCATTGCGGTCGAAGACCTCGAGCGTCAGTTCCATCCCCTCGACATGGTGATCGTGGAAAGCGGCGGTGACAATCTGACCGCCACGTTCAGCCCGGCACTGGTCGACGCCCAGATCTTCTGCATCGACGTCGCGGGCGGCGGAGACGTCGCACGTAAGGGTGGTCCCGGCATCGAGCGGGCAGATCTGTTGGTGGTCAACAAGATCGACCTGGCCCCGTACGTCGACGTCGACGCGGTCCAGATGGTGGCCGATGCCACGGCCGCGCGAGACGGACTTCCCGTTCTCGCGCTCAGCCAGAAGGATCACGCGACGATCGACCAACTCAGTGCGTGGCTTCGCCAGGTCATCGCAGCTCACCGTGCGGGTAGTCACACCCCGCAGGATCCGGGGCCGATGGCGCCGCACTTCCATGCCGATGAAGAAGACCACGGACACGGTCACGGGCACAGCCACTCTCACGCTCACTGATGCGCACCGGAGCTACGCGGGTCGTCGTCGAGAGAGTGGGTGACACCGCTGTTGCGCGAGAGCTGATCTCAGGCGACTTCCTGGCCCCGCGGTTCGTCGACGCTCGCGGGCTCACCGTGCGAATTGCCTTGGTAGGCCACAGTGCAACGCTGCTGGCCGGCGACGACCTGCGTATCGAATTCGTAGTCGCTCCGGGTACGTGCCTCGAGGTGATCGAGCCGTCGGGGACCGTCGCGTACAACGCGCGTGGCGGCCGGGCGTCGTGGTCGGCTTCGGCGAGCGTCGGCGCCGGTGCGGCGCTGATCTGGCGCGCGGCACCGTTTGTCGTCGCGGGCGGCGCGGATGTGACCAGGCGCGTGGATATTTCACTGGAATCCGATGCGGTTGCGCTGCTCGACGAGATGATCGTGTTCGGCCGGACCGGCGAAACCGGCGGTGCCCTTCGCTCGGATCAGCGCATTACCGTCGACGGTGACGCGCTGCTCGTGGAAACTCTCGACCTGCGTAGCGTGCCGGGCCGTTCGCTGCCGGGAATTCTCGGTGGCCATCGCGTGCTCGGTACGACCATGCTGTTGGGGATCAAGACTTCCGACGACGTCGAAGGGCACGTGACGCCGCTGGCGGGAGCAGGGATGCTGGCACGGGCCGTGGCCGATCACGCACACGAGGCGAGCGCAGCGTTGGATCCGATCTGGTCGCGGTGGCGTGGGCGGGTTTCGCAGAAGTACAGCGACTGATTCGCCCGACCGTCACACTTCGGGAGGCTGCGTCGTCCAGTATGTGACCAGGCCGAAGAGAGCCGGGCGCACGGGTTTGACGGAGGCATCATGCGAATTGTTGTTCTGGGCGGAACCGGCCAGATGGGAGAGCTGGTCGTCGAGCAGGCGAAAATCGGGGGCCATGACGTCGTCGCCGCCGCTCGATCGACGGGAGTAGACATCTCCACGGGTGCGGGGTTGGACGAAGCATTTGTCGGTGCCGACGTGGTCGTCGACGTGAGTGATCACGTCACCAACAGTGCCAAGAAGGCAATCGAGTTCTTCGAGACGGCAGCGAAGAACATCGCCGCGGCCGAAGCCAGAGCAGGCGTTAAGCATCACGTGCTGCTCTCGATCGTGAACTGCGACGATCCGCGATTGAAGTCCTTCGGTTACTACCAGGGGAAGGCTGCGCAGGAACGCGCGG
Organism: Rhodococcus sp. FH8; assembly: GCF_019266085.1. Lineage (NCBI taxonomy): Bacteria > Bacillati > Actinomycetota > Actinomycetes > Mycobacteriales > Nocardiaceae > Rhodococcus > Rhodococcus sp. FH8. The sequence goes on along the minus strand of NZ_LPNQ01000057.1, from coordinate 785,297 downwards.
TGGAAGCGTCGAGTATTCCTTTCACGATCCTGCGATCCACTCAGTGGTTCGAGTTCGGCGAGAAGACGATCGCGCTGTTCGGACTGGGGCCGATCGCGATGGTTCCTCGGATGCGGTCACAACCGGTGGCAGCGAAGACCGTTGCCGAGGCGCTCGTGACCTGCGCTCAGAACGGTCCGACCGGGAGGGCTCCGGACCTGGCCGGGCCCGAGGTCCTCGAGATCCCGGCCATGACGCGCGAGATCTTGAAATACCGTGGCCGACGTAAGTGGCTGATCCCGATCTCGATGCCGGGAGCGGGTAAGGCGATGAAGGGTGGGGCGTTGCTGCCCGCGCCGGGATCCACAACTGCAGGACCCACGTTGGAAACCTGGTTGCACGAGAACTGAATAGGAAAGGCGGCCGCGCAAGTGCGCGGCCGCCTTTTACTCACGTGGACGGTTGGGTTCAGAGATCCGGGTACGAGGTGAGGTTGTCGACCTTCTCGGTGGTTTCGGGCTCTTCGGGCAGCTTGCCGGTCACCAGGAAGATGACACGTCGGCCGACCTCGACGGCGTGGTCGGCGAATCGCTCGTAGAAGCGGCCGAGCAGCGTGACGTCGACTGCGGCGGCAACGCCGTGCTTCCACTCACGGTCCATGAGGACGGTGAAGAGGTGGCGGTGGAGGTCGTCCATCGCTTCGTCTTCTTCGCGCAGACGGGCAGCGCGCTCGGGGTCGCGGGTCTCGAGGACGACCTTGGCGGCCGCACCGATGGAGACAGCGATGCGTCCCATCTCGGCGAAGTAGCCGTTGACCTCTTCAGGAAGCACGTGGTTGGGATGTCGGCGGCGCGCGATCTTGGCGACGTGCAGGGCGAGTGCGCCCATGCGGTCGATGTCGGCGACGATCTGGATTCCGCTGACCACCGAGCGCAGATCTCCGGCAACGGGAGCCTGCAAGGCGAGCAACGCAAACGCGCGCTCCTCGCAGATGGTGCTGAGTTCGGTGATCTTGTCGTGTTCGCCGATTACTTGTTCTGCCAGGGACAGGTCTGCCTGGAGCAGGGACTGGGTGGCGCGCTCCATAGCGGCACCTGCCAGTCCTGCCATCTCGCCGAGCGTGTCTGCAAGCTCGGTCATCTGTTCGTTGTAAGCCACGCGCATGAGGTCAGAGCCTACGTGCCGTGAAAGACCAAGTCACAAGCACCAGGTGAACGCAAGGTGAATGAACGCGTGTCAGTCGCAGGTGGTGTCGCCGGCGTTGACGCTGGCGATGTCGGCGGGCAGAGCCGTCGAGGTGCTGGTGTCGACCGACGTCGGATTTGCCGCCAGGATGGTTCCCGGGTCCGCGGGGGCGACGACGGTGCCGGCGAAATTGCTTCCGACGACGACCTCGATCATGTCTCCCATGCTCGGAGCGAGAACCAGAACCGCGCCGGGAATCGACGACGCGACGGTCACCGCTTCAGCCTCGTAACCTGCGGCGTAGCGCACGACGGTGGTCGACGCTTGGGCATTCGCCAGGCCGGTGGCTGCGCTGAAGTTACCGACTGTGGAGATCTGGAAACCGTAGGCCGCGAGGCTGTCGGCGATTGTCGCGGCCTGCCCGGCGATTCCCGAGGCGTTGGAGACGTCGACCGAGATGTTGTAGGCGCTCATTGCCTCGACGGAAGTGGCGGCCGGCGGCGTGCTGGACGTAGGAGCGGTTGTCGTGGAACTGGTCGACGACGGTGTGGTGTCCTCGCGCTCTTCACCCGGAAGCGGATCGTCGTCGATGATCGCCTGGAAGAGGGACTTGATCTCGTCCGTGCGAGGAATCTCGTTGCCCCAGTCGTTGGTGCCGTCCGTGGGGACCGTCAAGAACGTGACCGCGCCTGCGTCGACGTTCTGGAGCGAGCGACCGAGGGTGACCAGTGACTTGGTGTCGATGTTTTCGACGAACGTGTCGCTGGTGAAGGCGTTGATGAATCCGTTGAGCTTGCTCGGATTCAGGAGGACCTGGTTGGACAGGGCCGAGCGGAGCAGCGCCGACAGGAACTTCTGCTGGCGGGTGATGCGCCCGTAGTCGCCGTTGCCCTCGGCTTCGACGTGGCGAGCACGCACGTAGTTGAGGGCGGTACGGCCGTCGAGCATCTGCGTGCCGCCGGAGGCGAGGACGGTTCCGAGGATGCCGTCTTCGATCGGTCCGGGGGAGCAGACGTTCACACCGCCGACGGTGTCGACCATGCGCTCGAAACCGGCGAAGTCCATTCCGACGAAGTGCCCGATTTTCAGGCCGGACATCTTCTGGATGACCTTGACCAGGCATTTGGGGCCACCGAGTGCGTATGTCGCATTGAGTTTGTCGCCGCTCGCTGCCGGGAAGGTTTCGCTGGTGTACTTGCCGGCGTCGTTGTCCCATCCCTGACAGATCGGACGTTCGACGTCGAGGTCACGCGGGAAGGAGACGGCGACGACGCGGCTTCGGTCCGCGGGAATGTTCACCAGCATGACCGTGTCGGCTCGGGCGCCTTCGGCGTCTTCGACGGTTCCGGCGCCGATCTCACCGCTCGCACCGGCGCGGGTATCGGTGCCGATGATCAGGTACGTCTCGTCGCCGAGTTGACCACCGGCGTCGATGATGTCGTCGGACTCGGTGTCGAGTGCCGCAATCTGATCGAATCCGCCTTCGACCGAGCGCAGATAGCCCCACACGACGCCGGTCAATGCGAGAGACATGACGGCCAGGAACGCTACTGCCGATCGGCCGATCACTTTTGCGCGATGGCGGCGGCGAATCTTGCTTTGCGCCAGACGAGTGGCGCCGGTGTCACCGACTACCCGCGGCACTGCGGAGGTGACGGGATGTTCTTCGGTGATCCAGTCCGCAGCGGCGGGCGGAACGGTCGGACGGGCGGGAATCGGCCGGGCGGGGGGCGGCGACGACGCTGCTGAAGATTGAGTCTTGGGTGGTACGGATTTGTTCGGCGCCGGCTTGGGCGGCGTAGCCGGGGCTGGTGGCGGCTTCTTGTCGCCTACCCGACGGACCAACTCGGCGACCGAAACAGAGTCGTCGGTCGGAGGCGAGTCCCGTCGCCCGGTACGTCCACTGCTGCGACGCTCCGGGGGACTGGGTGGTTGCGGTGTTGGTCGCTGGGGTGTGGCAGGGCGCTGGGGCGTTGCCGGTTGGTCCGGTCGGGCGTTGCGGAAGCGCTTGTCTGCGAGCGGACGTTCCCAGGGGGCGCGGCTCTCGGGCGGAGGTGGGCCCGAATCGTGATCATCACCCACCGATGCAACCTGTCCCGTCGTCGACTGTCAGTAACTCGTCATTCAGATGCCGGCGTCAACCGGTTGTCGACGAAGCTGGAGCCATATTACTGGTGAATCCTGAGTGCTTCACTCAGAAAGTGATGTGAGTAATCCGACGGCGTGTTTTCGCTAGCCACCAGAGTGCATCATGTCAGCTCCCACCGGCACAAGGTCGTCTTCGGGATCGTCGAGCCAACCTTCCGGGAGTGCTACCTGACCGGGTGAGCCTTGGCGTCCGCGCGGGCCTTCGGCGTCCTTGGGGAACGGGACGTCGTGGTCGAGCTGTCCGAGCAGATCGTCCAGTTCGGACAACGTGCTGACCAGAGCCATCGAGACCCGCAGATCCGATCCGACCGGGAACCCACGCATGTACCAGGAGACGTGCTTGCGAAGTTCGCGCAGACCCTTCATTTCACCGTGATGTGCGGCGAGCAGTTGGGCGTGACGGGCGATGATCTTGGTGACTTCGCCGAGCGTCGGCGGCGTGGCGATCTGTTGTCCGTTGAGAGCTGCGCTGAGTTCCGCGAACAGCCATGGCCGTCCGAGGCAGCCGCGTCCGACGACGACGCCGTCGCAGCCGGTCTCGTTCATCATGCGGGCAGCATCCGAGGCGTCGAAGATGTCGCCGTTGCCGAGGATCGGCACGTCGGTGACGTGTTCCTTGAGGCGCGTGATCTCGTTCCAGTCAGCAGTGCCGGAGTAGCGCTGCGACGCGGTACGTGCGTGAAGTGCGACGGCAGCGGCGCCTTCAGCTGCGGCGATCCGGCCGGCGTCGAGGTGCGTGTGATGTTCGGGGTCGATGCCGACGCGCATCTTGACGGTGACCGGAATGTCGGTGCCTTCGGTGGCGCGCACGGCTGCCGCGACGATCTGACCGAACAGTCGACGCTTGTACGGTAGCGCCGATCCACCGCCCTTGCGGGTCACCTTGGGTACCGGGCAGCCGAAGTTCATGTCGATGTGATCGGCCATGTTCTCGTCGACGATCATCTTGGCCGCGGCGTAAGTCGTATCCGGGTCGACGGTGTACAGCTGCAGCGACCTGGGCGTTTCGGTCGGACCGAACGTGGTCATGTGCATCGTGGCGGGTTGGCGTTCGACGAGCGCGCGGGCGGTGACCATCTCGCAGACGTAGAGCCCGGACGTGCTGCCTGCACGTTCGAGTTCGAGTTCACGGCACAGCGTGCGGAAGGCGACGTTGGTGACGCCCGCCATGGGTGCGAGGACCACGGGGCTGTGCAGCTCGAGTGAACCGATACGAAGGGATGACATGTCTACCTCTGAACAAATACTTGTGACAATTGGAAGTGCCCGGTACCGAATCCGGTACCGGGCACAGAATAGCTGGTGAAACTAAGAAGCCTGCTGTTCGCGCTTGGCGGCTTCGCGTGCGAGCATGCGATCGCGCTGTTCCTCGAACTTCGTCGCGTTGGCGGCGAGTGTCTCGAGGAAGGCCGCCAACTCTTCGCGCGTGTTCTCGCCTTCGGCGCTGAAATCGTTGCGCTCGAAGATGTTCCACTTACGCAGGACAGGCCAGACGACCTCGTCGAGGTGCTGGCGAAGGTCGTAGATGCCGTGCTTGGCCATGAGGGCGCCGTTGCGGCGGAAGTTCGGCATGCCGGCACCGGGCATCTGGAAGTTCTGGACGATGTTCGCCACAGCCTTGAGCGCCTGATCGGGAGCAAGATCGAGCGCGGCGGCGCAGATGTTGCGGTAGAAAATCATGTGCAGGTTCTCGTCGGCGGCGATGCGCTGAAGCATCTTGTCGGCAATCGGCTCGTCGCAGGCCTTGCCGGTGTTGCGGTGGCTGACGCGCGTCGCGAGTTCCTGGAAGGTCACGTAGGCGACCGAGTGCAGCAGGCCGGCGTCGCCCTCGTCGATGGGTGCGCTGTAACCGTTTGTCATGTGTTCCATGCGGAAGCGCTCGAGCTCGACGGGGTCGACTGCGCGCGTGACGACGAGGTAGTCACGCATCACGATGCCGTGGCGGTTCTCCTCGGCGGTCCACCGGCCGACCCACGTTCCCCAGGCACCGTCCTGCGAAAAGTTCTCGGCGATCTCACGGTGGTACGACGGCAGGTTGTCCTCGGTGAGCAGGTTGGTGATCATCGCGGCGCGAGCTACCTCGCCGAGTTGTGACTGTTCGAGACTCCAGTCTTCGCCGCCCATGGCTGCGAAGTTACGGCCCTCGTCCCACGGAACGTAGTCGTGTGGATGCCATTCCTTGGCCATGGAGATGTGGCGGTTGACGTTCTCCTCGGCAACCGGCTGCAGCTCTTGTAGCAGCTCCAGCTGCGTCAGAATCCTCGTCATTTCTTGCCTCCATGTTGAGTGAATGCGCGACTTCGCCCCAGCCTACGGCACCGTAGGTTTGAAAAGAATGGCATGAAAATTGCTCCCCTCGAGGGATGTTACCGATCCGTAGTTATCCGGGGGCACTTTCACTACCAAGTCGTTCTTTCGACGTAGTCGCGGAACGTCCGGGCGGGATCGGACAGCTTGCGACTCTTCGACCAGATCAGCCCTATTTTTCGCTGTGCTCCTTCGATCGGTACATAGACGACTCCTTCGGCCCAGATCGGTGGATCCTGAACCGGCATGACCGAGACACCGAAGGACGCGGAGACCAGTCCGCCGACCGTTGCCAGCTCGCTGCTCTCGAAGACGAAATTCGGAGTGAATCCTGCGGCCGCGCACAGTTCATCGAGAATTCTTCGCATCCCGAAGTTCGGATGCATACCGATGAACGGTTCGTCGGCCGCGTCCGCAAGCTCGACCGAATGCAACTTCGCAAAGCGATGATCAGCCGGAACAGCCAATGCCAGTGACTGCTGGGCGATCTGCATCCACGCCACCTGCGGATCGCGCGGCTGAGGCGAGACGACGGCCAGGTCGGACGTGCCGGCGGCGATTCTGTCGACCAGGAACTGCGCGCTGTCCTGATGCAGTTCGAATCGCACTCCGGGATACTCGACGCGGTATCCGCGCAGCATGTGCGGCACCAACCAGGTGCCGAACGAGTGGAGGAAGTCGAGTCGGACCGTGCCGCTCTCGGGGCTCGCCAGCGACTGGATTTCGGTCTGCGCGGCGTCGAGGGCACGCAGTGCGATGCGAGCATGTCGATAGAGGATCTCGCCGTACCGGTTCAGTTCGAGTCGGCGTCCCTGACGGTCGAAGAGTGTCACGCCGATCTGTCGTTCGAGGCGAGCGAGTTTGCGCGAAAGGGTCGGCTGCGACAGGTGAGTCAGATCCGCGGTAGCGGTCACCTGTTGGGTTTCGGCGAGCACGACAAACCATTCGAGGTCTTCGGTCAGCATCACGAACCCAATCTATATACCTCCAGAGCATATAGAACACCAAGTTTATGCATTTTCTTTTGCCGAGTCTGGGCGGGAGGATTCTTGCCGGAGGTAAGTGATGCCTGGAGGTACGTGGTGACTGTCGAGAATGTGATCGAATCCGAAGTGATGCCGCTTCGCCGCGGAACATCGGGATATCGAACCGTGACCGTTGCGTTGTTCGCGGCCGGGCTGTCGACGTTCATCTCGATGTACGCGGCACAGGCGTTGCTGCCTGCGTTCGCCGAAGACTTCCACGTCTCGCCTGCGGTGTCTGCGCTGTCCGTCTCGGCGACGACGGGCATGTTGGCGTTGGCAATCATTCCGGCCAGTGCGCTCTCCGAGCGCTTCGGTCGCACGCGGGTGATGATCGCGTCGGCGTCGGCGTCCTGTGTGATCGGTTTACTTCTGCCGCTGAGTCCGACGATCGAGGTTCTGCTGGTCGGACGCGCAGCACAAGGATTGGCTCTGGCCGGTGTCCCGGCGGTGGCGATGGCCTATCTGGCCGAGGAGGTCGATCGGAAGGACCTCGGTGCAGCGATGGGAAGGTACGTCGCCGGCACGACGATCGGTGGGCTGATCGGACGGCTCGTGCCGTCGGCCGTCGTCGATTTCAGTACGTGGCGTTGGGCGCTGTTGACTGCGTCCGCGCTGTCGGCATTGTTCGCGCTCAACATGATCCGGCGGCTTCCCGCGTCGAAGTTCTTTCGCCCGCAACCGATATCGGCGCGCACGATCGCGTCGAATCTACGACGCCACCTTGCGAACCCGTCGCTGCGAACACTCTTCGCTTTGGGATTCATCCTGATGGGCGGCTTCGTGTCGATTTACAACTTCCTCGGGTTTCGGCTCACGGCAGCACCTTTCGGCCTTCCTGAAGCGCTTGTGGGCCTGGTGTTCCTTTTCTACCTTGCCGGAACTTTCACCTCGGCGGTAGCCGGCGGGGCCTCTGACCGACTGGGTAGGCGCAGCGTGCTGCTCGGGTCGGTTGTCGTCATCGGTATCGGCCTGGCACTGACCGTTCCGGACAACCTGGCGTTGACGCTCGTGGGGATGCTGCTCTTCACCGGAGGATTCTTCGCCGCACATTCGGTGGCCAGCGGTTGGGTGGGGCTGATCGCTACCGATCACCGGGCCGAGGCGTCGGCGTTGTATCTGTTTGCCTACTACGCGGGTTCGTCCGTGGCGGGCGCCCTCGCGGGTCTTGCATACGCGGGTGGCGGTTGGGGTGGGGTCAGTGCTTTTGTGGGCGCGCTGCTGTTGGTTGCGTTTGCCTTGTCACTGAGGATGTTTCGATCTTCGACGGTTGACTGAACCGAGCACTGCGGCGATCCCGAACGGGATCGCCGCAGCGCGAATCTGTCGAGCGTATTACTTCTTGCCGCCGCCGAGGAGGCCGCCGAGCAGGTCTCCGAGGCCGCCGCCCCCGGATCCGCCCAAGATTCCGCCGAGTGCTCCGCCGATGCCGCCGCCGGAATTGCCGCCGCCGCCGAGAATTCCGCCGAGGAGATCCCCGAGTCCGCCGCCACCGGAGGCCTGGGTCTGCGCGCCGGCTCCGCCACCGGTGAACTGCTTGGCGAGGTAGGCCAGGACGATGGGAGCGAGGATCGGCAGCAACTGCTTCACCAGATCGTTTCCACCGCCGCCACCGACACCGCCGAGTGCGCTGGCGACCTGATCGGTGTTGCCGCCGAAGATGTTCGAGACGATCTTCTGACCGTCAGCGGTGTCGACTTTGCTGATGTCGACGCCGTCGTCGAGAAGGCTGGTGTCGGCGTGAGACTGCAACGCGCTTTCCAGCGAGGCTGCGCCGGCGGGATCCTGCGCGTTGGCGCCGAGGCCACCGACGAGGGTCGGAAGTGCAGTCTTGACCGCCGATTCGGCAGTTGCCTGGTCGACGCCGAGTTGCTGCGCGATCTGGTCGATGGGGATCTGGGATAGAAGGTCGTCAAGCGATGCCATTGATGCCCTACCTCTTCTGGGGTACTACTCGTCAGTACCCGGCTGTTGCAGACACTAGTGAATGTCGGCGTCGACGGTAACCCTCCGGTTGCCGAGCGGTCAGGCTCGGGTCTTCTCGCGGGGGACCAGGCACGCTAGGAGAGCGAGAATCAGTCCGCCGGCCGTCAAGATGAATCCTGTCTGATTTGTCAGGATCGTGGAGTAGTTTTCCCTGATGACATTGTCGAACTGATCGTTCACGCGGTAGTAGAACGTGCCAAGAGTCCCCAATCCCACGATAATTCCGATCCACGCTGCGATACGAGAACCGAACAAAGCGGCGATCAGAATCAATACGGCGGCGGCGAGCAGAAGTATCGCCATCGACCGGTAGAAGGTCACGGACTGATCGCCGAGTTGCTCGATTGCCCACCCTGCCGGAAAGCCGTCCCGCAGGTCCTCGAGGCGAACGTTGTCGGGTTTGACCCCGGCAAGCACGTACATGAACGAGCCGACGGCAACGGCGATTCCACAAATGAGCAGAACGAGATGAACTAACGTGCGCATGCCAGTCTCCCTGTGTTCGGAGTTCGGTGACGCGGTCGTCGCCGAGCCTAGCTGTGTCGCGGGTGTCAAGCTCGGTATCGAGCGTGCAGAATCGTCTCCATGCCCGACAACATGCGTCGACTCGAAGAGATCTCGCTGTCGCTGCCGGAAGCGGAGCGCGTCGACATCGAAGCGTGGGACGGCCACCCGACGTTCCGGGTCCGCGGCAAGAACTTCGTGTTCTGCAACCTCGAAGCCACCTCCCTGACCGTCAAGCTGAGCAAGGAGGAAGCCGAAGCGGTGGTGGCCACCGAACCAGGCGCAAGTGCTGCGGGCTACGGACTCGGTCGACACGGGTGGGTTGCACTCGACATCGGCACCGACGTTTCCGAGGAGAAATGGTCGCGACTGGAGGAGTGGATCTACACCTCGTTCACCCTCGTTGCGCCGAAGCGGCTTGCCCGGATCGTTCTCGATGCGGATGAGGAACGCCCGTAACGGATAGATTCGTCAGTACAGACGCCGACTAGACGAGGAATTGTCATGACGACACCGGAAACTTCACCGGCCACCGCAAAACCGGGCATGCCGCCGTGGGCGAAGAAGGCCATCGGGATCGCAGTGATGGCGGTGGTCCTGGTCATCGCTTACTTCATCCTTGCCGCCTTCCTTCCGCGTTGGTGGGCGCAGCGCATTGCGTCGTTGGCGAACGGCAGTTTCAGCGCCGGAATCGCGTGGGGGCTGCTGTTCGGTCTCGTGTGCACCCTGGTCCCGCTCATCTTCTTCCGGGCGGTCTGGCAGGTGCGCAAGCGCAAGCATGCTCGAATCATGCAGATCACGGCTCTCGCGTTGGGTGTGATCTTCGCGCTGCCGAATCTGCTCTCTCTGACAGTTGTTCTCGGCAACAACAACGCTGCGCATGCGGGCGAGCGGATCCTCGACGTCGACGGCCCCGGATTCCGCGGAGCATCCGTTGTCGGTGCCGTCCTGGGCGTTGCGTTGTTCCTTGGACTTGTCGCGCTCGGCTACATGTACAAGAAGCGTGGCAAGGATCTCGACAAGATGCGCGGTGAGCTCAAGCAGCACGAGCCGCAGAGCAAGGGCGAGGCACCGGCTCCGGAAATCTGAGTCAGCTCTTCGACCGAGTACTCAGGCCGACACCGACTCCGACGGTTCCCGCCGCCACCAGTCCGGCGAGCGGGACAGCCCAGTGTCCGGCAAATGTGCAGGCGAGAACCAGGATTGCGCTCACTGGTAGAACAGCCTGCTCGATCCTGTCGCGCTTGAAATGTCGTGAGTGCATGAGCCACACGAAGATCAGGAACATCGCGGCGGGGATCGTGACCGCGGCAGATGCTGCGAACGTCGAAATGTGCGCCTCGCCAACTGCTTCCTCGACGGCTACTTCGATGCCGGCGCCGATGGCCGCAGCGGATCCGAATACGAAGTAGTGCCCGTATCCCCACAACAGGACGGCGCGATTGCCCTGGTCTGCGAGGTACTCGTGGATCGGGACGGCGAAGTAGATCCACAACGCGGAGAACACGATCAGAACTCCGCCGACAGCAATCGGAATCAGTAGGTCGGCGGCGTCGAAATCCCGGATGCCGGATTGGACCGCGATGGTGGCGGCAGCAATGGTTTCGCCGAGCATGATGATGGTGAAGAGGCCGTAGCGTTCGGCGATGTGATGCGGGTGCCACGGCGTCTGGTGGTTGCGTTCGGCGATCGCCGGCACCGCGAGTTCGGCGATCATGAGAACGAAGAAGCCGGGTATCCACGCCGACGCCGGCATCAGGAGCAGCACGATCCAGCCGGCCTGGACGATCACGAGCCCGGCGGCATATTGCAGAGCAGTCGTTCGCGCTGCACCGGATTCACCGCTGGCGGCTCGAAGCCATTGGCAGGTGAGCGCAATTCGCATGATGAGGTAGCCGACGATGGCCGTCGTACGGTCGGTTCCGTCGAATGCGTCGGGGATTCCGGCGGCGAAGACGAGCACGCCACAAATCTGTACGAAGGTCGCGACCCGGTAGGGGACGTCGTCCGTGTCGTAGGCAGACGCGAACCAGGTGAAGTTCACCCACGCCCACCACAGCGCGAAGAAGACGAACATATAGCCGGCGATGCCGTCGGCGTAGTGGCCCTCGGCGACAGCATGCACCAGTTGAACTCCGGCCTGTGCGGCTGCAACCACGAAACACAGGTCGAAGAACAGTTCGAGTGGCGTCGATGCTCGATGGTCCTCGTCGCGGCTGCGTGCGCGCATCCGGATGATCGGCATTACGGCCCGGCCGTGGCCCGCGCCTGTACTGGTGTGTTCTGTCATCGTCCCCACCTTGCTCCGACGTCTAGTGCAGGAGCGCAGTCTAGGGCGAATTCCGTCGGGTCGACGAATGAGACATTTCGCCCCTCACCACACGAGAACGGGTTTGATGACGCGCCCCGACGCTTGATCTTCGACGGCTTTGTTGATGTCGGCGAATGCGTAGCGCGTCACCAAGCGGTCGATCGGAAACCGGCCACCAGTGAAGAGTTCGACGAGTTCGGGGATGAACGTCGAGACTTCCGACTCTCCTTCGATGCATCCTCGAATTGTCTTTCCGCTCAGCATGATGTCGGCCATGTTCACCTCGACCGTGGATGCTCCGAGTCCGACTACCGCCAGTGTTCCCCGTGCTCGAAGTGATGTGACGGCTTGATTGATCACGGAGCCGATTCCGGTGGTGTCGAGGGAATGCGTCGAACCTCCGTCGGTGGCGGCGTGGACCGCGTCGATCACATCTTCATTCGAGGGATCGACAGTGACGGCGCCGAATTCCTCGGCGAGTGCGCGCCGCTGCGCAACGGGGTCCACGGCGACCAGGGTGGAAACGCCGGCAGCCCTCGCCGCCAGCAGCGCTGCGAGTCCGACGCTGCCTGCCCCGAAAACGACAAACGTCGAGTCGGGCTCGGGGCGAAGCAGATTCAGTACCGCGCCGGCGCCGGTTTGAAACCCGCAGCCGAGCGGAGCTGCGACGGTCAGGTCCACCGCAGGATCGACGACGACGGTGTTGTCGGCAGAGGCGATGACGTATTCCGCGAAGCTGGACTGGCCGAAGAAGGCGGACCGTAGCGGGGTTCCGTCTCGCCGGATCGGCGTCGAGCCGTCGGTGCGTGCGCCAGAGCTGTTGAGCCCGTGTGAGCTTTCGCAGTACGCCCGATGGCCGCTGAGACACTGCCTGCACACACCGCAACTGCGGTAGCTCAGCAACACGTGATCACCGGGCGCAATGCTGTCGATCGACGAGCCGACGGCCTCGACCACCCCCGCCCCTTCGTGCCCGAACACGCAGGGGCCGAGTCTTTCCGGTAGCGCCGACTTCGTGAACAGATCTGTGTGGCACAGGCCGGTCGCGACGATGCGAACCAGGATCTCGTCTGCGCGGGGGTCGTCGATCTCGACGGTGTCGAGCGTGAAGGGGGAGTGCGGGCCGTGTGAGAGCGCCGCTGTCATCTGCATGGAGGATCTCGAATTCTGTTCGGCGCGAATCACGCTCGCTCGAGCAGGAAGTAGTAGTGCTGCCCGCCGTCGAGGACCAACGCCGACTTTCCGTTCATGATGCCCATGAGCGTCGAATCGTCGACTTTCTTGAAGTGGTCGAAAATCGGCGCGCCGTCGTAGACCATGGTCGCGGTCACTTCACCACGAAACTCGATGTTCCACAGACTTGCCTCGCCATTGCCGCTCTTGACGTCGGAATAGAGATTTCCGTCTTCGTCTCGGCAGATCAACGGCTTGGCATCCTCGACGGAATTGAAAGTCTTGCCGTACCAGCGGCTCGCGGACAGCTTTTCGTGCAGACGATGACCGGTGGCGAAGTCGTCACCTTTCCACTCACCGAGGATTTCTTCAGCGGCGACGGTTTCCAGCGCGGCCCACACTTCGTCGAGTTCTGCTGGTGATACACCATTTTCCGCTGCACGGAGCCGGGCGAAAGCAGTTCGGGCTTCGTTGAGATTCATGTCTCTCCTCGAGTCGACGGTAAGTGGCACGACTTGTTCGCGAACCAAATTGTTCGTCAACTCTGCACGCTACGCCGAACCGGATGGTTCGGCAACGGCCGATTCGTTCTAGGCTGTGAACATGCGCTCAGCAGGGGAAGCTACGAGGGACCGCATTCTGGCGGCCGCAAAGGACGAATTTGCCACGTACGGGCTGGCCGGCGCGCGGATCAATCGGATCGCCGCGCAAGCGCGTGCCAGCAAAGACCGTCTCTATGCGTACTTCGCAAGCAAGGAAGAGTTGTTCGCTGCCGTGACCGAACAGTGGACGTCCGAAACAACAGCGGAGACAGCACTTCGAGGTGACGACTTGCCGGGCTATGCAGGTCGCCTCTTCGACAACTACGTTGCCCATCCCGAGAACGCCCGATTGCAGCAATGGGCGGATCTCGAAGCGCCGGACGTCATGAGTGAGGACGACATACGAAGCAAGACCTTCCGGCCTAAAGTTGCGGAGATCCGCAAGGGGCAGCTCGAGGGACACATCGACCCCGCGTGGAATCCCACGGAGTTGATCCTGCTGATCACGGATATCGCCCGGATGCTCGCGCTCAAGTCGTCTCGTTCCATCCCTCGACGTCGGGAGGCGGCAGTCGAGGCGGTTCGGCGTTTGATTGTGGCGTAGCGAGTCCAAACGCGAACGTCCACGCCCGTCGCTGTGTGGTTGCCCGGATTTACGGATTTCTCAGTAATGGTGCGTACGTTGGGCGTCGGCTCGTTGACGCCCTCGGGATGTTGACGTGCCGCCAAAACTTTTGTCGTCGACTGTTCAGATGCTGGTGAGCAAAAGGATCGCGGCCGGCCACCCTGACTGAATATCGTCGACGCCGAGCGTGTTCCTTCGGTGCGCGCACCTGTTCAGCATCTGGAGTGGACCCGTGTCGAAGTGGCCGTGCATATGAAGATCTCGAAGAAGGTAGCGCTGGTCGTTGTGGCTGCTTGCGCCGTGACGTTGGGATCGGCGCAAGTCGGAACCGCCCGCGCGGATGCGCCGGTCAAGGTCAGCGTGGCCGGTCATGTGGTGAGCGCCGGGCACTTCGAGCAGGTGCGGCGCCCCAACCGGTGTGTGAAGGCCGGGACGGGGAAGTCGAAACCGAGCGAGCAGAAGTCCACGAATCGCAGTGGGCGTCGAGGCAGCGGGGGATGCTTCTGACAGTGATTGCGAAGTTCCGCAATCAGCCGTCGCAAATCTGTAACACGTTCTAATCTTGCGGTATGGACGTGACTTACGAAGGGACCAAACGCGAAGTCGCTACCGACAGGGGGACTTTGCGCTATCACGAGGCGGGCGATGGTCCGCCGTTGATCCTGTTGCACGGCTCCGGGATCGGCGTGAGTGGATGGCGGAATTACCGGGGGAACCTCGAGGTGTTCGCAAAGCACTTCCACTGCTACCTCCTGGAGTTCCCGGGGTTCGGCGTGAGCGATGCCGTCGACGGTCATCCAGTTCTCACGGCAACCTCGGCGGTGGTTCGATTCATGGATGCGCTGGGAATCGAATCCGCTGCGATGATCGGCAATTCGATGGGCGGAGTTGTCGGGGTCAACGTCGCGATGAGGTTCCCTGACCGCGTCCGCAGATTGGTCACCATCGGAGGCGTGGGCCCGAACATCTTCAGTCAGAACCCGAGCGAAGGTACGCGTCTCCTCCAGGAATTCGCCGACGCTCCCAGCCGTGAGAAGTTGGTTCGCTGGCTCGAGTGCATGGTTTACGACAGATCCGTGATCACCGAGGAGCGGATCGAGGAACGATGGCAAACGGCCAACGATCCGGCCTCGCACCAGGCATTGACCGCGATGTACGGATCCAAAGCCTTTGCCGCTCAGCAGCAGATGATGTCCAACTCGGATGTGCCGCCGTACTGGTCGATGATGCACAAGGTGCAATGCCCGACCTTGCTGACATGGGGGCTCGATGATCGGCAGTGTCCACCGGACATGCCGATGATTCCGATGCGACTGATTCCGAACGCCGAACTGCATGTATTTCCGAACTGCGGGCACTGGGTGATGATCGAAGCCAAGGAGGCATTCGAGCGCGTGACCCTCGAGTTCCTGCTTCGATGACCTGCTGTTGCATTCATGTGGCACGAATCGATGTGGCACGAATGCACAAGACCCGGCGCCTCTGAATGAGGCGCCGGGTCTGTGTTTGTGCCCCCAGTAGGACTCGAACCTACGACCTGCGGATTAAAAGTCCGTAGCTCTACCAACTGAGCTATAGGGGCGCGGCGCAGAGTCTAACGGGACCGCAGAGTCCGTGAAAACACCACCCCCACCAGAAGGGCGATTCCGATGACGGCGATGGTCCCGCCCGTGCGATGCAGACCCGCGTCGTCGATGGTTCCGCGCATGGTCAGCTCGATGACGACGGCCGCAAGGTTGGCGCCGATGTACTGGATTGTTCGGTACAGACCGATCGCAGTTCCGACGTCGGCGGAGGTGGTCACCGAGTTGATCAGGTTCTGGTTTCCCATGTTGTTGAAGCCGTTGGGGATGCCCAGGATCGCCGCTATCAGCAGGAGTGCCACTAGGGGAGTCGAACTCGATTCGACAAAGGCAATCAGAATCCCGCCGACAGCCAACGCGGCGGTGCCGATCAGGAGGGTGATCCGTGCGCCGAATTTCCCGTACACCCTGGACGCGGACATGGTCGCGAAGATCCCGACCGCAGCGACAGGCAGCATGAAGAGTCCGGCGCTGATCGGTGACATTCCGCGGGCTACCTGCAGCCACTGGGGGAGCCCGAAGAAGATGCAGTAGAACGCCGTGTACGTCAGAAGCGTCCGGCCGAGAGTCATGCTCAGTGCGCGGTTTCGAGCGACGGCGCGGACGTCGATGAACGCCGAGGCCGTTCGACGTTCCCACCAGACGAACAGGAACGCGAAGAGGGCCGTCGATGACACGAGGTACCACTTCGCGTGCTCGGCGAGAGAGAGGAGAAAAAGCATCGTCGATGTCGTCAGAGCCAGAAACAGGGTGATACCGAGTGGGTCGAGAGACTTGAACAACGCAGCGGCGCCGGCCCGGTCGGGCAGGGCGGAGTCGCTCGGGGCGGCGAAGAAGACCCATACGGCAGTGACGACGACAAGTGGGAGGTTCACCCACATGATCGATTGCCAACCGAGTGCGCCGACCAACAACCCGCCGAGAGTGGGCCCCAGCGCGACGACCGATTGAGCGCAAATGGTGAGTGTTGCTATAGCTGAACGGGTTTGAGTCCGGTGGCGGTCAGCGTATTCGCGGATGACGGTCATCGCGTTCGGATACTGTGTCGCCGTGCCGATTCCGAGCAGGACTCGTGCGGCGATCAGCCAGCCCAGCGACGGGGCGAGCGAGCCGAGGATCGATCCGGCAGCGATCAGGCCCAATCCGGCGAGGTAGACGCGTTTGGCGCCGAGGATCGATCCGAGTCGACCAGCCGCCGGCGCCGTGACCGCAGTCGCGATGTAGAGGGCCGAGATGACCCACGCTGTGCCTGAACTGGAACCGAAGTATGTGGCGATCGGGACGATTGCCACGGCAATCATCGACGAGTTCAGCGCTTGAAGAACGGTTCCGGAGCCGAGAGCAAGACTCAGTTTCAGTGGAACGGGAGCTTGGGGGGTCGGCGTTTCGACGACGGTGGTCACGAGTTCATCAGTGACTCCTCTGATATCGATGTCGATGCTGGGGACTCGCCCTGGCCTAGTCTGCGCAGGATTCGGCCGGCGATCAGAAGCAAGTCACGCTCGGCGTCGGTGCACTCGGCTTCGATGACCTCAGCCAGCCACTCTGTTCGTTTCGTTCGGTCTTCGTGAAGGGTCGATGTGCCGAGTTCGGTCATCGTGACCAAGACCGCGCGGCCGTCCGATGGATCCGCCCTTCGCGTCACCATGCCCTGTTCTTCGAGCGCGGCCACGGTCTTTGCGATTGATTGCGGTGTGACGCGCTCGAATTTTGCCAACTCTTTGGCGGTCGACGGACCTTGTCGGTCGAGGTGGCCGAGGGCCTGGATCTGGCTCGGCGTGAGCTTGTGGTCGTTGCGTTTGGTGCGTAGACGTCGGACGAAGGCACCCAGATCGTCCCAAAGTACGTCGATCTCGTCTCGAACCTTGCTGCGACCCTCTCCATCGTTCATTTAGACAGTCTAACTGTGTTGTTTCGATGCTGCCAGTACGGTTTCGACGGAAAAGGGGGAATAAACAATTGCACTAGTTGTTTAAAACCTTGGGACTGCTGTCCATCGGTCGGCGAAGCAGTTCCGTCTGCGAGGTCGAATTATCAGAATCTCGGGCACGAAAAAGCTCGGATGCGCACCCCCTGCGGCGCACCCGAGCGGCCAAAACCATACCACTTGGTGTCTTTTGGGCATAAAGTCGGTTCTTGTCCCCTGAACAGCCGATTGCGTCTAGTACTTTTGGCGGGTATGGCTCTAGTCCTTACGTAGGGTGTGTTGGAGGGGATATTGTGAAGTTTCGGGGGATGACAGGCGCCGATCACGGCGGCTCTGCGTACCAACTCTGCGAGAGGCACAACACCGTAAATGGCACGTCAACAAGAGCGTGCGCGGCGTACCCGCGCCGCCCTGGTCGAAGCGGCTGCAGTCGAATTCGCCAAGCGCGGCTATGCAGCTGCGTCGGTGAACACGATCCTCGAGGGCTCCCGCGCCACCAAAGGCGCCATGTATTTCCATTTCCAGTCCAAGGAAGAGTTGGCGCGAGCGGTTCTGACCTCGGCTATCGAAACCTTCACTGGAATTACTGATCGTTGGGCCAAGAGAACAGACCTCGATCCATTCGTCGCTTTGCACGGTCTCGTGCTCGACATTGCCGAGGTCTTCCGTGCCGAGGTAATCGTGCAGGCGGAATTCCGGCTGATCATCGAGCCCGAGTTCTACAAGGATGTGCAGTCCGGTGGTGGGCAGGTCTGGGGAAAGACCGCCTATGAGTTGGCATTGCGTGCCAAGGACGACGGTTTGCTCCGAGAGGACGCCGACCCGGACAAATTCACGCGTGTACTGGCAGCGAGCCTTGCCGGTCAGCGGTACATGGCAGACCTGATTGCCTCCAGTGGAGATCTGGGCGAGTGGTTCGAGGAGTCTCTCGAAGTAGTCCTCGAAGCCATGGCTACGCCGCAGTGGTTGGAGACGTTCCATCGTGACGGGTGGCCCCAAGTCGAGTTCCCTGACACTGAATAGTGCACTTTTCTGCCCGTGAACAGGCGATTTGTGATTTCCGAATGCCGTGCCATAAGCTATCCAAGCTCCCAACGGAACGCCGTTGGGGTACTAGTTCGGAGAGATCCGGCGGGCCCCCTTCGTCTAGCGGCCTAGGACGCCGCCCTTTCAAGGCGGTAGCGCGGGTTCGAATCCCGTAGGGGGTACGTTTTGCGAAAGCGAAACGATGCAGTATGGTTTGACCCGCACGACACGCTTTGAGATGCACAAATGCCAGGCCAGGACAGTGGTTTGGGAGCGGCTCGAAGATGTAGTACGGTTTCACAGCAAGGAAAAAGCAAGGCCCTGTAGCGCAGTTGGTTAGCGCGCCGCCCTGTCACGGCGGAGGTCGCGGGTTCGAGTCCCGTCAGGGTCGCAAAGCTTTGTTCTCAATCAATCGGTTGAGAACAAAGCAATGCGATAGGCATTCGGTTCGGGTGCCGTCCGGCCAGGTAGCTCAGTTGGTACGAGCGTCCGCCTGAAAAGCGGAAGGTCGCCGGTTCGATCCCGGCCCTGGCCACCATAATTCTTATCGACAAGCTCCAATCTCATGTTCTTCGAACATAAGGTTGGAGCTTTTTCGTGTTCGGATGTCAGTCGCCGTCAACCACTCGGCCCGATCATCTCAGTTATGCGCATCCTTTGTCTCCGTGAATGTTTCCGGTCACCGGGAACGTGCTGGGCGTCACTCCACAGAGGACATCACTATTAGCCGATTGCGGCCGATCCGTGGCTGCGTCTACTGAAAGTGAGGTGGAATCTCCGTGTCGCACTCGAGATCTTGGCGCATCGGGAAAGTCAGCCGGGTCGCCGTCGCATTGTTCGGCACCGGGGTTCTGTTGGTGGGCTGCGCGAGCAACGGTGACGACAGCGGGACCGATACGACGACCGCGTCGGCGGACGTCGTGACCGGCATGGTCAACGAGCAGCCCGATCCGGGAACTGCGGTGGCCGGCGGGACCATGACGTACGGCGTACAGGTGCTCGTTCCCTCACTCGACCCGACGAAGACGGCCGCGCGCGGCGGTTCCGGCGGTGAGGCCTTCGCTGCTGTGTACGACGTCCTGATGAGTTACGACACTGCGAGCGGCGAGTTCGAGCCCAAGTTGGCTCAATCGCTCGAGACAGCTGACGACGGAGCCACCTGGACGCTGAAACTTCGCGACGGTGTGAAGTTCAGTGACGGCACCACCCTCGACGCCAACGCCGTGATCGCGAGCATCGATCGGTACAACGCGGGCAAGGGCAATGGCGCCGAACTGTGGCTGGCTTCGGTGGAATCGGCGCAGGCAAGCGGTCCGACGACAGTGGAATTCAAGCTGAAGACGCCGTGGATGCGTTTTCCGTCGATGCTCGCTCTCGGGCACGGGATGATCGTCGCCCCGAGTTCGCAGCAGGGCGACAAGTTCACCGCCGTCGGAGCCGGACCCTTCACCGAAGATGTCTTCACACCGAGCGTCGAGCGAATCTTCAAGGCCAACCCGTCCTACTACGGCGGCGCCCCCAAGCTGGACAAGTTGCGGATGGTTGCGCTCAACGGTCCGCAGGCCAATCTCGAATCATTGAACAGCGGTCAGCTCGATGTCGCCTACATTCGCGGCCTCACGTCGGCGATCAATTCCGCCAAGTCCGCTGGCTACCCCGGCTACATCGACGTGCTCAATGCCGGTAGTGCCGAGATTATCAACAACCGTGAGGGCCGACCGGGCTCGGATGTTCGCGTCCGTCAGGCTATCGGCTACGCGCTCGACACCACGTTGATCGATCAGCGAGTGGAAAACGGTGAGGGACTGCCGGGCTCGGAGTTGTTCGGTCCGACGTCTCAATGGCATGTAGACACACCGGGTATTGCCTACGACCCCGAAAAGTCGAAGGAACTTCTGAATCAGGCAAAGGCAGACGGGTACGACGGCAGCCTCGACTACGTCGTTCTCAGTGAGCCGAAGGACCACGCGATCGGCCTCGCCGTGCAGTCACTGTTGCAGGCCGTCGGGTTCGAGGTGAACTTGATCTTGGCCAACAACGCCGGCGACATCGTGCAGAACGTCTACGTCAAGCACGATTTCGACCTCGCGCACGCGGGCATCGGAATGTACGAGTCGATTCTCGATCTCGGATTGTTCTCCACGACCAACAGCACCTCGATGGCGAATACTGCTGGATATGCGAACCCGGCGATGGATCAGCTGATCGCAGATCTACAACAGGCCAAGGACAATTCGTCGACCCTGGCGATCATCGGCAAAATTCAGACGCTGTGGAACGAGACGGTTCCATCGGCGCCGATCGGCGGGCTGACGTCGTTCTGGGCTTGGCAGAAGAATGTTCACGGTGTCGTTCCCACTGCCACGGGAATCATGCTGTTCGATCAGGCATGGATGGGCGCGAAGTAGCGTTCCAGCGCACACCGAGAGCCCCGTCCGACGCGAGTCGGGCGGGGCTCTTTCGTGTCTACGTCGGCTAGCGTTGCGCAACCCTTTCGATCAGGATGATTGTATTGAAATATGTTGTAGGTCAATGTGATTCGACAAGCGTGATTTGACTTGCCCAGCGTGGCCCGCATAGATTGCATCCACCATCCAGAGTGGCTGAGAGACCTGGCTCGATGATGCCGCAGCAACCCGCTACCTAACCGCAGTGTGGGTGCTACCGCCAGGACCGATGGAGGACACATGACTGTATTTGCCGTGGGTATCGAACTGGACGGCGAGGGCACTCACCCCGCTGCCTGGCGCCGAAGCTCACACCGCCCGGACCAGCTGCTCACGGGCAAAGCCGTGCGCGATCGCGTCGCGGCTGCCGAGAATGCCGGCTTCACGTTCGCGACGTTCGACGATTCCATCCTCCCCCCGAGTGGTGACGTCGTCGGCCGCATCGATGCCGTCTTGAGGGCGTCGTACGTGGCGGCGACAACCAGCACGATCGGGCTGGTCCCCGTCGTCGGGACCACGTACGCCGAACCGTTTCATACGTCCTCGCAATTGGCGACGTTGAACTACTCCTCGCGTGGGCGTGGCGGCTGGCTTGCTGTTCCGGTCGAAGACGATGCCGCGGCGAGGGCGTGGGGGAGGGCTCCGGTAACAACGGAGTCGGCGCGTCAGCAAGAGCAGCGGGATTCGGTCACCGTTGTGACCGATCTCTGGGACTCGTGGGAGGACGACGCCGTCGTTCGTGACTATCTCAGTGGGCGTTTCCT
Organism: Rhodococcus sp. FH8; assembly: GCF_019266085.1. Lineage (NCBI taxonomy): Bacteria > Bacillati > Actinomycetota > Actinomycetes > Mycobacteriales > Nocardiaceae > Rhodococcus > Rhodococcus sp. FH8. The sequence goes on along the minus strand of NZ_LPNQ01000057.1, from coordinate 763,768 downwards.
CGAACGTGATCGTCTGCATTACGTCAATTTCGAGGGCGACACGTTCTCGGTGAAGGGGCCGGCAATCGTTCCGCGGCCGCCTCAAGGCCAGTTGGTGGTGTTCGGCCGCTACGGCGAAATCGATCCACGCCAGCCGGATGTTGTTCTCGTTTCCGGTGATTCGGTGGAGACCATTGCACAGTCGGCTGCCAAGGCGCGCGATGAGGGCGCGTCATTGGTGGTCGCCGAGGTCGATGTGGCATTCGATACGCCGAATCTGTCTGCGGCGCAGCGGAGGACCGAGCTGAACTCGTACGGGAATGCCGTCGTCACCGGCCGACTGCTCCTGGCTGCAGATCCGGGGGAAGCGGCCGTGGTTCTGAAGGAATTGGCCGGACACCTCGACGGTGTTCATTTCCATGCTCTCGTGATCGACGAGGACCTTCCGGTGCTGGCCAAATTCGTGCTTCCGACGCTGTCCAAGGCCGGGTTGACGCGACGCCCGGTTCCGGGATCGACCCTGAGGGGCAACCTCGGTCTGCAGCGGCCCTCAAATCGATTCGCCCACTCCTCCTGACTTGACTTCGCGCTAAGGATATTTCGGCCATGACTGCATCACGCTCCGCCGTACCTCGACCCGACGCTCACGTTCACCTCGGTGTCTTCTTCCAGGGGGTCAACCACACCACCATCTGGTCCGATTCCGCGAGCGGATCCCAGATCGACTTCGAGACGTTTCGGCGGTTGGTACTCACCGCCGAGCGAGGTCTGTTCGACGCCTTCTTCCTCGGTGAAGGCCTGCGGCTTCGTGAACAGAACGGCAAGATTCTCGATCTGGATATCGCCGGCCGCCCCGACGCCATTGCGCAGTTGGCCGCCCTCGCCGGTATCACCGACAAGATCGGGTTGGTCGCGACACAGAACACCACGTACAACGAACCGGCCGACCTTGCGCGTCGACTCTCCGGCCTCGACCTACTTTCCGACGGACGGGCCGGCTGGAATGCGGTGACCACCGACAACGCGTGGACGGGAGAGAACTTCCGTCGCGGTGGTTTCCTCGACCACTCCCTGCGCTACGAGCGTGCCGGGCAGTTCATCGAAACCGCGCGGGCACTGTGGGATTCGTGGGCCGACGACGCGATCTCGGATTCTCGCACGTCCGAGAACTGGTCTACTCCGGGCGCCGTCGGCGACGTGCGCAGGCAAACTTCACAGTTCGACATCTCCGTGACGCCGACGCTTCCCCGAAGCCGCCAGGGGCATCCGGTCATCTTCCAAGCGGGTGATTCCCCGAGTGGACGCGATTTCGCGGCGACCCATGCCGACGTCATCTTCTCGCGACACGGGACTCATTTCGACGGCGCGCTCGACTTCGCCGACGACATTCGGGCTCGGTTGCGTAAAGCCGGGCGACCGGAGGACGACGTCAAGATCTTGCCCAGCACGCAGATCGTGTTGGCGGAGAACGAGTCCGAAGTCGAGGAGAAGGCAAGGTGGGTCCTCGAAGGCCAGTTCACCGGTCAGACTGCCCTCTCTCTCGTCGGACTGGTGTGGGGTAAGGACCTTTCCGATCGAGACCCCGACGGTCCACTCCCCGAGGAAGATCCGGTTGCCCGCCCGGTTTCGGAGACGCGCGGTTCCGCGCGGGACGGCAACGACCCCATTGCGATCGCACGTGAATGGCGTGCTCTTGCCGAGGCAAAGAATCTGTCCCTACGTCAGGTCGCCATCGAGACCTCGCAGCGTTCGGGTTTTGCGGGCACTCCGGGGCAGGTCGCAGATCAGTTGGTCCATTGGGTGCGCAACGGAGCTTCGGACGGCTTCAACATCTCGCCGTACCTGGTGCCGACCGGGCTCGACGAGATCGTCGACTGGTTGATCCCGGAACTGCAGGAGCGTGGGGCGTACCGCACCGAGTACTCCACGTCGACGCTGCGAGAGCACTTGGGGTTGCGACCGCCGCTCACGCGTCGGGCCACGTCTGAAGCTGCGGGGTAACGGGTCCTGTCCCACACAGTCACAGCGACGGCCGAATCCACCAAGCTCGGTTCGGCCGTCCGCTGGGAAATCGTCGTCTGCGTAGCTGCGGGTTTCACCACCCTTCTCGATTCGGCGGTGCTCGGAATCGGGGTTCCGTCGATCCGGGCGTCGCTGGGCGCGTCGACCTCGGAGGTGCAGTGGATCCTTGCGAGCTATTCGCTGACTTTCGGCTTGGCCCTGGTGCCGGCGGGCCGACTCGGTGACGTCGTCGGGCGTCGACGCTTGTTCTTGGCGGGCCTGAGCATTTTCGCGGTGATGGGAATCCTCGGAGCGTGTGCGTCGGATCCGTCGATGATCGTGTTGGCCCGGCTGGGGCAAGGGATCGGCGCAGGCACCATCAGTTCGCAGGTGCTCGGCATCATCACCGACCGGGTGTCCGGAAAGGCTCGGGCGAAGGCGTTGGGCGCGTACAGCACCGCGGGTGGTCTGGCCGGCGTTTCCGGACCGATCCTCGGTGGCGTACTGCTGAAGTATTCCGACGCCGACTTCGGATGGCGGTTGCTTCTCGTTCTCAACGTGCCGTTTGCTCTGATCACACTGATTCTGGCGTTTCGCTTTCTGCGCCGTGATCGAACCACCCGATCGGGCGCGTCGATCGATCCGGTTGGGCTGTGTCTGCTGGCGACTACGACCGGGCTCCTGTTGTGGCCCATCGTGACCCGGACCAGTGTTACTGTCGCCGCGGCTTTCCTGATCGGTGCGTTCGGCGTTGCCGTTGCCTTCTGGTTCTGGGAACGTCGGTACGCCGAGCGCGGCGGGACGCCGGTACTGCTTCCGTCGTTGATCGCCTCGAGGGGCTTCCGGTTGGGTACAACGGTTGCACTCTTCTGGTTCGGATCCATCCTCGCCGTCAACGCGGTGCTCAGCCTCTATCTGATCGAGGGTTTGGGCTTCGCCCCGCTGAGTGCGGCGTTGATCATGACCGGTAGCTCACTCGCGATGGCATTGACGTCGGCTTTCGGATGGCGGCTGGTTGCCAGGTTCGGCCGAAGTGCGGTGGTTTTTGCCATCGTCGGCGAGATCCTTGTCATCCTCGGCTACATCGCAGCGGTCAATCTGATTCCTCGGGAACATCTGATCCCGGTGCTGGTGGTCCTGGCGGTGTTGTCGGGAGTTGCCAGCGGTTTGGTCGACGCGCCCAATCGGGTGCTGACTCTCGAATATGCACCGCCGGGCGCGAACGGTGTTGCGGCGGGTTTCCTTCAACTGTCTCAGCGCCTGTCAGCGACCATCTCGCTGGCCGCGGTATCGGGATTGTATCTCGGTGTGCTCGGATCGTCGCCCGACGGATACGGACGTGCGTTCGGGATCGCGCTTGCCGTCTGCGTGGTCATGTTGACGCTCTCGTTGGCGGGAGCGGTGGCAGACCGACGCCGGCGAAGGACGTGACCTGGTATTTCGTGGGTCTACATGGACCTCGGGAGGCCGAGCCCGTGTGACTCATGGGACTTGTGTTACCCATGGGTTAGGAGTCGTGGGACGATACTTGTGTGGTGACCGGTCGCAGTGAAGACAAGCCCAACGGTCGCGGGAGTGGAGAGCCAGTTAACTCACCCCGTGGAGCGTCGGACAAACGTGACCGCACATCGACACCCTTCCGCGCTCGAACGGCGATGTGGACGAATCGGCCACTGTTCGATTTCCATATGATCGTCGGTCTGGTCGTGCTGATCGTCGCGTTCGGACTGCTGATGGTGCTGTCGTCTTCGGGCGTCGAATCCTATGTTCTGTCCGGGACGTCCTACGCCCGCTTCTGGCCGCAGTGCATGTTCGCAGCGATCGGTTTGGTGATGTTCGTGGCGGTCGTGCGGTTGCCGACCGAAACGATGCGTAGAGCGTCCCCGTGGCTGCTGATCCTGTGTCTTGTTCTGCTTGTCCTGGTGCTGATTCCAGGTATCGGCTCGGAACAAATGGGTGCTCGCAGCTGGTTTGTGATCGCGGGCATTTCCTTCCAGCCGTCGGAGCTGGCCAAACTTGCTCTGGCGATCTGGTCCGCAGCGACGGTTGCGTCGTTCATGAAGGCGCGGATGGACGTCAACCGCGCGCTGCCGGTGATCGGCGGTACGACGCTGCTGGTTCTGGTTCTGGTGGTGTTGGAGAAGGACCTCGGAACCACCATCACCATCGGCATCATCTTCATGTCGGTGCTGTGGTTCGGGCTGTTCCGGATGAAGACGTTCATCAGCCTCACGCTCGGTTCCGCAGTCGCATTTCTCGTGCTCGGGCTTACTGCTGGTTACCGCTCGGATCGCATCAAGGCTTTCCTCAATCCTGATCTCGACCCGCAGGGTTTGAACTTCCAGAGCACTCAGGCCAAGTACGCACTGGCGAACGGAGGCATCTTCGGGCGCGGTCTAGGACAGTCCGACGCCAAATGGAGCTATCTCCCGCAGGCGCACAACGACTTCATTTTTGCCGTGATCGGTGAAGAGTTGGGTCTGGTCGGCGCGCTGATCGTCGTCGCTCTCTTTGCCGCGGTTCTGATCGTCGGGCTGCGGATCGCGAAACGGTCCACTGATCCGTTCCTCAAAGTCATGACAGCGACGGCAACGACGTTGATCGTCGTGCAGGCGTTCATCAACATCGCCTACGTCGTCGGCCTGATTCCGGTGACCGGTCTGCAACTACCGCTCATCTCGGCGGGCGGAACGTCGATGATCACCACCCTGCTGATGTTCGGGCTCATCGCGCACGCAGCCTTCCGTGAGCCCGAGGCTGTCGCCTCGGCCGAGAGCAGCGGTCGCGGCTGGATTCCTCTGGTCTTCGGCAAGCCTCGGTTCGGCATTGCCAAGAAGCCACAGACCGATCGACGGAGGCCGCCAGCTCGCCGCGCCCAGCCTGCTCCAACTGGGCAACGCCGACCGGAACGACGGGCACCACAACCCGACAGACGCCGGGCTCCAGCTCCGGGCCGACGCGCACCCTCTCGCGACTGGTCGGAAGATCCACGTAGACGCGGCCGATCCGATCGGCCGCGGCGCGCTTCCTGATCTGGGCCAGTTCCACTGGCGGGCAGTTCGGAAGCGGGCAGTCATGCACCCGACAATTGCGTTGGGCGGCTACATTGGGAGTCGGCAAAACGACGTCTAAAAAGGGTTGTGGACATGGCAGGTGGCGACAAGGCAGACCAGTCGGTGGTCGAACGTAGCTCGGTGACCGGACGTCGTACGACGCCGTCGCAGCGAGCGCGTTTTCGCCGGATTGTCGACGCCGCAATGGAATCCGCCTCCGAAGGCGGCTACGACGCGGTGCAGATGCGATCGGTGGCCGATCGCGCCGGCGTCGCGATCGGCACTGTTTACCGGTATTTCCCGTCCAAGAACCACATGCTTGTCGTCGCATTGTTGTGGATGTTCGAGGGTTTGCGTGACAGATTCCAAGACTTTGTAATCCCGGGCGAGACTCCGTCGGACCGGATTCTGTTTGTGCTGCGCAAGAATACGGAGGTCCTCGAGACCGATCACCTCCGTTACGAAGCGTTGGTTCGGGCGTACATGTTCGCGGACGCGTCGGCGACTCCGGAACTCAACGCGCTCGGTGGGGTCGTGACCGAGATGTTCGCGAAGGCGATCGGTGTCGAGGAAGTCTCGCAGCAGCAGTTGGACGCGGTGAAGGTGATCGACGACGTCTGGATGTCGAGTCTCGTCTCGTGGGTTGCGGGCCGGATGACGACGGACGAGGTGATGGCGCACCTGGAACTTGCCGTGCGACTGGTCTTTCGCAAGTTGGGCGGATAGCGCTCAGACGGTGTAGCCACCGTCGACGTTGAGCTTCTGACCGCTGATGAATCCGGCCGCGTCGCTTGCGAGGAAACATACTGCTTCGGCGATGTCGGCAGCTGATCCGAAGCGCTTCAACGGGATTCGGCTCATCGTCACGTCGAGCGCGCCTTGGTCGAGTTCGGCGGAGCTGATCAGGCGCTCCGCCATTCCGTCCGTCAACATGCCTGGTCCGACAGCGTTGAACCGGACGCCGTAGCGTCCTTCCTCTGCGGCGAATCCGCGAACAAGTTGTTCGACAGCCCCTTTGGTGCCTGCGGAGAGTCCGTCGCGCACGGGAAAACGATCCGTTGCCGCGGTTGTCACCGCCACCACCGAACCCGAGGATGCACGCAGCGCAGGCAGGGCGGTGTGGACGAGGGTGAAGAACGCCGCGGCCTCCTGGTTGAGTTGTTCGGTGAAGAACGCCGGCGTCACACGTGAGAGGTGCGTCATCGGGACGTGCGGTCCCGCAGCGTGGACGAGGGTCGTCAATGCGCCCAGATCACTGACCGCATCGTTGACGGCGGCGCTGATCGACAACTCGTCGGTCAAGTCGAGCGAGTACGAGTGGGCGCGCACACCATGCGCTCGAATCTGCTCGCTCAGTTGCTCGGCAGCGCCCTTGTTGTTTCGGTAGGTGAAGGCGACGTCGTGTCCGCGTTCGGCGAGGGTCAGGGCGATCGCCGACCCGATTCCACCGGTTCCGCCGCTGACAAAAGCGGTGCGTACTGCGCTCACAATGCCTCCAGGTGTCTGCCGATTCCAAACCTAACAAATGCTTGGTTGGGGTGCCAATCGGAATATATCAGTGCGCGAAGGACAGGCTCAGATTGCTATCGCAACCGGACTGATCGTCCTAATCTGTTGCCATGTCCGGAGACAGTGTGCAGTTGACCGACGGGGTGCCCGGTGGGGAATCGGAACCTCACGCACCGAGTTTGAACAATCGCCTGAACTGGCTGCGTGCAGGTGTTCTGGGTGCAAACGACGGAATCGTCTCGACCGCAGGCCTCGTGGTCGGTGTTGCTGCAGCCACAACCGAGCGCTCAGCAATCTTCACAGCGGGTTTTGCTGGTCTGGTTGCCGGCGCTGTGTCCATGGCGCTGGGTGAGTACGTCTCGGTCAGCGCTCAGCGAGACACCGAACGCGCACTCCTGCAGAAGGAGAAGAAGGAACTCCTCGAGACCCCGGAGGCTGAACTTCAGGAACTGACCGAGATCTACGAGAACAAGGGATTGAGTCCGGAGACGGCCCGCCGCGTCGCCGAAGAATTGACCGAGCACGATGCTTTCGCGGCACACGTCGAAGTCGAATTGGGTATCGACCCGGATGATCTCACCAATCCATGGCATGCGGCGATTTCGTCGGCAATCTCGTTCACGATCGGCGCGGCGATCCCGTTGGTCGCAATCCTGTTGCCGCCGACGGGTATCCGCGTCCCCATCGCCTTCTTCGCAGTGCTGATCGCACTTGCACTGACCGGGACGATCAGCGCGACGCTCGGCGGAGCCCGCAAGACCAGAGCGGTGCTACGCGTGGTGATCGGCGGCGCGCTGGCCATGGCCGTGACGTACGGAGTAGGTCAGCTGGTGGGCACGGGTCTCGCCTGACCCCTGCTGTGCGCCTTTATTAACCGCGGGGGGTTAATAAAGGCGCACAGCAATTCAGGCGCGACAGATCATGACCGGCCCTGGCGCATGGTGCAGCAGATTCTGGCTGGTGGAGCCCATCACGGCGCCCGCCATCGCACTGCGGCCGTGACTTCCGACAACTATCAACTGTGCGTCGTCGGCGTATTTGAGCATGACGGGAGCAGCGGCACCGGGTTCACTGATGCGGGTGACCGGCACGTCCGGGTACTGGTCGGCCATACCGGCTAGATTTTCCGCCAGTAGCGCCGATTCCTCCTGCTCGACAGCCTCCCAGTCGATCAGGATTCCCGCTCCGCCTTCGCGGAAGGTGGACGAGCCCTGCCAGGTGTGGACCGCGATGAGCGGCGCGTCGAACTGATCGGCATAACGAAACGCGTACTCGACGGCCTTCTTGCTCAACGCGCTTCCGTCCACTCCGACGATGACGGGACGCTGATCCGGACCGGGATTCTCCGCCGAACCACGCCACACGGTGACCGGACAGGTTGCATGATTGGCCACCTTCAGTGCGGTCGATCCGAGCAGCCGTGAGCGCAGTGCGCCCGATCCGGTCGACCCCATCACGATCAGGCGTGCGGTACCCGAGGATTCGAGGATATGCGTCGACGCCGGCCCTGGCGCGATCTCGGATTCGATGGTCAGTTCGGGGAATTCGGCCGAAATCACCGTGGCGGCGGCATCGACGATCGCTTCGCCGTCTTCGCGGATCTGACTGAGGAACTGTGACTGCAACATCACTGCAGCGGGACTGTAGATCGGGCCCTCTTGCGGCAGGGCGTGCGCCAGAATCAGTCGTGAGTTCACCGCGTTCGCGACGGAGGCCGCCCACCGGGCCGCCGCCGTCGAGGCCTCGGATCCGTCGATACCGGCGACGACATCCTGGTGTCCTGCAAGTGTGTTCATGTCTACTCCCTCTGAAATGATCGAGATCGGTCGACTGGTTACAGCGACGTCACCAGAGTGACGATGCTGACTTCACGGCTTCCTTCCACGTCTTGCGTAGCAGGGTCGATTGCCCGTCGGCTATTTCCAGTTCTCGTCGGTAGGCCATGCCCAATCCGAAACTGGTGAGCGAGGTATGCTCCTGCTCGGCTGCCATTGCAAGTAGATGATGTTGGGCGACAACGGAATCCTGGTGCTCGCCGAGAACATCCTGGAAGTGGCTGAAATGCTTCAGTGCACGCTTCGCTCGGCTCTTCGACACGGGTTCCATGACCTCGATCGCGTACTTCATCCGCTTGGCTCCCTTGCGGGCGCGGTGCATTCGCTCGTCACGCTCGGTGCGGCTATCGGCATCGAAGACGTGATCGACCCGCTTACCGACCTTGTGTGCCAGGTGCCGCAGGGTATGGGCCAACTCTCGTGCCGATGCCTTCTTTCCGACGCGGTGGGTGGCGGTGTCGAATTCGAGGTCGCCGACGTACTCGTCGAGGCGATCGAGCAGCGTGGTGTATCGCTCGGAATCGAGCGCCTCGAGGGCTGTTTCCTGGGCGGTTTCACCACGTGCAGAGAAGAACTCGTCGATTCGAGCTCGCACAGCTTCTCGCTCGGGCATCTCGTCGATTTCGCCGAGGCGTTCCACAAGACGCTCCCACTGGACCTCGACGTCGCGGGCGTCACCGAACTTTCCACCGATCCACCGCAGATCCGTGATGAGATCGTCGGTCTTGGGGGAGTGGCCGGCGTACGACTGCAGAGCGCTGCGGATGCGACGTGCCGCAACCCGGAAGTCGTGAACGGCTTCGTCGTCGGCCCGACGCGTGCCGAGATCCGCGGCGACCAGTGCGCGCAATTGTTCGATGAGGTAATTACGCAACAAGATCCGCGGATTCGACGCCTTGCCCGAGGTGACCTCGTGACCGGCGTACGGTGTGACCGACGTGCCCAGTGCTCGTTTGAGTTTGGACGGACTCGCAGAGCGCTCCAGCCCGGCGTCCAGTAGAACCGACTCGATTGCATCGGCCAGCTCTTGCCCGCCTGCGCCTTGTTCGACCTCGACTTCCTGCCACGTGGACTCTCCGGAACCGTCTGCCTTGCAGGCGATGACGGTGTCGGAGACCACTTCGGCAAGCAGCACACCGTTTTCGCCGTTGAGCCTGGTGCGCTCCCGATCGGTGATGATCAGGGCGACCGGCACCAGATCGTGACCGCGAATGATCGCCCGGATCAGACTCGACAGCGGCGAGGGCACATCGGTGCTCTCGTCCGGGGGAAGTTGGATTTCGGTTCGAGCGTCCTGGCCTGCGGGAAGTTTCATGTGCCACCCCGCGTCGTCGCCACCCTCACGCTTGCGCAGCGTGATCTTCTCGGCCAGCAACCGGTAGTCCGCGGTGTCGAAGTAGGTGGCAGAGAGCTGTATCGAGTCGTGGACCGGTTCGCCGACAACACCGGGAAGTCCGCCCAAGGCGGGAACTTCCTGCTCGGCCGGCGCCTCGTACTTGCGCTCGATCTCCCGTACGGCTTCGGGTACGACGGCGGTCTTGCTCATCTGGTCTCCTCTTGCGGTGCGGTCTGCGCTTCCATCCTCCCGGTATCGGAGGCGCAGTGGAAGGGTCCGGGGTCCCTACGGCGAGTCGCCACTGCCTGATTCGTCCGGCCAGGACAGGGTCCGCCGACTTTCGAACCGTTGCAGCCGGCCGGTCGTGGGATCCTCGAACTCGAGAACCTTCGACAGCAGGCGCAGCGGGTTCGAATAATCCTCTGCGGCAACGTCGTAGAAGTCGGGATAGAAGTTGTCGCCGTGGATCGGTAGCCCGAGCGAGGTCATGTGCAGGCGAAGTTGATGGGTCTTGCCGGTATGGGGAATCAACCGGTACCGCGCGAAGCCGTCTCGCGTTTCGATCAGTTCGATCCGCGACTCGCTGTTGGGTTCGCCCTCGATCTCCGCGGCCTTGAGCACGCCGCGTTCTTTCACGATGCGACTGCGCACGACCACGGGAGTGCTCACCTGCGCGTCGTAACGCGCGATGGCCTCGTATTCCTTGGCGACGCGGCGCTCGGCGAACATGGTCTGATAGCCGCGCCGGGCCGACTGATGCACGGTGAACAGCAGCAGTCCCGCCGTGACGCGGTCGAGGCGATGCGCTGGACTCAACTCCGGCAAATCGAGATCTCGACGCAACCGCACCAAGGCCGATTCGGCGATGTATCGCCCGCGGGGCGTGCTCGCGAGAAAGTGCGGCTTGTCCACGACCAGGATGTTTTCGTCCCGATAAAGGATGTCGATCTCGAACGGCACCCGCGTTTCGACGGGAGGGTCGCGGTACAGGTAGACGAACCGCCGGGGAGCAAAAGCGCTCGTCTCGGTGATTCCGACACCCTTCTCGTCGACGACCTCCCCGGCTGCGACCTTCTCCCGCAATCGGACGGCGTCCTGGGGGAACCGTTCGAGCAGGTAGTCGAGCGTCGTCGTCCACATGCCGTCGTCTGGCTGACGGATGCGACTGGGGTTCAGGCCGTCGCGGACGGGAAGCGGTGATCGTGACACATCTTCAAAGCTAGCCGTCCGGTCGGCATTCAGACCTATTGACGACATATGGGACGGAAGTTACTATCCGGTAAGTTCGTGACACCGGTCACTGCCGTGGGGGCAGGGCTGGGTCATCACAACAGGAAATTGGGGTTTTCGTGAGGACACGACTTCTACGTCGAAGGTCGACAACGATTGCGGTGGGGCTGTGCGTCGTGGGATTGACGGTGCCGAGCGCCGTCGCTTCTGCGGATCCGACGGGAGGGTCGGACGGGCAGGCCTGGCTCGCGGCAACGGAGGCGACGCCGCAGTATCCGGGGGTCTCCATCGAGTGGGACGTGCCCATCACGATGAGTGACGGCACAGTTCTGCAAGCGAATGTGTACCGACCGGCGGATGCATCCGGGCGGGCCGTGGAATCGAAGACGCCTTCGGTCCTCAACATCACGCCGTACACGAAACTGCTGGACACACTGGTGGATTCAGCTCTGTCGATCCCGCAGGTCGGTGAGACGCTGATGGACGTTGCGAACTCGCTCGACCTCGCGGCGCCGTTCGACGGCGTGTCGGAGTTGACGGGCGTCATCGCCGGCGGAGGCGCCAGGGTTCTCGGCGTCAACCGTGATCTGGTCCAGAACGGATACACGCAGGTAGTGGTCGACGCACGTGGAACCGGCTTCTCCCAAGGTAATTGGGACGTGCTCGGTAAGCGCGAGCAACAGGATTCGGTCGAGGTCATCGACTGGATGAGCAAGCAGGGGTGGTCCGACGGGAAAGTAGGGATGGCGGGCATCTCGTACTCCGCGATCAACTCGGTGCAGGCGGCGAGCAACAATCCATCTGCACTGAAGGCGATCTTCCCGGTCGAACCTGGCAACGATCTGCTGCGCGACATCGTCGGAACCGGTGGCGGCCTCGGAGTCGGGTTCATGCCGTTGTGGTTGACCGCGGTCAACGGGCTCAAACTCATCCCGAACGTTCAGGACATCCTGCAAGGAAACTTCGATCCCCTGTGGTTGGCGAGCCGCCTCGAGGATCCCGGTACGCTGATTCCCGAACTGGTGCAAGCGATGACGGCTCAGAGAATCGAGGACGTGTCACCGTCGACTCTGCAAGTCGCGCAAGACGGGCAGTTCTATCAGGACCGAGCCGCTGACGTCGGCAACATCGCCGTTCCGACGATGGTCTACGGCGGTTGGCACGACATCTTCGCCAACAGTGAGCCGCGGATCTACAACGGAATCGATCTGCCGCCCGGGCAGAAGCAGTTGATCATGGGGAACGGCTATCACGTCACTCCCGGTGGAGGATTCGGCAAGGACGGTGCGCCGCCGCGCCTCGACGTGCTCGAACGTGCGTGGTTCGACAAGTGGCTCAAGGGCATCGACAACGGAATCGATCGTTACGGTCCGGTGACGATGTTCCAGCAAGGCGGCGGATGGATCACGGACGATCAGTTCCCGCGAGCCGGTGCGAGCTACGAACGTATGTATCTGAACTCTGCGCCCAGCGGTACTGCCGCCCACGCAGCGCACGACGGTTCGCTGACGAATGACCCGCCCAGTGCCGCAGCGCGATTGACAGTCGCACCAGGACTGCGAGGCTTCTGCTCCGGTGACGGAACTCAGGGAACTGCCGGGATCTCCGTGGTGCTCGGTGCGACGTGTTCCAAGGATTCCCGATTCCAGGAAGCGGAGGGCCTGACGTTCACCGGTGAGGCAGTGACGGAGCCGACCTCACTCTCGGGCCCGATCAACGTCCACCTCGAGACCGTCCTGGACGCGACGGACGGATTCTGGGCAGCGACGGTCAACGACGTAGCACCGGACGGAACATCGACACCGATCACGAACGGCGCTCTGACTGCGTCGCTGCGGGCAGTCGACGATTCGAAGAGCACTCGCTCGGCCAACGGTGACTACAGTGAACCGCACCACTATCTGACGATCGACACGCGTCAGCCGGTGGTTCCCGGTGAGGTCACCACCGTCGACATCAACATGCTCCCGACGGACGCAGTGCTGCAACCGGGGCACCGGCTCCGCGTCGACGTCTACGCTGCCAGCGTGCCGCGATACCTGGCGCTCGGCCCGATGCTCGCCGACAGCCAACTCAAACCGCAGCACATCGAGTTGGCTGCAGACCGGCCGAGCTTCGTCAACGTTCCGTTCGTCGGGGGCCGCTGACTCGGATTGGATCGGCGGCGTGAGAACCTGCGGGCTCGCGGACGTTCTGAGAAGATCGTCCGATGACAGAATCCCGACTCTCCGCCGCCGTCCACGATCGTCTGGACGGACTTCTGGATCCGGTGGACGAGCGGCTCGCGGCGCAGTACCCGGGAAACCGTGACGAGATCCAACCCGTGCACACGATTTACGTCAGTGCCGCGGATGCAACCGTCGACACCCCTCGACTCTGGGGTGAGCAGGCGATCGCGCTTCTCGATTCCCATGCTCATGTGTTCGCCGATCTCGACACGGAGAATGCGCTCGCTGATGTGCGAGTTCAACTCGGCCGCAAGCCGGTCCAAGACTTTCGGATCGATTTCGAGGACGGGTACGGACGCCGCAGCGACGAAGAAGAAGACGATGCAGCGACGTCGGCCGGACAGACGCTTGCCGCGCTCAGCGCTGATCCTGCCGGGCCGAACTGGAGCGGAATCAGGTTCAAGGGGTTGCCGGCCGGTGAGCGTCGGCGCTCGATCAGGACGCTCGAGCTTGTGCTCGACGCGGCCGGCAGAGTGCCGGACGGATTTGTCTTCACCGTTCCCAAACTGCGCGCGGTGGAGCAGGTCACGGCGACGGTGTTGCTCTGCGAAGAGCTGGAGAAGGCGCACGGACTCGAGCTCGGTTCGCTTCGGTTCGAGTTGCAGATCGAGAGCCCGCAGGCGGTCATCGCGGCCGACGGAACGGTGGCAGTTGCTCAGGCCATCCATCGCGGTGCCGGTCGTCTGACCGGTTTGCATTACGGCACTTACGATTACAGTGCAGCTTGCGGAATTGCATCGCGTCATCAGTCGCTCGAACATCCGGTGGCAGACCACGCAAAGGCTGTCATGTTGGCTGCTGCCGCGCAGACCGGCGTCTGGGTGTGCGACGGGTCGACTCAGGTCGCGCCTATCGGGAGCGCCACGGCGATCCGCGACGCGATCACTCGGCACCATCGCCTCGTCACGCGGTCCCTGGAACGCGGTTACTACCAGGGGTGGGACATGCACCCTGGGCATCTGGTCACCCGCTGGCTCGCCACGTTCGGCTTCTATCGCAACGCGCTCGGCGCCGCTGCCCCGCGCATCCAGTCGTACTTGGGGCGCCAAGGTGGCGACGTGATGGACGAACCTGCAACCGCCCAGGCGCTCGCAGCGGTGGTACTGCGCGGGCTCGACGCGGGGGCTTATCCGGAATCCGAAGTTCTCCGGCTCGCCCCGAGCGCCGACACCAACGCACTCCGTCACCTCGTAGGACGCACCACACCGATCACAGGAGAACACTGACCGATGAGCACCACCGAATTCACCTTGCTGCCCGATCTCGCACTGCGCACCCTCGGCGGAGCCGTCATCTGGGCGAACGACGAGGCGTTTGCCGAGCGTGAGGCCCTGATCCGCCCAGGCAAGGCCGGGTACCAGCCGGCGACGTTCGGTCACAAGGGGCAGGTGTACGACGGTTGGGAGACGCGTCGCCGCCGGGTGGCAGGCCATGACGAGGCGATCGTTCGACTCGGTGTTCCCGGAGTGGTGCGAGGCGTCGTGGTCGACACCGCGTGGTTCAAGGGCAATTACCCGCCCGAGATCTCGGTGGAAGCAATCTCGGTCGACGGGTATCCGGATCCCGCCGACCTGGCCGGATCCGGCGAGTGGACAACCATCGTCGAGCGCTCGACCGTGCACGGTGACTCGGAGAATCCGTTCTCGGTGGCGTCGGAGGAGCGGTGGACGCACGTCAAGCTGACCATTTACCCGGACGGCGGCGTGGCGAGATTCCGTGTTCACGGCGAAGCGCGGCCGGACCCGCGTTTCCTCGATGCCGGGCCGTTGGACCTCGCAGCACTCGAAAACGGTGGCCGCGTGACCGATTGCTCCAACATGTTTTACAGCTCACCGCAGAACATCCTGTTTCCCGGACGCGCTGCTTCGATGGGTGACGGGTGGGAGACCGCCAGGCGCCGCGACAACGGAAACGACTGGGTGCAAGTACAACTCGCGGGTGAAGGCGTGCTGAGTTTCGTCGAGATCGACACCTCGTACTTCCTCGGAAACAGTCCAGGTGAGGGCGCTCTGACCGGGCGGACGTCGGAGGGGGAGTGGATCGAACTGTTGCCGCGCACGACGCTGCGTCCGGATACGCGCCATCGCTTTCCGATCGATTCCGAAGTCCAGGTCACCGATGTTCGTCTGGACATCTTCCCGGACGGTGGCCTGGCGCGGCTGAGAGTCTTCGGCGTACTCACCGACGCTGCTCGCGCTGTGATCTCCGGGCGCTGACGGTAAAGTTGTTGGCATGAGCGACTATCCGCGCGACGACTATCCCCGGGACATGGTGGGGTACGGCCCTCATCCGCCGCATCCGCACTGGCCCGGCGACGCGCGGATAGCGGTTCAGTTCGTGCTCAACTACGAAGAGGGAGCCGAGAACAACGTCCTGGACGGGGACGCGGCTTCGGAAACATTTCTGTCGGAAATGACTCCGGCAGAGGCATTTCCGAATCGACACATGAGCATGGAATCGCTGTACGAGTACGGCTCACGGGCCGGGTTGTGGCGTGTACTGCGAACCTTCGAGCGGCGAAACCTGCCTCTCACGGTCTTTGCGGTGGCGCGGGCGATGCAGCGTAACCCCGAAGCAGTCAGTGCTTTTCAGGAGTTGGGCCACGAGATCGCGTGCCACGGATTACGTTGGAAGTCTTACCAATCCGTGGACATCGAGCGCGAACGCGCTGACATGGCCGAGGCGGTGCAGATTCTGCGAGATCTGACGGGTTCGGCGCCTCTCGGTTGGTACACCGGGCGCGATTCACCGAACACCCGCGAATTGGTCGTCGAGCACGGCGGCTTCGTCTACGACTCCGATTCATACGCCGACGATCTGCCGTACTGGGTCGACGTTCCGCGTGGCGCAGAATCGGTGAAGCACCTGGTCGTTCCGTACACCCTTGACACCAACGACATGCGTTTCGCCTCTCCCGCAGGATTTCCCAGCGGTGATCAGTTCTTTGCGCACCTACGCGATGCCTTCGACGTGCTGTATGCGGAGGGGACGGCCGGATCGCCCAAGATGCTCTCGATCGGGTTGCACTGCCGCATAGTCGGCCGCCCTGCCCGTGCGGCCGCTCTCGAGCGATTTCTGGACCACGTGCAGTCACACGAGAAGGTCTGGATCGCGCGGCGCATCGACATCGCCGAGCACTGGAAGACCGCGCACCCCGTTTAGATCACGGTCGGTCGACAAAAGACTTCATTCGAGCAGTCCGGGTACTGGTTCGACTGCCGCGTATTCCGCCATCGAATTCTAGGCCATTGACAACTGGCACGGTTGTGGATGACTCTTTGGAGATGGAGAAACACACAGCAGTCGAAGCGTCTTCGAGGTGAGCCGACCGGTGCCGACCAAGAAACCGACCAAGAACCGCGGATCGAAGTTGTCCCACAATGCCCGCGCAGTGGTGACCGGCGCCGGCAGCGGAATCGGCCGTGCCTTTTCGTTGGAGTTGGCGCGCAGAGGCGGTGAGGTGATCTGCGCGGATATCTCGCTGGAACGGGCCAAGGACACAGTGGCACTCATCGATGAGATCGGTGGTACCGCGCACGCCGTCAAATGCGATGTGTCAATTCGTGAGCAGGTTCAGGACCTGGCGTTGTTCGCGGAACTCGAACTTGCGGGTCCGCTTTCGTTGGTGATCAACAATGCCGGGGTGGGTATCGGTGGAAAACCGGTGGGCGAGATCGGTTTCGACGATTGGGAGTGGGCACTCGGGATCAATCTGTGGGGTGTCGTGCACGGCTGTGAGATATTTGCTCCACAACTGCGTGCGAGCGGCGCCGGGGGATTCATCAACGTGGCCTCGGCTGCTGGGTTTGCGGCTGCGCCGCTGATGGCGCCCTACAACGTCGGTAAAGCCGCCGTGATGTCGCTCTCGGAGACCTTGTCCGCTGAACTTGCCGGTACGGGAGTGCGGGTGACGGTGCTGTGTCCGACCTTCGTCAAGACAAATGTTGCTCTCGACGGCCGAATCACCGCGGAAGCAACACAATTGGCGCAAGCGTTGATGCGGCGAACCGGCTTTTCGCCGGAGCGCATCGCCGTCACCACTCTCGACGCCTACGACAAGGGTCGACTCTACGTGGTGCCGCAGTTCGATGCGAAGGTGATCTGGCGACTCAAACGGTATCTACCCGTTGCATACACCTGGGGCTGTGGAGTTCTCAATCGCTTTGCACCGAAACAGAAGTCGGGTTCATCTGGAACTTCGGCGGCGCCGGAGACGAACTCGCCGAGCACGAAAGGAGCGTGACATGTCCTTCGATTTCGACGGCATGCTGCACAAGATCAAGGACCGCCAATGGGCTCTGGTGGACATCGACTGGGATGCTCCGGGCGCCGAGACGATCAGTCCAGAGCTTCATGCGAAGCTGAAACCGTTCATGTCGGACCTGATGTGGATCGAGAACGTCGGTGCCCGTGGCTTCGCTGCGATGGCTCTCAAGGCGCCGACTGAAACTCTCCGAGACATCTATCGGCATTTCCACGCCGAGGAACAGAAGCACGCCAACGCCGAACTCGCGCTGATGCGTCGTTGGGGAATGCTGGACGGCGACGAGATGCCCGAGCCCAACATCAACGTCAAGCTCGTCATCGACTGGCTGGACAAGCATTCCGACGGTTTGTCGCTCTCGATTCTCGGGACCGTCATACCGATGCTCGAGGTGGCGCTCGACGGAGCCCTGGTCAAGTTCATCATGGACGAGATCGAGGATCCGGTCTGTCAGGCTGTGTTCAAGAAGATCAATGCAGACGAGTCCAGGCATCTGGCGGTCGATTTTGCGGTGATCGAGATGCTCGGGCACTCGACGACGCGCAAGCTCGTTGTCGAAACCGTCGGCGCCTGGATGAATCCGGCGTTGATCATCGGGACACTTCGCTACATCCCGCTGCTGAACAAGATGCGCGACAACATCGTCGACATGGGAGTGAACGAGGAACGGCTCTACACCGCGATGAAGCGATTCAGGAACGTAGGCGAACGGAGTCCGGCCGCGCTCCGCGTCCCGATGTATCGGGTGGTGAAGTGGCACGGCAACATGGTCATCAATCGCAACCATCCCTACCATCTGCTTGCCGATCGGATGGTCAAGGTCACTGGCCGACTTTCCGGCAGCAGGCTCAATTCCGAGCCGACCTGGGCCAAGGAACTTACGTACGAGCCACTCGCATGAGTACTGCCGAGCCACTGTCAGTGGCGATCATCGGTGGAGGTTTCGCAGGAATCGGAGCGACGATTCGGTTGAAGCAGAACGGTATCGAGGACTTCGTCGTTCTCGAACGCGGCACGGAGGTCGGCGGGACGTGGCGCGACAACACGTATCCGGGAGCTGCGTGCGACATTCCGTCCCGTCTGTACTCGTACAGTTTCGCCCCGAACCCGGACTGGTCGCACACCTACTCGGCCAGCGCGGAGATCCTCGGCTACATCCGAACGATGGTGAAAGAGTTCGGCCTCGAGCCGAAGATTCGGTTTCGGTGCAACGTCACGGGCGTCGAATGGGACGAGCAGACAGGTGTCTGGGCGATCGCGCTCGAGGGCCGTGAAGCGGTCATTGCCCGGACCGTCGTCATGGCGTCCGGTCCGCTGGCGAACGTCAGCTTTCCCGCTGTTCCGGGTTTGGAGAGCTACGAAGGACACAAGATTCACAGTGCTCGCTGGGACCATGACTACGACTTCACCGACAAGCGGGTCGCAGTGATCGGAACCGGAGCCAGTGGCGTCCAGATCGTCCCGGAACTCGTGAAAACTGCACGATCAGTGAAGGTTTTCCAACGAACACCGGGATGGGCATTGCCGAGAGCAAACCTACGCACCCGATCTCGCACGAAGGATCTGTACCGTCGTCATCCGGTCGTCCAGACTCTGGCGCGTCGGGCTTGGTACTGGGGACACGAATCGGTAGCTCTCGGGGTGGTGTGGGAATCCCCGTTGACGAGGGTGGTGGAAACAGTCGGGCGTCTTCATCTGCGCATGCAGGTGAAGGACCCGTGGTTGCGGCGACAACTCACTCCCGACTTTCGGGCAGGGTGCAAGCGGTTGCTGATGACCAGCGAGTATTACCCGGCTCTCCAGCAAGACAATTGCACACTCGTGACCTGGCCGATCGCGAGATTGGCGCCACATGGCATTCGCACGGTCGAAGGGATCGAGCATCAATTCGACTGCATCGTCTTCGCCACCGGCTTCGACGTTTGCAAGACCGGAACACCGGTCCCGATCATCGGCCGGGACGGACGTGTGCTCGCTCAGGAGTGGAAATCCGGGGCGCGTGCGTACAAGAGCATTGCGGTATCCGGTTATCCCAACCTGTATTTCACCTTCGGACCCAACTCGGGTCCGGGGCACAGCTCCGCCCTTGTGTACATGGAAGCGCAACTCGACTATCTCGCCCAAGCGATCAAGATCGTTCTCGAGCGCGACCTCAAGGCACTCGATGTTCGTCAAGATGTCGAAGATGCGTACAACGTCGAGTTGCAGCGTCGGCTGTCGAAGACCACGTGGAACTCGGGATGTTCGAGTTGGTATCTCACCGACGAAGGATTCAATGCCACTATGTTTCCCGGTTTCGCGACCCAGTACGTGAACCAATTGAAATCGGTGGATCTTCGGGACTACACGAGCACGGTGCGCGAGAAAGACACCGCGCAGACCTGATCCCGGGTTCTGATCGGCCTGGTGTTGCCACTAAGTTGGAATCGTGACGACCGACGCGGCAGAGGAGACGAGGCGGTGACCGAGTACCGCATCGACGATCTAGCGCGCGCTGCGGGCACCACCTCGCGGAATGTACGGGCATATCAGGAACGTGGATTGCTTCCTCCGCCGGAGAAGCGTGGGCGGGTAGGCATCTACGGCGACGCGCACCTCGAACGCCTCAAGCTGATCGACACGCTTCTTCAACGAGGTTTCACCACTGCGCATATCGACGACTTCATCACCGGGTGGGAAAGCGGGAAAGACCTGACAGAGGTGCTGGGTCTGCAGCACGCGGTCACCGAACCATGGTCCCGCAGCGACACCGTGAGTATCGAGATGGCCGTCGTACGCGAGTTTCTCGGGGGAGATGCAGATGGTCAACTGCATCGTCTCGTAGATCTCGGACTGGTACAGATCGAAGGAGAGAACTGCGTTTTCACCGATCCTGCTTTGCTCAGCGGATTTTCGAGTCTCCTCGACTACGGTTTCACTCTCGATCAACTGGTCGATGTGCACGAAAAGCTTCACAACGCTGTGGACGGGATCGCCAAAGACCTGATTCAGGCGGCAAAGGATCGCATCGTCGATCAGCACGGGGTCGGTTGGCTCCCGGAGGGCGACGAGGTTGCCGGAACAGCCGAGATGCTCCAGACGATGCGTGAACTCGGTGTGGCGTCGGTACATTCGGCACTGGCCCGGGCACTCGACGCGAACCTTCAGCGTGAACTCGGCGACTATCTTGCCGCTGCGATCGGCTCGCGGAGCGACGCCGACGAGTCCGACTAGCAGCATCGATCACGTTCGGGATGTGCGGCCCGTCGCGGTGCGCTCAGCTCTTGCGTGCCTCGATCAGGAATCGACTCGAGTGCGCGACAAAAGATCCGTCGCGACGGATCTGCTGATCGAGTTCGCGGAGCCGGTCCCGATACTGCGCGACGGTGAATCCCGGAACCATCCAGATCACCTTGCGTAAGAAGTAGACAACGGCGCCGATGTCGAAGAATTCCATGCGCAGACGCTCGAAACGCAGGTCGACGACGGTGAGCCCGGCCTCAATCGCGTCGGCAGTTTCGTCCTCGTGGTGCCGTCCGCGACGAGCCTGCGGCTGAGGACCGAGAAAGTACTCGACCAGTTCGAACACGCTGGCGTGACCCACATGTTGAGCGAAGTACGTTCCTCCCGGTTCGAGTACCCGCGCGATTTCGGTCCACCACACCGTCGCTGGGTGTCGGCTGGTCACCAGGTCGAAAGCCGAATCGGCGAACGGTAGCGGCGGCTCGTCCGGATCGGCGACCACCACCACACCTCGAGGACGCAGAAGGGCGGTGGCCTTGGCGATGTTCGGTGGCCAGGATTCGGTTGCTGCCATCACCGGCGGGAGTGACGGTGCAGCGGCGAGGACTTCGCCGCCGCCGGTCTGGATGTCCAATGCGGCGCCGGCGCGGCCGAGACGTTCACCCATCAGCCTCTGGTACCCCCACGACGGACGCTGCTCCGTGGCGCGTCCGTCGAGCCACGAGAAATCCCACCCGTCGACGGAGGCGGATTCCGCTTCGGCGACAAGTTCGTCGAAACCTCGTGACATGCTCTGTGACTCGCCTTCAGGCGTTCCTTCCGACATCACATCATCATCGTCGCGGAGGGTCGACGGTGCCAGTTGTTTACGGCTACTTCGGGGTGGCGCCGAGCATCGGTGCGAGTTGAGTGGCAATCGGGTTCAGGTTGAGCTTGTCCGGGTCCACCTTGGGCTTGCCGTCCCACGGTTGCGAGGTGTTCGGGTCGGCGAACGCGATGCGGTTGGCGCTACGAACCCCCGTTTCGCTGCCCTGAGGTGCCTGGCAGTTGGCGGCAGTGTTCAACGGGAAGTTCTGCGTCGTGTCGTCGAAGTTCGGGTCCTTGCGCTTCATCTCGTCGAGGATCGCCATGGTCCCTTCGTAACCGACGGTGCACGAGAGCGGGTTGTTGGTCTCGAGTACCAAGCCCAGATGTACTGTGCCGTCTCCCGGTGCAACGGTGGGCGCCGCCCCGGCGAGCGCAGGCAGGAAGAGCAGGAATGGCTGCAGCGAGGGCAGTGTCGGTGCGGCTGCCGCTGCAACGGCGGAGAGGTTGGAGAGGTTGGTCGTGAGCGCGGGGCCGGCTTCGGTGACGAGAGAGCCGACTTGTTCGCTGGCCGGTATGCCGTTGTCGATCACGCGTCGGATGTCGGGGTCGCTGGTGCGCAATTGCGCCGTCAGTGCGTCGAGGTCGGTGCTGAACTGCTTGATCGCCGACGATTGATCGGACTGGGTCGTGAGCACCGTCTGGCTGTCGCGGATCAGTCCGAGGGTCTGGGGAAGGGTGTCGAGGCCCGACTGGGAGATCCCCGACAGCGAGTCGGCAAGTACCTGCAGATCTTCGCCCTTGCCGTTGAATGCCGCGCCGAGTTCTTTCGCGACGGTGTGGAGTGCGTCGACCGGAACGGAGTGCACCAGACCGTTGGCGCTGGTCAAGACATTCTCGATCGGGATCGGCGTGGTTGTGTCGCCCACGGCGATCACCGAGCCGTCTTCGAGGAACGGGCCCTGGTCGGTATCGGGCTGAAGGTCGACGTACTGCTCGCCGATGGCTGAGCGATTGGCCACCACGGCCCGCGCGGATGCGGGAATCTGCGGAGCACTGCTGTCGATCAACAGGTCGACTTCGATTCCGTCGGACGTGAGCGACATGTCACCGACGCGTCCGACGGGTACACCGCGATAGGTCACTTCGGCGTTGGTGAAGATGCCACCGGACGTCGCCAGTTCGGTTTTGACCGTGTATTGGCCGAATCCCAGAAGATTTTCCAGCCGTACGTATTTCGCTCCGACATAGATCAAGCCCAGGAGTGCAACCACGACGAGGGCGACCAGCTGCCATTTGGCGAGCTTCGACATCACCATGAGGTGACGACCCTGAACTGATGCGGTGTGTTCATGGTTCGACTCCCGAATGACAAGCCGGGTACGGCTGGTGTTGAGCGAATTGTGTTCACCCACGGACGTTCTGAGGTGAACCGGAAACTTCCGGCAATTCGTTGTTGGCGATAACTATAAACAAGTCGTCACAGATAGAAAGTCGGCGCTGAGATTTCCGCAGGTCGTCGAAACGTAAGTGTCGCAGCTCACTTCGAATGCGTCGATGTGATGCAGACGGCTTTCGGTCCGGATCGGGCTTGACTTCGCCAAACATATCCACAAAAGTAGATGCGTTCCGGTTGTCGTGCAGAGGGGTGTGGTCCATGGATGCTTTGGCGATCTTCAAGGCGCTGTCCAACCCGACTCGCCTGCAGATCATGGAGTGGCTCGCGCATCCGGCGAAGTATTTCGACGAGGACTCGTATACGCAGCAGGATCTCGGGTTTCACATCGGAGTCTGTGTCGGTGACATCCAGGCGCGATCGGGACTTGCCCAGTCGGTGATCTCGGGGTACCTGCAGGGCATGAAAGACGTGGGTCTGCTCGAGTCCGAGCGTATCGGGAAGTGGACGTATTACCGACGAAACGAATCCGTGATCGGCGAGTTCAGGGAATTCGTTCGCGACAAGCTGTAGCGGCCGAATTGCCCTCGTCGGCTGGGTTGTTCAACCAAATATATCTACATATCTAGATATGTAACTTTCTTGTGTGACGAAGTAGTGAGGAGTGTGTCGTGAAGTCGAAATTGTTGATACCGGTTCTGGCGTTGGGTGTATTCGGAATCATCACTACGGAGATGGGCATTATCGGGGTTCTGCCTCAGATCAGCGAAAAGTTCGGTATCACCGCGTCGACTGCCGGATGGTTGGTCGGTGTGTTTGCACTCGTCGTGGCGGTGACCGGTCCGTTCACAACGCTGATCACCTCGGGAATCAACAGGAGAACCGTTCTGTTGGTGGCGATTGCAGTCTTTGCGGTCTCCAATGTGGTGTATGCGACCACATCGAGTTTCGAGGTGATGTTTGCATTTCGGATCATCCCCGCCGTGGTTCATCCGGTCTTCTTCGCTGTCGCGCTTGCAAGTGCGGTTCGTCTGGTATCGCCGGAACAGGCGACCGCCGCGGTGACCAAGGTATTTGCAGGCGTCACAGTCGGATTCGCGTTCGGCGTGCCCTTGACGTCCTATTTGGCCGAGAACTTTTCGGTGTCGACAGCATTCGTGTTCGGCGCCGTGGTCAACGTTCTCGCGTTTCTCGGGATTGTCGTACTTCTGCCCTCGGCTCCTGTGACACAACGCCTGTCGTACGGTGCACAGGTCGGGATACTTCGCCGGCCGCGCGTGTGGTTGACCATTCTTTCCGTCACCTTCGTCTTCGCAGCCATGTTCTCGGTGTACGGATACTTTGCCGAATACCTCGGCGAAGTGACCGGCATGAGCGGATCGTGGATCAGCGCGATGCTCTTGGCTTTCGGTGTCGTGATGATCTTCGGCAACTTCGTCTTCGGGGCTCTGCTCGCCAAGGGGGTGGTGCGCACGGTTGTGGCATTTCCCTTGCTGTACATCGTCGTCTACGTGATGCTCTATCTGGCGGGCCCGTACTTCGGCGCGATGGTTGTAGCCGTGTTGGTTTGGGGTGTAGTGCATTCCGGTGGACTGGTGGTTTCGCAGAGCTGGATGGGGCGAGACGCAGTCGACGCGCCTGAATTCGGCAACAGCCTTTTCATCTCGTTCTCCAACCTGGGGATCACGCTCGGCACTGCGGTCGGTGGACTGTTTCTCGCGCATTTCGAAACCCGCCAATTAGTCTGGGCTGGAGTATTGTTCGCGATCCTGGCGCTGCTGGTGACAGGTGTTCGACTCTCGCTCAGGCACGCTCACAGCGAGAACGGTGTCAGTGTACCGGTGTAGTTCTTGGGAAGTGGCCGTGCGAACTCGCCGCGCGAACTGGTCGACAGTCCGAGGGTGACCAACGACTGAACCATCGTGACCCCAGCGGCAACGCCGTCGACTACCGGGACACCCAGTTCGTCGGACAAGTCCTGGCACAGGTCCGCCATGCCGGCGCAACCCAGCACGAGGACGTCCGAGTCGTCTTGCTCCAATGCGTCGAAACAGGCTTCCAAGATCACCTTTCGCGCGTCGGGATCACGATCGAGTTCCAGAACCGGAATCTCGCAGGAGTGGATACCCCGGCACCGAGCCTGCATGCCGTACCGGTCCACCAGATCGGCTGCGCGGCCGCGGGTTCGACCGAGAGTGGTCACGATGCTGAATCCGCGACCCAGGAAACTTGCGTAGTTCATGGCCGCTTCGGCAACAGCTACGACGGGGCCCTTGGCCAACTCTCGGGCTGCATCAAGACCTGGGTCACCGAAGCAAGCGATGACGTAGCCGTCGACTTCGTTCTTTTCTCCGGCGGCGATCTCGGTCAGGATTCCGGGGACGCTGAGAGCTTCGTCGTAGTGGCTTTCGATCGACGCGGGACCCATGGCAGGGCTGACAGCCTCGACGAATGTGCCCGAGCCTGCGACGGTCCGGGCACATTCCTCGATCTTGGCGGTCATCGCCCACGTGGTGTTGGGGTTGATCACCTTGATTCTCATGACGATCAGTCGACCGTCACAGTGTCGGGAGAGGAAGCATTCCGGACAGCTGAGGAAGAGCGCGCGGCGAGTAGGTAATAGACGGTGAATCCGAGCCCACAACCGATGAACCAGCTGTACTGCGCTGCGGTGTACATCCCGGTGAGGTCCTTGCCCAGGACCGGGACCATCGCGACGACGGCTCCCACCACGGTGGCGATCACTGCAGCAGGGTTGTATCCCTTGCTGTACCAGTAGGTTCCGGTCGGCGACATGCTGAACAGTTCGTCGACGATGACCTTCTGCTTGCGCACGAGGTAGTAGTCGGCAATCAGAATTCCGAACAGCGGACCGATGAAGGCTCCGAGGGTTTCGAGTGTGTAGTGAATGACGTCCGGATTGTTGTACAAGTTCCACGGCGTGATGAGGATCGAGCCGATCGCTGCGATCATTCCGCCGGCGCGCCAGCTGATCTTCTGCGGACTCACGTTGGAGAAGTCGAAGGCCGGGGAAATGAAGTTGGCCACGATGTTGATGCCGATCGTGGCGATGGTGAAGGTGAGTGCGCCGAGAACGATGGCGAAGGTGCTGTCGATTCGTGCAACGGTCGCAACGGGATCGGTGATCAGTTCGCCGTACACCGGCAGCGTCAACGATGCAGTGACGACGACCAACACCGAGAATACGAGGAAGTTCAACGGCAAACCGAGGAAGTTGCCCTTCTTGACGGCAGTGAACGACTTTCCGTAGCGGGAGAAGTCGCCGAAGTTGAGCATCGGTCCGGAGAAGTACGAGACAACCAGAGCGATCGCACCGAGCATGACCGGCACGGCGTCGAAACCCGAGTACTTGACGTCGCCGAGCGTGAGATCGATGGCGCTCCAGCCTGCCTTGTAGATCAGGTAGCCGCACAGCATGAACATCACGACATACACAGCCGGCCCGCAGAAGTCGATGAAGCGGCGGATCGATTCCATGCCTCGCCAGAAGACACAGGCCTGAAGTACCCACAGGAGCATGAAACTTCCCCAGCCCAGTGCGGAGAGTCCGGCGAATCCGTAGTCTTCGACGACGGCATAGGGCGCGAGTGACGGAAAGAGTTTGATCAGTACGACATCGAGGGCTGCTGAAGCGAGGAAGGTTTGAATTCCATACCAAGCCACGGCAATCAGGCCACGAATGATTGCCGGGATGTTCGCGCCGAGGACGCCGAACACGCTGCGGCAGATCACCGGATACGGCACGCCGGTAACTTGGCTGGGCTTGGCGACGAGATTGCAGAAGAAGTAGACGATCGTGATACCGACCAGCAGGGCGACGAGTACTTGCCAGCTGGCCAATCCCAGTGCGAAAAGACTACCGGCAGTGACATATCCGCCGACGCTGTGTACGTCGGACATCCAGAAGGCGAAGATGTTGTACGACGACCAGGTCTGCTTGCGAAGCGGCGCCAAGTCCTCGTTGGTCAAACGAGGGTCGTAGCCCGGCTTGATCAGGCCGCTTCCGACAGGGTGACCCGCGGCTTCGACAAGGTCACCCGATCCGGTTTCCTTTGGGGGAGTGGGGGTAGTGGTCGTTCGGGACGGAAGAATGTCGGTCATGACAGCTCCTGTGCATCAGTGCAGGAAATCAGCGGACGGTGCCACGAGCTCTCAGCGTCAGTGATGAAAACTGTGTTGAGAGAAAGGTATCGATGCTGTGTTGCACGACTATTGCGTGATCGGTATATCTTTTTCGGCCAATAGACCGGTGTCTGTCGGTAGAGTCGCGATCACGGTATCGAGTCGGCGATGATGGATTTCGGAAGCGCTCAGAAGTGCGGATGCGTCCCGACGCAGGAATGCGTCCAGCATCGCGGTGTGATCCGAGTGCAGAACCCGGCGATCGACGCCGGCAACATGGACCATCGGCTGTACTGGTTCGGTGATGTTCCAGGCAGCTTCGAACATGTGCAGCAGTCGAAGCATCTGAGACGGTCGGGTCAGTGCGAGATGAAAGTTTCGGCTCTCGCAGTGATAGGACTGAGAGTCGTCGTAGCGCAATGCGATCTCCAAACGGGAGTTCACCTCGACGGCGTGTTCGTGATCCTCTTCGGTTGCCTGCTCGACGGCGACGGCCAATGCAGCTGATTCGAGAGTTTCGCGGACGATGTACATCTCTCGCAGTTCTGCCGGCGTCAGCTGAGCAACGGTGTAGCCGAATTGATGTCGATGGTCGACCAAGGACTCTCCGACCAGTGTTTTCAGTGATTCCCGCACAGGTATTCGACTGACACCGAACACATCAGCCACGTCGCCGAGAGGAATCGGGGTACCCGGAGGCGCCGAACCCGACAGAATCACTCGCCGCAGTTCGTCGAGGATCGTTTGTTGTGGACTTCCGGGAGCATCGATTACCAGTTGCGTCAGCAGTACCGATCTACGGCGCGGCGGCATGTCGCTCTCCCTTCGTCTGTCTGCCAGAGTAGGAATACGTTGTTTCGTCTGCGTGACACCGGTGTGGCCGTCGTGCATCTCGCACTCGGGGGAGAACAAGTGGGCTCCGATCACATGCTCGCGTGAGTGCTGCTCGGGAGGCCGATCGTGGGGGTAGCGTTGTTGTGTAGTGGTATGGCAGAAAGCGAGTCGGTCGATGGCATCCGCTGTGCGCTCAGAAGCCGACCAGCGAGTTGTCGGCAACCTGCCCTTGGAGCTGACGAGTTTCGTCGGTCGTCGGCGTGAGTTGGCCGACGCCAGGAGATTGTTCGAGACGTCCCGTTTGTTGACACTCACCGGGATCGGTGGCGTGGGCAAGACACGGCTCGCGATCCGACTTGCGGGCGCGTTGCAAAGGGTGTTTCGAGACGGTGCCTGGTTGGTGGAACTGGGGGAGCAGACAGATTCGGATCTCCTCGAAGATCATGTCGCCGTGACCCTTGGTGTCCGGTCGGTCTCGTCGGCGGACCCGCTGCAGGCATTGATCGACTACTGCGCCGATCGGAGTCTGCTGTTGGTGCTCGACAACTGTGAACATCTGGTCGATGCCGTCGCTGTGTTCGTAGGCGCGATCCTACGGCGATGTGCCGGCGTCAAGATCCTGGCGACGAGCCGCGAATCGCTGGGCCTGGGCGGTGAGGTGACGATGCGCGTTCCCTCACTCACCACACCGCAGCAACAGCCGCCCGAATTCGAGGGAATTGCCCAGTACGAATCGGTGTCGTTGTTCACCGAGCGTGCGGCTTCCGTCGTACCTGGTTTCACCCTCACCGAGGAGAACAAGCGCGCCGTTGCGCATATCTGTCACGACTTGGATGGACTCCCACTTCCGATCGAACTGGCGGCAGCTCGCCTGCGTGGTATGTCTGCTGAGCAGATCATGAACAGGCTCTCGGATCGATACCGACTTCTTACAACGGGTGGACGCGACGTTCCGAGTCGTCAACAGACGCTGCGATTGTCGATCGATTGGAGTTACGACCTCTGCTCGCCAACCGAACAGCAGTTGTGGGGGAGGTTGTCGGTGTTCTCGGGTGGGTTCGATCTCGATGCCGCTGAGGGCGTGTGTGGGCAGGACATGAATTCGACCGAAGTGCTCGATCTCGTCACCGCGTTGGTCGAGAAGTCCATCCTGATTCGTGAGGAAACCGACGGGGATGTTCGGTACCACCTCCTCGACCTACTCCGGGAGTACGGACATGAAAAGTTGGAGTCCGCCGGTGAGTATTCCGCTCTGCGTCGAAGCCATCGTGATTGGTTCGAGGCACTGGTCGTTCATGCGGAAGCCGAGTGGATCAGTGGCCGGCAAGCTGCCTGGATCGCAAGGCTCGGTCGTGAACAGCGCAACGTCAACGATGCGTTGGAGTACTCGATTTCCACTGCCGGAGAGGCGCGATCTGCAACGCGAATGGTCGGTGCGTTGTACAGATTCTGGCTTGCAGGTGGATTACTTGTGCAGGCGCGTTACTGGACGGATCGAGCCTTGAATGCAGAGGATCGAGAGCTGGATCCGTTCCGAGTGGATGTCTTGGCCATCGACGCCGTGAATCACGCGATGCAGGGGGAACTCGAACGGGCAGAAGAGTTGGTCGACGAGAGTTGGCGCCTGGCAAACGACTTGGCGGATGTGCGCTCGCGCGGCTTGGCGACGTGGGGAGACGGATACGTCGATACCTTCAGAGGTAACTTCGATACCGCTACAGCCAAGCTGGAATCCGCGTTGACGCTGTTTCGACTCGACAAGAATCTGCTGCATGTTGTGATCGGCCTGGACACCTTGGGAGTCGCGTACTTCCTGTCCGGCGCTCTTGATCGCTCTGTGGAGTGCAACGAAGAGATTCTCGCGATCACCGTGCCCGCCGACGAGATGATGTTCCAGGCATTTGCGCTGGGAACTCTCGGGCTCGTGAGCTGGCTCCGAGGTGAATTGGATGCCGCAAGTGACTATTTGACTCGAAGTCTGAGAATTCTCGATGCCCCGATGAACTCGGCGTGGTGTATCGAGCCGTTGGCGTGGATTGCTGCAGCGCAACGTGATTGGAAGCATGCAGCGGTTCTGCTCGGCGCGGCAGCCATGTATTGGCAGAAGGTCGGGGGACGGCTGGCGGGCCTGCCGGGTTTGTCAGCTCATCACGACACTGCTGCAGAGACTGCTCGCAAAGCCATGGGTGACGATGCTTTCGACAAGTCGTTTCGCAGCGGGTTTGCGATGTCCGAGGGTGAAGCTGTCGCATATGCGCTCGACAAGCGCTCCAGTGTCACGACTGCGTCGTCGGCTGAAGGGCCTCACCTCACTCCTCGTGAGCAGCAAGTTGCGGAACTGGTTGCCCAAGGGTTGACCAATCGCGCGATTGCGGAGCACTTGGTAATCTCGCTGCGCACCGCTCAGGGACACGTGGAACACGTACTGACAAAACTGGGATTCAGTTCCAGAGCGCAGATCGCAGCGTGGTACGTCTCGACCGCGCAGGAGCGTGACTCGCGTGAGGTCAATGGCTCAGCAGGCCGGAGTTGACGTCCGATAGCAGTTCACCACGGTCGTCGCCGCACAAGCAGAACACCGGGTAGCGCTTACCTTCTTCACGCCCCTGAAACGACACTCGTAGCGGTCCAGGCGCATCCGCGCGAGGGGATTCGGTGAGGAAAGTGTACAGCCACGGCCCCTCGTCCAATTCCACGATGGCGAGAACGGTCGAGGGGTCGCCGTGAACCGTTCGCCAGGACACGACAGTGCCGTCTCCGCAACACCGCGTCACGTCCAACCGCGCCCCACGGCACCTGGCGCAGACCGCGCTCGCGGGCGAGAGGATGACATCACATTCCGCGCAATGGGGGAGTGTCAATCGTTCGGCTCGCGACGAGCGATTCGAATATCGCCGCGATACACGCTGTTTCATCGAGCTTGCGGGATTCATGTCAGTAACGTCGGGCGAGGTAGTACGGCATCGAGTCCACGGGTGCGCGTTCGACCGACTCCCCGGACGTCGGGGCATGAACGATCTCACCGCCTCCGGTGTAGATCCCCACATGCTCCCCGCCGTAGTACAGGACCACGTCACCCGGCTGTAGATCGTCCCGGGAAACTGGAGTGCCGCCAACCGCCTGGTCGTCGCTGGTTCGCGGAATCGAAACGCCCGCTTGTGCATAGGCCCATTGAACGAGACCGGAGCAGTCGAACGAGTCCGGCCCGGTCGCGCCCCAGACGTACGGAGCGCCGATCTTGGACTCTGCGGCTGCCAATACGCGGCCTGTATCCGAGGAAGCGAAAGCTGACACCTTCGCCGGATTCGTGTCGACGGAAACTGCGGCGATGTTCCAGTCCCGAAGCACGGGGGCCTGAGCGTTCGCGGTGTCGATACTCACGGCAAGGGTTGTCAGGGAAAGAACGCCGACGACAAGCGCTCTTCCGAGTGCATGCTTCCTCGTGCGGGGGTCGGTGAATCGGTGGTGCGACATTTCTCGTGTTGCCTTTGCGTCGATGCGTCCCGAAGCAGGTGTCCAGCTGGGTGTGATCGGGCTTCGGCTTGCGACACTCAGCCTGGTTGCGCCTCGACGTGTTCGCATCGGTCAGTTGGACGGGGTGCATACCTGTTTCGAGCGGCATTGTGGGTGCAAGGCCTGTTGATCGATCGCGAGAACTTCGACGGACTTTCGTGATCCGAATCAAGGAGGGCACGGCGGCCGGCCTCACCCCGGCTCCGGTCAGGCGATTCGCAGCGGGAGCGCCGAACGCTCAACAGTGGCACGGTCGGATGGACCACGATCCTGCGCACAAATGGCTGCGCGAACAAGTACGTGA
Organism: Rhodococcus sp. FH8; assembly: GCF_019266085.1. Lineage (NCBI taxonomy): Bacteria > Bacillati > Actinomycetota > Actinomycetes > Mycobacteriales > Nocardiaceae > Rhodococcus > Rhodococcus sp. FH8. Next base: position 732,117 of record NZ_LPNQ01000057.1, on the reverse strand, counting down.
GGCAAGCGTCTGGCTGGATTCGGCGGACGTTCTGTACTCTCGCAGTCATGCAACAGCGGAGCACAGGAACGGTGACACGGTCACTGTTGCTGCTTCTGCTGCCGTTCATCGCTCTTCTCGCAGTGCCTCCGCTTGGTTCCTCGGGTAGCGCCGCGGTGCTGGGAACTGCGATTGCCGTCTTCGTGGTCGCTGCGCTCGCAACTTCCTCGAAGTACGAACTTCTGCAACTGTGCGCGGTTTCGACCACTGGCCCGTCTGATGACGAACGCTGCCTGCGTGGTGCTTTCCGCAGGCAGAGCAGCCCGGACGCGCCCGGTCGTCCGCAACCTCGAGCTCCGGGAATCGGTCTGTAGATCGGCAGTCGGCGGGTGTGAACTCGTCGTAGGTCGGTCAGACGTCTTGCGTCCACGACCATTCCCGCGCTCTCATCTCTCTGAGCGTGCCTTTCGGTGAGGTTCATTCGTCATGCTCGATTTTGTCTACTACCCCGTGTCCGGAATCCTCTGGTTCTGGCACAAGGTCTTCTCACTGGTCTCCGGATCACCCGACAACGGCGTCGTGTGGGCGTTGTCGGTCGTATTTCTCGTCTTCACGCTCAAAGCCCTGCTGTTCAAACCCTTCGTCAAGCAGGTCCGCACTCAACTGGTGATGCAGAAGCTGCAACCTCAGATCAAGGCGTTGCAGAAGAAGTATTCGGGTGACCGGCAGAAACTCACTGTAGAGATGGCCAAGCTGCAGAAAGAACATAATTACAGTCCGTTGCTCGGCTGTCTGCCGATGCTGGTTCAGGCACCGGTGTTCATTGGTCTCTATCACGTCCTGCGATCGTTCAATCGGACCGGAGCGGCATCGCACGTCCCGTTTCTGAGCCCGACCGAACCGATGTCGGTGGCGGACAACGCGAACACGGCCAACTACTTCTTCAGTGCCTCGGACGTGCAGTCTTTTCTCGACGCCAAACTGTTCGGCGCACCGTTGTCCGCCATGATTTCGAGCCCGGCAGCACAACTGGAAGCATTCGGCGACGTAAGCCGTATCTCCATCATTCTGGTAGCGGTACCGCTGATGATATTCGCCGCCGTCGCTACACATTTCACATCGCGGGCATCCATCGCGCGCCAAGTGGACACCGGAACCGTCAACCCTCAAACAGCGATCATGAACAAGCTCGCATTGTGGGTGTTTCCGGTGGGGGTGATCGCTTTCGGTGCGTTCGCGCCCGTGGCGATCCTGCTGTATTTCGTGAGTAACAACTGCTGGACGCTGGGACAACAGCATTTTGTGTACGGACGCATCGCTGCGGAGCAGAAGGAAGCCGAATCGTCGCCGACTCCCGGAATGACCGCGCCCCCGTCGCCCAGAGTGGCTGCACCGCCGCTGCCGGGCGCCAAGCCCATCCGCGCCAAGCGCAGGCGATGACGGAAGGCGACCCCTCCCTACCGGCGAGTAAGGCACGTACGCTGGAAAGCATGACCAAATGGACCGCAGAAGACGTAGTCGATCAGACCGGCCGCACATTTGTCGTCACGGGGGCGAACAGCGGACTGGGTGAGGTAGTCGCACGAGCGCTGGGCAAAGCCGGGGCCGACGTCGTCCTCGCCTGTCGTGACACTACGAAGGCCGACGCCGTAGCCGCCGAGATCGGGCCCAACGCGGTTGTCCGCAAATTGGACCTCTCGGATCTGTCGTCGGTACGAGCCTTCGCCGACGCAACGGAGAAGGTCGACGTCCTGGTGAACAACGCCGGCGTGATGGCGGTTCCGTTCCGCCGGACGGTCGACGGATTCGAAATGCAGATCGGCACAAACCATCTCGGACACTTCGCATTGACCGGATTGCTGAAGGACAAGCTCACCGATCGTGTCGTGACGATGTCCAGTGCCCTGCATCAGCTCGGAACTGTCGATCTGGACGATCTCAATTTCGAGCGTCGGAAGTACAACCGATGGTTGGCCTACGGGCAGTCCAAGCTTGCCAATCTGTTGTTCACGTACGAACTTCAACGCAGGTTCGCGGCGTCGGGATCTTCGCTCAAAGCGCTCGCTTCGCATCCGGGATACGCGTCGACGAACCTGCAGGGGCACACCGAGTCGATCCAGGACAAGCTGATGGGAATCGGCAATTCGATCTTCGCGCAGTCCGCGGAGATGGGCGCCCTTCCCGAACTGTGGGCGGCAACCGCGCCGGATGCCTTTGGCGGCAGTTACATCGGACCGGACGGTCCGTTCGAGCAGCGAGGGTATCCGAAGGTCGTGGGGTCGAACAAGAAATCACACGATACGAATACAGCCTCGGGTTTGTGGACACTGTCGGAGAAGTTGACCGGAGTCTCGTTCGGGATTTGATTCAGATATGAAGGTGGCCGCGAACTTCGAGAAGTTCGCGGCCACCTTCATATCCGTTCGAGCTAGATGTTGTTCGGGTTACAGCGTGACAACCATCTTGCCGGTGTTCGCGCCGCGCATCAGGTCGATGAACGCTTGCGGTGCATTCTCCAGGCCTTCGACGATGGTCTCGTCCCACTGAATCTTGTTGTCGGCGAGCCACCCTGCCATGTGGGTGCGGAATTCGCCACCGAGGTGACGGTAGCCGCCCACGAGGAATCCGCGCAGTGTGAGCTGCTTGCCGATCACCAGTGCCAGGTTGTGGGGAGCGGTGGGCTTCTCGGTGGTGTTGTACTGAGCGATGGCTCCGCACAGGGCAATCCGGCCACCCTGGTTCATGGCATCGATGGCGGCTTCGAGATGCTCGCCACCGACGTTGTCGAAGTACACGTCGATGCCGTCAGGGGCGGCAGCGGCGAGTAGTTCGGTGATCGGGCCGTCGTGATAGTCGAATGCCGCATCGAATCCGAGTTCGAGAAGTCGGGCAACCTTCGCCGGTGAACCGGCGCTACCGATTACTCGCTTCGCTCCGAGCAACTTGGCGATCTGACCGACGAGCGATCCGACGGCACCTGCTGCGCCGGAGACGAATACGGTATCGCCTTCCTTGAACTCCGCAACCGCGGTGAGGCCGGCATACGCGGTGAGGCCAGTCATGCCGAGGGCACCCAGGTAGGCCGTCGCCGGCGCGATGGACGTGTCGGCCGGAGTCACTGCGGATCCGTCGAGGATGGCGTATTCACGCCATCCGAGGCCGTGGACGACAACGTCGCCCACGGCGCGATCAGCCGACTTGGATTCGACGACCTCGCCGACGGCACCACCGTCGAGCGGCGCACCGACCTGGAACGGCGGAAGGTAGGACTTCACGTCGTTCATTCGGCCGCGCATGTACGGGTCGACGGAGATGGCGATGTTGCGGACCAGGATCTGGCCGTCTTCGAGTTCGGGGAGTTCTACTTCGGCGGTGGCGAAGTTCTCCGACGTGGGCCAACCGTTCGGGCGTGAAGCGAGACGGATTTCCCGGCTGACAGTGGTAGTGCTCATTCGTCGTCCTTACTTACTTCGAGGGTGACCTCGATGTTGCCGCGAGTTGCATTGGAGTACGGGCACACCTGGTGTGCCTTCTCCGTCAGCTCGACGGCCTGATCATGGGGTAGATGGGGGAGTGAAACCTCCAGCGTCACAGCGAGTCCGAAGCCTCCTGCACCGTTGGGGCCGATGCCGACCCGCGCGCCGACTGCGGAATCAGCCACGTTGGCCTTCTCGGCACGGGCGACCATCTGCAGAGCGGAGTGGAAGCATGCTGCGTATCCGGCGGCAAAGAGCTGCTCGGGGTTGGTGCCTTCGCCGCTGCCACCCATTTCCTTGGGAATGGCGAGGCCGAGATCGAGGCGTCCGTCCGAGGTGCGAGCGTGACCGTTGCGGCCTTCGCCGGTGGCAAGTGCTTCTGCGGTGTAGACGATGTTCATGACTTCTTCTTTCCGTCGGAGTGGGCATTGGATGCTTGGAGCGACTCGCCGAGACGAGTGAGAACGTCTCGAAGTTCGGTGAGTTCGTCGGTGCTCAGACCAGTGGCACCTGCGAGTTTGGCTGGGATGTCCTCGGCCTTGCTGCGCAGGGTGGAACCCGCCTCGGTCAGGTGAATCTCGACGCGACGCTCGTCGGTGGTGAGGCGTCGGCGCTCGATGAATCCCAGACCCTCGAGCCTCTTGAGCAGCGGCGACAGAGTTCCGGTATCGAGATCGAGTGCCTCACAGATCTCACGCACCCCGCGGCCGTCTCGTTCCCAGAGTGTCAACAGGACGAGGTACTGGGGATACGTGATTCCCAGGTCGTCGAGCATTGCCCGGTACGCGGCCGTAGTGGCCCGCGACGCCGAATAGAGGGCGAAGCAGACCTGGCGTTCGAGAGCGAGTGGGTTGGTCACGAGAACAACTGTAGCGCACAGTTAAGTTGTGCACAACAAAGCAGTGTCAAATAGATCTACGGATAGGCGGCCGTTTCGTCTACGGCGTCGACAGGATCTCGGAGACATGCGAGAGGAAGGTGTGCACTGTCCGGGTAGCGGGCGCAGGAAACCTGGTCCGCACTGCCAATCCGTCGTGAGTTCGTGAGAACCAGAACTGAACGTCGTCGGCGTTCGAGACGCGACTGAGTTGCTGCGGATTGATCGGCGCAGGCTGTGATTCGCTGGACTTTGATTTACGGGGGCGAGATCCACCGGGCATGGTTCGGTAGTCGGCGTAGGACACCGAGAAGATGTCTCTGCGAGTGGGCGAAACCTCGGGCCCCAAGCTCCGCAAAACCTGCCTCGACGAGACGGACGACAGTGAAAGTGACTCGTGGAAAGCGAGATTGACTGCCCGGGCAGTGCTGTGAAGATTGTCCATGCTCGTCACGGTGATGGGCGCATTGGCTACCAGCCATCCGAAGGTGTGGTTGTGTCGCGGTTCCCGACGCGTGTGAACAGGGAACAGTAGGTGCGTGTCCCTCTTGCCGGTCAATTGTGTTGTGGCCAAACCGATCGACGCAAGAATTGCACCGAACGAGGAGTGTCGATGATCGGCGCAGTTCTGGTCGAACAGCTCTGCTTCGTCGGCGTCGAGGAGCATTCGGGTGTCTGTGCCCTGGGGCGACATCGCCCCGGCGGGCAGTCCCAGATCTACGGGAAAATGGGGAGTGTCACCCCCGCATGCTCGGAGGAAGGACCGCCAACCCGCAATCCGGTGGTCGCCGGGCTCTGGATCCGCGGTTGCCGATTCCCGGAAGCAGTAGTTGAGGAAACTCCCGGGCTCCGGAAGGAGATCAGACGCGATCGGATCACGGTCCGCCCGCGTGTATTCGCGATACAGAGTGCTGATCTCGGTAATTGCGATGCTCATGGACCAGCCGTCGCAGATGGCATGGTCGAACCCGCAGACCACTGTCGACTGGTCCTCGCGGGTGATGGCACCGAGAAAGTACGCGGGAAACGCGAAAGGATTGCACCATCGATCCAAGCGCTCGCCCAAGAGTTCTCGCACCTGCTCCGGTGTTCGCGCGTCAGCCACTGTTTCCTCACGCAGGCGCAGATCGCCGACGTCGGCGACGTCGACGAACAGTGCCGAGGATTCACCCGATTCTTCGGCCTGGGAGAACGAGCACGACAGGGCGTCGTGACGGGACGTCCATTCCTCGAAGCTGGCCTTGAGTGCGTCCGTGTCGATGGGGCCGGGAACGTCGAAAGTGGCAGCGAGCCAAGTCGTATCGCCGCGGCTGCCGGCAAGATGCAGCTGCTGATTGGAGGTCGGGGGAACCGGATACGTCGTTCCGGTGGAGATTTCGCTCGGCGTCCACTGCAGAATGCGGCCCGGCCGTGCCTCGAACCTGTCGAGAAACGTGATGTGCATCAGGCGGTCTCCACTTCCTGACGTGCATCCGCCTGACGCACGACACGGTAGTCGCCGGTATCAGCGACCGTTCTCAGGACGTTGCGAAGGTGTCGTAGGTACCGATTCACCGATGTGTGCGCCTGCTCGGTGTCCGGAAAACTGACCATCACGTACGTACGGTCTTCCTTCCGGTTGATCCACATCGACAGATCACCCGTCGTTCCTGGCCCACCCAGTGCCCGCGCCTCGAGTTCGTCATGGTGCTCGGCACCTGGAATCAGGCGCATGTCGATGTACGACACCATCGGCGGGACCGAGGTTCCACCGATGTCGGATCCGGTCAACTTCGACACCTGGGCGATCACCGAGTGAATGGACACGTCCGCGAGTCCCTTCACCGCAGCGCGAGCAGCGTGGGCAAGGGGGAGTGCATCGGTAAAGTTCGTGACACCGCTCAGCGTGAACGAGACCGGGACGAGATTGATGAACCAGCCTTGGGAATAGAGGTATCTCGGATCGGAGCGAGTGCCGACTGCGTTGAGCGCGAAGTAGTTCGCTCGATCCGCAACTTCGATCTCGGTGAGGGCGAGGGCTGCGAAGATCCCCGTGGAGAAGCCGACGCCATTGGACTTGCACAGCGCTGCGAACGCGGCTGACTCGTCGCTGTCGAGAACGTCGATGTGTGTGCGGGTCGACCGGGTCTGTTCGCCCCGCGCGACGCCGAGGTCGAGAGGGAACGTCGGGAGTTGGCCGGCGTTGGCGGCGAGAATCGAAATCCACTGCTGCACAGGCGCTGCGGCCAGGTCGAGGTTCCCCGCGGATGTCCGTTCCTCGCCGCTGTACTCGACGTAGCTGCCGGGAGAGGGAAGTTGAGCGTCGATGCCGGCGCTTTCGGCGATGTACAGCGCGCGAAGTTCTTCGACGCCCAGCATCAACGACAGGCCGTCGGTGTGCGAGTGATCGACGCCGTAGTAGACGGTGAAGCCGGCGCCGTGCTCGACGACGCCACTGATGAACGAGGGCCATTGCAATGGGCTGGTATCGCCGGCGAAACTTCGGCTCACATGCTCGCGAACCGCATCTGTCGTGTTCAGAGAACCGACGCTGTGCGGCGTGAGTTCGATCGTCGACGCATCCACCACGTGACGGTCGATGACCCCGCTACCGTCGGGATCTTCGGATGATCTCACCTCGAACCAACTGTGCAGTGTGTTGTGCCGCAGGACAAACGCCTGGACCGCCCGACGCAGTGCCTCCCGATCGAGATCACCGGGCAGAGTGAACGTGAATCCGATCCACGGTGACCAGTCGACGCCTTGTGCGCGCTTGTGATCGGCGGTACGAATGTGTCCTTCCTGTAGGAACGAGAGCGGTTGGTCGCTCCGCGGAGCCCCGGATGCCGCCGCCAGGGATTGTTCAGTAGGCCTGAACTCGGTGAGCGTCCCGGCTTTCGGTGCCCAGAGATCGATGGGTGTCATTTCCATGAGAGTTCTCCTCGATCGGTACAGCGGTGTTGGTCGGAGGTGCGAAAGTGTCGGTCGAGAAGGCAAAGTCCTCCATTTCGCGGCGTAGGAGTCCCGCGAACTGATGGATGTGGCGGCTCGTGCGCGCGTTGCCCGGGTGGCGTATGGCCAGATTGAGCCCTTCGGGAGTCCGCGTGAGCCAGATGTAGACGTCGGTTCCCGAATGATCTCGACTACGAAGGCCCCTGGTCTGCCAGCTCGTCCATTGCTCGGCACCAGGAACGTGACGAACGTCCATGTACGAGAGCACGAACGGCAGGTGCTGCGGGGAGTCGATCAGCTCGCACACTTTCGAATACGGCAGTGCCGCGGTGGGGCGGACGCGCCGTATCTCCGTGCCGGCAACCTTGGCCAGATCGCTCACGGTTGCGGCGGGGGCTATCGGAATCCTCACCGGCACAACACCGATGAACCATCCCAGCGACGCGGCCCATCGAAGCTCCGAACGGGTGTGTTGCGGCACGACGACGCGGAATTCGTCTGCACCGGTGAGATCGCCGGTCACCTTGGCCGCGCACGCGAGTATCGCGGCCAGGAATCCTTGGTTGCTGCGCTTGCTCGCTTCTGCCAGGCGTTCGGCTCCCCGGGCGCTCAGAAGCCAGGCAGACAGGCTCTGCTGAGGGACTCGGCGTCCGGTGACCGGTTCGGGTAGCGCTGGAAAGTACGGAGCCTCGCCCTGCGCGTAGAACTCGCGCCACGTCTGCACTGCCGGGTGAGAGCGGTCCGCGTGTCCCACGAGATCTCGTTCCTTGGTGCCGAAGTCGATGTAGCTTCCGGTCTCCGGCGGCGAGGGAGGGCTTCCCTCGCTCAACGATCGGTAGATCGTCTGCAGTTCGTGCGCGGTCAACGCCACCGAATATCCGTCCAGCAGAGCATGATCAGCGGCAAAAACCACGGTGAAGTGGTTGGGGCCTTCGATCGTCGCGAACTGATACGCAGGCCAGACAAGTGGATCGGTCGATCGGTCGAGCAGTTGCTGCAGATGCGTGAAGACAGACATCGAGGACGCAAGGTGTCCGACCTCGGCGCCCAGAATCCGGACGTCTCCAGACGCCGCGGTGCGTCGGACTATCGTTTCGCCCTCCACGGCGACGTGTGTTCGGAGCACTTCGTGGCGATCGATCCAGTGATCGAGAGCGGCCGCCCAGGTCCTTCGGTCGAGTCGGTCGTGGATGCGAAACGAGGTACCCAGCCACGACGGAGTGCACACGTCGGTCTGATGGTGCACCTGCCGTTTCGCCTGCTCGGCATGTTTCAAGTGTGCCTCGTGTATGTAGCTGGCGGGACGCTGGTCGACAGGCCACAGCTCGGGCGGATTCACCGCGGCGGGAGTCCACTCGGTGACGGTCCCTGGAGGTAGGGGATAGTCGGCAAGTTCCGTGAATTCCATTGGGAAACCTGATCTCTCGAGATGGCGAAAGGTGGGGATCGTGAACGGGGCGGATGTTTGTAACCGAGAGTGACAGATGATTAGTCAAGGCAAGTAGAACGCGGCCCGAGGCTCCGCGCAACTGCTTCGGTGCGGGATGTGACGAGGAACATTCCGCTCGTTATTTCGGACAATTCGAATACTGGACATCCGGTTTACGGCCCTGGTCACCTGTCAGTTGATCGATCAATCACTCTGTGGTGAAACAAATTTCAACAGACCGTTGTGAATTCCGTCGGCGACGAAGCATGTGCGCATGCGAACGTCGGAATATGTTTATGTGTAGCAAGTTTCGTATGGATTCGGCTGTATCTCTTTTAATTGCAACAGGGTTCGTGTACTTCCGTCGTGTCGTTTCGGCGCGCGGATTGTTCACCGAGTATTGACATGCTCGGCATCTGCCGGTCGTATGCAGACGGTATTTGTAAGCGATGACTGATCCGATGGAATACGACCTGGTTGTGATCGGCTCCGGCCCGGGTGGGCAGAAGGCTGCCATCGCGGCGGCCAAGCTGGGTAAACGGGTAGCGATGGTCGAGAAAGGCAACATGCTCGGGGGAGTGTGCGTCAACACCGGCACCATTCCGTCGAAGACATTGCGTGAGGCGGTTCTCTACCTCACCGGGATGAACCAACGCGAACTGTACGGCGCGAGTTACCGCGTCAAGGAGAACATCACTCCGGCCGACCTGCTGGCGCGAACCCAGCATGTCATCACCAAAGAAATCGAAGTCGTTCGATCTCAGCTCCTGCGCAACCGCGTCGAATTGTTGGTAGGGGTCGGCTCGTTCGTCGACGAGCACACCATCCTCGTCGAGGACTCCTCGCGCGGAGACAAGATGACGATCACGGCGAAGTTCGTCGTGATCGCGACCGGAACGTTGCCTGCTCGCCCGGCGGGGGTGTCCTTCGACAGTCACCGGGTGCTCGACTCCGACGGAATCCTCGATCTGACCTCCATCCCGACCACCATGGTCGTCGTGGGCGCGGGAGTGATCGGTATCGAGTACGCATCGATGTTCGCGGCGCTCGGCACCAAGGTCACCGTCGTCGAGAAGAGGACGTCGATGCTGGACTTCTGCGACCCCGAGGTCATCGAATCGCTTCGATTCCATCTACGCGATCTGGCGGTCACTTTCCGATTCGGTGAAGAAGTGACGGCCGTCGACGTCGGAGCGAACGGAACGCTTACGACGCTGCGCAGCGGCAAGCAGATTCCAGCCGAGACCGTGATGTACTCGGCTGGACGGCAAGGCCTCACGGCGCCACTCGCGCTGGAGAACGCCGGGCTCGAAGCCGACGAACGTGGCCGTATCTACGTCGACGACAATTTCCGCACCAAGGTCGAACACATCTACGCCGTCGGTGATGTCATCGGATTCCCGGCGTTGGCGGCGACGTCGATGGATCAAGGTCGACTCGCGGCCTATCATGCCTTCGACGAACCAGGCGCGAAGCTGATGGATCTGCAGCCGATCGGCATCTACTCGATTCCCGAGGTGTCGTACGTGGGCGCCACCGAGGTCGATTTGACCAAGGAATCGGTGCCGTACGAGGTCGGGGTTTCCCGATACCGCGAACTCGCACGCGGGCAGATCGCAGGCGACACCTACGGGATGCTCAAGATCTTGGTGTCGACGGATGACCTGAAACTGCTCGGTGTTCATATCTTCGGCTCGGGTGCAACGGATCTCGTGCATATCGGCCAAGCGGTGATGGGGTGCGGCGGGACCGTCGAATACCTTGTCGACGCCGTCTTCAACTATCCGACACTGTCCGAGGCGTACAAGGTGGCGGCGCTCGACGTCATGAACAAGATCAGGGCTCTCAAGCAATTCCACTAGGGGTCGGGGTGTCCCCAGGTACCGGTCAGGGGCGGTCGGTGTACTTCTCGGGTAGCACTTGTTCGAATACCTGAGGGTGATGTCAGGCCTGGGGAAATAGGGCAGGGTCTATCTCCATGACCATTGCCCAGGAACTTCGTGTGGAATTTCGATGCTGATCGGACTGATTGCCGCGATCGTGGCATGCGTCGGGTACGGCGTTGCATCCGTGCTGCAAGCCTACGGCGCGCGCAAGTCGGCAGCTGCCGCCGAGCAGCGTGGCGAGGCCGGACACGTGACGGCGTCGGGTGGCCCGACCTTGCGTTCGACGTTCGCGGCCGCGCTGACGGCGTCGTTCATCCTGGGCACCGTGCTCGATGCGGTCGGATTCGCCGGAAGTGCCATCTCCGCGCGGCTCATTCCACTGTTCTTGTCGCAGACAGTGGTCAGTGCCAATCTCGTCATCACGGCAGTGCTGGGGACCGTGGTCCTCGGCATCCAGTTGCATCGGCGCGACTGGTTCGCGATCGCTGCGGTGATCGGATCGCTCCTGCTGCTCGGATTGTCGTCAGGTCACGCGGGCGGTGGGAGTTCCAACGACGTCGTCCACTGGGGTGTCCTCGTGGGCTCGGCGTTGATCTTGCTGATCGGCATCGGTTTGATCCGATGGTTGGGCTCACGCGCAGCAGTTGTCGCCGGGTTGATCTCGGGTGTGCTGTTCGGCTGTCTGGCCATTGCCGTACGCGTGGTCTACGGAATCGATCCGTTCGAAATCGGTACGATGCTCCGCGATCCGGCCGGCTGGGCGATCCTCGTCTCGGGCCTGGGCGGTTTCTATCTGCACACGGTGGCGCTGCAACTGGGATCCGTCAACGGAGCGACAGCGGCTCTGGTTGTCGGCGAGACGGTGGTTCCGGGAATCGTCGGCGTCGTGGTGCTCGGCGACGCGTCGAGACGGGGCCTGGAATGGCTTGCCGTGGTCGGCTTCGTCGGGGCAATCGCGGGCGCCGTCGCCGTGGCCGTCTTCGGCGCGGCGAGCCACGAGGAGAAACCGGTCGAAGAAGTGACCGTCTGATCCGGTAGACGAAAGTGTCCTCGAAGACACGACGGCGAACACGACTACAGACGTGTTAGAAAGGCAGTTCAGGCCGATCTCGGAGGGGTAGTCATGCAAGGGGCAGCAGCGAAGCACGAGGCCGAAGCCATCGCCGGAAACAAGGCAAATTGGGACGATCGCGCCGATGTGCATGTGCGCTCCGAAATGTATGACGTCGGCGGGTTTCTCGCCAACAGAGCGACCATTTCCACAGTTGTGCAGAACGACTTGTCGATTCTGGCCCCGCATCTGCCACAGTCAGGAGTGCAAGGTCACTCGCTCCTGCATTTGCAGTGCCACATCGGGATCGACACGATCTCCTGGGCGCGTCTTGGTGCGATCGACGTGCACGGGCTTGATCTGTCACCCAACTCTCTGCACCACGCTGCTCGTATCGCAAAGGCAGACAACCGCGAGATCACCTGGGTGGAAGGTGATGCGCGATTCGCCTCGACGCTGATCGACCGACGTTTCGACGCGATCGTCACCAGTGCCGGAACAATCGTCTGGTTGCCGGAACTCACCGCTTGGGCTCAGTCGATCCACGACCTCCTCGAGCCTGGTGGGGTGTTTCAGATCCGGGACGATCATCCGATCCTCGGCGCAATGGCGTTCGAGCCGTGGATGATCACCGACGACTACCTCTCCGGAGGCGGCTTGCGATCGTACGAAGACTCGGCGACTTACACCGGGACCTCCGATGGGCAGATAGCGCACACTGCCAACCACGAATGGCGCCACGACCTAGGCGAGGTCATTGGTTCATTGCTGGATGCGGGTCTTCATATCGAATCAGTTTCGGAACTTCCCTATATGGACTGGCCGGCCTTTCCCGAACTCGTTCCATGCGCCAACGGATGGACTCTGCCGAGCCACTCTCCGCGGATACCGTTGAACTTCGCCATCGTCGCCAGGCGAAATCAGCGAAGTGAGTGAGCAGAGCCGATCCCTTGGAAGACTTCGAATTATTCCTCGAGCGGCGTGGCCGTATTTCGTGCATGATCGTCGGATGGCTTTGTCCCGGTTGTTGCCTGTCAGCTCGCCCTTATCGCAAGTCGGCGCGTCTGGTGTGGTGCGTCCAGGAATCGAGTTAATCGTAGTTCTTTCGAGCTAATACTTCTGGTGGATAGTGCTTTTCGCTCGAACTCTGCTCGGCGTTGTTGCAACCGTTCGGCGAAGTTGCAGTATCAGGTTCGAATGAACCTGCGTCGCTGTTCGATCGGTCAATTGGTAACGGAAACCGCGTTCTCGCAGATAGTTCCAGTGCGCCCCAACGTCCCGCATACGTTGTGCGGTCACGGGCAGCGGGACGAAGAACGGAGGAAAGTGATGAGCAGCTTGGATATTCAACGCTGGTCGAACGACTTCACCGCGCTGACCAAGGTCATATCGGAAGGCATCGAGCAGTTTGTTCTCCGGTTCATTTCCAGCTGAAGTGATCTGAGCTCGCTGCCTGTCATGGAATTATTGATCTCCACCGCGGTTCGGAGGACGAATCGTGATGAAGCAGAGGTTCTTACGGGGTTTCGGAGGCCTGGGCGGAGGCGAGCAGGTAGGAGAACACGTACGTAACTGCGGCGATGACCGCCAGTACGATCAAGGAGGTCGGGAATCCTCCGGCATCTCGCACCGGGTCACCAGTAGCGACGACAGCCGCCATGGACACTCCGATTACCAGCAATGTCACCGCCAAGGCAGAGCACGCAGCGAACCGATGCTTCCAGCAGCAGACTGTGCGCGCCGGCCATGTGTGGCTTGTTCTCAGGGCGCAGCGCCCACCTGCAACAGCGCTCGAGCCGACAATCAGCCCTGCCAGCGCTCCGATGAAGGCGGGTATGAACAGTCCTACCCAGGACCAGGCTCCATCGCCGACTATCGGGATCATCACGGCGACACCTGTGACCGCACCTGTGAGCGCAGCCAGACTCAGTTCCTTGTCGACCCAGCTCATGGATCAACTAGAACACAGGCACGCTCCCGAGGCTGTGGAGTATCTCGGATTCAGGGGCTGAAGAACTCGAGTCGGCGGTGCAGGCGTGCGATCGACGGGTCCCCGATCGTGCGTCTGCCGTGGGTTCGGGCTTGGCTCGGGGTCATCCCGTAGAAGTCCTTGAACGATCGCGCCAACTGGGATTTCGAGGTGAAGCCGCATCGCAGGGCCAACGCTTCGATCGTTTCGTTCGGCATCTCGGTTCTGGTCAATTCGCGGTAGACGAGTTCGAGACGCTTCCGCCGAATGACAAGAGCTATTCCGCCGTCGGATGCGAATGCGCGATAGAGCTGTGCCCGGGAGACGGACAATGCTGCGCACATGCTCGTCGGGCCGAGCCAGGTCTCCGAGAGATGCTCGGCGATGTAGGCGTACGCACGATCGCGGAGAGAGTGATCGGGCCGCGGCGACAGATCAGGTTCGGCGATACCCAAACTGACACGAAGGAGGGAAGCGACGACGTCCTCGTAGCCGGCCGCAGCATCGGGATCGAGATGCGGTAGCGCGAGTACGACCGATTGCATGCACTGAGCGAGCACGACGGCAGGAACTCCGCGCAGTACCGTCCCGTGTAGAGAACGACCCTTCGACTCGGCCTCGACGAGGGAACGCGGTGCGAGGAGCGTGATGGTGCGCCCTGTCGATTCTGCCTCCGCGTCGGCGGTCCAGGTACGCCCGAGGTCGAAGAATGTGACATCGCCTTGACGTGCGACGAAATCGACTCCGTCGGCGTTGCCGCTCAACTGCCCGTCGAGGACGACCTGGACCATGTATTCATCGTCGAGTCCGCTCTCGGCGATCAGCCGATTGTTTCGGGTGTACTTCTGTGCATTGAAGGTAGTTTGACCGATCAACGAGGTTCCGATGGAAAGCGCTGTGATCGAGCCTTCGAGAGATGTGTCAGGGTCAATTCGGTCGGTGACGAAGAACGGACGTGTGGCACTGCGCCAGAAGTCGTCGGCGTCCGCAGGATCGACCGATCGGGTCGACACGCGGATGCGGGCGGAATTCATCGACACGCGGATGCGGGCGGAATTCATCGACACGCGGGCATGATATGTCAGATCCCGCAGGTCGCAGTCACTCTCCCGCAAATAGACGCCAATAGTGACCGAGCCCACATAATGAGACAAATCGGGCGTATTTGTGAGACGGCCAGTGCTCGCGTGTCGCGGCGAAGCTGTCTATGTTGTTCGTTATGGGTGGACAGGTTGGGAGTTCGATGCTCGAACGAAATCTCGAGTTCGGCGGGGATCGACTGCTCGTTTGTCGGCCATCATGACGTCCACTTCGAATCGATCGCAGCTATCTCGAGCAAAGCGAAATCCTCGAGGAAGGGGCACGCTGCAAAGGCGGCTTGCCGGGCGTGGAGCCACGGCGATTCGTCCCCGCCTCCTCGGATTGATGGAACGCTCGGCGGGATTGACTGTCATCGATTCGCCACTTGGGTTCGGCAAGACGGAACTCGCCGCGTTGTGGCTCACGACTCTCGGGCAGGTGCCGAGCAGACCGGTAGTCTGGGTGCCGGCGCCATCGCATCGGATGACCCCCCTCGAGTACTGGAACACCGCGCTCGCAGTAATTCAGGATTCGCTGGAATCACTCGAGGCCCCGCCACGAATGCGCGAGGATCCAGTGGGCGCGATCGAATCACTCCTCGACTCGTCGCCCGCACCATTCGTGTTGGTGTTCAACCGCATCGACCTGGTTGAGGGTGACGAGGTGGGACGCCGAATCGTGGATCTGATCGTGCGGCTTCCCGGATTGAAAGTAATCGTCACGCTGCAGGATCGGTCTGCGACGGACTTGCTCGAAGACGTCCGCGTGGACGAGTACCTGTGCGCGAACGACCTCAGATACACGCTCGACGAGTCCACCGTTCTGTTCGCGGAGGCAGGGATTCACCTTCCCTCGGGCATCGTCCATTCGATCTGTGAACGCGTCGCCGGCGTTCCCGTGCTGATGAAGGTTGCTCTGAGTGCGGTTGCGGGGCTGAGTGAACCGAGCCGTGGACGCGAACGCGTTCAGCAGCGAGTGGACCAGGCGATCCACGCGTACGTCAGTCGGACCGCTCCTCGGTCGGGCAAGTCGCTCGAGTTGTTCGACTTCGCGACTACGATCGCCGCTGCCCGCACGGTGACACCAGAGATCGCTCGTGTCTTGTCCGACGATCTTGACGTGGAGGGCAAACTGGACTTGCTCGAGTCTTTCGGTCTGATCTTCCGGAATGGTTTCGAGGGAGAACCGTCCTGGTACTTCGCGCCGTCAGTTCGACTGGCATTCATACAGATACGGGCCGAACAAGGGGATGGATTCGAAGATCCCTTCCAGGTACTCGTCGATCACGCTCTCGGGACTTCGGATATAGCCGGTGCCGTTCACTACGCCTTGGACGGACGCAAGTGGACCAGGGTGCTCGACATACTCGAGCGCCACTGGGCTGATCTTCTGGTCGATCACACCGGATTGGTCCGGACTGCGTTGCAATCCATACCCGGTGACGTACTCAGTTCGAACCCTTCGATTCTGGTGGGTCGTGACCTGCTCGAATCACGTCTGCGGCCGCAGTTGATCAACGGCGATTCATTACCGACGGAACCGGCGGAATTGCGTGCGATAGGTGGTAGTCCGCATGCGCACAGCTTGTTGAACGTCGGAACTGTCCAATCGGTGGTGCTGAGAACATCCGGTAAGTACCAACGCTCTACCGAGATCACGCGCAAATTGGCGCACGTCGTGTACGGACTCGGCGACGAGTCGTTGGGCGCGTTGGGGTCTCAACTGCCCGCCCTGCGGCTGATCTGGGGGGTCTCGCATCAATTGACCGGTGACCTCGGTGATGCCGCGGTGGAATTGCGACTCGCCTATCAAGGTGCGGTGCAACATGGTCCGGAGTTCGTCCTGCGTCACGCCGCAGGCAATGCCGCGCTCAACTCCGCGCTGATCGGGGACGTCGCGCACGCGACGGACTGGCTGCACCTGGAAAGCACACACCCGGACGTTTCGGGATGGTTGGGACCGCCCTCGCACATGGGGGGAGCGATCGCGCGGGCACTGGTGGCGTGCGACAGCGTGGACCTGCACGCCGGAGCTGCCGCGATGGACGCACTCGCCGAGGTCACACCGCCGGGCGACCTGTGGGCGTTCGCGGCCTACACTTACACCAGATTTGCACTGCTGCAATCGGACCCGTTCTGGGGGCTGATTTCCCTCCAGCGCGCAGTGGCAACGCACGGGCACGTGAATCCGTGTGAACGATCGCTCGGTGACGCGCTTCTCACCGCGGCACGTATCGATCTTCTGTTGGCGTCCGGGGAGGGTACCAAGGCGCTGGAAGAATCAGTCGCTGCGCCACATACGTTTGCAGTTGTCACGGTCTCCGTGGCGCGGGCGCATCTCCTGACCGGGTCGCCGTCCCAGGCATTGGAATTGTGCCGCGAAATCGACTGGAGCGGGCAGTATCTCACGAGGTTTCGGCTCGAATCCCTGCTGATCGAATGCGCTGCTCTGTGTGAACTGGGCAGGATCCCCGCTGCCGCGAGTACATGGGAGGAAGCTCGCGGACTGCTCGAAACCTCCGGTGTCCTGTCGGCCCTGGCGACGATACCGCGTGATCTGATCAGGCAACTCGAAGATCGGGCCGAGGGCTCGAGCAGTGCCGTCGCGACCTTTCTCGAATCCGAAGCGGCGCAGATGTATCCGGCGGCCATCGTTCGGGTCCAATTGACGAAACGGGAGATGGACGTTCTCGTGGAACTGGGTCTCGGCATTCCGATCGGTGAGATCGCGCGGCGGTTGTTCGTATCCAACAACACGCTGAAGAGTCACCTCCGAGCCTTGTATCGCAAACTCGGTGCGCATTCCCGGGAAGAGGCTGTCGCGGCAGCGCACCGACACAACCTCCTCGGCAGTGGGCAGGACTGATCGGCGTCAGTGCAGATTGCGCTCGGCGTAGACCTTCATCGCGTCACGGACCAGCGAAGCGGTGCCTTCTCCGTACTTGTCGTAGTTTGCAGTGAAGCGGGGATCGTCGACGTACATCTGGCCGAGCCCGGTGAAGGCGTCGGCGCTGGGAGTCCTTCCCTGCCAACCGATCTTTATCCACTCGAACTGTCTTCGGGTAATCGTCTGGACGTCGTCGCTTTCCGCGGACAGCCCCGCTGTCAGTGCTTTTCCGAATGCCGCTGCGATGTCGGCTTGAGCTTGCAGATGAGCTTTACGGTCCTGCTCCGACATCGACCGCCACCAGTTGTCGCCGCTGGTGTAGGCGTCCTTGCCCCAACGCTCGATGACCTCGTCCTTGTATCGGGTGTGGTCGAACCCGTCGAAAACATCTTCCGGCATGAGTGATTCACCATTCTTCGTCTTGTTCAAGGTCCTGTTGACCGATTCGATCTGTCTCGAGATCCGCGTGCGCTCTTGCTCGAGGAGTTCGAGGTGCGTACGCAGTGCGGCGGCCGTATCGCGTTCGCCGGTGAGGACTTCGGCGATGGCCGGCAATCCGAGTCCGAGTTCCCGAAGTAGAAGGATGCGTTGCAGTCGCACCAGGGCGTCTTCGTCGTAGAAGCGGTAGCCGTTGGCGCCGATGCGACTCGGTTCCAGGAGTCCCAAATCGCCGTAGTGACGCAGCGTTCTGCTGGTGGTACCTGCGGATTTGGCGAGTTCTTGGATGGACCATTCGCTCACGTGGAGTTCCTACTCTCGGATCGGTTGTGCTCATTCAGCATGCAAGTTGACGTTGCGTCAATGTCAAGAAAGTTCTCGGTGTGCATTGTCGGGAACGTTTTATGTCCGTTTCGCCGTATCGCCACGAACGGGTCTCCAACTGATTGATTCGATGACCTAGGTCACGTGATTTGGCTCACAAATTGTCAATTT
This sequence comes from Rhodococcus sp. FH8, assembly GCF_019266085.1. Taxonomy (NCBI): domain Bacteria; kingdom Bacillati; phylum Actinomycetota; class Actinomycetes; order Mycobacteriales; family Nocardiaceae; genus Rhodococcus; species Rhodococcus sp. FH8. The sequence goes on along the minus strand of NZ_LPNQ01000057.1, from coordinate 713,620 downwards.
GAATAGTTGAACAAGCCTCTGTTGACGCTTTCACATACCTCGACCACGATCATCTGAACAGATCGAGTTACGCGGTTGTTGAAAATGCACGGTAGTTGAAATGCACTGCAGACGGAACGGTGGTCCACGATGACTGAACTGGTGTCGGGCGTAGCCCAAGCCAAGCCCTATGACCTCGATGATCGGTACCGGTCGGGATCGGGACCGGTGTTGCTGACCGGTGTTCAGGCAATTGCACGCGGCTTCGTCGAGCAGCACGTTCGCGACATTCGGGCAGGTAAGCGTATTGCCACCTTCGTCTCCGGTTACCAGGGCAGCCCCCTCGGCGGCGTCGACAAGATGCTTCACGGCATGCCCAAGGTTCTCGCCGAGCACGACATCACCTTCATCCCTGGCTTCAACGAGGAGCTCGCCGCCACGGCGGTATGGGGAAGCCAGACGGATCTCCCCGCCGGAACCGCGACCCACGACGGCGTGACCGGCGTCTGGTACGGCAAGGGCCCCGGCGTCGACCGCGCTACCGACACCATTCGCCACGCCAACATGTACGGCGTGAACCCCAAGGGCGGCGTCGTCCTCCTGGTGGGCGACGACCCCGCGTCGAAGTCCTCCACGGTTCCGGCCGTCAGCGAGCGCTCGCTTGCCGCGATGGGCGTGCCGGTTCTCTTCCCACGCAATGCCGAAGAGATCATCACGATGGGTATGCACGCCGTTGCTCTCTCGCGTGTCTCCGGTTGCGTCGTAGCGCTGAAGATCGTCGCCGACGTCGCAGACGGTGCCTGGACGATCGACGGCAGCATCGCGGACTTCGACATCGTGGTTCCGGAAGTGCAGTTCGAGGGCAAGCCCTTCGTCTACAAGCAGCGTCAGATGGCCGCGCCGCCGGACAGTGTCATCGCCGAGGCCGATCTGTACGGCCCGCGATGGGATCTTGTGCACGCGTACGGAACTGCCAACAACCTCGATGTGATCGAGGTCAACCCCTCCGGTGCGAAGATCGGTATAGCCGCCACCGGTACAACTTTCGACTCCGTCCGTCAAGCTTTGGCAGACCTCGGCGTCGATGATGCCGCACTGCACCGCGCCGGGATCCGTCTCCTTCGCATCGGAATGTGCTACCCCGTCGTGGGCGAGAAGATAAAGGAGTTCGCCGAAGGCCTCGAGCAGATCGTCGTGGTCGAGGACAAGACCGCGTTCATCGAAGCTCAGATCCGGGAAGTCCTGTACGGCACCGACGATGCTCCTCGCATCATCGGCAAGCGTGACGGCCAGGGCCGTCTGCTCATGCCTGCCAGTGGTGAACTGACCGCAGGCCGGTTGCTCGCCCCGTTGCGCCGCGTACTGAAGCCGCACGTCGAGCTCAAGCGCACCCTCCCGGCCCCGCTGTCGCTCAACGTGCTCTCCGCCAAGCGAACCGCGTACTTCTGCAGCGGGTGCCCCCACAACCGTTCCACCGCTATTCCCGAGGGTTCCATCGGCGGCGGCGGAATCGGTTGCCACACACTCGTCACCATGTCCGGCCGTGAGGACAGCGCTGTCACCGGCCTGACGCAAATGGGCGGCGAGGGCAGCCAGTGGATCGGGCAGGCACCGTTCACCGACGTGCCTCACCTGTTCCAGAACATCGGCGACGGCACCTTCTTCCACTCCGGTCAGTTGGCTGTCCAGGCGTGCATCGCCGCAGGCGTGAACATCACCTACAAGTTGCTCTACAACGAAGTAGTGGCGATGACCGGTGCACAGGACGCGGAAGGTGCCCTCTCCGTTGCTCAGCTCAGCCACAAGCTGACCACCGAGGGCGTCAAGCAGATCATCATCTGCGCCGACGAGCCTTCGCGTCACAACAAGCGCGCTCTGGCCAAGGGCACCAAGCTCTGGCACCGCGATCGCCTCGACGAGGCCCAGAAGGAGCTTCGCGAGATCAAGGGCGTCACAGTGTTGATCTACGACCAGCACTGTGCGGCCGACGCTCGTCGCCAGCGCAAGCGTGGCACGCTGCCCACTCGCAACACTCGCGTCGTCATCAACGAGGCAGTGTGCGAAGGCTGCGGTGACTGCGGTGTGAAGTCGAACTGCCTCTCGGTCCAGCCCGTGGACACCGAGTACGGCCGCAAGACGAAGATCGACCAGACGTCCTGCAACACCGATTACACCTGCATGGACGGCGATTGCCCGTCGTTCGTGACCGTCGAATTGGTACCGGGCAAGAAGGCTCCCAAGGCCGCACGTCCCGTCCCGCCCGTCGTCGCAGACCCCGATTTCGGACCGCTCACCAGCACGCAGAACGTTTTCCTCGCGGGCATCGGCGGCACCGGCATCGTGACCGTCAACCAGGTGCTCGCAACGGCTGCACTGCGCGCCGGCCTCGAGGTGGAGAGCCTTGACCAGATCGGACTGAGCCAGAAGGCCGGACCGGTTGTCTCGCACCTGCGTTTCAGCTCCAGCGCGCTCGAGCCGTCCAACCGCCTCACTCCGGGCAGCGCGGATTGCATCGTCGCCTTCGACCTGCTGACCGCGACGGACAACAAGAACCTCGACTACGGCAACGCCGAGAAGACGGTCTCCATCGCCTCGACGTCTCAGACGCCGACCGGAGACATGGTCTACGACAAGGCTGTTCGCTACCCCGAGGAGACGTCACTCCTCGCCCGTCTCGACAAGGTGTCGCGCACCCTGCGTTCGTTCGACGCACTCGCCGCGGCACAGGAGTTGTTCGGTAACACCGCAGCTGCCAACTTCCTGCTGATCGGTGCTGCCTACCAGAGCGGTGGACTTCGTCTGCCGGCCGAGGCCATCGAAGAAGCGATCGGCATCAACGGCGTTGCCGTGGACGCGAACATCGCGGCATTCCGTTGGGGTCGTGCAGCAATTGCCGACACCGCAGCGTTCTCGGCCGTCACCACGCCGGCCAAGTCCGTCCGCGAACCCGTTGTCGCACCGGCTCACATGTTCGCCGGAACCACCTTCACCGGTGAAACCCTGCGACTGGTGGAACTGCGTGCGGCGCAGCTCATCGAGTTCCAGTCCGTCAAGATCGCCCAGCGTTACATCGATCAGGTTCAGGCAGTCTGGACCGCCGAACGTGCCGCAACCGAGCGGACCGATTTCAGCGAGGCTGTTGCCCGCGGCCTGTTCAAGTTCACCGCGTACAAGGACGAGTACGAAGTTGCTCGTATGCTGGTCGACCCCGCATTCATCGAGGACGTCAAGTCTCAGGTGCCGGCCGGGGAGAACCTGACCTACAAGCTCCACCCGCCGATCCTTCGAGTGATGGGCCGCAAGAAGAAGATCGGTCTCGGACCCAAGTCGCATGTTGCACTGAAGGTTCTGGCCAAGGGTAAGAAGCTTCGCGGTACCAAGCTCGACCCCTTCGGCTACATGCACGTCCGCAAGGTCGAGCGTGAACTGCTCGCCGAGTACGAGGCCATGATCGCTGACCTCTCTCGTACGCTCGCAACCGACGGATACGATCGCGCCGTCGAGATCGCGGCACTGCCGGACGTGGTTCGCGGTTACGAAGACATCAAGCTCGGCAACATCGAGCTGTACAAGACTCGCCTGCGCGAACTCGGTGTCGGTGAGTAGGAGCGCCGGCGAGTAGATCGAACAAGACTGTGCCCCAGTGACCGTCGTCGCTGGGGCACAGTTGCATTCAGGTCCTACTCGGACCCAGGCAGGTTCAGGAGGGCGGGAACTGGCCGTCGGCAACCACGGCGCTGCCGTTCCACGTGAAGTTCACTATGTTCGGTCCGCCTTGGGGACAGCAGAATGCATCGTCGTCCAGCAGCCAACGGTATTGGACGGATACCGAATCCTTGTTGCTGTCGATGACGTGTGTGTACGAGTACGGCTTACTGGTAGCCGTGCCCAGGTATGTTCCGTCGTGGAAGAACAGGACGTGTGACTGGTAAGTCGCATCGCCGACGCCGTCGCCGTCCACCGAAACCCAGAGCAGGTCAGGACAATTCCCGATCTGTTCTTCGCTCGCGGATCTCGGTATCCAATTGCCCCCGTTGATGTCGGTGCCCAGCGTGCCGATGGCGTCGGTGACGAGCGAGGAGCCGACGTCGAGACAGGGACCCGAAGCGGGGATTGCTGTCGTAGTCGCCGTCGTGGATACATTTGTGCGGGTGTTCGATTGTGGCGGGGGAGAGCTCGCTACCGTCGTCTCGGTTTCGTTTGCCGTCGATGTCGCCGACGCCGTTGAACTGGCTGCCGTGGAACTCGCCGCCGCTTCAGGTGTTCCTTCGGTCGACCCACAACCGGCGACCGTCAGGGCAGTGGCCGTCACCAGTGCAGCGGCTGCGACGGCGGCCGAAATCGGAGCTTTCCTGCGCATGCGTCCTCCAGAGTGTATGGGTTCACGTGTTCAAGTCCCTCCTTCGTTCTGTCGCCGGGCCGCATGCGTGCGTTATCGAACAACCGGTAACGATCAGCTATCGGACTCGGTGTTCCGTGCTTCGGTGCTCTTGGCCCCGGCCGCGTCGTATCGCACGGATCCAGCAACGACGGTCATCGCAATCTCTGTGGTCAGGAGAGAATCGACCCCTTCGGTGAACGGATCTTGTTTCAGTACGACAAAATCGGCTGCTTTACCCCGAACCAGCTGGCCGGTCACATCTTCCCACCGGCACGAGTAGGCAGCGTCGCGAGTTGCGTGAGCCAGCGCGTCCGCGAGGGGGAGTGCGTACTTCGGCAGGTTGGGTGCCAGTGACGGATCGATTGCGGATCGACGGGTGGTGGCGATGAACATGTTCGGCAGCGGCGGGTGGGGAGCGGTCGGAGCGTCCGAACCCAACGCCAGAACCGCTCCGGCCTCGGTGAATTCGGGCCAGGGGTACGCGCGATTGACCCGGTAGTCGCCGAGCATCGCCTGCCAGTTCTCCTGGATTGCAGGGTCAGCGTGAACCGGTTGCATCGAGGCGATGATTCCCAGGCGGGCAAGCCTTTCGACGTTGTCCCGGGTGATGGACTCCAAGTGTTCCATTCGGTGCCTGCGGGGAATGTCTCCGTTGGCGGCGATCGCGTACTCGAGTGCCGTCAATCCGATCTCCGACGCCTCGTCGCCGATCGCGTGCATCGCGATCTGCAGGCCTGCGGCGTCAGCGGCTGTCACGACGGGGATCAAGGACTCGAGATCCCAGATGGGCTCGGCGTTGGTGCCGTCCGAGTACGGCTCTTTCATTGCGGCAGTGCAGCTGTCGATCACACCGTCGATGATGATCTTGATTCCGGCGATACGGAGCCACGGACCTTGGACGCGCTCGTGGAGTTCGATCACGTCGTGAACTTGTCCGACGTTGTCGGCCTCGTTGTCCTCGCGGGTCATCAGCCAGTGAGCCGCGACACGCAGCGGCAGTGTTCCGTCTCCTGCGTCCAATGCTCTTTCCAGCGAGGCTAATTCGTCCGCGCCGAGTGCCATGTCGACCGCACCGGTCACGCCGTCCTCGAGATAGTGGCGGAAGGCGAGAGCGAGGGCGGCGTCCCGGTCTTCGTCGGATGCGAGCTCCGCCAGTTTCGGCCAGACGTAGAGCATCATGGCGGTCTCGTACAGCATTCCGGTGGCTTCTCCGGTGTCCGGATCCCGGCCGATACGACCGCCGATCGGATCGGGAGTGTCCGCGTCGATGCCGAGTTCTCGCAGTGCTGCAGTGTTCACCCAGACCGAATGTAAGTCGTTGGCGTCGAGGTACACCGGGCGATCGGGTACGACGGCGTCGATCATCTCTCGCGTCGGGTGCCCTCCATCCAGCGCGGAGAACAACCAACTGCGACCCAGCAGTCGTGGTGCGTCCGGGTTCGATTCCGCGAATTGCTTGATGCTGGACTGAATGTCGGCGAGATCGGCGGCATCACGCAGATCCAACTTCTGCAGCGCGAATCCCATCATCACCAAATGCGTATGGGCGTCGACGAAACCGGGTAGCACGACGGCACCTTCGAGATCGATCACCTCGGCGTCTGGAGCCAGGATATCGGCATAGACGGTTTCGCCCACGAATCTGAGCTTGTGGTCCTCGACGACTATCGACTCGGCCCATCCGTCGTCGGCAGCCGTGAAGATCTTTCCGTTGCGGTAGTGAGTGATGCTGTCATTCATGACTTCTACGTGATCCTTACGCGATGACGGTAGTAGTGATGGCGGCGCTGTGGTGACGATACGCACCTTCGGTATGTGCAGAGAGTCGGGAAACCAAGGCGAACGGGACCAGTAGAACGAAGCTGATCCCCGAGATGATGACTCCGAAGGTCGGATACCCGAGGCCGGCCGTCACCGAAGTTCCGAACAGCGGCGCGAACGCGGAGCCGATGAGGTAGGTGCCCAGTAGTGGCGCCGACCATCGGCCGGCCGCGTCGAGCGCGGCCGAGATGGCAACCAGGACGATGAACGTGGCCGCGTAGATCGTGTTCCAAGCGATGACCACTACCAGGTAGATCGTGGGATCGGTGGTGAGGCCGGCAGACAGCTTCAGAATTGCCCCGAGTATCAGTAGCACGGAGATCGATACTGTCCGACTGACCCGAGAACCCAACGCGGTCAAGGTAACAGCCGCGAGCACACCACCCGCCGTTGATGCGCTCAGTGCGAGACTCATTTGTTGATCCGAGAGCCCGGCGTGCTCGGAACCCATGATGCCGAGTACTGCCCACAACGAGTCCTCGCTGATCGCCCAGACTGCAAGCATCGCGAGAAATGCGGTTCCGGCAAAAGTGAGACGTTTCGCGCTGACCCCGGCGGGGAGAGCTGTGGTCGTATTGGCGGACTTCGCCATCTCCGGCGACTCTTTCACCGGGGACGACGGCAACCAGGTGACCGTTGCTGCGGTAGCCAGTGCCAGGACTGCGACGATGCCGAATGCGTTGGTCATGTGTGTGCCGAGGATGGGTATGAGAGCGAGGACGGCTGTGACGACGACACGGTTCACGAGGCCGCTGATGCTTGACGCCCGGTCCGGGTTCGTGAGCGCGGCCAGTGCCGCTCCGCCAACGGATGCGGATCCACCAGCGCCGATACCGCCGACGATGATCGCGGCGCATGCGATCGTCGTGGACGGTGCGATGGCCGCAACGCCGAATGCGGCTGCCATCGCGATCAGGCTGACGCGGCCGAGGAGATGGCGATGCCGGCCCGAGGCGATTCGGGTGGTGGCGAGGCAGGTGACGGCGCAGACCAGCAGCGATGCGGTCAGAACGGCACCGGCAGCGGATTCGGTGACACCGAGGTCCTCGACCATTGCCACGATCATCAGGGGGATGAGGTTCGCGGTAATGAACCCCATGACGCCGATACTGAAGACGGCAATACCGCGGTTGGCGGTGAGTGGAACCCGGTCGGACTGCGTATTCGTCGAAGCGTTGATCGGCACTAGGGCAACCCCATGTCCTGAAGGGGGTGGCTGAACCGACCCCTGGTGTCGTGATGCGAGTCACTTAATGAATGTGATTCGTTAAGTATGGGGATGAGCTCCGCCACGGTCAAGAGATCTAACGAATTTGATTCGTTAATTGTATGTTTCCGGATACCTGCTTCCGGAAAGTGGCGTCGCCGGTCTGTTTCCTGTTGTGAGGCTTATGCTTCCGCAATGGCTGAGATTGCGGAACGCACCCGCTACTTCGAGCGCTACGTCACTTTCATCGACGCGATTGTCGCCATTGCGATCACGCTGCTCGTACTGCCGCTGGTCGAACTCACCAGTGACCACCACGGCACCACGTCGGAACTCCTGCGCGATCACGCTGCGCAGTTCTATTCGTTCGCCCTGAGCTTTCTGGTGATCTTCCGTCTCTGGTGGTCGCAGCATCGGCTGCTTCGTTTTGTGGTCGACGGAGACAAGGTGGTTGTGCGCGGGCTGGGGTTGTGGGTGATGACCATCGTGTTCTTGCCATTTCCGACTGCGCTCGTTGCAGCGCCGTCGCAGGATCTCGGAACCAGGGCTCTCTACATCGGGACAATGGCAGCCAGTGCTGCGTGCCTGGCGGTGGTCGCGTGGGGTCTGGTTCGCAACCCCTCGTTGAGCGAAGAGAATGCGAAGCCGCATTTCACCGCTGAAATCGTCACTTTCCTGATCATGGTGGTGGCGCTGCTCGTCAGTGTGCTCGTTCCGGTGACGTCGTACTTCCCGCTGCTTCTTCTCCTGCTGTCGACGCCGATCGAGAAGCTGTGGAACCGAGTGGCGGCGAAATGGAGTCGTGGTGAAGGTGACATGAGCTAGTCGGCGCGAGCGGTCATCGCGGATTTCTTGGCTTTGTTTCCGCAGATGTTCATCGAGCACCAGCGTCGGTTGTTGCCGCGACTGGTGTCGACGTAGAGGCCGGTGCACCCGTCGCCCTGGCAGGCTTTGACGCGGTCGTGGTCGGGTCCACCGAGCACCGCGATCGCGTCGGCAGCCACTATCGACAAAGCGTCGCGGATCGGATTGTCTCCGGCTGATTTCCAGAGGGCCCGGCCACTCTCGAGGACGAGGTGGGCATCACCGAGCTCGGATGCGGTGTTGACGATCCCGACATCGGCGCGTGAGACGCGGCGGTCCTCGCATACGGCGGTTCCGATGCGATGAATGGCCTCACGTAAATCCTGCGCGCCGCGGAGGTCGTCTTCTGTCGCGGTTGCGGGGGCGTCCATCAGATCGTTGGCGCGTAACCATAATTCGAGTCGCTGCGGGCTCGTGAGTCGTTCGAACCTCGAGCCGTTCCGATTGGTGAGGGTGGCGGTGAAGCGGAAGGCGAGCGTGTCGTTGTCGAGTCGAAACACGTCCCGAGCGGATTGATCAGCTCCTGCTTCGTTCACTTTCATCCTCCTTCGTGGCGAACCATCTCAACCGGTTCGACAGCAACTGTACCCGTGTGAGAGTCTTGAACCGTCTTAGATGGTTCAGCACCTTCGAGAGGGAAATCCATGACTTCTGTTTCCGTGGTCGGCTTGGGCGCGATGGGCCGTCCCATCGCTCGAAATCTACTGGGCGCAGGCTTCGACGTGACGGTGTGGAATCGCAGCCCTGAAGCGGTAGCCGAACTGGTCGAGGAAGGGGCGATCGGCGCGAAAACCGTTGCCGAGGCGTTCCAGTCCGGTGTTGTGCTGTCGATGTTGGCAGATGATTCGGCCGTGTCTTCGGCCATTCTGGATCCCGCCGTCCTCGCATCCGTTCCGAGTGGAACCGTCCACGTCAACATGGCCACCGTCAGCGTCGACCTTGCCAAGCGCGCCGCCGCACTGCACGCCGAGTACGGCATCGGGTACATCGCGGCGCCGGTGTTCGGACGCGTTTCTGTTGCTCAGGCTGGCCAGTTGAACATCATCGCCGCCGGCGACAGTTCCCTCCTCGAGCGAGTGCAACCCTTCCTCGACGTCATCGGTGCTCGCACGTGGCCACAAGGTGAGCGTCCGGAGCAGGCCAACATCGTCAAGATCATCGGCAATTACCTCATCCTCGCCGCGATTCAATCCTTGGGCGAGGCAATCACATTGGGGGAGAGGTCAGGTGTGGACGGAAGCCAACTCGTAGAACTGCTGACCTCGACGATCTTCCCGGGGCCGGTCTACTCCAGCTACGGAAACCTCGTCGCGACGCGTCAGTACGAGCCTGCAGGATTCACCACAGCTCTGGGCCTCAAGGATTTGAGGCTTGCGCTCGACGCCGCCGACAGCGTCGATCTGGATTTGCCGTTCGGTGGCGTACTTCGAGGCGTGCTCGCTCAGGCTCTGGCGAACGGTCAGGGCGAGATGGACTGGGCGTCTATTGCAGAACTGGTCCGTTCCGGCCAGTCGGGTGAAGGCAGTCCCGAAACACCGACGAGGTGAGCTCGAACTCGGACGGGACGGCGACTTCGGCACTGGCGGAGACCGATTCCGTCCGGACACTACCGCTGGCCGGGTTGTCGGCACTCGCAATGGCAGGCTTCATAGCGATCACAACCGAAACCATGCCGGCCGGACTACTGGTGCAGATCGGGTCAGGGTTGTCCGTATCAGTCTCCGGCGCAGGGCAATTGGTTACCGCGTAGGCATTGGGTTCCGTCGTCGGGGCGGTACCACTGATCGCATTGACCCGAGGATTGCGACGGCGTGCTGTCCTGGTGTCGGCGATTCTGGGGTTCGGTGTCTTCAATCTGGTGACAGCGCTTTCGTCGAATCTTGTTCTCACCTTGGGTGTTCGGTTTCTGGCCGGTATGGCGGCAGGTGTGGTGTGGGGGTTGCTTGCCGGGTACGCACGCAGGATGTCGCCCCCTCACCTGCAGGGGCGGGCCGTTGCGGTTGCCTCCGTCGGACAGCCGATCGCGTTGGCAATCGGCGTTCCGATGGGGGCGTGGCTCGGGACCCTGGCCGATTGGCGCGTCGTCTTCGCCGTGATGTCGGTTGCTGCGCTACTTCTGGTCGCGTGGATACTCACGGTGATGCCGGACTTTCCCGGGCAACAAGCGGATCGGCAGCTGCCGGTGCGGAAAGTCCTGGTCCTGCCTGGCGTACGACCGATTCTGTTTGTCGCGTTCTTGTGGATCCTCGCGCACAACATCGTGTACACGTATCTGGCGGCGTTTCTGGATCGCATCGGTTTCGGCGATCGGTTGGGAATCGTCTTGTTCGTGTTCGGACTTTTCGCCTTCGTGGGCATCGGTGTGGTCGGGGTGTTTGTCGACCGGGCCCTTCGAAGTCTCACCGTGCTGAGCTTGGTGGTCTTTGCCGCAGCTTTGACGGCGTTGGGCGTCGGCGGTGACAGCTTCGCAGTGATCGCACTCAGCGTTGCGGCATGGGGCGTGGCATTTGGAGGCGCTCCCACTCTCCTTCAGACTGCGCTCGCGGATACGACGGGCGACGCTGTGGACACTGCGCAATCGGTTTTCGTGACGATCTTCAATGCGGCGATCGCAGCGGGCGGCGTCGTGGGCGGGCTGATCTTGGCGGACAGGGGTGCGGGAGCGTTGCCGTTGGTTTCGCTGGTGCTGATCGTCGTCGGTGTTCTTGTGGCCAGTATCCGACAATTCGGACATAGCTTGTGATTCACTTCACGCATGCGAAAGTCATTGCTGGTGGTTGCGCTCGTTGCTACGTGGTTTGTCGCCGGAGCGATGCCCGCGGGGGCTGCGGATGCGAATTGGTCCGGTGATTACTCGCTCAAGCGTTTCGCCGCGACCAAGACGGGCACAAGTCTGGCCGCCAGCCAGTGGGAGCCGGATTTCTCCGATACATACACGTTCGAGACGGACTGCTCGAGCGGAGTCTGTATCGCCACAGTGGTCGGCGGTCCGGCTCCCGCCAATCCGACGTTGCCGCAGCCTGCGCGATACACCTGGGACGGAACCAGTTGGGTGCACCCCTATGACTGGGAGTGGGATTGCTACCAGGGGGAAGGCGTGCCCAAGGTGTGGGCACCGGCGCACTCCGAGGCGTATTACACACCTCAGCCCGATGGCAGTCTGAAAGGTTCGTGGCGTACCGACATCGCGAGTGGTCCCTGCGGGGGATCGGTGATCATGCACGTCGAGGCGTACCCGGTCGGTCGATCTACCGGATCCTTCGGTAGTTGAGAACGATCTGTGGCCCGAAGGTGTTGAAACAAATCTGAGCCCGCGGGAATTGATCGAGCCCCATGCACGTTAATTGAGTCAGTAACGCTCAACTTTCTGCAAGGAGGCTTCGGAATGCCAGCATTCTTCGGGCCCGAGGGTCCCGGTCGCATCGATATTTCCCGGCTCATGAGCAGGGCCACCCAGCAACTCATGGCTGACGCTGCACGTGTAGCGGCTGCTCGCGGTGATTCGGATCTCGATGCACTGCACGTTCTCCGCGTCATGGCGGAGCAGGATCCGGTCCGCACGCTCATGCAGCGCGCCGGAGCCGACCCGAAATCCGTGGTCGACGCCGTCGACCTGCGGCTGCCACAAGGCCGTGAGCAGGGGGGCTACTCTGCTCCTGCGCTCAGCAGTGCCGTGAAAACCGCTCTACTCGAGGCTCATCAACTGGCCCGAGCCCTGGGATCGACGTACATCGACCCCGAACATCTCTTCATCGCATTGGCCGGTGACCCCGATCATGTTCCGGGTCGTCTGCTCGCTTCGGCCGGCATCACGCCGGAGAAGCTGCAGGCAGCGGTTCAGAACCCTGCAGCCGGTCCAGTCGAAGAAGAGTCCACCACACCGACGCTCGACAAGTACGGCGTCGATCTCACCGATCGCGCCCGCAACGGCGGCGTCGATCCCGTGATCGGCCGCGCCGACGAGATCGAACAGACCATCGAGATCCTCTCCCGCCGCACCAAGAACAACCCGGTCCTGGTGGGTGAGGCCGGCGTCGGCAAGACTGCCATCGTCGAAGGACTGGCCCAGCGCATCGTCGACGGGGATGTCCCGGAATCGTTGGTGGGCAAGAAGATCGTCCAGCTCGAACTCTCGAGCATGGTCTCGGGTACCCGTTACCGCGGAGACTTCGAGGAACGGCTGACCAAGGTGATCGACGAGATCACCGCACACAAGGACGAGCTGATCGTCTTCATCGACGAGATGCACACCATCGCCGGTGCCGGAGGCGGCGCCGAAGGTGCGATGGATGCCGGAAACATCCTCAAGCCCAAGCTCGCTCGCGGTGAACTGCACATCGTCGGCGCCACCACGCTCGACGAATACCGCAAGAACATCGAGAAGGATCCCGCGCTCGAGCGGCGCTTCCAGCCCGTACAGGTCGGAGAGCCGTCGATCGAGGACGCAATCGCGATCTTGAGCGGACTGCGCAGTCGGTACGAGGATCACCACAAGGTGCACTACACCGACGAGGCGATCACCGCTGCGGTGGAGCTGTCGGCACGTTACATCGGCGACAGGTTCTTGCCGGACAAGGCAATCGACCTGATCGACCAGGCCGGCGCCAGGCTTCGCTTGAAGACGGCCACGGTAGACACCGCTGCGCTGCAGCAGCGTCTCGAGCAGCTCGAGAGCGACAAGGAGAAAGCCGTCGCCGACGAGTTGTACGAGAAGGCGTCGACCCTGCGTGACGAGATCAACGGCGTCGCAAAGCGTCTCGAGAAGGCAGGATCCTCGGTTCCTTCCGAGGAAACGCCGGACGTGACCGCTGAACAAATCGCCGAAGTTGTCGCTCGCGCAACGGGTATTCCGGCAAGCCAGATGACTCAGGCAGAGAAAGATCGCCTGCGCCGTCTGGAAGAGGAACTGCACGGTCGTGTCATCGGGCAAGATGACGCCGTTCGCGCAATCGCGCGTGCCGTGCGTCGTAGCCGTACCGGTATGAGCGATCCGGATCGTCCCGTCGGTAGCTTCCTGTTCCTCGGACCCACTGGCGTCGGCAAGACGGAGCTCGCAAAAGCTCTGGCTGCCACACTCTTCGGAGATGAGAACAAGATGCTGCGCTTCGACATGAGTGAGTTCGGTGAGAGGCACACGGTCAGCCGATTGGTCGGTGCTCCTCCCGGATACGTCGGCTACGGCGAGGCCGGACAGCTCACGGAACAGGTGCGTCGTAACCCGTACTCGGTGATCCTGCTCGACGAGATCGAAAAGGCACACCCGGACGTGTTCAACACCTTGCTCCAGGTGCTCGACGACGGGCGTCTGACCGACGGTCAGGGTCGGACGGTGGACTTCAAGAACACCGTCGTGATCATGACCAGCAATCTCGGCTCGGACATCATCTCGAGCAAGTCCGGTGGACTCGGCTTCACCACGGGTGATGCAGAGTCGGCGGAGAAGCCACTGCGCGACCGCGTGATGGCCAGGTTGCGCGAATCGATGCGGCCGGAGTTCCTCAACCGTATCGACGAGATCGTGATCTTCCGCAAGCTCGACACCGAGCAACTGCACCGGATTACTGATCTGCTGCTCGACGACAGCCGGAAGCGGCTGCAGTCCAAGGGCATCGAGATCGAGTTCACTGCCGACGCGGTGGACTGGATCGCCGAGCACGGGCATCAGCCCGAGTTCGGGGCTCGCCCGTTGCGTCGTTCGATTCAGCGTGTGGTCGACGACAAGATCGCCGACATGCTGCTCGACGATCTCCTCGAAGAGGGCGGCAGTATCACCGTCGCGGTTGACGAGGGTGAGTTGGTGTTCAGCTAGGGGCACAGCCCCCTGTGAGCGGTTAGGGAGTCCCAGGACTCCCTAACCGCTCACACGCGCGTAGCGCCCAAAATCTCCGCCGCCAGGGCGTCGTTGTGCCGGAAAAACCCCGCATTGGTACGGGGACGAGGGAAAGCCGCCGACCAGTTGTGGCCTGCAACCCACGGCCCGGCCGCGAAGCGGCGAGGATGAGCTGTGTTGTTCTGGTCGAGAATTCGTGAAGTACCGTCGACGGCGAGCTTCGCCGAACTGTCCACGGTCGCACGAAGTTCGACTGCCTCACCCCGACCGTGAAGCGTCCGCAGGAGCGAGTCACCGCTCGCGCTGATGGAAGCAACCGGCAAGCGTGCTTCGACGAGGGTGTTCGCGGCCACGATGTCGGTGTGCGACGCACTGCGCGCGACAAAGATCCCAGCCCCCGTTGCCGGGTCGATCTCGGTGGAGAACACCGAATCCGGCCCGAGGAACTGGACGATGCCCGCCTCGTTGAGGGCGACCAACTGTTCCAAACGCTCGGGCGGCGGACCACTGGCGATGAAGCTGAAGAACGAATGAAGCCAACCCTCGACGTCCTTGGCGACGGATTCGGCCGGGATTCTGCCGCGCCGCAACAATTCTCCGACGGTCATGTACGTCGACAGCAGCGCTGAGAAGACAGCCGCGTCGGCGCTGAAATACGGGTCCGACCTCCGCGCGACATCTGCCGAGATGTATTCGGTGATCCGGGACTGGACCTCGGCAAGCCCGTCGTAGCGCTCACCGCCGAGTGGGCGGTTCAGCCGCTCGAGATCGATACGGTCTTCCGGCTTCGGGACTGCGTTCTCGACCAGTTCCTGCAATCGAGGCGATCCCCAAGCCAGCGAGGCGAATTCGGCGTCGAACTCCTCCCAGGTGCCCACTGTCCGATCCGGATGAGATGCGAACAGCTCGTAATAGTGGGCGCCTGCCAGTTCTTTCGACGCCAAGGGCCAGATGTCGTTTCGGAAATCCAACGGTCCGTCGCCGGGAACGAGATCAGCGGTGAAGAACCGCGGTAGCGGTGGCCGCGCGTCAGCGATCGAGTACGAAATCTTGGAGTGATACGGCACTCCGCGACGAGATCCGGCATACAACAGGGGTTCCCGACCCGAGGGAGCGTAAGTGAGGATGCCGTCTTCACCGCGTTCGAAGATGCCGCCACGGCTCTCGGCGAGGAGAACCATCCAGTCGATGAAAGCCAGCCCGAGTCCGGCGATCAGAACCGGTTCGCCTTCGGGAATGACATCGGCGTCGAGGTCGGCAGTGTAGCCCGGACCCACATACGTCAACCCGTGATCGGACGCGAAGCTGGTCAGCGCGGTTTCACGTGGGGCAGGCAACGCATCGGGGTGCCCTTGTGCGAGAAGGACGGTCGTCGCGTCGATGACAGCTCCGTCGTCCAGATGAACCGTCTGTGTCTCGCCGACGTTCACGATGTCGACCACGGATCGTCGATGAACTCGAACGTCGACGTGCGCTGGCGCGGAGTCGACTGCAGTCTCGAACACCCAGTTCAGGTATCGGCTCTGCAGTGACCTCGATGCAAACGACGACGGGGTGATCGTCGGAACTTCTGCTGCGATTTCTGGGAATTCGGCAAGCTCAGCCGAGCGCTCGGCGACCCATTCCGCGAGGGTCGGACCCGGCAGCACCGGGCCGATCACGGCGGTGGTCTCGTCGGTGAACATCGTGACGTCCGCTGTTGTCGAATTCATCCACAGAAGCGGCGCCTGGCTGCCTCGCCAAATACGGCCGGCGCCTGCCGGATACGGGTCGACAACGTGAATGTCGATCGGTGTGGGATCGGCGTTCACCGATTCGTGAGCGAGGATCCGCTCGAGTATGCCGGTCCCGCGGGGTCCACCACCCACGATCACGATGACAGCTGCTGTCCCCACTGAGGTACGGGGTCGATCGCCTGGCACGAGTCCTCCATCGGACCTGGCAGAAAGCACCCGCACCTCAGCAGAGGGGGTTGCTGCGACGTCACGGAGCCAGGACTCTCGATCGCTCTGGATGGTTAGTCCAGCTTATCTTCGGAGAATCGTGAGGCAAGGAATTCCGGACATCAGATCAGCGTGAATCAAACAGTTGTCAATCACTATCTTTCGGTTTGCGTTGCAGGCAGGATCCGAGCGTGAACATCCCCGAAGCCGATTCGTGATCCGCCGGCGCCGGGAGCGGTGGCTGAGATGGCGATGGTGTCGCCGTCTTCGAGAAAGGTACGGGTCTCGGAGCCCACAGCTACGGGTTCCTTGCCGCCCCACGTCAGCTCGATGAAGGCGCCGCGCTGATCTTTGTCCGGTCCGGAAATGGTTCCGGACGCGAAGAGATCGCCGGTGCTCGCTGCTGCGCCGTTGATGGTGGTGTGCGCGAGCATCTGCGCAGGCGACCAGTACATCTGGGCGTAGGGCGGCCGGGAGACGACGTGACCGTTCCATTCGACGGCCAGGTCGATGTCCAGCCCCCACTTCTCTTCACCACGCAGATAGGAAAGCGGTTCGGGATCCTGCACCGGAGTGTCGATTCGGGCTGCTTCGAGAGCGAGCAAGGGTACGACCCACGGTGAGATGGAGGTCGCGAAACTCTTCCCCAGGTTCGGACCGAGGGGCACGTACTCCCACGCCTGGATGTCTCGGGCAGACCAGTCGTTCACGACCACGGCGCCGAAGACGTACTCGGCAAATTCGTCCGGGGTGATGGAATCGCCCATCTTCGAGGGAGTTCCGACGATGAACCCCATCTCGGCTTCGATGTCGAGGCGCCGGGACGGTCCGAAGTCCGGGCTTTCCTGATCGGGTGCCTTCCGCTGTCCGCAGGGACGAACGATGTCGGTGCCGGAGACGACGATGGTGCTCGAGCGCCCGTGGTATCCGACGGGAAGATGCTTCCAGTTCGGCATCAAGGGGGCTGCGTCCGGGCGGAACAACCGCCCGAGGTTGGTTGCGTGATTCTCCGAGGCGTAGAAGTCGACGTAATCGGCCACTGCGATCGGCAAATGCATTGTCACCGAATCAACGGAAAACACTGCATTCGAGTCTATTTCGCTAGTCACGAGCTCCGTGATCCGGTTTCGCACCGATACCCACTGATCTCGTCCCTGAGCCATGAACGCGTTCAGAGTCGGTTCGGAGAAGACGGAATCACCTAGTGTCGCTGCGAGATCGACCACCGATTCGGCGACGCGCACACCGACACGCGGTAACCCTCCCGCGGGGGAGAAGACCCCGTACGGCAGATTGTCGAGACCGAACAGTGAGTCGGCGGGAATGTCGATGGTCGTGACAGTCATACGAGAGTTCCTTCGGTTTTGTCGGAGCGGACGATCAACCCGAGGCCTTCCAGCTCGGTCAGAGGGTCCGAGATGCTGCAGGTACCGAACGAGAGGAATCGGCGACGCACCTCGCCGGCCTCGTCCTCGGTGAGGTCGGCCAGGGCTTGCGCGATCGATTTTCCATCGCGCTGAGACAGTGCAGCAACAATTTCCGAACGATCGGCGCCCCGCCTCGCCGCGTCGACGGCCACCATGATGTTGAGGAAGCCGTGTTGCTCGAAGCCTGTTTCCGGATCGGTGTTGCGCACGCCGTGGTGCAGTCCCGCAGTCGCCTTGAACGGGATATTGGCTCGGACAACGGATATCACCGCATCGGCGAGCTCTTCCTCGTTCGGGTACGCCTCGGCGACAATCCCGCCGGTGCGAAACTTTGCGGAATGCCCGGCAGTTTCGAGAGCTGCCAGATAGCCCGCGCGCCGATCACCTCGAGGCACCTCGACAAAAATGTCGACGTCGGGATGAGCGGCATGGACACGAGCGATTTCCTCGAAGGCCGCATCGGCGTCCAACCCGTCTGGAATTCCCACCTCGACGGCGGCGACGTGAACACCAGGGATGGCTCGCGCGTTCGAGAGTGCGGCCGCCGTATCGGATGGGCCGGCCGGCACGGTCAGACTCAGCGTCACCGGGCTGTCCGCTGAAACGTACGCAGCCAGTTCGCTCAGTCGAGGCGCGGGAAAAACGAAAGGCCCGACCAGTGCGTCGTAGTCCGCCTGCAGGTAGGCGGCGTGGGCCGGAATTGCTTCGGCGAGAGAAGCATTGCCGGGTGGGAAAAGTGCTGCGTCGTCGCACAGGCCGCGCAGGAGTGGGGAGATGATCGTCATTGCCTAGGCCCCCGCCCTGCCCAACTCCAGGCGTACGCTTCGTCCTCGCAGGCAAGGGCTCCCTCACCCAATTCGAGGGGCCGGAACGTATCGACCATGACGGCCAGCTCGTCGAAGAACTCGGCGCCGATGCTCCGCTCGTAGGCGCCGGGTTGTGGGCCGTGGGCGTGGCCGCCGGGATGAATAGATATCGAACCCTGTCCGATGCCGGAACCCTTGCGTGCCTCGTAGTCACCGCCGCAGTAGAACATGATCTCGTCCGAGTCGACGTTCGAGTGGTAGTACGGCACCGGGATCGACAGGGGGTGGTAGTCGACCTTGCGCGGAACGAAGTTGCAGATCACGAAGTTGTTTCCCTCGAACGCCTGGTGGGCCGGCGGCGGTTGGTGAACACGGCCCGTGATCGGCTCGTAGTCGGAGATGTTGAAGGTGTACGGGTACAGGCAGCCGTCCCAGCCGACGACATCGAAAGGGTGCGTGGGATAAACTATTCGGGTGCCGACGATGCCCGCCGACGTTCGGTGCTTGACCAGTACCTCGACGTCGGTTCCTTCGGCGATCATGGGCGCGATCGGTCCGTGCAGGTCTCGTTCACAGAACGGTGCGTTCTCGAGCAGCTGGCCGAAGCGGGAAAGATAGCGCTTGGGCGGGACGATGTGACTGTTCGCCTCGATGGCGTAGGCACGAAGTGGCTTGTCACCCTTGGGGATCCATCGATGCGTTGTGGACATCGGGATCAGGACGTAGTCACCTTCACTGGCCTCGAGTGCACCGAAGACGGTCTCGACGGTCGCCTCGCCAGATTCGATGTAGACCATCTCGTCGCCGATTGCGTTGCGATACAGGGGAGATGGCGCTGCCGCAACGACGTAGGACAATCGCACGTCGGCATTTCCGAGGATGAGACGACGGCCGGTTACCACGTCGGTCTCGTTCCAGGTGCTTTCGGGAAACAGCGTGTGGAGTTTCAGATGGCGCGGTTTGAGGGGATGGTTGGGGGTTGTGCTCTGATCGCGCAGTTCCCAGACCGTTGCGTCGACGATGGCCGACGGGATCTCGCGGTGGTACAGCAACGAAGAATCCGAGGAGAAACCTTCCTCTCCCATCAGCTCTTCGTAGTAGAGGTTGCCGGACTCGTCACGGTGTTGGGTGTGACGCTTCGGTGGGATGTTGCCGAGTTGTCGATAGAACGCCATGACGGGGCTCCTTCTGTGCTGTTCTGCCTGGCTCACCTCCACCAGATAGTAAATACATTAACTAAAATGATGTGATGAGCGCAACCCTCCAAGGGGTTCGGGTCTATGTCAGTTACGTCCG
Source organism: Rhodococcus sp. FH8 (assembly GCF_019266085.1). Classification (NCBI taxonomy): domain Bacteria; kingdom Bacillati; phylum Actinomycetota; class Actinomycetes; order Mycobacteriales; family Nocardiaceae; genus Rhodococcus; species Rhodococcus sp. FH8. Next base: position 694,066 of record NZ_LPNQ01000057.1, on the reverse strand, counting down.
CGTACGTCGAACTGGCTGCGGTTGGTGATCAGTTTGTCCAGGAGCATGACAAGAATTCGCTGTTCGGCCTCGCTCAGGACGCTTACCCAGGCGTGTTCGCGTTCGTTCTGCTCGCGAAAGGCTTCGACCATGGCTTCTCGGCCCTTGGCGGTCAGGTACAGCTGGACGGAACGGCCGTCGTTCTCGGTGGGCCGACGATCGATCAATCCGTCTGCCAGCAGCGACTTGGACAGATTGGAGACCGCTGCCCTACTCATGCCGGTGAGCTCGGCGGCAGCCTTCGGCTCGATCGGACCGGCCAGCCAGGTGACGAACAACAGCCTGAAGGAGGACCATGACCAGCCGCGAGGGCGGTGGATCGACGACTCGAGATCGTAGGTGACCACGTTGGAAGCCCGATTGAGTGTCAGTAGTACCTCGGTGGCCAGCTGGTCGCGAAAGCCGTGTTCGGTGGCCAGTCGCTTGTTGGCCAGTTCGATGAACGACCAGAAGTTCAGCACGCCGACGGTTGGCTGGTCATCGGTTGTCCGGTCAGTCATGGACTAACCCTAGCGCGATCTGCAGTTGATTAATCCGTGTATTAGATCTCGGGGTTACGATGAAACTTCGCAACCCGGCACTGCGGTCAGGATTCTGAACTATCGTGACGCGCGTGACTGCGCGCAGCGACGAGTTTCCCTTGGACGTCGACCTCATGTCGGTGGGGCAACTCGAGCGGAGAGGACGACTGACCACGGCGGTGGTCGAGATGCTGGCCGAGATGCCGTCGGATCGAATCCAGATGAAAGACGTCTCGGAGCGTTCAGGCGTCGCACTCGGAACGCTGTATCGCTACTTTCCGACCAAACAGCAACTTCTGGCTGCGGCGATGACGGCGTGGAGCGGTCTCGAATCGGTCCGTCGTCCTGAGAAGTTGCGGGCAGACGGTGGTGAGAACAACGCGTACGAGCGGGTTCTGGCACTTCATCGTCGCGAGATGAAGGCATTCGAGCGTAGGCCCTACTTCGCTCGGTTGGAGATCGAACTCCATTCGTCCTCGGATCAGTTCGTGATCGAGTCGTTGGATCTGCGCGCAGCGGCACATCGGAGAATGCTGTTCGAGTTGATGGACGGCGTCCCGGCCGAGACGGCGAGGGTTGCGGCCGTGGCAATAGGCGGCACGATGTTGACGGCCCTTGCGCTGTGGACCAGTGGCCGGATCGGATTCGCAGAGGCCCAGCGGAACGTCGAAGACGTCATCGGACTGGTAATTCGCTGAACGGTTGCAACCTAGAATTCAGTTCTTGTTTCTGCTGTCATGAATGCGAATTATCGCTTCGGCTTTGTGAAAACGAAGACGCAGGACGAGACCTTACCTAGAATTCACTTACAAATATGTCGGGTGTCCGATCCAGGGATCGACGTATCCGTGAACTGTGAAAGTGAGTCGCAATGAAGCGCTCGTACCGAGTCCGCGCTCGAATCTGGATGGTTGTCCTGGCGTCGGCGACGCTGGTGGTGACGGGGTGCGCCGGTAGCAGCCAAGGTACGACCACGGATGCATCGGACGTGACGGTCGGAGTTGTCGGTGACCAGAACAACGGGGGAGAGCCGCGATCGGGTGGCACCGTGTCGTTTGCCACCTACAACGGGATCAGCAGTCTCGATCCGGCTGACCGTCAGGACGGCGGCGCTACCGGTGGTAGCGAAATGGCAGCCATCTACGACCTTCTCATGCGCTTCGATACGGCGGCGGGCGAATACGTCCCCCACTTGGCGCAGTCCTTGTCGGCCAACGGCGACAACACGGTGTGGACACTGAAATTGCGCGACGGCGTCACCTTCAGCGACGGCACTCCGATGGACAGTGCGGCAGTCCTGTGGAGCATCGATCACTATCTGCAGAAGAAGGGAACTCACGCGCTGGTGTGGAAGACCGCTGTGCGCGAGACGAATTCACCGGATCCGAGAACGGTCGTCTTTACATTGGCGCAGCCGTGGGACGAGTTCCCGATCATGTTCACCACCGGTCCCGGCATGATCGTCGCGCCCTCGTCGATGGCTACCGGCACGTTCACCCCGATCGGGGCAGGCCCGTTCACCGTCGAGAAGTTCGCCTCCCAGGACGAATTGGTGCTCGCTGCCCGTCCGACGTACTGGGACGGGGCGCCGTACCTCGAGAAGTTGCGCTTTCCCGCAATCGTCAACGAGAAGAGCAAACTGGAAGGATTGCACACCGACGGAATCCAGGTTGCCTATCTGAAGTCTCCCGACTTCATTCACGAGGCTTTCGAAGCCGGTGATCCCGGATTTGTGTACTCGGCCAGCATGGCCGGAGTTCTGGCAATCAATCAGCGCGACGATCGGGCAGCGAAGGACGAGCGCGTGCGTAAGGCGATTGTCGCTGCGGTGGACCCGAATACGTTCAACGAGCGAGTTCAGGGCGGCTTCGGCGAACCCGGCACCGACATGTTCGCGTCGTGGTCGCAGTGGCACGGATCGGTGGCCGGGAACGGCTTCGACCCCGAGGCGGCCAAGAAGTATCTCGCCGAGGCGAAGGCGGACGGTTACGACGGAAAACTGACGTACGTCGGGATGAACGATCCGGCGACGCAGCGCAGCGCACTGACGTTTCAGTCGCTCTTGCAGGCAGTGGGTTTCACGGTCGACATCACCTACGCAACCAGCATCAACGATCTGATTTCCATGCTGTACGCAAAGCATGACTACGACGTGTCCTACTTCGCGTTCAACGTGCTGGAAGAGTCACCGTTCGTGCGTATGTACGGCAACCTGTTCAGCGAATCGCCGTCGAACATCCTCGGTTACAAGAACGCTCGGATGGACGAGTTGCTCGGCAAGCTGCAAACGGCGTCGGGCGAGGATGAGCGGCGAGCCGTCATCGACGATATTCAGACCGTGGTCAACGAGACGGCGCCGATGGCCGTGGTCAACTCCGGCAAGGTCTTCATCCCGTGGCGCGAGAACGTCCACGGAGTGACCCCGAGTGCGGACGGGATTCTGCTCTTCGGCAACACGTGGTTGAGCTGACCCCCGTGCGCCTTTTTGGTAGTGCCCACTACCAAAAAGGCGCACAGGGGCTTTGCCCCTATAGCTCCGCTCGTACCAACTTCGCGGCTTCGACGAGGTTACGCAGTGACGCCTCGACCTCGACGGAACCGCGGGTCTTCAAACCGCAGTCCGGGTTGACCCACAACCGCTCGACAGGAACAGCTTTGAGTGCCTCACGCAGGGATTCGGCAATCTCGTCGACGCTCGGCACCCGCGGCGAGTGGATGTCGTAGACACCCGGGCCGACGCCGAGGTCGAACCCGACCGAACTGAGATCGTCGAGGACCTCCATGTGTGAGCGCGCCGCCTCGATGGACGTGACGTCCGCGTCGAGGCCGGCGATGGCGCCGATCACCGCTCCGAACTCGGAGTAGCACAGGTGCGTGTGGATCGCGGTGGAATCCGCGACGCCCGAGGTAGCCAACCGGAAGGCGCCGACCGACCAGTCCAGGTAGGCACGCTGATCCTCGGCGCGCAGTGGGAGTAGTTCTCGTAGAGCCGGTTCGTCAACCTGGATGATTCCGATTCCGGCGGCCTGCAGGTCGACGGTCTCGTCTCGAATGGCCAGTGCGACTTGATTTGCCGAGTCGACGAGGGGTTGGTCGTCGCGGACGAACGACCAGGCCAGAATGGTGACGGGTCCGGTGAGCATGCCCTTGACCGGCTTGTCGGTCAGGGACTGCGCGTACGTGATCCAGTCGACGGTCATCTGTTTCGGGCGGGAGACGTCGCCGTACAGAATCGGCGGACGCACGCAGCGGGTGCCGTACGACTGGACCCAACCGTTGGCGGTGGCGAAGAATCCGTCCAACTGCTCCGCGAAGTACTGGACCATGTCGTTGCGTTCCGGCTCACCGTGAACAAGAACGTCCAGGTCCAGCTTTTCCTGGAGCGCAACAACTTCGGAAATTTCGGCGCGCATACGGTTGACGTACTCGGCTTCGTCGATCTCGCCCTTGCGCAGTGCTGCGCGAGCGATGCGGATCTTCGAGGTTTGCGGGTACGAACCGATTGTCGTCGTGGGCAGCGGCGGCAGAGAAAGCAGTTCGTCCTGGGCAGCGCGACGTTCGGCGGCGGGCGCGCGACCGGTCGCCGAGTTCAGCACGGCGGCCAGGCGTCCCCGAACACTCGCATCATTGAGTCTGCGATCGTCCTTGCGGGTCGACGCGGCCGCTCGTGCCAGAGCGAACTCGTCTTCCACCGACTCCCGGCCCTGTGTGAGAGCGGTTGCGAGAGTTACTACTTCCTTGACCTTCTCGGTGCCGAACGCGAGCCACGAGCGCAGGGCCTTGTCGACATCGGCTTCTGCGTCGAGAGTGTACGGAACGTGCAGCAGGGAGCACGATGTGGAGACGGCAAGATTATCCACGCTGCCCAACAGAGCACCCAACGTGCTCAGTGCCGAATCCAGATCCGACCGCCAGATGTTTCGTCCGTCGACCACGCCGGCGACGACCAGTTTGCGGGCGAGTTCGGGGACGGAGCCGATCGAATCCTGACCGGCCACCAGGTCGACGGCAAATCCTTCGACGCCGGTGGACGCAAGCGCGGGCAGCGCCTCACGCAGCGAACCGAAGTACGACGCCAACAGGATCGACGGCCGCTCGGACAGCGCTGAAAGCTGTTCGTACGCAGCGCGTGCCGCTTCGATTTCCTCGTCGGTGCGATCGCCCACGAGGGCCGGTTCGTCGAGCTGAACCCAGCTCGCACCGGCCTTCGCGAGCCGACCGAGTAGATCCGCGTAGAGGGGGAGTAGTTCTTCGAGTCGCGAGAGCAGCGGCTCGTCGGTGCCGACAGCCTTCGAGAGCAGCAGGAAGGTGACCGGTCCGATGACGACCGGGCGGGCTGCAATGCCGTCGGAAAGTGCTTCTGCCAGTTCGGACAAGACCTTGGACGGGTCGAGTGCGAACGTGGTGGACGGCGAGATCTCCGGCACCAGGTAGTGGTAGTTGGTGTCGAACCACTTCGTCATTTCGAGCGGCGCGATGGTGTCCGTCCCACGGGCAGCGGCAAAGTAGCGGTCCAACGGATCGGCGACCGACGCGACGCGGTCGGGCAGCGCGCCGAGAAGAACTGCGGTGTCGAGCATCTGGTCGTAGAAGGAGAAGGTATTGACCGGGACGGAGTCGAGGCCCAGGTCACGGAGGTCGGCCAAGCCCTGCCGACGGAGGTCACGGGCGACAGCCTGCAGGGCGTCGGCGTCGATGCGCCCTGCCCAGTAGCTTTCGGTTGCCCGCTTGAGTTCTCGATGAGGACCGATGCGCGGTGAGCCCAGCACGGTCGAAGTGAATGTTGTTGTCACGGAGTTTCTCCAGATTGCCAATGCACTGATGGCCACTGCCGGCAGACGGGTACACCTCACGAGACCCCGAGTTTCAGCGGGCAGCACTGCCCGCACCGCACACGAGGTCCGATGGAGATCTACACGCCCATTCCACGAGGCGGTGGACCGTCGGGCACGGCGTGCCCGACACAGTCGGCAGGTCTTCGGACTCGCGGGCACTCGATCGAGTTGGATCGAACCTACTGGCCGTCGCTTCCCAGGCGGATGCCCAGTGCACATGAACGGCGGTCGTTCCTGCTTACCGCTGCGGGACAGTCCCGGATTTTCACCGGGTTCCCTCTCACCCCGACAGCTTGCGCTGACGGAGCTTCGACGCCGGGACCGGTCTTCGGGGCTCCTCATGACCGTGCCGGGCGAACCAGCTGCATCGACCAGCATAAGGCCAACCCTCCCTGAGCAGTCAAGGAGAGTCGGCGAAGGGCGCTATGCGCGTGACATGTAGGAATTCGAGTCCGGTGGTACGCGCGGAAGATTTTCGGAGGAACGTAGATTCTCCGCCATTTCGACAAGCAGATCCTGTGAAGACGGTGAGAGGTCGACGACACGGGAGGTGAGGTTCCGCAGGCGCACGTTGTGCAGCTGTTCGAGGAGGGAGAGGTCTGCCTCGCCACCTGAGATCGCGGGCGGAGTGTGATCGGACGGGGCGTAGAAGTAGTCCGGATGGACCTTGAAGAAGTGGGCGAGGGCGGCAACCACTTCGGGTGACGGATTGGTTCGGACGCCGGTGCGCAGTTGCGACAGGTACGGCGTCGAGATGCGGCAGCCGAACTCGGTCATGCCGCGAACGACCATCGCGTTGGTGACGTGAAAGTCGGCAGTCTCGAACAGCGAGTTCAAGCGATCGTTGAACTGGTTCGACATGAGACGTCCCTTCCCCCGCTACGCACAGGCTCCGTCGGTTCAATTAACTGCATCATAGCCAGGTATCGAACGATTAGCTGTTTCGGATTCTCGCGAAGCGGTCGTTTGCAGGGAAAATCCCTAGGGTAGAAGGTCCCTACTTTGAGTGATCTGGACAAATCGCCATCACGAATCGAACGGCGAACTATTTGCCGGGGAAGGCGATTCCAGACGCGCGGATCAGAGCCAGCCGTTCGACTCGGCGATTCTGACGGCTTCCGCGCGCGTCGACGCACCCGTCTTACCCATCGCGGATGACAGATGATTTCGAACTGTCCCTGCGGACAAGAAGAGCGCCCCTGCGATGGCTGCCACGGGTGCGCCGTCGTGAGCGGCGCGCAGTACTTGGGTCTCACGCTCCGTCAGGGGCGACTCGCCGCTGACGAGGCTGTCGGCCGCAAGGGTGGGATCGACGACGCGCAGTCCGGCGTGGACACGCCTGACCGCGTCGGCAAGCTGCCTGGCGGGGGTGTCCTTGACGACGAACCCGCCGGCCCCGGCGTGCAGGGCTTTACGAAGAAATCCGGGACGGCCGAACGTGGTGACGATCAGAACCCGGGTGTCGGGTGCTGCCTCGCGGAGGGCCGCCGTCGCGGCGATTCCGTCCATGCCGGGCATCTCGACGTCCAGAAGCGCGACGTCCGGGCGGTGTTCGAGAACGGCGGACACCACCTCGTCGCCGCGACCGACCTCGGCCACCACGGACAGGTCGGATTCCAGATCGAGCAGCGCGGCCAAAGCTCCTCGCACGAGCGCCTGATCGTCCGCCAAGAGCAGCCGTATGGTTGCTCGATCGCCCTGGCTGTTCACTCTGTCTCCTGTTCGACTACCTGAAGTGCAAACCCCTGCGGCTGGGGATGAGTGATGATCACTCGTGCGCCCGACGCTCCGGCGCGCTCGCGCAATCCGATCAGACCGTTTCCGGAAGACGTCGACTCGGCCCCTCGTCCGTCGTCGACGACCGACGCACTATTTTCGTCGACCGTGATCCGGCAGTGGGTCGCACCGCTGTGTCGAACGACGTTGGTGACGCCCTCACGGATCGTCCATGCAAAGAGTTCCCGAAGACGCGTGGGAACCATGTCGGTGCTGCTCGGCACGTCGTCTTCGATACCAGCCGCACGCAATGCCTCTCGCGCTCGGGCTATCTCGACGGGAAGAGAAATCCCACGAAATCCTTCGACGGCCGAGCGCACGTCCGCCAGCGCGTCTCGAGAGAGCCTTTCGAGGTCGTCGAGTTCGTTGCGCGCACGTTCGATATCGACATCGAGTAGGCGATTGGCCAGTTCGGCTTTGATCGTGATGACGGTCAGCGAGTGCCCGAGGATGTCGTGCAGATCCCGCGCCATCCTCGTTCGCTCCTCCATGATTGCCCGCTGCTCCTGCTCTTCGCGTTCGTGGAGTATGGCGAAGTTGCGGCTGATCAGGGACATGATTCCCCAGGTCGCGAACGCGGCCGCGCAGACTCCGAGTGAGAGTCCGGAGTAGTTCCCCCATCCGGACGAGAGGCTGACTATCTCCACGGAGGCCGCGAACACCAAGGCGAGAATGCCGCCGGCGACGGTCGGCAACAGTGTCACCGCTGTCACCGCGAGGTACGGTGCTGCTGCCAAACCTGTCGGCCCGACGCTCACGATCATCACGGCGGCCAACGCGGTCAAGGCGGCCAAAGCCAGTGCAGCTTCGCGAATCGTCGGCCGAGTCATTGTCATTCGACGCCGCTGCTGCGTTGTGGCGAACGTGTAGAGATAGAGCGCACTGAAGGCGACCGTCGCGAGAATCCCTGTCCAGCCGCGCAGTTCGTCGCGCAGATTCCATCCCTCGATCAGCGGCCCGCCGAGAAATACCATCCAGACCGCCGCGAAGAGAACGCCGAAACGATTCCGCCGCGGGAGCGCGACGGAATCTTCTCGGTCAGTCGTTTGCGACAACTACACACGCTCCGTATCTCGTTGGAACCGCCAGATCGCTCCGCCGGCGAAGATGGCGAACCACACCAGGATATTGACGATCCAGGTCCAGTGAATGCTATTGCCCGTCAACGGTGCGTGGGCGAGGGCGTTGATGCCGAACATCGGGGTGAACTGTGCGATGGTCGCCCATACGGAACCGTCGGTGAGTGGTACGAAGAGTCCGCCGCCGAATGCGAGCAGAGCCAGTCCCGGTCCGAGCAACTGCATGACGTTCTCACTGGGGAGTAGGTACCCCATGAACAGGCCGAAGGCCGCGAAGATCGACGATCCCAGCCAGGCGATCAATGCCGTTGTGAACCAGAGTGATCCGTCCATCTGCGCCGAGGTGAACGCGCCGACGACGTAGACCACGAGAATCGAGACGAGACCGAGCAGCATCGCCATGATCAGTTTGACGGCGATGTAGGCGACCGGGGTCAGGGGAGTCAGCCGAAGTTGTCGGCTCCACCCGGACGCTCGTTCGATCGAGACCATCGCGCCGCCGCTGGTGGTGGCCAGCATCGCGCCGTACAGGGCCATGCTGATCATGATGTACGCGGCGACATTGCCGTGCCCGATCCCGTGGTCGTCGTCGCCTTGACCGAGACCGAAGACGAGGAAGAAGACAACCGGCATGACGAGCGTGAAGATCATCGTGCGCCGGTTGCGAGTCAGGCGATGAAATTCCAGTCGCAGTAGCGTCGTGTTGAATCCGCCGAGAGGTACGACGGTTCGCTCGGCTCCGTAGGTATTCGCTTCGGTTGCAGTGGTCATCACTTCTGTCCTTCGGAGTTGTTCGACGTGAGTGCGATGAATGCGTCTTCGAGGCCACGCGAGACGATTTCGAGATCGCGAGCCTGGGTATTGGTCAACAGGAACCGTGCAACGGCATCGGTGTCACCCGAGTGCACGAGCAGTGACTCACCGCGCACCTCGACGGCGTCGGAGTTCGGTATGGCTCGCAGGAGTTCGTCGGTGATGCCTGGAACAGTCGCGCGCAGGGTGCGTCCGGACGCCATCGCCTTGACCTCGGCGGTGGTCCCGTCTGCGACCACGGTGCCTTGCCTGACCAGGATGATGCGGTCGGCGTAGACATCGGCCTCTTCGAGGTAGTGCGTCGCAAAAAGCACAGTGCGACCGTGATCTGCGTCGGCGCGGATGGCGGACCAAAAGTCCCGACGCCCTTCGACGTCCATGCCGGTGGTGGGCTCGTCGAGAATGAGCAATTGCGGGTTCGACAGCAACGCCATCGCAAATCGCAACCGCTGTTGTTGTCCGCCTGAGCATTTGCTGACCAGGCGATCGGAGATGTCGAGGATTCCGGCTCTCCCCAGCACTTCGTCGACCGGACGGGATTGGGAGTACAGGCTGGCGGTCAGCTGCACAGTCTCGGCAACCGTCAGCTCTTTCAGTAGTCCGCCGGTCTGCATGACTGCCGAGACGAGTCCGCGGGCAATCGCCGATCGAGGTGACATTCCGAAGACGCTCACCTCGCCTGACGTCGGCCGGGACAGGCCGAGGATCATGTCGATGGTTGTCGTCTTGCCTGCGCCGTTCGGGCCGAGGAACGCGACGATCTCGCCGGGGCGGATGCTCAGGTCGATACCTTTGACGGCGTCGACGGTTCCGAAACTCTTGCGAAGTCCGGTCAACCGGACGGCGTCGTGTGCCGATCCTTCAGTGAGTGTGTGCAGTGCCTGTGGTGAATGCCGTGCCTGTGTTGAGGTCATACATAGAATCTGCTCGCTTCGAGGTCGTGATCCCTCGTCCGTCCGTCATTCTTCTGCCATGACATTTGTCATCGGGTCGGCCGGTATCTGTTTCGGTGCAACCTGACCGAGGCGCGCGAGGACCAACCCCGCGATGATTGCTGCGCCACCTACAGCTTGGAGTGCGGTGACGGATTCCCCGACCAGGATCCACGCGGCGACGACCGCGCACAGCACTTCGGTCAGCGCTACCAGAGACCCGATTGTCGGCCCCAGCAGCGTGATCGCGGCGATGCCGGTGAGATAGGCAATGACAGTGCTGACCAGGACCAGGACCACCACCGGCAGCCACACGTTCACCGAATGGTCTGCCACGACGGCGTTCGAGGCCGAGAACTGGAGGGGGAGGACGCCTACGAGTCCGAGCGCGCCGATGACCACTGCACTGACCGTGAGCCCCGATGCCGCGAGAACAACAGGATGGAGATCACCGTCCGCACGTTCGGAAATGACGAAATAGACTGCAAGGCATGCCGCGGCGGCCAGTCCCCAGGCGACTCCGACGGCACTGATCTCTGCCGATCCGAAGACGTCGATCACCACGGCGGCGCCGATCAAGGCCACCGCCGCACCGAGAAGCGTCTGCACGCTCGGACGTGCGCCCTTGGTTATCCACACCCACCCGATGACGATGATCGGTGCAAGGTACTCGAGAAGCAATGCGACGCCGACCGAAAGATGTTGCACGGCATTGAAGAAGCACAGTTGAACGCCCGAGATCGCGAACACCCCGTACAGCAGTACCGTTCGCGTGTGGGTGCTCACCTGTCGTAGGCGAGGCCATTGGGTGGCTACGGCGATCACCATCATCACCAGTGCGCCGCCGGCAACGCGCGCGAACACTGCGCCGCCGGGGGACCACCCTGATTCGATGAGAGATTTCGCGAACGGGCCCGATACGCCGAACGTTGCCGCGGACAGCAGAGCGAAGATCAAGCCGTTGCGAGAGTTCACGTCGTCACCCGTCAGGAGTAAAAGCGATTACGATGCTGACATTAGGTTGATACGGCTCAGGAGTCAAAGTGCATTTTGCTGGTGACACGGAATCGGCGCTCGTCTTCGCCGCGTCGTTGGTCAACACGGCCCGCGGCGGGGCCGAACTGCTTCCGGATCAAGAGGAGCTGACACGGTTTCTCGACGCGGATCGCTGGACCGGCAGGCGGGACGGCACACCGGAGGAATTGACGGCGGTTCGTGCGCTGCGTCCACGACTGCGAAAGTTCTGGGAAGCCGCGGGAGTGGACGACGCCGTCGAGGTGGTGAACACACTGCTACTCGAATCGGGCGCGAGGCCGCGGCTCACCAGGCACGACGACCTCGGCTGGCACCTGCACGTCACCGCTGACGATTCGCCACTGGTGGACCGGATGGCCGCAGAAGCGGCGATGGGTGTGCTCGATCTGATCCGAACCGACGAATTCTCGAGGTTGCGATGGTGTGAGGCCCCGGACTGCGAAGCGGTCTTCGTGGATTTGTCGCGCAATCGTTCGAAGCGATACTGCGACACCGGAAACTGTGGGAACAGGGCGCACGTCGCCGCCTATCGTGCCCGTAAATCCGGGGCGTGACCAAGCGGCGTTCGGAGGGATAGAACCAGGCTGAGTGAATACCTTGTCGGGAGCCAGGATCGGTCTAGCGTTGTGAATTCGGAACAGATTTCGCGAAGCCAGGAGGATGGTCGGTGGCCGATCGTAGGCGTCCACTCAAGACGGTGACCGGTGTCAGCGGGGCGGTGAGTATCTACGACGCAGCGATCGATCCGACGACGTCGACGGTCGCGTCCGCGATCGACGTCGCAAAGACGGCCGAGGCGAACAAGATCGACGGACTGTTTGCCGCCGACCTGCTGAGTTTCGGCGCGCAGGGCGCGATCGGTGCGCAGGAGCCGTTGATCTTCCTTGCCGCGCTGAGTGCGGTCACCACCCATGTGGGGCTCATCGCCACCGTCACGACGACGTTTCATCACCCATTCAACCTGGCACGGTTGTTCGGCACCCTGGACCACGTCAGCAATGGTCGAGCCGCATGGAATGCCGTCACTTCCTCACTCGGAGAAGAGAACTACAGCGACCTGGACCTGCCGAGTCCGGAGGAGCGGTACGCCCGAGCGGCCGAATCGCTCGAGGTGGTCAACGCGCTCTTCGACAGCTGGAAGCCCGGCGCCTTGATCCGGGGAGAGGGCTCTGCGGTGCTAGATCCGTCGAGGGTGGTCCCCATCGAGCACCGAGGCAAGTACTTCACCGTACAGGGGCCGTTGAACATTCCATCCCTGCCGCAGCGTCGTCCGGTCCAATTCCAGGCAGGCCAATCTGCCGGGGGTATCGAACTGGGTGCTCGCTTCGCGGAGGTCGTATTCACTTCTCTCGCAACCTTCGAGGACGCGGTCACCTACACGAAGACGATCCGCGCCAGGGCGGCAGAGTTGGGGCGTGGGGACGAACTGCCACTGATTTTCAGCTCGTTCCACGCAACGTACGGCGCTACCGAAGCCGAAGTCGAACGATTGGTCAGAGAAGCCGAGGAATCGACGGACTTCGACGCCGGACGCACCAGGCTTGCCGATATGTTCGGCGGCGGCGTGGATTTCTCGGAATTGCCGCTGGATCGGCCGATCCCGGAGTCGTTGTTGCCGGACCCGTCGTCGGTGAATCGACGGCGGGGCCGGGTCGAGATCTTCGGCAAGCTCGCATCACAAGGAAAGACTCTGCGTGAGTTGATCATCGCGTCCAAGGACACCGGCCACTGGGCAGCGGCGGGCACCCCGGAACAGCTCGCGGACGCGATCGAGGAACGATACGACGCGGGCGTACTCGACGTCATCACGCTCGGTGACCTTGCGGATCCGCGTACACGCGATTTCGTCACGAACGGGCTGCTGCCGGAGCTGCGCAAGCGCGGAATCGTGGGATCCGACTACGTCGGCGATACCTTTCGCGAGAACCTCGAGTTGCCACCGCTGCCACCGGTTTCCGGTGTCTAGTTGTTGGAAGCGAGTGAGCGCATGAAGAACATGAGGTTGGCCGGTCTTTCCGCGAGGCGACGCATGAAGTAGCCGTACCACTGGCTGCCGTAGGGAACGTAGACCCGCAGGTGATTGCCTTCGGCTACCAATCTGCGTTGTTCGCCGTCGCGGATGCCGAAGAGCATCTGGAACTCGAAATCCGCGGCTGTCCGCTCGGTCAGTGTGGCGAGTCCGAGGGCGGCGTCGATCATGGTGGGATCGTGGGAGGCCACCATCGGGTATCCGTCACCTTCCATCAAGACCTTCAGGCAACGCACGTACGACGCGTCGACTTCGGCGGCCTTTTGGAACGCGACGCCGGCCGGTTCCTTGTATGCACCCTTGCACAGCCGAATTCGTGAACCTGATCCGGAGAAGTGCCGGCAGTCGGCCTCGGTGCGGTGTAGGTACGCCTGCAGGACCGTGCCGAGCGTCGGGAAGTCGCGGCGCAACTCTTCGACGATGGACAGTGTCGAGTCGGTGGTGGTGTGATCCTCCGCATCGACGGTGACCCACGCGCCCACTTCGTCTGCCGCTGTGACGATTCGGTGAGCGTTCGCCAGGGCGATCTTCTCGCCGTCACCGGGAAGTGACTGCCCCAACGCGGAGAGCTTGAGCGAAACCTCCAGGGAGTGTTGCGTCCCGGCAATCTCGGAAAGCGTTGCGTACGAGCGGAGAAGGGAGAGATAGGCGTCGACGGTAGCTGTTGCCTGAGCCGGATCGGTGGTGTCCTCGCCGAGGTAGTCGACCGTCACGAACCGGCCACTGGTGAGGATGTTGCGCACCGCTGACATCGCTGCGGGTTCCGCGTCCCCGGCGACGAACCTGTCTACAAGCTTGCGGGTCAAGGTCATCCCGGAGACTGTCTTCTCCAGTCGCGACGAGCGTGCCGCCGCGAGGAGTACCGGGCGCAGTGGGTTGCTCAGCGAGACGGCACTCATCAACGGTTCTCGCTCTCGGCTGGATCGACGTCCTGGTGGGGGTAACGATGATCGGTGGGAGGAACGAAGGTTTCCTTGACGGTGCGTGTCGACGCCCAACGGAGCAGATTCTGCGGCGAACCGGCCTTGTCGTTGGTACCGGAAGCCCGCGCACCTCCGAAGGGTTGTTGTCCGACTACCGCTCCCGTCGGCTTGTCGTTGACGTAGAAGTTTCCGGCGGCGAACCGCAGACCATGATGAGCTTGATCGACGGCCGCACGGTCGGTGGCGATCACGGCGCCGGTCAGGGCGTAAGCGGATCCGCTGTCGACGCGCGCGAGGATGTCGGCGTAGGCATTCGGTGCGGAGTCGTCGTAGACGTGAAGCGAAAGGATGGGACCGAAGTACTCGGTGCTGAAGGCTTCGTCGCTCGGGTCGTCACCGAGTAGGACCGTCGGTGAGATGAAGAATCCTTCACGGTCGTCGTAGTCGCCGCCTGCTGCGATGGTGAGGCTGCTGGTCGACTTGGCGCGGACGATCGCGGCGGCGTTTCGGTCGAACGAACGTTGGTCGATGACGGCGCCGCCGAAGTTCGTCAGGTCGGTGACGTCTCCGTACTTCAGCGACGACACAGTGTCGATGAACGTGTCGCCCATCTTGGCCCACACCGACTTCGGGATGAACGCCCGTGATGCGGCCGAACATTTCTGGCCCTGGTAGTCGAAGGCCCCGCGAATCAATGCCGTCGTGAGTACGTCCGGGTCAGCGGAACTGTGTGCGAGTACAAAATCCTTGCCGCCGGTTTCGCCGACGAGACGCGGATACGTCCGGTAGTTCGAGATGTTGGCTCCGACCTCACGCCACAAACGCTGGAACGTTGCGGTGGATCCGGTGAAGTGGATACCCGCCAGTCGGGGGTCGGCAAGCGCGACCTCGGACACCAAGGGGCCGTCGCCGAGAACAAGATTGATCACCCCGGGCGGGAGGCCGGCAGCTTCGAGTAGTTGCATTGTCAGGTACGCCGCGACGGCCTGCGTGGGTGACGGCTTCCAGATCACGGTGTTGCCCATCAGGGCCGGTGCTGTGGGGAGATTTCCGGCGATGGCGGTGAAATTGAAGGGAGTGATCGCGTAGACGAAACCTTCGAGTGGACGATATTCGACGCGATTCCACACTCCCGGAGCGGAAACGGGTTGGTCGGCGAGTATCTGACGTGCGAACGCGACGTTGAAACGCCAGAAGTCGATCAGTTCGCAGGGCGCGTCGATCTCGGCCTGGTATGCGGTCTTCGACTGGCCGAGCATTGTTGCGGCGGCGATGGTTTCGCGCCACGGGCCGGAAAGTAGATCGGCGGCGCGGAGGAAGACCGCAGCGCGGTCGTCGAACGAGAGGTCGCGCCAGGCCGGGGCGGCGAGTGCGGCGGCGTCGATGGCATCACGAACGTCCGAGTGGGTTGCGCCCGCATACGATCCGAGCACCGAACTGTGACGGTGTGGTTGAACAACGCTCTCTCGCTTACCTTCCGCAGTTCGGTGGATGCCGCCGATGACCTGCCTGATGTCGGTCGGCGATTCGGCCAGTTCGGTCAGTTTCGTACGGAGGCGCGATCGTTCCGGGCTTCCCGGCGCGTAATTGTTCACCGGTTCGTTGGCTGGGTGGGGGACATTGGTAACGGCGTCCATGACGATCCTTCGGCAGACTCAGGAGTGGGCAGTTGTCGTGTCGTGAACCAGTCAAGTCGAAAGACGTCGGCGAGTAATCCGCTGAGCGGCCAAACATCGGTGTCCGTGTTTGTCCGATCGGCTGAACCGTTTTCGCAGGAAAATGCACTATTCTCGAAGTTGAGGCGTTGCGACGGTCCGGGGAGTGGGTGGTACGTGTCTATCCGTGGGGTCAGGCTCGACGCGGTCCTTCGGGCGCTGGGCGGAGCTTTTGTCGAGCTCGTCCTCGCGCCGTCGGGTGATGACGTCTTCGTCGACTCCGTGGTGTTCGCAGAGGTCGGGGACCTCACGCGCCCCAGAACCGCGGCCGTCGAATCCTCTGAGTTCTGGCTCGCTGTCGGTATCGGCGCAGCCGAATTGGCGGCCTGGCTGAACCGCCTCGATCAGAAGGGATCAGCGCCTCGGGCCGTCATGTCGAAGGAGGCCTCGGACACGTCGGTGCGTGCGGCGGCACAGCGCGCCGGGATCGCCTTGATAGCGGTCCATCCGGATGCTCGTTGGGATCGATTGTTCACGACCATCCGGGGCGTGCTCGATCATTCGGTGTCCCGACAGGATTCGGACGACATCGTATTCGGTAGTGACACAGACTTGTTCGAGCTGGCGCAGAACGTCGCCGCAATCACGCGGGGGATGGTCAGCATCGAGGACGAGCATTCCCACGTCTTGGCCTATTCGGCATCGGGAGATGCTGCGGACGAGCTACGTCGGCAATCAATCCTCGGCCGCGAAGGACCTCGCGAATACCTCAGAAAGCTACAGGAGTGGGGCGTCTTCGAGAGCCTGCGGCGAAGCGACGACGTAGTGGAGGTGCCCGCTCACGACGACCTTGCGATCAGGCGACGGTTGGTGGTTCCGATTCGGAGAATATCCGACAATGTCAAGGGGGAGAGCGGTTTCAGCTCTGATCTTCTCGGCACGATCTGGGTGCAGGAAGGCCCGGTTCCCATTGCCGGCGATGCCGACAGCGTGCTCCGCGGTGCCGCGGCCGTTGCTGCTCGGCTGATTTCGCGCTTCCGAGACGCGCCGAGTAACGAGGCGATACAGATTCAGCGGTTGCTCGGGGTTCGCGGCGGCGGTGTCGACGTTCCTTCGCTCGCGGCCTCGTTGACCATCCCGATGTCCGGACCGGCGATGGTGGTCGGAGTGGCGAGTATCGGAAACGGTGGGCTGCCGTCTTCGGGCGAACTCGTGTCGTCTTTGCGACTGCACGCCAGCGCCTTTCAGCGTGAATCGCTGGTGAGTGCCGTCGGCACCCGGATCTATGTGCTGTTTCCGCGAACCCAATCCGTGAAATCCACAGTCTCGTGGACCCGCGAAGTTGTCGCGCGTTTGGACAAGGTGTCGCCTTCGGGGCTACGGGCCGCGGTCTCGTCGCCGGTTTCGACGCTTGCGGAGGTGGCCCAGGCTCGGGCCGAAGTGGATCGGGTCTTGGACGGAACGTCGGGGGATGTTCGTGTGACCACCCTCGCGGACTCGCGCACACCGGTGCTGCTGGGCGAAATCATGGACACCATTGCGGCCGACGAGCAACTGCACGATCCGAGAGTCGACGCCCTGGACGTCTACGACAGACGCAACGGGTCGAACATGCGCGAAAGCATCTCCGTTTACCTCGCACATTCGGGCGATGTCCGACGTGCATCCGAGCAGCTTCGGATTCACCCGAACACCCTCAGGTATCGGATCAAGAGGGTCGAGGAGATCACGGATACCGACCTC
This sequence comes from Rhodococcus sp. FH8, assembly GCF_019266085.1. Lineage (NCBI taxonomy): Bacteria > Bacillati > Actinomycetota > Actinomycetes > Mycobacteriales > Nocardiaceae > Rhodococcus > Rhodococcus sp. FH8. Next base: position 676,686 of record NZ_LPNQ01000057.1, on the reverse strand, counting down.
TCCGAGCCGTCGGCCAGGCTGTTGATGGAGATTCAGTTGGCGGCGTCTGCTCGGGCAGTGAGTTCGCCGAACCTGTCGGACCCCAGCAGTACTCTTCGCGAATGATCGACTCAGCGAAGGTGCCAGGCGCAGCGCGCGCGTATTTCGACGGCGGCGACGTCCGCGGCGTTTTCACCGAAGACGCAGTGGTTCGTGACGACGGCCGGACGTATGTCGGGATCGAAGAAATCGTGGCGTGGAAGTCCGCCGTGTCGACGGCGTTCACCTTCACCCAGAAGATCGAGTCGGTCAACACCCCAGGCTCGGCCGTTGTCGTGTCGGTGAAGGTCGAGGGTGATTTTCCCGGAAGCCCCGTCCAGTTACATCACCATTTCACTCTCGACGGTGATCGGATTTCCGCTCTCACGGTGTGCCCCTGATGCCCACCGCTGACGAACTGCTCGGGAAATCCGTCGTCGCCGATCTGGCAGGCTGTCTAGAGCGAGCCTCCGGTCACACACGCCTCGCCCTCGTTCGGGGTAGTACATCCGAATTCGACGGTATGAGTCTCGGCGAACGTACGCGCGTTGTGCGGGACGCGATGACTGCCGAACTGCCTCAGGATCTTCCGGCCTTCGCCGAGATCATCCGCCGTGCGCTTTCAGAAGAGACCTTCACCGGTTGGATGATCTGGCCGGTGACCGAAGCCGTCGCCGTCACGGCGACACGAAGTGGCTCCGAGTCGGATTTCGACGAGGGAATGGCTCTGCTTGCCGAGTTGACGTCGCGTCTGACGGCCGAATTCGCAATTCGCTCATTTCTCGAAACGAACCTTGACCGTTCGCTGGCGATCGCACTCACCTGGACCGGCCATGAAGACGAACACGTCCGGCGCTTGGCGACCGAAGGCACTCGTACTCGTTTGCCCTGGGGAAGACGAGTGAAAGAATTGACGGCGCGTCCCGAGTCGACAATCGTCATTCTCGACGAGCTGTATCGGGATGATTCGGAATATGTACGACGTTCGGTCGCAAACCATCTCAACGATCTCAGTCGTGCTGACGCTGCGCTCGCAGTATCGACTGCGAAGCGTTGGCTGCAGACACCGGATGCCAACACACTGAAAATCGTCAAACATGCATTGCGGACGTTGATCAAGGCCGGCGATCCAGATGCTCTGTCCCTCTTGGGGTTCTCGCCGCCCACCGACGTCGTGGTCGAGGGGTTCGTCATCGACCGCGAAACAGTTGATGCGGGTGGAGAACTCACCTTCGACTTCGCCGTCACGAACAATGGCAGCGAGTCCGTCACCGTCGTGATCGATTACATCGTCCACCACGTGAAGGCCAACGGGCAGACGACGCCCAAGGTCTTCAAACTGACAACACGAACGCTGGATCCCGGGGTGCCGGCCCGTATCGCGAAGAGGCATTCCTTCAAACCGATCAGCACCCGGAAGTACTACGCCGGCGAACATGCCGTCGAGGTGCAGATCAACGGCGTACGCCAGGTGCGAGGTGTATTCCGTTTGGACGCGTGAGGAGATCCGGCCTAGATGCGGAGACTGGCAAATATCGGGATCGGGGCTATGCGGACCGTCGTCCAGATCAACACGAGTGTCAAGATCACAGCCGGTGACCAGCGCAACTGATGCCAGAGCACGACGGGTCTTCCACGGGTGCGGGCGGTCGTCCACGAGACGTACGTGAACGCCAGTGCAAGCAGCATCACGAGGCCAAACGCATTGAAACGCATCGCTGCACCGAAATCGCCGTGGATGAGGCTGTACACCATCCGAGTGCTACCGCAACCGGGACAATTGACGTTGAACAGCGCTTTGGTCGGACAAACGGGAATGACCCCACCAGGTGTGGTGGGGTCACTCCAGGAGATGAAGGCGCACAGCGCAATTGCCGTGAACGCAACTGCCGCTGGCGCCTTCAGTGCGGCGAGTCGTGATATGTCATCGTTCTCGGTGTCACCACAATTCGGTGTCATTGCAGTTCGGTGTTTGGCCGCTAATCAGTGTCGCCGGTCGGCGTCGGCGGTCACAGGGAACTCGATCCGGCAAGGACGACGACAAAAAGGAAGTACAGAACAGCGACGGCAACACCTGCGCCGACTGACCACAAGGCGAACTTCTTGGCATCGTCAGCTGATTTTTGCGCAGCGTCGAACTGACCTTGCGCCCACAAAGTGTTGACCTGGCTTGATTTGACGATCGAGACGATGCCGAGCGGGAGGCAGCAGAACCCTGTCACGAGAATCGCCCAGACCAGATTGTTGTCCGGCGGAGGGCCGACCGGTTGTTGCTGGCCGTAGTACGGGTTCTGCGTCATTGGTCACCTAGCGTTCGGAGAAACAGGGCGTTCGGAGAAACACCCTCTGACGTGCGAAGAGCACGGGCAGGTGACAAGATAATCCGTTTCCGAGTGAGTCAGTATCGACTGTTCGTATGACAGAGAATCCGGTTGATTTCTGATTCGGAAGGCGATCCCGAAGACGTCAGCGCATGACCTGTACCTGCTCGGCGATGTCAGCGGCCAGGGCCATCGCAGTCAGAGCGAGGCCGTTGTTGAGGTCGTATCGCAGATGCCCGACATGGCCGTCCTGGACAGCGCGGACTCGTTTCCACGTGGGCGACTCGGCTTCCACAGCGTCGGGGTTCTGTAGCAAGACGAAGTCGGCCTGGTCGAAGATCGCAAGCTCCTCGAGGCTGTAGAAAGTCGAATCCTTCCGATCAGGTGCGGCATGGGCAGCGTCGGTCAAGACGTTCAAGCCGAGGTCCTGCGCAACCGAGACGGCGAACGTGTTGTTCTGCAGCCAGATCTGACCGCTGTCTGCGCCGGCGATCGCAATCGACTTGCCTTCGAGGAGACCACCGATCTTGGCCCGCGCTTGTGCAAGTTCGGCGTTGTATCGGGCGATGACGCGTTCGGCGACTTCGCGGCGATCGAGAGCCGTGAGCTGCGCGGTCATGGCCTGCGTCCACGACGAGCCCGTCGTGCCCTCGTCGACGACGAGCACCGGTGCGATGTCAGTGCCGAGCAGGCCCTTGTCCTGGTAGTAATTCCACCAGCCTTTCCCGACGACCAAAAGATCGGGGTCGTGGCTCAGTATCGATTCGGCATTCGGTTCGTTGTTCGTCCCACCGAGGCGAGCCGCGCCGGCGGGTACCTGGCGCATGAGTTGAGACTTCGGATCCCAATTGGTCGCGACGATCGGGTACTCGGCAAGTAGTGCAAAATCGAGGGCGCCTCGAGCTTCGAGCACCACGACGCGCTTGGGGTCCCGCGGGAGGCGGTAGGCCTGGTCCGCGACGACGATGTCGACCCACTCGTCGGAGGCTTCGGTGCCGCTGGATTCGCCCGAACATGCAGAGAGTGCGCCTAGTGTACCGAGCGCCGCCGCACCGGCCAGGAATCCGCGTCGTGTCAAGGAATCGATCAGACGGGTGAACTCGCCGTCCACATCTCTTGTCGACTGCAAGGGGGTATCGGTCGCAAAAGGGGACACCGTCGGGTGGAAGGTTTCGGTCGATTCGATCACAGGCATGAGAAGGCGCAGCTCCATCTGATGTTCCGGGCATTGGCAGGTGCCTGACCAACGTATTCGAATTCCGTAGCCGCAGCCTTGCTCGAAAGCGCCAATCGCTCAGCGGATTTGGCCATTCGTCACGGGCTCGTGCCACGGGACTCTCCCCTCGGATTCGGCTCGTTGTGGAGGGGCGCGCCCATCTGATCCGAACTCGAGGTATCGTGGCCGACATGCAGCGCGTCTATTTCTGGTTTAGCAGGCCGGCCCCGGGTGGGCCTGCCGGCGTAACCACGCGCTGACAACCTCCACCCAAGAGCCGGACTACAGACCGGCTCGCTGGAGTTTCTCTTCATCTCTGGGGTCGGCCTGAGAACAGGAAACCGAAAACCCCATGACTGTCACCATCGACACCACCGCAGCTTCGGACAGCCTCGACGATCAGCGCACTGTGAGTATCAGCCCGCTCGTGTCACCGGCGACTGTTCGTGCTCAGCACGCTCCGGACGAGGTCGCCGCCGCCACTGTGCGCACCGGTCGGGCCGACACCATCAACATCCTCAACGGTGACGACGATCGTTTGATCGTCGTAGTCGGTCCGTGCTCTGTGCACGATCCGGAAGCGGCGATGGACTACGCCCGCCGGTTGGCCGCCAAGGCCGACGAACTGCGGGACGATCTGCACATCGTCATGCGCGTCTACTTCGAAAAGCCGCGCACCACACTCGGGTGGAAGGGCCTGCTCAACGACCCCCACCTCGACGGCACGTTCGACATCAACACCGGGCTCGGTATCGGCCGCAAGTTGCTTCTCGACGTGTCGAGCCTGGGCCTGCCTGTCGGCTGCGAGTTCCTTGATCCGATCATGCCTCAGTACATTGCCGACCTGGTCAGCTACGGTGCGATCGGCGCCCGGACCGCCGCCAGTCAGGTTCACCGTCAGCTGTGCAGCGCGCTGTCCATGCCCGTCGGTATCAAGAACTCCACCGAAGGCGACGTACAGGTAGCCGTCGACGGCACCCGCGCCGCGGCAGCGAGCCACGTGTTCCCCGGAACGGACCTCGACGGCCAGGCTGCCTTGATCCGTACCGCGGGCAACCCTGACTGCCATGTCATTCTTCGTGGCGGTAGCGACGGACCGAACTACGATGCCGAGACCGTCGCGGACACCCTTGCCCGCCTGCGTAAGTCGAACCTGCCCGAGCGCGTGGTCATCGACGCGAGCCACGGTAACAGCAGCAAGGACCATGAGCGTCAGGTCATCGTGCTCGACGACATTGCCCGACGTCTGACCGAGGGCGAGCAGGGAATCGCGGGCGTCATGTTGGAGAGTTTCATCGAGGCCGGCCGTCAGGACCTGACCTTGGGCAAGGCGGACGAGCTCACCTACGGCCAGTCGATCACCGACGCGTGCATCGACTGGTCCACCACCGCAGCGCAGTTGGACCGTCTGGCGCAGGCCGTTGCGGCTCGGAGGGGCTGACGCCCCCGTGCGCCTTTTTGGTAGCGCCAACTACCAAAAAGGCGCACAGGGCCGCTAGGCCAACACTTCTCGCGTGGCCTCGACCAGGCGCTCCAGCCAGGCGTCGGTGCCGACGGCGCGGCGCAGTGGCTCGTTGGGCAATTCGATGCTGACCGGCAGTCCGGCAGGCAAAGCCGACCAGATGTCGGCCAGGGCTATGCCGCCGGTGCCGGGCACCAGACGCTCCTCGCGGGCCTGACGGATCAGCTCTGCGTCCCCAGTGGGAGCGGGGGTCGAACCGTCGCACATCTGGGCGTAGTGCAACCACTCGCGCGGGATGGACGCAAGATCCTCGAGCGTTGTCGCCGAGCGGTCGGTGTGCAATGCGTCGACGAGGACACTGCGAGCCGGACCGTCTGCCGCCGAGACGATCTCGATGGCCGCACGCGCATCGGGCACCGCAGTCCACGGCATGAATTCGAGCGAGGCGACGATGCCGTAGTTCGCGCACAGTTCAGCGAGGCGGGCATAGGAGTCCGTGAGCCGAGCGCGGTCGCGGTCGTCGCCGCCCACCAGAACGGCTTTGGCTCCGAGCTGTGCTCCGGCTTCGAGCAGCGGAACGTAGTCGGTGGGGTCGAAGTCGGCTGCAAGACGGATGATTTCGAGGTCGAATACCTCGACCGGTGAATCGCCCAGTCGACGCACCAGTTCGTCCAACGACTGCTTGTCCTCGTGCAGAGGGTAGGCCGTCGTACCTGGTGCCGCGGGCATCAGACGGATACCGATGGTGTCGAAGCCGTGCTTTTCAGCCAAGGCGACGTGCTGCATCGGTGCGGTGTCGAGCACTGTGAGGGCTGCCAGTCCGAGTGAGAGTGTCATGCGTGCGCTCCAACTGTCTTGGCTCCGGCCAGTTCCCGGCCGGCCAGGTAACCGAATGTCATGGCCGGTCCGAGGTTGATGCCCCCGGACGGGTAGTGCCCGCCCATCACGCTCGCCTGATCGACGCCGACGGCGAGCAACCCCTCGATGGGGCGGTCGTTGTCATCGAGAACCTGCGACGACGAGTCCGTGACCAGTCCGGCGAAGGTGCCGAAACTCCCTGGCACGACTTTCACCGCGTAGTACGGACCCTTCTGCAAGGGCGCGAGCGACGGGTTCGGCCACGGATTGGAAGCATCTCCGGAACCTCGGTTGAACGGTGTTGTACCGCGACCGAACTCGGGGTCTTCACCGGCCACGGCCCCGATATTGAAAGCTGCGACGGTTTTCTCCAACTGCACGGGGTCGACGCCGATCTTCTCGGCCAAGTCCCGAAGAGTGCGCCCACGCGTGAGGTACCCCGAGCGCAGGTACGGCTGGATCGGGATCGGCAAGGGCTTCGCCATGCCCAGCGGGAGGTATCGCACATACTGTTGATCGGCAATCAACCACGAGCACACCTCTTCACCCTCGGGAACCTGCTCGACCATCGCGAGTGTGTAGTCGTGATAGCCGAGTGCTTCGTTGACAAACCGCTTGCCGTTCGCGAGAACTCCGATGACACCGGGCTTTCCGCGATCGAGGATGTGCGGGAACACACCTTCCTTGCCGTTGCGGTAGCGAACGATGGAGACGGGGCAGTACGCGACGGGGGAGGCGAGGGTGCGGTCGAGTCGGCCGCCCACGGATTCGCCGAGGGTGATGCCGTCGCCGGTGGTTGTCTTCGGAGTGAGTGACCAGTGCTCGTTTCCGGTGGGGGTACGGGGGAACAGTTCACGTCGGCGGTCGATGTCCTGGGCGAAGCCGCCGGTGGCTAGTACGACGCCGCGCGTGGCAGTTACCGAGTACGCGCCATCCGGACCTTCGAGGCGGACGCCGACAACGCGGCCGTCGTCATCGGTCTGCAACGCGGTCGCGGACGTCTTCACCCGAAACTCGACGCCCAGATCGAGTGCCGAGCGCAGCATCATGCCGACAAGCGCGGTGCCGTTGACGAGTTGCTGGCCACGACGCTTGGTGGCGAGATCGAACATGTGCTTAGTCACCCGAACACCACAGTGCACAAAGGCTTTTGGTGAGCGGGTCGAGTGCAGGAAAGCCTGCAGGTCGGGCCCGGCCATGATGCCCATACCGAGGAACGACGTTTCGTACAGCTGCCGACGCAGTAGCGCCGCGACATCTGGTCCGAGCTTTCGCAGACTCACCGGTTTCGGTCCGACGGAACGGTGACCCGTGCCGGCGCCCGGTGTGTCACCGTGAATATCGGCGATCTTGGCTCCGGGCACGAACTTCAGAGCAGTCGTGCGTTCGAAGAACTCGACCATCTCCGGGGCGCCGTCGAGGAGTGCATCGACCTTGGCGGCGTCGAAGTTGTCGCCGAGTCGGTTTTCCAGATACGTCCGCGGCGCCGAACGATCCTCGACAACCCCGTCGGCGATGGCAAACATGTTGCGTGGGGTCCACATCCACCCGCCCGACCAGGCCGTTGCGCCGCCGCAGGTGTCGGCCTTCTCGACAACGAGTACCGACGCGCCGCCATGTGCTGCGGCAATTGCTGTGGAAAGCCCGCCTGCGCCGGAGCCCACGACAACCACGTCGTAGGTGAGGGGGGTACTGCTACTCATTTCTGCTCCTTGGCAGTTGTTGCGAGGGTCGGTGTCGATGTCAGCTCGACAACCTTGCCCGTTCGTGACGATTCGTAGATTGCGGCGATGATGGCAAGTGACGCGCGCGCGTCTCGACCGGTGACGGCGGGTTCGCGCCCGGTCAGGACCGCGTCGGCGAAGTCCTGAACCTGCAGGGTGTGGAAGTCGGTCAGTGCCGCATTGACCGCTCCCACATCGAGATTGGCGTCGATGTCGGCGGAGTACGGCGACCGGAACTCGACTTCGCCCGGCACGGTCCAGATTTCGTTGACACCCTCGTGCCCTTCAGGAAATTCGAGGACGCTGGCAATGGCGCCGGTGCGCCCGATCACCGTCACGCGGTTACCCAGATTGTGATTGGCACCGGTAGTCGCGGTGACGGTGGCGGTGCCGCCCGAGGCAAAGGAGATCACAGCTGACGCGCTGTCTTCGGTCTCGATGTGCTCACCGTGGGTGTGGGTGCGGATGAAGCCGCTGACCGAGACGGCCTCGCCCATGAACCAGGCCAGCATGTCGATCTGGTGCACGGCCTGTGTCATGAGCACGCCACCGCCGTCGGTGTCCCAGCGTCCGCGCCACGCATCGGCCGAGTAGTAACTAGACGGGCGGTGCAGGATCACCGACGCCTCACCGAGCATGGGTAGTCCGATCCGCCCGTCGTCGATGGCGTCGCGGATCCGACGTGCTGCCGGCCAGAATCGGCGTTGGAAGAGCACCCCGAACGTGATACCGGCGCGGTCGGCGGCCTCGATCATGCGGTCGGCGGCAGCAACATCGACTGCGATGGGCTTCTCGCACAAAACATGTACACCCGCTTCGGCAGCGGCCACGACTACCTCTTCATGTACCGGGTGCGGCGTGCAAACGGTGCAGGCGTCGAGTCCGAGGGCGAGAAGTTGCTCCACTGAACTCACGGCTGCGGGAATGCCGTGCGCTGCCGCGAACTCCTGGGCGCGTCCGAGATCGGGATCGCAGCAGCCGATCACCTCGACACCGGGGACTTGTTGCAGCGCGCGGGCATGGTTGCCGGCGATCTTGCCGCAGCCGACGATTCCGACTTTCAACGTCATCAGAAATGTTCCTCTGCTTCGACGTCCCGCGCTGCAGACTCGCCGCGGTCGAGACTGTTCAGTGCTTCGATGTCCTCGCCGGATAGGGTGACGTCGAGTGCTGCCAGGTTCTCGGCCTGACGCGTCGGGTTCGCTGATCGCGCGACCGGAACCACACCCTGCGCGACGTGCCAAGCGAGGACCACTTGAGCTGGTGTGCAACCGATTCGACCGGCGATCTCGCTCACAACGGCGTTGTCGAGCACGTCACCCCGGCCGAGCGGACTCCACGACTGCGTGAAGATGCCAAGTTCGTCGTTGGCGCGGCGAACCGGGATCCGAGCGAGCGACGGGTCCATCTGAATCTGGTTGACTGCCGGTGCCTCGCCGGTTTCGGCGACGACGCGGCGCAGGTGGAGCTCCAGGAAGTTCGACACACCCACGTACCGAACCAGTCCGGCGTCGCGGCAGGCCAGCATCGACTCGAACGACGCGACATAGCGATCGATTCGCGGGAGTGGCCAGTGGATCAGGAACAGATCCAGCTGGTCGAGTCCCAGTAGTTCCAGACTCTGCTCGAGGGCGCCCCGAATGTCGCCGGAAACCTGGTCGTTGCCACGAAGTTTGGTGGTGACGAACAGTTCTTCTCGCGGCACACCTGATTCCGCCAGCGCCACACCGACGGCGCCCTCGTTGCCGTAGATCGCGGCGGTGTCGACGAGCCGGTATCCGGCCTCGATGCCGGAGAGAACCGAGTTCGTGGCGTCGGCACCGACCAGGGGCCAGGTTCCGAGTCCAATGGGTGGCAATGCAGTTGCCACGGGTGTGGCTGCCTGTGTGGTCATGCGTGAACCTCCTGACGTGCCGCAGCGGCGGCGGTGATCGCGACGGCAACGTCGGCTGCGGTCACGAGTGCGGCATGGATGGACCCGCCGTCACCGCTCGCGTCGCCGACGGTATGTACTCCGAGTCGTGGTGCCAGTGAACGGAGTTCGGCAAGAAGTTCCGAACGCGGCTCGACGCCTTGCGAGATCAGCAGTTCGCCGGGAGCATCGACCTCGCTCAGCACACCGGCCGTCGAAATCGTGACGCGGTCAGCGGCGACTGTGGTGACGATCGAGCTGAGGTAGGTCGTGAGGTTCTCACTTGCGGCCAGGCGCGGCAGCAGCACGATCTTTCCGCGGCGTCCGACGTCGTGCGCGATGGTTTCCTGCGGGCCGATCATCACGACCTGGGTGCCCTTCTGAAGGAGATCGTCGGCGACGGCCGCAGCTTCACGGTCGGCGCCGAAGATGGTGACAGCGGCAGGAGTCGGATCGCTGGAGACGAGGAATTCGCGGACGTCGCGAACGGTACGGGTAGCTGCTCCGGGGAGATCGACCACGGGGCCGACGCCGCCGGCGGCAAGAACTATGGCGTCGAAATCGACACCGGAGAGCAAAGCAGCATCTACCCGGGTCGAGGTGTGGCAGTGGACCCCGAGTTCAGCCAGTTCCGCGGCGTACCAGTCCACGATCCGTCCATATTCGGGATACTCGTGAAGCTTCGATGCCAGAGCGAAGTCGCCACCGAGGCTGGGTCGCTCGTCGTACAGGTCGACGCGGTGACCGGCAAGTGCGAGGTCGCGGGCAGCGGCCATTCCCGACGGCCCGGCACCGATGACGGCGACCCGCACGGTGGCATCAGCCGGCTTTGTAGGCTGATCCAATTCGCGGCCGACCCACGGGTTGACGGAGCAGGGAATGGGGCCGGCGGCCAGGCTGTCGATGCAGTAGTTGCAGGCAATGCAAGGGCGGTACCGGCCACCGTCGATGGCACGATTCGGGAAGTCCGGATCTGCGTGCAGCGTACGAGCCATGCTGACGAAGTTCGCCTGCCCGGATTCGATGATCCGCGCAGCGATCTCCGGCGACGTGATGCGTCCGGCCACTCCCACCGGGATGTCGAAGTCGCGCTGGTACTGCTCGGAGTACGGCGCGAGGAGACCGCGCGACCATTCACCGGGCTGGATGATCCACTGTCCCGCTTCGTAGTTGCCGGCCGAGACGTCGAGGAAATCGAGTCGGTCGGTGTCGATGGCGCCGATGCGAGCGCGAGTCATCTCGGCGTCGAGTCCGCCGTCGATGCCTTCGAAGGCTGAGAATCGGAGTCCCAGAGTGATTCCCGGTGCGTGCTCGTGGACGGAGGCGATGACCTTGTTGACGAACAAGGTGGGGTCGGCCCACTCGTCGTCGCGGTGATTGTAAGCAGGGGAGAGGAACTGGTGGATCAGATACCCGTGGCCACCGTGCAGGGAGATGACGTCGACGCCGGCCTGCTGGCAGCGTGCCGCGGCTTCACCGAAACATTCGATGATGTGCTCGATGTCGTCGCCGTCGAGTTGTTCTGGCATCTCGCCGCCGACAACCAAACACGGAATCGGTGTCGGGGCAACGGGAACAAACCCGCTGACAGAACCTTGCGCCGTACGTCCACCGTGGTTGAGTTCGACTCCGACGAGGGCGCCGTGAGCGTGGATCGCGTCGGCCATCTTCTTGATGCCGGGAATCCGTTCGTCGACGTCGACGCCCATCTGCCGGATGCGTCCCTTGCCGTCGGCACGCACGTAGCTCGCTTCGGTGAAGATCAGTGCAGCACCACCTTCGGCGCGGCGGGCGAGGTACGCGATGTACTCGTCCGTCATGGTGCCGTCGACTTCGCAGTAGTTGCGTTCCATCGGGGCCGACACGAACCGGTTCCGGAGGCGGACGCTGCCCATGTCGAGAGGTTCGGCGAACGGCGCAGTCACGTTCATCAGTGCTCCTGGTACTTCGCGAGAAAGTAGGTGTTCGGTTGTGCTCATGCGCGTGCCGTCTCGGAGAGCAGCTCGCTCAGATGGCTGCGCATGCGATCCGTATCGGCTTCGACACCCGTCAGGAGTGTGAAGGTGTCAGAGGCTTGAGCCACCAGCATCTGGCCGCCGTCGAGGACTCGACATCCGAGAGTAATTGCAGCGTCGAGCAATTCGGTGCGCATCGGCCGATAGACGATGTCCGCAACCCACAAGCCCGCGTGGAGCGCCGCGGGGTCGAACGGAGTTCCGGGATGGCCGACCATCCCGATCGGAGATGCGTTGACGACGCCGTCGCACGTAGTCAGGTTGACGGCGATCTCATCGATCGCCAAAGCCGTTGTGCGCGTGCCAGGGAAGGCCGAGGCGACGCGAGAACACACATCGGCAGCGCGAGCGGGATCAATATCTGCGATGCGAAGATCCGTGGTGCCGGCGGCGGCGAGTGCGTATGCCACAGCGGAACCCGCCCCTCCTGCCCCGGCAAGCACCACTCGGTCCAAGGCGGCGTCGGGCAAACCGCGCTGCAGTGCTGTGAGGAATCCGCTGTGGTCGGTGTTGTGGCCGATCAAACGGCCGTTGTCGACCACAACCGTGTTGACGGCACCGAGCAACCGCGCGTTGTCGGACAGCTCGTCGAGCGCGTCCACGACAACCTGCTTGCACGGGTGGGTGATGTTCAGTCCGGTGAAATCGCCCGCGACGGCGCCACGCACCACCTCACCGGTTTTCTCGACCGAGATGTTCAGGTTCTCGAGATCTACCAGTTCGTAGCTGTAATCGTCGAGTCCCAGTGCTGCTGCTTCGTGTGCGTGCAACGCGGGCGAGAGTGAGGTGGCGATACCCGACCCGACAAGGCCGATACGGTGACGTGTGTATTCGGTGGTCATGACATTCTCCTGCATAAGTGGGGACGGCCCCTCGCGGCAATTCAGCGCGAGGGGCCGGTCCGGTCAAGCGTTATTGCTGGTGAGCTCTGAGTCCTGCTTGATCGGCAGGCTCGGCTTCGGTTGGCCCAGTTCTGCTGTGGGCGTGCGGTACGTTTCCGGTCCGGTCATTGCCGCGATGGCGGAGACGACGGCGAAGCCCAGGCACATCCAGGCAACCGGTGTCCAGTTGCTCTTGTCTCCGGCTGAAATCGCCTGAGCGATAGCCGGTGTGAAGCCGGCAACAAGGAGTCCGAGCATGAGGCTGACGGCCATTCCGGTGTATCGGACCTTCGCGGGGAACTGCTCCGGGAAGTACGCCGGGTACGTGCCGTTGGGCATGGCGTAGAAGATGCCGATCATGACGATTCCCGAAGCGAAGACCATGGGGACGCTTTGGGTTCCGATCGAATGGAAGAAGACGAAGATCATCAGGCCGGCTCCGATCGCGCCGACGACGAAGATGGGCTTGCGTCCGTAGCGATCCGAGAGGATGCCGAACAGCGGCTGAGTCAGTACGGCAACAAAATTGGCGGTCGCGATTGCCCACAGCATCGTGGAGCGCTCGAAGCCGGATTCGACGGCGTACGCCAGGGCGAAGACGTTGACGATGGTGTTGATCATCGCGAAGGTCGAGCTCATGCTGATACGGATCACGGTGCGCCAGTGCGAGCGGAACATCTCGACGACGGGAATTCCGGCCGTCTCGTCCTGTTCCTTGAGTTCCTCGAATACCTCCGGCTCATCCAGGGCGCGACGTAGCCACAGCGCGACGACGGTCACGATGATGCTGAGCCAGAAGGGAACTCGCCAACCCCACGAGTAGAGGTCTTCGTCGGGCAGGCTCGCCACTGGGATGAATACCAGGCTGGAGACGACGATGCCGAACATGATCCCGCTCATGGTGAACGAGGTGAAGAACGAACGACGGTGATCAGGTGCGTGTTCGAGCGTCAGTGCCGAAGAGCCGGGTGATTCACCGCCCGCAGAGAGCCCTTGAAGAAGGCGAAGCAAGACGAGAATGATCGGCGCGGCGATGCCGATCTGGTCGTAGGTCGGCAGGCAACCGACGATGACCGTCGCAACACCCATGAGGAGCAGGCAGGCGAGAAGCGCGTTCTTGCGTCCGTACCGATCGCCGAGGTGTCCCCAAAGCACCGCGCCGAGCGGGCGGGCGACGTAGGCGACACCTAAGGTGCTGATCGAGAGCAGGGTTGCCGTTGATCCGCCGCCGGGGAAGAAGATCTTGGGGAACACCAGCGCGGCCGCGGAGCCGTAGATGAAGAAGTCGTAGTACTCGAGGGTGCTGCCGAGGAAGCCCGAAACGGCGGCGCGGCGCGCATTCGAATTCGGGTGCTCCGCAGTGGAGTGCGTGGAACCGGTGGAGGTGATCGGTGGTGCCATGTGAAGTCCTTTCGTCCCGATGGGCCGGCCGTGGCGGCACGTTTGGTGATGCACCACGCATCGGTGACGTCCCTCACCTTTCGGCGGCTGAGACGACAGTGCCACGAAGGACTATGGCGCGTCCAACACTAAATGAGTCTCAGATAATGACGTTTTTGGTCTCAATCTCCGGCGTCGGCAGAATTTCCTCGGATGTCTCCAATGCGACGGCGAGCGCATCGGTCATGTGCCGCGGTGACCAGGCAATTCCGTGATTCATGAACGTCGGCTCGCCGGTGAGTGGGACGAACACACTGCCAGGTGGGGTGATAGCAGCCATACCGGACGTCATCAGCGCTACACCGACGCCGGCGGCAACGAGCATCAGGATCATGTACGGATCGGTGATCTCCTGAACCACGCGAGGCCTGAAGTCTGCGTTGATGCAGGCGCGCATCGCGGTTTCCTGGAGGGCCGAGCCGGCCGAGAGCGGGGTGGTCACGAATCCGTCGTCGGCCAATTCGCGGAGGTCGATCGCGTCCCTCTCTGCGAGGGGATGGTCGATCGGAAGCACAGCGCCGAATGCCTCCCGTCGGATCAGCCGGGTAGACAGTGATGCGGATTCCACGGGTAGTCCGACGAAGGCGAGATCGAGGGCGCCGCTCTCGAGTTGGATGACCGCGTCGCGCGTCATGATCCGGCCGAGGAGTGTCAGTTCGACTTCCGGATAACGCTGACGCAACGCGCGTGTCAGTGGCGGAAGTGCTTGATAGTTGAGCACTCCGGTGAACCCGATTGTGACTCGTCCGTAGACGCCTCCCGACGACGCGCGCGTAGCGTGTCGTGCCGTCTCCATGTTCTCGATGACGCGATAGGCGTGGGGGAGAAAGGCATGTCCGCCGGATGTGAGTGCGACGCTGCGAGTGCTTCGTTCGAACAACTTGACGCCGATGTCCTTTTCGAGCTTTCGGATCATCTGGCTGAGCGGCGACTGGGCCATCTGGAGCCGTGATGCGGCCCGCCCGAAGTGAAGTTCTTCCGCAACCGCGACAAACGCGTGCAACCAGCGGGTTTCCATCGGCAAGGCCTCCAGGTATTTGACGTTGACAACAAACGCCATATATTCAGAATTTCTACACAGTGTGACGGCAATTATGCCTGTTTGCAACATAAATTGAGTGCGTAGCGCACAGAAACTCAGGAGTGAATGCGATGCAGGGTTACCCAGAGGGTGTCACAGCGCTCGTTACCGGCGGTGCGAGCGGAATCGGCGCCGCCAGTGCAAAGCTGTTGACGGAGAGGGGAGTTCGGGTGGTAACGGCAGATCTTGCCGAAGGCGCGGACGAACAACTCGACGTGAGTGATCCGACAGCAGTCGATGCGCTTCGAACCAGGCTCCGCAGAGTCGACATCTTGATCAACAGTGCGGGAATCGTAGGACCATCAGCGCCACTCGTCGACGTCGACCTCGCGGCTTGGCAGCGTACGTTCCGCATCAACGTCGAAGGGACATTCCTGATGTGCCGGGCGTTCGTGCCGGGGATGGTTGCGTCGGGGTGGGGGAGGGTCGTCAACCTCGCAAGTATTGCGGCCAAGGACGGAAACCCGAATCAGAGTGCATATTCCGCGTCCAAAGCGGCCGTCGTCGCGCTGACGAAATCACTCGGCAAAGAGGTCGCCACCACCGGTGTGCTGGTCAACGCGATAGCTCCGGCGGCCGTGGAAAGTCCTATGAATGCCGGCACCGATCCGGCCATCCTCGCCCGTTCGCAGTCTTTGACGCCGATGGCGCGAATGGGGAGGGCCGACGAGATTGCCGAACTGATCTCCTGGCTGTCGTCGTCGGCGGTAAGTTACTCGACCGGCGCCGTGTACGACGCCAGCGGCGGCCGTGCAACATACTGAATTACCTTCTGGGAGAAATCGATCAGAACCGGAGCAGTGACTGCCACAGTTCGCGAGATGCGTCCTGGTACTCGAGCATGTGCGAGATCAGTTCGCGCAGTGGCTGTGTCGGTTCGAGTTCTTCCGGAAGGAGCGGATTGCGCACGATGACCGCGATCACCGCGCTGCCCAGAGCAAGTGATTCGCGGGCCGCCTCCTCGCGACTGATTGTCGCCAGGCGTGTTTGCGCCTGTGTGAGTGCTTCACGGGCCTCGGCGATGTCGGCCAACAGTGCTTCCGAGTTCCAGAGTGTGCGGATTGTCGAATCATCCTCGGGGGCAAGGTGAGCGATTTCCATGACGGCCGATTCGGGGGCGGCGCCGAGTCGGCGGAGAGTGCGGCGGGCGCTGTCCGTGCCGCCGAGGAGATTGTTCGGACGGACTGCGAGTGTGGGCTTCCACTCCTCGTAACCCGCCAGTCGCAGCGCTTGATCGTGCCGGCGGGCGGCAGTGCGGTCGCTTCGTTTGAGCCCCGAGTGCTCGACGGCGATCCAGGTACCGTCCCAGGGGCGTATGCGATCGGTACGAGTTCGCCACCCCTCGACCTCGCTGTAGGTGGGGATGCCGTCCGGGTTGAGGACGTACGTTCCACGAGCGGTACGACGCAGTTTGTTCTCGCGGCACAGTCGGCCCGCTGCCACGCGAATGCTTGATGCGCTGACGCCGACGATCTCGCCGGCCCGGGTCAGCACAGCGGTGCTGAACTCGGTGTCCGGGCTCGCTGTTGCGAGGTCCAGCACAACTCGGGTTGCGGACATTCCTCGATCAGTTTGTAACAACTTTTGAACAACTCCTGACAAATTCTGTTACAAGTGGCATGGTGGGTACCGGGAAACCTTATCCGCGAGCAGTGAGGAAATATCGTGACCGACTCCGATCGACCAGGTGGCGATGTCTATGTGGAGCGTGACGGTGGCGTCACTGTCATCGTGATGAATCGCCCTGATCGCAAGAATGCGGTGGACGGGCCGATGGCGGCGCAGTTGCGTGATGCCTTCCTGGAATTCGAGTCGGACGAGAGTCAGAAGGTGGCAATTCTGTGGGGTGCGGGCGGCACATTTTGTGCCGGTGCGGATTTGACCGCAGTCTCCGACCCCGCGCGCGTGCACGAGTTGCATCCGGAAGGCGGCGGCACCGGCCCGATGGGGCCGAGTCGGTTGGTGTTGTCCAAACCATTGATCGCCGCCGTCAGTGGATACGCAGTGGCCGGAGGGCTCGAGCTTTCATTGCTCGCGGACCTGAGGATCTGCGAGGAGGATTCCGTGTTCGGAGTCTTCTGCCGGCGCTGGGGAGTTCCTCTCATCGACGGCGGGACCGTGCGACTGCCGCGAATCGTCGGGCAGGGGCGAGCGCTCGACATGATCTTGACCGGTCGCCCGGTCGACGCTTCGGAGGCGTTGGCCTTCGGACTGGCCAATCGTGTTGTTCCAGTGGGGCAGTCACTCCAGGTAGCCAAGGAGCTTGCGCACCAGTTGTCCGCTTTCCCACAACTCTGCATGCTCGCGGATCGCGCATCGGCCTACCGATCTTTTGATCTACCACTTGCCGAAGCACTGCGCGCCGAGGGTGTCGCAGGAAATCCCATTGTCATCGCCGAAGGTGTGCGCGGCGCTGCTGCGTTCGCCGCGGGCGCCGGCCGGCACGGCCGATTCGAGAACAACCCGAATTCGAACGAGGAAACTGAACCATGATGCCCGTAACCCGAGATCTGATCGCCCGTGGTGCGCGACAGCACGGACCGCGAACAGCCGTCGTCTTCGGCGATCGATCGATGACGTTCACGGAAGTGGACGAACTCAGCAGCCGATTGGCGCATACATTCATCGCGCTCGGTATCGGGCGTGGCGCACGGGTTGCGTTGCTGGTCAACAACTCTCTTGCCAGCGTGCCTGTCGATTTTGCGTGTGTCAAAGCCGGCATCAACAGGGTTCCGCTCAACTCGCGACTCTCGCTCGACGAGCACGCACGAATGCTCGAGGACACCGACACCTCGCACGTCGTTTTCGGTACTGACCTTGCCGGCCGAGCTGCTGAACTGTCCGCCAGGTTCCCGGATCGGACGTTCGTCGGGCTGGAAACAGGTGCGGAGGGGCAGCTTTCGCTGTTGGATCGAGCACAGGGCATGTCTTCGGCCACTCCGGACGTCGAGGTAGATCCCGACGACGTGATCCTGACGCTGTTCACTTCCGGGACCACGGGAACGCTGAAGGCCGCGCAGCACACTCAGCGCAGCTACGCCGGAATCTGCCGCAATGTTCTGCTCAATCTGCTTCCGGCGACTCAGGACGACACGATGTTGCACGCAGCATCACTGATTCACGCCAGCGGTGTCTTCGTGCTTCCATTCTGGCTCCGTGGCGGTAAGACCGTCATCCTCCCCGGTTTCGACCCGTCGACCTTCTTGGACTCGATAACCGAGCATCGGGCTACGGCAATCAATCTGGTGCCGACGATGATTCAGATGCTCCTCGAACGCCCTGATTTTGCGAGCGCAGACATCTCGAGTCTGAAATCCGTGATCTACGGTGCGTCGCCGATGCCGCTGGCCACCATCGAACGTGCAATGCAGGCGTGGGGGCAACACCGTTTTCTCCAGTACTACGGGCAGACCGAGGCACCGCTGTGTATTGCAGTCTTACGGCCCGAAGATCACACGGAAGATCGCCTGCTGTCCTGTGGTCAGCCGGCCATCGACGTCGAGATCAGGCTGCTCGACGGCGAGGGAAACGAAGTGCCCCAGGGAGAACCGGGTGAAATCGTGATCCGCTCGCCATCGGCGATCGCCGGATACTTCAATGCACCGGAACTGAATGCGGACACCTTCACCGAAGACGGCTGGGTTCACACCCGTGACATCGGTCAGTTCGACGCCGAAGGATTCTTGTTCTTGAAGGACCGAGCTTCGGACATGAGCATCAGCGGCGGATACAACGTCTACCCCCGTGAAGTCGAGGATGCACTCCTGACGCATCCGTCTGTCCGTGAGGTCGCCGTGGTGGGTACCGCCGACGCCAAGTGGGTGGAGGCGGTCACGGCTGTGGTGGTGCTCGAGGACGGGACCGTCGAAAACGACGTACTGCAAGCATCATTGGTCGCGCACGTCGGCGAGCGACTGGCGTCGTACAAGAAGCCGCGTCGGGTTGTTTTCGCAGAATCCATACCGAAGACGGCCGTCGGCAAGCTCAATCGGAAGGCGCTGCGAGACGAACTCCGCGACGCTATCTAACTCCGCGAGTGCGGAATTGAACGCTGATTCTCGGCCCGAGGGCCCGCGCACTCTTCGGGACACAGTGTTCCCACGTGCGTTGGCAGGATCCGCCCATGACGAGTAGATCTACGTGTCCGAGATTGAAGCGGATGGATTCGCCGCCCCCACGAGGGCGCAATAGGAGCGGGCGAGCCGCACCGAGAGACAGGATGGCCACCATCGTGTCCTCGGTGCGACTTCGTCCCGTATCGTCCCCGTGCCAGGCAACGCTGTCGGAACCGTCGCGATAGAAACAGAGACCCGACGTGGCGAATGGTTCGCCGAGTTCGTCGAAGTAGTGACTGCTCAGCGCGTCTTTGGCTTCGGTGAGAAGTGCGTCCGGCAGTGGTTGATTCTCTGCGTAGAAACACACCAGACGAGGGACGTCGACAACGCGGTCGTACATCTGACGCCGTTCGGAACGCCACGGCACCGTAGCTTCCAGATTGTCGAACACGGCCTCCGATCCGGTCAGCCAGGCCGGGCGATGGTCGACCCATGCGCCGGCGGTGAGGATACGTCTCTGCACCGTGCCCTCGAGATCGCCCAAAGAGACGCCCAGGTCACCGTTGTCGAACAGAGACGGTTGCATCGTGGCGGTCATAGACTCCACCGTACACCGAAATCGAACATATGTTCCCATGAAATTTGATTGCAGTGCTGGACGGCTGTTCATCCTTGCTGGGTGATGTCCGGCGGCGTGAACCTTTGAATACTGTTCTCACGCTATTTCGCCGAAGAAGGGGATGTCATGACTGCTCCGCACCAATCTCATGCGAACCATCCTGTCCGACAAGGCTTTGCCATCGGGACCACGGTGGCGGCAGCATGCCTGCTCTTCGTCGCGGGAATCGTCGCGTTGCTGCAGGGCATCGCGGCTCTCGCGGACAACGATCTGCTGATCGTCGGAGTCAATTACACCTTCGAATTCGATGTCACGACATGGGGTTGGATCCACATCGTGCTCGGAATCATCGGCATCGCGGTGTCGCTGGGATTGTTCGTCGGCATGGCGTGGGCCCGCGGGATGGCATTCGTCATCGCGGCACTTTCGATCGTGGCGAATTTCCTGTGGATGCCGTACTACCCGCTGTGGTCGATCGTGATCATCGCCCTCGACGTCGCTGTGATCTGGGCCGTCGCGACCTGGCGACCTGACGAGGTGTGATCCTCTGACCGAAGTGAGTGGTTCACCTGCGGTAGGTGAACCACTCACTTCGCTGTGTCCGGGCCTCCACGGTTGGCCTCATCCCTACGCGACGTCAGCGCCGTTTCGGTGACTCGCGATCCTGGTTCTCGCGCGGACGCATGTCCTTCGTCGATCGGTGTGGGAAGCCGTGGATCATCGAGCAAGAGATCCAGCAGATCACTACCGTTGCGATTCCGAGTCCGATCGACGCGAATGGTTCCTGCGTGGCCAGCCAGACGCTCAGTCCGATTGCCGTCCCGACGATCAGAATCAGGATGGTGTCGAGTCGTGTCGTTTGCATCGAAATCATCGCCTGGCACAGATTGTTTTCGGCGGCCCGCTGGTTTTGGCGGCCCGCCACCCGGCGAGTGACAGCCGGGGGCAGACCTTGCGCGGCTGACCCCTCGCTCTGGAAATCGCCGCCGCAAGTGATCAATACCCGCGAAATTCGTCTGCGAAACTCCTCACAGGAAGAACAGGACCTTATGCCTCAAGGCCCGACATGCCGGGCCTTGACTATGACGTAGCGTCATAGTTAATGCTGTTCGTATGCGAATCAGCGACGTGGCCAGTGCGGCAGGCACCACTCCGCGGACCGTTCGGCACTATCACCGACTGGGGTTGCTGGCCGAGCCGAGACGACTGTCCAACGGTTACAGAACTTACGAACTTCCCGATCTGGTCAGGCTGATGCGCATTCGTTGGCTCACCGCCGCCGGCATTCCACTCGGATCCATTGCCGCGATGATCGAACCGACGCCGATCGATGCACGAGAACCGGACGACTTCGCCGAAGATCTTTCCTCCTTGATCGCGGAGATAGACCGGAAACAACGAGTCCTCGCAGACCAGCGAGTGCGCCTCCAGGAAATGCTCTCGGCGCGAGGCGCCGGCCGGGTGGTCTCGCCGCTTCCGGTGGAGTTGCTGTCTGCGTTCGACGAGTTGATCGCGTCGTCCCCGACGGATTCGGTTCGGCGTCTGTTCGAGCGTGAACGCGACATGTGGGAATTGGTGGCGATCTCGGGAGCAGCGCCACACGAACTGTTCTCCACGGCTGCGCGATTGCTGTCCGACGAGGGCGACCGGAAGAGAATTGTCGATCTGTACCGTCGTTTCGCCGCTCTGGCTGGGCGCGAGGTAGCCGAGGTTGCAGACGAGATCGCGTACTTGTCGGACGAACTGGAGGAATCACTGGACGGGGTGCTCGGCGATGTGTACGCAGACGGAGACTCTGCAGGTGTCGGCTTTTCGGTCGCGATCGCGGATCTGGTGCCTGATCCAGCGCAACGTGAAGTGGTCGCGCGCGTCGCAACACGTCTCATGTCAGGCGGTACGGCGTGATCCGATCACTGTGGTTGCTCTCGACGGGCAGGAGAGACGGAGGTTCCAGTGATACAGCGACTTTCGGATACGCGAAGGGAACCATGTCGATACCGGTGGCATTTGTCGCGGCGAGTGTGATCGAGGCCGTGGCGATTCACTTCCTGGTGCCGTGGCAGTGGCTTCGCGTCATGCTGCTCGTTGCAACGGTGTTGTCGCTGATTGCGATTGGCGGTTGGCTTGCCGGACGCGTCGTGCACCCACATCTCGTGTCCGCTCGAACGGTGGTGTTTCGTTGCGGCACGGGCGTTCGTGTCGAGGTGGACCGATCACGGATTTCGCGGGTGAGCATGGTCCGAAGATTCGGTGAGACCGCAAACGCGATTGTCGACGACTGCCTGGTTCTACCGGGGCCCGACGGCACTGCCGTGGACGTCGGGTTCGACCGACCCGTCTCGGTCACGCTCCCGAAACGGCTGTCGAAGGCCACTCCCACCACGATCGGTGGGCTGCGGTTGCATGTCGACCAACCCGGCGAATTCTGTGCAGCGTTGTCGCGGGACTGAACTCGCAAAGATCGTCTGGAGTCGGTCAGAGCGGAGACCTAGATGGAAGACCTTCAGGGAATCGGCTCGACAACCAGCCACTGCACCGTGCCACCGACATTCCATAGTGCGTCGGGGTTGTCGAGCGAGGCCGCGTACGTTGTCGCGGCTTGGTCGCCGGCGATCTCACCGCTCTCGCCCGACGGCGGGTTGGGCTCGAGGAATTCGGAGGGGTGCGGGCCTGGCCATGCAGGCACGTCGAACGGGGAAATGCTGGTGTCGATGAGGCCAGGTCGATGCACGGTCACCCGGTCGGGAACTTGCTTGGTTTCCGCCGCCACGGCGATGCCTGGTCCTTCGGCAGCTTCGCCGTCGCCGCCACCGCAGCCTGCCACTGCAAGAACAAGTCCCGTGATTGCCACACCCACTACCGCATGACGTATCCGCACCGTTTTCTCCTAGCCGGGGCTCACCCCGTTCGAACTCCACTATTGCATCTCGCCAACTCCGCGGGATGCGTCTTTCGATAAATGTGGGAAACGCACTGAATGTGCTCGACAGGAGAATTGGATTGTACTGTGAGCCATGCCGACCCTGCTTCGACGTGCAATCAAGATCGGCGCGGTAGCGCTGGCAACGATTGTGGTGGCGGCCTACCTGTATCTGGCCTTCACTTATCGCAGCGCTGATGTCTTTGCGCCGCCAGGGCGCATCGAGTCTCTCGGCCGGACCTACCTGATCAGCAATTTCCCGCCGCGCACTCGTGAAGATCTCGAACAGCGATTCGCGCAGGGCCATCGTGAGCAGTACACCTTGGAACAAGTGAGTTCCGTATTTCCGTGGCGCGCTGTCTACCAGTGGCAGAACGACCAGATCCGCGGCCAGGCGACGTCGAGCGCGTACCTGAAATGGGGCGAGACGTACATCAGCTATTCGCTTTCGGGTGGCCCATGATTCTGCGTAGACCGAGTCGAACTCACATCGCTTCGTCTGCTGTCGCTCGTCGGGCTACTGCTGCACCGGACTGAGCCTGCCACCGTTCTTCGATGCGGCCGTACCGCCACACGAGGAGGGCGATCAGCCAGGTGACAACAAAGAGTCCGACGATGATGAAGCCCATCGCGCCGAGATCCAAGTTCCCGATTGCGCCGAGAATCCCGTCGTGGATGTCGAGTTTGTCGGTGAAGATCGAGATGATTTCCTGGGACCCGATCAGCAGGGCGACTGCCACCGAGAGTCCGGTGATCACCATGTTGTAGTAGATCTTTCGGACCGGCTGAGCAAATGCCCAACCGTAGGCGAAATTCATGAACGATCCGTCGATCGAGTCGAAAAGCGACATCCCGGCGCAGAAGAGGATCGGCAGAACGAGGATCGAATACCACGGGAGCCCTGTCGCCGCCGCGCCGCCGGCGATCACCAACAGCCCGACTTCGGTGACGGTGTCGAATCCCAATCCGAACAGTAGGCCGACCGGGTACATGTGCCAGGGCTTGCGAACCATCTTCATCACCGGGCCCAGAATCTTGTTCAGGGCGCCACGGCTGTCGAGTTCCTTCTCGAGTTGTTCCTCGTCGAAGGTTCCGGCCTTGTACTTCGTGTACACCCGATGAATCCCGATGAGAGAGACAAGGTTCAAGATTCCGATCAAAATCAGGAACGTGCCGGAAATGGTGGTGCCGAACAAGCCGGTCCACTTCTCCAGATCGGAGTTGTCGTCGGAAAGGCTGGTGGCCAGTTGCCGCACACCCAAAGCCAAGAGGGCGACGAGTACGAAGACGATGGTCGAGTGTCCGAGCGAAAACCAGAACCCGACGGACATCGGTTTCTTGCCGTCCGCCACCAACTTCCGAGTGGTGTTGTCGATAGCGGCGATGTGATCGGCGTCGAAAGCATGGCGCATGCCGAGCGTGTACGCCGTTACGCCGAGTCCGACGCCGAAGACACTGCCTTCGATCGTGTAGTGGCCGGGGACAACCAGGCCGAGAAGAACTGCCCACCCGACGACGTTGAGCGCTACGACGGTGACGGTCATCCCGATGATGCTTCGACGCTGGCCTCGATCCAGACTGTGCCAAGCACCGGCGATTCGAGTGCCCGTCGTGGTCATTGTCGTGGACATCGAACCTCACCGATCCTTCAGTCGCGGCCGGCGGCCACGCTACTGAAATCGTATAAGTGTTCAACTGTTCAGATAAGCGCCTGGAGGTTACAAATCACCCATCCGGGGGTAAAACTGCTTTGCTCCCGGATGGGAAATGCTCAGGCGAACACGGTATTGACCAGCGCGACGTAGATCGTCGTTCCGACGACGATGCTCAGGACGGCATTCTTTCGCCAGAGGTGCGCGGCGATCGTGGCGCACACTGCAATCAGTTCGGGTAGGCCATGAGAAGGGGCGGTGATCGACACCCCTTTGAGTGAATACATGACGAGAATCAACATGACGCCTGCCGGCATGTAGATGCCGAGGTAGCCGACCAGGGCGGAGGAGCGCAGCGGCATGAGCGCGGCGAAGGGGATTGCGCGCAGCGCGAAGGTGACCACGGCCATGACTGCGACCGCCGCAAAGATGTACGAGGTGTCAGGCATCGATCTTCGCCTTTCGTGAGTCGTAGACAAAGCGCCCGATCAGGAAGAGCACGAAGGCGCCCATCGCAATTGGCAGCATGTGGTCCGGCGCTGCGAGCCGGGCGACCAGAGCGCAGGTGACCGCGGCGACCGGCACCGCGAATCCGTTTTGTGCGCGAATCGCTTCGATCGAGAGGACGACGAACAACGCCGTCAGGGCGAAGTCGAGGCCGACGATCGAGTCCGGAATCCACTGTCCTGCTGTCGCGCCCAGAATCGCGCCACCGATCCAGTAGCCGTGCAGGTACAGCTGGGAGTAGACGATGACGCGTCCGGTGAGTGCCTTGGGATCGGCAGTTACCGACATCGCATAGGCCTCGTCGGTCAGCGCGAACATGCTGTAGAAGCGGGCGAAGGGGTTGCGAATCTTTTCCAGCGGAAAACTCAAGGCGTAGAACACATGTCGAAAGTTGACCAGCAGTGCGGTCAGAGCGACGTACGGCAGCGGTGTCATGGCCGCGACCATTCCGACCGCGAGAAACTCCAGCGATCCTGCGTAGATCAGCGAGGTGAAAGCGACTGCCCACCAAGGGCTGAGCCCTTGTTGGACCACAAGAACGCCAAGTGCGATCCCAAGTGGGAGCAGGCCGAATCCAACCGGTAGCGACAGCTGGAAGGCGTGCCGCCACGCCGGGGTTCGCGGTGGGAGTTCGACGGCCGGTGCGGCCGTCGACGATGCTGGTTCGATCACGACGCAAATCTATAACAAAGATCGAGGTGATCGATTGCTCAGAATGCCCACATATTGAACAGTGCGCAATAATAGTGCGATGGATGCCATGGATGACGCAATTTTGTTTCACCTACGCCAGGACTCGAGTTTGACCAATACCGAGTTGGCGGATCTGGTGGGTCTGACACCGTCCCCTTGCCTGCGCCGCGTGAAAAAGCTCGAAGCCGACGGAATCATCACCGGGTACCGCGCGATCGTCAGTCAGGAAGCGCTTGGCCGAGGATTTCAAGTGATCGTCACCGCCGAGATCGGAGTCAACGACCAGGCCACCATCGAGGACTTCGAATCCCAGGTCGCCGCCTTCGACGAAGTGATCGAATGTCGGAGATTGTTCGGAATTCCCGACTACTTCATTCGCGTCGCGGTGAAAGATCTCGCGACGTACGAGAACTTCATGGTCACCAAGCTCAGCGGGCTTCCGGCTGTCTCGCGGGTGACATCGTTGATCACCATGAAGACCATCAAGAGTGTCGACTGATGCCCGGGCTCGGCTGAACCTTCACTAGGTGTCGGTGGTCGGCGTTAACGTCGGAACATGGGATACGAATTTCAAGTCACAGTAGATTCGGCACATCCGCACGAACAGGCGAAGTGGTGGGCCGCAGCACTCGGGTGGGCAGCGGAGCCCAGCGACGAAGACTTCATCAGGGGCCTCGTCGCCGCTGGTCACGCCAAGGAATCCGACACCACGACATTCGAGGGAGTCCTCGTCTGGCCCGAAGGTGCGGCCATCAGCGATCCGGAGCATCCCGAACGTCCCCGCGTTCTGTTCCAACTGGTTCCGGAATCGAAGACGGTGAAGAACCGGCTCCATTTCGACATACGAGTGGGCGACAAGCGCGAGGATGTCGCAGCGCACCTCGAGACGGTGGGGGCGACGATCCTGCACCGAGGAGCGCAGGGGCCGAGCGTGTGGATCACGATGACCGATCCCGAAGGAAACGAGTTCTGCGTCAGCTAGCGGTACGAACTCGGAGTGTCGCCGGTCCATCGTTTGAAGGCCCGACGGAAGGCGCTGGGCTCGGAGAACCCCAATCGCGCCGAGAGTACTTCGACGGATTCTCCGCGCCGCAAACCAGCGATGGCTACGTCGCGGAGCACTTCCTCGCGTAGTTGATTCAGTGATGTTCCGTCACGCCGCAGCAGTCGACGCAGATGGGGAACGCTGATCGAGAGCATCTCCGCGATCTCCTCGGCCGTGGAGGTTCGCCCCTTCACCCCGAGTTCCAGGACCCGTCGTACCTGCGCCGACGCAGTGCTGTCGTAATCACGTTCGGACATGAGCTGAATCGGAGATTCTCGGAGGTACTCCTCCAACGTCTCCTCGGTTTGGATGATCGGTGCACGCATGGCCGAGTTGTCGAACTCCAGTGCCGCGCGCTGCGCGCCGAAGGTGACCGGCGCTCCGAAGATGTAGTCGTAGTCCTGCGCCAACCGTGCATCCGGTGCCGAGTACGGAAACTCGACCGCCCGAAGTCGGACGCGCTTTCCGATCAACCATGCGGAAAATCGGTGCAGCAAGATCAGGACGAAATCGGTTGTGACACGTTCTGCGACATCAGGTTCGGCGACGCCTTCGCGAGCTCGGACAGCGAAACTCACCCGAGTGCTTTCCTCGCCCTTTTCGATCGACAGTGGGGCCAGAGCCGGTAGCGCACGGATCACGTCGGACATTCGAGCGAAGGCCGATCCGAGATCAGGGCAATGGATCAACGTCAGGCAGATCAATCGGAAAGTGCCACGGGGGACCGGGGCGGATCCGAGGCCGAACAATTCGTCGTCGGTGATCTGCCACGTGGATTGGATGAACGTGGTGACCTGAGTCGGGGTCAGTCGGGCGCGCGGGTCGGACAGTGTCTCGAGGTCGATCCCGGCAGCGCGCAATGCACCCGACAAATCGACGTCGTTGTCCGGCGAGAACGCGAGATAGCGGTGGACGAATGCGGTCGGGATGGTCCGCGCTGTCATGGGTGCGCTGCTCCTTGGAGCAGGTGGAGACGGCGTGCAGCTTCGGACAGAATGTGGTCCTGCTTGCAGAAGGCGAAGCGCACCAGGTGCTTCCAATCGTCGCGGTTGTCCGCGAACACGTCGACCGGAACGGCCGCGACGCCGATCCGCTCGGGCAGTGCGCGGCAGAAATCTCCCGCATCGGTTTCGCCCAACGGTCTGATGTCGGCAAGGAGGAAGTACGTGCCGCCACCGGAATGCACCGTGAAACCGGCCTCGGTCAGAGCTTTACCGAGCACGTCGCGTTTGCCTTGCAAGCTCTGTCGAAGTTCGACGACCCACGGCTGTTCGTTGGTGAGCGCGTAGGCAACGGCCGGTTGGAACGGTGCACCGGCAACAAATGACATGAACTGCTTGGCGGCACGGACTCCGTCGATGAGTTCGCTCGGGCCGATCGCCCAGCCGGTTTTCCAGCCGGTGACATTGAAAGTCTTTGCGGCACTGGACACCGTGACGGTGCGCTCACGCATGCCCGGGAGCGACGCCATCGGTGTGTGGGTGAGGCCGTCGAAGACCAAGTGCTCGTAGACCTCGTCGCTCAACACGATCAGGTCGCGTTCGCACGCGAGTTCGGCGATCGCTCGAAGTTCGTGATCGGTGAATACGGTGCCGGTGGGGTTGTGAGGACTGTTGACGATCAGCATCTTCGTCTTGGCGGTGATCGCGCCGCGCAATGCATCGAGATCGACCGCAAATCCGTCTCCCGCGGTTACCAACGGAACTGTGCGACGTACAGCGCCTGCCAACGCGACGGATGCAGCGTAGGAGTCGTAGTACGGCTCGATCAGCACTACTTCTTCGCCGGGTTCGACCAGTCCGAGAATCGCAGCACTGATCGCCTCGGTGGCGCCGACGGTGACCAGAACTTCGGAGTCGGGATCACTGTCGAGTCCGTAGCGGATGCGCCGATCCTCCGCGATGGCCTGACGCAAGACGGGCATGCCCGGACCGGGCGGGTATTGATTGACGCCCTCGGCGATGGCTCGGCGCGCTACCTCGAGCATGGCCGCAGGACCGTCGGTATCCGGAAAGCCCTGACCGAGGTTGACCGCGTCGTGAAGTGTGGCCAACGCTGTCATCTCGGCGAAGATCGTGGATGCGAACGGCTGCAGACGCGAGACGGTGCGGTTGCGGGGCGTCGAAGGCATCTTTGCAGCTTAGTCGGCTGACACCGCATCCTCACATCCGCTCGGACGCGGTTCTTGTCACGTTTGAATCGCCGCCATCGTCCAACTCTGTAGAGAGCATCGAATCCGGTGCCCCAGAACATACGGAGGCTTGCCATGACTCGCATTCCCGCAGTGACACCGTCAGAAGCCAGTCCGTTGATCAAAGTGGCATACAAATTCGCCGCCAGGCAGTACGACGAAGTCCCCGAGCCCTTTGCCGTCCTGGCCAACCATCGGAAATTGTTCGTAGCGGCTGCCCGCCACGAAATGGCTGTGCAGAAGGCGTCGAAGGTGCTGCCGTCGAACATTCGTGAACTGGCCGTCTATCGCGTCGCCTGGACTGTCGGCTGCTCGTGGTGTGTCGACTTTGGGACGATGCTCTCGCGCTTGGACGGTTTGGACATCGACAAGTTGAAAGAGATCGCGAACTACCGGGATTCATCGAAGTACAGCGAAGACGAGCGGGCCGCGATCGCCTACGCCGACGCCATGACCGGTGACCCCCATGGGGAGAACGGGGTGACGGACGAACAGGTCGCGGATCTCGAGCGCAGGTTCGGGCGAGCGGGCGTCGTGGAACTGACCTATCAGATCGGGCTCGAAAACATGCGCGCCCGGATGTATTCGGCGTTGGGGATTACCGAGCAGGGGTTCAGCACCGACTCCTGCCGTGTGCCCTGGGCAGAAGAATGATGCGCTGATTCGTCTACGGCAACTATCGACAATGCTCCGCAGATACGTGATCATGATTGACTAGTTCACGCATCTGCGGAGCATTTCGGCTTGTTAGGTCCGCACTTGCGACCTACGATCACCTGGTGCCCAACATTCGAATCCGCGAAGCTGCCGGCCTGCTCGGTGTCAGTGACGACACCGTCCGGCGGTGGGTCGACGGTGGGCTTCTCACCGCGACGACGGACGACTCCGGCCGCAAGGTCATCGACGGTGCCGAGTTGGCGGGCTTCGCCCGGTCCAACGCCGGACCCGCACCGGCCGATCCGCTCACGGGTGCGAGTTCGGCCCGCAACCGGTTCGCCGGCCTCGTCACCAAGGTCGTCACCGACAAGGTGATGGCTCAGGTCGAAATGCAGTGTGGGCCCTTCACTGTCGTCTCGTTGATGAGTACCGACGCGGTTCGGGAGCTCGGACTCGAGGTCGGGAGTATCGGAGTCGCAATCGTGAAGGCCACCACGGTCATCGTGGAAACGCCGTAGTTTTTGAACATACTGGAGGAAATTCGTGAAGCGTGTAGTCGGACTTGTTGCAGCAGGTGCCTTTTCGCTTGCCCTGGTGACCGGTTGTAGTTCCTCCGACAATTCTTCGTCGGAGACGTCGTCGGCCGCTCCGACCACAACCACTTCCAGTGATAGTGCCACGGGAAGCATCACCGTCTTCGCAGCGGCGTCACTCAAGAACAGCTTCACCGAACTCGGCAAGGAATTCGAGTCCGAGAACCCCGGTTCATCGGTCACATTCAGCTTTGCCGGGTCCTCGGACCTCTTCGCTCAGATCACCCAGGGCGCACCGGCTGACGTGTTCGCCTCGGCTGACGCCGCCAACATGACCAAGGCCACCGACGCCGGCGTCGTCGCGGGGTCGCCCTCGGACTTCGCGAGCAACACCTTGACGATTGTTGTGCCGCCGGGCAATCCGAAGGGCATCGCGTCGTTCGCCGATCTGGCAAAGGAGGGGACGCAACTGGTGATCTGCGCTCCGCAGGTCCCTTGTGGCGCGGCTACGAAGAAGGTCGAGACGGCCACAGGCGAGACCCTCTCGCCCGTCAGCGAAGAATCGTCGGTGACCGACGTTCTCAACAAGGTGACGTCCGGGCAGGCCGATGCCGGCATCGTTTACGTCACCGACGCGAAGTCCGCTGGTGACAAGGTTCAGACCGTCGCGTTCCCGGAAGCCACCACGGTGGTCAACCTGTACCAGATTGCGGTGCTGAAGGATTCGAAGAATTCGGGAACGGCAACCAAATTCGTCGATCTCGTGAAGGGGCCCAAGGGCCTTGCAGTTCTGAGTGACGCGGGATTCGCTGCCCCGTGACACACCTAAGACCGGCGGTCCGGGCTCCGCTCGGGTTGCCGGTATGGATTTACCTTCCGGCGCTGATCGGCGGAGCGTTTGTCATCGCGCCCTTGGCGGCGATGCTGGCCACCGTGCAGTGGTCGCAGTTCTGGGAACTCGTGACTTCCGAATCGTCGGTTGCCGCGTTGAAACTGAGTTTGAAGACAGCGGCAATGAGCACGCTGCTGTGCATCCTGTTCGGGGTACCGATGGCCGCGGTGTTGGCGCGCAGTCATTTTCGGGGACTGTCCGTTCTTCGATCCTTGATTCTGCTCCCGCTGGTTCTGCCGCCAGTGGTGGGCGGTATCGCGTTGCTGTACACGTTCGGGCGCAAAGGGTTGATCGGTGAGCAGTTGGAAGTGCTCGGCATCCAGATAGCATTCTCGACAACCGCGGTGGTCCTGGCGCAGACGTTTGTCGCGCTACCGTTCCTCGTCGTCAGCCTCGAAGGTGCGCTACGCACTGCGGGCACACGATACGAGGCCGTAGCCTCGACGCTCGGAGCCCGCCCGACCACCGTGCTTCGCCGGGTGACTTTGCCGCTGGTGCTTCCCGGTCTGGTGTCAGGGGCAGTGCTGGCTTTCGCTCGCGCACTGGGGGAGTTCGGTGCAACGCTGACGTTCGCGGGAAGTCTGCAAGGGGTCACGCGTACCCTGCCGTTGGAAATCTATCTCCAGCGTGAGACCGATCCGGATGCAGCGGTAGCGCTTTCGCTGGTGTTGGTCGTAGTCGCGGTGGTCATCGTGGTTGCGGTGCGTGGACGCGGATCGGCGGGTTCGTTGTGAGTGGCCTCCACGTCGACATCGAGATTCCGGAGCGCGATGTCGTTGCGACGTTCGACGTCGCGGCCGGTGAGGTGACCGCTGTCCTCGGACCGAACGGCGCAGGCAAGTCGACGGTACTGGCGGCGGTTGCCGGACTACATCACCCGCGGCGTGGGTTGATCGAACTGAATTCTCGCGTTCTCACCGATACCGGTAGGGGAGTCGCGTTGGCGCCGCATCGGCGCGGCACTGCTCTACTCGCGCAAGAGGCACTTCTCTTTCCCCACCTCAGTGCGGCCGCGAACGTGGCGTTCGCGCCGCGCAGTGCAGGGCGGTCGCGTCGCGATTCCGCCGATTCCGCGCGCCACTGGCTCGACGCAGTCGACGCCGCCGAATTGGCTGACCGCAAGCCGTCACAGCTCTCCGGCGGTCAAGCGCAACGAGTCGCAGTGGCGAGGGCATTGGCTGCTGAACCCGAACTACTCCTGCTCGACGAACCGATGTCTGCGCTCGACGTCGCCTCCGCCCCGGCATTGCGGTCGTTGCTGCGTAGAGTGCTCCGAACAGGAGATCGCACGGCCGTGCTCGTCACGCACGACGCTCTGGATGCGCTGGCCCTTGCCGACACCGTTGTCGTGCTGGACGGCGGCCGGGTCGTCGAACGTGGTGACGTACGAACAGTTCTGACTCGCCCGCGTAGTGCATTTGCAGCACGCATCGCAGGGATCAACTTGCGCAGCGGCACGATGGCCGGAGACGGAATGCTCAGAAGTCCGGTCGGGGTGGATATCGCGGGCCAGACGGAGACCGACTTACCGGCCGGCAGTGCCGCCGTGGCAGTCTTCGAGCCGCGAGCAGTGTCGGTCTACCTGGATCCGCCTCACGGGAGCCCACGAAACGCGTTTGCGGTCACGATCGCGGAGATCGAAAATCGAGGCGATGTCGTCCGAGTCCGAGCCGAGGACGAAGCCGGCCAGCCGGGCTTGTCTGCCGACATCACGGCGAGCGCAGCGGCCGAGCTCGATCTGGTTCCGGGATCGGCCGCTACGTTTGTGGTCAAGGCCACCGAGACGCTGATCTATGCGCAGGGCGCAGGCTCGTAGACGTCCTCTACGACCGAATCCGCATAGAGGGCTGCAATTTCGGACGCGTACTTCTCGGCTATCGGCTTGCGCCTGAGCTTCATCGTCGGTGTCAGCTCGTCGCCGCCTGGCTCCCAGAACGTGGTGAGTACGTGAAACCGCTTGATCTGCTCGGCCCTCGACAGACGCGAGTTTCCCTCGGCGACAGCAGTTGCAACGATGTCGACGATCCGAGCGTCCTTGGCGAGTACCGCGGCCTCGGCCGCAAGTCCCAGTGAGCGTGCCGCTCCGACCGCGGCGTCGGCGCTGAGAGTGATCAACGCTGTGTTGAACTTTCGGCCGTCTCCGATCGCCACGACCTCACCGATCAACGACGACGACGTCTTCACTGCGGTCTCGATGGCAGCGGGGGACATGTTCTTTCCCGACGCATTGATGATCAGCTCCTTCTTGCGATCGATCACCGTGAGGTATCCGTCTGCGTCGGCCGTGACGATGTCTCCGGTCGAAAGCCAACCGTCTGCACTGATCGCTTCGGCCGTTTTTGCCGGTTCGCCGCGGTACCCCTTCATGACCAACGGTCCTCGAACCAGTAGCTCGCCGTCCGCCTCGATGCGCATTTCCATGCCTGGAAGCAACTTTCCGACCGTTCCCAGCTTGGTCGGCTCGGCCGGTGCGGTGCTCGCAATGCATGTCAGCTCGGACATTCCCCAGATCTCCGAGATCGGAACTCCCAGGGCTGCAAAGAATGCCAAGGTGTCCGGCGGAATCGGTGCGGCGCCAGAGATGGCCCACTTCAGTTCGGCAAAACCGAGTTTCGCACGCAGAGCGGAGAGGACCATTGCATCGGCTCGGGCGTAGTCCGCTTCCAGTTCGGCGGGGACTGTTTCACCGGCTCGCAAGTGTGCGAGCCGAGTGCGACCGACGTCGAGTGCCCACTGCAATGCCGCTCGCCGCGCGTCGTCCGGTTCGTTGGCGACGGCCGATTCGACTGCAACCTTCAGCTTTTCCCACACACGGGGGACGCTGCCCCAGATCGTGGGGCGACAGTCCGGAAGCGCAGCCGCTACCTGGCTCGGATCCGGCACGACAGTGATCTGGGTGCCGAACACCATTTGCATGTACAGGCAGGTGAGCCGATCGGCGATGTGCGCCGACGGCATGTACGAGGTGATGCGGTCACCGAACTCGACGGGGAGTACAGCACTGACGGCGGTGGTTTCGAACAACAGACAGGCATGAGTCGTCTCGACGCCCTTGGGGTTGCCGGTCGTGCCGGAGGTGTAGATCAACGTGGCTACGTCGTTCGGTTTCACCGCACGCCAGGTGCTCTCGAAATCGAAATCGGCGGCAGCAGAGGACTTGATCTGCTCCAGCGTCAGGGTGCCGGACTGCTGGGCAGACGGTTGCGCGTCGACGACCACGATCGTGTCGAGTGTGGCACCGGATCGGCGAACGGTATCCACGTACTGGGCCTCGCAGACGAGCACTCGCGCACCGGAATTGGCGAGGATGTACTGGATGGCTTCGGGTGCCGACGTGTTGTAGATGGAGAAGGACGTCGCGCCGAGGTGTTGGGCGCCGACGTCGATCGGGTAGAACTCGATGCGGTTACTCATCATCAATGCAACCGTATCGCCATGTCCCACGCCGATTCCGGCCAATCCCGCGGCAACATCGCGAACCTGTTCGCCGTACGCGCGCCACGTCAGTGTTCGCGCATCGCCGATGTCTCGCAAAGCCACCGCGTCGGGCGCCACCGCCGACACTCGCTGGAAGGCTGCACACAACGTAGTCATGATGTTCTCCTGGATGCCTTTGTCAGGGCTGACGCACTCGTCGGGGCCGCAGCGGTGGTTCTGTCTTCGAGTTCGCGGATCAGGTCGTGTGCCTGTTTGTCTTTTGCCAGGTAACCGTCGGCAAGGACATTGATGAATCCGCGTCCCCACGCCCAGGGTTCCCAGGCAGCGGGGGCAAGGGTCCGGGCGGCGCGGCGCGCGATCGCATCGGCGATCACGGTGGCGGCACGGTCCGGGGAGATTCGATGACGGAGGGGACCAGGTAGTCGAGCGTCGAGTTTGCGCCCGATCTCGTCGTCGTCGAGTGTTGCGCGTGCAAGTTGTGTATCCACCATCCCGAAGTACGCGATGCCGGCAGTAGCGCCGTAGCCGGCAACCTCGAGACGCAGCGCCCGGCCGAGCGCTTCGACCCCAGCCTTGCTGATCATGTACGAAGCGCCGCCCAAACCGGGGGCGAACGACGCCGCCGATGACACGACGACGATGTGCCCACTGTTGCGGATCACCTCGTCGATGGTCGGATGCACGGTGTTGAAGACGCCGGTGAGATTGACGTCGAGCACACGATCGAAGGCGTCGGGATCGATCTGGCGCAATGTTGCCGGGGGAGGGGTGATTCCGGCGTTGGCCACCACGACGTCGATTCTGCCCAGCTGCTCGATGATCGTTTGCACGGCTGCGGTCATGCCGTCCCGATCTCGGACATCGGCCGTCACCGTCACGACTCGCTGTGACTCGAATGAGCGCTCGGCCGTTGCCAATGAACTCTCGTTGACGTCGACCAGTGCCACGGTGGCCCCACTCCGGTGGAGAGTGCGCGCCAGCGCTGCACCGATACCGTCGCCTCCACCGGTGATCAGTACGACCTTCCCGGCGACGTCGTAGTCGAGTCGGCGTCCGGGCAGTGGAATGCCCAGATCGCGGACTGTTCCCGCAATTGCGGACAAGCGTCCCGTCATTGCTTCAGTGCCTTCCGTGTAGTGCGCGGATGAGAACCTTGACCAGCCAGTCGATTCGGGCGGTCCTTCGAAACGTCGTCAGTGGTAGGGGCGAACGGAATCGTTGCCGAGTCGTCGAACGAGCGTAGGTGAACTCCTTCAGACCATCTGGGCCGTGAACGCGTCCGAAACCAGATGCTCCGACCCCACCCAGTGGCAGGTTGGGAACCGCGGCATACATCACGTAAGAGTTCACCGACGCTCCTCCGGATCGGAGCCGATCGGCAACAGCCGCTCCGTCCTTGCCGAACACGCTTGCTCCCAATGCGTATGGCGACGCATTGACCAACTCCACCGCCTCGTCCATCGAGGCGACCTTGGTGATCGTCATCGTCGGGCCGAAAGTTTCCTCCGTGACGGCGAGGCTGTCTTCGGGGACGTCGACCATGATGGTCGGTTGCACGTACTGGCCGGAGATCGAGCCGAGCCCTCCGAGAACGACACGTCCACCCCGCGACATCGCGTCGTCGATGTGGCGCCGGATTACAGCCACTTGCGAGGGCATGGTGATCGGACCGATCTTGTCTTCGGCACCCGGACCCGCATGAACTCGGGCAGCCAAAGTGATTGTCTTGTCGATAAACTCGCCGTAGACATGTTCGTGCACGTATACACGCTCGACGCCCAGACAGGTTTGACCGGAGTTGGACAATGCTCCCCACACCGCAGCATCCGCGGCGGCACCGACATTTCCGTCGGCATCAAGGATGAGCGCGTCCTTACCACCACATTCCATCAACACCGGTGTGAGGGTCTCGGCGCACGCTGCCATGACTTTCTTGCCCGTCGCGGTCGATCCGGTGAACCCGATCTTGTCGACACCGGCCAGGCACAGTGCCGCGCCGACCGAACCATCGCCCGTGACGACCTGCAGCACAGGATGTTCAGGGACGACCTCGGCGAAGGCGCGGCCCAACCATTGCCCGACTGCCGGTGCGAACTCACTCGGCTTGTAGACCACGGCGTTGCCTGCAGCCAGCGAGAACGAGAGCGAACCGAGTGGGGTGACGACCGGATAGTTCCACGGACCGATCACACCGATCACCCCGAGAGGTCGATACTCCACCGAGGCGGCCTGATTGACCGTCAACAAACTGGAGCGGACGCTGCACCTGCCCAATACCTTTCGGGCATTCTTCGACGCCCACGCGAGATGTTCTAGTGCCATGGCGATTTCGAGCATCGCGTCAGGGTGCGGCTTGCCCATGTCCCGGTGCACGACGTCGGCGAGTTCGGATGCGCGACGAGCGATGATTCCTCGCCACCGATCCAGTCGACGAGCACGTTGCTCGAATGTCAGTTCTGCCCACCACTCGGAAGCAGTACGGGCGTCGCGCACTGCCTGTGTCACCGTGTCGTCGGACGCCTGTGTGGTCGTGTCGATCTCGGTCGCCGTCATCGTGGAGTTCCTTGAAGTGTGTGGTGGACGGCGCCGTCGGCCCAGCCGCGGGTGACGCGTTGGAGGATCGGTCGGGACAGAGTCAGAATGGGGGCGAACCACGGCTGCGCTTGCACAGCGAACGTCCAGGTGAGGCGGCTGCCAGTCGAAGTCGGTTCCAACACCAGATCTTCAGCGAAGCGTTTGAACCCCGGAAGTGACGCCGACTCCACGTAGAACGACATCCGGCGCCCCTCGTCCCAGCGGAAGAATCGCTCGTTCAGTGCAGCAAAAGCGCCGGCTCGCACGGTTCGCGTAGTCCCGACGCCGAATGGTCTGTCCGAGGTCCAGTCGGCTCCGGTGATCCCGTGCGCCCACGACGTGAGCGCTCCGTCCGAGGTCAACGTCTGCCACAAGCTTTCACATGTCGCTTCGGATTCGATCCGGTGAGTGATCACCAGCGGAGCGGAGCGGATGAAGGCTGCGTCGGCCGCAGAAAGAGAGAATTTTCCCTTCACAGGTCCACCACCAAAGACCCACCGGTGGAACGTGATCGACAGGTCAACATCGAACCAGTACGTTCGGATTCGGTGAGGAGGGTGTCTCGATGCTCGACGGTCCCGGAGAGCACCCGGACCTTGCATGTACCGCAGAAGCCCTGTTGGCATGAATACGCTACTCCGGGAAGTACGCGTCGTATTGCAGCCAAGGCGCTTTCGGACTCGCCCACATCGACGGTGAGACCGGTGCGCGCCAGATGCACCGTGAACTCCTTGCCGTCGACTACCGGGAGTGGGGAGAACCTCTCGCTGTGCACCGATCCGGTCGGGTTGGCGGCGAAAGTTGCCGCACGCACCGTGTTCATCAGCGGAACCGGTCCGCACGTGTACACCGCGGCACCGGGATCCGCAGCAGCGACGAGTGTTCCGATATCCGTCGGACCCAGCTCGTCGTCGGGTCGGATGGTTACCCGGCCGCTGGAATACTCCTCGATCTCGTTCAGGAATGGCATAGCTGCCCGAGTTCGTCCGAGATAGTCCAATCGCCACGGGACTCCGCGGCGGTGACAGCGTTGCACCATGGGAAGTATCGGAGTGATCCCGATTCCGCCCGCAACAAAGAGGTACGACGGAGCAGTGACAAAAGGAAATGCATTCCGCGGCCCTCGTACGTCGACAACCATTCCGGGTTTCAGCGACTCGTGTATCTCGCGGGAGCCGCCCCCGCCTTCGTCGATCCGCCGGACGGCGATCCGATACGAGGTCAAGTCGTCGGGGTCTCCGCACAACGAATACTGTCGTTGCCTTCCCGAGGGGAGAATGACGTCTAGGTGAGCGCCGGGAATCCACGACGGCAGGGTGATTCCTTCCCTCGGGGTCAAGGTGACACTCAGGACGTCTGCGCACTCGAACCGGACGGACTTCACGTCCAGCGTCATGTCGAATCCGCTGTAGCGGACCGGGTTGGGACGCGAAAGTATCTGCGCTGCAGGACTTGACGCAAAGATTCGACGGTATGCGCTCGTCGCCTGTGCGGCAATCCTCAACGACCGGGTCGGTGTGAAGTCTTGTGCGTCGTGAGGACGGTCGGCAGTCGTCTTGTTCATCCTTCACTCTTTTCGGAAGAACGATTGGCGGCAGGTGAGCGAGCGAGGTAGCGCATGGCTACGTCCATGTCCCCGATCTGGGACGGATGGAAGCTCGGCCGCAGATACGGAGGAATCTCGGTGATCAGGAATTTCATGTTCGGGACCAGGCCGCGGCGAGTGGCGCTGATCAGTTGCAGAGGCCACAGGCGGCCCTTCGCCTTCGACGGGTCCTGCCGGAAGAGGTAGTTCATCGAGGCGATGAACAACACGAACAACGTGAAGCTGGCGAGCAGCGCCGTGCGAACGCGGCGGGCGTAGCTACCGTCCACGTACATGTAGGCGTCGAAGGCCACGTTGCGGTGCTCGACTTCCTCGGCGCCGTGCCACTTGACCATGTCGAGCATCGTCGGGTGCATGCCGGCATCTTCGAGGGCGGGATCGGTGAGCAGCCATTCCCCGACCACCGCCGTGTAGTGCTCCATCGCGGCAAACAAGCCGAGACGTTCACAGAGCCAGGCGTGCTTGGCTTTTCCGGTCAATCCTTTGTCGCCCAATATCTTGTCCACGAGCCAGTCCATCCGGCGTGACATCGGTTTCATGTCCATGCCGAGGTCCGCAAGATGCTCGCGTGCACCTTTGTGCGACGACGCGTGTGTTGCTTCCTGGCCGACGAATCCCACCACCTCTTCGTGCAGGCGGGGGTCCTCGATGAGCGGGAGCGCTTCGGCGAGCGTTGCGGACATGGCCCGCTCTCCCTCGGGCAACACGAGATGCATGAAGTTGATGACGTGGGTGACCATCGGTTCGTTCGGCACGTAATGCAGTGGTACGCCGTCCCAGTCGAATTCGACGTCACGGGCGGCGATCGCATGTGCTTCGTCGGTGTAGCGGCGCGCGCCGGACGGTGCGACGACGGGTGTGCCTCGGAAGGCGTTGATGCCGAGCATTATCGGCTCCTCACGGTTTCTCGGGCAGTGGTGAGTGATTCGGACGAGACGGGTTGTACTTGCGCGTAGTGAGCGAGGTCGGCTCGTTTGGTCCTGGTGCGGAAGGATCGGTTGAATCCGGGATAGAAGGTGTAATTGCGGCCGCCGTCGACGAGGTAGTAACTACTGCACCCGCCGGCGTTCCACACGCTGGTGGCGAGTCGGCGGTCGGTCGCGCGCACGAACTCTCTCTGCACGTCTGCCCGGACGTCGATACTGCCGATGCCGCCCTCGTCCATTTGAAGAATGCAGCTCACGATGTACTCGACCTGCGCTTCGATCGTGACGACCTGCGAGGTGTAGACCACGGAATTGGGGCCGAGGATCATGAAGAAGTTCGGAAACCCGCTGATGGTGGTGCCGAGGAAGGCCTCGGCACTGCCGTTCCACGTCTGCGCGAGGCTGCGGCCGTCCTTGCCCCGGATGATGTCGAACGACGGGTTGTCTCCCATACGAAAGCCGGTTCCCATGACTATGGTGTCGACTTCCCGGAAGGCGCCGTCCGCGGTGAGGACTCCGCGCTCCTGCACCTCGACGATTCCGTCCGTCACCACCTCCACATTGGGTGACGCCAGCGCGGGATAGTAGGTGTTCGAGAACGTCGGACGCTTGCATCCGAATGCGTAGTGGGGGAGCAGCTTTGCGCGAAGCTCCGGGTCCCGCACCTGCCGGCGAAGGTGTGCTCGGCCGAGTGCGGCCAGCCCTTTGAGCAGTGACGGCTTGTACACGAATCCGGGTACCAGGGCTTCTTGGAGCA
Organism: Rhodococcus sp. FH8; assembly: GCF_019266085.1. Lineage (NCBI taxonomy): Bacteria > Bacillati > Actinomycetota > Actinomycetes > Mycobacteriales > Nocardiaceae > Rhodococcus > Rhodococcus sp. FH8. The sequence continues at coordinate 636,693 of NZ_LPNQ01000057.1, read as the reverse complement.
GGTCAAGTCCCTTGCGTGCCAGTCGTTGGGTGAGCGGCACCCGCTCGAAGAGAGCGCTCGGCCAGCCGGTCATCGGCTGATCCGGGTGCGGCAGGATCCACGTCGGTGTCCGCTGGAACACGGTCAACGTGTCCGCGAGCGGTTGCAGTCTGGGGATGATCTGCACCGCAGAGGCGCCGGTGCCGACCACGGCTATCCGCTCACCGCGAAGGTCGTGGTCGTGGTTCCAGTCCGCGGTGTGGAACATCTGACCACGAAACGATTCGAGCCCGGGAAGGTCGGGTGTGGCGGGGGCACTGAACGGGCCGGTGGCCGCGACCAGGAACTGTGCCTCCCACATGGTTTCCGCAGTGTGTACCCGCCAGATCTGGGCTTGCTCGTCCCACGAAGCTTCTGTCACGTCCTGGTTGCAGTGGAAATGACCGGCCAGTCCGAAGCGATGGACGCAATCCCGGAGATAGTCGTAGATCTCGGGCTGTAGCGGATACAGCCGCGTCCAGTTCGGATTTGGCGCAAACGAGAACGAGTACAGAATCGACGGGATGTCGCACTGTGCACCGGGGTAGGTATTGACCTGCCAGGTTCCCCCGGGCTCCGCGGCACGTTCCAGAACGACGAAGTCGTCGATCCCGGACTGCTTCAAGCGGACAGCCGTTCCGATGCCGCCGAAACCGGCTCCGATGACGACGACTCGTGTTCGGCGAGTTCGAGTTTCCTCGTCACCGGCCGATGGCCCCGAGGTTGGGTCGATGTCGACCATGTGTGACGCCTCCTGATTGGTGCGTGAACAACTGAACGAAGAGTAAGTCTGACATCAAGTGATGTCAACAGCGGTTGATGTCAGAATTCAACTGATTGACATCGGGCGATGTCAGTTCGCTTGCGGAGGTCGCCGCGATAACCTGAGGTCGAGAGCGCTGCCGGTCAGTGAGAACATGGGGACATGACGGATACCGAGGCTCGGCGCACCGGCCCGCGCAGGTGGCGTGGGCAGGAACCGGAAGATCGCCGCGCCGCGCGCCGGACACAGCTGATCGAAGCCGGGTTGCAGATCATGGGTACCGAGGGAGCGGCCGCCGCGACCATGCGTGCGACCTGCCGCGAGGCCGCGCTGACCGAACGGTACTTCTACGAGAGCTTCGCCAACCGTGACGAACTGCTGGTCGCCGTGCTCGACGAGGTCGTTCTCGGTGCGCGTGACACTATTCTGGACGCTCTCGAGGCGGCGCCTTCCGAACCGTCGGCCCTGATCCGCCACGTGGTGAAGGCCTTCACCAACTACGTATTCAAAGATCCTCGACGTGGACGCATCATGTTCGTCGAATCCCAGGCGGAACCTGCGCTGTGGGATCGAGGGCGAGAATTGATGGCGGAGTTCACGAATCCGATTTCCGCGTCGCTCGAGCTGATGTACGGCGGCGAGGCAACCGACTCCGCGAACTCCGAACTCAATTCGGTGGGGCTGTTCGGTGCCCTCGCGTTCATCTATCAGGCGCACACCCCGTCCTCCAAGATCTCTCGAAAGCGTTTGGTGGAGCACATTTCGCTCATGGTCGAGGCGCAGGCGACGGTCAACAGCACGCCCGCGAGAAAAGAATGACGTCCGCGTCGGCCACAGGCGGAAGGCGTCTCGGTCCCGAAGACCGGCGTGAGCAGATCATTGTCAGCGCGGCAAAGGTTTTCGAGGAGAAGTCTTTTGCCGACGTCTCGATGACCGAGTTGGCCAAGGCGGCTGGGGTCGGACGTCCGCTGCTCAATCATTACTTCGGCTCCAAGCGGGAGTTGTATCTCGACGTCGTGCGGCGGTTCGTCTTCATTCCCGAAGTGGCGGTGGACCGCATTCCGCGATCGGCGAGCCAGGAGAAGCGGATCGGCGCCGTGATCGATCGGTGGCTCGACGTCGCATGGCGTCATCGCGACATGTGGATCTCGACAGTCATGTCCGACGACCTCCGCCGTGATCCCGAGATGGATCGGATCCTGCAGGATGCTGACGACGTTGCTGCGCGACGCATGATGGATGCGCTCGAGATTCGACCGAGTGAAGGCAGCGAGGCTGCTGTTCATTCGATGATCGTGGCGTACGGAGGCTTGGCGAAGGCTGCCAGTAAGCAGTGGTTGGTGACGGGAGCGCTCGACCGCGAACAGGTGCACCTTCTGCTGGTACGCAGTTTGCTCGCCATCGTGCGTGACGTTCTGCCGGCGTGCGAGGCGGATTCCTGATTGCTCAGAGTGATCTCGCCACGAGGTCCTTCATGACTTCGTTCGATCCGGCGTAGATTCGCTGAATACGAGCGTCGGCATACATCTGAGCGATGGGATATTCGAGTATGTAGCCGTACCCGCCGTGTAGTTGCACGCAGCGGTCGATCACGGCGCACTGCTGATCGGTGAGCCAGTACTTGGCCATCGCGGCGGTAGTCGCATCGAGCTGCCCGGCAAGGTATTTGACGATGCAGTCGTCGATGAACGTTCGTGAGATACGAGCGATGGACGCGCACTCGGCAAGTTCGAAGCGCGTGTTCTGCAGATCGAAGAGCTTTTGCCCGAACATGTTTCGGGATTTGGTGTACTCGACGGTGAGGGCGACTGCACGCTCCATTGCCGCAGTGGCTGCAACTCCGCAGATCAATCGTTCGGGCAGTAGCTGCTGCATCAGCTGGGCAAACCCTGTGCCTTCGCGGTCCCCGAGCAGGTTTGTTGCAGGCACCCGCAAGCGGTCGAAGAACAGCTCGGTGGTGTCCTGGCCCTTCTGTCCGACCTTCTCGAGTATTCGCCCGCGCTCGAAACCCGGTGTGTTGTCATCGACCTCGGCCACGATGAGCGACACTCCACGCGCTCCGAGGCTGGGATCGGTCTTGGCGGCAATGATCACCAGATCACAATTGCGACCGTTGGAGATGAAGGTCTTTGCGCCGCTGATCAGATAGTCGTCACCGTCGCGGACGGCTCGGGTGGTGATGTTCTGCAAGTCGGATCCGGTGCCGGGCTCGGTCATGGCGATTGCGCCCACCCACTCGCCACTCACCAGCTTCGGTAGCCAGCGCAGTTTGTGCTCGTGATCGGCGTAGGCATTGAGGTAGTGCGGCACGATTCCCGAGTGCACGCCGAGTTGGAGTGAATGATCACCCGCCATGACCTGCTCGTGGAACAGCACGGCGTCGTGCGCGAAAGTTCCTCCTCCGCCGCCGTACTCGGTGGGGATCGACATGCCGGCGAGCCCGAGCGCCCCGAGTTCTCGATATGCGGATTTGTCGGGAAAACCTTGGGACGCGAAGCGTTTCTGATGCGGTGTGACGTGTTTGGCGAAGAAGTTCCTTGCCAGGTCGGCCACGGCCTCCAATTCGTCGTCCATCCACGGGGACCGTCGTTCTGCGGTCCGGGTTGCGGTAGATCCTTGCGTCATCGTGATTCTCCCGATCGATGAAGTGCGACCCGCGAGCGGATCCGACTCCACCTATCATCCACACTGTTGACATAGTGTCAATAAAGGGGTGGTCGAATCGACCTCCGGACCCGCCTCGAATTCCACGTCGGCCGCCCGCAAGAATGGGAGGACACAGACACGAACAGGCCGGCGCGAAGGATGGGCAGTGGACCCCGAAGAAACATCAGCGGGTCACGAGTCCAACCTCCCGGCTCCGCGGCCGGCGCGCAGCGTCCTGTTCGGATTGCCGCCGGTGGGAAACAGGTACCCCGGAGCGGTTCGCGTCGCCCTAGCCCTGGCGATTCCGGCGGCCATCGCCACACTGCTCGGATTCGGGTCTGCTTCGCTCCTGGTCGGCCTCGGTGCATTTGCATCGATCTACGGTGAGGGTCGTCCGTACCGGAGCAGGTGGAAGGCAGTCGGTATCGCTGCGACGGCGCTGACGATCCTGTCCTTCGTCGGGGCATCGGTGGGTGAGCCCGTCCACCGAGCCATCGCTGAGGGAGCGCCGACGGTGCTGCTGGTCTTTGTCGTGCTGATCATGGCCGTCGTGGTGTCGACCTGCGCCTTCACCGTCGACGCGCTTCGATTGGGTCCACCGGGCGCGTTCTTTCTGTTGCTCACCACCGAGATCAGTTCCGTGATCGCCACTCCCGGTCAGCCGCCGGTCGAGGTCGCGATGTGGACGGCAATCGGTGGGATCAGCGCGGTGGTCGTCTCGATGACGGGAATCCTGTGGGCACCGAGAGCTGTCGAACGCAGCGCTGTACAGGCAGCCGTCTCGGCCGTTGCGGAGTACACGGACGCTCAGGCGAGGTACGCCCCACCCGAACTCACGCGAGACAAACGCCACGCTGCAGCACTTCGGCTGCACGACGCGTGGCAGTGCCTTTACCGCGGCGCAATCGTCGGGAAAGACCACCCGTTGACCCGTGAACTCGAACGAGCGCAGATCTCGATGGCCAGAGCGATCTCCGACGACCACGATCCGGAGCTCATGGCGGACCCCGCGTTCGACGTCGACGAGGTCGGGGCCCACCCGCCTCTGCCCGACCCGACGATCCGATATCGGTTCCTCCGCGCCTGCAATCCGTCCAGCCGAGCGTCGGTGACGGCACTTCGGCTGTCCATTGCCTGTATGGCGGCGGGAACCCTCACCGTCCTGCTCGGCATCGATCGCCCGGACTGGGCGGTGATCGCCGCGGCGATGGTCCTTCATCAAGGACCGGATCGAATACTGGGCACCTATCGCGGAATCCACCGCATCGGCGGAACCGTCCTCGGGTTGATTCTGTTGGGTGCCATCTACTCCTGGAGTCCGACCGGTCTGTGGTTGGTGGCGGTACTTGCAGTCCTGATGGCGGGGATCGAGCTGTTCCTGGTGCGGAATTACGGGATAGCCGTCATCTTCATCACCGCCCTCGCGATTCTCCTCGGCGCGGCCGGTGGTGCGCACGGGACCGTCCGACATCTGATCCTCAGCCGCATGCTCGAGACGGCAATCGGCGTCGTCGTGGCGTTGGTGGTCCTGTGGACGGTGGGGCGCGGTGCGCATCGACGCACTCTGATCTGGGTCGACGAACGGGCGGGTAGCGTCCTGTTCAAGCTGCTGACCGAAATTCGCGCGAGGCACTATGCACCACAGGCGAATTGGTCGGAGCTTTCGGAGCTTCGTCGGGACCTGGACTTCGAACTGCGAGGTAGCGCGATGGCCGGGATCGACGCCGCCCACAACGAACCCGAGTGGGCGTCGCAGCAGTGGAGGACGCACACCGAATTGCATCATCTGGGATCGGATGTACTGCACCGACTGTGGTTCGGCACGCAGGTGTCCAGATCACACCTCGAGGAATGGGAGTCTCGCTACTTGCGTTCGGGTTCGGTGTGATCGAGCATCGGCACAGCGCTGAACTTGGCTGGATTCGCAATGTCGTAGGCTGCGCACACAACTCCGTCGCGGACAGTGAAGCCGGCAACGCGAGCGGCGAACTGCGGGTACTGGTCGTCCCCCGGTGAGCCGGCGAATACACCGCCGAGCTGTCCGTTGACGAGAACCGGTGACATCGAGAACACCGCTGCCGGTCCGTACTTGCGGGCCAATCCCAGATAGAACCGCGCGACACGATCGCTGCCGCGCACAATGTTGACAGCCGTGCGGGTAGTTCCGCCTGCGTCACCGATCAGGACGGCATCGGGATCGAGTGCACCTATCACGGCGTTCAGATCTCCACTCGCGATAGCCGTCACCAATCGCTCGACGGCAGCAGCATGCTCCTCGCTACTGACCGGGACCGGCGCCGACGCTGCGGCTTTACGGGCCCGCGAGGCCAACTGACGGGCAGTGGCTACTTCGATGTCGAGGATGCGCGCAACCTCGGCGAAGGGCACGTCGAAGCCGTCATGCAGGACGAAGGCAACGCGTTGAGCGGGAGTAAGGGTGTCCAGGACGACGAGGGCAGCAAAACGATTCTGTTCCTGCGTCACGACGTACTCCAGCGGATCGGGTGTCGCTGAGGGTGTGCCCGAGGTGGCGTCGACGGGCGTGACGATCGGCTCCGGAAGCCACTGTCCGACATAGCTTTCTCTTCTGACCGCGGCCGATTTGAGATGATCGAGGCAGATCCGACCGACAACAGTGGTGAGCCATCCGCGCAGCTCGCGGATCTCGAGGTCGCTTCCTTGTCTCGATTGTGCGACTTGCAAGCGTATCCATGCCTCCTGCACCGCATCCTGAGCGTCGCTGAAACTTCCGGTGAGACGGTAGGCCACCGACGTCAGGTGGCCACGGTGTTGCTCGAAGTCCTGCGCAGTCGTCGGCGAAAGCATGCCCTCATGATACGGACCTCACACATTAAATCCGGCATGAATGTAACCGTTGACCCAGGTAGTGGGTGCCGACGTATGGTTTCGGCACTGCTCACGGCTCGATCCTGTCTGCACATTCATTGGAGTCTCACGTGTTTCGGTCTTTCCCGCTCATGTCGCTCAACTGTTGTCATTGAACTGACATTCCCACACCTGCCTGTGCCGAGCGCCGCACACGGCGCTCCGGACAGGTGTAGCCGAGAACTGAACCAATCATCTTCTACAGGAAGCAACTTCATGATTCGCCCTCGTTTCGCGCGCTCGGTAGCCGCGGTCGTCGCTCTTGTCACTCTGTCCAGTTTTGCCGTTGCCTGCTCGGGCTCCTCCGACGAAGTGGTCAAGACCGCCGACGGCAAGACCGTCCTGCGGTACGAGGGCAGCACCGGACAGGTCATCTACCCCGAACTGGCCGCTGACCTCGGCTACTTCAACGACGTGGAGCTCAACTGGATCGGCGATACGACCAGCGGCCCTCAGAGCATTCAGAACGCAGCGACCGGTCAAACCGAGTTCGGCGGAGCGTTCAACGGGGCGGTGGTGAAGTTGGCTTCCGCGGGTTCACCGATCACCTCGGTCATCGGGTACTACGGCTCGGACAAGGAGAGCTTCAACGGGTACTACGTACTCGACGACAGTCCGATCAAATCGGCGAAGGACCTGATCGGCAAGAAGGTCGGGATGAACACCCTCGGTGCGCACCACGAGTTCGTCGTCCGTGAATGGCTTGCGCGGCAGGGACTTACGCCGGACGAGATCAAGCAGGTTGAATTGATCGTCGTTCCGCCGGTCAACACGGAACAAGCGTTGCGGCAGGGACAGATCGACGTCGCCACCCTCGGCTCGGTCTTCCGTGACTCCGCGCTAGAACGTGGTGGCCTTCGTGAGCTGTTCACGGACGAATCGTTGTTCGGCTCGTTCACCTACGGCACGTTGGTGTTCCGTGACGACTACATCGCGCAGAACAAGGAGGCGGTCGCCGATTTCGTGCAGGGAACAGCGAGGGCCATCCGCTGGACGCAGACACACCCACGAGAAGAAGTGGTCGCGAAGCTGACGTCGATCATCAACAGCCGCGGACGCAACGAGGACACCAAGCTCATCAGCTACTGGAAGAGCCCGGGGGTCGCCGGTCCAGGCGGAACGATCACCGATGCCGAGATCAGCACGTGGATCGACTGGCTCACCCGTAACGGCGAACTCGAAGAAGGAAAGTTGAAGCCGTCGGACATCTACACGAACGAATTCAACCCGTACGCCAACGGAACGTATTCACCCGACAGCGGCGCTGACGGACAGGCACTGGAGGCAGCAAAATGAGCACAGAACCGAAACTACGGCTCGAGCACGTCACCAAACAGTTCGACATTCGTGGGACCGACGAAGTTTTCACCGCGGTCGAGGACATCAACATCGACGTGGCGCCGGGGGAGTTCCTGGTCCTCGTCGGGCCGAGTGGTTGCGGCAAGTCGACTCTGCTGGACCTCCTCGGAGGACTCAGTTCGCCCACTTCCGGTCGAATCCTTCTGGACGGCAAGCAGATCACGGGCCCAGGCTTGGATCGGGGAATCGTCTTCCAGCAATACGCGCTACTTCCATGGCGAACTGCACGTCACAACATCGAGTTCGGACTCGAAGCGAAGGGCGTGAAGAAGAGCGAGCGACGCGAGCTCGCCGAGCATTACCTCGAACTGGTCGGTCTGCAAGGTTTCGCGGATCGCTATCCGCACGAGTTGTCCGGTGGAATGAAGCAGCGAGTCGCGATCGCCCGCAGCCTGGCATTCGACCCCGAAGTGTTGCTGATGGACGAACCATTTGCTGCGCTGGACGCACAGACGCGAGAGTCGCTGCAGGACGAGCTTCTGCGCATCTGGAAGGCCACCGGCAAGACCATCTTGTTCATCACCCACGGAATCGACGAGGCCATCTACCTCGGGCAACGTGTTGCAGTACTGACTTCGCGGCCGGGGCGCGTCAAGACGATCGTCGACATCGACATCGACCGGTCCGGCGACGACGTGCGATCAGGTGAGGAGTTCCGAGTGTTCCGGCACCGGATCTGGACGCTGCTGCACGGTGAAGTCGAGCGCGCTCGGGCCGGCGAACTCGATCCTGCCAAGGAGGTTGCACATGTCTAGCGCATTGGCGACGCCGGAGGTGGTCGCCACCCCGAAACCGTTGGCCGACAAAACACCTGACATTGCACAGCGGAGCCAGGCCGGCGGCAAGGCGGCGCGCTACATTCGTTCCACCGCCTGGCGGATTGCCAAGCCGTCGATTGCGATCGCGATCTTCCTCGGGATCTGGGAAGCGGCACCTCGGCTCGGGCTGGTGGACAAGGTCTTCCTCCCGCCCTTCACCGAAGTTGTGTCCGCATTCTTCACTCTCGCCGAGAACGGACAATTGCAAGAGCATGTTTCGGCCAGTCTGACGCGTGCGCTGACCGGATTCTTCGTGGCCATCGCGATCGCGATTCCGTTGGGAATCGCGATCGCCTGGTACCGCCCGGTCTCCGACTTCCTCAACCCGATTCTCGAATTGTTCCGCAACACAGCAGCCTTGGCTCTGCTTCCCGTCTTCGTGCTGATTCTCGGAATCGGTGAGGAATCGAAGATCGCCCTGGTGATCTACGCCTGCACCTTCCCGATTCTGCTCAACACGATCTCCGGTGTGCGAACAGTGGACCCCCTGCTGATCAAGTCCGCTGCCTCGCTGGGGTTCTCCTCGATTCGGCTGTTCCAGAAGGTGGTTCTGCCCGCCGCTGTTCCCACGATCTTCACGGGTATCCGCATGGCAGCCGCGTCGTCGATTCTCGTGCTGATCGCCGCCGAAATGGTCGGGGCCAAAGCCGGTCTCGGGTATCTGATCACCGCTTCACAACTCAACTTCCAGATCCCGAACATGTACGCGGGCATCGTCGCGATCTCGTTGTTGGGTCTGACAATCAACGCGATTCTGGTCCTGATCGAACGTCGGCTCTCGCGCTGGCGCGTCACCACCTGACCACACATTCACGGAAAGATTCTGCGAACTCATGTCCGAACGACAATTTCATCTGAACGCCTTCCTGATGGGCGTCGGCCATCATGAGGCGGCGTGGCGCCACCCACGCACAAATGCGGCCAACCTCCTGGACGTCAAGCACTTCCAGGAATTGGGGAGAATCGCCGAGCGTGGAAAGCTGGACTCGGTGTTCTTCGCCGACGGTCTAGCAGTCGGCCCGCGGGTCAAGTACAACACCCAGGCGATCTTCGAACCCGTCACCTTGCTGTCGGCGATCGCGGCGGCCACCGACAAGGTGGGGCTGATTGCAACCGCGTCGACCAGTTACAGCGATCCGTACACTCTGGCAAGGAAGTTCGCTTCCCTCGATCACATCAGTGGCGGACGAGGCGGGTGGAACATCGTGACGTCGGCCGGCGCCGACGAGGCCGCGAACTTCGGCCTCGATGCGGTACCGACGCACAGCGGTCGTTACGAGCGCGCCGAGGAGTTTCTCGACGTGACGCTCGGTCTCTGGGACAGCTGGGAAGAGGGGGCAGTTGTCCTGGACGAAGAGACCGGAATCTTCGCCGATCCTGATCGTGTCCATCGCATCGACCATGACGGTCAACGATTCACGGTGGCTGGCCCGCTCAATTCGCCGAGGTCTCCACAGGGACGTCCGATGCTTGTACAGGCCGGTTCCTCCGAGAGCGGTAAGGATTTCGCGGCGAGGTATGCCGAGGCCGTGTTCACCGCTCAACGAACACTCGAGCAGGGGCAGGATTTCTACACCGACCTCAAAGCGCGGCTGATCAAGTACGGGCGTAGTCCCGACGAGATCAAGGTGCTGCCAGGCATCGTTCCCTTCATCGCGGATACGGAAGAAGAAGCCAAGGCACTGGAGCAGTCGTTCACGGATCTCATCTCACCTGAGTACTCGCTGCGCCAACTCTCGAACATGGTGGGCGTCGACCTCACCGAGCATTCGCTGGATGCCCCGCTGCCACCGTTGCCGGACATCGATCGCATCCAAGGAAACAAGAGTCGATACCAGCTCGTCAAAGACCTTGCAGAGAGCGAAAACCTCACCGTCCGTGAACTGATCGGCAAACTCGGCGGTGGCCGTGGGCATCGGACATTTGCCGGGACACCGGAGCAGGTCGCGGACGAGTTGACCGAATGGTTCGACAAGGGCGCCGCGGACGGCTTCAACATCATGCCGCCCTATCTGCCTGGAGGGCTCGAGGTGTTCGTCGACCGGGTCGTGCCGATTCTGCAGGCGCGTGGGATCTTCCGGACCGAATACACGGAATCCACCCTGCGGGGTCACTACGGCCTCGATCGTCCGGCGAATCGGTTTTCGCGGGCCGCTGACGCGGCAGAAGTGAGCGCGTGACGGAAACACTGCCCAAGGAACAGCCGGCGATTGCCGGTCTCAAGCCACTCGTCACAACGGTTTTCGTACCGGCGGCCATCTTCGGGATCGGTCAGGGAGCGGCTGCCCCCATCATGGCCGTCACCGCGCGCGACCTGGGTGCATCGGTTGCCGTCGCCGGCCTGATCGTTGCACTCGGTGGTTTGGGCGCCGTACTCGGTGACCTCCCCGCCGGCAGGATCGTGTCGCGTTTCGGTGAGCGCAGGTCGATCATCGGCGGAAGTTCCTTGGGTGCAACAGGAGTGGTGATTTGTCTCCTTGCGCAGACTCCGTGGATGCTCGGTATCGGCGCACTGTTGACCGGATTGGCGAATGCGGTGTGGGGCCTTGCGCGGCAGAGCTACCTCGCCGAGACCGTGCCACTCGGTCTTCGGGCCCGAGCAATGTCGTCGTTCGCCGCGATGTGGCGGTTGGGTTTCTTCCTGGGACCGCTCATCGGGGCCGGCGTGATTCTCCTGGTGGGAGCGCGCGGAGGATTCCTCGTCCAGTTGGTGGGCGTCGTGCTCGCCGGGGCGCTGATGGCCCGCGTTCCCGACCCGCCACGAAAGGTGCAGGCAGGCAACAGCGATCACGGACACGTCACGCTCCCGGAGATCCTTCGCCGTCATCGTGCCGCTCTGTCGACGCTCGGGACAGGCTCCCTTCTGATGGGCGCCGCCCGCGCTTCGCGTGAGGCCGTTCTTCCATTGTGGGCATTGCACCTCGGATTGGATGCAGCCCAGGTGAGTGTGATCTTCGGTATCGGTGCGGCCGTGGACCTGCTGTGCTCGTACCCGGCCGGACACATCATGGACCGATACGGCCGCAGGCTGGTCGCGGTGCCCTCGCTGACGGTGATCGGTGTGTCGTACCTACTGTTGCCGTTCTCGACGGGTGCAGTGGGATTGACCGTGGTCGCTGTCGTGATGGGGATCGGCAACGGGCTGGGCAACGGCGTGATCATGACCCTCGGTGCCGATATCGCCCCGCCCGAAGAACGCGCCGAGTTCCTCGCTGCATGGCGATTGACTCACGACACCGGCATGTTCGGTGGGCCGCTCGCGATCGGTCTACTCGCCGCGGTGCTCCCACTCGGGTGGGCATTCGCCGCTCTGGGCGCGACGTCGTTCGCCGGCGCGGCGATGATGTTCCGCTTCATTCCGGTCTACTCTCCGCGGGTGTCACCCCGGTCGCGCGTCGGGAAACTGTAGGTAGGCTCGCTACATGCGATTCGGACTGTTCGTACCTCAAGGCTGGCGTCTGGACCTGGTCGGCATCGACCCCGCGAAGCAGTGGGAGGTGATGCGAGACTTCACGCTGCGCGCGGAGGCAGGGCCGTGGGAGTCGGTGTGGGTCTACGACCACTTCCACACCGTTCCCCAGCCGACGGAAGAAGCGACTCACGAGGCGTGGACGTTGATGGCCGCACTCGGTGCGTCGACCTCGCGTATCCGACTGGGCCAGATGTGTACCGCCATGAGTTACCGAAACCCGGCGTACCTCGCCAAGGTCGCCGCGACCACCGATCTCATCACGGGTGGACGCGTCGAGATGGGCATCGGCGGCGGTTGGTACGAGCAGGAGTGGCGTGCGTACGGCTACGGTTTCCCCTCTGCCGGTGAGCGTCTGGGCCGCCTCGACGAAGGAATCCAGATCATGCAGCAGGCGTGGTCGACCGGCAGCTCGACGCTCGACGGCAAGTACTACCAGGTCGACGGAGCGCTGTGCCGTCCACTTCCGTTGCAAGAGGGCGGAATTCCCATCTGGGTTGCCGGTGGCGGCGAGAAGGTCACACTCAAGATCGCGGCCAAGTACGCGCAGTACACGAACTTCGACGGCACCCCGGCCGGCTTCGCGCACAAGTCCGAAATCCTGAAGAAGCACTGCGACACCGTCGGCACCGATTTCGACGCCATCGTCCGTTCGGCCAACTACAACGTGGCCATCGGCGCGACGGAATCCGAGGTGGCTCAGCGGTTGGAGACACTGAAGGACAGACTGACGCCGTTGGTCGGCGAAGCTGCCGCCGATGCGTCGCTCGACGCGTTCCGCGGAATGCCTGCCGTGGGTACGCCCGAGCAGATCATCGAGAATCTGTCGGCGCTCGAGGCACAGGGGCTCGAGTACGGAATCTTCTACTTCCCCGAGGCCGCGTACGACACGTCGGGAATCGAGATGTTCGAGAAGGAAGTGCTGCCCGCGCTCGCGTAACCGTTTGGACTAGCGCAGCGAGTCAGGAAGATCGGCCGGGTTGATCAGAACCCGGCGATCGGGGTGGGTGCGAACTTCTTCGGAATCGGGAATCCGGCTCTGCAGGAAGTTCCACTCGCTCGCACTGACAGCAGCGATCGCGCGTGCCAGCACTGCCGAGTCCTTGGTCCCCCACTCGATCGGCATGGGACTGACCATCTGCCACGTGTCAGCCTTGCTGCGGGTGGAACGATCCGAACGCAGTGCGACCGACGGAATGCGGTCGCCGACTCGCCACTTCGGATTGAGTCGAACATTGCGGCTGACGAGCGCGTACTGCGGTGCTCCGGCCGCCGGCTTCGCGATGTCGATCAATGCCGTCAAGGTCGCCGCTCGAGGGTGAACCTCGGTGACGATCGCGGGAACCAGTGGGTTGTCCGCATACAGAGATTCGACGCTTCCCACCTTGCGAGGTGCCCACACGGCAACCCACAGGGAACTGGCCGCACCGATGGCGAGGACCGCGCCGATGATGATGGACCACACCTCGCCCATGCTGATCAACCAGGCCCCGACCGCGGCGAGGACGATCGCGAAGATCACCGCAGAAATCTGCAGGCGGCGTACATCGGCCAGTGTGTCGTTGACCGACTTGGCGTGAGCCTTGTCGACGGTGAACTGGAAGTCAGCCACGAAAAAATCCTTCGGGTGGTGCCGGACGATCTAGGACCGGCCCCCGATCTCCCGGGGACCGTCCACCAGCGTAGCTAGTTTCGCGCGCGCTCCCACATCTGCAGGTAAGCCTCGGCGCCACGGCTCATGTCCTCGATGATCGTGTCGCCGTCGGCGCCCGCAGCAATACGCATGTCCGCGATCCAGTCGGGAATCATCCCGTACTGGGCAACGCCGTCGGTGTTCACGTCGAAAACCCGGGTGCCGGCGCGCTGCTGGTCCATGACGGTGCCGTCGAAGGCGGTGTACGGATATTGCAGCGGATTTTCTGCGGCGTCGCCGCGCGGTGCGGCCTGCGGCCCGAAGCCGTTGGTGTCGGCGCCGTAGCCGAAACCGAAGTAGTAGTTCTCGCTTCGCATCGCCCGTGCGTCCCGCCACTGGTCGATGAACCCACGCTCCTCGGGCTTTTCGTCCGATGCGTCAAGTTGCCCGGCGTACAGGGCGACAAATCCGCCGAGTGCGTAGATCCGCTTGTACAGGCTCGGGTCGCTCCAGCTGTGACTGGAAACGACGCCGGAGTAGTTCGCAGCTTCGAGAATATCGAGAGCCGCTTCGGCGGTCTTGACGCTCATGTGATCGATGTCCACGATCATCCCTCGGTCCATCAAACCTCGGATCGTGTATGCGCCGAGGTCGGTCAGGCCGTGCGAATTGCATTGCGGACCAGAGGGGTACACCGGAAGCGTCACTCCGGGTGGGAGTACCGCGAGAAGATTCTGTGCGCCGTCGACCTTGGTGGGCAGCACATTGTCCTCGGCAACGCCGGTGCATGGTTCCGACTGCCAGAACTCCCCGGTGCCCAGGTAGTTGCCGATATTGACGGCCACTCCGGTGACGCCGCCGTCGAAACGGGCACCGCCGAGGGCGTTGTCGAACTTGTGCGTGACGATCATCTGCCGGACACCGAGGTCGTACAACTCGTCCAGGCCGCGGTCGATGTCGTCCTCGGTGCACTGCGGAATACCGTTGCGCACAGAGCAACCGAAGGGTTCGGACACCTCCACCCCGAGGGAGACGGCCAGCTTTCCGTCGGCGGCCACCTGCCTGGCCTGTTCCGGCGAGCTCACGATGCGGAACCAACCCCGGCCGGGACCGCCGTACTGGGCGTCGATGTAGTCCTGGAGTTCGCGTGTCTGCTGCGCCTGGATCCGGACGGTCTCCATCTCGTCACAGGGATTTCGCTTGCTCGGATACAGCTCGCACAGGACACGATTGGCGACAAAGAGATTGGTGAAGATTCGCAGCCCGCCGCGCCAGGCCCGCTCGACCCACTTGTAGTACGTCTGCTCGTGCGTCAGTGAATCGTGCGCCGGCCAGTCGGCGAAACTCGGCCAGCCGGTGGTGTCGTGAGTTTCGAAGGGATTGCCGTACGACAGAACGTTTTCGAGGAGCGCCGGTATCCCGTCAGGTTGATGGTCCGGGCAGTCGACGAGCGCTGCGGTGACGCCCTGAGGATCGAAAGGTCGGCCGCAGTGCAGGTTTCCGCCCATGAACTCGGAAGCGTTCATGTGCACGTGTGTGTCGATGAATCCGGTGACTTCACCGTTCGGTCCGATTTCTCCCGGAACGCCGTTTGCGCCCACCTCCGCTTCGGGGAAATCGGCGCAGCCATCGCGCGGGATCAGCGTGAACGCAGATTCGGGAACGTCACCGGGATCGGACATCGTGAGCATCAAGTCGCGCGAGATCAGTTGACGGCCGTTCGAGGTCGCGGTCAGAACGAACGATTCACCGGTGGACATCACGGTCCAGTCAGTGGAGGGAGTTGCTTCGGAAGTGGCGAGTACCGAGTCCGCGCCGTCGTGCGAGAGCATCGACCCGTCCGGGCCGTACAGCATGAATCGACCCAACTGGGCCGCATGTAGTCGGAACGGTTCGGCGTCTGCGGCTTTCGTTACGTCGGTGAGGTACGCCGATCCGTCACGACGGACGAAATCACCAGACTCGGTGCGCAGCGCGAAGCAACCGTTCGCAAGTGCGTACACCGAGTTCTGCGCAGTAGGAGCAGGACTCGGTGCCGCGGCGCTGACGCCGGTCGCGGCTACGACGACGGCGGCAGTCAGCAGCGAGATGGTTCCGGCGAGCCGACCCCGTAGACGTGGAACTGAGCGCATGGTGCTGGTGACCCCCGGCCGATGGACACGACTGTGACAGGGGACACTCTACAGATAACTGGACGTATGTCCATTTGATTCTGCAACGTGTTGCAGAAATGCTCAGCCGATGGCAGGTCCGAGCAGGTCATCGGCGTCGGTGATCCGATAGGCGTAGCCCTGTTCGGCGAGGAATCGCTGACGATGTGCCGCGTACTCCGCATCGAGAGTGTCGCGGGAAACCACCGAATAGAAGTGAGCCTGACCGCCGTCGTGCTTGGGTCGCAGTAGGCGTCCGAGTCGCTGCGCTTCTTCCTGTCTCGACCCGAAGGTTCCCGAAACCTGCACGGCGACAGATGCCTCCGGAAGGTCGATCGAGAAGTTCGCGACCTTGCTCACCACCAGCGTCTGGATCTCACCGTTACGGAACTGATCGAACAGGATCTCGCGTTCCTTGTTCTTGGTGGATCCCTTGATCACCGGGGCGTTCAGGGCTTCGCCGAGTTCGTCGAGCTGATCGAGATACGCACCGATCACCAAAGTCGGAGAATCGGGGTGCTTGGCCAGGATCGACTTCACGACCGCAATTTTCGTGTGAGCCGTCGAGCACAGTTTGTAGCGCTCCTCCGGTTCGGCGACGGCATAGGACATGCGCTCGGCGTCCGTCATCGTCACTCGCACCTCGACGCAGTCGGCCGGCGCGATCCAGCCCTGCGCTTCGATGTCCTTCCACGGAGCGTCGTAGCGCTTGGGGCCGATGAGCGAGAAGACGTCGCCTTCGCGGCCGTCCTCGCGAACCAGCGTTGCGGTCAGGCCGAGACGGCGGCGCGACTGCAGATCTGCCGTCATCCGGAAGACGGGCGCGGGCAACAGGTGGACCTCGTCGTAGATCACCAGTCCCCAGTCGCGGGAGTCGAAAAGTTCGAGGTGCTTGTACTCGCCCTTCGTGCGACGTGTGATCACCTGGTAGGTCGCGATCGTGACCGGCCGAATCTCCTTGCGCTCGCCGGAGTATTCGCCGATTTCTTCCTCGGTCAACGATGTACGCGCGATCAACTCACGCTTCCACTGACGACCGGCAACGGTATTGGTGACGAGGATGAGGGTGGTGGCCTTGGCCTTTGCCATCGCCGCGGCGCCCACCATCGTCTTGCCGGCGCCACACGGCAGCACGACGACGCCCGAGCCGCCGGCCCAGAACGAATCCGCTGCCATCTGCTGGTAGTCGCGCAGTTCCCAGTGGCCCTCTTCGAAAGCGAGATCGATCGGGTGCGCTTCGCCGTCCACATAGCCGGCGAGGTCCTCGGCCGGCCAGCCCACCTTGAGCAGCATCTGCTTGAGGCGGCCGCGTTCGCTCGGGTGGACGATCACGGTGTCGTCGTCGACCTTCTCACCGAGCATCGGCGAGATCTTCTTGTGTCGCATCACCTCGGTGAGGACTGCGCGGTCGAGGCTGACCAGGATGAGGCCGTGCACCGGGCTCTTGACCAGCTGTAAGCGTCCGTACCTGGCCATCGTGTCGACGATGTCGACCAGCAGCGGTTGTGGAACCGCGAATCGTGAGTACGACACGAGCGCGTCGACAACCTGCTCGGCGTCGTGTCCGGCGGCGCGGGCATTCCACAAGGCCAGGGGAGTGATGCGATACGTGTGGACGTGTTCGGGGGCCCGTTCGAGTTCCGCGAAGGGGGCGATTGCCTGCCTGGCATCGCCGGCGCGCTCGTGGTCGACCTCCAACAGCAGCGTCTTGTCGGATTGGACGATCAACGGTCCGTCGGTCACGGAATCCTCCTAGTGAAGCAAACGCGGCAGCCACAGAGCGTTGCGCCGCGTTGTCGGCTGACGCCAACCCTGCCATTGTCCTGGTATCGGGGCGCAGACGCCAACAGGCGACGCTCGCACAGCCCGAAGTAGAGGTGCCCGAGTGCGAGCACCCCTACGTCAACAGGGCAGGATCGACCGCTATTCCGGGAGGCCCGCGGGTAGTACGAGGATCTTCACGTGTTCGTCGGGTGCGCGCAGAGCTGCGAAAGCGTCCGAGACTCCATCCAGACCGACCCTGCCGGTGATGATCGCTTCGGCGTCGATCTCGCCGTCGGCGAGCCTCTGCAGGGTGATGTCGTAGGCATTCTCGTAAGGACCGTGACCGAAGTTGATCGAGATCCTCCGGAACTGCCCGACGACGGGAATGATCGTCTCGTCGCCGAACGGCGCAGCCAGAACCTGAATCCGCGAGTTGAACGGCAGAGTGTGCATCAGTTCTCCGATGACTCCCGCCCGACCGCTGCATTCGTAGGCGATCAGAACTCCGTTCGCGGCCTGGCCGACAAGCTGGTTGCCTTCGGCGATCATTCGATTCCACAGTTCGATCGGATCCTGCTCGGCCGGATCGACAACGATGTCCGCGCCCATCTTCGCGGCGAGCTCGCGTCGTTTGGGGGAGGGCTCCGACGCGATGACGATCTGCGCTCCGCGCGCTTTCGCGGCGACGATGGCGCCCAGTCCGATCGTTCCGCAACCGATGACGAGCGCCGAATCGGCCGAGGTGAGGCCGGACTGTTGGAGATGCATCTCGCCGACGTGGAGAGGTTCGGCAAGTGTGGCGTGCTCGAGTGACAGGTGGTCGGGAACTTTGCGGACCCAGAACGCGTCGACGACTATGTGATCGCCGAACGCGCCGTGGTACTCGTTCGAGTAGCCGATGATCGTCGGGATCCCGGTAGCGGTGTCGGTGGCCAAGCCGATGCCGGCCACCCGATCGCCGATCGCGAAATCGTCTACTGCAGAACCGGTCTCGGAGACAATACCCGCGTATTCGTGCCCCAGCACCACTGGCGCGTCCGGATCGAAGGTGGCGAGCGGGTAGCCCCCGTCGTGCGCGACCTCGACGAATCGGCACGGGTCCTTCGACATGCTCAGGTCGCTGCCGCAGATCCCGCAGGCGACGACGTCGATGCGGATCTGATGGGGTGCCAACGGCGGCGGGTCGGCGATCTCGGTGACCGCGAATTCTCCCTGCTGGAAACGGACGGCCCTCATGCGCGCACGGCTCCCGTCTCGGCCGGCTGGCCGTAGTAGTCGGTATGGGCTTTGGTGATCGCTCCGACCAGCCCGCCGATCAGGTATTCGCGATTGTCCTCGGCGAACTGCATGCTCGCCTGACGCCCGACATTTCGCTTCCGGAAGTGCGGGACCACCTCGGAGGCGAACAATTCGTAGCTGCGTTTGGTGTCCTCCCAGCTCGCCATGTCGACGTGAAGGATCAAGAACGTGCCGAACCCTCCCGTCTTCTCGATCAGACGCTCGATCTGTGCGATCGCATCTTCGGGGGTACCGATGATCGCCTGACCGAACTCGCCGAGCGTGTCGTTGCGCCACTGATCGATGATTCCGGCAGGTGTATCTGCCCAGGCCGGGCTCTGGCCGGTCTGTCGATTCACGTAAGAAGCCATCGATCCGATCCGTCGGCTCACGGCGCGCTCGGCCTCGGCTCGGGTCTCGGCGAGGAACATCGGATTGACCACACGCCACGTCGCTCGGTCGGCGCGGTGGCCGTGTTCGGCCGAGACCTTCTCGCACACATCCCAGTTGCGATCCAGTGCGTCGAAGCCGCTGGGTGAACTCGCCGCCAATGAGAGCAGGGAGAGGCCGTTCTTGCCTGCGAGCACCGAACCGTTGGGGGAAATCGTGGACGCTGTCACGGTCTCGATGCCGTCCGCACGGTAGGTGGGCAGCTGTGCGCGTGCGTCACGCAACGTGAACCAGTCGGTTTCCATGTTGACGACCTCGCCGCGAAGCAACGCGAGAATGGCCTCGAGCGCTTCGCCCTGGCGACGACGCTGGTCCGACGGGTTGATGCCCATCATGTGTGCATCGAGGGGGATCTTGCCCGGGCCGGTGCCGAAGATGAGCCGTCCGCGGGTCTGCAGATCGAGCTGAGTGATGCGGTCGGCCGTGATCAACGGGTGGTGATAGGGCAGAGACGTCACGCCTGTGCCGAACTGGATGCGCTCGGTTCGCTCTGCGGCGGCCGCGATGAACATGTCCGGGGCAGGCACGATCTCGGCGCCGGTCGAATGATGCTCACCCATCCACGCTTCTTCGAATCCGAGGTGGTCCAGGTGTGTCATGAGGTCGATATCGCGTCTGAGTTGCAGGGCGGGATCGGCGTCGAGCGGGTGGTACGGGGCGAGGAAGGCTCCGAAGCGGATGGACGATGCGGACCACACGATGACAACTCCTGTCGACAGGGGAGTGATTTGGATCACTCGCTCTGATCGAGATGTCTAACATGGATCAACTGATCCAATAAGTTGAGCCTCCCGCACAGTGGGAGATTTGTAATCACCTGTAGTTCAACGTTATCTGGTGCATTGACGTCGGATATCGTTGTTGCAAGTCGATCGACTGAACCAAGTACTTTCCGAAGGAGTATTGAAGAGGTATGCAACTGGCCGTCACAATCACCCCCGACTCCTCGACCGTCGAACTGAACAGTGTCGACGACTTCACCAGTCTCTCGGTCGTCGTTGGCGGCGACGATCGATCCGAGACTCTGAGTCGGGTACTGGAACCGTGGGGGGAACTCGAGGGGGATCATGTCTGGCTCGACATCGGCCACTTGGAGCAAGCCGTCGCTGCCCGGATCGGAAACACCGAGTGGAGACAGAAGTTCTCCGCGATGGTGGACTACGCACGCGCCCACGGCTGGGTGGATCGCGACAACAGGGTGCGAGCACACCGTGAATCACTCTGACTCCGCGTTCGCCACGGTTGAGACGTTTGTCGAGCCCGTGCGAAGCTCGTTCGTATGACCGACTCCCGGCAGAACCGTCAAGGCGACGCGACGCGTCTGCGTTTGCTCAAAACTGCTGAACGGCTTTTCGCGACAGAGGGATTGGATGCAGTTTCGCTGCGCTCGGTCAACGCCGCGGCCGGTCTCGGGCCGTCATCGGTCCACTACCATTTCGGAACCAAGGACGATCTGGTCGCAGCGGTGCTGTTGGACATGGGAACGTCGGTGCGAGATCAGATCAGCGCGAACGTCGACGCCCTCTCCGCCGACAAGACGCCGCCGACGGTCGAGGCGCTGGTACGGGCCGTCACTGCGCCCTACAAGGCATTGCTCCTTCGCCATCGCACGCGGGGAATGCGATGGATCAGAATCGTCACGCAGATCTCGCAGCCGCAGATGTCACGACCGGGCCATCCAGCCCTCGAGGCGACCGAGCTGCACCTGCGTGAACATCTTCTCGACCAGGTCCGTCGTACTTTTCCTGCTACCGATCCCGAACGGCTCGAGACTCGCTGGGCGATTGCCTTGATGGGCTTCCTTCAGGCGTTGAGCCGGGCGGACGATTGGAGCGGAAGTGGCAAGCCGCTCGCGCCGGAGCGGCTTGCCGACTTCTACGAGGACCAGGTCGTCTTTCTGGTGGGTGGTGTGCGGCAGTTATTGGGGTGAGCGCCTAATCGATGCGTCTCCTATTTCTGCGCGACCATTGACTTCCGCATTTCCATTACATGAGTAATAGCTTCGGAAATTCCGGACCGGTAACCGATATTCTTTTCGGAATCACCCGGAGTGGAATCAAGCTCCGATTCGAGTCTCGTTTGAATGCGGTCCAGGGTATGGATTGTTCTTTTCACGATGGTTGATTCTCTTTCTGCGGTAAATCCGATAGAAGTATTCCGGATTGCCGAGCGTGTTCGTCGAGGACGCAGAGTGAAGCGAGGGTCATGCCCGCTGCGTACCCGCGCGAGCGTGCGTCAGTTCCTCGATTACGTGACTTGAACAGGTTGAACGTTTCGTGCAGGTGCACGAGGGTGTCGGTGGAGGCAGGCATTGGTCAGCTTCGCAATCAGCTCGTCTTCTCTGGACTTTGCTGTCAGCTCCGCTTCCGCTTACGGATGAACTCGGAAGACTCCGCAGTTTTCGCCCGCTTCTCCGCGCGGCGTTCCTTGATCGACTGGGCGGGTTTCTTCATGTTCTTACCCGGCGCCTTGTCAGCCATTGTCGCTCCTCATTTTTCGAAGTGGCAATCACAAACTGACCTCGACCATACTTCATTTACAGAAAAAAGCCAGTTGCTTCTTTTTTGCTACTTTTTTCCGGAGTCGACGGGGCTGACGGAAGTAATTCGGTGCAACGTGAAACGGCGAACCGCGCCGCTCGCGGGGTCGAAGGCGTCCAGCTGTCCGCCGCCCACGCTGACGGGGTCGACGATGCGATGCGTCGCGACCCCCTGGGCGTCGACGTAGCCGATGTTGACGCTCGAATTGTCTCGGGCCGCCGTGGCCAGCAAGGCGATGGTGGCGGCGTTGTTCTCCCGTGAACCGTCCGTTCGCACTCCGCCGCGGCCGGGGGCGGAAGCACGGTCTCCGGCCCGCATCGTGCGGACCAACGACGCCAGCTGATCCGCCGACGGGCTCGCCGGCATCCTCGACGCCGGTCGGCTGCGACGGTTGGGTACACGTGCCCCACGTGGGCGGAGATCGACCAACGTGCCCGAAGAGTCCTCACCTGCCGGCGCGAATCCGGCGGCTCGCAGCTCGGTCAGGACTTCGCGGAGAGGGGCCTGCGAAATCGCGACGGTGGGAGCCAAGGCGCGCAGTGCCAACGGCTCGGCCACTGCGGATGCGAGGACCTCCGCCAGCAGTGACGCGTCCTCACATCGAATGAACGACGCCGCCACTCCGGCACGCAGTCGTCCGTGTCGACGGGCGACATCGTCGATCAAATACGAAAGTGATTGGGGGACAGGAGTCTTCGATTTCGAAGCGAACATCGCATGCAGTTCGGTGGCCGTCAGACCGGCGTCGAGCGCACGACGCACGCTGTCCTCGCTGATGCGGTACATGGACGCCGATCCGGCCGACTCGATGTCTGCGACCAGGCTCACCTGCTCGAGCAGGTCCGGTACCAGCGGGCCGGGCGCAACCAGAGTCAGATCCGCCTGGACCAGGATGTAGTCGATGGGCTCGGGTAGCGCGGACTGCATTTCGGCTTCGGCGTCCCCGCCGTGCAGCAAGGCTCGTCCAGGTGACGACAACGCGCCGCGGGCCACCAGCCCGAGCGCGGCGGCCTCGTCCAGAGTCCGCTCGATCGCGAACGTCCGTAGGCGCCCGCTCCATCGCGGGCGTCGCCACGCCAGTAGTCGACTTACCTCGACGGCCGACGCGGTCTGGCCGCTGTCGAGTTCGGAGAGCAGCCCGAGAATGGCCTGACGATCTCGCGGAGCCGCCGGAGCGCGGCCCTCCTCGGACAACGCCGCGATCGGCTTGTCGGTGGAATCGCGCAGCCCGATCATCCACGGGACTCGAGGTACGTCGACCCAGGCGGACGCCAGGACCTCCCACCGTCGCGCTGTGGATGCGTTCAGCCAGCCGTCGACCGCGAGCGTGGGCGTCCAGTATTCGTCCGCGTTGTCCGAGACCGGCGCCGGATCTGGTGTTCCACTGGCGATGAGTCCGGCTGCCGAGAGCAACTCGACAAGTAGGCTCACGCGCGCTTCGTCGAGATCGGCCGTCTTGGCCACGCGTCGTAGTTCTCGAACACCGAGCCCACCGGCTCGCAGTGCGGGGGCCGGCGCTGCGCCCAGAACAGCGATCACGTTCTCGCATTGGCGTACCAACTCGAGCGCCTCGCCGGCTGCTGCGGCGTTCACGTCCGCCGGCTTGAGTTTGTCGCCCCCGATGACAGGTGCGGTCAGCGTCGTCGGATCGAAAACCGGCTCGCCGCGGATGACCTGACGAACCGTCGCCGGAAGCTCGACGGTCTGCTCGTCGAGCCACCGCAGCAGGCCGGCCGCCAGCAGTCGTTGAACCGGGCGCTCAGGCGGCGTTCCGGGGGCAGCGTCGCGGGTGCGACCGATCGGGCTGGAGTTGGCGAGTGTCTCGAGGAGATCCCGCTCGCGGGTGTCCAGAGCGTTGAGCGCAGCCGAGATCTCGGTCTCGGTCATCGCCTCGGCAGGTTCGAGGGCGCGCCCCACACGCCACGGAATCATCCCGATGACTGCCGGGACGACGCTGATGGGATCGACACCCCAGATGAGGGCGGACGCGCGCATCTTCGACAGAGACTTGTCGACGGCCTTCTTGGTGACCTTGCCCTTGCCGGTCAGCGCTCGTTCGGCGATCGCACTGTTGAGCTCCGCCCGCGTCATCGGAGTTTCCTCGGCGCCGCCCAGCGCCAACAATTCGAGAAGACCGAAATCGAGGGTGTCGAGTTCGTCTGCGGCTCGGCTGACCGACGCGCGTTGCTGTGCCCGACCGCTGAGAACCACCATCGTGCTCGGCGGCGGTACGGCCAGATCGGGGCGCAGACGCAGCAACTCCGTCAACTCGGCGTCACTGCGCGCCGAGAGCCAATCGGTCAGACTTTCGGCTGCGGAACTGCCCGCCGGGGTGCCACGTGTTTCGGTCATCAGGTATCAGATTAGAGACCTGGTCTGTACGGCGTAACGGCGTCCTGTCAAAATGACTTCGTGGCCAACAATTCGAAGCAACACTATGTAGATCCAGGATGGCCGGAAACTGCAGACGGAGATCACGCAGTGACCGAATTGTCATCGACCCGCGCAGGTGGACTTTCACCCTTCGGCGAGGACACCACCTTTCCGGTTCCGGTGGAGTCACTTCCTTACGTACACCCGCACACCGTCATCAACCGATAACAACTCGACACGAAGAAGGCCCGCACCGAATCGGTGCGGGCCTTCTTGATGTTCGAGCGTCCGAGCGGACAGTCTTGCCGGTGTTACTTGAGGAACGACTTCGCGGTGTCGGCGACTGCGAGGATCTGCGGGTCGACCGGGATGCCGTTGGCCTCGGCGAATGCGATTGCCTGATCGATGGCGTCGGCGACCGGGTGTGCAACGGTCTGTGCGACCTGCTGCGCCGGAGCCGGAGCTGCCTGAGGAGCCGTCGTGGCCGGAGCGGAACGCTCGGTGGCGCCGCTGCTCAGCCCGAGGCTGGAGGAGCAGGACGGCCATGCGCCCCAACCCTGGTTTGCGAGAACACGCTCGGCAACAACGATCTGCTGCTCGCGAGTGGCCTGGTTTGCGGTGGCTGCGTACTGTCCGCCGCCGTGTGCGTTCCACGTGCTGGGGGAGAACTGCAGTCCGCCCTGGTAACCGTTGCCTGTGTTGATGGCCCAGTTTCCGCCGGCCTCACACTGGGCGAGACGATCCCAGTCGGAGTCGGGGGCAGCGTTTGCGGTTCCGGTGGCTGCAATTCCTGCTACGCCCATGATGGCGCCGGTGACGGCGACCTTGGCGACAGTGCGGCCGGTGGTGGTGGGCTTGCGATGGCGTCCGCTCATGATGGTCGAAATCCTCTCCACACGCGCCTGCGAGGTCAGCTGTCGGGTTCGGGCTGAGAGGTCGCCCGGCCTCGCCTTTCCTGGCTGGAAAGGGTCTGGCTTCACCCCAAGATTCGGTCTTGCGATCGAACCGGTGTCCACTGGAGAACTTTTCTGTTCTCACAGAGGACTTTGGGTCCCCCGTCCTCGTCCCTGGAATGCTCTGTCGGAAGTCCGGTACCCGCGGGACAAGGCTTGGCGCGGCGGGCCGGAGGTGGCCGAGTTTCCCGGCCGAAAACGACGGTAACGGCTCGAGTCGCTCGTGTCACCATTTGATAACGCGGCGTGGCGAAAGACGTACAACGCGTCACACAAAGCGCAGGAGACTCTTCCCAGGTAGGTGGGGGTGCCCGAGTGAATGTCCGGTTGTGTCCGTTCCGTTATCCATCCGTAATGTGAGCAAGGTCACACGTTATGTGGAAATACAATTTCGGGCGATTGAGAGGTGTGTTGATCCGGGCCCAAGGTGTGGCCCGTGTCTCAACATCGAGATCGGAACTTAGGTTAGGTTTGCCTGACTTGCCTCGATTGGGCAGGTTTCGCAGAGTCTTCCAAAGAAGTAGGGCACCCCTCATGAAACTGCAATACCGTCGGCGTGCGGTCACCGCATCACTCGCCGTCGCCGCTGCTGCTGTCGGCCTGGCCGTCACTGCTCCCGCGGCACACGCCTCACCCGAGGATCCGACACACGGTGTTGTCGGAAGCTATTCCGCAACCCAGCCCGGCGACATCGTCGTCGACTCGGCAACCCACCGCGGATACATCACGCAGTACGGCGGACCGACCAGCTCGTTGTCCGTCGTCGACACGAACACCGGCAAGTCCGTCGGCACCATCGACGGCGTCGTCGGTTACCCGTCGGCACTTGCCGTCGACTCAGGCCTCGGACGCGCATACGTGTCCTCCTCCTACGGCGGCGCGATCTCGATTGTCGACACGAAGACCGGGAAGGTCGAAAAGACGGTCACGCTGAGCGAGAAGAACCCCGACGGCTCGCGTCCGCAGATCAACGATGTCGTCGTCGATCCCACAACACACCGCGCGTACTTCTCGGACTACAAGTCCGGCAACATCCGAGTCGTCGACCCCAACGCCGCCGACGCCGTGTCGAGCATTCTGGTCCACAAGTCGGCAACGCCGACCAAGCTCGCCTTCGACAGTGTCCGCGGCTTCCTCTACATCGCGGACACCAACTTCTTCGACGAGAATTACGGCCGCACGCTGTGGCAGGCGGACGTACGCAAGGGCGGAGCACTCAAGTCGATCGTGCGTGCCGACAACCTCTACCCGGTCGACGTCGATGTCGACACGAACACCGGCAACATCTACATGACCGACACCCGGGCAACCAACCTGTGGGCGATCACCCCGGCCGGCGCGGTTCTGTCGAAGACCACGCTGTCTCCGACCGCGATTCCCAACGGCGTGGTCGTCGACGCTGCGGCAGGCATTGCATATGTCGCGGACGTCATGAACGGACACCTGTGGTCGGTCGATCTGACGACCCGCGCCACCACCGCTCTGACCGATACCAAGGTTCCGGCACTGGAGAAGGTCAAAAACCTCGCGCTCGACACCTCGACCGGCGCCATCGCGTCGACGACCAACGGGGGCAAGGTGACAGTCGTTGCTGCGTACCCGCTACCCGCGACCGTCGAATTGCCTGCCGCTCAGGTCGGTAAGGCATATTCGCACAAGCTCGCTGCCGCCGACGCGCGCGCAACCTTTGCACTCACCAGTGGCACTCTGCCCGGCGGACTGTCCCTCGCACAGGACGGCACCATCTCGGGTACCCCCACCGCTGTCGGCAGCGTCACCGTCGAGATCACTGCGAAGAGCGTGCTTTCGCGTGCTTCGAGCGTGACCATCGTGGTCTCCGAGGGGCCGGTCGGCCCCGTCGATCCGGGCAACCCGGGAACTGGTACCGGTTCGCTCGGTAACCTCCCCGGACTCGGTAGCCTCGGGCGCTGATCCGACCTGATACAAGAGAACCCGACCACGGCACCTGCTGTGGTCGGGTTCTTCGGTCTGCGAGGCCGCTTTTCGCGTAACGCGATCGACGACTTATGCGTAATTCACCCGGTCCACGTCGACGATCTCCTTGCCGAGCGGCATCAGCGAGATCGGAATCATCTTCAGGTTCGCGACCGCGAGCGGAATTCCGATGATCGTGATCGCCATCGCGACGGCGGTGACGATGTGTCCGATCGCCAACCAGATACCGGCGATGATCACCCAGATGACATTGCCGATCATCGAACCGACACCAGCGGTCGGCTTGTCGACGACGGTCTTACCGAACGGCCACAGTGCGTAGATGCCGATGCGGAATGCCGCGATTCCGAAGGGAATCGTGATGATGAGGATGCAGCAGATGATGCCTGCGGCGAAGTAACCCAACGCCAGCCAGAAGCCGCCGAAGACCAGCCAGATCACGTTCAGGAGGATTCTCATGGTCAGTGACCTTTCGGTTGGAGGCGGGAGTGATCAGCGCACGCGTCGACCGGATCTGAGCGTGTAGACGATGGCCAGAAGGAAGCCGATCGGGCACGCGAGTGCTACCAGGTACAACGCCAGGCCGGGTGGGGTGTCGCTGAAGATATGGACTGCGAAGATGGCCACGATCGCCAGGAATCCGACGATGAACAGTGCCATCGCCGTACGGAACAGACCGTTTCCGGTGCCGGAAGTGCGCGGGTTCGGTTGAGGGTCCACACCTACGAGGATAGTGCCTGTAAACCTGGGTGCCGACCCGGGTTCGTCACAGGTAGACTGTTAACAGACTGCGCGCCCCGCTGAAGCAAGTGTGGGGCGCGTTCTTTTGCATTCTTCCACCGGAAGCGATGCGAGCAAGGCCATGAGGCTCTTCCGAGAGCCTCCCGAGCACATTGGGGCAGACGCCCCAGTCGAGTGATGAGCAGGTGAACGCGGTGCCGACCGGCAAGGTGAAGTGGTACGACGTCGAAAAGGGTTTCGGCTTTCTGTCGCAGGAAGAGGGCGAGGACGTCTACGTCCGTGCTTCCGCTCTCCCCGAGGGCGTCGAAGGCTTGAAGGCCGGCCAGCGCGTCGAGTTCGGAATGGCTGCGGGCCGCCGCGGTCCGCAGGCACTGAGCCTGAAGGTACTCGAGCCGGCGCCGTCGTTGCGCGGCGCGACGGCGACGCGTCGTGAGCCCGTCGAGCGTAAGCACACCCCTGATCAGTTGCACGGCATGGTCGAGGACATGATCACGTTGCTCGAGGCGAAGGTCCAGCCGGATCTGCGCAACGGCAAGTACCCGGACCGTAAGACCGCTCAGCGGATCTCCGAGGTCGTCCGGGCCGTCGCTCGCGAGCTCGACACCTGATCGCTCGATAGGAGCTGCCGTACACGGCTTCGAAACAAAATGCCCTGCACACCAATCGGTGTGCAGGGCATTTTCGACGTTCCGGGGATCAGGCGGTCTTGATCGACCAGATCAGCAGTCCCTGTTCGCTTCCCTCACCGACGGCGAGGTGGATTTCGACGCCGACGAGTTGCTTGACGGGATCGCTCGAAGACTCGACCGTCACTGCCAGGGCCTCGCCGGGCTCGAAGACTCGGGGCTCACCGGTCTGGTTGCCGTCGGCATCCTCGTAGACGGCGAGCAGTGCCCACTGCGCATCCGAGACGTCCGTCGACAACGACAGCTGCAGCGGGTAGCCCGCTGGAACGTCGAGTGCGTAGATGTCGCCCACCTGGGCGCACTGGGACAGGTCGATGGTGCAGAAACCGGCAGGGTTCGTTTCGATCGTCTTGCCGTGTGCGTATGCAGTGATGACCGGTAGCTTTTCGGGGTCGTCGTTGATGTTCTTGATGATCACGAAAAGAACGGAGACGTAAGCAACCAGTGCCACCACCATCAGGACACTGATCGCTGCCACGATCTTCTTTGTTCTCGAGCGCATCATCACTGCGGAGTACTTCCTTGTCCTCGGTTGGATTTACCGGTGTAAATCACTTCGGTCACTTCTTGTTCGGCCAGATCGGGTCGCTTCCCGCCGAGGCCGGGCAGGAGGCTGCTTCCTCGGTAGCTCAGGAAGGTCTGCAGAAGCCCGATCGTCAGGAACACCGATACAACAGTGAACCCGATCCAGTATTCGGTCGGAAGCAGAACCCCCAATGCGCCGCCGAGTACCCAGCTCAGCTGCAGAACCGTCTCGGATCTACCGAATCCGGACGCGATCGATTCCTCGGGCAGGTCGTGCTGGAGTGACGCGTCGAGTGAGACCTTGGCGAGTGCGCTGGCGGCCGATGCGATGAGCGTGGCAAGCGCGGCCGTCATGAGGTTGTCCGTCAGCGCTGCGATCACCGCGATGATCCACACCGACGCAGTGCACCGGAGCACGATCAAGGCAGGCCGGCCGAGCTTGAGGCGCGCACCCGTGGCATTTCCGGCGAAGTTACCCAGACCGGCTGCTGCGCCGACCAGGCCGAGCATCATGGCCTGCTGGAGCGGCTCGTGATCGGTGCGTGATTTGGCGACGAACGCGATGTAGAGCGTCAGGAAGCCGGTGAGCACGCGAATGGTGCCGTTGCCCCAGAGTCCGATGATCACGGCGCGTCCGAGAGGCTGACGGACCTTGGCAGGTTTGGCGTCCGGCTGCGGTGGGGCGCTGCCGGCGTGATGCGCTTCGTCCGGGTGGTAGGTGATGGTCGCGGGTACCTCACCCTCGGTGACCTCGACCCACGACGGGATTCGCATGCTCAGATATGCGCCGAACACGGTGACGGCGACCGCGAACCACAAGGCGCCGGTGGAACCGAAAGCGAGCGCGAGCGCACCTGCGACCGCGCCGGCCCCGATCGTTCCACCGAT
The DNA here is from genome assembly GCF_019266085.1 of Rhodococcus sp. FH8. Taxonomy (NCBI): domain Bacteria; kingdom Bacillati; phylum Actinomycetota; class Actinomycetes; order Mycobacteriales; family Nocardiaceae; genus Rhodococcus; species Rhodococcus sp. FH8. The sequence continues at coordinate 606,797 of NZ_LPNQ01000057.1, read as the reverse complement.
CAGCCCGAAGACCGTCAGACGCGAATTCACGCGCACCAGGTCTATTTCCGGTGGTAGGACGCGTGGTGTCACTGCGCTCTTGAGCACCGAGAACGATTTACTGAGCACCATCATGCCGAGCGCGGCCGGATAGAGGATCCAACTGTCGAAGTTGAAGACCAGGATCACCGCGAGGAGCGTCCGGATTCCGAACGACGACGCGAGTGCGATGCGGCGTCCGCGCTGCAACCGGTCGAGCATGGGGCCGATGAGCGGTGCGATGACCGCGAACGGTGCGATCGTGATCAGGAGATAGAGCGCGACCTTGGTCTTGTCCTCGCCCGTCGCGGCCGAGAAGAACAGCGTGTTGGCCAGAGCGACGGAGATCGCCGCGTCGGTCGCGTTGTTCGTCATCACCGCGTAGGTGAGAGCGGTCAGACCGGACTTGTCCGCGCCGTCGGCCTTCGCCGCGCGCTGGAAGGTCGCGATGCCCTTGTTCGTCAGTTCGCGGCTGCGCATCGCTGCGACGCGAGTGACGGTGAGCTTGCGAGGCATCGGTGGAGCCTTGGGAGCGTCCGCCCCCGGCGTCTTCGAACCGGCCGCGGATTCGGAGTCTCCCCGCGATTCGGGAATCGGATGCAGCGGTGGCAAAGGCGTGCGACGGGCAGCGGGACGGGCCGAAGGTGGGTAATTGTCCGGGCGGGCCGCGGGTGGGTAATTGTCGTAACCGGGGTGCACCTGTTGCCCCTCCGGCTCGTCGTGGATTCGCCGAGTTTCGGGGTCGTAGGGTTCGCGCGGTCCGGTCACCACTCAATTCTGTCCTAGTGTCGGCGCGGCTACCACGCACACCCCTGCGAGTCCTGTGTCATGTCGGACTCAGTTAACAAAACGGACTTCGAACATCTGCGGCCAATACTTGCCGGTGAGCAGGAATCGATCGGTACCGGGAATCTGCGCGATGCCGTTGAGAACGTCGACGGTGCTGGTCGATCCGTCCGCGACGAGTTCTTCGCGTAGCGGCGAAGCGTCGTACACGTTCGTGACGCTGCCGTCCGACGGGTCGATTCGGACGACGGTGTCCGTGGTCCAGACATTGGCGTAGACGGAGCCGTCTTCGGCGCATTCCAATTCGTTCAGCTTGCCGACGGACTCCGAAGATCTGGTGACGTCGACGGTCGAGATCGGCGCAAAGGTTTCGGGATCGCGAAAGGTCAACGTGGCCGAACCGTCGCTCGAGACAATCCGATCCCCGAGCGAACAGATTCCCCATCCCTCGGTGTCGAGTGGGAACCGCCCCCGTTCGGTCAAGGTGTCCTTGTCACGGGCGATGGCAACGCCGTCTTTCCAGGTGAGTTGCCACAGTGTGTCTCCGGCGACCGTGATGCCCTCACCGAACAACGGCGGGTCGAGATCGGCACGCGCAACTTCCGGTCCCGAAGCGGGGGACTGCTCGTCGGAGATCTCGCTCGAGCGCACCCAGGACTGCCCGACGCGTCCGGTGCTTTCGTACAACCGGTTTCCGTCGATCTCGAGGCCCTGCGTGAACGCGTCGGGATCGTGCGCGGACACTCGAACGATCTCGACGGAGCCGGTTTCGGACGTGAGGTTGTCGGGAGCGCCGGGGGAATCGGAGCACCCCGCCAAGGCCGAGGCGATCACGGCGACCACTGCAAAAGTGCGCACGGAATTGGCGTGTGACCTACTCATCTGCCCAGCATGGCAGCCCAGTGCGTTGCGGACTTGCGGTGGTGCGGCAAACTGGAGGAGTGAGTGTTGCTACTTCTCCAGAGCGTGCAGTGCCGCGCCCAGTACTGGCCGATGCGGTCGAGCTTGCCCGAAAGGCAGTCGTCGACCTGCATGAAGGCGGTGTGGGGGCATACCTCGGCGTGACGTCGGAGGACGAATTTGCCGCCACCCATCGATTTGCAGCAGACATTCCGGGATACCGCGGTTGGCAGTGGGCGGTTGTCGTCGCTGCCGGACCGGAGGACACCCACGCCACGATCAGTGAGTTGGCGCTGTTGCCGGGTCCCGACGCGTTGGTTGCGCCGGAATGGCTGCCATGGGATCAGCGGATTCGTCCCGGCGATCTGTCCGTCGGTGACCTACTCGCCCCGCCGGCCGAGGATCCTCGCCTCGTTCCCGGCTACGTCGCCACCGGTGACCCGGAAGTCGACGAGGTAGCTCTCGAAATCGGGCTCGGCCGCAAACAGGTCATGAGCCGCGAGGGCCGACTCGATGCCGCGCAGCGTTGGTTCGACGGTGACTTCGGCCCGGAGTCGGAGATGGCGAAGGCCGCGCCGTCGACGTGTGGACTGTGTGGATTCTTCCTTCCACTCGCCGGTTCGCTGCACGCAGCGTTCGGTGTGTGCGGAAACGAACTCTCCGCAGACGGCCGTGTGGTCAGCGTGTCCTACGGTTGTGGCGCGCACTCGGACACCAGCCTGCCGCTCGGTGCGGGCTCGCCGCAGTTCGACGCATTCGACGACGGGGCCGTCGAGCTGATTGCGGTGCCCGCTCGCCCGTCGAGCGCTGTTGCAGTTGAGGATTCGGTATCCACCGAGTAGAAGATCCGTTCGGTACGGACGCACTCCGCGAGGCGACGCTGCGCGCGTGGTCGGAATCTCCGACGCGATTGCGTGAAGACGCGGCTGCGGAATCCGACCTCGCAAAGGCCGGGTACCGCGACCGTCTGCTCACCGAACTGGCGCAGAACGCTGCCGATGCAGCTGCACGCGAGGGCGTCCAGGGCTCTTTGTGGGTGGACGTGGACGGTCGGACGATGACGGTGGCGAACACGGGCCGTCCACTGGACGAATCCGGTGTACATGCGCTGACCGCGCTGCGCGCGTCGAACAAGGTCGACGCCGACGAAGGTGTGACGGGACGGTTCGGCGTCGGATTCTCGGCAGTTCTCTCGGTCAGTGACGAGGTGGAACTGCGCTCGTCGACGGGATCGATTCGATTCTCTGCCTCGCACACTCTGCGCGAGATCGAGTCTCGCGAACTCCCGGTGCCGGAAACCGGTGTCCCCGTACTTCGTTTGGTGTGGCCGTTTGGCGAATTGCCGAGCGATGGTGCTGATTCGGAAGTGGTGCTGACGCTTCGGCCGGACGTCGATGCCGCAGCGCTGCTTTCGCAGATGGCACGTGAGGCCGTCGACCTGCTCCTCGAACTCCCAGCTCTCGGATCAATTCGTCTGGGTGAGAAGACTTTTCGGCGATCGGAACGGGTGCTGGATTCCGGCCTCGTCGAGATCGCGATCGGTGATCGCACGTGGTGGCAGTACACCGCGCCGAACGCGCGATGGTTGGTGCCGGTCCGCGACGGGGTCGTCGAGCCGGTCGCAGACGACGTCCTGCGGGCGCCGACGCGATCCGACGAGGAACTGTCGATCCCCGCGATCATCATTGCCGACATTGCAATGCAACCCGATCGGCGACGCCTCATGCCCGCTGCACCGATCGCTCCGCTTGCCGAGGGGTACGCGAAGTTCCTTGCTGCACTACCTCCTCGGCAGCGAACGGCACTCGTCCCGATCCCTGCCTTTGCCCGCAGCGAAACCGATTCGCTTCTGCGCGAAGCGCTTCTGAAGGAGCTGCAGGAAAACGAGTGGCTTCCGGTGGTCGGTGAACCCGACCGCGCGCCGCAGCGAGCATCCGTGGTGCCCGGGCTCGGTGATGACCTTGCCGAGTTGCTCACCGACATCATCGGCGGCCTGGTTGTCCCCGAGCTCTCCGGCCCCAAGCACGAGCGAGCACTCGCGGCAGTGTCGACGCACCGCATCGGGCTCGCGCGCATCGCGGAACTGCTCAGCGGTTCGGAACGTGAACCGAAGTGGTGGAATCGACTCTATTCGGCTCTCGAGCCCTTGGTGATCGACACTCTTGCGGTGGAAGAGCTTGGAACACTGCCGGTTCCGCTCTCCGACGGACGGACGGTGACCGGGCCGCGGACCGTCGTCGTCGGCGTCGAACTGGGCGAAGACGCGCCGTCGGTGCAGTGGACGAGGTTGGTTCATCCCGTCGCGGTTCACCCGTTGCTGTCTCGATTGGGAGCGCAGACCGCGAGTGCCACCGACCTGCTGTCCGATCCGGCGCTGCGCGCATTGATCGAAGATGCTGCGGACCAAGATGATTCGGTAGCGACGGAGTTGGCGCAAGTTGTACTCGGATTGGCGGCCCACGTGGCGCCAGGGGCGCTGCCGTCGTGGATCGGTGAAGTGCTGCTTCCTGATTCGGAAGGCGAATTGCGGTCCGCCGACCAACTTCTGCTTCCGGGAGCTCCCCTTGCAAGCGTCCTGGTCGAGGATTCTCCCTTCGGCATCGTCGACGCTGATTTTGTTCAGCGGGTGGGGGAGCAGGCGCTACGGGTAGTCGGTGTCGGGTGGGGTTTCACGGTGGTCCGTGAGGAATTGCCTTCCGGCCCCGATCACGATCTCGACGCCGAAGACGCATGGTGGGACACCCTCGACGAGGACCCCGAATACATCGAAGCCGTGCGCGATCTCGACCTCGTGGACGAAGACCGCTGGCCGCAGGCGTTGTCGCTGCTGGTCGAGTCGCCGGCGACGCGGGCGCTGCTCACCGACCGTCGTGGATACACGGCGTGGTGGTTGCGTTCGAATGCCGAACTCGGCGGTGAGGTGCTGGGCTTGCTGCGCGCTCCGGGCGATCGCACCTTCGAGGGATTGCTCGATGCTGCCGAACACCCCGACGCCGGATTCTTCTCCGGATTGCTGGCATCGGATACCGTCGACGATCCGGAACTGGCTCAGCTGCTGCTCGATCGGCTTGCCGACCCACTACGGATGCCGGCCTCCGCCGTCGTCGCGCGGACGCACCGACTGCTGGGTGAGGCAGCGCAGCGACGGGTTCTCGACCTGGAGGAACTGCACCTGCCTCCGTTCGTGCGAGGCCTTTCCGGCGATCTGGTCGATCCCGGCGACGCCCTTGTTCTCGACCGACCGTGGCTGGGAGCAGCACTACCTGCGCAACGAGTGGTGCTCGGCAGCTTCGAGACGGCCGACGCACTGGCAGATCTGCTCGACGTCGCGACGGCGTCTGCATCCGTTCACGGACGAGTGAGCAGCACCGGCGTCGTGACGACTTGGGCGAACGAACCGCAGGCAGTTCTCGGCTTCGCAGCCCTCGGCCGTGAGGTACCCAGCGGCGAGGTAGTGATCCATCACGAACTGACGGTGGAACTGACGGGGGCGGTCGAGACGACGGTGATCGTGCCGTGGTGGGTGGACTCGGACGGCGTTCATCACGTGATGCGTACGTGGACTCTGCCGCAAGGAATGTGAGGGCAGATGTCTTTTGATCAGTGGGTACTCGACAGCGCAGTGAGTCAGCGGACGGCGTGGCTCGTAGACGTCGTCGACGTCATCACCGACAGCGGCGGAACCCTCGCGTCGTGGCTGATCGCGACGCTGCTCACGATCGTGCTTCTGGTTCGGGGACTGCGTACCGAAGCTCTGCTGATCGCCGGATCGATGTTGACCGGTCTGCTCGTGATGAGCGGATTGAAGCGCATCTTCACGCGAACCCGCCCACCCGTTCCGGAGCGATTGATCGAAATCGATTCGTATTCGTTCCCGTCGGGCCACGCGATGATGAGCGCGATACTCGCGACTTCGGTTGCCGCCGTGATCCTTCGTCTTGCCTTGCCGAGGCTCGCGAAGACGGCAATGCTCGCGAGCCTCGGCCTGTACACGATCGCCGTCGGATTCTCCCGCGTCTACCTGGCTGCCCATTGGATGACCGATGTACTGGCAGGTTGGGCGTTCGGGATGATGTGGGCCGGCGTGTGGATCTGGGGAACCGCGCAGATCAGAAAGCGCCGGGCGCTGGTTACTTCGTGAGCTCGGCGAGTAGTTGGCTCGTGGCCCACGGCAAGCTCAGTGCCGAGCTTGCGGTCAAGGCCGCACCGACCTGCGGAGCCTGATCGTCGTTGACGTAGACGACGCGATTGTCCTTGACCACGTCGAGTTGCTGGAAGCCAGGGTTGTTTCGGACCGCCTGTGCGGCATCGGGATTGCCGATGACAACGAGACGGTCCACGTCGAGAAGATCCAGTCGTTCGGTGGAGATCGGCGCGTAGAACTCACCGTTCATCAAGGCCTCGACCGCGGGAGCAGGTTTGAATCCGAGACTGCCGAGAACCCGTCCGCGGGCGTCCTCGGAGGAGAAGGCGTAGAACTCCGGGGTCGCGTCGACGCTGATGATCACCGCGGTCTGGTCTGCAAATTCCGGGTGAGCGCTTCTGGCGTCGGCGAAATGCCTGTCGATATCGGCGACCAACTTCTCGCCGTCGGCTTCGCGACCCACTGCCTTCGCTGCGGTCTTCGTCGTGATCTGCCACGGAGTTGCGTAGTCGCCGTAGGCCGGATCCTTCGCGACGGTCGGGGCGATCGCGGAAAGTGTGCTGTACAGGTCTTTGTCGATGCTCGAGTAGAGCGCGAGGATCAGGTCGGGCTCGAGCGCAGCGATCTTTTCGACGCTGATCGTGGTTTCGGGATTGCTGCCGACGACGGTCGGTTCGGTTCCGCCCCAAGGGCCGGTGACCCATGGCCACGTGCGGTTGACGTCCGGTTCGCCCGGGTACTGGTTGACCATTCCGACGGGCTTGATGCCCAGAGCCAACAGAGCCTGCTCGTCGTTGTAACCGACGGTGACGATCCGTTGTGGTTCGGAATCGATCGTGGTGCTGCCGAAAGCGTGATCGATCGTGACGGGGAAGGCGCCACCACCGGAACTCGACGGACTACTTGCTGCGTCGTCGTTCGAACTGCAGGAGACGAGTGCTGTGCCGACCAGGGCGACCACAGCAACGGATGTCAGTCTCGTCCAACGTCCTCGGCTTTTCCAACGATTTCGGTGGGAGATCTTCACGGCTACGTGGTTCCTTTCAGCATTGACAAGCTAAGACCGACACTGAAGTACAGGGTAGGCTTACCATACTGAAAGGGTGAATCGACCTGCTCAGTCGACCAGACCGGCGCCCTGTTGTGCGCCCTTGTCACCACGCACAGCTGCGCGTCGTTGAATGGAGAACAGAGCGAAGCCGAGGAAACCGACTCCGATACCCGCGTAACAGATCGGGAGTGCATCCGACCAACGATCGCCGCTCACCGCGACCACGATCGTGGCGATCACCCACAACGCGGTGCCGATGATCAGTGCCGGCGCGGGTGCGGACAATTTGCCGATCAGGCCTGTTGTGTTGCGAGTCTCCGTCACAAAATTAACGCTACCCGTACCCCGGTGGCCTACTCTCCCTAGTGCGACCGGCTTCATGTGCGCCGGCACACGGCGACCTACAGCGATGGGGAAAGAACAAACATGGCGGCACCCGGCAAGATCCTCGACACCTATTTCAAGATCAGCGAACGAGGGTCGACGATCTCGACCGAGATTCGCGGCGGTGTCGTCACCTTCGTGGCGATGGCCTACATCGTGGTCCTCAACCCCCTGATCCTCGGCAGTTTCTCGGCTGACGACGCTGCAGCGAAGACCGACGTTCTCGGCAACATCCTTCCGGTCAACCAGGTGGCGGCGGTCACCGCTCTGGTTGCCGGCCTGATGAGCATCGTCTTCGGTGTCGTTGCCAACTACCCGTTTGCCATCGCCGCGGGTCTCGGCATCAACAGCCTGCTCGCCGTCACAATCGCACCTCAGGTCACCTGGCCCGAGGCGATGGGCCTGGTGGTCATCGACGGTGTGATCATCGTTCTGTTGGCACTCACCGGTTTCCGAACTGCGGTGTTCAATGCGATTCCCTCGGCATTGAAGTCCGCGATCGCGGCCGGTATCGGCATGTTCATCGCCTTCATCGGACTGGTCGACGCCGGATTCGTCCGCCGTATCCCCGATGCCGCCGGTACGACGGTTCCCGTCGGACTCGGAATCAACGGCTCCATCGCTTCGTGGCCGACCGTGGTGTTCATCTTCGGTGTGCTGCTCATGGGTGTTCTGGTAGTGCGCAAGGTTCGTGGTGGACTGCTGATCGGCATCGTCGTCACGACGATCCTCGCTGCGATCATCGAGGCAGTTGCCGACGTCGGACCCTCGCTCGGAACCAACCCCAAGGGCTGGAACCTCAGCATCCCCGCGATCCCGGAGATGCTCGGTGGTATGCCTGATCTGAGCCTGGTCGGCGACGTCAGCATCTTCGGCGCATTCACCCGCATCGGTGTTCTGGCCGCCAGCCTGCTTGTCTTCACCCTCGTGCTCGCGAATTTCTTCGACGCCATGGGCACGATGACGGGTCTCGGTAAGGAAGCCGGCCTGACCGACAAGGACGGAAACCTCCCCAACGTCGGTCGCGCGCTTGTCGTCGAAGGCGCGGGCGCGATCGTCGGCGGTGGCGCTTCGGCGTCGTCGAACACCGTGTTCGTGGAATCGGCGTCGGGTATTGCCGAAGGCGCCCGCACGGGCCTGGCAAACGTCGTGACCGGACTGCTCTTCCTCGTCGCGATGTTCCTGACGCCGCTCTACTCCGTCGTGCCGATCGAGGCAGCTGCGCCTGCCCTCGTCGTCGTCGGTGCGCTGATGATCGGGCAGGTCCGAGACATCGATTTCACCAAGTTCTCGGTTGCTCTCCCGGCGTTCCTGACCATGATCGTCATGCCGTTCACCTACTCGATCGCCAACGGCATCGGCGTCGGCTTCATTTCATGGGTGGTCCTGCACGCTGCCAGCGGTGGTATCAAGAAGATCCACCCGTTGCTCTGGATCGTGGCGGCACTTTTTGTGGCCTACTTCACTGTCGGACCCATTACCGACGCCCTTACGTGAAATCAGGGTTGACCGGTATTCGATTACGTGAGCTACCGGCCAGCTCTTGACGTATTGTCTGACGCGTGACCACCGAAACTCGTGCGCTGGCCAGCGATCTTTCCCTGGCTGTAGTGCGTCTCACCAGGCATCTGCGCGGCCGCAGAGTCGACGCTCAGGTATCGCTGACGCAACTGTCCGCCTTGGCGAGCCTGGATCAGTACGGCCCGATGACTCCTGGCGTACTCGCAGCACGTGAGAAAGTGCAGCCGCCGTCGATGACGCGCGTTGTTGCTTCTCTCGCCGAGCTCGGTCTGGTCGAGCGCTCGCCGCATCCCACGGACGGTCGTCAGATCATCGTGAATCTGTCCGACGCCGGGCAGGCGTTGCTCGCGGACGAAACCCATGCGCGTGAGGCGTGGATGAACGAGCAGCTGGCCGGGCTGGGTGGCGAAGAACTCGCGACACTGCGCGGTGCCGTCGAGATCATCACCGAGATGGTCAACAAGACGGAGTAGCTCCGCTACCTAGAGGTCGTTGCCCAAACGAATTACTCGAGGGGCAAGATAGTGGGGTGCCCCGAGACCCCGATTCCGGCATGTTTGCCGCGCTCCACAACCGCAACTACCGCCTTTGGGCTTCCGGACAGATCGTTTCTCTGGTCGGCACGTGGATGCAACGCATCGCCCAGGACTGGCTGGTACTGACGCTCTCGGACGGCAACGCGCTGGCGGTGGGCATCGTCATGGCCTTGCAGTTCGGCCCGACGCTGTTCTTGTCGGTGTGGGGTGGGGTGCTGGCCGATCGGTACGACAAGCGTCGGATCCTGATCTTCACGCAGTGGGCGAGTGCGGTATGCGCGCTGGTGTTGGGTCTGCTGGACGTCGGTGGGCTCGTCGCGTTGTGGCATGTCTTCCTGATTGCCTTTGCCCTCGGCTGTGTCTCGGCGCTCGACGCACCCGTGCGTCAATCGTTCACCATCGAAATGGTGGGCAAGGAACACCTGTCCAACGCCATCGCGCTCAACTCCATGACGTTCAACACGGCCCGCATCGTCGGTCCGGCCATCTCGGGTGTGCTGATCAACCTGATCGGAACAGGGTGGGTGTTCCTGCTCAACGTCGCGACATTCGGTGGGGTGCTCATCGCGCTCTACCTGATGAACAAGAAGGAGTTGATCCCGTCGGAACCGGCCCCGCGCACCAAGGGGCAGGTGCGCGACGGGTTCCGATATGTATGGGGCCGCAAGGACCTTCGCGTGATCATGGTGTCGGTCTTCATGGTCTCGACCTTCGGCCTGAACTTCGCGATCAGCCTGGCGGTGATGGCGCGCAACACGTTCGGCCTCGAGGCCGACGGTTACGGATTGCTGTCCACGACGCTCGCCGTGGGCACCCTTGCCGGCGCTGCGTACGCCGCAAGACGGAAGGAAGCGCCGCGGTTGCGGACGTTCCTCGGTGCCGCCGTGGCTTTCGGTGTGTTCGAGGTCGCGGTGGGATTGATGCCCACCTACGCGTTGGTGGCGCTGATGTTGATCCCCACGGGCGCACTGACGTTGACGTTCACGACGTCCGCGATGAACATCCTGCAGATGTCGGTGCCTTCCGAGATGCGCGGGCGGGTGATGGGTATCTACATGCTCAGTTTCCTCGGTGGCACACCGCTGGGAAGCCCGTTGCTGGGTTGGCTCGCCGACTCCGTGGACCCACGTGCGCCCTTGATCGTGGGCGGAGTGATCTCGCTCGTCTCGGGCACTGTGGCCGGGGTGTACCTGCTACGCAGCGAAGGGCTGAAACTTCGTCTTGCGCGACCGGAAGACGGTGGCAGGCTGCCGGTTTTCGTCCTGCGTCCGGTGATCGTATGCGACGCGACCGAACAGGCAGTCGAGGCTAGCCGCGCGCCGTGACCTTCTCACGCTTGGGAAACACCGTGTAGCTCAGGGCGATTGCTCCCCAGATTGCGAGTACCACTGTCAGCTTGCTGATCCATCCGTCGAGGGCTCCAGTGCGGGTGGGGTCGTCGACGAGGAAGATGGCCGCGCCGAGAAGTCCGCACGCGACGGCCCAGGCGATCGCGGCTTTGCCGAACTCGCGCCATTCGCGCAGTGCTCGCGCACTCCCGTACTTGGGTGGTGCGACGGGAGCCGGGCCGCCGGCGAATCGGTAGGCGAACCTGGCGTCGGCCCAGGAGATGAGGCTGTGTCCGAACGCGACGGAGAATCCGATGTAGGCCGCGGCAAGCCCATGGGTGAAGTTCGCCTCGCCACCGCCACGAAGATCGAGGGCTGTGGCGACGAGCAGTACGACATCCACCAGGGGCGCGCAGATGAGCAGTGCGGCGCCCAGCGTTTTGCGGCGCAGTAGATAGCGGGCCGCGAGACCTGCGGCGATGAACACCCAGAACATGATTTCGCACGCGATGATCAAGTGGACGATCATGACATCAGCTCATTTCTAGTACGACTGTGTTAGTGATCGAAAACTAGCACAGCTGTGTTAGTTTTGTGAAGTGGTGAAACGTAGCAGTCCGGATGAGCGGCGTGAAGAGATCGCCGAGGCCGTGTGGCGTGTGATCCGTCGAGACGGTGTGGCGAGCGCCAGCGTCCGGGCGGTCGCGGACGAGGCGAAGATGTCGACGGGGTCGCTACGGCACTTCTTCGCGACGCAGTCCGAACTCTTGCTGTTCGCGATGACGCTCGTGACCGTCCGGGTGGAGGAAAGGATTGCCGGCATCGACTTCGATCCCGACATCCGCCGCGCGATCCGTCAGTTCACCGATCAGTTCGTTCCCCTCGATCAAGATCGGCGTGAAGAAATGCAGGTTTGGGAGGCCTTTGCTGCTGCCGCCCAGACCGATTCGGCGTTGACGGCCGTGCGTGACGAGACAGACCGGACCTTGTTCGAGCACTTTCGTTCGTTCGTGGAAGCGGCGCATCGAGCGGGTTTTCTACGGCCGGGTGCCTCGGTCGACATCGAGGCGATGAGATTGCATGCGCTCGCCGACGGGCTCGCGTCGCACGGCGTCGACAATCCCGAGCGAACCAATCCAGAGGTGATCAGCCAGGTGCTCGACGCGCATTTTGTCACGCTGTTGCGCTAGGTCGGGAGTAGTGGTGGGGGCTCGCGGTGCGTACGGCACGATAGACCCGTGGTTCACGTCATCGACATCTCAGATCCCGCCGACCCCCGGCTGGATGACTTTCGCGATCTCAACTCTTCGGATCGGCGCCCCGACCTGCCGGAGGGCAAGGGACTGGTCATCGCCGAGGGAGTGTTCGTCACTCAGCGACTGCTGACTTCGCGGTTCGAGCCGATCAGTCTCCTCGGCGTCGAACGACGGCTCCTGGAGCTCGCTGACGATCTCGACGGTGTGGACGTGCCGTTCTACCGTACGAGCGCCGAAGTGATGGCCGAGGTCGTCGGATTTCACCTCAACCGCGGCGTCCTCGCTGCAGCAGCGCGCCCGGCACCGCTCGCGATCTCGGACGTGTTGAAGGACGCGAAGACCGTCGTGGTTCTCGAAGGCGTCAACGATCACGAGAATCTCGGCTCGATGTTCCGCAACGCGGCGGGGCTCGGTGTCGATGCAGTTCTGTTCGGGAAGGGTTGTGCCGACCCGCTGTACCGGCGGTCGGTCCGTGTGTCGATGGGGCACGTGCTGCGAGTGCCCTTCGCGCATGTGGCAAAGTGGCCACACGACTTGGATGAGCTGCGTGGCAACGGTTTTCAGCTCATTTCCTTGACTCCGAATCCGGAAGCGGTCACTTTGGCCGAAGCGATGACCGGGGAGAAGGTAGCGCTACTGCTGGGCGCCGAGGGGCCAGGTTTGACCGAACATGCGATGCGGGCCACCGACATTCGTGCCAAGATACCCATGGCGCCCGGCACCGACTCGCTCAACGTCGCGACCGCAGCGGCGATGGCCTTCTACGAACGTGTCAGGACCGGCCGGTGACTCAGGACCGCACGCCCTGGTTCACCGGAATCGCGGTGTCGGTGTTCGCAGCCATGCTCTCGACCAGTGCCGTCGCGGCGTTCTGTGTCGCGCTGGGCAACGTGAACGTGCTCCTGGCGGTTGTCGTCAATGTCATTGCGGTAGGCGGACTTGCGCCGACCGTCTGGCGCTGGCGAGCCGTCCCCGTCTGGCGATGGGTGGTCTACGGCGCGGTAGCCGGCGTACCGCTCGGGTGGATCGCAGCGATAGCCGCGTGAACCTGTGAGGCTGCTCGGCGCTACTTGAAGCCGAAGTACCGAGCGAGGCGGCCGCGCGGCTTGGCCACCGGTGCGTCGTGGATCGGCGGCATGTTTTCGGGCATGGGTACCTCTGTCGGCGCCTGCTCGGGCATCGGCGCGGGGGCTGGTGGTGCAGGTTTGGGTGCCTCGCCGGGTCGGTGAATCTTGAAGCCCCACAGGAGAATCTGCGTTGTGTCGAGTTCGTGTTCTCGCGGCGCGCCGGTGTATCGAAATCCCAGCCACTCGAGGTTGGCGGACTCCGCGAACTGTTGCGGGTGGAACGGAAGTGACTGCGGATCAGGCAGGATCCCGGGCGGGTAACGCAGGGGATGGTTGCCGGCCCAGAATTCCAGTTCCCAGGTCTGTGGGATCCCCAGATTTTCGACGATGTCGATCGGGATGGCACTGAACGAGCGTCGTAGCTCGCCGTCCTCCCACAGTGCAAACGAACCCTGCGCGGTTTCGGGGACGGAGCTGATCAACAGCGTCGAGCCCCCCTCTGCCGAAAGGTGCCAGGAATCAGGCAGTTTCGAGGGGACGAAGGTGCTGAGTTCGGAGCTGCAGACGACACTCACTCGACCGTACGCGCCGACGAAGACGTAGCCGGGGCTCACCGTCGCGGCCATCGACAGCGGCTGAGGCCCGAGCGACTCGAACTCCTTGTCCGGGTACAGCGACATGGCGATTTTCAGGGCCTCGGTCTGATCCGGCTGTGGGTACCTGCTCAATTCGGTGCGAGCGTCTGCGCCGCCCAGAAACCAGATCGTCGATACCCGTGCAGCCACCGGCAGCCCTCTCTCCTCAGCCTCGCTCGAAAGAAGAATACTTTCCTTCGGGTCAGCGACCGCTGCTGCGGACCCCGAGGAGTACGTCGTCCCACGAGGGAAGAGCAGGCCGTCCGCGCTTGTCCTTGGTCTGCGTCTGCTGCGGAGCGGTTTTCGGGGTCACATCCGGTGAGGGTTCGGGAACCTCTTCGGTGACGACGGTTTCCGGCTCGACAGCAATCGGTTCGGGCGCCACGATCCGTTCCGCCACCACCGTCCGCTCGGGGACTACTGTGCGCTCGGAAACTGCTGTCCGCTCGGAAACTGCTGTCCGCTCGGAAACTGCTGCGGGCTCGGGCTCGATCTCCGCCACCGGTTCGACGTCGAATCGGGACAGTTCGAGCTGCTGCGGCTCGTTCGAGACCACCGGTACCAGGCCGCGGAGTGGGCGACCGAAGTCAGGATCGATCAAGTCGAATGCTGCGTCGTCGAGTGCGACGATCGTTCCGCCGTGCGCGTCGGGCTGGTAGCGCCAGTGCGCGGCGTTGGTGGTGCGGCCGGCTTGCCACTGCAGCTGGGCGACCCACTGATTGTCCTCGTCGCGCCAGGCATCCCAGGTGGCCTCGTCGATACTGTGGCCGCGGGCGCGGAATGCGTGGGTCACGATTTCGGAGAGGGTGGGAACTGTCGGACCGTTGTCGCGCACCGGGTGTCCGCCCTGCGCCATTTCCGCGGCGCGGGAGCGCTCGAGCAGAACGGGGTACGCAAAGCGCTCGACCTTGCTGATGGGGATCTTCGCTTCTTCGGCGACCTGCTCTACGGAAGCACCGGAACGAATGCGCGCCTGAATTTCGCGGGGACGGAGTTGGCTTTCCATTTCGATCTCAATCTGGCCGAGTCGAGCCACGTCTCCGCGGGAAGCTGCACGAAGTTTGTCATCGGCGGGAAGCCGGAATTTCTGGCCGGTTTCAGCATCTACGCACACCACATGCGATCCATCGGGTTCAAGTCCGATCACTCGAAGCTCTCGCACATTGACCTCCTTATCGCGCCGGCTCGCGACTTTGCGCCGCGCTCAACTGTAATTCATTCGTGACCATGGACTCGGCAGGACACGCAGGGCGAGATGACCTCGGATCCGCCCACCGGTGTGGTAGCTCACAAGGCCTGGCGCAAACGACGCTCGGCCCCCGACGTCATGCCGGGGGCCGAGCGGTGAAGCAAATGTGAAAATCAGCCGAGCTGAGAAACGACCCAGTCGATGCTCTTGGTGAGAGCGGTGACGTCATCGGGGTCGATGGCCGGGAACATGCCGACGCGCAGCTGGTTGCGGCCGAGCTTGCGGTACGGCTCGGTATCGACGATTCCGTTGGCGCGCAGGATCTTTGCCACCTCGGCAGCGTCGACGTCGTCGTTGAAGTCGATGGTGCCGACAACCTGCGAGCGGTGTGCCGGATCAGCGACGAACGGCGTTGCGAACTCACTGGCCTCGGCCCAGTTGTACAGGCGCGAGGACGAATCCGCGGTGCGAGCGGTAGTCCAGTCGAGGCCGCCGTTGCTGTTCATCCACTCGATCTGGTTGGCGAAGAGCAAGAGGGTGGCCAGGGCCGGGGTGTTGTACGTCTGATCCTTGGAGCTGTTGTCCACGGCGATGGGCAGCGAGAGGAAGTCAGGCGTCCAGCGTCCCGAATCCTTGATCTCCGCGACGCGTTCGAGGGCGGCCGGGCTCATCAGCGCGATCCACAGTCCGCCGTCTGCAGCGAAGCACTTCTGCGGAGCGAAGTAGTAGACGTCGGAATCGGCGACATTGACCGGAAGTCCGCCGGCGCCCGAGGTGGCGTCGATGGCGATCAGTGCGTTCTCCGAACCCGCGGGACGCGAGACGGGGATCGACACACCGGTGGAGGTCTCGTTGTGCGCCCAGCCGATGAGATCGACGGACGGGTCGGAGACCGGCACCGGTGCGCTGCCCGGATCGGCGGAAACGACGATCGGGTCACCGATGAACGGGTTGGCCTTGGCGACCGAAGCGAACTTGGAGCTGAATTCGCCGTTGGTCAGGTGCAGCGACTTCTCGCGGATGAGGCCGAATGCGGCCGCATCCCAGAACGCAGTGGTTCCGCCGTTGCCGAGGACGACCTCGTAGCCCTCGGGCAGTGAGAACAGATCGGCGAGGCCGGAACGAATGCTGGCCACAACGTTCTTGACCGGCTTCTGGCGATGGCTGGTGCCGAACACCGAAGCGCCCACCTCGACCAGGGACTGCAGCTGCTCGGGGCGAACCTTGGAAGGACCGCAGCCGAAGCGTCCGTCGGCGGGCTTGAGGTCGGCGGGGATGATCGGTGTGGAGGTCATCGCTTCTTTCTGTTCCTTCACTTGTGTTCTGTACTACCGTGATTGGCGAATTCGAGCGGGGTACTACGCGTGGCTGATCTGGTCCCAGCCCTCGACCGACTCCGGAGTACGGGGCGCCGGGCCGGTGTAGATGGCGGCCGGGCGTACCAGTTTACCGAGACGCTTCTGCTCGAGGATGTGTGCACACCAGCCGGCGGTGCGGCCACAGGTGAACATGGCAGGCATCATGTGCGCGGGAACCTCGGCGAAGTCGAGGATGACGGCGGCCCAGAACTCGACGTTGGTCTCGATCGCGCGATCGGGACGACGCTCACGCAGTTCTGCCAGTGCAGCCTGCTCGAGAGCTGCGGCAGCCTCGTAGCGGGGAGCGTTGAGGCGCTTGGCCGTGGCGCGGAGCACGCGTGCACGGGGATCTTCGGCGCGGTAGACGCGGTGTCCGAAGCCCATGAGCTTTTCCTTGCGGTCGAGGATTCCCTTGACCAGTGCGCGGGCGTCGCCGGTCTTCTCGGTCTCTTCGATCATCGGAAGAACTCGGGCCGGTGCGCCGCCGTGCAGCGGGCCGGACATCGCGCCGATGGCGCCGGAAAGCGAAGCCGCGACGTCGGCGCCCGTGGAGGCGATGACGCGGGCCGTGAAGGTGGAGGCGTTCATGCCGTGCTCGGCTGCCGAGACCCAGTACGCGTCGATTGCCTCGACGTGTGCCGGATCGGGCTCACCCTTCCAGCGAACCATGAAGCGTTCGGTGACGGTCTTGGCCTCGTCGATGCGGCTCTGCGGGACTGCCGGCTGGTAGATGCCGCGAGCGGACTGCGCGACGTACGACAGCGCCATGACGGATGCGCGGGCGAGCTGGTCGCGGGCGGTCTCGTCATCGATGTCGAGGAGCGGCTGGTAGCCCCAGATGGGAGCCAGCATCGCCAGTCCGGCCTGAACGTCGACACGGACGTCGCCGGTGTGAATGGGGAGGGGGAACGGCTCGGCCGGCGGGAGGCCGGGGCCGAAGCGGCCGTCGACGAGAAGGGCCCATACGTTGCCGAAGGTGACCCTCTGGCCGACCAGGTCTTCGATGTCGACTCCGCGGTAGCGCAGTGCGCCGCCGTCCTTGTCGGGTTCTGCGATATCGCTGGTGAAGGCGACGACGCCTTCGAGTCCGCTCACAAAATCGTCCGGTATTGCTGCGCTCGCTGCCATTCTCGTGGACTCTCCTCGTTCGAGTGCGCCAGGTCTACAGTCGCACTGCCTCAGCTTCAGTGACTGCGCCTCGGTGCTCGCAGGGATGAGCACGCACCGTGTTTTGTACTGCGCAATCGTCTCGTCCCGATTCGGCGCTGTCGCTGGTGCGGCTCGCGGTCCGGGTCGGGTCTAGCCACGGCAAACTTTAGCGCGTGCCGCGTAGCCGTTGGCCAGTGAGTACCCGGGAGTAGCGTTCTCGGCTGTGTCGAATGAACGTCAGGACCCGCAGGCGGTGGACAACGAACTCGCGGCCATGCGTGTGGGCTATCCGCAAGCAGGCAGCGAATCGGAGTCCGTCGAGGACCGCATGAGTGCGGAATTGGATACTTCGGTTGTCGAAACCGGTTGGCTGCCCCTCATGCGCCAATGGCTCGTGGACGCCGTCGAAGCTGACGCGCCGGAGCCCAACGCCATGACTCTGTCGACGGTGGACGACGGTGGCCGTCCGGCGTCGCGCACCGTGCTCTGCAAAGGGCTCAGCGAGGACGGCGTCCTCTTCTTCACCAACTACGGATCCGACAAGGCTCGTCACCTCGACGCCCACCCGTACGCGTCGGCGAACTTCACGTGGCTGACCCTTGCCAGGCAGGTGATCGTCCGCGGCACCACCGAGCGGGTGAGTGCTCAACTGACGCAGGAGTATTGGCGAACCAGGCCTCGAGGTTCACAGCTCGGCGCGTGGGCGTCGTCGCAGTCTCGTCCGATCGACTCGCGTGCCGATCTCGACGAGCAACTGCGTGAGGTCGCTGCTCGATTCGGCGTGGACGGTGAGATTCCGGTGCCACCGAACTGGGGCGGGATTCTGATTCGGCCCGAGTCCGTCGAGTTCTGGCAAGGACGCGCGAACCGCATGCACAATCGAGTTCGCACGAGCCTGGTCGACGGACAGTGGTCCGCCGTCCGTCTCCAGCCGTGAGCCGGCTACTCGCGGACACGACTCCGCTCGAGAATCGCGACTATCGACGGCTGTGGACGGCCGGCATCGTCACCGTCATCGGCGCTCAGCTCAGCGTGGTCGCCGTACCGCAACAGGTGTACGAGATCACCCGAAGCTCGGCCTACGTCGGTCTGACGGGAATCTTCGGTCTGGTCCCGCTGGTCGTTTTCGGTCTGTGGGGCGGCGCACTGGCCGACGTCATGGATCGACGACGGCTGTTGATGATCACCTCGATCGGACTCGGCGTCACGTCGGTGCTGTTCTGGATCCAGGCTGCCCTGAACGTGAACAACGTGTGGTTGGTGCTCGGATTGTTCTCGGTTCAACAGGCGTTCTTCGCGGTGAACCAGCCGACGCGAGCGGCGATCATCCCTCGGTTGATTCCGGGTAGGCAGTTACCGGCCGCGAACTCGCTGAACATGACTGTCGTGCAGTTCGGTGCGATAGCCGGCCCGCTACTGGCGGGTGTCCTCATACCGTCGGCCGGTCTGCAACTGCTGTACCTGCTCGACTCGATCTTTCTTCTCGCCACACTGTGGGCGGTATGGAAGCTCCCGGCGATTCCGCCGACCGGAACGTCTCGGCGGGCCGGATTGAGCGAGGTCCTCGGCGGTTTCACGTATCTCGCGACGCAGAAGGTTCTGCTCGCGTCGTTTGTGGTGGACATCATCGCGATGGTGTTCGGGATGTCGCGAGCACTGTTCCCGGAGATCGCTCACGAATCCTTCGGTGACCCCGCCAGCGGCGGTTTTGCGCTGGGACTGCTGTTCGCGGCGATGTCGGTGGGAGCCGTTCTGGGCGGAGTCTTCTCGGGTTGGTTGCCACGGGTTCAGTACCAGGGGCAAGCCGTTCTGGTCTGCATCGCGCTGTGGGGGCTGTCCATGGTCGGCTTCGGCGTTGCCGTGTACTTCGCGAGTCCCGGTTCCAGTGTGATTCTGCTCTGGGTGGCGGTCGCATTCCTGGCATTCGGCGGAGCCGTCGACATGGTCTCGGCGGCTTTCCGCAGCACGATGCTCCAGCAAGTGGCAACCGACGACATGCGCGGACGACTGCAGGGCGTGTTCATCGTGGTCGTGGCAGGTGGTCCGCGTATCGGTGACGTGCTGCACGGCGGTGCAGCCTTCCTGTTCGGGACCGGTGTCGCGGCAGCGGGCGGCGGCTTCCTGGTGATTGTCGGTGTTGTCCTTTCTGCCCTCGCATTTCCGGCATTCGTTCGCTACAAGGTGGGACGCGCCGTCTGACGTCCTGGTTAACCGGTCGCTCGTGGTGGAAACTGGTACGTATGACTGCGCCGCACAGCACGGGTAGGGGAGGGTTCGAGATCCGTGGTGGCGGCTATCGAGCCGAGATCGCCGCGGCCGGTGCCGGGTTGCGGCTACTCGATCACGAAGGACCGAACGGTCAGCGCGCGCTGACCGAGACCTGGGCACTCGGATCGAAGCCACCGCTGTCGGCCGGATTGGTTCTCGCGCCGTGGCCCAACCGAATTCGCGACGGGCACTTCATGTTCGACGGGATCGAACATCAACTCGAGATCACCGAACCTGCGCTGGGGAACGCGAGCCACGGGTTCGTCCGGCGTCGCAATTGGAGCCTCGTGGACCACACGTACGAGCGCGTCGAGCTGTCGGTCGACGTGGGACTTCACAAGGGTTGGCCCTATCCGTTGCAGCTGACGGTCGCCTACGAGGTCGGTGCCGACGGACTGACCGTCACGCACACGGCCACGAACAAGGGTGCGACCTCGTCGCCGTTCGGGCTCGGAATGCACACCTTCATTCGCGCCGGCGACTTTCCGCTCGACGAATGTACTCTGCATCTGGCAGCAGGCACGCGGTTGCCGATCGATCCGGCGAGGATGCTGCCGAACGCGTATTCGCAGGCAGTCGCCGGTACGGACTACGACTTCCGGACACCGAGACTGCTTGCCGGGGTGCAGTTGGACACTCCGTACAGCGCATTGGACGTCGTCGACGGCAGTGGTCGCACGCAACACGAGCTGCTGGCTCCGGATGGAACGGGCACTGCCCTGTGGACCAACCGCGAGTTCCCGTGGATTCAGGCCTTCATCGCAGATCCCGCCAACGACAAGGGGTATCCCGACCGTGGGCGCGCATTGGCTTTGGAGCCGATGACCTGCCCGCCTGACGCCTTCAACTCGGGCATCGATCTCCTGGTGCTTCATCCGGGTCAGACGTGGACGGGTAGCTGGGGCATCAAGGCGCTGTGATCCGGCTCTCATACCGTGGGATCGTGTAACACCAAGTAGGCATCAGCCGATAACGATCGGTTTCCGGTACCCCGTGTCAGTGGTCCGGAAGGTCCGACGTTGCTCCCATTTGCGAATTGCAGCCGAGATTTGCAGATCAGTGTGGGTAAATGCGCGATTCCGTAGACTGGAGTACCGGTCACGCGAGTGGGAAAGCCCAGACTGGAACATGTTTCAGTTTCGGTGGGTATGTCGGGTTCGTGAGTACCCGAAAAATAGCCGTGGAGCGACCCTCCTTCGGCACGATCTCTCCCGTGCGACTAGTTTCTAGTTGATCGCATGTAGTTACTCGTTGGTTCGAGCTTGAGAGGGATCCTTCGTGCCCGCTGACAATGACACAAAGCCCACGCTTACTTACCCCGGTGGTGAGTACACGATGTCCATTGCCAGGGCAACAGAGGGCAATGACGGCATCGAGCTGGGAAAGCTGCTGGCCACAACGGGGTACACCACCCTTGACCCCGGTTTTGTGAACACTGCATCCACCAGTTCTGCAATCACCTACATCGACGGTGAGAAGGGAATCCTGCGTTACCGCGGATATCCCATCGAGCAGTTGGCAGGTAAGTCGACGTTCATCGAGGTCAGCTACCTGCTGATCTACGGCGAACTGCCGACCGACGCCCAGCTCGAGTCCTTCACGGACCGCATCCGTCGACACACCCTGCTTCACGAGGACCTCAAGCGGTTCTTCGACGGATTCCCGCGCAACGCTCACCCGATGCCGGTTCTCTCGTCCGCAGTGAACGCATTGTCGGCGTACTACCAGGATTCGCTCGATCCCGAGGATCCGGAGCAGGTGGAACTGTCCACCATCCGTCTTCTCGCGAAGCTGCCGACCATCGCTGCGTACGCGTACAAGAAGTCCGTCGGACAGCCGTTCCTGTACCCGGACAACTCGTTGAACCTGGTCGAGAACTTCATGCGTATGACGTTCGGCTTCCCCGCCGAGCCGTACCAGGGTGATCCCGAGGTCGCCAAGGCACTCGACATGCTGCTGATCCTGCACGCCGACCACGAGCAGAACTGCTCCACGTCGACCGTGCGTATGGTCGGCTCGTCGGACGCCAACCTGTTCACCTCCGTCTCTGCCGGCATCAACGCACTGTGGGGCCCGCTGCACGGCGGCGCCAACCAGGCAGTGCTCGAGATGCTCGACGAGATCAAGGCCAGCGGCAGCACCGCAGCCGAGTTCGTCCGCAAGGTCAAGAACAAGGAAGACGGCGTGAAGCTCATGGGCTTCGGGCACCGCGTCTACCGCAACTACGATCCGCGCGCTGCGCTGGTCCGCGAAACCGCGCACACCATCCTCGCCAAGCTCGGCGGCGACGACGAACTGCTCAACATCGCAATGCAACTCGAAGAGGCCGCCCTCACGGACGACTACTTCATCGAGCGCAAGCTCTACCCGAACGTCGACTTCTACACCGGCCTCATCTACCGCGCGATGGGCTTCCCGCCGCGCATGTTCACGGTGCTGTTCGCCATGGGCCGTCTGCCCGGCTGGATTGCGCACTGGCGTGAAATGCACGAGGATCCGGCTACGAAGATCGGCCGCCCGCGCCAGATCTACACCGGCTACACCGAGCGTGACTACAGAGACATCACGTCCCGCTGACGCGTGACCTAGCGATATCACCACCCGCTAGTCTTCTGTACCCAACATTTCGCCTCAACGAGGAGGACCCATGAGTAGCAAGCCCGTAATCGAGTTCCAGGAAGGCCCCGCGCCGACCGATCTGGTCATCAAGGATCTGGTTGTCGGAGAAGGCGCCGAAGCCGTTCCCGGTGGCACCGTCGACGTTCACTACGTCGGTGTCGAGTTCGAGTCCGGCGAAGAGTTCGACTCTTCCTGGAGCCGTGGCGAGTCCATTCAGTTCCCGCTTCGTGGCCTGATCAAGGGCTGGCAGGACGGCATCCCGGGCATGAAGGTCGGCGGACGCCGTCAGCTCACCATTCCGCCGGAGCTGGCATACGGCCCCGCCGGTGCAGGGCACCAGCTTTCCGGCAAGACCTTGGTCTTCGTGATCGATCTGCTGGACGCCAAGTAATCCACTGTGCGCCTTTATTAACCCCCCGCGGTTAATAAAGGCGCACAGCACAAGCAGCCCCGCACCGTCAGGTGTGGGGCTTTCTTGTGTGGTCAGCTCGCGGTCTTTCGTCGGTAGAGCCAGTTCGACCACACGAATCCCACGGCGGCGATGCCCAGGCACCACGCGAGGGCGATGGCCGCGCTGTTCCCGATCGGCGTGCCCATCAGGAGTCCGCGCACAGTCTCGATGATCGGAGTCACCGGTTGGTGCCGGGCAAACCCCTGCAGCCAGGACGGCATGGTCTCAGCCGGTACGAAAGCAGTGCTGACGTAGGGCAGGAACATGATGGCGAAGGTGAATCCGCTTGCAGCCTCCGGGTTCTTGGCCAAGAGTCCCAAAGCTGTCGAGAGGTACGACATGGCAAAGACGAAGGCGACGATCACAGCGGCGACGCCGAGCCAGCGCAACGGATCGCTGGTCGGGCGAAATCCCATGATCAGCGCAATCACGACCACGATCGCCGTAGTCAGGACGTTGCGGACGACGCTGGCCAGTACATGACCGGTCAGGACCGACGGCGGAGATATCGCCAAGGTCCGGAAACGGTCGATGATCCCGTCCTTCATGTCGCTCGAGACGCTGACCGCGGTGGTCGAGGCGCCGAAACCGGCGCACAGAAGGATGATTCCGGGCACTACGTAGTCGATGTATTCGCTACCGGTGTTGATGGCTCCGCCGAAGACGTAGACGAACAGCAGCATGAGCATGACCGGAAGGGCTATCGCGGTGATCATCGAATCCGGACTGCGCAGAACGTGTTTGAGATTCCGGCGGAGCATCACCGCGGAATCGATTGCAACGGTGGAGGTCATCGAACGCTCGCAATCTCGGGTTGGCCTGATCCGGTGAGCGCGAAGAACACGTCGTCCAGATCCGGAGTGTGAACGGAGAACTTCTCGACGGTGATCGACGGATCGTCGATCGAGTCGAGGATCGCTTTGATCGACGGAACTGCCCCGTCGGAAGGGATGTGCAGGGTCAAGGTCTCGGCATTCGAATGCGCCTGCGGTAGTGATGCCGCGGCGAGTTCGAGTTGGGCCAGGTTCTCGAATTGCAGTGCGACGTGGCCGCCGGGAACAAGGCGTTTGAGTTCGTCCGGTGTTCCCTCGGCGACGATGCGGCCGCCGCTCAGCACGCCGACCGTATCGGCCAATTCGTCTGCCTCGTCGAGGTATTGGGTGGTGAGGAAGATGGTGACGCCTGACGCTGTGAGTCCTCGAACGATCGACCACATGTCGTGGCGGCTTCGCGGGTCCAGGCCGGTGGTGGGTTCGTCGAGAAAGACGACGTCCGGTCGGGCGACGAGGCTCATTGCGATGTCGAGTCGTCTGAGCATGCCGCCCGAGTAGTTGCCGGCGCGTTTGTCGCCGAAGTCCGTCAAAACGAACTGGTCGAGCAATTCCTCGGCACGGCGACGGGAGTTCTTCCGGCCCAGGTGATTCAGTTCGCCCAGTAGGGTGAGGTTCTCGAATCCGGTCAGCAAGGTGTCGACGGCTGCGTACTGCCCGGTCACGCTGATGCGTCGCCGAACGTTCTGTGGATCTCCGGGCAGTGAATGCCCCGCGACCATGACCTCGCCTCCGTCGAAGGGGATGAGGGTGGTGAGAATTCTTACGGCCGTGGTCTTTCCGGCGCCGTTCGCGCCGAGGAGGGCGTACACCGATCCGGCCGGGACCGACAGGTCGAGTCCAGCCAGTACCTGTTGATCGCCGTAGCGCTTACGGAGTCCGCGGACCGAGATTGCGGGGATCGTTCCTGACATCGAGACCTCCAAGTAAGAACTGTGTATGTCATAAACTCGTGTTTATAGCGTACACAGTTCTAGGATGATGGCAAGAGTGAAGAGTGGGAGCTTATGGATCGCGGAGCGCTACCGAGAGCAGTTGAACTGGCCTGGGGACTGGACCAGCCGGGAACGCGGGGTCCGAAGAAGGGGCTCAGTCTCGAGCAAATTCTCGACACCGCGATCGAATTGGCCGACGCAGAAGGCGTCACCGCTCTGTCGATGGGCCGCGTGGCCAAAGCGCTCGGGTTCACGACCATGTCGCTCTACCGCTACGTGGCAAGCAAAGACGAACTGATCGAACTGATTTCGGATCGGGTGATCGGGCCGCCGCCGGTGATTCCCGACGGCGTGACCTGGCGCGTCAAGCTCGAGGCGTGGGCGAATCAGGAGTATGCCACGATGCTGAGTCGACCGTGGTGGCTCAAGCTGCCCATCACGGCTCCACCGACCGGGCCCAACAACATGGCGTGGCTCGACGCGGGTCTGAGCGCCCTCGACGGGGTCGCCCTGAGCGCCGCGTCGAAGTTCCAGGTGGTGACCAACGTGTCGTTGTTCGTCATCGGCCGCGCTCGATTCTCGGCTGACCTGGCGTCTCGTTCAGCGCAGTCGGCAGACGACGACGTCGCATACGGCGCTCTCATTGCTCGTGTCATCAATCGGGAGGGATTCCCCTACCTGAGTGCCGCAATCGAGGAAGGCGGCTTCGAGGACGGCAGCCCGGAGGGTGAGGCCGCCGGCGACGATGCCTTCGATTTCAGTTTCTCGCTCGGCTTACTTCTCGACGGAATCGAGAAGCTGGTGCAGCGGTCAGGACACCAGCGCGGTGGCGCTGACGTCGTCGATGATCAGATCGGTGATCAGCCCGCCCCGTAGTGCTCCCTCCAGGGCCGGCAGTTTTGCTGTTCCGGCGACGATGCACACGCGCCTGGCGACCTTCTCGAAAAGGTCCAGTCGCGGGCCGCTCGCGCGCTCGTTGAGTTCGATTCCGCGGTAGCTCCCGTCCGACCGGAAGAAGACGGTTGCGATGTCGCCGACCACTCCGTCGCGTCGAAGTGCTTCTGCTTCATCGGGTTCGAGGTATCCGGCGGTGTAGACGTGACTCGGTACGTTGCCGCCCGGTACGCCGATGCTGAAGACTGCCAGGTCCATTCGCTTCTGCATGTCCAAGACGCGTTTGATGCTTCGTTCGCGCCACAGTTGCTCCCGAGTTTCCGGGTAGTCGAAGAAGGCAGGCACCGGAAATCCTTGTGGCAGAGCACCGTAGGCGTCGGCGATGGTTCTGATGATGTCGCTGGCGTAAGAGATCCCGGTGGTGCGAGTATTCGCGGCGCCGTTGAGTTGCACGACGTACGAGTTGTACGTGCGTTTGGGGGCAAGGTGCTTGCTGACTTCACTGAGTGTGGTTCCCCAGGCGATCCCCATCACCATGTCGCTGTCGAAGAACGACGCCAGCAGGCGTCCGGCAAAGGTTGCGACCTTTTCGAGTCGCTCGAGATCTCCCACCAGTTCCGGCACGGTCACCACGTGGGCGCGCACTCCGTACCGTTCCGAGAACTCGCGTTCGATTCGAGGAGCCTGGCCGTGCGGGGTGCTGATCTTGATCTCGACGAGACCCGAGGTGCGCGCGTAGGTGATCAATCGGGAGACGGTGGATCGGGACACCCCCATGTCGCGGCCGATGGCAGCCATGGTCTGGTCCTGGAAGTAGTAGAGGCGTGCGGCCTGAACTGCGTCGGCGATGCGCGGGTCCGCCGGATCGGAGGTAGCGGAGTCCGAAGTGGGAGTTTCCATGGGTTCGTCCTGTCTGCACGTACGTGCAAGAGCATTGAACCGAATCTTATCCGAGTAGGCCCAGGCCGAGGCGCTCGATCACGCAAAGTCCCAGAAGTGTGTCTGTTACCCGCGTTACGGTGCGCAAATGGGGCATTTGCACATATGTGCACGAGCTATGCGTGAATGTGCAAACGGCCTTACGCTACGGGTGCAGCAATCCAAACTATGACATGCATCACAACGAAGTGAGGGTGGGGATGGAGAAAGCCAAGCGATTAGGGCTTCCAGGCGAGTTGGCAGCCGAGTTCGCCGGAACGATGATCTTGATCTTGTTCGGCGTCGGAGTTGTGGCGCAGGTTGTGTCCGGCGGGAGCGGTGGGGGTCTCGGCGGACACGACAGTATCGCGTGGGCCTGGGGACTCGGCGTCATGTTCGGCATCTATGTCGCAGGCCGGGTGACGGGTGCTCATCTGAACCCCGCAGTGACCTTCGCCTTTGCGATCTTCCGGGGATTCTCCTGGCGCAAGGTCCTGCCCTACACGCTGGCGCAGACCGCTGGAGCCTTTGTCGCGGCCCTGATCGTCCGGTGGAATTACAACGACATGCTCAATGCCATCGATCCCGGACACACAACGGCGACTCAGACGATGTTCTCGACGATGCCCGGAAACGGAACGCTCCCGGTCAGTCTGGGATCAGCGCT
This sequence comes from Rhodococcus sp. FH8, assembly GCF_019266085.1. Lineage (NCBI taxonomy): Bacteria > Bacillati > Actinomycetota > Actinomycetes > Mycobacteriales > Nocardiaceae > Rhodococcus > Rhodococcus sp. FH8. The sequence continues at coordinate 579,893 of NZ_LPNQ01000057.1, read as the reverse complement.
GATAGATCAGATCATCGGCACGGCGATCCTGTTGTTCCTCATCGTTGCGGTGACCGATACTCGGGGAACTCCGCCGCTCGCGAATCTTGCGCCCTTCGTCGTCGGTTTGATCGTGGTGGCAATCGGATTCGCATGGGCGACCAACGCGGGTTACGCCATCAATCCGGCCCGTGACTTCGGTCCGCGGCTGGCGTCGTATCTCACCGGTTACGGCAGCGCCTGGCGAGATCAGTACGGGAGCCTGTATTTCTGGGTGCCCATCGTGGGGCCGCTGATCGGCGCTCCGATCGGGGTGTTCCTCTACGACAAGCTGATTGGTCGATTCCTGCCTGACGAGTCGGTGGAGAAGGCAGCCGAGGAGCCGGCCACGATACCGGCCTGATGGCGAATCATCATCTCTGACAGTAAATCTTTCGCACTTTCTTCGACACCAAAGGAGTAGCACGATGGCGCAGTTCGTAGCCGCGATAGACCAGGGAACCACCTCCACGCGATGCATGATCTTCGATCACAGTGGGCACGTAGTCGCTGTCGAACAGCACGAGCACACACAGATCTTTCCGCAGGCAGGCTGGGTCGAACACGATCCGATCGAAATTTGGGACAACGTCCGCAACGTCACCGCGGGCGCCTTGGCCAACGCAGATCTGACCGCGGCCGACATCGCATCCGTCGGCATCACCAATCAGCGTGAGACGGCAGTGGTCTGGGAACGAGCAACCGGAAAGCCCGTTTACAACGCCATCGTCTGGCAGGACACACGCACCGATCGAATCTGTACTGCACTCGCCGGCGAAGACGGCCCCAGGAAGTACACCGAAGTCACCGGATTGCCGTTGGCCACGTACTTTTCGGGCCCCAAGGTCAAGTGGATTCTCGACAACGTCGAGGGCGCGCGCGAGAAGGCCGAAGCAGGCGAATTGTGCTTCGGCACGATGGACACCTGGGTGCTGTGGAACATGACCGGCGGCGTCGACGGCGGAGTGCACGCTACCGACCCCACCAACGCGTCGCGCACCCTGTTAATGGATCTCGACACTCTCGCTTGGGATTCGGCGATCTGCGCCGACATGGGCATCCCCGAATCGATGCTCCCCGAGATTCGCAGCTCGTCCGAAACTTTCGGATTCGTGCGCGAACGCGGAACGTTGTCCGGCGTGCCGATCGCCGGAATCCTCGGCGATCAGCAAGCAGCGACTTTCGGTCAGGCCTGCCTCTCGCCCGGAGAAGCGAAGAACACCTACGGAACCGGCAACTTCGTGCTCCTCAACACCGGCACCGAAAAGGTGATGAGCAAGAACGGCTTGTTGACGACGGTCTGTTACAAGATCGGTGAGCAGCCAACGGTTTACGCACTGGAAGGATCGATCGCCGTGACCGGTTCGCTGGTCCAGTGGCTTCGAGACAACCTCGGCATGATCGACAACGCGGCCGACATCGAGGTGAACGCGCGCTCTGTGGACGACAACGGTGGCGCGTACTTCGTGCCTGCGTTCTCAGGCCTGTTTGCACCGCATTGGCGCGCGGATGCACGCGGTGCGATCGTCGGTCTGACAAGGTTCGTGAACAAGGGGCACCTTGCCCGGGCGGTGCTCGAAGCGACTGCGTACCAGAGTCGTGAGGTGATCGAGGCGATGAACCTCGACTCGGGTGTCGACTTGAAGGTTCTCAAGGTCGACGGCGGAATGGTCGCGAACGAACTCCTCATGCAATTCCAGGCCGATCTGCTCGACGTCGAGGTGATCCGCCCTGTCGTTGCGGAGACCACGGCATTGGGCGCTGCGTACGCCGCTGGTCTCGCGGTCGGGTACTGGGAGAGCGAGGACGACATTCGCAGCAACTGGGCGAAGGACAAGAGCTGGACGCCGTCGATGGATTCGGCCGAGCGTGAGCGCCTGTATGCAGGCTGGCAGAAAGCCGTCACTCGGACACTCGACTGGGTCGACGCAGACTGATCGCGGCGCCCCCATTTCTACCTATTTTCAAGTGAAGGAACAGTTTTCATGAGCACAGCACAAGCATTGAGTCCGTCCTCGCGGGCGGAGTCGCTGAAGAAGTTGGAAGAAACCGAACTCGACGTCCTCGTTATCGGCGGTGGCGTGGTCGGAGCGGGTAGCGCGCTCGACGCCGCAACTCGCGGTCTGAAGGTGGGCTTGGTGGAGGCTCGTGACTTCGCGTCCGGAACCTCGAGCAGGTCGAGCAAGCTGTTCCACGGCGGACTGCGTTACCTCGAGCAGTTCAATTTTGCGCTCGTGTTCGAGGCACTGCGTGAGCGGTCGCTGGTTCTGAATTCGCTGTGCCCGCATCTCGCGAAGCCGGTGCCGTTCATCTACCCACTCGAGAAGTTGATCGACCGGCCGTACGTCGGTCTGGGCATCGGCGTCTACGACGTGATGGGCGCAGGCCGCGGGGTTCCCTCACACCACAAGCATGTGGGCAAGAAGAAGACTCTCGAATCGTTCCCTTCCGGAAAGCGCTCTGCTATCCGGGGTTCGGTCAAGTTCTACGAGGGTCAGGTAGATGACGCCCGCCACACGATGATGCTGGCGCGCACGGCGGCCGAGTACGGCGCGCTGTGCGTCAACAGCACCCGCGTAATCGGCTTTCTCCGTGAGGAGGACCGCGTAGTCGGGGTGAAGGCCGTGGATCTGGAAACAGGTCGCGCGTTCGAGATCCGTGCTCGTCAGGTCATCAACGCCGCCGGTGTGTGGACCGACGAGATTCAGGAAATGGTCGGTGGGCGAGGGCAATTCCAGGTTCGCGCTTCGAAAGGTGTGCATTTGGTCGTCCCGCGAAACCGCATCAACTCTGCGACCGGAATCATCACGCGGACCGAGAAGAGTCTGCTGTTCGTGATTCCGTGGGGAAGCCACTGGATCATCGGCACGACGGACACCGACTGGAACCTCGACCTCGCCCATCCGGCAGCGAGCCGAAGCGATATCGACTACATCCTCGGACATGTCAACAAGCTCCTTCAGGACGAGTTGACGCACGAGGACGTCGTCGGTGTGTACGCGGGGTTGCGTCCGTTGCTGTTCGGCGAATCGGATTCGACCAGCACTCTCTCGCGTGAGCATGCGGTGTCGAGTCCGGTCCGAGGTTTGACGGTGGTCGCCGGTGGCAAGTACACCACTTACCGCGTGATGGCCAAGGACGCTGTCGATTCCGCGGTGCACGGATTGGAACAGAAGGTGCCGAAGTCCTGCACCGAGCGTATCCAACTTGTGGGTGCCGACGGCTACTTTGCCGCGCACAACAATCGGCATCTCACCGCTGAGCGCACGGGACTGCACGTTTCGACCATCGAGCACCTACTGGGTCGGTACGGCACTCTGGCTGACGAGTTGTTCGAACTCGTCGAGGCGCGACCGGAACTGGGGCAGCCGTTGGACTCCGCCCCCGAGTACCTCAAGGCGGAGATCCACTACGCTGCGAGCCATGAGGGTGCGCAGCATCTCGACGACATCCTTACGCGTCGTACCCGCATCTCCATCGAGGTGACCGACCGCGGCGACGCGGCAGCAGCGGAAGTAGCCGAACTGGTTGCGCCGGTGCTGGGTTGGACTCCCGAGCACATTGCCGAGGAGATCGAACACTACCGGTTGCGTGTTGCAGCCGAGCGGGAATCTCAGGAGCAGCCCGATGACCTGACCGCTGATGCGGCGCGCCTTGGTGCACCGGACGTTCGCACCGGAGTCGCTGTCGGACAGGTTTGAGTCCGAGACACCACCAATGATCGGCCGGGACCCTGTGTCCCGGCCGATCGACCGAACTGCCTCGGTGTCAATCGAACTCGTCTGCCGAACATTCGGGGAGGTCGATCGTCACCACCGCGCCCCCGTTCGGATGGTTCGCGAAGTCGATACGAGCGCCGATGACCGCCGCTTGTCCCACTACGATCGTCAAGCCGAGGCCCAGGCCCGAGTTCGGGCCGCGTTCGACGGAGTTGGTCTGAAATCTCCTCGGCCCCTGGCGAAGCCACTCTTCAGTGAACCCGACGCCCCGATCCCGGACCGTGATGCGGGAGTGGTCGACGTGGACATTGATCGGCGACTTTCCGTGATTGCGAGCATTCAAGATCAGGTTGGCGATGATCCGCTCGAGCCGACGTGCGTCGGTGTGCGACACAGGCGTCCCGTGAACTCTCACTTCGCATTCCACCCCGGTGGTGGAAATCGCGTGACGCACCACCGGTGCCAGTTCCACCGATTGGATGTCAGCCTGCTCGGAGGTTGTGTCGAGGCGTGCCACTTCGATGACGTCCTCGGCGAGCCTCCTGAGTTTATGGACGCCGTCGCGCACCAATTCGGTTGGCCTACCGGGTGGCAGGAGTTCTGCGGCGCCGACCAGTCCGGAGATGGGTGTCCTGAGATCGTGCGCGATGTTGGCTGTCACGCGCTTCTCGGCGTCCAATTGTCCCCGTAGAGCATCGGACATCGCGTCGACTGCATCCGCCAGTTCGGTGATCTCGTCGTCGAAGAGTGACCAGGTGACCGAGCGGACGCGGATGTTCGCTCCGGTAGACACTTTGCGGGCCGCACGGGCGGCCGAGCGCAATCGATACGACATCGCGAGTCCAAGCAGCACACCCAGGACAGCACCCGCCGCGATCACTGCGACGGTGGCGTTGCGAAGTGTCCGATCGACGCTGGCGATCGATTCCCGCTGCGCGGTGTACGGGACGCGAATCGCCACCACCTGAGTGTTGACGTCGGCAGCAGCCCAGACGAATGGCTGGTCCCCGCTGTCGACAAGGTAGGTGGCACGTTTGCCGCCCGCCACGGCCTCGCGCAACTCTTCCGGAACGTCGAGACCATCTGTGGTGGCGCGGAACAGCGCACGCATGCTGCCCGTTTCGTCCTGCAGCACCAGTTGGAGATTGCGATCAGCTGCCGCCCGCGCTGCATCCTCTTGGTTGTGTGAAAAGGTTTGATGCATCACGGTACTGAGCGTGATCGAGGCGACGGCAATCACGAACGTGATGGCCGCCGCGATCTTCCACTGAAACGACAACCGCCTGCCGGTGGACGGGAGCTTGGCGGCGAGATCCCGCGATCTCACCGATGGTTGTCCATCGTGTAGCCGAACCCCCGGACGGTCCGGATCTGTTCGGAGCCGATCTTCGTGCGCAATCGCTGAACGTGAACGTCGACGATGCGCGTATCGCCGCCCCAGTCGTAATCCCAGACGTCCGAGAGCAGTTCGGAGCGAGACCAGACTTTGCGCGGCACACTCACCATGACCAGGAGCAGCTTCATTTCGGTGGGCGTGAGAGCCACTTCGGCGCCCGAACGCGTGACGGTCACCAACTCGCGATCGATCTCCAGATCGCCGAGAGTCACGATGTCTTTCTCCGTACCGGAATGGGATTCGACCCGCCGGAGCACACTTCGGATACGGGCCACCAGGACACCGCTGTCGAAGGGCTTGGTGACGTAGTCGTCGGCACCGGCTTCCAATCCGAGAACGATGTCGACCGGGTCGTCGCGCGCGGACAGCATGATGACCGGCACCGACAGTTCCTCACGAATGCGTCGGCACAGGCTGATTCCGTTCAGGTCGGGAAGCATCACGTCGAGGACGGCGATATCCGGCTTGGTGTCGACCGCCATATCCATTCCGGTCAACCCACCCGATGCGGTGATCACCCGAAACCCGTTGCGTTCGAGATTCAATTGCGTTGCTTCGCGTATGACAGCGTCGTCTTCGACCAGCAAAATCAACGGATCGGTCATCGGCCTTCGCTTTCATGGGAACGGAACACTCTCAAACCCTTCGCCGGTCCACTTGTATGCAGTCGACGATTGACAGAACTCCGGAATGCCGGGGTCTTTGCACAGGTCGACCATGACCGACAATCCTCCGGTTGAGCCGACGACGTAGCGTCCTGGGTCTTGCACTCCGAAGACTTTGTGAGCGCCCGATTCGTCGATCTGGTAGACGAATCCGGCGACCATGAAGCTGACCGGTGGGGCCGGTCGTCCCCAGATGCCGACAGACTCGCAGGTGAAGACATTGACGACGGCATCTTGCCAAACGGCGCCTGTCACGGGGGAGTACCGGATTTCGTAGGGGAAGTTCGCATCACCGCACAGTCGGAGACTGTCCTTGACCGCATCGGACACTTCCGGGTCTGCTCTGAGGAGGGCAACAGGATCGATGCTCAAGCCCTGTGAGAGATCCGAGGGGTCGAGTGATGCTGCGATATTCGGAGTGGGTTCTGATTCAGGCTCGGTGGAACAGGAGGCGAGAGCAAACGCGACCGGCAGGCAAACACCGGCGAGCATTGCGCGGCGACGGCGATCAATCACGGATGAACTCCATTCCATCCCAGTGGAACTCGGTCCGAAGCGGTGGACGGGGGCAACATTCGAACTCCGGTGGCCGCGGATCCGTTTCCAGGACAGACAAACTCGCGGCGCGTTGACCGCTGACGATGAACTTTCCGCGCTCTTCGACGGAGAACAGGCGCTCACCCAGTTCGGGATCGTCTTCACTCGAACCGGCCTTGCCGCTGCGGTAGACGTAGCCGGCAAGGTTGACCGAAATCGACACTCCGGTCCCGGGTTGGTGGGCCGGTTGGCACGGATACACATTCATGACGACGAGTTCGGTCTCCGGCACGATACGCGGTGCGCCTGGATCGAGAAGGATGGACCCGACCGAGATCGGATACCAGTCAGGGCACGACCGAAGTTCTGTCTTCACTCCCTCGGACACCCCAGGATCGTCGAGGAGCGCCCGGCCCAACCTCGAGTTTTCGGCAACCCGTCTGGCCAGGTCTGCAGGTTGTGTGACGGGCAACCCGGTGGAAGCGACATCGCCTTCGATCACAACGCCCTGGGTGGACGCGCAGCCGGTGATCACGGACGCTCCGAGGGTTGCTGCCGCGAGCGCTGTACCGAACAGGCTGCGAGTACGGTCTGATCGACCGCCGCAGATGTCACTCCGATACAACACTTTCCCCTCCCCGGCCGCTGCGAACCCTCTCATCGGCATGTGCGTTTTCATACGATCACAGGTGATCTCGATATCGGAGTTTTGCCACCCACCGTTACGTAATCGTATGAATGTCTGGACCGTCGAGAGTTGGTACGCGACCGACGGAATTCTGTTACGAAACCGATGGAATCAGGCTCCTAGAGTGAGTCACGTCGGTGTTCACCGCTTGGGCGGAACGAGCTGATCCGCGTATCGAGGAGTGTGAGAGCAAATGCCTGAACTATTGCTGACCAACAAGACTCGGCGTCTGCGAGTGCTGCTCGCTGTTCTGACGATCGGGGTGGTGTGCGCGATGACAGGGTGTTCGAGTGATGACAACAGCGCTCCAGGAGACGAACCGACGACTACATCGGTGGTTGCGGCGTCTACGACCCCACCGCCGCTGACCGCAGCGACCACTACGGAGACAGTCGAAGGCTCGAACTCGGTGGGCGGCGGTACGGACGCATCCACCCCCGGAGTCCCGGCGGGCGGAGCAGCGCCGGCCTGGACCCCGGTCTCGACCAGCGCGGTTGCCCCTGCGGCCCCTGGTCCGGCCACCGAGTCGACCAAGTGCACCGATCAGATCAACTATGTGGGTGACCCTCGTTCGAATGCGGAGATCAACAGCATCGGAGAGCAGATGGGTTCATGCCCGGCGCCGCTCCCGCCCGATGCCGTCGAGCCCTCCGAGAAGTGCACCGACCAGATCAACTACGGCGCTGACCCTCGTTCCAACGCCGAGATCAACATCATCGGGGAACAAACCGGGATCTGCCCCGAGCCGATACGCCCCTAGCGACTTCAAAACCTGAGCAGTAGTCGGGAATTCGACCAAGAGCCGAAGCAGGGGGAGATCGGAATGACAAGCAGGGCAGGTGGACGTTCGATCGACAGTGTTGCCGACGATGCGTCCCGAGGGGATCGGGACGCGATTGCAGAACTCCTTCAACGCATCGTGCCTCTGGTGACGCGGCGCTGTCGTGCCGAACTGCGACCGCTCGACGCTGATCGTATTGCCGTCGGTATCTGCCGATCCGTCCTGTCCGACATTCGGCGACGTAGACGTGCCGGAGAAGCGTTCCTCGCGCATCTGTACGACGCGATCAGTCGCGAAATCGATTCGCTACCCGCCTCCAGTCGACTCACTCTGCCCTTCGGTGATCTGTCGGCCGCAGAACGCAACGTCTTGGTAGCTCGCATCGTTGTCGGCTTCGACGTGCGCGAGACGGCGCTGTCACTGAGAACGACAACGAGCGCCGTCGAACTCGCCCAACACCGCGCGCTGGCCAAGATCAGACGCGACAGCCTGAGCGGCGCCTGAATCAACGCTCGAAAGTCAACAGCTGCAACCCTTCGCAACTCCCGGCAACCTCACGCAACTCTTTCCCTTCGCCCGTGACCTGCACGACACTGCATGGCGACGAGTGATCGAGAACGAGGAGTGTGACTGTGGTTCAACGGACGGCGCAGAAGCCGACAACCCCAGGATCGAAAAAGACCGGCGCCAAGCCTCATTCGGGGCTGGACCGGGATGCATTGCTGAAGGCGTACGAGAAGATGTCGCGCATCCGTGCGTTCGAGGATCGACTGCACGAAGAGAATGCAACCGGTGACATCCCCGGCTTCATTCACCTCTACTCGGGCCAGGAAGCCATCGCGGTGGGAGTGTGCGAGAACCTGAGCGACGCCGATTACATCGGATCCACTCACCGCGGTCACGGGCACTGCATCGCCAAGGGCTGCGATCTGAACGGCATGATGGCCGAGATCTTCGGCAAGGACGACGGCCTGTGTCGCGGTAAGGGCGGCTCGATGCACATCGCCGACCTGTCGGTGGGAATGCTCGGCGCCAACGCGATTGTCGGCGGAGCCCCGTCGTTGGCGATCGGCGCTGCACTGAGTGGTAAGACGCTTCGAAACGGTGTCATCGCAGCGTCGTTCACGGGTGACGGTGGATCCAACCAGGGAACCGTCTTCGAGGCGATGAACATGGCTGTGGTGCTGGACCTTCCGATCGTCTTCGTGATCGAGAACAACGGATTCGGTGAGGCCACCGGAACCGACTACGCAGTTGGTGCACCCGACATTGCCGCGCGCGCCGCATCCTTCGGCATGCCTGCCGTCAAGGTGGACGGCACCGACTTCTTCGCGGTCTACGACGCAATGGCGGAAGCATCCGAGCGCGCCAGGATCGGCGGCGGCCCCACCACGATCGAGGCGGCGGCATTCCGTTGGCACGGCCACTTCGAGGGTGACGCGCAGCTGTACCGCACGGCGGAACAGGTTGCGCAACTACGGGAAACCAAGGATCCGCTCAAGAATTTCCGTAGCAGCGTGGATGTGAAGAAGGTCAGCACCGCTGATCTGGACGCGGTGGACGAGCAGTCGCGAGTGCTGGTGGACGAGGCGGTAGCGAAGGCGCGTGCCGCGGCGTATCCACCCGTCGAGAATCTGCTGACCGATGTCTACGTGTCGTACTGAGGAGCCCGAGATGACAAGCGTGGAAGCCGAGAACGTGTCGAAGAAGACCTACCGCGAGGCCGTCAAAGAGGCCATCGCCCAAGAAATGCAACGCGACCCGAGCGTCGTTCTCATCGGTGAGGACGTACGGGGTGGGCATGCCGGTACCAATCCCGATCTGGAGACGAAGAAGATCGAGGCATTTGGCGGTGTCCTGGGTGTCACCAAGGGATTGTGGACGGAGTTCGGATCGGAGCGTGTAATCGATACCCCGATCACCGAATCCGCGATCATCGGAATGGCTGCCGGAGCCGCACTGACCGGACTGAGGCCGGTCGCCGAGCTGATGTTCATGGACTTCTTCGGAGTCTCCTACGACGCGCTCTACAACCAGGCTGCCAAGTTCCGCTACATGTTCGGTGGCAAGGCCAGAACCCCGCTGGTGGTGCGAGGCATGATCGGCGCAGGGTTCTCTGCCGCTGCGCAGCACTCTCAGTCTCCGTACAACGTGTTCGCGGCGGTGCCTGGTCTGAAGGTAGTCGCTCCGTCCAATGCCTACGACGCCAAAGGCCTTCTCATCCAAGCCATCCGGGACGACGATCCCGTCGTCTTCTGTGAGCACAAGGTTCTCTACGACCTCAAGGACGAAGTGCCGGACGAGCCGTACGCGATTCCGTTCGGCGTCGCCAACTACACCAGGCAGGGCGACGACGTCACGATCATCGCGTTGTCCGCAATGGTGAACCGCGCCAACGACGTAGCAGACAAGCTGGCCGCCGAGGGTATTTCGGTCGAGGTTGTCGATCCTCGTACCGTCTCACCATTGGACGAGGACGGCATCCTCGAATCCGTCGCATCGACTGGAAGGGTCGTGATCGTCGACGAATCCGCCGCCCGCTGCGGTTTCGGGCACGACGTAGCCGCGCTGATCGCCACCAAGGGATTCAACTACCTGAAAGCGCCGATCGAACTGATCACGCCGCCGCACACGCCGGTTCCGTTCTCCCCGACCCTCGAAACTGCCTGGCTGCCTGACGCGGCGCGCATCGAAGAGTCGGTTCGCAAGCTGGTGAGAGCCTGATCATGGCTGACATCAAAGCTATCGACATCCCCAAATGGGGGCTCTCCATGGAGGAGGGGTTGGTCAACGCGTGGCTCATCGAGGAAGGTGACTCGTTCACCAAGGGCCAGTTGATCTGTGAGATCGAGACCAGCAAGATCACCAACGAGCTGGAGGCGCCGTTCGACGGTGTTCTCCGCAAGATCGTCGGCACACCGGGGCAGACTCTGCCCGTCGGCGCCGTGATCGGTGTGTCCGCCGATGCGTCCGCGACGGATGCGGAGATCGAGCAGTTCCTCGCCGCCCGCGGCGCAACCGCGCCGGCGGAAGAGCCGGCACCGTCACCAGCTGCTGCGCCGGCGGCTCCCGTGACACCTGCGGCTACACCGGCTGCGAAGGTGGTTGTTGCAGCGAAACCTGCACCAACCGGTTCCACCGTCGTACCGAGTGTTCTGCAGGGCACGACGCAGAGCGACGTGTTTGCGAGTCCTCGCGCACTCCGACGTGCCGAATCGCTCGGAATCGATCTCGCCGCCGTAGTGGGTACCGGTCCCCTCGGGCGGATCAGTGTCCGCGACATCGACGACGCGATTCGTGACGCCGGTGGCACTGTTGCGCCGGTAGTGCCGGCCGCGAGATCCGGCCTCCCGCTGCGATCGACCGCCGACGACAGTGCCGTGCCTGCCACCCCGGTCGCACGCAGAACTGCCCGATCACTGGGCGTCAACCTGCATGACTGTCGTCCGACGGGTTCGCGGGGGCGCGTCTGCGTCGCCGACGTGCACGACGCCGCTCGTTCAGCGCAGCTCCTGCCCGAGGCGGCGGCTGAGACCGAATCTGTTGCGGCCGAACCCGAGTACGACACAATTCCTTTCACCCCCATGCGATCGGCAATCGCCGGTAGGTTGCAGGCGTCCAAGCAGCAGGCACCCCATTTCCGGCTCACCGCAGACCTCGAGCTCGATGCGCTCCTCGCTCTGCGCAAGGAGATCAATTCGACCGTCCCGGCGGTCAAGCTGTCGGTCAACGACTTCATCGTGAAGGCTTGCGCCGCTGCACTGATGAAGGTGCCGGACGTGAACGTCCAGTTCGATGCCGCGAACGAATCGGTTCTTCGATACGCGTCGGCGGATGTCTCGGTGGCAGTTGCACTTCCGACCGGGCTGATCACGCCCATCGTGCGTAGCGCAAATACCAAGTCGTTGGCGGACATCTCGGGTGAGGTGCTCTCGTTGGCCACCAAGGCGAAGACCGGCAAACTTCGTCCCGAAGAATTCCAGGGCGGAACCTTCACGGTGTCCAACCTCGGCATGTTCGGGATCAAGGCATTCGACGCGATCATCAATCCGCCCCAGGGAGCGATCCTTGCCGTAGGTGCGGGGGAGAAGCGCGCGGTGGTGGTCGGTGACAGTGTTTCTGCCCGGACCGTGATGACCGTGACCCTCTCGTGCGATCACCGGGTTATCGACGGAGCCCTGGGTGCGACCTTCCTTCGGGAGCTCCAGCGCTTTGTCGCTTCTCCCGCGCTGATGTTGGTGTAAGGGGCTGTGGTGGAAAACAATACGTCGAATAAGTACGACGTTCTTGTCATCGGTGGCGGCCCCGGTGGTTACGTGGCGGCGATCCGGGCTGCCCAGTTGGGGTTGAACGTCGCGCTGGTAGAACGTGATCGCCTCGGAGGTATCTGCCTCAACTGGGGTTGTATCCCCACCAAGGCGATGCTGCACGGCGCGGACGTCGCGCATACCTTGAGTGAACTCGACACATACGGATTCAGTTCGGCGTCTGTCCAGTTCGACATCTCGAAGTTGGTGTCGTTCAGCCGAGGGGTTTCGGAGAGGTTGTCCGGCGGTGTTGCCTATCTGATGAAGAAGAACGGCGTCGACGTCATCTCAGGCGCCGCGAAGTTGGTGGACAAAGGCGTCGTATCCGTGGGAGGACAGACGTATCGAGCCGACCACGTGATCATTGCAACCGGTGCCCGGCCGCGTTCGATTCCCGGCGTTGCCCCCGACGGTGATCGGGTGTGGACCTACTTCGACGCGCTCGTCCCGAAGGAACTGCCGAAGTCGCTGCTCGTGATCGGGTCCGGCGCGATCGGAGTCGAATTCGCCAGCCTGTACCGCGATCTCGGAACCGAGGTGACCATCGTCGAGATGGCACCACACATCATGCCGGTCGAGGACGAAGAGATCTCGGCCTTCGTTCGCAAGCAGTTCGAGAAGCATGGCATCACGATTCACACCGGAGCCTCGGTGTCGGCGGTGACCGTCGGCGACGACGCCGTCCAGGTGAATGTGCAGACGAGCGACGGTGTCGAGTCGTTGACCGTGGACCGGGTGTTGGTGGCGGCCGGAATCACCGGCAACGTCGAGGATCTGGGGTTGGAGGCTCTGGGCGTCGAGATCGAGCGCGGTGCGATCGTCACCGACCAGTGGTGCCGTACCAGCGCTTTCGGGATCTATGCGATCGGTGACGTCGCGGGCGCTCCATGTCTGGCGCACAAGGCAAGTCACGAAGCTGTCTTGTGCGTCGAAAAGTTGGCAGGCGTGCCCGACGTTCATCCGCTCGATCGCGACTACGTTCCGGGATGCACGTATGCCCGCCCACAGGTGGCGAGCCTGGGTCTGACGGAGAAGCAGTGCGCCGGTACTGGTCGCGCGCTGCGGGTCGGACACTTCGACCTGCAGGCGAACGGCAAGGCACTGGCGATCGGCGAGGCCGAAGGCTTCGTCAAGACGATCTTCGACGCCGATACCGGGGAACTTCTCGGCGCGCACATGGTCGGTCCGGATGTGACCGAGCAGATTCAGGGTTTCGGTATCGCTCGATCCCTCGAAGCCACCGGCGAGGATCTCGCCGAGGTCGTGTTTGCTCATCCGACGCTCTCGGAGGCAATGCACGAGTCTGTGCTCTCGGCGCTGGGGAGACCCCTCAACGCGTGAGCACCGTTCGCGTGCGTGAACGCCGTCCTTTCGTTCACGCACGCGAACAACTCTGCAACCGGGTGCAACGCTCGCTTTCGATGACCCCGTCACATAGGACTGGAGTGTGATCGGCGAAACGAATCGACTCGAACCGGCCCTGGCCAGTGGTGAAGACCCGGCGCAGTACGCACGTGTTCTCGAATCCGTGTACGAAGCAACGATGTCGGGACGCAAGCCGCCTGCGCGTCCGCGCTCCGTCATCGCGAATTCGTGGTCGCGTTTGCGTGCGCTCGGACTCGATCCGGACCGGTGCTCGATCACCGAGACGGGCCGCGAATCCGAGATCGAAGAAGGCAGACGCGCAGCCGGCATGGCGGAGATCTTCGACGAGGCGGTGCACGGTCTGGCACCACTCGTCGGCCCGGACGACGCGAATCTGATCGTGGTGGCGGACCGCTACGGACGTATCCTCTGGCGACACGGGTCCAGTCGAATGTTGGATCGGGCCGGACGGCTCGGGATGATCGAGGGTGCGTCGTGGACCGAGGAAGCTGTTGGTACCAACGGGATCGGCACTTCCTTGGCATCAGGTTCGGCAGTGCAGGTGTTCTCGGCCGAGCACTACTCGCGCTCGCAGCATCCGTGGACCTGCTCCGGGGCGACGGTTCGAGATCCGCGTAGTCGCCGGGCCATCGCCGTCGTGAACGTCGCCGGCGCAGCAGACACGGTCCACCCGTCGACTCTCGCTCTGGTGGACAGTGTGGCCAGGCTGGCGGAATCCGCACTGCGGGAGAAGCATCGAATCGGATTGGATCAGCTCCGGATGATCTCGGCATCGACGCTGGCTCGTGCGAGTCAGCCGACAGTGGTCGTGGACCGCAGTGGCTGGGTCGCGGCGGTGGACTCGATGGCGCCGATCTACAGAATCGCACTGCCGAAAGTGATGAGCAGCGGCGAGCATTGGCTCCCGTCGCTCGGACTATGTATGTGCGAGCCGCTTCCGGGTGGTTGGCTCGTCCGCCCTCAAATGGATCCGGCGTCCGGAACGGTTTGTGCCGAAGTCGAATTGGATGTGCAAGATCCGAATGCGATGGAATTGCGGTACTCCTCGGCAATGGGGAGCTGGAGCATCGACCTCAGCCCGCGCCATTCGCAGATCCTCGTGGCTCTGACACAGGCGCCCGAGGGGCTCACGGCCGCGCAGCTCGCCTCACAGTTGTTCGGCGATCCGCGCAAGACGGTGACGGTCCGGGCCGAGATGTCGAGGTTGCGTAAGCGATTGGCCGGAATCCTGTTGGCTCAGCCCTATCGCTTCGACCCGGCGGTGAGGGTAAAAACCGTCCCTGCTGTGCGCCTTTATTAACCGCGGGGGGTTAATAAAGGCGCACAGCAGAGCGGCGCGAACGCCGCACCTGCGCGTACTCGTAGCCGTTCTGCCAGGTCACGGTGGCCACCAGCACCCAGATGATCCACGTGGCGCTCATGTGCGTGCCGACGATGCCCATGACGATGGGGACGGCGGTGCACGGGAGCGCCCAGCCGAGCAGCCACCGTCGGTCCGATCGCGCGAACAGCCCTGCCACCAGGCTGATTCCGAAATAGACTGCGATGCTTCCGCACAACAACCACCGCAGGTTCGCGGGCGTGTGCTCCGCACCGTGTTCGGTTGCCGCTCCGAGCCCCGCGACCAGAACCGCGATAGCGCCGGTGGTGAAACAGTGCAGCGCCATGTCGATGCGAGCGGGAAACTTCTCGGGCTGCAGGTGCGGAACACCGGCGTGGCCGTAGAGAAGCGAGAGTGCCCACATGCCCGAGAGCAGGACAAACGATCCGACTGCGAGGCTGACCACCGTCGAGTCCCAGGTGAGCTTCGAGGCCGCAGAAATCACGAGGATCACACCCTCGCCCAGCACGATGATGACGTACAGGCCCAAGCGCTCGGCAAGGTGAGCCCGATCGGAGTGCAGGGCTTCGAGTTCGGGCATCCGGTCGTCCTTGAACCCCCGAACCTTGATGATGCGGTCGAGCTTTTCCTGCGCGTCTTCCATGATCGCGCTGCCGGAGACGACGAACATGATCAGCAGGTCGATGGTCACACCGGCGGTCCAGAGCCAGAACCGAGTTTCGCCCTCGAACCAGAACGAGACGATCCACGGGATCACACCGAGAGACATCTGGGCGATCGGCCAGTCCACGACTATCTGGCCGTTGTGCCACACCCGACTCGCCAGCAGACGTACGGCCACGTATGCGACAGCGAAGGCCAGCGCATGGTTGTCGTGGATGCCGGCCACGGCCGCCATCATGACGGCCAGTCCGAACATGGCGATCAGCATGCTCGGAATTCGGACCCGGTCGCCGGCAACGTTGCCGTACATCGTGAACGTCGCCCACGCGGTCCAGAACGCGAGATAGAGCAACGCGTAGAGCGCGACATCCGACCACGACGGCGAACCGTGGAGCAGGTGAGCCAACTGACCGATACCGGCAACCACGACGAGGTCGAAGAACAATTCGATCCACGACGCGTGTCGCTCGAGCACCGCCTTCTGCTTCGAGTCTGGTTCATTTCCGAGTTCCGACATACAGCTCAGTATCGGCTATCGGCATCAACAGTGCTGGTAGGCGGCGAAGTTGTCCGTTTTTTCGAAGTAGTGTTTATGCTGTCCGCGCTCACGCGCGCGCCGTCAGGGAGGGGCATGCGAAGGCGCAAGTCGACGCCGTCGACCACATGACAAAGAAGTACGCCCAAGAGTTGGCAGACAAGGGCTGACATCGTGAATGTCCCACAGGGCAACCGGGCGTTGTGTTTTCGAGAAGCCATGGCGCACGTGTGCTCACCGAGACTGCCGGACGCTCCCATCTGGATCATGTGCACCGTGGACGGTGGTGATCACAAGATCGTGACAGGATCGGTGGACGAGGTCGAGCATCGCGAGTCGAATCCACTGACCTACCACCGGCGTGTATTCGGTACGCACGCACCGATGTCAGTGCTCTAGGAAGGAGAGCCATGTATGTACTGGTGGACGACGGCCGCGTCAGCATCCACGATGTGGACAACCTGAAGGACTTTCACGTCGAGGTGAGTGCCGACATCTCCGAAGCCGAACTGGACGAACTCTTGCGCCTTCAGGATTACGGATACGTCAGCGGTGGTAGTGCATTCATCTCGGTAGCCCGCGTTCGCGAGAGCACCACGGACGTCGAAGGTGTTGCCGCGATGGTCGACTACGCCCAGAGCAAAGGCTGGGTGGACGAGGACGGCGAAGCACTGCAGGCTCACGTCGTTCGCCAGAGGTAGCGGAACGGCTCAGACCATGTCGTTCTTCTGCAGCCATCGCAGCGTCGGCCAACCGCAGAACACAGGGAGCCAGCAGGTCAGCACTCGGTAGAGCAGGACCGACGGGACCGCGATGCTTGCCGGCAGTCCGAATGCGGACAGACCACCGATGAGGGCGGCCTCGACGGCTCCGACGCCACCCGGTGTCGGAGCCGCCGAGGCGAGCGTCCCACCGATCATCGTAACGATGGTGACGGTGATGAACGTCGTTCCGCCGCCGAATGCTTCGACGCTCGCCCACAGAGCCAGGGCGGCACCGAGAGTTGTTGCGGCGCTGCCGCCCACGATGATGAGGAAGCGGGTCGGGTTTCGCGCGAGTTGGCTCAGTTCACCCAACACCTCGGTGATCTGAGGACGCAGATCGTCGCGCAGCCACCCACGGAGTTTCGGAATGAACATGAATGCACCGAGAACTCCGAGCGCTACGCCGCCCGCCAGGTACAGAACAGTGGATCCCGGGATGAAGTGCGAGAGGTTCGTATCACGTCCGGCGACGATCGAGAAGAAGATCAGCAAGCCGACGTGGGTGACCACCTGAACCGTCTGTTGCAGCGCGACTGCGGCCGTTGCGCGGACGGTACCGAGCCCGCCCTTCTGCAGGAACCGCACGCTCAGCGCGAGCCCGCCGACTCCGGCCGGAGTTGTCGTCGCCGCAAAGGTGTTGGCCACCTGCATGATCAAGAGGTTGCGGTAACTGACCATCGACGACGCACAGGCCCACAGGGCCGCTGCCGCGCCGACGTACGTCAGTGCGGAGACGCCGAGGCCGAGCAGTGCCCACCACCAGTTGGCCGTCTTCAGTTCGGTGATGAACGCGGGGACCTGGCTGATGAAGGGGTAGGCGACGTAGACCAGACCGATGAGCAGAACGAGCTGGATCAGCTGGTTGCGACTGAATCGGGTGACCTGTGCGGGAGCGACCTTTTCGATCCCGTTCTTGGCACCGACCTCGTCTCGGATCTCGGTCATCAGTTTCGCGGAATCCGTGACCGTCCGCCGAATTCGGTTGGGTAATGCAGCGGTGGTCAATCGGCCGGAGGCGGCGAGAATCGTGTCTGCGCCTTGCGCTCGAATCGCGGCGTCCACCGCTGCATCGACCCCGAACAATGATGCGGTGGCGAAGAGAAGTTGTGCGTTGTCGGACTGCATCTGAACTTCGGTGGCGCCGAATTCGGAGTACGCGTACCCGCCGAAGAGGATGGTTCCGCCTTCGACACGAATTTCGGAAGCGCGCAGGTCGCCGTGCGCCATCTGGTGCACGTGAGCGGTATGCAGTGTTTGCCACAGCGCGTCGATCAGTTTGGTGGATTCTTCCTCGCCCGCCTGGTTCTCGACGGCGACGGCAAGGGGGATGCCACGAGGACTCGGGCGCGCGTACATCTCCCACCCGCGATCGAGTACCGAGATTGCGACGGCCTTGGAACTGGCCAGACCGATGTCGGCGAACGCGATACCCATGAGCGCTCGGTGTTCGACGGCGCGACGAAGTGATCCGTAGGGCGGCGGAGTTTCACGGTTCCGGAACGAGATCCAACGGAACGTCTGTCGAATTGCTCCGCTGCTTCGCTGGTTCTGTCCGTACAACTCGACGACGAGTTCGTCGAAAGGTTCGTCGTCCGGTGCTTGGTCGATGGCTGCGGACATGACAAGAGGCCCGATTCCCGAGGGACTCACGACGCGAAATGCGGTGACGCGGTAACCGCGCCGCGCGAGTACGCGTACTGCCGAGTCCAATGGCACTTCGAGGGCAGGGGTGCCGACGGCGAGAACGATCACCGCGCCGATCAGGTAACCGACGGCGAGACCCAGCATCGATCGTGCGGGAACGATCGAGCTGACGATCAGATGGATGGGAGCGAAGAGCAGAAGCAGCGTCCACCAGGCTCGTCGCCACTTCTTCGGAAGCCACGGGCCCGAGACGGTGAGCACCGCCGCGAGCATCGCGATCCATCGCGGATCGTCGAGGAATTGAGACAGGAAGGTGGCGTCGAGTCGGTCCGGCACGTCGAGGTGCCATTTCGGTGCCGCCAGGCCTGTTCCGGTGAAGGACAGCGCGACACCGGCGCACAGGCCGGCGGCGGCGTATCCGGCCAGCAACTTCCACCGGCGCCCGACGATCAGGCCGATCAGGATGGCGAACGGTAGCGCCAGAATTGCGATGCCGTAGAGCAGGTACACAGTGTCGGACAGGCTCGGCGAGAGAACACCGACGATGTTGGACACCGACGTTTCGAGGGCGTCCCACTGACTTCGAGTGATCAGAGATCCCGCGATCACGCCGCCGAGCAGCACAGCAGCGATCGCAACCCGCATGATGTCGCTCGTACGGCGGTGCAGTGGTGGCAGGAGGCTTCCCGTTACCGGGATCTCCCGTCCGTCTACTCGCATCTCGCCAGAACTCTCTTCTCTCGGGGTTACCGACCGTCTCAGTTACCTCGATCAAGGTACCGCGTGAGGGTTCGGCGACTGGGAAGCCGGACCTGTCGTTACCTCCTCGATGCCAAGCAACATTCTCTTCGGACCCGCGGGAGCGGGCTTCGGCGCGTAAAATTCACTTTCCGGACGTTCGTTCATTTCGACGACAGGGAGTGCGTATTCATGAGCCCCGACGCCAGCGGTGTGGACGGTCGGGTTCCTGACCTGCCGACCCCGTCGACCAGAATTTCCGTCACCGAGGATTACGCGGCCGAGATCGACGAGCTGTCGAGTCTCAAGCACAAGCTCGGCGTGCTGGAGCCTTCGGAGTTCGCGGATGCCTGGAAGCAGGGTTACCCCTACGAGAAGAAGATGTCGCGCCGCGAGTACGAGCGGAAGAAGCGGCGTCTGCAGATCGAGCTGCTCAAGCTGCAGTTGTGGGTCAAGGAAACCGGTCAGAAGGTGCTCATCATCTTCGAAGGTCGCGATGCTGCCGGTAAGGGCGGGTCGATCAAGAGATTCACCGAGCATCTCAATCCCCGTGGAGCCCGCGTGGTCGCGCTCGAGAAGCCCACCGACATCGAGCGGACGCAGTGGTATTTCCAACGCTATGTCGCACACCTACCCAGCGGCGGCGAGATAGTGATGATGGACCGGTCCTGGTACAACCGCGCCGGCGTCGAACGAGTGATGGGTTACTGCACGCCGACGCAGTATCTCGAGTTCATGAGAGAGACCCCGGACTTCGAGCGGATGCTCGTCAACTCCGGGATTCATCTGCACAAGCTGTGGTTCTCGGTCAGCCGCGAAGAGCAGTTGGCGCGGTTCGCGGCCCGCCGAACGGACCCGGTGCGTCAGTGGAAGCTCTCACCGACCGATCTGGCTTCGCTCGACAAGTGGGACGACTACACCCAGGCCAAGGAAGCCATGTTCTTCTACACCGATACCGGGGATGCGCCCTGGACGGTGATCAAGAGCAACGACAAGAAGCGCGCTCGCCTCGAGGCGATGCGTCACGTGCTCGCCAGCTTCGACTATCCCAACAAGGATCACCGGGCTGTCGGTACTCCGGATCCCTTGATCGTCGGGCCGGCGTCGGCGGTATTCGAAGAGGGCGAGCACGTGAACGTGGAGTTGCCTCAGCTCTAGCGCAGGTGATCGCTCAGATCGAACTGGCCTCTGCCCACAGATTGATGCCGCTGTCCTTGGCGTGCTGATCTATGGAGGCCAGTTCGGCTGCGCTGAATTCGAGATTGTCGAGCGCGCCGACGTTGGCTTCGAGTTGGGCGACACTGGACGCACCGATCAGTACCGAGGTGACCCGCGAATCGCGGAGTGCCCAGCTCAGTGCCAGCTGAGCCAGCGACTGGCCGCGGTCTGCCGCGATGTCGTTGAGCGCGCGGATGTGGGTGAGAGCGTCGTCGGTCAACCACGACGGATCCAGTGACTTACCTTGAGCTGCACGGGAATCCTCGGGGACGCCGTTCAGATAGCGATCGGTGAGCATGCCTTGAGCGAGTGGTGAGAACGCGATGACGCCGACGCCGAGATCATCGACAGCCGACAGCAGGTCCTGCTCTATCCAGCGGTTCAGCATCGAATAGCTCGGCTGGTGGATCAAGAGCGGAACCCCCGCAGCGGCGAGCAGTGCGGCGATTTCACGGGTGCGCTCCGGCGAGTACGAACTGATACCCGCGTACAGGGCCTTGCCCTGCTGGACAGCGCTGATCAGGGCGCCTGCGGTCTCGTCGATCGGAGTTTCGGCGTCAGGGCGATGGCTGTAGAAGATGTCGACATAGTCGACGCCGAGTCGTCCGAGCGACTGATCGAGGGACGACAGCAAATACTTGCGGGAACCACCGAATCCGTAGGGGCCGGGCCACATGTCCCAGCCGGCTTTGGACGAGATGACCAATTCCTCGCGGTACGAAGAGAAATCCTCACGCAGGATCCTGCCGAAGTTCGTCTCGGCGCTTCCGTACGGGGGACCGTAGTTGTTCGCAAGATCGAAGTGGGTGATTCCGAGATCGAATGCCCGCCGCAGAACTGCGCGCTGGTTCTCGATCGGTACGTCGTCGCCGAAGTTGTGCCAGAGGCCCAGCGAGATGGCCGGGAGTTTGAGACCGCTCCGACCGGTTCGGCGGTACGGCATGGCTTCGTAGCGGTCCTGCGCGGCGACGTACTGATCGGACATGGTGCCTGCCTTCACATCGTTGTGTTTGCGGTTGAGCGTTCACTCCCGACCATTATCGCCGACGGCGCTCAGGTGTGCCGGCCGCTGGAGGTGTGTCAGTCAAAATGCTTGCGGTTTAAAGCAATTCGATCGATCTTTTGGACCGATGTTCAGGTTCGAGTCACAGTGCCGGGCGACGGTGACGTCGACCACGTCTGGGCTCGCAGCTAAGGGAACGGTAAGGAATCGCGGTTACCATGGTCACAGTCGATCGGCGATACCGATCGCCGATTCGCTTCGAACATGTTGCCCAGCAGCCGGATCCGGGGTCCGGCGAGGAGATCTATGTCGACGCAGTCCGTAGTGCACGCACAATCATCCGCAGACGAGAGCGTCGTGGGGGATTCGTCTCCGCCGGGTGGTGGAAGCCGGCGATATCTCGAGCAACTGATCAGATACGACGTGCCGGCGTCGCTGGTCGTATTCCTGGTGGCGCTTCCCCTGTCATTGGGAATTGCGATCGCCTCCGGGGCGCCGATCATGGCAGGTCTGATCGCCGCAATCGTCGGCGGAGTGGTGGCCGGAGCTGTGGGAGGTTCACCGCTGCAAGTCAGTGGTCCCGCCGCCGGCCTGACCGTGGTGGTCGCCGAACTGATCGGCAAGTTCGGGTGGAAAGTCACCTGCCTGATCACCGTCGGCGCCGGAATTCTGCAGATCGTGTTCGGGCTCAGCCGAATTGCCCGTGCGGCGCTGGCTATTGCTCCAGTGGTGGTGCATGCGATGCTCGCCGGTATCGGCATCACCATTGCGCTACAACAGGTTCACGTGTTGTTGGGTGGAAGCTCGGCCAGCTCGGCGCTGGACAATCTACGGCAGTTGCCCGCACAGATCGGTGCCTTGCATGTCGAGGACCTGATGATCGGACTCGTCGTCATCGCCACCCTTCTCGGGTGGCGCTATCTCCCTGCCGGTGTCCGCAAGGTTCCGGCGGCGTTGGTGGGCATCGTATTGGCAACTCTCGCTTCGCTGGCGCTGCCGATCGACGTCGAGCGTATTGCTCTCGACGGATCTTTGCTGGACTCGATCGGACTCCCCGCTCTGCCCGACGGCCAGTGGCTCGGCGTCGCAACCGGCATCCTCACCATCGCCCTGATCGCCAGTGTGGAGAGTCTGCTCTCGGCCGTGGCCGTGGACAAGATGCACTCGGGCCCGCGGTCGAACTTCGATCGCGAGATGCTCGGCCAGGGCACCGCGAACATGGTGTCCGGGGCCATCGGCGGCCTTCCGGTCACCGGGGTGATCGTGCGCAGTGCGACCAATGTCGAGGCCGGGGCGAAGTCCCGCGCGTCGTCGATCATGCACGGCCTGTGGATTCTGCTGTTCTCGGCTGCGCTCGCCGGGTTGGTCCAGCAGATTCCGAAGTCTGCATTGGCCGGACTGTTGATTGTCATCGGTATTCAACTGGTCAAGCTGGCGCACATTCGGTTGGCGCGACGGACCGGTGATCTGTGGGTGTACGGCATCACGGTGGTCGGCGTCGTGTTCTTGAATCTGCTCGAGGGCGTCCTGATCGGGTTGGCGCTGGCCATCGCCCTCCTGGTGTGGCGTGTCATCCGCGCAACTGTCACCGCAGAAGAGTTGGGCGACAACGATTCCGGGAAGTGGCGCGTCCTGGTCGAAGGCTCGTGCACCTTCCTGGTGCTGCCCAAGCTGACGTCGGTTCTCGCCGGACTCCCACCGCGGTCGGACGTCACCGTCGAGCTGTCTGTCGACTTCCTCGACCATGCCGTCTTCGACGTCATCGAAGAGTGGGCGAGGCAGTACGAGTTGGCAGGTGGTTCGGTGATCATCGACGAAGTCGGCTCGGTGAGTATGGAGAGCGCGACCACCGGTCCGCCGAAGCGCGGCGCCGCAGTCACCGACCTGCGCGGCTTGCTCGCGCCGTGGGGCAGTTGGCAACCACAGGCTTCGGGGAGGAATCTGAGCAGCCCGCCGGCCTTGCGGCCCATTCTCGACGGGGTGTCCAACTATCATCGCCATCGCGCCGAAGCGATACGGCCGCACATGGATCAGTTGCGCGACGGGCAGAACCCCGACTCTCTTTTCCTTACCTGCGCAGATTCGCGAGTGGTGCCGAACATCATCACGAGCAGTGGCCCCGGCGACCTGTTCACCGTGCGCAATGTCGGAAACCTGGTTCCTGCCGGCGGCCGCGATACGTCGGTGGAAGCGGCACTGGCCTTCGGGATCGACGAGTTGGGTGTCAGCTCGGTGGTCGTGTGCGGACATTCGGGCTGCGGCGCGATGCAAGCACTCCTGACGAACGGTTCGTCGGAATCGGGAGTCGTCGGGGAATGGCTGCGGCATGCGGAGACGAGCTTGCAGGCCTATACGAGTGGCCATCCGGTCGCGCGTGCTGCGGCCGAGGCAGGTTTCTCGGAGGTCGATCAGCTCGGAATGGTCAATGTCGCAGTCCAATTGCAGACTCTCGAACGCCATCCTCTCGTCGGTCAGGCCCGTGTGGATGGTCGCCTGCGTATCGCCGGACTGTTCTTCGACATCGGCTCGGCTCGGGTCATCGAAGTGACAGCGTCAGGGATCGGCCAGTTGATCGAGACCTGAAGGGGCTATTCGGGTCCGGGCTGATCCCTGAGTTCGACCAGCAGGCGAGCCCCGCCGAGTGGACTGTCGTGAAATGTCGTCCGTCCGCCGTGCAGGGCCGCCTGCTGCGCCACCAGCGCCAGGCCCAAACCGGAGCCTGTCTTGCCTGCCGTCGATCCGCGAGTGAAGCGCTCGAACACGCTCGAGCGTTCCTCGGCCGGTATTCCGCAACCGTTGTCGTCGATCGTGATCGTGACGGTGTCCGGTGAATCGGCCGGGCGAGCGAGGGTGATGCGCACCGCGCTCGCGCCGCCGTGGCGGACTGCATTGGTGATCGCGTTGTCGAGGATCAACCGGATTCCGCCGGGAAGGGCCCGGATGCAATAGGGGAGTGGGGAATCCACCGTGACGACGCCGACGTCCAGCCCAGGATGATGTCGGCGTGCGTCGTCGGCAGCGATGTCGCAGACCTCGGTCAAATCGGTGTCCTTGAAATCCTCGGCCGTCGAGAGTTCACCCTTCGCCAGGCGCTCGAGGTCTCTCAGAGTTGACTCGACGCGGCCCTGCGCGCGGGCCAGATCTGTGAGGATCTCGCGTCTTTGTTCGTGATCGAGGTCGTGAATGGACAACACTTCGATGTCGGTTCGCATCGCTGTCAACGGAGTTCGGAGTTCGTGAGCCGAGGCGGACGCAAAATCTCGGGCGGCGGCAAGGGCGGAGTTGGTTGCGGCTTGCGCTCGAGCGACGTCGCTGAGCATCGATTCTGCTGCTGCGGCAAGCTCGTCCGCTTCACGGATTCCGGAAACCTCGGTGGCGAGATCGGGATCGCGCCTGGCGATCCGGCGGGTCAACTCCACGAGGGGGCGCACCGCCGGGCCACCGAACAACCATCCCAACGCAGCTGCGGCCGCTACGGCCCCGACGCCGAAGAATGCAACCTGTCGCTGTTGGTCGACTGTGATGTCTCGCGCTTCGGCATAGGGAACCGCCAGCGAGACAAGGGCATTGATCCCGTCGGCCTCGGCGGTGTATGCCCGGTACTTCGTACCGTCCACGTCGACGGTCGCCGAGCCGACCGGTAGTTCGGGCAGTCGCGTCGGGGTACTGGATTTGACGGTTCCGTCGGTGTCGGAGCGGATGGTCACGGAAAAGGCGCCGCCGTCTCCGAACGCGCCGAGAAAAGGTCCCGCTGTAGCCGCATTGGCCACGATGACCGTCGATGCCGTCTCCAATCGACGGTCCAACTGCGCCAAATTGTTTCGTGCGATAGCCAGTGCAACGACCACACCGAGAGCGATGACGATGAACGTCGCCCCCAGTGCCGCGGCCGCGGCAACGCGAGTTCGTAGTGAGAAGCGGCGACGCTTCACGGGTTCTCCCGAAGCACGAACCCGACGCCGCGAACGGTATGCAGCAGACGAGGTGAACCGCCGGATTCGAACTTTCGACGCAGATAGCCGATGAAGACGTCCACGACGTTCGTGTCGGCGACGAAGTCGTAGCCCCACACCAGTTCGAGGAGACGTTCGCGAGTGAGCACGATGCCGGAATTGTGTGCGAGCACTTCGAGTAGCTCGAATTCGCGTTTGGTGAGCGGTACTTCCTTGCCGTCGACACGAACCCGGCGACCGGAGAGATCGATGTCGAGGTTTCCGACCCGCAGGGTATTCGTACCCTCGGAGTGATCGCCGGCCGGAGTGTTGCTGCGACGGAGCATTGCGCGGATCCGGGCAACCAGTTCGGCAAGAACAAACGGTTTGACCATGTAGTCGTCCGCACCGGATTCGAGCCCGGCGATGCGATCGTCGACCGAGTTGCGCGCACTGAGCACGCAGATCGGGATTTCGTTGCCGGCGGCACGAAGTGCCGTCACCACACCGGTGCCGTCGAGCACCGGCATGTTGATGTCGAGGACTACCGCGTCCGGTCGCTTGTCGGAGATCACTCGGAGCGCGTCGGCGCCGTCCACCGCCGTCAGTACGGTGAATCCCGAGAGCCGCAATCCGCGTTCGAGTGAGGTCAGGACGTCTGCGTCGTCGTCGACTACGAGGATTTTCGGTATCTCGGTCACAGCCCCATTGTGCCTTGCCTGGTACGTCGGGTTTCGCCGATCAGACCGGCAAGTCGGTACCGTCCGGACGCAGACCGGCCATGAACACCGCGACCAACCGCGGGACCAGGTTCGGCATGGCCTCGTCGGACAACTCGATTTGCGGGCGCGTCAGTTTGGCCAGAGCCATGACGAATTCGAGCGGTTGCAGATCGGCGCGAACCAGTCCGGCGCTCTGAGCGGCGCCGATCGTCGCGGTCATCTTCGTTTTCGTCACCTCACGCACCGCCAGAACTTCGGGCGCCAGCTCGGTGAAACTGCGTTCCACCAGTGCAGGAATGAGCGCACCCAGGCGCAGTTCCACGAGGCGGTCCACCAGCGTGTGCCACGCGTTTGCCGGATCGGTGGACATTGCCGTGAGTGCGATGTCGGCAGCCTCGCGGACATCGGTCAGTGTTGCGACGGCGACGGCGGTCACGAGGTCCTCGCGCGTCGGAAAGTTTCGATACAGCGTGGCGATGCCCACTTTCGCGAGTTCTGCGACTGCATCGAGCGGCGCGTCGTGCCCGCGTTCGGTGAACACCGCTCGTGCGGCGTCGACTATTGCGTTTCTGCGTTCACGTGCATCGGCTCGCACATCCACCTCCGGTATTGACAGTTCATCATAACCGGAGGAATATCTTCCACAAATAGTGGAGGAAAAACTTCCACTTAGGGAGGGTAGTTATGAACGCCGAAGTTGAAGCACAGGACCGCAAGAAGTTGGTGGCTGTGGTGTTGGGCTTGTCCGCCGTGATCGGGCTGATGCTGCTTGCCTTCGTACTGCCCTCGGTCAACAGTGGCCCGCACGAACTGAAGTTGGGCATCGCCGGTCCAGTTGCGACAACCGAACAGATCAGCACCTCGCTCGAGGCGAGTAAGCAAGGCGCCTTCGATACTCGAGAATTCGCCGACGCCGACGCCCTGCGTGACGCGATTCGGAATCGCGACGTGGTCGGCGGAATCGCCGTTGATGCCAACGGTCCTCACGTGTTGATCGCGACTGCAGGCGGAACCCCGATCGCCCAGACCCTGACCGGGGTGGCCAACGGCCTCTCGGAGGCCTCGGGGGCAAAGGTTCCCGTCGAAGACGTTGTGCCGTTGACGGCGGACGACCCGACCGGTGCTGGGCTCACGGCATTGGCCTTGCCCTTGGTGTTCGGCGGAATCATGCCCGCTGTTGTTCTCGTGCAACTGTTTCCGCGCAGCATCGTCAAGCGAGTGTTGGGCGCTGCCGGCGTCGCGGTGGTCGCGGGTTTTGCACTGACTGCCATTCTGCAGTTCGGCACCAACAGTCTTGACGGAAACTACCTGCTCACCGCGCTCGCACTCACCATGGGCATGTCGGCCATCTCGCTTCCCATTTTGGGGCTCGAATCCCTGCTCGGGATGAAGGGGTTCGCGTTGGGCGCCGTCACGATGATGTTCATCGGAAACCCACTCTCGGGGATGGCGACAACTGCCGCGTGGTTGCCCGCAGGCTGGGGCGCATTGGGGCAGCTGCTCCCACCTGGCGCCGCAGGAGCATCCGTCCGTTCGATGGCGTTCTTCGACGGCCATGGCGCCACCACGCCACTTCTGGTGCTGGTGTGCTGGATTGCCGTCGGGATCGCGCTGTGCGTGGCTGCCGGCCGGAAGAAGGCGTCTGCGCCGGTTATCGAACCGGAGGCTGCGCTGGTCTAGCCGGCGCAGCTTGCGTACGGGGTCAGGTCGGGAATCGGCCAGACCCCGTCAACGCGTTCCACGGCCAGTTCGGCGACCACGGTGTCCTCGTCCATCGGTAGAGGTCGGAGGATTCGGGGCTTTTCCGCCTCCCATTCGACGTCGATGCCCGCGGAGGTCAGGGCGTCCTGATCGATGACGGCGACGACCAGCGGCAATGTGAGGTCGCCGAACACCAGATCGAGCACCGAAGCGAGTGCGTCCGGGGTCGTTGCGCGAATGAATCCTGCCTCGTCGTAACTGATTCCGCGCGTCGAGACCTCGTACTCACCGAAACGCTTGCATGCTTCCCAGTCGTCGGCGATGGCGACGTGGACGAGTCGTTGTCCGGTCATGCAGTGCTCCTGTAGTATTCGAATTAATGAAACGTCAACGTAGCATTAATTCACCGGCACGGTAACAGGGGACTTGATGGAGCAACCGCGCAGACGTGGGAGAACCAGTGACGCCGAGCGCGCCGAACGACGCAACGAGATTCTCGACGTCGCTGTCGACTCGTTTCGAGATGTCGGGTTCGCCCGAACTACCATCGAGGGCATTGCCACGGTGGCCGGCGTCGCCAAGCGCACCGTGTACAGCTACTTCGGCGACAAGTCTGCGGTCTTTGCAGCTGCGGTTGCGCGTCAGCACGCGTACGTCGACAATGCCGGCGAGGGCCAGTCCGACCTGCTCGCCGCTGCAGTGGACATCGTCATCGCCCTGCACAGCGACAACTCGATTGCGCTGCACCGCATGATGATCGGCGAGGCAGTGCAGTTCCCTGAATTGGCCGCAGCGTTCTACGAATCCGGCCCGGCCAAGTCGATTGCCTTTCTGGAGAAGATATTGATCGATCAGCACGGCCAGAAGGCTGCGCTGTGCGCGGATCAGTTGTACACCTTGCTGCTCGGGGAGGAGCACCGGTGGCGACTGCTCGGGCTCACCTCCGAGCCGACAGCCGAAAGAGCGGCGCAACTGGCGGCCCGCGCGGTGGGATGCGTTCTGAGATCTGATCGGTAGGCTCGACTGGGTGAGTAACTCTGTGATCTGGTTTCGACGCGATCTGAGGGTCGGTGATCTTCCGACTCTGACTGCAGCGGCGGATGCCGGCGGACAGACGTTGGGTTTGTTCGTCCTCGACGAGAAGTTGCTCGGACCGGCAGGCTCACCCCGCCAGAATCAACTGTTCGCCAACTTGTCGGCACTCGACAACCAGCTCGACGGACGATTGATGGTTGTTCGAGGTGATCCGGCAGACGTGGTGCCCCGCGTGGCGGAATCCGTTGGCGCCGAAGAAGTTCACATCAGTGGCGACTACGGGCCCTACGGCCGACGGCGCGACGCGGCCGTGGCCGAGAAGGTGGAGTTGATCGCCACCGGGTCACCATATGCCGTGGCGCCCGGACGCGTCACCAAGGCGGACGGTGATCCGTACAAGGTGTTCACGCCGTACTTCCGTCAGTGGATGGAACATGGTTGGCGGGGCCCCGCGTCGACCGATGCGGGGACGGTCCGTTGGTTCGATCCGAGCGAGAAGGACGGTGGCCCGCGCCGGGTGAGTATCCCCGCGCCGTCCGGCACCGTCAGCGATGTCGTCGGTGAGGCCGGTGCGCTCGAACAGTGGAAAGAATACTGCGAGAACGATCTTGACCGGTACGACGACGAACGAAATCGACCCGACCTCGACACCACGAGTCGGATGTCGATCCCGCTCAAGTACGGCACGATTCATCCGAGAACCATGTTGGCAGATCTCTCCAAGCGACTCGGAGACGGCGCTCAGGCGTACCGTCGCCAGCTTGCTTGGCGAGACTTCTACGCAGACATCCTGTTTCAGCGCCCCGACAGCGCGCGGAAGAACTACGACGACAAGTTCGACCGTTTACGTCACGACGGGGGAGTCGACGCAGACGCCGCCTTCACGGCCTGGTGTGAAGGCAAGACCGGCTTCCCGATCGTGGATGCCGGCATGCGGCAACTCGCCGCCGAGAACTGGATGCACAATCGGGTCCGAATGATCGTCGCGTCATTCCTGGTGAAGGACCTGCACATTCCGTGGTGGCGCGGCGCACGGTACTTCATGTCGCAACTGGTGGACGGTGACTTGGCCTCCAATCAGCACGGGTGGCAGTGGACTGCCGGGTCGGGTACGGATGCTTCGCCTTTCTTCCGCGTCTTCAACCCGATCACGCAAGGGGAGAAGTTCGATCCCGACGGCACATACGTCCGTCGGTGGGTCCCCGAACTTCGCGATGTTCCCGGGAAGGCCGTCCACTCGTTGAAGGCGATGCGCCCAGTCGACTACCCGGACCCGATAGTCGATCACGCGCACGAGCGTGAGGAGGCCTTGCGCCGGTACGGCGAGATCAAAGGCTGAGTGCTCAGTGATCTGCGGGCGCTACGCGGACGCGGTTTCCGTCCAGATCTGAAATGACAAACGTCAGACCGAAGACATCTTCGTTGGGTTCTTCGACGACCTCGACTCCCTTGGCCACCCACTCGTCGTGGATCGCCCGAATTTCGTTGCTCCCGCCGTCGACCAAGATGCCGACTTCGAAATTGCGCGGTGTCGCGGGATCGAGGTCGCGGGACTTGCCGCTCCACAGTGCAAGGACCACACCGCCGCCGAGGTCGAAGGTCATGTACCGAGGGCTGAGGACCTCAGGCTTCGCGTCGAACAATTCGCCGTAGAACGCTGCTGCGGAGGCGGCATCGCTGACGTAGATCAGAAACTGGTTGGGTAGTCGCACTGTGGTTTTCCCTCTCCCGTTGATGTTCGGGCCACCGGCAGCGGGGCGTGTGCCTGGTCGTGCGGGGCTGCGTTCAACAATCCCCGCGCGCCGGACGAATGTCCAAGAACAAGTGCGTCTGAGAGGCAGATGGATTACTTATGACGACTGCTGCAGTCACACCGCACTGAGGTGGTACCCGACGCTCAGGTTCGGGTAGTAGCCGTCGATGTAGCTCGAGATGAAGTAGTGATCAGGGTCGGTGGTGCGAGTTCCGTCGGTGTCGAACTGTGGATAGTCGTTGGCCATGAAGACTGCTTGTCCGCCGTCGGGAGTGGAATAGACGACGTCGACCGTCAGGCCGCGCGGGTCCTGGTTGTATGCCGTGACGATCTCGGTCTCGTGAGGCGCGAGCGACTGGCGTGGGCTCTGCATCCACTGTCCGTAGGGGTTGTCGGCGCCTTCGAGATGAATTGTCTGTTCGGTGTCGTTGCTGATCGTCATCGTGATGCTGTTGCCGGTTGTGGGAAGGGTTCCGGCACTGGCGATTCCGCTCAATCCCAACGTGAGGGCGCCGGCGGCCAGAGCTGTGATTGCGGCAACTACGTAGCGTGGGTTCGTCATCGTCGGTGTCCTTTGTCCGGGTGAGCGTTCGGTTGGCTCTCTCGAAGACAACTATGTCGGAGCAGATCGATGTCGTATGTCCACTCCCCGGACCCTGTGCAGGCGGAACGGTGTGTCCACCGATCGGGGGACACCTACTCCGACACCGAGACGGCTTCGACCTTTCGCTCGCCGGTGACCAGCAGTCCGATCAGTGCGGCCGCCGCGAGCACCATGACGAGTGCTCCGTAGCCACGCGTCGTATCCACCAATCCGACCTTGCCGACCAGGTAGCCGGCCAGCAAGGCGGGAAGACTGTTGGCCAGATATGCGATGACGTAGACGGTGGACAACAAACCCGCGCGTTCGTGGTTCTCGGCCAGCGGCATGACGGTGAGGATAGTTCCTTGGAATCCTGCTCCGAAGCCGATACCTGCAACAGCCGTACCGACCAGAATCAATACGGCAGAGGATGTTTCAGCACCGATGAGTGTGACGGCCACCCCGAGCACCAAGGCGGTGGTTCCGATCAGCATCACGGTCCGGCCGCCGAGTTTGCGGAAGGTGAGTACTGCTGCCGCTCCGAATCCTGTCAGTGTTGCAACCATGATGGCACCGATGAGGGAGCTGTGAACGTCAAGTGCGTTGCGCGCCAATGCAGGTCCGAGTGAGAGGTAGAAACCTCCCAGCGCCCAGACCGCGATCAGGCACGGTGCGGTCAGGGCAATCATCGTGCGCGCCTGACGAGGAACGGCCAGTGTGGGGCGCAGGGACTGCCAGGCTCCGGGGCGTCCGCCCGAAGTCTCGGGAGCGGCCCATACTCCGAAGATCTCGAGAATGACAAGCACGAGAAGGACCAGGTAGACAGTGCTGGTGGGCCGGGGCAGGTGCTCGCTGATGAGGCTCGAACCCACTGCTCCGACTGCAAGCCCCATCGTCGGAGCGACGCTGTTGATGATCGATCCTCGGCCCGGAGTGCGTTCGAGGTCGATCAATGCCGAACCCAGAGCACTGATTGCAGCGCCGGTGGCAACACCCTGTACGACCCGGGCGATGAGCAGGATGGTCAAACCGTCGGCCGAGGCGAACAGCGCGAGCGAGACTGCCTCGAGCGCGAGTGCTCCGAGCAGGACCGGGCGCCTGCCGATGTGATCGGACAGGGATCCGGCGGTCAGGAGCGTGGCGAGCAATGCGAGAGCGTAGATGCCGAACACGAGCGTCGACGCCAGCGAGGAGAATCCCCACAACTGTTGATAGTGCTCGTACAACGGTGTCGGGGTCGCGGATGCGCCCAGGAACGTGGCGATGATGACGGCGATGAGTGTGAAAGCGACGCCTCGCCCAAGGCGTGGGCGTGAAGTGCTCTCGGTCTGAGGTGAAACGGTCGTTGTCATTGTCGTAGCGCTTCCCGTGCGGGTGGTGAAGACTTCAAACGCAAATACTTTGCGTTTGGGACGCTACGCCTGGCCGTAGCCTAATGCAACATCTTTGCGTTAGTATTGGATTTATGAGTCCGTCCGCAGGTCCGCGCCCCGGTGGCCGTAGTGCGCGCATCCAACAGGCCGTGCATGCGTCGGCGCGCAAGTTGTTGGAACAGCGTGATCGAGCCGAGATCACGGTGCCGATGATCGCGACCGATGCGGGAGTGACCCCGTCGACCATCTATCGGCGGTGGGGTGACATCAACGAAGTCTTTGCCGACGTCTCGATCGAGAGATTGCGCCCGGACGCCGACCCGCGTGAAACGGGCTCGCTCCGAGGGGATCTGACGGTTTGGGCGCAGGAGTACCTCGAGGAGATGTCTGCGCCTGTCGGTCGTGCTTCGTTGCGTGACGTGTTGATGAGCGACGATCAGACGCATGCGCCGGATGGTACGAAGAAGTTCAAGTGCGCCTTTTTCTGTCGGACACAGATCGACGTGATACTAGCTCGTTGGCCGGAAGCTGCTGACGTGGATGGTGATTCGGTAGTGGACCACGTGGTGGCGCCGATCATCTACCGAATTCTGTTCGACCTCGAACCGGTCGTGCCGCAGCGAGTTGCGGAATTGGTGGATCAGACGCTTGCCCTCGCGGCGCGGGTCGGTGCCGAAGGCTGATCGCTACGTAGTCGGGCGTGGACATGCATGTCGTGCCAGCCGTCGGCGTGCCTGGCGGAGCTTCGTCGAACACCTTCTTCGCTGAACCCTGCTTTGGTGGCGACTCGGCACGATCGTGGGTTGTGGATCGAGTGCTCGAGTTCCAATCGATGAAACCCTGCTTCGCGGAATGCCCACTCGGACAGTGCGGTTACAGCCTGGGTGCACAGTCCGCGGCCGCGCGCCGCTGGGGTCACCCAATACGCGAGCTCGGCAGTGCCGTCCCACAAATTCACCCCCTTTGCTGCGATTCGGCCGAGGAGTTCATTTGTCTCGGGAGCGGCGATCGCCCAATGGCATTCGGATTCGCTTGCCCACCCGTCTCTCCACTGGGTGAGCCAACCCCGTGCTTCGTCGATCGAGTCGGCGCGGCGGATGTGCCAACGCTGAATCGACGGATCGCGAAAGGCTTCCATGACGGCCGGTGCGTCGTCGCGGGTCCAGGGTCGGAGAATCGCGAAAGTCCCGACGTGGATCGAAGGTTGGTCCATTCCCCGGAGATATCCAGCGGCGATAGCGGGCGTGGTCAACTTGGGCACGTGAAGCATCATCGCCTACCCGCCTGATGGCGGGCAATGGCGTGAGCTCTCCGGTCATTATCCCTGCCACTCTGCGTTCAGTCGGCGCGCAGATTCGAGAGTTGCGATGGCCTCTTCGGTGTCAACTCGTGCGAGTACCAATGCACTTACCGTGCAGGAGAGAAGGATTCGAGTGCGATCTGAGAGCGTGGCGTCTGTCTCGGTTGGAAACGCGGCGTGTAATCCACTGTTGATCGCGTCGGCGAGTTCTCGGCGGTACGCGCGGATCACTGCGGCCGCCGCATCGTCGTGCGCGCCGAGTCCGGCAGCCGTATTGAGAAGTAGGCAACCGCGCCGAGGCGAGTCGGCGGTCATGGTGCCGATCGCTTGCGCAAGCGAGGAAAGGTAGTCGTCGACTGCGTCTGCCCCGGGATTTGTCGTGAGGCTGCGCAGACGTGGCCGGATGACATGGTCGAGGTACATCTGCACGGCGGCGTCGAACAATCCGCGCTTGTTGGTGAACGAGTTGTAGAGACTTGACCGACTCAGCCCCGTCGCGGATTCGAGGTCGCCGAGTGAGGCACCTTCGTATCCGCGTGCCCAGAAAACGTCCAAAGCGGCAGCGACCACGGCTGTTGTGTCGAATTCTTGTGATCTGCCCATCAAAGCCTCGCTCTTTCTGTATCGTTCGGTCCAGTATATATTGGACCGAACGATACAGAATTCACTCGAAGCAACAGGAGCTCACCGATGAACGTCGCCGGCTACATCTTCGCGGGACTGGCCGCAGCAGTGCACGTGTACATTTTTGTCCTCGAATCGATTCTCTGGACGGCCCCGAAGACCCGCGCCACGTTCGGCGTGAAGTCCGAGGAAGAGGCGATCACCACGCAGCCGCTCGCCTTCAACCAGGGCTTTTACAACCTTTTCTTGGCGATCGTGTCGGCGGTCGGCATCGTGATTGC
The DNA here is from genome assembly GCF_019266085.1 of Rhodococcus sp. FH8. Taxonomy (NCBI): domain Bacteria; kingdom Bacillati; phylum Actinomycetota; class Actinomycetes; order Mycobacteriales; family Nocardiaceae; genus Rhodococcus; species Rhodococcus sp. FH8. The sequence goes on along the minus strand of NZ_LPNQ01000057.1, from coordinate 545,185 downwards.
GGCGACCGGCTCCGCGTCGGTCGGAATTGCCCTCGTACTGGCAGGCACAGGATCGATGGTTGCCGCGGGATTGGTGCTGATTCTCTCGTCTCCCGACAAAGCCCGCGCAGCCGTCGTACAGATGCTTTTCCCAGCTATTGCCGTTGTTCTGCTAATAATCCACCTGCTTTGAGTGGTCTCTATCCGCCGCCGAGCACCAGTGATTCGATCAACGCAAAAGCCCCGTTGAGTGCTCCGCAATCGAAGGCTTCGGCCAGGGCGTAACCGATGACAAGTTCGTCGGTGCTCGGCGTGCTCGACCAGACTGCGTCGGTCTGTCTGGGATCGGATTCCTCGTTCTTGGAGAAGTGCCCGATCCGCAATCCGTCGCGGGTGAATGCACTGTTCGCGTCGTCGACTGGGGCGAAGTTCAAACTCACGCCGTCGACGAGTGCCGAGACAGAGTACGAGCGACGGGACAGAAACCCTTTGCCGACAGTGAGTTCGACTTCGTCGCCACCGACAGTGAAGAACAAGTCTGCGGCGGCGCGCGTTCCGATGGGTGTGCCTTCACGGCGCGGGGCATCGACTCGACGCGTCAACAGAGCGTGTGAGTTGCCGTTTCGGACGTCGACGACCCCCGTGTCGACATCGAACGAGATCTCGACTTTTCCGTGAATCGGGTCCATTACGGCGTATTTGACCGTCACTGTGCCTGCCCCCTGTAAGTGTGAACTCGGGTCCATAATACGTGGTGGGAGCGTTGTCCAGTATGCCCGAATCCAAAAAAATAGTGCCGAATGACGCGCGTTTGCGGCCAAATGCTTCTACGCTGGGTCTTGGGTTTGTTGCGCATCCCACAACGGTTTTTCCCACGCCAGACGAGGAGCGCCTATGAGGTTGTCGACTACTTGTTCTGTTGCTACGAAGGCTTGATCAAGCCGGAATTGCCTCTGCCGGATGGTGCTCGAGACCCATCCGGCAGAGGCAATTCTGCATCAGTTCGGGCCTTCAGCCGCCGGCGAATTTTTCCGAGGTGCCGAGATCGATCGGCAACGCGATGCCGGTGATCCCGCGCCCGGCCGGCCCCACCAGATAGAACACCGCATCCGCAATCACTTCGGGGTCGACCCACGGGTGGGGCAGCAGATTCAGCTTCGACATGATCGGAGCGGTATCGGCGAGGACAGGATTCTCCAAGTCTGGACGGAACGCACGAACCATCGGTTCGTTGTCGATCATCGTCGTACGCACATTGCCCGGGTGTACGGAGTTGACTCGGATGTCTGCCCAGCCGAGTTCGTTGGCCAGAGACTTCGCCAACCCCCGAACGGCGTGCTTGGACGCGGAGTAATGGGCAATCCCCGGCACGCCTCGAAGCCCGGCCATCGAGCTGATCAACACAATGGATCCACCTCGATTGCCGTTCATGATGTGCGGAATCGACACCTTGGTCGTCAACCAGACGCCGGTGACGTTGATGTCCATCAGCTCGCGGAACTCTTCGGCGCTCAGGTCCCAGGACAATTTCGCCGACGCCGCGATTCCCGCGTTGGCGATCACGATGTCCAGTCGGCCGAGTTTCTCGACTCCGGCGTCGACCGCTGATTTCAGGGCATCAAGGTCGCGAGTGTCCGCGACGGACGCGACGATGCGCCGGCCCTGAGCTTCGACCAGGGCGACGGTCTGGGCGAGGTCGGCTTCGGTGGCCATGTCGTACCCCGCCGTTGCGACCGGCGCGCAGAGATCCACCGCGATGATGTCCGCGCCCTCGGACGCGAGCTTGACGGCATGCGCGCGCCCTTGACCACGCGCCGCTCCGGTGATGAATGCGACCTGACCGTCCAAATTGCCCATCGAACTTCCCCTGCCCGTCTGAATCGTTGAAAACTGGAACGTGTTCATACTGCTACGTTCGGTGCGAGCCAGGCAGGGGAATTCTCTGAATCCTTATCCGCGAAGGAGTTTGGACAACTCGTCCAGTACGCTCGCGTCCTCGATGGTCGACGGGACCGTGTACTCCTCGTTGTCGGCGATCTGCCGCATGGTCTTGCGGAGGATCTTGCCGGAACGAGTCTTCGGTAGTGCGGCGACGACGGTGACGTCCCGGAACGTGGCGACGGCACCGATCTGGTCTCGCACCCGCGCGACCAGTTCCTGTCGGAGTGTTTCGGGATCGATGTCGACGCCGGACTTGAGCACGACATAACCGCTCGGCCGTTGCCCCTTGAGTTCGTCGTGAATGCCGATGACCGCGCATTCGGCGACAGCCGGGTGGCCGGCGACGACGGCCTCCATGCTTCCGGTCGAAAGGCGATGTCCGGCAACGTTGATCACGTCGTCACTTCGTCCGAGCACGAAGACGTAGTTGTCCTCGTCGATGTACCCGGAGTCGCCGGTGAGGTAATAGCCTTCGAAAGTCGACAGGTAGGACTTCACGTACCGGTCCTCGTCACGCCACAGTCCGGCGAGTGTTCCGGGAGGAAGCGGCAGGCCGATCACGATGTTGCCCTCGGTGCCCGGACCCACGAGTTCGCCCTTGCCGTCGACGATTTCGACGCGGTATCCGGGGCAGGCGACGGTGGGTGAGCCCGCTTTGATCTCCATGGGTTCGAGGCCGCGCAGATTCGCGCAGATGGCCCAACCGGTTTCTGTCTGCCACCAGTGATCGACCACCGGGCGATCGAGAATCCGAGTAGCCCACTCGTAGGTGTCGGGATCCAAGCGCTCGCCGGCCGCGAACAGTGTGTCGAGCGACGAGATGTCGTACTTGGCAAGCTCTTTTGCGTCCGGGTCGGCCTTGCGGACCGCGCGGATCGCTGTCGGAGCGGTGAAGAGTGCCGACACGTTGTATTCGGAAATGATGCGCCAGAACGCACCGGCGTCGGGGGTGCCGACGGGCTTGCCTTCGTACATGACCGTCGTAGCTCCGGCGAGCAACGGTCCGTAGACGATGTAGGAGTGGCCGACCACCCAGCCGACGTCGGAGGCGGTCCACCACACCTGTCCTGGGCTGATGTCGTACAGATTCTTCATGGTCCACGTCAGCGCAACGGCATGGCCACCGTTGTCCCGGACGACGCCCTTGGGCTTACCGGTCGTTCCCGAGGTGTAGAGGATGTAGAGCGGATCCGTCGCGGCGACCGACACCGGGTCGGCCGGGGTGGCGTCGGCGATCAGCTCGTCCCAGTCGAACCAGGCTGCGGCACTTGACTTGTAGTCGCAGGCTGCACCGGGAATCTGCTCGCGATTCTTCACGATCACGGTGTGCGCGGGAGTGGCGGACAGTTGCAGAGCCTTCTCGACCATCGGCAGGTACTCGATTGTTCGTCCGGGTTCGAGGCCGCCGGACGCCGTCACGAGCACCACTGGACCGGCGTCGTCGATACGGGTTGCGAGCTCCTTGGCCGCAAAGCCGCCGAACACCACCGAATGCACCGCGCCGATTCGCGCACACGCGAGCATCGCGATCGCAGCTTCGGGGATCATCGGCATGTAGATGATCACGCGGTCGCCCGCCACCACACCCTGATCTTTCAAGACGCCGGCGAAGAGTGAGACCTGCTCGAGCAATTCGGCGTAGGTGTAAGTGGCCTTGGTGGGGACCATCGCGGAGTCGAAGATCAACGCCGTCTGATCGCCGCGGCCGTCGCGGACGTGCCGATCGAGGGCATTGAAGCTGGTGTTGAGCGAAGCATCCGGGAACCAGCGATAGATCGGCGCGGCAGAATCGTCGAGAGCCTTCGTGGGGGCGACATCCCAGTCGACGGCCCGCGCAGCGTCGAGCCAGAACCTCTCCGGCTGATCCATGCTCTCGCGATATGCGTCGGCATACGTGGTGTGGGACGCCTGCTCGGAAGAGCTCATCGACGTGTGTCCTCTCGTGAACTTCGCTTACCGGTGACCTGAAACACCTTAGGTCACCGTCAGTGCGGTGCGCCTCAGTAGCGGTGCGGGTACCGTCCCTTTGCGCCGGGCGGGCCTGTCCCGTCGGCCAGTGGCGCGCAGGGGTGGGATAGGCCAGGGACTGAAAGGGGGGATCGATGTGACAGGTGCAGCGCAACGCGCAGGCTTCTGGGGAGTCCTCGCTCTGCGTGACTTCCGACTTCTGTGGACCGGCGACGCAGTCAGCGGTATCGGAAACGGTGTCACGACCGTCGTACTGCCGCTGATCGCGCTTCGCGAACTGGACGCCAGTAGCTTCCAGATCGGTGTGCTGGCATCAGCAGTGTGGTTGCCGTGGTTGATCGTCGGACTACCAGCCGGTGCCTGGATCGACCGGCTGCCTCGGCGCCCGATCATGATGATCGCGAACGCTGCGTGCGCGCTGTTCTTCGCGAGCCTCGCGATCGCCGGCTTCCTGGAGGCGATGACATACGGCCACCTGCTCCTGGTCGCGCTGCTCACCGGTACAGCCACCGTCTTCTTCCAGGCGGCCTATCACTCGTATCTCCCCACGGTGCTCGCCGAAGCGGATCTTGTCGAAGGGAACTCGAAGATTCAGGGCGCTGAGGCCGCAACTCGGGTGATCGGCCCAAGCGTCGGTGGGCTGGTGGTTGCAACTGTCGGGCTCGCGGCCGGTCTGGTTGTCGACGCGTTCACGTTCGCCTTCTGCTTCGTATGCATCTGGCTGATTCGTGTGCAGGAGACCGTCCATCGCGGACAGAATCAGCGAGAACCGTTGCGACGGCAGATTGCGCTCGGACTGCGATTCGTCGCCGGTGATCCGTATCTGCGGTCGATCGTCGTCTACGGCACTCTGCTCAATTTCGGTCTCACCGGGTACTCCACGATCCAGATCGTGTTCCTGGAAAAGACGGTTGGCGTGGGGGAGTTCGGACTCGGGCTTCTCCTGGCGATTGCCGGGGTGGGCGGAATTGTCGGATCGATGATCGCGCGCCCGCTCGGCCGCAGATTCGGCACTGCCCGAAGCGTTCTCATCTGTCAGTTGGTGACGGGACCGTTCATCCTGTTAGCACCTCTGACGACGTACGGTGCCGGCCTGTTCTGGTTCTGCATCGGCGGCATGGTGATGGTTGCGGGCGTCGTGTCGTGCAACGTGGTGCTCGGCAGTTTCCGTCAAAGTTACTGTCCGCCGGACCGCCTCGGACGAGTGGTGGCAACGAGTATGTTCCTGCTGCACAGCAGCATTCCGCTCGGTGCTCTGACGGCAGGCTACCTCGGCGACGCAGTGGGACCGCGCGGGACGATGTGGATCATGGCCTGCCTGATCGCGCCGTGCGGATTGGTCTTGCTCTTCAGCCCCCTCCGCGGAATCCGCGATCTACCGAGTCGGCCGGCGATCTCAGTGCGGTAGAGAATCGCTGCGGTAGGGGATTACTGCGGTAGAGCCGCGGCGGCCTCTTCGCTTCGAATCGCGATGCGAAGAGTCGCGAGCATGAACAGTGACACCGCGAATCCGAAAAGCGCGCCGAACTGGTCCTGTGTGAACAGATAAACCTGCGTCACCAGAAGGCTCACGATGAGGGATGCACGCAGGAGCCTCAAGGCTCGCAGGTACGGACCTCGGAAGAGGAACCACACTCCCAGAACCACAAGAACTCCGGTTGCGACGGTGGAGATCTGTACCACCAGGTCGGAGACGTCGTCGGCCTCGACGACGTTCTCGGACACCAATGCGTAGATCACCTGGACAATCGCCAGAAGAGCCTGCAGCACGAACAGGGTCAGTACCAGTCGGCGGACGACCCGGTGCCGGAGCACTTCCTCGGCACGGTGGAAGAACGCATTGCGGCCACGAGTGATCTTCGATTCGATACCGCCGGTCGGCGGAGTCCGTGAATGCAGGCCGGCCTTGATCGAATCGACGAGGTCGGTGAGGCTGCGGTCTTCGACGCCGTCGAGTACGCGGAGGGCGTGGTTGTACTGGATCTCGTCTAGCTGACCGAGAGCGAGGTCCGAGAGCGCTCGCGCCCCGATGGCGAGCCGATGACGATCATTCATTCCGCGCCGAATCACCACCTCGCGCGCGGCAAGATAGAAGAGAACGAAGACGACGTACATGATCGCGATGGCAGGCTGGTAGAAGTAATCGACGTCGGCGGTGACGAATTTTCCGACCTCGTCGATGAAGAGACCGAACCCGATTCCGCCGACGAGCGTGGCCAGGTCACGCGTGCGAGAGCCTTCGGTGATGGCGGTCGCCACGATGGCGACGGCCATCAGCAACCCGCCCCAGAGAACGTGTGCGATGTGGAGGGCGCCGCCCCCGATCTGGGGATAGCCCGTTGCCGCCAGATAAGCGCGGGTGATCAGCACGGTGGCGACGCCGGCGAACAGGAACAATTCGAAACGAGCGAGTGCCGCGCGGTCGTAACTGTGCGGCAGCGTCAGCGCATTCCGGTCCTTCGTCGTCATTGCGGAACTCCCAGGTTTCGATAGCGCGCGATACGGGAGGCCTGGCGATCGGTGTCCGACTCTTCGGCAAGCACGAAGAGTTCGTGCGCTATCGCAGCCCCTACCCTCTTGGAGAATTCCACGGGTTCGTCGGCCGCGTCAGGCGTTTCGGGAATGATCGCGTCGATCACGCCGTCTCGAAGCAGATCCAACGAACGAATGCCCTGCGCTGCCGCCATCTCCGGTGCGTGACTGATGTCGCGATGGACGATCGCGCTTGCGCCTTCCGGCGGCAGGGGAGCGAGCCACCCGTTCTGTGCCGCGAGTACCCGATCGGCGGGCAGCAGCGCGAGCGCCCCGCCGCCTGTTCCCTGACCGAGCAACACCGACACTGTCGGGGTCTTCAGCGTCACGAGGTCGGCGATGCAACGGGCGATCTCAGGGGCCAGTCCACGTTCTTCAGCTTCTTTGGACAGCGACGCGCCCAAAGTGTCGATCACGAGGACAAGCGGGAGTTGTAGTTCTTCGGCAAGTTTCATGCCACGTCGTGCTTCCCTGAGCGCGGCCGGTCCCATCGTGGTGAGCGCGGATTGGCCACTGCGGTCCTGGCCGAGCAGGATGCACGGAAAGCCTCGGAAGCGGGCGAGCGAGAGCAAGATCGTCTTGTCGGTTTCACCCTGCCCGGTGCCGCTGAGCGGTACCTGTTCGGTCGCTGCATGGCGGAGCAACTGCCGAATGCCTGGTCGATCGGCCCGGCGCGAGAGCATCACCGACTGCCAGGCCGGAACATCGGGAATCTCGGGTGAGGGAATCGGCTCCGTGGCCGCCGGAGCCGGGGGATCGGTGAGCACGCACAATGCTCGATTGACCAGCAGGCGGAGCCGGTCGACGGGGACGACGCCGTCGATCACGCCGTTGCGATACAGATTCTCGGACGTTTGGATTCCGTCGGGAAACTTTTCGCCGTACAGGGATTCGTAGACACGGGGTCCGAGGAAACCCACCAGAGCGCCTGGCTCCGCGACGGTGATGTGGCCGAGGGATCCCCATGAGGCAAAGACCCCGCCGGTGGTGGGATTGCGCAGGTATACCAGGTAGGGCAGGTGTGCCGCTTTGTGAACAGCCACTGCCGCAGCGATCTTCACCATCTGAACGAAGGCGACGGTGCCCTCCTGCATCCGCGTTCCGCCAGAGGTGGGCGAGGCGAGCAGCGGGAGTTGTTCTGCCGTAGCACGTTCGACGGCGGTCACGATCCGCTCGGCCGCGGCGACTCCGATGGAACCGGCGAGAAAGCTGAATTCACAGGCAATTACCGCGACCCGACGTCCCCGAACGGTACCGACACCGGTGACGACGGACTCGTCAACTCCGCTCTTCTCGCGGGCCTTCGCCAGGTCTTCTGCGTATTTCGGGCCAGGTCCGACGTCGACGGGCGGGGAGTCCCAAGAGACGAAGCTCTCGGGATCGAGTACCGCAGTGAGTAGTTCTTCGGCCGAGATTCGCACAACGTCCTCCAAGTAAGCAGCACCCCGTCCAGGATGAACCTACCTGGACGGGGTGCCGCCGGGATCGCGTGGCGCCAGTTGTGCGCTGGAGAATCAGCGTCCGAACGCCTCTTTCCATGACACGACCTTGCCGATACGAAGGATGGAGCGCTGGTAGATCTTTGCCGCGATCATCGACAACGCAGCGGTCACCACCAGCATCAGCAGAATCGTTCCCACGATCTGGAACGGAGAAGCAACACCGGCGGAAATACGCAGGGGCATGAGGATTGCCGAGAACGGCGGAATCCAACTCAACACGTTGCTCAGGGTTCCTTCTGGATTGCTCACCGAAACGAAAGCCACGCTGACCATCGCCATGACGAGCAGCGCGAGAGGCATCGCGGTGGCGTTGACGTCCTCCTGCCGCGAGACCATGGACCCGGCGGCGGCGTACAGCACGGCGAAGAAGAGGAAGCCGAGAATGAACCACCCGAGAGTGCCGAACAGAACGCCGATCGCGGTGCCCGTCACGGTCAGGACGCCCGTCGCCAGTCCGGTGGCGACGCCCGCGACGGCATAGGCAGCCATCTGCATCAGGCCGACAGCACCGATTCCGAGAACCTTGCCCCACAACAACTGCAGCGGACGAAGAGTGGAGAGCAGCAGCTCGACCACGCGACTGGACTTCTCCTCGACGACGCCCATCGCCACGTACGTTCCGAACAGCAGGATCTGCATGTAGAGGAGCACCACAGCAGCGATCGACATCGCTATGCGTTGGCCCTGTTCGGGATCCGGGGGATCGATGGCATCGATGGTGACCACTGCCGTGGACGTGGCTTCGGCGAGCTGAGCCGGATCGATCCCCGCAGCGGAAAGCGCATTCGATTGTGCCTGTTGTGCAACGGAACTCTCGATGACAGCGCGCAGATTCGTGGGCACTTCCTTCTTGGTCACGACAGTGACGCCGCCGCCCGATCCAGCGATCACGGCCACGTCGAGGTCGCCGTCCTTGACCTGGTTACGCGCGGTTCCGTCGTCGGAAACCTCCGTCACCGTCACCGGATTTCCGAGGGTGTCGCCGATGGACACCATCGTGGCACTGAGTGATTGGTTGCCGACCAAGCCGATCTTCGACTTGTCCTCGTCGCCGCCGGAGAAGAGTGAGAAGGCGATGATGCCGCCGACGATCGCGACCAGAATGATGACGTTGCTGATCACAAAACTCTTCTTCGAGATCTGCGTCATGAATTCGCGTCGGGCGACCAACCCGATGGCTCGACCTCCGCTCAACTGGTTGCTCATGCGGCTACTACCTCTCGGAACAGATCGGTCAGTGACGGACGTCGTAGCGTGAACTCGTGCACCGGTCCGGTTTTCAACGCTGCATGCAGGATCTGCTGATCGTCGGCGGTTCCGTCGACGCTCAGGAGCGTTCGACCGTCGAGGTGGCTCAGTGTGGTGACACCGATCAGATGGTGTGCCCAACCGACCGGCGCGTCAGGGGCGAAGACTTCGATTCGGCCGTCGCCCTTGTCTCGTAGTTCGTCGACGGTTCCGATCTCTCGCATGCTGCCGCGGCTGATGATGCCCACGCGATCGCACAGGCGCTCCACCAGATCCAACTGATGGCTGGAGAAGATTACGGGAACACCGGTGCGAGCCTTCTCGACCAACACGTCACTCATGACATCGACCGCTACGGGGTCAAGGCCCGAAAACGGTTCGTCCAGAACGAGTACCGCTGGATCGTGAACCAGCGCGGCCGCGAGCTGCACGCGTTGCTGATTACCGAGGGACAGGGAGTCGACGGTGTCCTTGACGCGTTCGGCGATACCCAGACGTTCGGTCCAGCGCTCTGTCGCCGCATGCGCATCGGCTTTCGAGAGTCCATGTAGCTCGGCCAGATAGGAAAGTTGCGCGCCCACCTTCATCTTGGGGTAGAGGCCGCGTTCCTCCGGCATGTATCCGATAGTGCGACGCACGTCGAGGTCGACAGCTTTGCCGCCGAGGCGAACTTCTCCCGAATCTGCTCCGAGCACACCCAGCGCAATGCGCATCGTGGTCGTCTTGCCGGCGCCGTTGCTGCCGACGAATCCGAAGATCTCGCCTGGGCGCACTTCGAAACTCAGGTTGTCGAGTGCGACGACGTCGCCGTAGCGTTTCGAGATGCCGTCGATCGTGAGGGTGGCTGACATGGGTCCTTCCCATCGGTCGAGTGGTGCGCTTCGGTAATACGGGTCAGAGATCGAACTCTTCCGAATCAATCGGATCCGGGTCTGGATTGGTCCACGAGAGAATCATCGCGGGCGTGCACGCGCCGATCAGCATTGCAGTCAGTGCCAATAAACCTCCCGTGTAAGGCAGCCTCTCTACATTCCACTGCACCGACGAGGTGAAAATGAGGAAAATGGCGACAATGAAGACCAACGTTTGGGTCACGCTGAGCCCGACGGAGCGAGCGTCGTTGCGTTGCTGGATCTCCCATTCGTCCAACGCCTGCCGCGGAGCATCCCCTTGCCGGCCCGACACGATTTGAAGTGAGGACCACGTCGGCAGGAACAGCAGGGTGAGGACCGGCCATGCCACGGCGAAGAGCGGATTGAACAGGCATGCTGTGCTGACGGCAACCATCGTGGTGAACAGGACCGCCAGGGCGACGACGAGTACGCGCCGACGTCGACGGGTTCGCCAATTCGGGAGCCAATGTCGGAACGTCTCCTCGTTCTGCAGGAACCGCCGAGTGCGGTGGGCCTGGTAGCGGTCGATCAGATTTGATTCAGGCACTTGGCTTTTCACTCCCCTCGGTAGTGCGGTCAGATCGGTAGACCTCCGTCGACGGTGCATTCCGGTAGACCTCCGTCGACAGCGGCCCGAACTCCGTCCGGGAGAACACCGCCTCCACCGGGAGGTCGAACACCCAGCAGATTCGGAATGCAAGATCCAGGCTGGGGTAGTGGTCACCGCGTTCGAGTGCCCCCACCGTCTGCGGATTCACGTCGACGAGTTGCGCAAGCTGTGCCCGGCTCATCTTCCGCTCGGCGCGAAGCACTCCGATGCGATTGAAGATGGGGAGCGCGTCTCCCCGCCGGACTGGGCTCATGCATCAAAGTGTTGTAAAAACCCAACAGTTTGTCAACACGAACCGCGATTGTTCCGCTTCTGGGGCGTGCCGGCGGATAAGGTTCGGGCAACGGAAGGGGCTTGGCATAGTGGTCGAACAGTTGGTGCTCGAAGAGTCCGGCCTGGTCGTGCAGGTGTGCGAGGATGGTAGCTACTGCGTGGGACCGCAAGGGTGCGAAGCGGTCTGGCGCGATCCGATGGAGAAGGGTGCAGTCATCGGTATCGGGCAGCACACTCCGGGGGATGTGGAAGGCGAATCGTGGTGGGTCGTGTACGGCCAGTCGGACATCGGGGCGGACGTCACCGTTCGACTCGAGGACGGGTCGCACGTGCCGGTTTCGCGCCTCGGTGAGATCTTCGCCAGTGAATGGGTGAGTACCCCGCAGCAGGCGTTGCTGTACCGGTCCGATCGCCCGGTGGAGTCGCAGCCCACTAAACTGTCTGTGCTGTTCGCCAGGCCGAAGTTCATGCCCAAGGCGGCGTTTCCGGAGAATGATCGCTTGTAGTTGAAGCGAGCTGCCGTCGGGAGGCTGGCAGCCATTTTCTCGAAACATTACGGTACGTACTGTACTGTTTTGGAATGACAACTTGGCCGAACGACCTCGCAGTAGTGCAAGTGCGCGTAGCGCGACCCACCGACAGGCTCGACGATGTGATTGCGTTCTATCGCGACTGTCTGGGATTGCCAGAGCTCTACCGGTTCTCCGGTCATGCCGGGTACGACGGAATCATGCTGGGTCTGCCGGATTCGAACTATCACCTCGAATTCACGACCCACGAAGACGGAAGCCCGTGCCCGGCGCCGACGCAGGACAACCTGTTGGTGCTCTACTTCGCCGGCGAGTCGGCGATGTACGAGGTAGTTCAGAGGTTGGGGGAAGCAGGGCACGAACCCGTTGGCGCCGAGAATCCGTACTGGGAGGAGAATGCGGGGATGACTTTCGAAGATCCCGACGGCTGGCGTCTGGTGCTCATGCCGCGGCCGGTGCTGTAGATGGTGCGCGCCCGCGACGAGCGGATCGACGACGCCGTTCTGGCGGCAACCCTGGAGTTGTTGGGGGAGAACGGATATGCGGAGCTGTCGATCGGTTCGGTGGCGACGAGAGCGGGCGTGCATCGACCCGCCATCTACCGGAGATGGCCGTCGAAGCGGCATCTGGTGGTGGACGTCGTCGTGGCGCACATCGGCACTGATCCAACGCCGGACACCGGCGATCTCAGGGCAGACCTGGTCGCCGGCATCACGACATTGGTTGTGGGGCTGAGCGAAACGGTAGTCGGGCGGATCCTGCCCGCGTTGGTCGCGGATCTGGCGGCGGACCCGGAATTGGCGCGGGATTTCCAGTCGGCATTCTTTCAGCCTCGACGCGATTCCACTGCGGCAGTGCTGGAATCGGCGCGCCTACGCGGCGACATACGGAGCAACTTCGACCTGGACTTCGTCCTGGACGCGCTGGCGTCGCCGATCTATTACCGAGCGTTGTTCCGTCACTTACCGCTGGACGCGCTCCTGGCCGAGCAGTCCGTCGATTCTGTGCTGCTGACGTTGACTCCCCGCGAAAATTCTTGAAGCCGTTTCGATTCAGTTCAATTCGACTGGATCAGGCCCGACACGGCTGTCGGTGTTCAGCGCTGCGATGGCCGCTGACTCGTCGGCATCGAGTGCGAAGTCGAAGATTGCGGCGTTGTCGCGCATGCGTGCAGGCGTGACCGACTTCGACAGAACGGTGTGACCCTGTTCGAGATGCCAGCGCAGAATTATCTGTGCCGGGCTCTTGCCTTGTGCTGCAGCAATTTTCCCGATGGCCGGGTCGTCGAGGATGGTTCCTTGTCCCAATGGGCTCCAAGCCTCGATTTCGATGCCGCGACTTCGCGCGTACTCCCGTGACGCGTGCTGTTGCAGTCTGGGGTGCAATTCGATCTGGTTGACGGCCGGGGTGATCGAGCTGTGCTCGGCCAGCAGTTCGAGGTGCTCGGGCAGGAAGTTGGACACACCGATCGCCCGGGTGCGGCCGGAGGCGAGAATTTGCTCGAATGCCGCCCAGGTCTCGACGAACAGGCCCTTTGCCGGCGCGGGCCAGTGAATCAGATAGAGGTCGACGTAGTCGAGTCCGAGCTTGTCGAGGCTGGTGTCGAAAGCGGCGAGTGTTCGGTCGTGGCCCTGATCGTCATTCCACAGCTTGGTGGTGACGAACAGCTCTGACCTAGGGATATCCGAACCTGCGATGGCGCGGCCGACCCCGGCTTCATTTCCGTAGATCGCGGCCGTGTCGATGTGGCGGTAGCCGATCTCGAGAGCTGCGGCAGTGACCTCTTCGGTCTGTGCGTCCGGTACCTGGAAAACGCCGTACCCGAGTTGCGGGATGGTGATCGGCTCGCCGGTGGTTCCGTGAGTCAGTGTGCGGTCGGGGATCGACAACATTGAAGAGTGCCTTTCGGGACTGGGATGTGGCAGCTCGACGGGGGATCATGTCATCCGCGGGCCAACTATGCCGCGCATGCAACTATTGCGTGCGCCTGATAAATAGTTGCACACGCGGGTTGTTTGCGCAAGCAGAGTCGATCGGCTACTCCTCGAAGAGCTGTCCGTTCTCCATTCTCCACCGGCGCGTGCTTCGGGTGGACTGCAGCATGCGTCGATCGTGAGTGACCAGAAGGAGGGTTCCCTCGAACGACTCCATTGCCTGCTCGAGCTGTTCGATCGCCGGAAGGTCGAGATGGTTCGTCGGCTCGTCCAGTACCAGTAGGTTCACGCCGCGAGCCTGGAGCAAAGCAAGTGCAGCCCTTGTTCTCTCGCCGGGGGACAGGGAAGCGGCAGATCTGAGTACGTGGTGTCCGCGCAGGCCGAACTTGGCGAGGAGAGTGCGGACATCGGCATCGGGCCAGTCCGGAACCTGCGCACCGAAGGCCTCCACGACTGGTTGATCACCTTCGAACAATCCACGCGCCTGATCGATCTCACCGATCGCGACACCGGAACCCAGCGACGCGATGCCCTCGTCCGGGACGAGTTTGCCGAGCAGGACGTTGAGGAGGGTGGTCTTGCCTGCCCCGTTCGCGCCCGTGACGAGAATTCGATCGCCCCAGTCGATCTGCGTCGTGACCGGACCGAAGGTGAACTGACCGCGAGTTACCTTGGCGCCGTTCGTGGTCGCGACAACGGATCCGGACCGCGGCGCCGCCGCGATCTCCATACGAAGTTCCCACTCCTTGCGCGGTTCCTCGACCACTTCGAGTCGCTCGATGCGGCGTTGAGTCTGGCGGGCCTTCGCGGCTTGCTTCTCCGTCGACTCGGTCCGCAATCCGCGTCCGATCTTGTCGTTGTCCTTGGCTTTACGACGCGCGTTGCGGACGCCGTGTTCCATCCAGTTGCGCTGCATCTGTGCGCGATCTTCGAGATCGGAGCGGGTGCCTGCATATTCCTCGAACGCCTCGCGTGCGTGCTGGCGGGCGATCTCGCGTTCGGCGAGGTACGACTCGTAGCCGCCGTCGTACACGGCGATGTCCTGTTGTGCCAGATCGAGTTCCACGATTCCGGTGACGGTGCGCGAGAGGAACTCGCGATCATGGCTCACGACAACCAGTGCTGCGCGCGTCTCGGCGACAAATCGCTCCAACTGCTCGAGACCGCGTAGGTCGAGATCGTTGGTGGGCTCGTCCAACAAGAGAATGTCGTAGCGCGAAAGCAACAGTGACGCGAGGCCGGCGCGCGCGGCCTGACCGCCGGACAATGCCGTCATGTGAGCATCGAGTGGAACTCCGAGACCGAGTTCTTCGACCACCTTCTCGGCGCGCTCGAGCAGGTCGGCGCCGCCGAGAGCGAGCCAGCGTTCGAGAGCCGGGGAGTACAGATCCTCTTCGGCTTCGGCCAGGGTTTCGGCTGCGGCGTTCATGACTTCCTCGGCGTGGGCGACGCCGGTGCGGCGGCCGAGGAACTCGAGGACGGTCTCACCCTCGATGCGATCGGGTTCCTGCGCGAGGTAACCGACCGCAGCATCCGGCGGGCTGAGGATGATCGAACCTTCGACGTCGGCAGTTCCGATTCCGGCCAGTGCGGTGAGAAGCGTCGACTTGCCGGCGCCGTTCGCGCCGACGAGGCCGATGACGTCGCCGGGGGCAACGGTGAGGTCGAGGTCGGAGAACAGGGTGCGTTCTCCCCGGGAAGCAGAGAGGCCGCTGATGCGCAGTGTTGCAGTCACCTGAGAAGTATCCCCGGTGCTGTGCGCCTTTATTAACCGCGGGCGGTTAATAAAGGCGCACAGCAGTCAGCCACGGACCAGGTGATACCAGCACGGATGTGCCGCACGGACCGGAAGTGGCGATTCACTCACGTCCGCGGCCATGCTCGAGGCCATCGACCAACCGTCGAATGCTCGCATGACGTCCTCCTCCGAGACGCCGTGTGGCATCGGCCAACGGTGCCCCGGTCCGAATGCGAACATCACCATGGACGCCCCGGGTGCGGTGATCGCGTTTACGGATCTCCCGTAGTCCCGCCGTTGATGATCGGTGAGCCCGTGAAAACAGCCGATGTCGAGCACCAGCATGTGCCCGCCGTCGACGGCAATGTGCAGGTCTGCCGCGTCCTCGTGGAGGAACCGGACGTCGACGTGTGCTTCACGCGCGTGTATGCGCGCTTTGTCCAGCGGTTCCTGTTCGGCGTCGACGCCGGTGACGTGCCAACCGCGTTGCGCCAGCTCGATGGAATGGCGTCCGGTGCCGCAACCGATATCGAGTGCACGGCCACCTTCCGGGACGGGAATCGCATCCAGAAGGCCGGACAGTTGAGCGTCGAACCCGTGCCCGGTGTGCTCCCACGGAGTGACGCCGACCTTGTAGGCGAGACGATATGAAAGATTCATCGCTCTCTCTTTTCTCGAGGCGATTCCAATACTTGTCTTCCAAGGTAGACCGGCATTTCGGGCGGTACAAGGGCACTGCCCGGAGGTTCGGCGGGGAATGCCTCCCGGCCCTCGCGCGTTGGATCCATATATGACCGAGACCAACGATGTGACCTCTGTACCGACCATTGTTCTGAACGACGGTAAGACGATCCCCGCACTCGGATTCGGTGTGTTCCAGGTTCCGGACGACGAGACGCAGGAAGCCGTCTCCACAGCCCTGAAGACCGGCTACCGCAGTATCGACACCGCCAAGATCTACGGCAACGAGGTGGGCGTCGGCCGCGCGATCGCCGAATCCGGCATCGCCCGCGAAGACCTTTACATCACGACAAAACTGTGGAACGACGATCAGGGCTACGACTCGACGCTTGCGGCATTCGACGCCAGCCTCGACAAGTTGGGTCTCGAGTACCTCGACCTGTACCTGATCCACTGGCCGGTTCCGTCCAAGGACCTGTACGTCGAGACGTTCAAGGCATTCCAGAAGCTCAAGGCCGACGGACGGGTTCGATCCATCGGCGTCTCCAACTTCACCATCGAGAACCTCGAGCGCGTCATCGGCGAAACCGGTGAGGTGCCGGTCCTCAATCAGATCGAGCTTCACCCCAAGTTCAACCAAGCCGAACTGCGCGCCTTCCACACCGGCAAGGGAATCGCGACGGAAGCGTGGAGCCCGCTCGGACAGGGAACCGTTCTCGGCGACCCCGTCATCACCGCTATCGCCGACGCTCATGGCGTCACCGCGGCTCAGGTGATCATTCGCTGGCACCTGCAGATCGGAAACGTGGTGATTCCGAAGTCGGTGACCCCCGAACGTATCGCCGCCAACTTCGATGTCTTCGGATTCGAACTGACACCGGAACAGATCAACGCGATCGGTGCTCTCGACGACCCGGCCGGCCGCATCGGCCCCGACCCGGTCACGCTCGGCAGCTAGTACTTCCGGCAGACCCACAAACGGCACTCCCACAATTGCGGGAGTGCCGTTTTGTCGTGCGAGGTCAGTTCAGGTGTGTGCGATGTTCTGCGGTGAATGCGATGTGCTCGTCCGCGCGTCCGGTGCGGAGCTTCTCGACCCACTCGGGATCGGCGAGCAGCGCGCGCCCGATGGCAACCATGTCGAATTCACCCCTCTCGTACTGAGCTTCGAGACGCTCCAGTCCGGTGACAGCAGATGCAGCTTCGCCGGTGAATGCCGTCGTGAACACGGAATCGAGTCCGACCGAACCGACGGTGATGGTCGGCAACCCGGTCAGCTTCTTCGTCCAACCGGCGAGGCCGAGTGTGCCGTCTTCACCGTCGAGTTCAGCGAATGCCGGTTCCCAATGACGCCTCGTGGACGGATGCAGAACGTCGACGCCGGCGTCGACCAGGGGAGTGAGGATGCGGCCGAGTTCTGCCGGGCTCTGGGCGATACGAGCGTCGTAATGGCCGGACTTCCACTGCGAGAATCGGTAGACGATCGCGAACTCGTCCCCGACGGCCTCTCGGATTGCGGCGACGACCTCGGCCGGGAAACGGGTGCGGGCCTCGAGTGATCCGCCGTATCCGTCGGTTCGGACATTGGTTCCCGCCCAGAGAAATTCGTCGAGCAGGTAGCCATGTGCTCCGTGCAACTCGAGACCGTCGAAGCCGGTGTTCTTCGCGTTGAGTGCGGCGTCGACCCACGACTGCTTCAAGTCGTCGAGGTCAGAGGTGGTGAATTCTCGTCCCAGGCGGGTGCCGTCCAGTGCCAGGCCGGAGGGGCTGACGGTTTCGACCTCGGGGTTCAGGCGCGAGTTCTCGCCGCGTTCGACTCCGAGGTGCCACAGCTGAGGAATGATCGATCCGCCTTCGGCGTGGACGGCGTCGACAACCGACTTCCAGCCACCCAGGCTCGAATCGCCGTAGATGCGCGGTACGCGGGTGTGCGGGCCGGCTGCCGGGTCCGGGATGTACGTGCCTTCGGTGATGATCAAGCCGACACCACCTGCTGCGCGACGACGGTAGTACTCGGCTACGTCGGCGCCGGGGATTCCGTCCGGCGAGAAGGCGCGCGTCATCGGGGCCATGGCGAAACGGTTACGCAACGAGAGTGATTTGACCTCGAAAGGCTCGAAGAGGCCGCGCAACGCGGAGGCCTCGGGTGCTGTCGATGTGTCGGGAAGAGTCACGGGTTTGTTCAACGCGGCGGACCCTCGACCTATTCCGCCGCCTGACTTTATCTCACCGAAATCTGCAAAAGGTTGCGTACGTTCGGTTTTCGATAGATGCTCACGTCGACCACACTTAGTTTGTGCATTAACTATTAACATGCGATATGGTCGTGCGGAAAGTTCTTGAGGCGGTATCGAGCACGAAAGAGGACGCGCGAGCATGACGACAACGGTGCCGGACGAGCGGACCGGAGAGTTGGAGCCGATTCCGGAGCGGCCGTACCCGAAGCGCCGTGATCCCAAGGGGTCGTGGATGTTCGACATGATCAAGACCACCGATCACAAGAAGATCGGGATCATGTACATGATCACGGCTTTCGTGTTCTTCCTGATCGGCGGCCTGATGGCCCTGTTCATGCGTGCGGAACTGGCTGTCCCCGGGATGCAGTTCCTCTCGAACGAGCAGTTCAACCAGTTGTTCACCATGCACGGCACGATCATGTTGCTGCTGTACGCGACGCCCGTCGTTTTCGGCTTCGCGAACTACATACTTCCGCTGCAGATCGGTGCCCCGGACGTGGCGTTCCCGCGTCTGAACGCATTCGGGTTCTGGCTCTTCACTTTTGGTGGTCTCATCGTTCTCGGCGGATTCCTCACGCCGGGCGGCGCTGCCGACTTCGGTTGGACCGCGTACACCCCGTTGTCGGGTGCGGTGCACAGTCCCGGCGTCGGCGCCGACCTGTGGGTCTTCGGTCTGACGGTCGGTGGCCTCGGCACCATTCTCGGTGCGGTCAACATGATCACCACCGTGATCTGCCTGCGCGCACCAGGCATGACGATGTTTCGGATGTCCATCTTCACGTGGAACATCTTCATCACCAGCATTCTGATCTTGATGGCGTTCCCGTTGCTGACCGCTGCGTTCATGGGTCTGTTCGTCGACCGTCACCTCGGTGGACACATCTTCGACCCTGCGTCGGGTGGAGTTCTGTTGTGGCAGCACCTGTTCTGGTTCTTCGGTCACCCCGAGGTGTACATCATCGCGCTGCCGTTCTTCGGTATCGTCTCGGAGATCTTCCCGGTCTTCAGCCGTAAGCCGATCTTCGGGTACACCGGATTGGTCTATGCGACACTGGCGATTTCAGCTCTGTCGATCGCGGTGTGGGCTCACCACATGTACGCGACGGGTGCTGTTCTCCTGCCGTACTTCTCGTTCATGACGTTCCTGATCGCCGTGCCGACAGGTGTGAAGATCTTCAACTGGATCGGCACGATGTGGAAGGGGCAGTTGACCTTCGAGTCGCCGATGCTGTTCTCGGTCGGCTTCTTGATCACCTTCCTGTTCGGTGGTCTGTCGGGTGTCATTCTCGCGAGCCCGCCGATCGACTTCCATGTCACCGACACGTATTTTGTCGTCGCCCACTTCCATTACGTGGTCTTCGGTACGGTCGTGTTCGCCACGTACGCCGGTATCTACTTCTGGTTCCCGAAGATGACCGGTCGCATGATGGACGAGCGCCTCGGCAAGTGGCACTTCTGGACCACGTTCGTCGGTTTCCACGGCACGTTCCTCGTTCAGCACTGGCTCGGCGGCGAGGGGATGCCGCGTCGCTATGCCGACTACCTGCCCTCGGACGGGTTCACGGTTCTGAACTCGGTGTCCACGATCTTTGCCTTCGTACTCGGTGCCTCGACGCTTCCGTTCATCTGGAACGTCTTCAAGAGCTACCGCTACGGCGAGGTGGTCACCGTCGACGATCCGTGGGGTTACGGAAACTCGCTGGAGTGGGCAACCACCTGCCCGCCGCCGCGTCACAACTTCACCGAGTTACCGCGCATCCGCAGTGAGCGTCCGGCGTTCGAGCTGCACTACCCGCACATGGTGGAGCGAATGAGGGCGGAAGCGCACGTGGGTCTCACCGGGCAACCCACGTCGACGTTGGAGAAGAGTGACGATCGTCGCCAGATTGATTAGTGCAATAATAGTTGCTGCACTAATTAATCTGATAATATCGGAGTCATGACGACGAAGGCTCCGCAGACGCAGATGGATGATCCGCTGGCTCTCGACCGGCAGGTGTGCTTTGCACTTGCGGTCGCGAACCGGGCGGTGCTGTCCGTCTACCGGCCACTGCTCGAGCCGATGGGCCTCACGCATCCCCAGTACCTGGTGATGCTGGCACTGTGGGGAAAGTCGCCGATGGCGGTCAAGGAAATCGGGCAGGCACTGCAACTCGATTCGCCGACGCTGTCGCCGCTCCTCAAGCGACTCGAGGCGTCCGGGCTGATCACGCGAACCCGTAGCCGCGCCGACGAACGGCAACTGGACGTGGACCTCACCGAAGCCGGTGTGGCACTGCGCGCGGAGGCGGAGAAGATCCCGCCGGCGGTTGTCGCGAAGCTCGGCGTCAGCCTCGCCGAACTCGAAGAACTCCACAACGTTCTGACGCGGGTCAACGAGGCCGCGCTCCGCGCCGGAGCCTTGGACCAATGAGAGAAATGTGATGACTGCATCCGAAAGAAACGTGATGACTGCGTCAGTACCGTCGATGCGTACCGAACAGGTGACTTCCGTGACTTCCAAAAAGCAACGTACGAGCCCGAATCCTCTTCAGTGGTTGGGTTATTCAGTGGGGCGCAAACTGCCCGATTCGATGCAGGACTGGGTACGAAACGACCTGATCGGTGACTGGGCCGTGCCGCGTCACCTGATCCGAAGCATGGTGCCGTTCATTCCAGTGTTCGCGGCCTTCATGCTCTTCCCCGGACCGTGGGCCCTGCGGGCATCGATGGTGCTGCTCGGAGTGCTTCTGGCACTGTTCTATTCGGTCTCCTACATGGCTCAGAACAGGTCGCGCCGCCTCGAGCGTCACGGTTTGCCTTCCGACCTCGAGAACCCGAAGAAGATCTCGCGCCACGACGCCGAGAAGGCCGCCTACGAGAAGTTGCACGGCGGCCCCGCGACGTAGACGCCTCGGTCACAAGCCGTGGAGGGCGCTGCCGCCGTTCAACTCGCAGACGCGTTGCTCCACTGTCGCCGAGAAGCCCCCTTCCGGCTCGGTCGAACGAAGAGCCGATTCGACATCTTGCTCGACCAGATATCCGTTGATCGCGATTGCCGCGGTCGAACCTGCCGCCGCAGCATTGATTACCTGGGCGCGAGGGTCGACGACGTTGCCGGCGCCCCAGATACCAGGAACACTGGTGGCGCCGGAACGATCGACAGCCACGAATCCCGTGGGGCTGGTTTTGCAGCCGAGTCGCGTCAGATGTGCGTCGTTCGGAACGAAACGCGGCGCAACGAACAGTGCTGAGCGCGCAACAAGTTGGCCGTTGTCGAGTTCGACGGCCCTCAGTTCGCCTCTCTCGCCGATCAATCCAGATACCGATCCGTCGGCAACCGTCACTCCTCGGGCAGCCAGTCGCGCGCGTTCGTCGGGGGTGAGCGAGATCTTGTCGGGGAAGAACGTCACATCCGACGACCACTGTCGGAGTAGAAACGCCTGGTGAAGTGACATCTCGCGAGCGTCGCCGCCGAGAACGCCGATCGGTTGGTCGCTGATCTCGTACGCATGGCAGTACGGGCAATGGAGCACGCTTTGCCCCCAAAGCTCCTGGATGCCTGGTATTTTCGGGAGTGAATCCCGTAGGCCGGTGGCAACCAGCACAGTACGAGTTTCGAGCGTCGTGCCTCCTGAAAGTTCGACGACAAAGCCGGGTTCGATACCGCACCAGGAGATGTCGACTACGTCATCTTGTGTCAATTCCACTCCGTACGTCTGCAATTCGCTGCGTCCGACGGCGAGCAACTCACGTGGCGCCATGCCGTCGCGCGAGAGGAAGCCGTGCATGTGTGCTGCCGGTGCGTTGCGCGGTTTGCTGGAATCGATGACGGCGACCGAGCGCCGAGCACGACCCAACACCAGGGCTGCGCTGAGTCCGGCGGCGCCACCGCCGACGATCACGGCGTCGAGGATCTCAGTTTCAGTGTGTGTTCGCATGAGCACAGATTGCTCGCAGAGGAGGTTCATCAGCAACTAATGTTGCCATTTCTGGGAATCGTCGTCAGACTCGGCACCATGAATGTCAACGGTCCGCACATCGATGCCGCCATCTCGCAGATCGGCGCGCGCCTCAAACGCATTCGTACACAGAGGAACGTCACACTCACAGCGCTGTCCGAGTCCACCGGTATTTCGAAGAGCACCCTGTCGAGGCTCGAAGCGGGGGAGCGTCGCCCGAGCTTGGAGTTGCTGCTTCCGATCGCGCTTGCCCACCAAGTGCCGTTGGACCAACTGGTGGCGGCACCGCAGGTCGCCGATCCACGCATCCAGAGTGCGCCTCGAAGCGTCAGTGGGCGAACGGTATTGCCGCTGACTCGGCAACCGGGTGGGTTGCAGGCATTCAAGATGACCATCCCGGCAAGCCAGACGGAACCGGATCCCCAAGTGCACGACGGCTACGAATGGCTGTACGTGTTGTCGGGGAGGTTGCGGTTGGTGTTGGCCGATCACGACATCGTGATGGGTACGGGTGAAGCTGCTGAATTCGACACCCGAAACCCGCATTGGTTCGGCAGTGACGGGCGCGGCCCGGTCGAGGTACTGAGTCTGTTCGGCCCCCAAGGAGAACGCATCCACGTTCGGGCCAGGCCTTCGGCGAAGTGACGGACAGTCATACTTTCATTCGATGCTGCCGGAAGCGAAGAGGATAGTGAGGGTCTGTGCGAATCGAAATTGACGACCTGAGTCGGGATGCGGTCCGTGCTCTACTCACCGAACATCTCGCCGACATGCACGCGACCTCGCCCTCGGACAGCGTTCACGCGCTGGACGTCACGGGGCTGATGGATATCTCTGTGACCATGTGGACGCTGTGGAGCGAAGGTGACGAGCTACTCGGTTGCGTCGCACTCAAGGAACGGTCGTCGGCGGGCGGCGAGATCAAGTCGATGCGAACGTCATCGGCAGCAAGGGGGCGTGGCGTGGGAACGCGACTTCTTCAACACGTCGTGGACGAGTCGAGACAACGAGGTTACCGGCAACTCGAATTGGAGACCGGTACGCAAGAGTTCTTCGATCCAGCTCGCCGGTTGTACGCGAAATTCGGGTTCGTGCCTTGTCCACCGTTCGGGAACTACCGCGAAGACCCGAACAGCGCATTCTTCGTTCTCACCTTGTGAGCAGCTCGCACGCTACAGCATCTTGGCTGTGATGCGTCGTACTGCACTGTCGGAGTCCATGATTGCGGTGTCGAGCACCAGCCGTTCCGTAGTCCACGGCTCGTAGTCTCGATCCAGAATTTCCTGCCACGTCGGTAGTACGAGATCCGGGATGTCGACGACTCGCCGTTCAGCGCGTCTGCGATGCTCGTCGGGATCCGAACAGATGACCTCGACACCGAGCAGGCGCGCCGAATTATGTTGTGCGGTAGCGGACCAGGCGTTTCGTGTCGCCTCGACGGGGTTGACGCATTCGACCACGACCGAAAGTCCCAGTCGCAATTGTTCGGCGGCGAGCGCGTACCCGGTGATGTATCCGGCGGTCCCGGACCCGTCAGCGATACCGCTGCGGATCAGCGCCTGTTCGATGGTATCGATCCGCACGAAGGGGATTTGGTGACGCTGCGCAAGCGCCCGCGCGATCGTCGACTTGCCGGTGGCCGGCAAACCACCGATCACGACCAGCGTTGCGCGAGTCGATGGCTGGGGGTTGTGTCCGGCATCCACCATCCCCGAAATGTACGGGGCGTTGTCGATTTACGTGAACTCGCCCCGTACTCTGCTCAGTTCGAGATCGCGAACTCTCGTGCTTCGAACGCCAGATCGTCGGCGGCGGATTCCATTCGTGCCGTCGCGCGGTTGGGTGCTGTCAGCACTGCGACAATCGGAACTGCCAACGCCAGCAGGCCGAGAACGAAGACAGGGAAGAGGAACGAGAACACTTCGAGTCCCTGTGGCGCCGGGGCTGCCGCGTCGTGAACAACCTCGACAGCGGCCATTCCGGTGTAGTGCATACCGACGACAGCGATGCCCATGATGATTCCGGCGACAAAACGCAGAATCGTGGACTCGAGCACCATGGTGAACCACAGTGCAGCGGTTCCGGCGACGACTGCGATGAGAACCGACAGTGCAACGAAGAGCAGGTCGTAGTGGATCTCGCCCTGAAAGCGCAAGGCGCGCATACCCGTGTAATGCATGATGTTCACGGCGAGACCGGTTACCACGCCCCCGATCAGAAGCCGCGTCCAGCGAAATTCGGTCCCGATGATCAGCAGGCCGACAAACACGGCCCCTACTGAGATGATCGCGGAGATCACGGTCCATCCGAGGTTGTATCGAATGGGACTGCCGGGGACCGCGAAGCCGAGCATGGCGATGAAATGCATGAGCCAGATGGCGACGCCACCGATCGACAAGGCAGCCATGGCGAGCCATCGCATGCGTGTGGCGGTTGTCGTCGCCGACGCTGAATGCCTGGTGCACGCCAGGCCGACTACCGACCCGACCACGGACACGACGTAGGCGAGTCCGAGCAGCCAGATTCCCATCGAGAAATGGTGCATTTCATCCGACATGCCAGTTCCTTTCGGCGGCGATTCGCATCTGGTGATTCATCTAGACGACTGCTTCAGCTGCAAGTCGTTCGAGGGAGTATTCGGTGACGGCGATCAGCGCGCGTTTGGCTGATTCGCGGTTTCGGGCGTCGATCTCGATCATGGGAACCCGGTTGGGTAGAGCCAACGCCTGGCGGAGATCGCTCGCCGAATGGATTGGTGCGCCGTCGAAACGGTTGACCGCCACGATGAACGGGAGGCCTCGCGCCTCGAAGAAGTCGACTGCGGCGAAGCTGTCTTCCAGGCGACGCGTGTCGACCAGAATGACCGCACCGATCGCACCGGTGATCAGGTCGTCCCACATGAACCAGAAGCGGCGCTGTCCCGGGGTTCCGAACAGATAGAGGACCAGGTCGTCGGCGAGAGTGATGCGCCCGAAGTCCATCGCGACGGTCGTGGTGCTCTTGTCGGGAGTGGATCCGAGATTGTCGATACCGTCGCTGGCGTCGGTGACCATGGCCTCCGTGCGAAGGGGGACGATTTCGGAGACGGTCCCCACAAGTGTTGTCTTGCCAACACCGAAACCCCCGGCGATCACGATTTTTGTCGATTTCACGCGAGACGATGAGTCAGAGTGCCCGAAGTCCACTGAGGGTCCTTTCGATCAGTTCGCGTCGCTCGACTCGAGATGCGTCGCTTCGCAGAGTGGCATGTATTTCCAGTGATCCGGCTACTACGAGGTCGGCGACCAGTACCCGCACGACTCCGATCGGAACACCCAGGTGGGCAGCGATCTCGGCAACCGAGATCCGCTGCTCGCAGAGTGCGACGATCGATGCACGAAT
The DNA here is from genome assembly GCF_019266085.1 of Rhodococcus sp. FH8. Classification (NCBI taxonomy): domain Bacteria; kingdom Bacillati; phylum Actinomycetota; class Actinomycetes; order Mycobacteriales; family Nocardiaceae; genus Rhodococcus; species Rhodococcus sp. FH8. The sequence continues at coordinate 519,797 of NZ_LPNQ01000057.1, read as the reverse complement.
ATCCTGCGGTGCAAGATTGTTCGAGACCGCGTCTTCGATCGTCGCGATGATCGCTTCGAGTGGGAGGTCGATGGACGGCAGGGTCCGACCTTCGGTGAGCGCGTACGGCCGGACCAAGCTCGGTTCGGCGTCGTCGTACTCGGATTGATGGTGAGGCATCGAACTCAAATACCCTGCGATGTTCTCGGGGCAATGTCCATGGTGGTGCCGACGCGATCGACGAGAGTCGCCATTTCGTAACCGATCTGGCCGATGTCGCATCCGGCGACAGCGAGAGCAGCAAGGTAAGCGCCACTACCGACGCCCATGAGAAGCAGGTAGCCGTTCTCCATCTCGACGACGGACTGCATGACGGCTCCACCGTCGAAGAGGCGTGACGCCCCCGCGGACAGGCTGGCGAGTCCGGAAGTGACAGCGGCTAATTGATCGGCCCGGTCGAGCGGAAGATGCGTGCTCGAGGCCGTCAACAACCCGTCGGCTGAGACGATGATCGCGTGACTCACACCCGGCACGTCTCGGGCAAAAGCCGATACCAGCCAGTCGAGTGCGCGGGGAGTCTCTTGGGCTCCGACAGTGTTCACTGTTCTCCTTCATCGTTGTGCAACATCGTGGACGCTTCGAAAGACTGTCCGCCATCGGGCTGATGGTCGGCAGCGCGCCGACGCCCTCGTTGTACTCCGGATTGGTAACTGCTCCAACCACGTTGGACGTCCGCCGGATTGGATGCATGGCGCTGTGTCGTTCCACCTCTCCCGACTGCGCCGGGAACCAGGCGGGCTCCGCGGTCTCGAATGGGAAGTCCGGAATCGGCGATCTTGGTGACCGGCATCTCGAACGAGGTCCGAGCGGCCAGCCAGCCTTGATCCGCGTCGGTGGTCCACGCACTGCCGGTGGAAGCAGCTGACGTCTCCGCCGTCGGGTCCACGAGCCACTCGGACACCATCCGGGCGAAAATCGGCATCGTGGTCGGGGCAGCGAGTACGCCGTTCGAGTTGCCCTCTCCCGCGCCGTCAGCGCGCGCCGATGCGCGAGCAGAGAGCCCGTCACGGGTGCGCGAGGAGAAGAACGCCGCAGTATTTGTCGGCGTCGGGGCTGAGAGCCGGTGCCGTGGCGGCGGGGTTGTCGACGGGTGTGGACCCACCGGGATCTCGGGACCCTGTGCCGGCGAGGTGAATTCCGGCGAAGGAGTACGCACGGGAAGGGACGTCGATGCGCTTGTGCCTTCGGGATCGGGCAGAGGAGCGAAGGACGACACGGAGGTGGCGGGTGCAGCAGTGGTCGGAGTCGAGGTACTGACCGCCGGTACTCCACTTGTGCCCGGAGTGCGACGTGGCAACCCCGAAGGCGCTGTTGTCGTGGGAATGGATTGCGGTGTGATCGGGGCGAACGTCTCAGTCCGGTCGGTGCTGTTGCTGGGCGTTCGACGCGGGAGATCTGCGAAACTTCTGGTCGCAGGCTGCGGGGGTGCCAATTCGGTCGGGACGGGCTGTGACCAGGACGGTTCAGACGGTGCGGGCGGCGGAGTCCGATCGAGCGTGGGCACGGGTCCGGTTCGCGGCGTGCGGATCTCGGGTCCCCGAGAAGAATCGAGTATCGACGTCGGTAGGAGCACCGTTGCGGTGATGCCGCTGTGCGTCGACGACGTTGCCGTCGGGCGCAGGCGCACAGAGATGTTGTAGCGACGACTGATTCGGCTCACGACGAACAAACCCATGCGACGCGCTGTATCCGCGCTCATCTCGCCGCCGGCGGCGAGGCGCTCGTTGGCATCGAGGATATCGGCAGGCGACATGCCGATACCGAGATCTGCGATCTCGACGATCATGGAGCCGTCGATGGTGCGGGCAGCGTTGATGGAGACGGTGGTCTCCGGCGGGGAGTACCGCAGAGAATTGTCGAGCAGTTCAGCGATGAGGTGAACGACGTCCGGGGCAGCATGACCGGTGACGACTCCGGGCGGTATCTGCCCGAGTTCGACGCGTCGATATTCCTCGACGCCTGATACCGCCGCACGAAGGATATCGCCGAGAGCGACGGGGGCGGTTCTGGCGCGGCGTACATCGGTTCCGGCGAGAACCAACAAGTTGTCGCCGTTTCTACGCATTCTCGCGGCGATGTGGTCGAGCCGGAACAGATTCTCGAGGCGACGAGGGTCGTCTTCGTCCTGCTCCAACTGTTCGATCAAACCGAGTTGCTGGTCGACGAGGGACTTGTTACGCCTCGACAGCGTTTCGAACATGTCGTTGACCTGGCGCCGCAGGGTGGCCTGCTCGCCGGCCAGCGTGATGGCCTGACCGTGCATGTCGTCCACCGCGCGTGCAAGCTCGCCGATTTCCTCGTGGGTGCGGATCGGTACACGGGCGAAGTCGACGTCGTCGATACTGGCACCTGCGCGAATTCGTTCGATCGCGTCGGGGAGTCCGCGTCGTGCTGCTTGCAATGCGGCAAATCGCAGCCGACGGATCGGATCGATGAGCGATCGGCTGATGACGAGGGCGATGGCCAGTGCCAGCAGGACCGCGCCGAGCACGATTGCAGTGTCACGAAGTGCTGCGGTTCGTGCTGCATTGGATTCAGCGGTGACGGTATCGCCGAACTCGGTGACGGTGGTGTCGGTCAGGCTGTTGTACTGGTCGTTTCCGGATTTCAGATCGGTACCGACGCGGCTCCCCAGAGGAGAGGTCGACGGGGTTGATCCGAGTGAATTGATCCGGTTCTGAGCGGAGTTGCTGAGGGTCCGGACGGTGTCGTTGCTCCCGTCGATGGCGAGAATGTTGTTCAGAGCGACCAGTTCGGCACCGGCGGCACTGACCATCGAGGTACGAGCCTGCTGGTCCGGATCACCTGAGCCGAAGAGGATTCGTTGTTCGGCCAGTGCTCGTCGCGCATCCCAGAGTGCTGAGAGTCGGCCACCCTCTTCGCGCAGCGCCGGACGCTGAGAATGCTCGACGACGCTGGTGAAGGTGCTCGAGAGTGCGCGAGAGACTTCGCCGACCCGCGAAACCAAGCGTGCGGGAGCCACCGCGCCGGCGGCGACCTCTTCCATGATGGAACGGCTCTCTGCGAGCGCCGAAGTCACTTGGTCGTTGAGGTCGTCGTCGGACTGGAACGCGCGCGCGGCGTCGACCAGTTGATCCATTGCGTCCGAAACCGCTTGTGTGGCGGGGCCGGTGTCAGTGCGTGCCGATGCAGCTTCGGCGAGCTCGTACAGCGCGGATTCGAGATTGATCGCGGCGGGCACAGCGAGGGCGCGCTCGGACGAGGAACTCAGCTGTGCGGCTTCTTCGAGTTCCGTCTGAACGCGAAGGGCTCCGAGGACGACGGCGACGATCATCGGCAATGCGAGAACGGCGATGACCTTCCATCCCAGGCGCCATTCGCCGATCGACCACCAAGAGGTTGTCGTGTGTGAATCGTGTTTCATGCGGAACATGGCCCCTTCACGTCAACCCCCCGTGGGTCATTGCCCGAACCCCTTCGATCCGGTTTGACCAGAAGGGGTAGTTAGCTGAACGGTAACAGACTGTTCGCTGGCTCGCTACATCCCAGTTGGCTTCTTGGATCGCCGATGACTATATCCGGATTGTAAGGCCAGGTGAAAGGGTAAACGGACAAGTGCGGCGAATGGGATAGCCGGAAAGTCCAATTTGGTAGCTCGGCGAGCGGTGTTGCCCGGGAATTCGTGGAACTCACGGCAAGCATCTGGCTCGTGTCCCGACATCGAGGACACGTCCGAACGAGGCGCACACGCATGTCAGAATGTGGAAACCGCACCGATGACCGAATTGAACTTGGAGCCATAGTGAGTGGAACTGCTCGCGACGCGTTGCGCGCGATCGCCGAACTGCTCGCCCCTGACAGCGCTGTTGTCATCGATCGTGTGACTCTCGCGATCGACCAGCCGGAACGGTATGTCGAAGTACAGAACGAGTTGTACTCACAGACGCTCGAGAAGCCGCACCCGGAAATGGCGTGGTTTGCTCTCGTCGACGCATTGCACGAACAAGAACGCCTGGTCTGGGTGGATTGGAACGAGGGCGCTGCCGAGGTTCTGGGTCAGCTGCGAGTGCTCACGTCGGCGCCGGCGGGATCGTGGGAGTGGGCGGACAGTCTTGCCATGGGCTTCGATCGAGCTGCCGGACTCGAATCGCTTCTCGCCCGTATCGTCGACAACATCACCGATACGGGCGTTTCACTTGCCTGGCTCGACAGCGACAGCGATACGTTTCTCCTCGCGCTCGTCCCGAGTGTTCACGGTGCAACGCTCGTCGAACTCGCGCTGGCAACCGGGCACTGCGTGCGCGTGTTCTAGAGTCTCAGCGTTTGCCGAGCAGGCGGCGCAATCCTTCGATTCGATCGCTCAGTCTGGGTGGCGTGCGCTCGGGATCCATCAGTGCATTTTCAGCGAGCACGTGGTCTTCGCCGTCGACTGTGTTCCGGTCGAATTCGCGCAGACTGCGAGCGTCGGAGGTCGCGAGAGCGCGAACCGTCGACAACAGTGACTGCTCGCCCAACGCGTCGTCGACTTCTTCCTCGGTGACGTCGAGGTGCTCGCTGAGTAGGCGGCGCCTCAATCCGATGATCGAGGCGCGCAACTCGACATCTGCGTCGTCGTCGGATTCGACGGCGATGTCGCACTCGGTGTCGAAGCCCATCGAACGGTTGTTGAGATTCGACGACCCGATTCGCAGGAGGCGATCGTCCATCACGAGAACCTTGGCGTGGACGTAAATAGGTGCGCCAGAAGAGGTCACGGGATAAAACGCCCCGAACCGGTCGTGGATATCGGCGGACCACAGCAGATGCAACAGGTCGTGGCGCGCCCCGTCCATCGCCTTTTGTTCCAGCCAACCGTCGGCGTTGCGCGGAATGACCAGAACGATCTCCGGTCCGTCGTCCTCACGCAGGCGCGCGGCAATCGCCTCGGCCAGAGTGCGTGAGGCGAGGTACTGGCTTTCGATGTACAGCGTGTGCTCGGCCCCGGCGATGGCCGCGAGATACAGCGCCTCGATCTCACGCACCTCCGTGCGTTCGCCGAGCTCCGGCAATGTTCTGGCGACGGCTACGTCGACAACCCGCAAGGTGGGAGCCAAATTGACGGGCCACGGAGTCGCGGTGCTCTCGACCGGTGTGAGATCCTCGCCGGTTGCGGATTTCCAACGTGCCCGCGCCAATTCGCCGATGGCCGCCGCCGCATTGCCGTCGACCGCCGTGGTCGCGTCATGCCAAGGGCCGTAACGCCTTCCACTCGGAGTGATTCGGTAATCGTTTCGGTCGACGTGATCCGAGGTGTCCCAGCGGTCCACAGTCATGTCGATGCCGCCGCAGAACGCCAGGGCGTCGTCGATGACGATGATCTTCTGATGGTGCGCCGCGCCCACCGGATGGGCGCCGTCGATCTCGAACCGAAGGCGCTCGTCGGTCAACCAGTTGGACACGAAGACGGGAGTCATACCGCGGCCGATTGCGGTGAACGCGCCGATGTTCCATTTGAGTACGAGGATTTCGAGGTCGGGTTTCTCGCGGACGAGCCAGCGGAGGAACATTCCCAACCGGTTGGGGCCGTCGAGAGTCTGCTTGCCTGGTTCGAGTTTGATGCGCGTGTCGAAGTCCCAGCCGATCAACATGATTCGCTTCTCAGCTTGCAGCATTGCGGACTTCGCATGATGAAAGTAGTCAGCGGCGTCGACGATGCAGGCAAGATTGTCCGCCGGTTCGATGCGCCAGCAGGTTTCGCCCGGAACAAGGATTCTGTTCATTCGCCGATTCCCAGGTACGCGGTCAGTTCGCGCGCTGCCGCTTGGCCGGCGCGGTTGGCTCCGATCGTCGACGACGACGGTCCGTATCCCACCAGGTGCACGCGAGGGTCGGCTTCGACCTGCGTGGCGAGGCGCCCGGTCATCGGGATTCCGCCACCCGGTCCGCGCAGGTGCAACGGCGCCAGGTGATCGAGTGAGCTACGAAAACCGGTGCACCACAAGATGACATCGGCGTCGGCGACGGTACCGTCGGCCCACTTCACGCCGTTCGGAAGAATTTCGGAGAACATCGGCAGTCGATTCATCACACCACGCTCTCGCGCTGCCCGGATGGCAGGCGTTACCGGGAGGCCGGTCACCGAGACAACGGATCCCGGTGGCAGGCCGCGTCGTACACGATCTTCGACCATGGCAACCGCAGCGCGGCCGATGTCCGGCGTGAACGGCTCGTCGCGGAACTCGGGTTCGCGCCGCGTCACCCAGGTAGTGGTCGTGACGCGTGAGATCTCGTCGAGCAGTTGGACGGCCGAGATCCCGCCGCCGACCACGACGACATGTTTGCCTTCGAACTCGGCAGCGGTTCGATAGTCCTTCGTGTGCAGTTGTCGGCCACGGAACGACTCGGCCCCGCGATAGTGGGGGATGAAGGGCCGCTCCCAGGTCCCCGTCGCGTTGATCAAGCCTCGCGCCGCGAATACTCCCTGGTCGGTCTCGATCCGCAGGCGCTCTTCCCTCGGACACACCACTCGCGTGTGTACCGGGCGGTGGACGGGAAGTTCGAATTGCTTTTCGTACAGTTCGAAGTAGTGGGGGACCGCCACCGATGCAGGCACCTGTTCGGCGTCTGTACCGGTGGTTTCCGCGAAGGACATTCCCGGGAGGTCATGGACGCCGTTGACGGTGCTCAGTGTCAGGCTCGGCCAACGGAACTGCCACGCCCCGCCCGGCCCCGACGCATGATCGAGCACCACGAACCCCGATTCGGGCTCGATTCCGAACTTGCGCAGGTAGTAGGCGGCGGAGAGTCCGGCCTGTCCGGCGCCGATCACCACCACGTCAACCGGGTGTGGTTGCTGTGCGGCAAGGTCGTCTGTACTCATCGGTAATCTAACCTCCTGATGTACAGAACTTAGCTGCAGAGAAGTATGCGGACGGTATCGGCGCCTCGGAACATCCCTGTGTCGAGCCTTCCAGAAACGAAAGTGAGCGGACATGATCGGGTTCTCCCGTGACGGCAACGTCGTGACCATCGAGTTGCAGCGTCACGAGCGTCGTAATGCGCTCAGCGCGGAACTCTGCATCGCAATACGGGACGCGATGAACGCGGCGGTAGCCGAGCACGCGCACGTCGTCGTCATCACCGGTGAGGGATCGGCGTTCTGTGCAGGCGCGGACCTCTCCGGCGACGTCTACATGGAGGGCTTCACCGATCGCCTGTTCGAGATGCTTCGCTCTATCGACACGGCGCCCATCCCCGTCATCGCTGCCGTCAACGGTCCGGCTATAGGCGCGGGCACGCAACTGGCCATCGCGTCGGATCTTCGCGTCGTGGCGCCGAGCGCTCGCTTCGGAATCCCGGCCGCCACCCTCGGTGTCTCGGTGGACAAGTGGACGATGCGTCGGCTCGCGTCGCTGGTCGGCGGCGGTCCCGCGCGCACCATTTTGCTCGGCATCGAACAGATCGGCGCCGAAGAAGCCTTCACTCGCGGCCTCGCCAACAAAATCGGAACCCTCGACGACGCTCAGGAATGGGCACACCGCATCGCGAATCTCGCACCGCTGTCGTTGCGGCACATGAAGATGGTTCTCAACGACGACGGCACCATGGAGGAGCAGTCTCCCGAGCAGCTCGACGCGCTTCACGCCGCCTGGCTCAGCGAGGACGTCCAGGAAGCCCGCGCTGCCCGCATCGAGAACCGCCCTCCCGTATTCAAGGGTAAGTAAAGCTGGTTGCAGGGAAAACAGGCGCCGGGCACGCAGGGCAGATAGTGGCTACGCTCGTCTGAATGAAGAAGACGACGGTTCTCGGAGTTGCTGCTGTTGCCGCGGCGACGGGGTGGGTGGCGCGAGCCGCATGGGGCATCCCGACGCAGATCGGGGCCTCGCGAAACACGGTGCAACCGTATGCGGCGATGTCCCCGCGATACCGGGACCGCCAGTTCCACAACTCGGAGCCCAGCAGCACACTGGTTCCGGGCACCGATGTCGGAATGTTCAAGTCGATGGCCACGCGAGGGTCGACGGGTCGGCCGCGTCGGCCGATTCCGTTGGCCACTCCGCTGGCACCGGCGGCAGCCGGCGACGCGGCGGTGACGTGGTACGGCCATTCGAGCGTTCTCGTCGAGGTCGACGGCTACCGCGTTCTCGCCGATCCGGTGTGGAGTGAACGCGTATCACCCTCGGCCACAGTAGGTCCCGCGCGCATGCACCCCACTCCGGTGGCTTTGACCGAACTGCCTGCAGTGGATGCGATAGTCATCTCTCACGATCACTACGACCATCTCGACATGGCTACGGTCAAGACCCTGACTCGTACACAGACCGCTCCGTTCGTCGTGCCGATCGGTATCGGGGCTCACCTGCGGCACTGGAAGGTGCCCGAGAACCGGATCGTGGAATTGGACTGGGACGAGTCGACAAAAATCGACGACCTGGTCCTCACGTGCACGGAGGCTCGTCACTTCTCCGGTCGTGGCCTCGTCCGGAACACGACGCAGTGGGCGTCGTGGGTATTCGCCGGGCCGAAGCACCGGGTCTTCTTCGGTGGTGACAGCGGATACACATCGCGTTTCGAACAGCTGGGTGAAACCTATGGGCCTTTCGATCTGACGCTTCTCCCCGTCGGTGCGTACGACGTGCGCTGGCCGGACATCCACATGAATCCGGAAGAGGCAGTGCAGACGCACATCGACCTCAACAAGGGCGACGGGTCGCGCGGTGTCTTCGTCCCGATTCACTGGGCGACGTTCAACCTCGCGTTTCACTCGTGGTCGGAGCCGATCATTCGCCTCGACGAGTCGGCTGCAGATGCGGGCACAACAGTGTCGGTCCCGATGCCGGGCGGCAGGATCGACGCGTTGTCACCGACACCGCCGTCGAAGTGGTGGATACCGCTGGGCTGAGCGGCGAAGTGTCGCGGACGTGGTTGCCTGTCGAGTCGCACCCTGATTAGTTGCTCCGGGTGCGTAATCTTTGACCATGGCTCACGAGCACACCAGTTCAGAAGAGACAGCAGTGGCGGTAGCGCCTGAGCGATTGCCGGACGACGTCGACGTCGCCCGCGGTCTGACCGCCGATCAGGTTGCAGCAAGGATCGCGTCGGGACAAACCAACGATGTACCGGACCGGGCGTCCCGCTCGGTCAAGGACATCATTCGCGGCAACGTCTTCACTCGCATCAACGCGATCCTGACCGTGTTGTTGGTGATCGTGCTCGCGACGGGTTCGATCATCGACGGCATGTTCGGACTGCTGATCATCGCGAACAGCGGTATCGGCATCATCCAGGAGATCCGCGCCAAGCGCACGCTCGACGCTCTGGCCATCGTGAGTCAGGCCAAGCCCATGGTCAGGCGTGACGGCGTCGCCGTGGCGATGGCGCCCAAAGATGTTGTGCTCGACGATATTATCGAACTCGGATCCGGTGACCAGATAGTCGTCGACGGTGAGGTGGTCAGTTCGGCTGCACTCGAGGTCGACGAATCGCTGCTCACCGGTGAGGCCGATCCGGTTCACAAGGCGAGTGGCCAGCAAGTGTTGTCGGGCAGTTTTGTTGCCGCGGGCAGCGGTGCATACCGCGCCACCAAGGTCGGCGGCGATGCATACGCGGCCAAGCTGGCCGAAGAGGCGAGCAAGTTCACCCTCGTGCATTCCGAACTGCGCAGCGGCATCGACAAGATCCTGAAGTTCATCACCTACCTGATGATTCCGGCGGGTGCGCTGATCATCTTCAATCAGCTCTTCACGATCGGCCTGCCGATCCGACCGGCACTCAACGGCATGGTGGCAGCTCTGGTTCCGATGGTTCCCGAAGGCCTTGTGCTCATGACGTCCATTGCATTTGCGGTCGGTGTGATCCGGTTGGGCAAGCGCCAGTGCCTCGTTCAGGAGTTGCCGGCGATCGAGGGTCTGGCTCGTGTCGACGTGGTGTGCGCGGACAAGACCGGAACGCTGACCGAGAACGGTATGCGGCTGTCCGAGGTCGACGTCGCACCGGGTGGATCGGGGGAGACTGCGGTCAAGTCCGCGTTGAGCGCGATGGCCGCGTCCGACCCTCGCCCCAACGCGAGTGTCCTGGCGATTCGCGAGTCTCTCTCCGACGACTCCGGGTGGGGCGAAGCGACAGCGGTAGCGCCGTTCTCCTCGGCGAAGAAGTGGAGCGGCCAGTCGTACGGCAGTCACGGCAACTGGGTACTCGGTGCCCCGGACGTGCTGCTCGATCCCGACTCGGAAATGGCCCGCAAGGCCGAGGAAGTGGGTTCGAGCGGACTTCGTGTCCTCATGCTCGGCAGCAGCGACCTCCCCGTCGACGACGCCGACGCCCCTGGCACCGTCACCCCCGAAGCTCTGGTCGTGCTCGAGCAGAAAGTGCGCCCGGACGCCCAGGAGACGTTGGAGTACTTCGCCAGCCAGAAGGTCGCGGTCAAGGTCATTTCCGGCGACAACGCGGTTTCCGTCGGCGCCGTTGCCGGATCCCTCGGACTCGAAGGCGGCGACCGCCCCATCGACGCGCGAGAGCTGCCCAGCGATCAGGAAAAGCTGGCGGACACTCTCGACGGAGCAACGACGTTCGGTCGAGTGCGACCGGATCAGAAGCGGGAAATGGTCGCGGCCTTGCAGTCTCGCGGACATACCGTCGCGATGACCGGTGACGGCGTCAACGACGTGCTCGCACTCAAGGACGCCGACATCGGAGTCTCGATGGGTTCGGGCAGCCCGGCTACTCGAGCCGTGGCCCAGATCGTGCTGCTGGACAACAAGTTCGCGACGCTCCCGTACGTCGTCGCGGAAGGCCGCCGAGTGATCGGCAACATCGAGCGTGTGTCGAATCTGTTCCTGACCAAGACCGTCTACTCGGTGGTGCTTGCGTTCCTGATCGGCATCACCGGCGTCCTGTCCCAGGTCTTCGACTTCGAACCGCTGCCGTACCCGTTCCTGCCCCGCCACGTCACGATCGCAGCGTGGTTCACGATCGGTATCCCGGCCTTCATCTTGTCTCTGGCACCCAACAACGAGCGCGCGCGAACCGGTTTCGTCTCGCGCGTGATGCGTCTGGCGTTGCCGTCGGGCCTGATCATCGGCATCACCACGTTCATCTCCTACGTATTGGCTTACCAAGGCCCGGACCAGACGGAAACCCAGAAGATCCAGGCCGGAACCAGTGCGCTCATCACGTTGATCATGATCGCCGTGTGGGTTCTGGCCGTCGTGGCTCGGCCGTACGTCTGGTGGAAGCTCGTTCTGATCGGCGGATCGGTGGCCGGATACCTCATCCTGTTCGCGCTGCCGTTCACCCGCGAGTTCTTCAAACTGGATCCGAGCAACGTCGCTGCGACGACGCTCGCGATCACCCTCGGCGTGATCGGCGTTGTACTCGTGGAACTCTCGTGGTGGATCAGCGCACGCCTGCACGGGGAGAAACGAAAGATGTTCGCGACACCCGACGACCTGCCCGGCGAGCATCACCATGCCCACAGTGAGTGAGTAGTTTCAGCGCCTGAACATCTGCACCCAGGCAATGCGATCGCCGCCGCGCTTCTTGGCTCGGTACATCGCATTGTCTGCGTGCTCGATCAGTTCGTTGACAGCTCGATCCGGTAAGTCCGTCTCGGGACTCAGATAGACGCTGACGCCGGTACTGGCGGACACAGGATAGGGATCGGAGTCGGACGAGACCGCCGAATGTATCTCGGTGGCGACCTGCTCGATATCTCCTCGATCGACTCCGCGCAGGACGACGAACTCGTCTCCACCGATTCGAGCCACCACCGCATCGGGGCCGGCGGCAGCGATGAGGCGGTCGGCGACAGCGGTCAACGCGTCGTCGCCCGCGACGTGCCCGTGCGTGTCGTTGAGGTTTTTGAACGAGTCGACGTCGATGAGTAGTGCGATCAGAGCCTGCGTTCGATCACTGCGCAGCAGATGCTGTGCCTCGTCCTGGAGTCCGCGGCGATTGAGTGTCGCGGTGAGGTAGTCCCGGTGGGCGTTGCGTGCGTCGTCGGTCAGGCGCAGCCAGACGATCTGCAGAATCCACGCGGTGGAGAAAACCACACCGGCAACCATCAGATAGAGATTCACGACCACCCAGTCGTCGTTGACCGGCTCGGACATCGCCATGGCAGCGAGCGTCGTGCAGACAGCAAGAGCCCAACCGATGTGGCTGATGGCAACGCGAGGGCTGTGAACTATCGCCGCATAGAAGCCGATCATGATGAACAAGATGCAGCCGATGGTTCCGACGAAAGCGGTGCGTACGGCGAAGAAGAGAGTGACGGCGAGCCACAGGTCGGCCCAGACGACAAAGGCCACGGATTGTCGCCAAGTTGGCCACGATTCATTACGCGCCCAGCGGTAGCCCGCATAGGCGCCACTGATAGTTCCGAGGGCAAAGATCGACCGCGCCAGGGCGGTGTCGGAACCGAAGCGGCTCAACTGCATGGTCGCCGCGATCAGGGCGAAGAGAAAACACCACACCGCGACTAATTTGCGTCCGGGAACGGTCAGCCCGCGAGTGTCGAGGAATCGGGGGAGCCAGTGTAATCGGTGCGATCCGACCACCACCGGGACAGCAGTTCACGCGTGGGGTAGGGGTCGCTCCCCGTCCCGCGCAGTCCTGCATTCAAACCGGGCACCTGTCGATGTCGATGGGTGGTCAATCAGCTATTGGCGGGTTAACGCTACCTCGAGTTGCGCACGGCTCGAACGCACGGACCTGCTTTCTGGCGCAGAGGCCGTCGACCTGTGAGAATCGAGGGGCGCGGAGGAACGATTCCGCCGAAGGATGTGCGTCAGCACCGGGAGAGGACACGGACATGGGTTTCTTGGACAACGTCAAGGGATTGGTCGAAAAGGGCCAGGAGCTCGCAGCGGAGAACTCCGACAAGGTTCACGACGCTATCGACAAGGTCGCCGACATCGCCGACGACAAGACCGGCAACAAGTACGGCGATCAGATCGACAAGGCAGCTGAGGCCGCCAAGAAGGCTGTTCCCGAAAAGCAGTAATACCGGATTCGGCATACCGTTTTTCGGTAGCACCGTTGCTCAGGGGCCCGTCACCGAAAAGGTTGCGGGCTTCTGTGCGTCCGCTAGGTGAACTCCCAGGGTCGGCGGGCAGAATGAACGCGTGAACTTCACCTGGATTCTGCTGGTCGTCATTGCCGCCATCGCAGTCACCGGGCTGTCCAATCGACGAAACCTGCAGGCTCCGCTGGTTTTGGTGACGGTAGGTTCGGTCGCATCCTTCATACCCGGTATGCCGCGGCCGGAACTCGATCCCCACGTCATTCTCGGTGTGGTCCTGCCGCCGCTTCTCTACTCGGCCGCTCTGAAATTCTCGGTGGCGACCTTCAAACGCAACTTGGCCCCGATCTTGCGCCTCGGCGTCGGAATGGTGTTGGTGACGGCGTTCGTGGTTGCCTTCTTCGCCGAATGGATGGTGCCCGAGTTCACGATCGGCGCCGCCCTGGTGCTCGGGGCCGTGATCGCGCCGACCGACGCCGTCAGCGCGGTGGCGGTCGGTCAGAAGCTCGGGCTCCCGAAACGGGTGATCGCCATCCTGACGGGCGAGGGGCTCGTCAACGACGCCACCGCGCTCACGCTCTTCACCGTCGCCGTCGCAGCAGTGACCGGAACGCGAATTGCCACCGATTCGCCCCTGTTGTTCTTCGCGTACGAAGTGATCGGCGGCGTTGTCGTCGGCTTGGTGCTCGCGTTTGTCGTCAAGTTCGTTCGCGCCCGCATGTACGACTCTCCACTCGAAACCGGCTTGGGGCTGGTCCTTCCGTTCGCTGCCTACCTGGCCGCTGAAGAACTACACGCGTCCGGTGTTCTGGCCGTCGTGGTTGCTGGTCTGGTGATCGGGCACTATTCGACGGACGCGTCGATCATGACCAGGCTGCAGGAGCGCTCGGTGTGGTCGAGCCTGGACACGCTCCTCGAGATGTTCGTCTTCGCGTACATGGGGCTGCAACTGAGCTTCGTGATCGACGATGTTGTCGCCGACGGACTTCCGGTGCTTCACGTGTTCGCGTACGGTCTGGCAGTCCTGGCCGTGGTCATCGTGATTCGGCCGGTGTGGCTGTTCCTGAGCTACTCCCGTGTGCGATTCGGTGTAACCCTGCGCCGTGATCGCGAGAATCAACTGACGTGGAAACAGAATCTGGTGGTCTCGTGGGCGGGAATGCGTGGTGTCGTCACTCTTGCTGCGGCCGGCGGTATCCCGTTTGCGCTCTCGTCCGGCGAGCCGTTCCCGGGACGCGGCGTCATTCAGGCGATCGCGTTCATCGTCGCGGTCGGGACACTGCTCATCCAGGGATCGACCTTGCCGTTCCTGATTCGTCGTCTCGACGTCGCGGATCCCTATGAACAATTGCGTACCCAGGAACAGATGGAGTTGGCCCGCAACATTTCTCGCAAGGCGGGAGAGAAGGCGTTGGCAGACGCGGCCGCGCACCCTCCGCCGGGGATCGACGGGAAGGAACTGCAGGCGATCGTCGAACGCGTACGACGCTCGATGCAGGCGAGGCTTCAACTCCAGGAGGTCGACGAGGACGCCGATCGCGAGGCCGCCTTGTGGAATGCGGGAGCTCTGTTCGACAAGTTCCGGCATCAGTCACTGCGCTCGCAACGAGTTGCGCTGATCGCCGCACGTGACGACGGAGATCTCGACGACGAGGTATTGCGTACCGTATTGGAAGGACTCGACATCGAAGAGGCCGCAGCAGAGGAACGTGTCAGGCGTCGCCGAGCAGGTAGCGGTGCAGGCAAATAGAGGGGAACACTGCGTATGACTGTTCGGAGTTCGAGGGTTCGCGCAGTCTGGGGAGTCGTGGTGGCGAGCGCACTTCTCGTGAGCGTCGGCTGCGGATCGGATGCCTCGCCGGATGTCTCCGTCACCGACACCTCGACCACGACAACCCCGTCGGTCGAGAGCAGTGCGCAACGTGGCGTCGTGTTCGACAGTGAACCCTTCACCAGCACAGCCGAAGTGGCGGCGTCCGGAGCAAGCGCGGTGAAAATCCTGTACGGCTCCACCTCCGGTATCGACGGCCGAGAGACTCAGGTGTCGGGAACGGTGTTCACGCCGCCTGGAACTCCGCCGGAGGGCGGTTGGCCGATCGTCTCCATCGGCCATGGCACGACGGGTATTTCGGACGACTGCGCGCCGTCGGCCTCGCCGACCCTGTTCGGCACGATCGGCCTGGTCGCGCCGTTCCTCGACTCGGGATACGTGGTCGCTGTCTCCGACTTCGAGGGCCTCGGCACTCCGGACCCGCATCCTTACCTGCAACCGGACACCGCGGCGTTCAACGTCATCGACGCGGTTCGAGCGGCGCGCAACGTCGTTCCGGACACCTCGACTCGTTGGGCAACTCTGGGGCTGTCCCAAGGCGGGCAGGCATCCTGGGCGGCAGCCGAGGAAGCCGACACCTACGGCGACGGACTCGAATTCGTCGGTGCAGCAAACCTGTCCCCGGCAGCGGACATCTCGCCGATCATCTCGAGTGATTCCGAGGTGAATCTGTCACTGCCTCAGCAACTGCTGCTGCCCTATGTACTCGAAGGGCTGTCCCTCACCCATCCGGACCTCGAACGAACCGACTACGTGCGCGGCGCATTCGAGCAGAACTACGACCTGCTCACCTCGTGCCTGACCTCTCGGGCGACGGAGAAGTTGGGTCTGGTCGGAAAGGTGACGCCCGCCGACACGCGGCCGGCTACCGCCGAGGATGCGGACCGAATTCACGCGTGGCTCAGCGATGTTGCTCTTCCCCGTCAACGCGCGAGCGGTCCGATGTACGTAGTCGTCGGTACCAATGACAACCTGATCCGTCCGGAATGGACCGAGGCGGCAGTCGAACGCGCCTGCGCCGACGGTGACGTCATCGAATTCCAGGCGCGACCGGGTGAAGGTCATGCGGACGGCGCCGCTGTGCCGGGAGCTGTCGCGTGGGTGAAGGATCGATTTGCAGGTGTTCCGGCACCGAATACCTGCGGGTCGTGAATCGATGACGCCGTTGGAGCGAATCCGCGCTCTTGCACTGGCATTGCCGGAGGCGACCGAGCGGGTCAGCCACGGTGAAGCGTCGTGGTTCGTGCGCAAGGCGCCGCAGTTCGTCACCATGGCAGATCACCACCACGACGATCGCGTCGCGATCTGGGCCGCGGCCCCACCTGGGGCGCAGGCAGATTGGGTCAGTCGTGACCCGTCGAGGTTCTTCGTCCCTCCGTACGTGGGTGGCCGGGGATGGATCGGGGTGTACCTCGACGTTCCGAGTGCCGACGAGACCGAGGACGAGAAATTCTGGAACGACGTAGCCGACGTCGTCGAAGATGCGTACCGCACGGTGGCTCCGAAAACACTGATACGGAAACTGGACGAGGACTCGCCTTGAGTCCGGCCGTGGTCGCGCTTCTCAGCGTGCTGATTCTCGCAGTGGCCGGGGCGCTGACGGCTGTGTGGATGCGCACCAGACGTGAGGTGACCACCCCCACCGAACGTGCAGTCCATGCCGCTCTCCATACGGCTTCGCTTGCCGCGCGGCCACTTCGGCGTGGACTCGACGAGAATTCGGCCGCCGAGGCGGCGCCTCACCTACGCGAGCTGACCGGCGGCTCCGGTCTGGGCCTGGCAGACGCGTCGGGAAACCTGTTGGCGTGGGACGGCCGTCACGAAGCGTTGTCCGAACAATTCCATGACGCCGCCATTCGTGCGATCGAAGGCGAACGCCGGGTACTCGTCACGCACTCGGACCTGGTGCGCGGACCGAGCGATCACCATGTGCGAGCGCTGATCGCTCAGCCCCTGCTGATCGAGGACATCGGCGTGGTCGGCGTACTGGGAATCGTCACCAGCGAGGACCCGTGGCCGGGAATGCTCGGAGCGGTCACCGAGGTCGCACGATATGCCTGCAGTCAGATCGAACTCGCCGACCTCGACGCGTCCAGAGCCCTGTTGGATCGAGCCGAAGTGCGTGCCCTGCGCGCACAGATCAGTCCTCATTTCATCTACAACGCGCTCAACACGGTCGCATCGTTTGTTCGAACCGATCCGGCGCGGGCCAGAGAACTGATCCTCGAGTTCGCGGACTTCACGCGGTACTCGTTCCGATCTGCGGGTGAGTTCACCCTGCTTGCCGACGAGTTGCGCAACATCGATCGTTACCTGACCCTCGAACGCGCGCGATTCGGGGAGGCTCTGAACGTCCGCCTTCAGATAGCACCCGAAGTGCTCAACGTGGTTCTTCCTTTCCTTGCCCTCCAGCCGCTGGTCGAGAACGCGGTTCGTCACGGCATTTCGAGTAAGCCGGAGGGCGGGACCGTGAGCATCGTGGCTGCGGACGAGGGACCGGACTGCATCATCAGCGTCGAGGACGACGGTGTGGGGATGGACCCCGAACTACTGCGCTCCGGTTCGCTCGACGCCATCGAGTCGGGATCGGGGCGACCCAGCGCACGAGAAGCTGCTCACGTCGGTTTGGCCAACGTCGACGACAGACTTCGTGCCGCGTTCGGCAACGACTACGGACTCGTGGTGGAGACAGCGCCGGGTGCCGGTACGAAGGTCAGCATGCGTGTTCCCAAGTTCAAGCAGGGTATTCACGTCTGATTCTCGCCTTCGATGATCAGGCTGAAACCGTCGTGGGAACATGGACCTGTTGTGAACGAGACTGACACTGATGCCCAGCTGACCGTCCTTGCCGTCGACGACGAGAAACCAGCCCTCGACGAGCTGGCCTTCTTGCTGCGCGCCGAGGACTCGGTGGCGCACGTTCACACGGCATCGGATGCGACGACAGCGTTGCGGATACTGCGCGGTGGAAGCATCGACGCGGTGTTTCTCGACATCAACATGCCCGGACTCGACGGTCTCGAACTGGCCGGCATCCTCTCCAATTTCGCGACGCCACCGCCCGTGGTGTTCGTGACAGCGCACGACGATCGAGCGGTTGACGCATTCGATCTCGGCGCCGTCGACTACCTACTCAAACCGCTCCGGGAGGAGCGTCTCGCTCAGGCCGTTCAGCGGATCGTGGGGCTGGCCGGGCGCACCAAGAGTGAGAGCAAACCCGAAGCTGCGCCCACGGACGAGGTGATCCCGGTGGAACTGGGCGGTGTAACGACGCTCGTTCAGCGTTCCTCGGTGGAGTGGGTGGAAGCCGACGGGGACTACGCGCGTTTGCACACCGCTGGAAAGTCGCACCTGGTGCGCATCCCGATCTCGACGCTCGAATCACGCTGGGCCGACGCGGGCTTCTTGCGTGTGCACCGCTCCTACCTGGTGTCTCTGGCGCTGGTCACCGGCATCCGCACAGTAGGCAGTGGATTGGTGGTCTGTCTGCGCCCGCACGGCGACAAGCCTCCCGTCGAGCTTCCGGTCAGTCGCAGACACACCCGTGAACTCAAGGATCGACTGGTTCGTGCGCCCAAGCAGAGTTGGTTGTCGCGGTGACGTCGCAGTCCGATCCTCCGCAGCGTGAGCGCGTTGTGTTGGCGCAACGTAGTGGCGCACGGATCGTGCGAACACGGGTGGAGGTGCAGGAACAGACCGAAGTCGGTGACGCCATGATCCGCGGTCTCGTTCGCGCGCAGTTGGGACTGGCGATTCGCCTTGCCGTCGTCGCAGCCGGGCTCCTGTGTGCGGTGCCGCTGCTGACGCATCTCTTCCCGACGCTGTCGGAGGTCGCGGTCCTTGGCATCCGGTTGCCGTGGCTCGTGATGGGCGGCGCCGTGTATCCCTTGCTGTTGACGACCGGTTGGGTGTTCGTGCGTCGTGCGGAGCGAAACGAGCAGGACTTCAACGACATCGTGGACGACTGAGCGCGGCACTGTGGGAGGACAACCTATCCCGGTGTTGACGGTGCTCGGCATCGTGGCAGCAGCTGTCGCGACGGTGGCTATCGGAATCTACGGCGTTCGGCTCGCTCGTACCACCTCGGACTTTCTCGTCGCGTCCAGAACCGTCAGTGCGCGGTGGAATGCGACGGCCATCTCCGGCGAGTACCTCTCTGCTGCTTCGTTTCTCGGTGTTGCGGGGCTGGTCGCCAAGTACGGCGCCGACGCACTCTGGTATCCCATCGGCTTCACCGCCGGATACCTCGCCCTGCTGCTGTTCGTCGCAGCGCCGCTTCGGCGTTCCGGTGCGTATACCGTCCCCGATTTCGCCGAGTTCCGTCTCGGCTCACCGCGATTGCGCAAGCTCGCGATGCTCGTGGTCGCGATGGTGTGCATCCTGTATTTGATTCCACAGTTCCAAGGCGCGGGACTGACGCTCAATATCTTGCTCGGGGTTCCCAGTTGGATCGGCGGCGTAGCGGTCGGGGTCATCGTCATCGCCAACGTCGTCGGCGGCGGGATGTGCTCGATCACCTTCGTTCAGGCCTTCCAGTACTGGCTGAAACTGACTGCCGTCGCGATTCCCGCTGTGGCACTGACCTTCTACTTCTTCGGCGATCACCACGACGTCGGCGCGTCGATGCCGCCGACGGTCACCACTGCGACGACCGTCGACATCACCACCGACGTCGTCGTCCAGGTGTCCGAGCCGGTGACGGTCAGCGGCGGCACAGTCGACGGGCGAGCGGTCGAAGGCACGATGACCCTGGGGCCGGGGGAGCACACTCTCGGTGAAGGCATGTCCATGGTCCTCGACGCGGGAGCCGCTGTCCCTGTCGTCGCCGGAGCGCCCGCGCAGAACTCTGACTGGATCACCCCGGGTTGGGGTTTCGGTGGGCCGCACCCGATGTACCAGGTGTACTCGCTGATGCTCGCGACCTTCCTCGGAACGCTCGGCCTTCCTCATGTTCTCGTCCGGTTCTACACCAACCCCGACGGCCGGGCAGCCCGTCTGACGTCGCTCGCCGTTGTCGGTCTGGTCAGCGTGTTCTACCTGTTTCCGACACTCCTCGGTGTTTTCGCTCGACTGTACGTCCCGCAACTTCTGATCACCGGCACCTCTGACGCGGCGGTGCTGCTGTTGCCGGGCTCGGTGTTCTCGGGGTGGGGCGGACAACTGCTGGCAGCCCTCGTGGCGTCCGGTGCCATCGCCGCTTTCCTGTCGACGTCGTCCGGATTGCTCGTCAGCATCGCCGGCGTCGTCAGTACCGATGTTCTCCGTGGTCGAGTTCGAGACTTCCGTATTGCAGCGCTACTGGCCGGGGTCGTTCCTCTCGTGCTGTCGCTGGCGGTGGTGTCGGTCGACCTCTCGAGAACCGTCGGTTTGGTGTTCGCAGTCGCTGCGTCGACGCTCTGCCCACTGCTCGTATTGGGTATCTGGTGGCGCGGTCTGACTGCCGTCGGCGCGGGGGCGGGGATGGTTGTCGGTGGATGTGTTGCGGGCACTGCCGCTACTGTCGCCGTCCTGGGTGGTTTGTCGGAGGACGTCCTCGGTGGCTGGCCGGCAGCCATTTTCGCGTTCCCGGCCGCGGTGAGCGTGCCGCTGGCGTTCCTCACGATGATCGTCGTGAGCAAGGTGTCGTCGAAGCAGATACCGGCAGATATTGTGCGAATCTTCACGCGGATGCACGCCCCGGAACGTCTCGGAATGGGCTCCGATCGCGAAGACGATCTCCGCCAACCCTGACTTTCACCGCCCGAACCCTCTGCCGTTGGTCGCGCCTGCCTGACCGTTCGGCGCAGCGCGCGACTGCTCACCGTGTGACTGGCGCCACAGCGTCTTCATGTGACTCCGATCTCACTAACGTCTGTGCGTAGTTCACTTCACACGCGAGGCGAGGAGCCGGCAGTGTCCACAGCAGAAATCAGTGAGGGGTCGCCGCAAGAGCGACGCACCCCGGATGCCCAGGCATTCATAGACATGCAAGCGAGTCCCGAATTCCAGGAACTCCGAACGCGTCTGCGCAAGTTCGTTTTCCCCATCACTGCATTCTTCCTGCTCTGGTATGCGGTGTACGTCGTCCTGGCTACCTATGCCCACGACTTCATGGCCACCAAGGTCCTCGGCAACATCAATCTCGGCATCATCCTCGGCCTCGGGCAATTCGTCACGACCTTCGCCATCACCGCGTGGTACGTGAAGTTCGCCGGTCGTGAGCTCGATCCCCGCTCCGCCGCCATCCGTGAAGAACTGGAAGGTCCCGCATAGTGATCACCACACTCGCCGCGTCCGGAACGGACGTAGGAAACCCAGCCTTCAACATCGCGATCTTCCTCGCTTTCGTCGTCGTGACCATGACGCTGGTGATCCGCGCCAGCCGGACCACCAAGAAGGCGTCCGACTTCTACACCGGTGGTGGGCAGTTCACCGGCCCGCAGAACGGGTTCGCCATCGCCGGTGACTACCTCTCGGCGGCATCGTTCCTCGGTATCGCAGGTGCGATCGCCGTGTACGGCTACGACGGCTTCCTGTACTCTATCGGCTTCCTTGTCGCCTGGTTGGTTGCACTGCTCCTGGTCGCCGAATTGCTCAGGAACACGGGCAGATTCACGATGGCCGACGTGCTGAGCTTCCGACTCAAGCAGCGTCCGGTGCGCATGGCGGCAGCCCTGTCCACTCTGGCCGTTTCCCTCTTCTATCTTCTTGCCCAGATGGCCGGCGCCGGTGGACTTGTCGCGCTGCTGCTCAACATCGACGGCAAGGTGGGACAGTCGATCGTCGTCGCGATCGTGGGTGTGCTGATGATCGTGTACGTCTTGGTCGGCGGCATGAAGGGCACCACCTACGTACAGATGGTCAAGGCAGTTCTGCTGGTTGCCGGAGCCGGAATCATGTTCGTACTCGTTCTGTGGGCAGTGCGCGGCAACTTCTCTCAGTTGCTCGCCAATGCGCAGGACATGGTCAACAGTTCCACCACCAAGGGTGTGCAGGGACGCGACATCCTCGGGCCCGGTGCCAAGTACGGTCTTTCCGGAATGACGAAGCTCGACTTCATCTCTCTCGGAATCGCTTTGGTGCTCGGCACCGCGGGCCTGCCGCACGTGCTGATGCGCTTCTACACGGTGCCCACTGCCAAGGAAGCTCGCCGCTCGGTGACCTGGGCGATCGCGCTCATCGGTGCCTTCTACCTGTTCACACTGGTTCTCGGCTACGGCGCGGCCAGCATGGTCGGACCGGACAAGATCTTGGCAGCGCCTGGTAAGGAGAACGCGGCCGCTCCGCTACTCGCCTTCGAGCTCGGTGGCACCATCTTCCTCGGCATCATCTCCGCGGTGGCGTTCGCGACCATCCTCGCCGTCGTTGCCGGTCTCGCGATCACTGCTTCGGCGTCGTTCGCTCACGACATTTACGCCAGTGTCATCAAGCGCGGCAACGCAACCGAGGAGCAGCAGGTTCGAGTTTCTCGAATCACCGTCGTGGTCATCGGACTCGTCTCCATCGTTCTCGGCATCATGGCGATGGGGCAGAACATCGCCTTCCTGGTGGCTCTCGCCTTCGCAGTGGCGGCCTCGGCGAACCTGCCCACCCTGCTCTACTCGTTGTTCTGGAAGAAGTTCAACACCACCGGTGCGCTCTTCAGCATCTACGGCGGTTTGATCAGCTGCTTGACGCTGATCGTGTTCTCCCCGGCGGTGTCGGGTAAGCCGTCGTCGATGTTCCCGAACTCCGACTTCGCCTGGTTCCCGCTCTCGAACCCCGGCATCGTCTCGATTCCGCTGGCATTCGTCCTCGGCATCGTCGGTACGTACATCGGACGTAACAAGATCGAAGATCCGGCAAAGCAGGCGGAGATGGAAGTTCGCTCCCTCACCGGCGTCGGCGTCGAAAAGGCAGTCAGCCACTAAGAGGGGCAAAGCCCCGTGCGTCTTTCTGGTACCTCTGGTTACGGAAAAGGCGCACGGGGCTTATTGTTCTGCCATGGCAAAGCTCACAGTGAAAATCGACGTTCCGCTTCCTCCTCAGGAAGTGTGGGACAAGGCGTCCGATCTCAGTGGATACGAAAACTGGCTCGTGGTTCACGACGGATGGCGCAGTGAACTTCCCGAACAACTGGGTGTCGGCACCGAGATCAGCTCGGTCGTGACCGTGAAGGGCCTGCGCAACCGCGTTCGGTGGACCATCAAGAAGTACGACGTTCCGAAGGCGATCTCGCTCAAGGGAGACGGCAAGGGCGGGGTCAAGCTCGGTCTCGAACTCGACGTGAAGGCAAAGGGCGACGGGTCGGAACTCGCGCTGACAGTCGAGTTGGGCGGCGCGCCGTTGTTCGGCCCGATCGGTTCGAGTGTGGCGCGGGCGCTCAAAGGCGATGTGGAGAAGTCGCTGGCCCAGTTTGTCCAGATCTACACCTAGTTGTGGAGATTTCCACATCGAGCTACTTCACCGCTAACATGAGTTAGGATTCTTTTCGGCGGGATAAACCGGGCATCGGTTGGTTATTGATGCGGGTCCCGCCGGAAAGGATTCGATCAATGTCGTCTCGTCATGGGTACGGCGCACCACCTGCGTCCATGCCTCGATCCGTGCAGGTTCTGATCGGACTCTTGGCAGTAGTCGCAGTCGGTGGAACCGCAGCATTCGCCGTGACGTTCAAAGGCGTCAGCGACAAGGGAGAACTCGGTGCGAGTGCTGTCACAGCTGCGACGGCAACCAGCTGTGAGAACCCGGAAACCGTGACCGTGGCCGCCGATCCGTCGATCGCCTCGGGACTCGAAGCTGTCGCCGCTGCCATCCCCGCTACGGAACTCGGGTGCAGCTCGCTCAGTGTGACGCCGCGAGATCCCGTGCTCACCGTCGCGGCGATCGCCGACGGTTCGGCACCCGCACTGTGGATCCCTGATTCGAGCGAATGGTTGGACAAGGTTTCGGCTAGCGGGCAGGAGATTCGCCGGATCAGCAACTCGGTCGCGTCCACCCCTGTTGTCACTGTCTCGGCGCCGGGTAGCGAGGCACCCGCCGCTTGGACGGATGTCCTCGGCGCTCCAGCACTGCACATCGGCGATCCCCTCACCAGTGCCGTCTCCAGCGCACCGATCGTGGCAGCCTTTGCCGAGGCCCAGTCGCGGGGCGGGGACCTCACGTCCATTTCGGCAGCCCTGGACCCGGTGGCGCAAGCGCAGTACGGAAATCTGAAGGAAACCGGTTCGACCGGACGCATCCAAACCGTGGACGCGGACGGCGGGACCGCGGTGACGACCGAGCAGACCTTCGAGGCTTATCTCGCCGCACATGCGGACAGTCGACTCACCGCGTCGGTACCGTCTTCCGGTTCGGTCTTCATGGACTACCCGATGGCAGGTGTGGGTGCAGACTCGTCGGCGGCGGTCGACGCCGGCAAACTGCTGGCGGCAGCGCTGACATCGGACACCGGGCGCTCCGTACTTGCCGGCCTCGGGTTCCGCGGCGCGGATCAGGCCCCGCCGGTCGCCGGTGGAGTGGGAAAAGTTGGCTCGCTGGTGCCGTCCGATCCGACTGTGGTCGCCAAAGCGCTTGCGCGGTACGAGATTCTGTCCAGGCCTTCCCGTGCACTGGCAGTTGTCGACGTCTCGGGGTCCATGGACTACATGCAGGACGGGGTCACTCGAATGGCCGCGACTGCACAGGCCGGTGACATTGCGATCCGAATGTTTCCCGCCAACGCACAATTGGGTCTCTGGGCATTCTCCGTAGACCTCGGCGAGGGCACGGACTACCGCGAACTCGAACCTGTCGCCCGTATGGATGCAACTGAAGGCGACACGGATCATCGGAGCAAACTGCTGTCTCGGATCGACGACCTCTCTTCGATCGTCGGCGGCGGAACAGGTTTGTACGACAGCGTTCTCGCCGCGTATCGGTCCATGCAACAGACCTACGATCCGGCCTCGATCAATTCGGTGATTCTGCTGACCGACGGTGCGAACGATGATCCGTCGAGTATCTCGCTGCAGGAACTTCTCGACACCCTGACTCGCGAGCAGGACCCGACGCGGCCGGTACCGATCATCACCATCGGTGTCACCGATGACGCCGATACCGATGTGCTCGAGCAGATTTCGGCTCTCACCGGCGGCAACAGCCACTTCGCTCCGACACCGGCAGACATCCCGAAGGTCTTCGTCGGCGCGATCAGTGGGCGCGCCGGCTGAACTACTCGAGGACTGGCGCGTCGGCGCTGTCCGTGATCCATTCGGTTGCGAGTCTCTCGAGGGTGCCGTCGGCGTAGAGCGCATCCACGGCGGCAGAGACGCACGCCGTCAGAGGACTGTTCTTCTCGAGCACGAACCCGAAGAATTCGGTGACCGCGTTGGGCCGCGGAAACTGACCCACGATGACCGACCCGGGCAGTTCGTTCTCGGTGATGTGGAATCCGGTCGGGATGTCGACGACCAATGCGTCGATCTCGCCCGCGGCCAGCGCAGCTTTCGCGTCGTCCGTGGTCGCGAACTCGCGTGGCGCAGTGGTCGGAACAATCGTGTCGGTGATCGCCGCGAGGCTGGTGGAACCGGTCTGAGCGCCCAAACGGTAGCCGGCCAGATCCGCAAGATTCTTTGCCTCAGCGGCTGTGCTCCCGCGCGAGGCGATCACCGACTGCGCCACTGCGTAATACGGCGAGCTGAAGTCGACGTTCTCGCGGCGATCCCCGGAAACCGTGAACTGATTGACGTCGAAGTCGAAATCCTTGGGGCCTGGTTTCAGTGCGTCGTTGAAGGCGACCGTGGTGAAGCGAACCTGACCGGCGTTGTACCCGAGCTTGTCGACGACGGCCCGGGCCACCGCTCCCTCGAAGCCCTTGCCGTTGGACGGAGTGTTGTCGACGAACCACGGCGCGTACGCCGGCGAATCGGTGGCGATGGTCAAGACACCGTCTTCGAGGGTGGTCCCGCTCTGGGGTCCGCACTTGTCCACGGCGGTAGTCGAGGGCAGTTTGGTGAATGCCTCGGGAACCGTGGTCGTGGTGTCCGCTGCCGCAGGTGCCTCCGGCTGCGACGAACACGAGCCCAACAAGATCGAGGAAGCGAAGATCGCGGTCACGGCAACAGCGCGTCGTGTCATAGGCACAAGGCCATCTTGCCTGTTTGTCCGGTACGAACGTGACGGGGGTCTCGTGTGAGCGGAGTTCACGCAGCTGAGCGTCGTAGTGCAAGGCGCTCCGACGGTGTCGTCCCACCCCATACTCCGTGTGGTTCAGCGGTGTCGAGTGCAAACGTCAGGCAGTCCCGAATGACCGGGCAGCGGAAGCACACCTGCTTTGCGGAATTTTCCCGTGCAGCCCGATTGCGTCCGCGTTCTTCACCCGGCGAATAGAACACCGCGGGGTCCACCGTCTTACAGGTGGCGAACATCCGCCAGTTGTTGTCCACCAACGGCTCCACGGAACTGCGAACTGTCATCGTGGTCTCCTCTCCCATCGAGAATCCAGTCTTGCCCGTGGACTGGCGCAGCGGCAGGTTTCCGATCCACCAGATTTCTACTGCCAGATGCAGCACTATCCAGCACAATGAGGAAATGGCAACGACGGATCGGGGTCAGATCACGCTCGACGGCACAACGGTGTCCGTGACCAATCTGGGCAAGATCCTCTACCCCGAGAGCGGCACCACGAAGGCCGAAGTCATCGACTACTACACCCGTATCGCCGCAGTCATGCTTCCGCATGTCGTCGGTAGACCGGGCACTCGTAAGCGTTGGCCCAATGGCGTGGACGGTCAGTCCTTCTTCGAGAAGAACCTTGCGTCGTCTGCCCCGCAGTGGCTCACGCGTGCGTCGCTGCAACATTCTGATCGTGTCGTCACTTACCCGGTCTTCGATTCCGTTGCATCCCTGGCGTGGCTGGGGCAGCAGGCCGCACTCGAATTGCACGTTCCCCAATGGCGATTCGACGGTTCCGAGCGTGGTCCGGCGACACGACTGGTATTCGATCTCGACCCGGGCGAAGGCGTCGGATTGACCGAGTGCGCCGAGGTGGCGAGGTCGATTCGAGATCTGGTCGCAACTCTGGGGTGGACTGCCTATCCGGTAACTAGTGGTAGCAAGGGAATTCACCTCTACGTTCCACTGGATCGAGCCTTGGACGGCAGCGGTGCGTCGACTGTCGCCAAGCAGATCGCCACCGGACTCGAGAAGCTTCACCCAGATCTCGTCACCGCGACGATGGCTCGAAATGTGCGGGCAGGCAAGATTTTCGTGGACTGGAGTCAGAACAACGCAGCCAAGACAACCATTGCGCCGTACTCGATGCGCGGTCGCGATCAACCCTATGTTGCCGCGCCGCGCAGTTGGGACGAACTCGACGATCCGAAACTACGACATCTGTTGTTCGACGAGGTTCTGGAGCGCGTCGAATCCGATGGTGATCTGCTGGGCGATCTGGATCCGCCGGTCTCGGCGGCTGTAGCCGACACGTTGACGCACTATCGCAACAAGCGGTCGGCCGACCGGACGCCGGAGCCGATCCCTGCTGCGGTGACCAAGGAGACAGCGGGCAATACCTTTGTGATTCAGGAACATCACGCCAGACGATTGCATTACGACGTTCGGCTGGAGCGGGATGGTGTGCTCGTGTCCTGGGCTGTTCCGAAGGGCGTGCCGACCAGTGCCGGAGAGAATCGGTTGGCCGTGCACACCGAGGATCACCCGCTCGAGTACGCCACGTTCTCGGGCACGATTCCGAAGGGGGAGTACGGCGGCGGTTCGATGACGATTTGGGATTCCGGGACGTACGAGACCGAGAAGTGGCGTGAAGACGAGGTGATCGTGCGCCTCAGTGGGAAACGGGTGCAGGGACGCTTCGCGCTGATCCGGACGAAGGGTGACCAGTGGTTGATGCATCTGATGAAGGATCAGAACGCGAGTTTCGGAACGGAGTTTCCCAAGAATCTCGAGCCGATGCTTGCCACCGCTGGAACGCTCGAAGGTCTCGACTCGCAGGAGTGGGCTTTCGAAGGAAAGTGGGACGGGATCCGAGTGATTCTCGAATATCATTCGGGCACAATGTCACTTCGCAGTCGCGCGGGTAACGACAAGACCGGGGACTATCCCGCCCTTGCCGGGTTGGCCGAGGTGCTGGACGGTCATGACGTGGTTCTCGACGGTGAAGTGGTGGCGTACAACGACGCGGGGGTCACCGATTTCGGTCTTCTCCAGCGAGGTGGGGAGCCGGTGTTCCTGGCCTTCGATCTTCTGTACCTCGACGGAGTGTCTTTGCTGCGGAAATCCTACTCGGACCGGCGCACCGTGTTGAATGCGTTGGCGGGCAAGGTCGGTGAGCTCGAGGTACCTCCACAGATCGAGGGCACGGCGGAGAACGCGTTGGAGGTGAGTACCGATGCCGGATGGGAAGGGATTGTCGCCAAACGTCGTGCATCGGTCTACCTTCCGGGGCGGCGTGGGTCGAGTTGGATCAAGGTGAA
This sequence comes from Rhodococcus sp. FH8, assembly GCF_019266085.1. NCBI lineage: Bacteria > Bacillati > Actinomycetota > Actinomycetes > Mycobacteriales > Nocardiaceae > Rhodococcus > Rhodococcus sp. FH8. The sequence continues at coordinate 491,533 of NZ_LPNQ01000057.1, read as the reverse complement.
GAACTGGCGCACTCAAGAGGTGGTGATCGGAGGGTGGCGCACTGGGCAGGGCAATCGAGCACAGGGGATCGGGGCGCTGCTCATGGGAATTCCGGGTGAGGATGGATTGACCTACGTGGGGCGCGTCGGTACCGGCTTCAGTGATCGCGACTTGGAGTCTTTACTTGCGACACTGGAACCGCTGCGTCAGAAGGAAAGTCCGTTCGGGGAGGAACTTCCAGCAGATGACCGCACGGGTGCGGTGTGGGTGAGGCCGGAACTCGTCGGTGAGGTCCGTTTCATGGATTGGACGAAGACCGAGCGTCTGCGTCATCCGAGTTGGCGAGGTCTGCGGGAGGACAAGAAACCGGGCGACGTGGTGCGGGAAACAGTGCAATGACGGCCAACGCACCGACGAACGCGACTGCGGCACAGATTTGGATTCCGGTACTCATCGCCGAGGTGTAAGCCTGGTTCGCTGCGTCGGTCAAGGCACTCGCGGGGGGAGCGCCGGCATGGATCTGCGCCGGATCGGCTGTGGAAGTGTCGACTCCGGGTTCGAAGCGGGACCGGAAAACGGTGGCTACGACCGTCCCGATGACGGCGACGCCCAGAACTCCACCCAACTCTCGCACGACGCTGTTGATCGAACTGGCCATCGAAGCCTGCTGGGGCGCAACCGAAGACATCGACGTGGTTGTGGCCGGAGCCATGACCAACCCCATCCCCGCGCCGACCAGTGCCATGATTGCAGCCAGGATTCCGAACGGTGCGTACCTATCTGCTGCGATCGACAGGACCAACAGTCCCGCGGACATGACTGCGAGACCGGTCGCGATCGAACTGCGCACGCCGAATCGGCCGACCATACGATCGCTGCTGGAGGCGACAGCCGCCATCACTATCGCAAACGGAACTGCACCGACGCCGGCGACCAATGGACCGTAACCACGAACTAATTGGAGGTATTGCGTGTACGTGAAGAGAACTCCGAAAAGGGCGAAGAACGTTGCGGCCAAGATGGCATTGGAGATGCTGAACACTCGACTGGTGAAGATGCGCACGTCGGTCATCGGCGCCGAGGCCCGCAGCTCCCACCAGACGAATCCGGCGAGAAGTGCTGTTGCGCTGACGATCTCCAGCACCGTGACGGGCGACGACCATCCGCGAAGGCTTGCCTGGGTGAGGGCATCCACGATCAAAGCCAGTCCGCCGGCGGACAGCAGGAGTCCGGGGATGTCGAACGAACCCTTCGTGATCCCTCTTGCCGGGGGCATAAGAAAAACCGTCGCGGCGATCACACCGGCGACCAGTGGGACGTTTATCCAGAAGGCGCTTCCCCAACTGAAATGTTCGAGAAGTACGCCACCGGCCACGGGGCCGATCGCGATTCCCAGTCCGGCGGTTGCAGACCAGATTCCTATCGCCCGGCCTCTCTCGTGCGGGGCGAACATCGAGACGACAAGTGACAGCGTCGCCGGCATGACCAGTGCGGCGGCTGCCCCCATCACTGTTCTCCATCCGATCAGCTGCATTGACGTGTGAGAGGGGGCAGCGAAGGCTGACCCGAGGGCGAACAAGGTGAGGCCGGTCAGAAGTATCCGACGGTGACCGAATCTCGCGCCGAGTCCACCTGCCGTGATGAGCAAGGCGGCGAACGCCAATGTGTAAGCGTTGGTGATCCATTGCAGGTCGACGGTGGTCGCTTGCAGTTCGCGGGCAAGGGTCGGGATAGCGGTGTTGAGGATGGTGTTGTCGATCGTGACTACGACGAGGGATGTGCAGAGGGCGCCCAATGCTGCCCATCGTCGCCGGTCAGTGGGTTCGAGGGAATTCATCATGTCCTTACGAATGTAACCTTACGAATGTTTAGTGATGAGAACGTACCCCCTCGCCTTACATGTGTAAAGTTTGTCGGGTGAGTGATGTTTCCGAAGATGCCGATGAAACTGGGACGAGTGGTTCTCGGAGTACTCGCGCCCGAAATCCGAGAGGAAGCGGCGCACGGCTCCGCGGAGAGATCGTCGCCGCAGCGGCGACGCTCATCGCCCGCACCGGATCGGATCAGGCGGTGACGCTCCGATCAGTCGCTCGCGAAGTCGGGATATCCGCACCATCTATCTACGGACACTTTTCCGATCGCGATGCCATTGTCGAAGCGGTGGTCTCCGAATCGCTGGAGCAGTTGCATCTCGCCGTGGCCGACGCCGTTTCCGCACACCCCGACCCGGTCGAGGGTCTGTATGCCGGGTGCTCGGCATACGTCGAGTTCGGCATTTCCGAGCCCGCTCGGTATCGGGTCTTGTTCGGGTGGTCCAGGCCGAAAGGTCAGTCACCACAATCGGATACGCGAGGACTGGCCGCCTTCAACACGCTGGTGACCAACCTCGACGCGTGCGTCGCCGCTGGGAGGTCGGCCAGCACAGACACTTTTGTCGATGCGGTATCGATCTGGACTTCGCTGCACGGACAGGTGATGTTGCGGGCCGATCTTCCGGAATTCCCGTGGCCGTCGACCGACACCGTCGGTGAGATGGTGAGGAGCCTTGCGCGGCTTGTGAACTGACGCCTCAACCGTTTGCTGATCGGCAACCAGGCGAGGTCTGATCCAGCATCGTGAGATAGGCATCGAGCTGAGCCGCGCCGGCGAGAAGGTTGCGACTGCGTGTGGTCAGCCGGTCCTGCCAGGATTCGAGGAACGCTGACAATGCGTCTGCTCCGCCGGCCTCGCGCAGCGAATCGAGAAACTGGGCGACTTGCGACAGCCGATAGCCACCGCGCCGCAGCTGCCGTGCGATCTCGGCGTCGCGCACACACTCCGAACCGTATTCGCGATAACCCGTTGCCTGTTCGCGCTCGGGGCGCAGGATGCCATGCTCTTCCCACGTGCGCAGTGTCGCCGGGTGAACGCCGAGACGGCGCGCCAGCTCACCCACCGTCAGCGCTGGACCGTGCACCAGTGCCGGTGCCATGGTGGACAGAGTCCCCAGCGCTGTGGCTACCTCGGTGCGAGTTTTTCGCTCGGCGAGCAGCGCCACGTGCGCACTGTCGATCAGGCGGTAGGCGGACTCGGTGTCGCCCTGGTTGGTTGCCCGCATGATTTCCGTGGCCCGCTGGTGCCCGTGACCGCCGCGCAATGCGAGGAAAGTGCGCAGGGCTTGCGCGTGCACTGGGGTGTATCGCCGGTAGCCGTAAGTGCTGCGCTCGGTCGGAGGGAGGATGCCGGCATCGTCGTAGTTGCGGATCGCCTGTGCGGACAACCCGTGTTCACGGGCAAGGTCTATGGGCCGCACTGATCACCTCCGATTGAGGCTTTTCACGTTATACCCCAGGTAATTGCCAGTAAAAGTTTAACCCGAATCTTCAACGATACTGTCGAAGGCAGTCCACCTTCGAAAGGGATGATCATGTCCACTGCCCCAGCGCTGAGTGAGTTCGGCCGCCAACTCGAAGACGCGGCAAGTCTTGGTCGTGCCGTCGACGAACTGCTCGCAGCGCGAACCGAGGTGCCGGCTCTGCTCGCTCTCGGCGAGCCGACTCATGGGATCAAGGCTTTTCCGTTGCTGCGCAACGAACTTCTCGGCCAACTGGTCGAACGAGGATATCGGTCGATCGTGCTCGAAACAGATGTCTTTGCGGCTTTGCTCGTGAACGACTACGTGAACGGGGGAGAGGCGGACATCGAGAAGGTGCTCGCCACAGGCTTCAGCCACGGATTCGGTGCGGTACCGGGAAACCGCGAACTCGTCGAATGGCTACGCGAGTACAACCACGGCCGCGCTCCGGCCGACCGAGTTCGCTTCTACGGCTTCGACGCTCCGGTGGAGTACTCCGGCGCACCGAGCCCACGTGGCGCGCTGTCTGCAGCAGGTGACTTCCTGCCCGCTGCGATGCGGCCGCACTCGTTCGACGACATCGACCTTCTGCTCGGGCAGGACCCCGACTGGACCAACCCGGCGGCGATGTTCGAACCGGCTGCGTCCGTCGGCAACTCCGATCAGGCTCGTGCCCTGCGCATCATTGCGGACGACCTCGCCAGCGTCCTGCGGCGCGCCGCACCTGTGCTGCGGCCCGCCGACCCGGGCGGATACGACCTGGCCCTCGCACACGCACGCACCGCTGTAGGTCTTCTGCGCTACCACGCCGCGATGGCGAGTTCCGCTCCTGATCGTATCGGCACTCTGCTCAGTCTCCGTGCCGAGATGATGGCCGAGAACCTGCTGGCCGTCGTCGCCCAGGAGCAGCGACGCGGGCCGATCCTGCTCTTCGCACACAATGCCCATCTCCTGCGAGTGCCGTCCGACATGCCCGTCAACGGCGACGTGGTCAGCTGGGGGAGCGCCGGCTCACTTGTCGGACTTGTCCTCGGGGAGCGCTACGTATTCGTGGCAACCGACGCCAACCCCGACAGTGATCCGGGCACTCTGCAGGGAGCGTTGGCCGATGCGACCAGTCGGCGTGCCCTGTTTCCGGCGCCCGCACTTCGCGCAGCACTTGACCCGTCCGTCACCGCGGGAGAGGCGATCCTGCCCGGCCACCTGCCGCTGAAACCTTCGGAGTTGGACGGCGCCGACGCGGTCATCTTCGTCGCGGACACTGATGGAAAACGTCATCAGTACTGGTAACAGCGTCAGGGGCAGAGTGCGTGCGAGAGTATCGCGACGGTGTCCGGCTGGTCCTTCGGCGTCGACGTCAGCGTCACAGTGAACGCGCGGTCCGGCGTCGCGCCGGACAGTGTGTAGTACCCGTAGATCCCGCCACTGTGGCCGGTATAGGTGACGCCGCAGGGAAGTTCGGTGGCGCCGACGCCCATCCCGTACCCGAGCCCCTCGGCTTCGGTGGCGCCGACCTGAGGGGTGGTCATCTCGGCAAGCTGCTCGGCCGGCACCACCTGCCCGTCGAGTAGCGCGCGCCAGAAGGCGTTCAGGTCTGTGCCCGTCGAGACCATCGCTCCGGCAGACCAGGGGATCGACGGTTCCGTGCGGGAAACATCGGTCAGGCCACCATCGAGATCCTGATAGCCCGTCAGGTGATCGCCCCTGATGTCGAGCTCACCGGCCGGCGGGAGGTACGTGTCTTCCAAGTCCAGCGGATCGAGTATCCGAGACCGGAGTTCATCGGCGTAGCTGCGGCCACTCACGGATTCGACGAGCATTCCGAGAACGATGTAGTTGGTGTTGGTGTAGACGAACGACGTTCCGGGGACGAATTGCGCCGGTTTGCCGAGGGCGATGGCGACCGCGGCGGACGGCGTCAGCGTTCGGTTCTCGTTTGCTGCAATCCATTCGTCGGCGCCGGGTTCTCCGGCGAACTCGGGAAGGCCGCTGCGATGTTGCAGCAGTTGCCGCACGGTGATCGCGCTACCGTCGATGCCACTGCCGTCCATGTCACTGCTGTGCAGTAGGCCCGGGAGATACTGCTCGATCGGTGCGTCGAGGTCGACCTTGCCCTCGGCGACCAACTGCAGAACGAGCGAAGCTGTGAATGTCTTTGTCACACTTCCGATCCGGACGCGATCATTCTTGCCGATCGAATCGCCGTTGGTCCGGTTGGGCACGCCGCTGGTCATGACAGCCGTCGTGGTGCCGTCGTCGAGTGTTGCGATCGACCCGACGACACCCGACCTGGTGAGTCCGTCGAGATCCGATTGAATCTCCACTGCGCGCTGGAGCGTCGAGCAACCGACGAGTGCCGTGGTGGTTCCGATGATGACCGCGGCGACGAGCAGGTATGGGCGCATGAGTCGAATCTATGGACCTTGTCGTGCCGCGGGATCCAGGAAATCCCCCATCATTCCCTGATCTTCTGCCAGCCCGGGACGTAAGGCCCGTTTGTTCAAAACCGACAAATCGGATCAATCATTCCTGTCCGAACACCACGTCCACGCCGTTAACATCCGAACGAAGTGTTTGTTTTCACGTGTCTTACCAGTTCACGGCTATCGAGGTGCGCTGCCGCGCGCCGAAACGACTCCCACGAAGGACGGATGCATGAAGAAGTCGACACTCCGCACGGGAACGGTCGCGGCTTTGCTGACCGGAAGTGTCCTGTTGCTCTCCGCTGCCCCCGCCTCAGCCGACCCGGGAAGCCTCGGTAGCGGTGGCAGTAGCGGGAGTTCCGGAAGCTTGGGAAGCACGGGCAGCATCAGCAGCGGATCAGCCGCCCTTCCGATTCCGAGTCCGGCAGGGCTGATCGCGCTGGCAGCGGCGAGCACTCAGACCGGAAAGCCCTACCAGTGGGGCGGCGTCGGGCCGAACTCGTGGGACTGCTCCGGGCTGGTGCAATGGGCGTTTCGGCAGGCCGGCGTGAATCTGCCACGGACCAGCCAACAGCAGGCCAACGTCGGACAGCCGGTTCCCCGGTGGGCCCTCGCCCCCGGCGACGTCATCACCTTCTACCCCGGTGCGACGCACGTCGGCATCTACGCTGGGTTCGGAATGGTGTTCAACGCCTACGGAGTTGGTGTTCCGACCGGACTGACGCCGCTGGCGGATCTGCCGATCAACAACATCCGCAGGTTCTAGAACCTGCACAGAACCTTCACAAGTCCTCCCAGGTTCATCCACGAGGGCCGAATACAGTCAGTTCCATGAGTCAGCGAAGAGTGCTCGTGGTCGACGACGAGGTCAGCATCTGCGAGTCCATCGCGGCGAGGCTGCGTGCCGAGGGCTACGACGTCGAGCTGGCGTTCGACGGTCCCAGCGCGGTGGCCCGCTGCGAGCAGATGGACGCAGACCTGGTGGTACTCGACGTGATGATGCCGGGATTCGACGGACTCGAAGTCTGCCGCCGCATCCAGGCCGTGCGCCCGGTGCCTGTGCTGATGCTGACCGCTCGCGCCGATGAAACGGACATGCTGATCGGTCTCGGCGTCGGGGCCGACGACTATCTGAGCAAGCCGTTCAGCATGCGTGTGCTCGTCGCCCGGGTGCAGGCTCTGCTTCGGCGTGCGGATCGCGCGGAGCACGCTGCTCGCCCGGTGGCCGACCTCCTCGAGTTCGGTGACGTCGTGATCGACCTGACCGAACGTCGAGTGCGCCGTGATGCGCAAGAAGTTCACCTGACTCGCACCGAATTCGATCTCATCGCCTATCTGGCGGAGCGGCCGCGAGCCGCGATCCCGCGGGAGTCGCTGCTCGAGGAGATCTGGGGCTGGGGTGAGGGAGCGGGCAGTCGGACCGTCGACAGCCACGTCAAGGCACTGCGACGCAAGCTCGGACCTTCCGTGATCCGGACCGTTCACGGCGTCGGGTACGCCTGGGACGTGCCGCGATGAGCGGCGTCGACCGACTCTTTGCACGGTGGCCGCGGCCGCTGGACCCGATGCGGTCCTTCAAGGTGAAGGTCGGCCTCCTGGTTGTCGCAGCACTGGTGTTCGCCGCGGGTGGTTTCTGGCTGACGTCGCAACAACCGTTTCGTTTTGCTCTACTGACGGCGTTGGTTGTCGCTCTCGGCGTTACGCAGGTGCTCGCACACGGGATGACGTCACCGCTTCGCGAGATGACGGCCGCGGCGAAGGCGATGGCGCGCGGCGACTATTCGCGGCGAGTACGAGCGACTTCCAGAGACGAAGTAGGCGAACTCGCCCATGCGTTCAATCGGATGGCCGAGGACCTCGGGGCCGACGACCGGTACCGCCGCGAGTTGATCGGCAACGTCTCCCACGAACTGCGCACGCCCATCACCGCTTTGCAAGCCATGCTCGAGAACGTCGTCGACGGTGTCGAAGAACCGGATCCGGCGATGATGAAATCGGCGCTGCGGCAAACGGAACGACTGGGCGCGCTGGTAGCCGACCTTCTCGATCTCTCGAAACTCGAGGGTGGCGCAATGCCGTTGAAACGCCGCCGTTTCGAGGTCGAGCCGTTCTTACGCGAGCTGTCGAGTGTGAGTGCGGGCGACATCGAGATAGACGTCAAGCCTCCACAATTGTCCGTGGTCGCCGATCCGGATCGCCTCCACCAGGTGGTGACCAACCTGGTGGACAATGCGGTTCAGCACGGGAACGTCGACACCAAAGTTGTCATCCGAGTACGTACCGGCAGCGCGGGGGAGTTGGTGCTCGACGTCCACGACGACGGCCCCGGCATCGAACCACAGGCCCGTGAGCGAGTGTTCGACCGCTTCATCCGCGGCGGCTCGACCGACGGGGGCACCGGACTCGGCCTCGCGATCGCGAAGTGGGCGGTCGAATTACATGACGGCAGGATTGCCGTCGTCGATGCCCCGTCGGGTTGTTGCATTCGAGTAGTGCTGCCGCAGAACTGAATCAAAGTCCCTGACGAGATCGAGAGATCTCGCGATGGCGCATGTCTTCATCGGCATTCGTCTGTACTTCCGACCCTGAAAAATTGAACCAGACACATAGGAGATCACATGAGCGCTCCGATAGTAATTCCACCGAAACCGCCGATGCCGGCCGTAAAACCCAAGCGTTCCAGCCGGTTCTGGCGTCCCGATCGCACTTCGATGGCCACCCGCTCGATGCTCCTCGGCGCGGCCGCAGTAGGGGTGCTTGCGGCCCTGATCCTCGACCCAGGGTTCGCGAGTATCGCGTACGTGATCGTGGGTGCCAGTGTGGTGATCGTCTTCGGGATTCCGACGCCGCCGCGGATGACCGTGACGCAGTGGGTCGCCGCCATCGGGATGCTCGCACTGCTGGGTGTTGCCGCCGTTCGCGGTGCGGAGTGGTTGGTGTTCCTCTGCGTCGTAGCTGCGTGGGTTCTGTTCACGTGGACTCTGATCGGCGGGCGGACGTGGACCGGAATACTTCTGGGAACGGTCGCTCCCTGGCGGGCACCGCACCGGACGGTCAACTTCGTTCGTCGTCGAAAACTTGCTACCCGCTCTGCTCCGCGGGTGCCGGCGGCGCGAGTTGTCGTCGTAAGCGCAGTATCGATTCTTCTCCTGCTGATTTTCGGATCTTTGTTCGTGAGTGCGGATCCGGAGTTCGCGAAGATCTTCGACGGCTTCGCTCCTGCCATCTCGGTGTCGAACCCGGGAGCACGGATCTTTGCCGGCGTCGTGATGGCGTTCGGCACGCTGGTTGCGGTGTATCTGCGCCGCAGAACGCCGACGGTGGACGCGTTTGCACCTGCGCCCGCGACGCCGTTGCCGATGTGGGAGTGGGCGGTTCCGCTCGGAGTGCTCAACGTGCTGTTCCTCGGTTTTGTTGCAGTACAGACGAAGACGCTGTTCGGGGGAGACGAGCACGTACAGGTGACCGACGGACTGACTTATGCGGACTACGCGCGTGAGGGTTTCTGGCAGCTCATGGCGGTTACCGTGCTGACGCTGCTCGTCATCGCCGTCGCAGTGCGGTACATCGACCGCCGGGACGCTGGATCGAGGCGTCTTGCCCGCGGACTGTTGGGTGCACTGTGTGTCTTCAGCCTGGTGATCGTGGCGTCCGCTGTGCACCGGATGTGGTTGTACGAGAATCAGTACGGTTTCACGGTGCTCCGGGTCAGCGTCTTCGCGACCGAGCTGCTTCTTGGCTTCGTGTTCGTGTTGTTGCTCGTCGCAGGTATTCGGATGTCCGGGAAGTGGCTGCCCACAGCTCTTCTCGCCACTTCGGCCGTCGCGCTGCTGGCCTTCGCGGTGTTCAACCCCGACGCGTACATCGCGCAAAAGAACGTGGAACGGTTCGAGGGCGGCAAGAGCATCGACGTTTCCTACTTACGCGGGCTCTCCGTCGACGCGGTACCCGCCTTGGATCGTCTACCGGAACCGCAGCGTTCGTGTGCCTTGAGCAGATATCGATTCGGAGTGCCGGGCACCACTGCGCCCTGGGAGTTCAACGCAGCGCGTGAGAAGGCCCGCGACGTCCTGGAAGCTCGCCCGGTGGGGCCGTGCCTGCAGATGTACACGGTCGGATAGACGCAGGGCGATTGTGCAGCCGCACGGCAGATATCGCGCGCGGCTGCACAATCGGCGAGCGTCGCCTGGTCGATCAGTGCACGGCGAGTGAGATTTTCTCCCGTTCCTCTGCGGACACCACGTCTCGGGTGGATCGTAAGTCGACGGTCACGCTGTGGAGTTTGCCGCCGTAGCGGAACGTGCCCTTCTCCGCAAACTCCTCCGCCACCGGGCTTCCCCGGTTGATGCCGACGTCGAGCTGTTCGTTCATGCTGAAGATCGCCCGAGTGGTCTTCTCGATCCGGCCTTCGGAGATCACCTCGCCGTCGACAATCAGGGTGGCGGTTCCGCCCTTGCCGATTCCGCCGCGGTCGTACTCGAAGTGGACGGACACCTCGCGCGTATCGGGTGCCAGCGGGTTGCGCCCACGCACGAAGGTCCGACCACCGCCGCTGAAGTTGTAGCAGTAGACGGGGACGGAATCGAGTATGTACAAAGCGAATCCGCCGAACCGGCCACCGAGGCTGACCAGCATGCCGTCGGCGACGCTACCCAGACTCGCGGTCAGCGTGTACGAGCGGTTGAAGAACGTCGGTGCGGCTTTCTCGACCAGACCGTTCATGTGTGGGTACAGCGTGAGGGTCTTGCGGCCCATCATCGGATGCGGGGGTCGTGATTCCGCGGTGGCGTGGCGACCGACCGTTCTGTCGTCCAGCGGCAGCACCTGATATTTGGCCGCCTCGACGAGGAACTTTTCCTTGAGCCGGGCCAGGATCTCGGGATGCTCGTCCGCGAGATCGCGGGCCTGCGACCAGTCGACCGAGGTGTCGTACAGCTCCCAACGGTCTTCGCTCATCGGTGTGAGCTCGAGGCCGTGAGTGGCCATCAGCCAGGGTGCGCGGTGGGCCGTGACTGCGGTCCAACCGTGATCGTAGATTCCGCGGTTGCCGAAGATCTCGAAATACTGTGTGGTGTGGCGCTCTTCGGCGTCGGGCTCGGCGAAGGTGTAGTTCATCGCCACGCCTTCCATCGGTTTCTGGGTGACCCCGTCGACGCTGGTCGGTGCCGGAATGCCGGCAGCTTCCAGGATTGTCGGCGTGATGTCGACGCAGTGATGCCACTGCTCCCTGATTCCTGGCTTGTCGATCCCCTTGGGCCAGTGGGCGATCAGACCGTTTCGGGTACCGCCGTAGTGGGACGCAACCTGCTTGGCCCACTGGTAAGGGGTGTCGAGAGCCAGAGCCCACGACGCCGGATAGTGCGGGTAGCTGGTTTCGGTCCCCAATTCGTCGTAGCGCGCCAGTACGTCGGATGTCGCACTCTTGTAACCGTTGAGGCCGGCGAGGTAGTTGAACGAACCCTCCATTCCGCCTTCCGCGGAAGCGCCGTTGTCACCCATCATGTAGAGCACCAGAGTGTTGTCGAGTACACCCATGTCCTGCAACCGGTCGACGAGCCTGCCTACCTCGTCGTCGGTGTGCTCGAGAAACGCCGCGTACAACTCCATCAGACGGGCCGAGACCTTCTTCTGGTCGTCGTCGAGTTCGTCCCAGTGTGGGAGCCCTGGAGCCCAGGGGGCCAATTCGGTATCAGGAGCGACGACGCCCAGTTCCTTCTGCTTTTGGAGGGTGATCTCGCGTTGGCGATCCCACCCATGATCGAATTCGCCGACGTACTTGTTCAGGTATCGGTCCGGAACCTGCAGTGGAGCGTGGCACGCGCCGAAGGGGAGATAGCAGAACCACGGCTTGTCGGGGTCCATCGTGTTGACACCCTCGACCCATTCGATCGCATGGTCGACCAGATCCTCTGACAGGTGGTAACCCTCCTGCGGCGTCTTGGGTAAGTCGACCATCGTGAAGTCCTCGTAGAGAACCGGGGTGAACTGGTCGGACTCGGCACCGAGGAAACCGTAGAACTTGTCGAAACCCTCACGGACCGGCCACCGATCGAACGGCCCGGCAGCGGTGGTCTCCCACGTCGGGGTCTGGTGCATCTTGCCGAAAGCACCTGTCGCATAGCCGTTTCCCTGCAGGACGCGTGCGACCGTGGCGGCAGAGGCGGGGCGGGTCCCGTTGTATCCCGGTGCCGCGCTGGCCATTTCGGAGATGACACCCATACCGACACTGTGGTGGTTGCGCCCGGTCAGTGTGGCTGCACGCGTCGGCGAGCACAGGGCCGTGGTGTGGAATCGGCTGTATTTCACGCCGGTTTCGGCCAAACGCTCGGCGGTGGGGGTGCGGCACGGGCCACCGAACGCGGAGGGTGCGCCGAATCCGACGTCGTCGATCATGATCAGCAGCACGTTCGGGGCCCCGGCCGGCGGGCGAAGCGGTTCCGGGCGGGTGTACGGGGGATTCTGATCGGGGTAGTACACGGCGGCCGCGACGTTCGGCGTCTCGGGAATGATCGGAATGGAATGGCGATTCACCAGCAGGCTCCTTGGCGTGTGCAAAACCGGGTCGATTAAGCAGTTGTCTTAATCGGGAGCGTATCGATTGGGGTTCCGTTGGCAGCGTATGTCTCGTTGACTGGGACAACTACCCCCGTGAGTGGCTAAGGAGTCCCTGCACTCCCTAACCGCGCACGGGGGGTGGGCCTTGCGGAATTAAGACAATGACTTATATGGTCGGTGTATGCCCGCCTCGTTGGATGCCAAGAACGCCATGATCGCCGTCGCCGAGCGGATGTTCGCCGAGCAAGGTATTCACGAAGTGTCCATGCGGGACGTGGCGACTGCGGCCGGGCAGCGCAACAACTCTGCAGTTCAGTATCACTTCGGTGGGCGAGACGGTCTGGTGCTGGCCGTATTCCGGCATCGGATGGATCAGATCAACGCAGCGCGACTGACGTATCTCGACGACATCGACGCCAGTGGGCGGACCGACTTGGTCCGTGCTTTGGTCGAAGCCTTTCTGTACCCGCTGGCCGATTTCATGGCGACGGTCGACGGGTCCAACTATGCGAGGTTCATTGCCCGAATCTCACCGTCGGTGGATACGCAGAGTGCTGAGTTTCGCGAGGTCAGTGAAGGAATCAACGAGGTAGTCGGCAGGTTGACGCGGGCGTTGCCGCATCTGCCCCGCCGCGTCGCGGTTGAACGGATCGATCTGACGTTCAACATGAGCGTCTCTGCTCTGGCCATCTTCGAGCAACGCCGCGAAGACGAAAACCCCGTTGTGCAGGCAGATTTCGATACGACGGTGGATCATCTGGTCGATCTCGCGGTAGGAGCACTGACCGCGCCCCAAAGCGCACACAAACGCACACGAGCAAAGCGGGTGCACGCGTCGATTGACTTGTGACCCCGCGACACGACACGACAGGACGGAGTCATTCGATGGCTACCCTTACATCATCAAGAACAGTCCAAATCGGCAATCACACAATCGAATTCGGACCACGCGGAATGAGGCGCAATCCGGAAGGCGTTGAATCGAGGCCGTACGAGCGGTTCACTCTGACACCCGTCACACCGTTCATCGGTGCCGAGATCAGCGATATCGACTTGCGTGATCCGTCGGAGGAGCAGATCGAGGACGTGCGTCGGGCCCTCCTCGAATGGAAGGTCGTGTTCTTTCGGGACCAGCCGATTTCGAGCGTGAATCATCGTGACTTCGCGGCCCATTGGGGTGAACTCGAGGTTCATCCACTTCTCCCGCAGGGAGAGGTCCCGGCAGTCGTCAGATTCGAACGCGGAGAGGACAGTCCAGGAACGGAGAACATCTGGCACGTCGACGTCACCTGGACGAAGACGCCGCCGCTCGGTTCAGTACTTCGGGCGATCGACGTACCGCCTGCCGGTGGTGACACGCTCTGGGCCGATATGGGTAACGCCTTCGACTGCCTCCCCGACGAGATCAAGGACTTGATCGACGGCAAGGACGCCATCCACGATTTCGTACCGTCCTTCGGACGCGGCATGAGCCCGGAGAAGTTGGAGCAGATGAAGGAGCAGTACCCGCCGGTTCTGCATCCGATGGTGCGTAAGCATCCGGAGACCGGGCGTAAAACTCTGTTCGTCAACAGCCTCTTCACCACCCACATTCCGGATATGGATCCTGTCGAAGGCAACGATCTGCTCAACCTATTGTTCGCGCAGGTCAAGGTCCCGGACTTTCAGTGCCGCTTCAAGTGGGCGCCGAATTCCATTGCCTTCTGGGACAACCGGGCCACCCAGCACTACGCTGCGAGCGACTACTTCCCGCATCGTCGCGTCATGGAGCGGGTGGCCATCCTGGGGGACGTGCCCTTCTGATCTACTCCTGCGGAATGCGGATGATGCACCGGAAGCCGACGTGGCAGGTCGAGGACTCCTCGGATTCGCCCTGCCGCGCGGCAGGGCGGTAGCGCAGGCAGTAGTTCGGTGCACACAGATGTGAGCCGCCCTTGATCACCCGTCGTGCGTAGGGTTCGCCCGCCAACGCCTCCGTGGCGAACTCCGCTCGGGGATTACGAGGAATGCAGCACGACGAGGCCGGCGCGACGTTCTTGGAACTGTGGGCGTGGTCGGACGTGTAGTGATCGGCCGTCCATTCCCACACGTTCCCGGCCATGTCGAACAGTCCGTAGCCGTTGGGCCGGAACTTTCTGACCGGAGCGGTGCGCTCGTAACCGTCCTCGAGCAGATTCTCCCAGGGGAACTGGCCCTGCCACACGTTGCCACCGGGCCGCCCGCCCGGAGAGTCGTGATCGCCCCACACGTACGCCTGGCGATCGAGTCCACCGCGGGCGGCAAACTCCCACTCGGCCTCGGTCGGGAGTTCCTTGCCGGCCCACGCGGCGTAGGCCTGGGCGTCGAAGTACGACACGTGGGTGACGGGGTGCCGTTCACGTCCCCCGATGTTGCTGTCGGCGCCCTCGGGATGGCGCCAATCGGCGCCGGGAGTGAACGACCACCACTGGGTGTAGTCGTCAAGTGAAACCGGGCCGGGTGGCGAATTGAAGACCAACGATCCCGGGACGAGGAGGGCTGGATCGGCGTCGGGATAGTCGGCGGCGTCCGGGGCGATTTCAGCAGTGGTGACGTGGCCGGTTGCCTTCACGAAGCGTCGGAACTCGGCGACCGTCACCGCCGTCGTGTCCATCCAGAATCCGTCGACTGTGACCTGGTGAACTGGGCGTTCTTCCGGATAGAAATCTTCGGAGCCCATCCAGTACGTCCCACCCGGGATCAAAGACATGTTCTTCGGGGGAGTAGCCGTGGAGTGAGGCATCGTCATGAAGTCAAGAATGGCACGTTGGTGGCGCCGATGTGGGGAGAGTCCCACCTGGTGCCCTCGGCAGGATTCGAACCTGCGACCCTTCCTTTAGGAGAGGAATGCTCTATCCCCTGAGCTACGAGGGCGGGGAGCGTACCGACAAGCGCTGAAAACCCTGTGCTGCCGGGGTTTTCGCTTCCCGATACTGCTGTTGCATCCGCTCGACCTGTCGGCACGAAGCCTCGGGCGTCACAGCTGCGCTAGTCAGTGTAGCGGCCCGCCGACGAGGTCGCGAAGTCGACGGTATCGCCGGGTGCAAGCAGGAGCCGTACCGATCGCACTGATCGCAATGGTGTTCACCGCGGAGCAGGCACGGCATCGTGCGGGAATGACCCGCAGAATCCGCTTCAACGCCTTTGCCATGAACTGCGTCGCCCACCAATCGCCAGGTCTGTGGCGCCACCCGGAGGACCAGTCGTCCAGGTACACGGATCTGACGTACTGGACGGAGTTGGCGAAGCTCCTCGAGCGTGGACGATTCGACGGGCTGTTCCTGGCCGACGTGTTGGGAACGTACGACGTGTACGGCGGCAATCACGACGCAGCGCTGCGGCAGGGCGCGCAGGTACCGGTCTCGGACCCGCTACTGCTGGCGTCGGCGATGGCTGCCGTGACCGAGCACTTGGGCTTCGGGATCACCGCAGGTACAGCTTTCGAGCATCCCTACCCGTTCGCTCGGCGCTTGAGCACCCTCGACCACCTGACGAACGGGCGAATCGGCTGGAACGTGGTCACCGGATACCTCCCCTCGGCCGCACGGAACATGGGCGAGGACGACCAACTCCAGCACGACGATCGCTACGACCACGCGGACGAGTACCTCGAAGTCCTCTACAAGTTGTGGGAAACGTCGTGGGAAGACGACGCGGTGGTGCGTGACAGAACCACCGGGGTCTACACAGACCCCGCCAAGGTTCATCCGATCGAGCACGAAGGCAAGCACTTCACCGTTCCGGGCATCCACATCTCCGAACCTTCTCCGCAGCGGACGCCGGTCATCTTCCAGGCCGGCGCGTCGCCTCGCGGGGTTCGGTTCGCCGCCGAGAATGCCGAAGCAATTTTTGTCGGTGCACCGACAAAGGCGATTCTCAAAGACACCGTTGCCCGAATCCGAAACGAACTGACGAAGGTCGGGCGAGATCCGTACTCGGCCCGCATCTACACACTGTTGACGATCATCACCGACCGAACCCCTGAGTTGGCCCAGGCGAAGCTCGAGGACTACCGCAGCTACGCGAGTAGTGAAGGCGCGCTCGTTTTCACCTCGGGGTGGATGGGAATCGACCTCTCCGGATACCGAGCGGACGAACCGATCGGGAACGTCGAGAGCAATGCCATTCAATCCGCGGTCGCATCGTTTCGTCAGGCCGACGAGAAAGGTGGCGAATGGACGGTGGGGGACATCGCGGAGTGGGCGGGCATCGGCGGGCTCGGCCCGATCGTTGTCGGTTCCGGCGCGGAGGTCGCCGACGAATTGCAGGAGTGGGTGTCCGAGACCGACGTCGACGGTTTCAATCTCGCGTACGCGGTGACTCCCGGAACCTTCGAAGACATTGTGGAGCATGTGATTCCGGAGCTGACCAAACGAGGTGCCTACCAGGGCGACTACGATGAGGGAACGCTGCGCAACAAACTGTTCGGGCGAGGGGACAGGCTGCCGCTCGAACACCGAGGCCGGAGCTTCGACCGGATCCGCACTGCCGGCTGAGCGGGGACCTCAGGACCAACCGGACCCGGGTACGTGAACCGAGGTGGTGAGGTCGACGGCCTCGATGTCCGAAGACCTCAACTCTTCACCACACACACTGCAACCCAAGCGCGCTTCGAACCGTTTACCGCAGGCCTTGTGATGGAGAACGATGTCCGGGCCGTCCGCGGATCTGAACCAACGCTGACCCCAGGAGATCATGCACATCACCACGGGGAAATACGCCGTGCCCTTGGCGGTGAGTCGATACTCCGACCACTGTGGGCGATCCGGAAGCGGACGCGTTTCCATTACACCGATCTCGGTGAGGTGCTTCAAGCGATCCGCGACTATCGCCGGTGGTGCACCGGTGATCTCGGCGAACTCTCCGTAGCGGCGAGCGCCTCGGAAAGCTGCACCGATGATCGCCGCTGACCAGCGATTGCCGACAAGTTCCATCGTGTGAGCCAGAATCTCCGGACGGCGTTCGGACTTGGTGGAGCGTCGCCGCGATGTTGCTTCCGGGACACTGCGTGAGAAGTCCCCACTCGGACCCATTTGGGAGTCCAGGGATCGTACGTCCACGTCCTCGCCGCACTCCTTGCAGCGCAGGATCGGGGTGAAGTCGTTTCCGCAGGTGCTGTGCCGCAGTGGTGGAAGCGGCTGGGTTTCATTGGGCGCCCACTGCTTCTCCCACGACCACATGGTGATGAGGACGGGCCAGATCGACTGCCCTTTGCGGGTGACCGAGTATTCGTGCCTGGGCGGGTTCTGCTGATACTCACGACGCTCGAGCATTCCGCCGGCCGTCAGGACCGCCAACCGTGAGGACAATACGGAGTTGGAGATTCCCCCGAGGGCGAGCCAGTCGTTGTATCGCCGCGACCCCAACAGGGCGAATCGCAGAATCCAGAGGTTCCACTCGTCCCCCAACAACCCGAGCGTGACGGCCAGTGCGTTCGGACCGCCGGCAGGCAACTCGGTGACGCCCGCCGACGCGGTGGGTGTCGAAGATCCGGCTGCATTCACTCGTACCACCCCGAAATCATAGGCCGCGCACCCTGCGGCACCGCGAGACCGTACCGAATGGTCTGCAGAAAGAGTCGGGAATCACTCGGTGCGGGCAATGAGTAACGCTTCCTGAGTGATCTGGCAGATCTGGAGTCCGGATCGATCGAAGACCGCCGCATTCACTACTGCTCTGCCGGTGTGAGCTGTGGGGGTCGAGTGCTCGAAGAGCAGCCACTCGTCCGCCCGCACAGGGCGTTGAAACCACATCGTGTGATCGAGGGACACACCAGTCCAGTCCGTGTCGAGCGAGTGCTCCTGCCCGATGTCGTAGCCGTGCGGAGTCAGCGCGGTTGCCATCAGCATCAGATCACTGGCATAGGCGAGAGCAGCCACGTGAATCAGTGGATCGTCGCTCAGCCGCTGAGCCGAACGCATCCAGATGTTGCGCGGAGGCGCCGCCGAATGCGTCGTGGGGGACTGCGAATCGATGGGGGACACACGAATCTCGATGGCGGAGAACTCCTCCCACACCTCTCCCAACCCACCGTCTGCCTCGGCCAACTCCTGCAACGTCACGCACTCAGCGGGCGGGAGTGCGGCGGGTACTGCGCGACTGTGAGTGATGCCCTCGTCGATCGAGGAGGCAGAGACCGTCGAACGGCAGACGAGTCGTCCGTCCTGGTGGACGTCGACGCCTCTGGTGGACAGGCGTTTTCCGTCCCGAAGGCGATCTACCGAGAACTCGGTCGCGCGATTCGTCGACCCCGGGCGAAGGAAGTGGGTGTGGACGGAACTGATCGCTTTGCCGTCGGTAACCGTGTGCCCGGCTGCGAGAATCGACTGGGCTACCAGTTGGCCGCCGAACAGCTGAGGCAGCCGAACACCGTCGTTCGACCCTTGCCACCGGTCCGGGCCGGTCGATTCCAGATCGAAGACGTCGGCGAGACCACTCGTGGGGGCGCTCACGACGCGTGGTTTCGTGCCGGACGGGGTGGACGAGGTAAGAATCCGCTGGTCCGGGCGACGTAGTCGTCGTAGGCCTGCCCCTTGCTCTTGCGCATGCCGCGTTCGAGAAGGGCCTTACCGCTGTAGCTCACCAGCAGTTTGATCATGACGATCGGAGAGACGATCGTGATCAGCGCCAATGGATCACCAAGCGCGAGGATGAACAGTCCGACCCAGACGCATGCATCACCGAAGTAGTTGGGATGGCGGGTCCAGGCCCAGAGCCCACGGTCCATCACCTTCCCGGCATTGGCCGGATCAGCTTTGAAGCGGGAAAGTTGGTAGTCTCCAACCGATTCGAAGACGAAGCCGACGGTCCAGACCGCGATGCCGATCGCGCCGAGGACTCCGAGGGCGCGAAACTCGTACATCGCGAACTGGACGGGCAGCGACACCACGAGAATGAGAACGCCCTGGAGGCCGTAGATTTTGCGAATCAGGAACGGAACCAGCGGTCCCTGTTGATGTTTGAGCAGGGCAGTATAGCGCTTGTCCTGCCCGTGCCCACGGTTTCGGAAGCCGATGTACAGGCCGAGTCGCATTCCCCAGACCACGGTCAGAGCCAGCACGACGAGGCGACGCAGATCGTTGCCGTCCGACCCGATGGACGTCAGGTACGAGACGACGGCGACGACGGCGAAGCCAGGCCCCCAGCAGATGTCGATGATCGAGTGATTGTTCATCCGGATGGCGACGGCCATCACGACTGCGATGAAGACGAGGACGGCGAGTGCGCTCACACCGAAGTTCAGTGCAAGGTCGCCCAGTGGGATGTCGGTCATGCGCGCGCTTTCTGATTGTGGTGGTCGAGCAGTTCGGAAGCGAAGTCCGCGAAGGCTTCCTGTGCGCTCGGATAGGTGTGAGGAGCGCCGAGTCGGCTGGTCACGAGTAGCGCGTCGAGCGCTTTGGCATCGAGTTCTGTGGTGGTGGGCAAGAATTCGGTCGAGCCCTCGACGGCGTCGGCCGAACGCACCCCGTTGCCTGCCGTGACGATCACCTGCCCGTTGGTCGTGGACTCGGGATCGACGAGGGCGGTGACCACCGGGGCTACCAGGTCGGCCCCCATGATGTCGATGAATCGTGGATCCATTCCGGATTCGGTCATCTGCGTAGTGGCATAGGGCAGTACGACATTGGTGAACACATTGCGACTCGCACCTTCGCCGGCTGCGGTGCGTCCCAATGCGATGACGGCACCCTTGCTGGCGGCGTAGGCGGACACGGTGGGTTCTCCGTGCAGTCCTGCGGTCGAGGCAATCATCACGATGCGCCCGAATCCGGCTTCGCGCATCACTCGGGAGGCTTCGGCGGCGACCAGTGCGGTTCCGACGACGTTTGTCGTGATGACGGTGCTGAGGTTCTCGGCGGTGGTGCGATGAAGCATCTGCGGTGCGCTGACCGCGGCGCTGGTGATGCAGAAATCGAGTCGTCCGAACCGAGTGAGAGCGTCGTCCACCAACTTTCGGCCGACGTCGGGGTCGGTGACGTCGTCGTGGTTGGCGACGGCCTGTCCACCGGCTTCGAGGATTTCGTCGACAACCTGATCTGCGGGGCCTCGGCCGCTCGAATCGAGTGTGCGATTCCGATTGTTGACGATCACCGTGACCCCTCGGCTCGCGAGATGCAGTGCGACGGCACGGCCGAGGCCCTTACCCCCTCCCGTGACGACGGCAACGCGGCCGGAGAGTGAACTGACGGTCATGAGGCGATCCGTTCGACGAGCACCGCGACTCCGACACCGGCGGCGCCGCTGACCGCGGCCACACCGTAGCGACCGTCGCTCCGTACCAGTTCGTCGGCACATGCGCCGACGAGAATTGCTCCGGTGGCGCCGAATGCATGGCCCATCGCCATCGTGCCTCCGTTGGGGTTCATGCGGTCCGGCCCGGCGTCCAGGTCGCGGCGGAACCGTAGGCATAGCGCGGAGAAGGCCTCTGCGAACTCGAACACGTCGATGTCCTGTGGACGAAGCCCGGCTCGCGCGATGACTGCCTCCACGGCGCTCTGACCCGCAGTGAGCATGAGGACCGGATTCACCGAAGTCGAGGCGGATCCGATGATCCGTGCGCGAGGGGTCAGGCCGGCTCTCGCCGCGGCTTTCTCGGATCCGAGGAGTAGGAGCGCTGCGCCGTCGGCCATGGCGGGAGAGGATCCGACGGTGTGCAGGTGTTCGATCTTTCCTACCTCGGGATAGGCAGCGAGCGCGAGTGCATCCTGACCGGCGGCGCCGAGCCCTTCGAAGGCGGCAGGCAGCGCTGCGAGTCCCTCTGCCGTCGTGTCGGCCCTGACCAGTTCGTCGTGCGCGATTCCGGCTTCACCATTTCTGCCGGGAACTGGCACAACGGACCGCTCGAATGCGCCGTTGCGCCAGGCCTCGGCAGCCTTGTGTTGGGTTTCGACGCCGTAGGCATCCAACTCGTCGCGGGAGTACCCCTCGATCGTGGCATTCAAGTCGGCGGCAACACCCATATGGATGGAACCGATCTGCGCGATGGTTGCCGGGTCGGTCCACAGCGGTCCGCGATCACTGAACATCGGAGTCCGGGAGACGCTTTCGACGCCACCGGCCACGACGAGGGACACGTCGTCGCCGCGAATGCGGGCCGCGCTCTGGCCGACTGCGTCGACGCCGGATGCGCAGAATCGGTTGAGGGTTGCGCCGGGGACGGAGTCGCCCCAACCGGCAAGGAGTGCGGCAGTTCTAGCGATGTTCGCGCCCTGCTCGTCCACTTGCGATGCGCAACCGAGAACGACGTCGTCGATCTGTTCTGCGGCGAGGTTCGTTCGACCCTGCAAAGCCTTGGCCAGGTGGACGACAAGATCGACTGGGCTGTGTTCGTGGAGGGCACCTCGCGTCGATGCTCGGCCGCGCGGTGTGCGCACGTAGTCGAGGACAAAAGCATCAGTCATTTTCAACCCTTCAATTAGTAGAGTTACTCTGCTAGTTGTAGTACGGTTGCGGTGAAATTACAACCGCCGTTGCGCGGGTATCTCGGTGACGTCACCGAGGCCGGATCGGCAAGGGGAGAGGTCATGACTGTTTCGAACATTTGGATTCTCGGCGGGTACCAATCCGACTTCGCACGGAACTTCACCCGTGAGGAACTCGATTTCGCGAACCTTGCCGAAGAGGTGGTGAACCACACCCTGGACGCGGCGAAGGTTCCTGCCACCGACATCGAGGTGATCCACGTCGGTAATGCCTTCGGTCAATTGTTTGCCGGCCAAGGTCAGCTGGGCGCGATGCCCGCCACCGTGCATCCAGACCTGTGGGGTGTGCCCTCGTCTCGGCACGAGGCGGCGTGCGCATCGGGCAGTATCGCTGTACTTGCAGCGATGGCAGACCTGCGCGCCGGCAACTACGACGTGGCTCTGGTGATGGGTATCGAACTGGAGAAGACGGTTCCGGGTGATGACGCGGCCGGCCATCTGGGCGCTGCAGCCTGGGTCGGACACGAAGGTCAGGAAGCAAAATTCATGTGGCCGTACATGTTCGACCGTGTGTCGAAGGAGTACGGGCGGCGTTACGGGATCGACGAATCTCACCTTCGCGCGATCTCGCAGATCAACTTCGCAAACGCGAAGAACAACCCCAACGCGCAGACACGCGGTTGGGCGGTGCCCGATCTACTCGGGAATGCAGGCGGCGACGACGCCACCAATCCTGTTGTGGAAGGTGGTGTTCGACGATTCGATTGCAGTCAGGTGACCGACGGTGGCGCCGGGGTTGTGCTGGTGACGGACAAGTACCTCCGAGAGCATCCTGATGCCGCGGCGACTCCGCTGGCCCAGATCGCGGGCTGGGGTCACCGGACAGTTGGTTTAGGTCTCGAGCAGAAGCTGGCCCGCGACGCCGATAATCCCTACGTGATGCCACACGTTCGGGATGCGGTGATGGGTGCCTTCTCCCGGGCCGGAGTCGACCTGGCCGGGATAGACGGGATCGAAACACATGATTGTTTCACGGCGAGTGAGTATCTCGCGATCGACCACATCGGTCTGACCGCGCCCGGCGAGTCGTGGAAAGCCATCGAGAGTGGTGACATCGCCATGGGCGGCAAGCTACCGATCAACCCCAGCGGCGGTCTGATCGGCGGTGGTCATCCGGTGGGTGCCAGTGGTGTTCGAATGCTTCTCGACGCGGCCCATCAGGTGACGGGAACGGCCGGCGGTTTCCAAGTCGAGGGTGCGAGCCGCTTTGCGACGCTCAACTTCGGTGGAAGTACGGCCACCACCGTCAGTTTTGTCGTCGACGCAGTTTCCTGAAAGTGCAGCCCAACCCAGCCTTTCCCAATCAGTCGAAAAGAGAATTCCATGGACGTCGAAATCGTAGGCAAGTTGTTGTCCACCCTTCCCGCCGATGACGATCACCCGTATCGCACCGGCCCGTGGCAACCCCAGACCACCGAGTTCAAAGCGGACAACCTCGAAGTCGTATTCGGTGAGGTTCCGAAAGACCTCGACGGTGTCTACCTGCGTAACACCGAGAATCCGCTCCATCCCTCGATGAAGGCGTATCACCCCTTCGACGGTGACGGCATGATTCACATCGTGGGCTTTCGCGACGGAGAGTCGTTCTACCGCAACCGATTCGTACGTACCGACGGCTTGGCGGCCGAGCAGGATGCCGGCGCTGCGTTGTGGGCCGGGCTTGCCGAGTCTCCCAAACTCAGTCGCCCCGAGGGCGGCAAGGGTGCGCGCACCCGGATGAAGGACGCGTCCAGCACCGACGTCGTCGTTCACCGGGGGACTGCTCTCACCAGCTTCTACCAGTGCGGAGATCTGTATCGTCTCGATCCGATGTCGGCGGAGACACTCGGCAAGGAAAGCTGGAACGGCAAGTTCCCCTTCGAATGGGGTGTGTCCGCGCATCCGAAGGTGGACGACAAGACCGGAGAAATGCTGTTCTTCAACTACAGCAAGGAAGCGCCGTACATGCACTACGGCGTCGTGGACTCGGCCAACGAGTTGGTCCACTACGTCGACGTCCCACTTCCCGGTCCGCGCTTGCCGCACGACATGGCCTTCACGGAGAACTACGCGATCCTCAACGACTGCCCCTTGTTCTGGGATCCGGTTCTGCTGGAGAAGGGCGCGCACGTCGCGAATTTCCATCCCGATATCCCGCTGCGTCTCGGAGTCATCCCACGCCGCGGAAATACCTCTGACATCAAGTGGTTCGAAGCCGATCCGACCTATGTCCTGCACTTCGTGAACGCCTACGAAGAGGGCGACGAGATTGTTCTGGACGGTTTCTACCAGGGCGATCCGGAACCGTCGGACAACGGTATGGGCAATCAGTGGGAGCGCGCCTTCCGTTTCCTCGCTCTCGATCGTATGCAGACCCGGCTTCACCGCTGGCGTTTGAACCTGGTCACCGGAGCCACGCGTGAGGAGCAACTCAGTGACTCGATCACCGAATTCGGCATGATGAACGGCAATTTCGCGGGCGAGAAGTACCGATACGCCTATGCGGCTTCGGGTAAACCGTCGTGGTTCCTGTTCGACGGCTTGGTCAAACACGACCTGCTGACGGGCAACGAGGAACGATTCTCCTTCGGTGACGGTGTGTACGGCAGCGAGACTTCGATGGCGCCGCGCGTGGGTGGTACCGCCGAAGACGACGGCTATCTCATCACGTTGACCACTGACATGAACGAGGATGCGTCCTTCTGCTTGATCTTCGACGCTGCCCGCGTCGGAGACGGACCGTTGTGTAAACTTCGCCTTCCCGAACGAATTTCGAGTGGTACGCACTCGACGTGGGCTCCGGGCGCCGAGCTCCGACGCTGGCAGAGTGCCGACACCGCCGCCGAAGCGGTCGGACTGTGACGGGCACGCACGACGCGGGCACGTGGGAGATCCTGCGACAGGTGGTGATCGGTGCACGAGACGTGGACAAGACCGGTCACCAATTGCGCGAAGCATTGAATCTGGCACCAGGATTCGCGGATCCACTGCTCGAAGGCATCGGTTTGGCCGACGAGACCTTGGCCGTCGGGCCGCAGGCATTTCTCGAGATCGTCGCGCCGCTCGACGAGACGGTCTCGCTGGCGAGATGGATCCGCAAGGGCGGAGGGGAGGGCGGCTATGCACTCTCGATCCAGGTTTCGAACATCGAGCCCTATCTGGAACGTGCAGCTGCGGCCGATGTTCGGACGGTGGCCGATCTCGAGGCCTACGGTCACCGGATCGTCCAACTTCATCCCGGTGATCTCGGACTGCTCGTGGAACTCGACGAGATTCCCGACGCCGACGAGTGGTTCTGGGATGAGACGGAGAAGGAAGTTTCCCTCGATCCCTGGGTCGACGACATCCTCGGCGTCGACGTGTCCTCGCCCGATCCGGCCAGGACGGCGACGCTGTGGGCCGAAGTGTTCGGAAAGGAACCGGTCTCGGCGCAACCACTCTCGATCAGGCTGGGATCACGCGTCGTGTCGTTCGTTCCGGGGGAGCGATCGATGCTCACTGCAATCGATCTGGCGGCGTCGAGCGGCGCGTCTGCCGTCGAGCCGGGGCTGATCGTCGGCGGCGTGGAGTTCCGGATTCACCCACGCTGAGCGTGCTTCACATCGAACGACAGAAATCGGGGCCGATCGCTCGAAGCGACCGGCCCCGAATTCGTGTCATGGACTCAAGCGAAGTCCTGTCGCAAACGAGTCTTGAGCAGCTTCCCGCTAGCGTTGCGTGGCAGCTCCTCGATGAACCGAACCGCACTGGGGCACTTGAAGTGAGCCAGTCGCTCGCGTGACCACTCGATGATCTCCGCTTCGGTTGCATCCGAATCAGCAGCTCGAACGACCACGGCAAGGGGAGTCTCACCCCACCGATCGGAGTGAACGCCGACTACCGCCACCTCGCGGATGCCGGGGTGCCCGGAGAGAACACTCTCCACCTCGGCCGGATAGACGTTCTCACCGCCGGAGACGATCATGTCCTTGAGGCGGTCGTGGAGGTAGAGATAGCCGTCCTCGTCGAACGATCCGCCGTCTCCGGTGCGAAGCCAGTCGCCGTCCAACATGGTGGCCGCAGTGGCTGCTTCGTTACGCCAGTAACGCTTCATGACGTGAGGGCCGCCGATGACGACCTCGCCGCGGGTACCGACCGGGACGTCTTCGAGCGTCACGGGATCGACTATGCGGATGGGCACTCCGAACATCGGCTGCCCGACGGACTTCAACCGATGCGCGGTCGACTCGTCGGTCGCCCGATGATCTTCCGGGGTCAGCATGGTGACGCCGCCGGTCGACTCGGTGAGTCCGTATGCCTGCAGGAAACTACACCCGAAGACCTCGGTCGCGTCTTGCAACAGGGGCAGTGGCATCGGCGCGGCTCCGTAGACCAGGAACTGCAGGGCACTCCAATCTGCCTCGCGCACAGCCGGAAGGGAGGTCAGGACGCTGATCACCGCGGGAACGGCGACCGCATGCGTGACTTTGTACTCCTGCATCAGCGCGACGAGTTCGAGAGGTCCGGCGATGGTCTCGAGCAGTAGAGCGCCACCGCCGAGCGTCGTGACCAGGGCGAGACCCAGTCCGGCCACATGGAAGAACGGAACCGGGCACATAGCCACGGAGTCGGTGTCGAGATCGAGCAGGTGATACATGGTGGCGAGGGCACGGCCGAGGTTGGCGCCGGTGAGTTCGATTCCCTTCGGGTGACCGGTGGTTCCCGACGAGTAGAAGATCAGCGCTGTGTCGTCGGGGCGGCGCGACGACCCCGGATCGTCGTCGCCGACACCGGAAAGCCAGTCGTTCCACGAGATCGAGTTTCCGGAACCGTCCACCGTGACGACGGTCCGGACGCTACCGACCGCCGCGGCGACGTCGGAGAGGCCCTCATCGCCTGCTCCGAGTACGACGACGGTCGGCTCGCTGTTGCTCAGGATGTAGTCGACCTCGCCCGGTGCCAGCCGATTGTTGACGGCCGTCAGGATCGAGCCCATCTTCGAAGATCCGTACAGGACGGAGAGGAAAGACGGTGCATTGGCCCCGATGTACGCCACCCGGTCGCCGGGTCGAACACCATCGCGCAGAAGTGCATTCGCGACACGATTTGTTTCGATGTCGAGTTCGCGGAAACTGGTACGCCCGTCATCGGAGATGACGGCGGTGCTCTCCGGACTGGCAATCGCCCGGCTGCGTAGCAAGTCTTCCAGATTCTGCACGGGGCGACCGTCGGGCAGGAGCGCGTTCACGGAAGGTTCACGGACGGCAGGTTCACGGACGGCAGGTTCACGGGTGGCAGGTTCACGGGTGGCAGTCGAACCTACGTCCGTCGGCTGAGTTGTCATGCTGAATGCTCCAATCTGAAGGGGGCAAAGACAGGGGGTTCGAAAATGCCGGCGGGAGCAGCGAGTACATGCTCGACGGCGCGTAGTGCCGGGCCTGCAGTGATGAACTGACCGGCTGTCGTGCGACTGTTCGGATCTTGTGGTTCGACCAGGTTGACGGTCATCACGATCTCGGGTTTGCCGAAGAGGTGGACTTCCCATTGGTCCCGTCCCGCGTATTCGTCGCGATCAGGTTCCATGGTCCAGATGATGGCGAGGGTGAGGAACTGCTTTCCGTCGACCATTGCGTGCCAGCGCCATTCGGTGGTTCCGACGGTTCCCGCGGCGATGCGTCCGGCGGCGACGTCGAGATCCGTACGTGCCGGAACGACCCTGTGATCGGACACGACCTCGTCGTAGGTGACGCCCAGGCGCTCGCACATGAACGCGATGGTCTCGAGGTACAGCGACGCGTACAGCGAGGGCAACGGCCCGGTGCCGTCCAGGTCCTTCGGGGGCGAACCCATTCCCATCACGGTGAACGCGAAGTCGGGGTCAGGCATGCCGCGAGCGTCGAGCACCTCGTCGATCGTAATTCGGTCGAGTTCGATCGATGTTCCCGTCAGCGCCAACGCCAATCGCTCGCCGATGACACCTGGGCTCACGCCGACCCCGTAGAGCGTCGAATCGCCTTCCTTGCATGCTTGGGCGAACATGTGCTCGCGTTCGGTGCCGTGTGCGCGGGGGAAATGCTGCCCGGCCGTCGTGATCACGTTGATCCCGGCGCGAAGCAGACGGCACAGATCGTCGTCGTGGCGTTCGTACGGAATCTGCAACCGTGGACTGTGGATGAGAACCTGTGGGCGCGAGCGGATGATCTCGTCCACGTCGCGTGTAGCGATCACCCCCGTCGGTGCTCGTCTGGCGATGTCACCGGCGTCTCGACCCGCCTTGGCGTCGCTGTACACGTAGAGGCCGACCAACTCGAGGTCGGGACGATCGATGATTCCGCGTAGCGCCGTCTTGCCGATGGCGCCGGTCGCCCACTGGGCAACACGAATCGGATCGCTCATGATCGGGTGGTCAGTTCGCCGGCGAAGAGGAGCTTGCCCAGTCCGCGTTCGTACCGAATCGGATCGCGGGCCAGGCGCGCACGCGCGTCGATTGCCATGAAATCGGTGTCGCACGTCCACTCGCCGCGTTGCATGGCGGCGAGCCCGGTTGCCGCGATGTCGAGAGGGTTTTCCTTGTGGCCCTGCACATGTGACGCCATGCGGGTGTCGACGCTGCCGACGATCAACGACGTGACGGTGATGCCGTGCGGTTCGAGTTCGGCGCGAGCGATGCCGCCGAGCGACAGAGCAGCCGCCTTGGCCGGTGAATAGCCACCCATGAAGGCGGTCGGAGCGATTGCGGCCACCGACAGGACGTTGACTATCGATCCTCCGCCGCGGGCGGCGAGTACCGGCGCGAAGGCGCGGATCATCGTCAGAGGCCCGAAGTAGTTGACCTCCATCTCGGCTCGCGCAGCCGCTTGGTCGTCGGCCTCGATCAACCGATTCCCGGTGAACAGTCCGGC
Source organism: Rhodococcus sp. FH8 (assembly GCF_019266085.1). NCBI lineage: Bacteria > Bacillati > Actinomycetota > Actinomycetes > Mycobacteriales > Nocardiaceae > Rhodococcus > Rhodococcus sp. FH8. Next base: position 462,881 of record NZ_LPNQ01000057.1, on the reverse strand, counting down.
ATTGTTGACGACCACTGTGGTGTCACCGCACGCCCGGGCCGCTGCATCGACGAGTCCTGGATCGGTCACGTCGAGTTCGACGATGTGTGCTCCGGTGGATCGCAGCTCGGCGGGCGCCTCGTCGGGATTTCTCACCCCTGCATAAATTTTGGCGGCACCCATCGACTTCGCCTGTTGGACGAAGGCCAAGCCGAGCCCTCGATTGGCGCCGGTGACGAGGACAGTCGCGCCCTCTATCGGCGTTCCGCGAAACCTTGTCATGAGTGCTCCTGTGTCTGCCGGGTGTAGATGAGGTCGTCGGGAAATTTCTTGCTCTTCTTCAAAGACGTTTCAGGCGCGAGCATCCCGAAGATCCAGCCTTCGGCTGTGGCCATGTCGTGGTTCCAGTCCCACCGCAGGGCGCGGTGGCGGATTCCCCACCTGCCGTCCTCGTAGCCGAAGCGGTCGATCAGGCGCGCCGAGGTGAGTGTGTCGGCTATGCCGTCCGAGTGCTTGATTCGCGCGAAGGCAAGCACGTAGGACTCGACGTGTGCTGTGTCCCCGTCGAGTTCGACCAAGACGTTGGTCATTGCGTGGGTGGTCAGTGACCGTGGGTGGGTGATGGCCCCGGCGATGTGGTCGATGTAGTCGTCGGCGGTGCCGGTGAAGACACCCCCGTGGTCTTCGGTTGCGCCGGGTAGATAACACCGCCTGGCGTCCTCGACGTCGCCGCGATCGGCGGCTCGGAGGAAACGAGCCAGAACCTCGTAGATTTCCTGCTTGGCGACGAGAGCGTCGACCCGGCTGTAGTCCCTGACGTCTGGGCCCCCGCCGCTGTCGACTGCGTGAATGTTGTTGGACCTCACGATGATGTCCCTTCTCGGCTCCGGATCGGGGGCCGCACGTTGACGGAGTGCCTCTGTTTACTGTAGTAATCTCTATCACACTGTTAATTGAAGTGTCACGAGGAGGTGAAACCAATGCTTGGAAACACACCACCCGCACAACCTGCGAATGACCCGGTCGTACTCACGCTCTCCGATGTATCGATCGAATTCGGCGGAGTCACGGCTCTCGACGACGTCGGCTTCGACGTCCACGCCGGCCAGATCTGCGGACTCATCGGGCCGAACGGCGCTGGTAAGACCACGCTGTTCAACTGCATCACAAGGATTTACGAACCGAGTCGCGGTGTCATCACCTGGCAAGGAACCGACCTCTTGGGATTGCGGCCCTATGCATTGGCATCTGCAGGGATCGCTCGGACCTTCCAGAATCTCGCACTGTTCAGCGGCATGAGCGTCTTCGACAACACCATGGTCGGCGGATCGTCTCGGGGCCGCTTCGGACTGGCGAGCGGGGTTCTCGGCTGGCCTCCAGCGCGCGCCCGAGTCCGAGAACTGCGAGAGAAGGCCTGGTACCTGCTCGAACGCCTCGAACTCGTCGACGTCGCGAACGCGCCGGCAGCAGGCCTTCCGTTCGGAACACTCAAGCGCGTCGAACTGGCACGAGCATTGATGTCCGAGCCTTCGCTGCTTCTGCTCGACGAGCCCGCCGGCGGGCTCACACACAGCGAAGTCAAGGAGCTGGGAGAACTGATCGTCTCGCTCCGCGACGACTTCGGCTTCGGAGCGCTTCTGGTCGAACACCACATGGGATTGGTGCTGGGTATCTCCGATCACGTTGTCGCACTGAACTTCGGCCACAAGATCGCTGAAGGTACTCCGGCGGAGATCCAGCAGAACGACGCCGTGATCAATGCCTATCTGGGGCGAGCGGCATGAGCCTGCTGAGCGTCGATGATCTGCATGCCGGTTACGGGCGAGGCAATGTACTGCACGGGGTTTCGCTCGACGTGGAACCCGGCGGGGTCGCTGTTGTTCTCGGCGCGAACGGTGCCGGCAAGACCACCATGATGCGTGCGCTTGCCGGATTGATTCCGCACCAGGGAACGATCACCTTCAACGGTTCGCCGCTCGGATCCAAACCTGAACGCGCCGTGGCCGCCGGCGTCAGCCTTGTCCCACAGGGCCGTGGAACTCTCGGTCAACTGTCGGTACGTGACAACCTGCTCGTCGGCGCTGCGCTTCGCAACGACAAGGCGGAGATCGAGGCCGACATCGAGCGGTGGTGTGAGACATTTCCGGTGCTCGCGAGGAGGTCCACACAGTTGGCAGGTTCGCTGTCAGGCGGTGAACAGCAGATGCTCGCGGTCGCGCGGGCATTGATGAGCCGTCCCACCCTGCTTTTGTGCGACGAACCGAGCCTGGGTCTGGCGCCCATCGTCATCGCCGAATTGTTCGACACGCTCGGTGCGATCAACCGGAGCGACGGAACTGCACTGCTGATCGTGGAACAGAATGCCGATCTCGCGATGAAACTCGCGTCGAAGGTCTTCCTGCTCGACGTAGGCACCATCGTCGCTGCCGGCACGCCCGAGGAATTTCGTTCGGACGACGTCGTGCGCAGCGCCTATCTCGGGTACCAGGAGTAAACGGTGACACTCTTTCTCGAACGACTCATCTCCGGATTGACCAACGGCTCGATCTACGCAATTCTCGCGCTGGCACTCGTGGTGGTGTTCCGTGCCACCGGCACGATCAACTTCGCTCAGGGCGAGTTGGCCCTGTTCACAACCTTCGTGGCGTGGTGGCTCACAACGATGTCCTGGCCGATCTGGGCCGCGATCGGAGCGGCTCTCGCTCTCGGCTTCCTGCTCGGGGCGTTGATGGAGCGTCTGCTCATCCGGCCGGTTCAACGTAGAAGTGACATGGCAGTGCTGATAGTGGCACTGGGATTGTTCACCGGGCTCAACTCGTTGGCCGGAATGCTGTGGGGGAGCGAAACGAAGATCATGCCGAGCCCGTTTCCCAACGGTCCCACCGACTACATCTCAGTGGGCGGCGCGCGCGTGTACGGCGACGCACTGGGCGTACTGGTTGCGCTCGTTGTCCTACTTGTGTTGATGTCCTTGCTCTTTCGCAAGACGAGAGTCGGTCTGCACATGCGTGCCGTCGCGGACAATGCCGAATCTGCCACTCTCGCCGGAGTTCCGACCAGCCGGATACTCGCAATCGGCTGGGGTGTTGCGGCAGCGATCGGCGCACTGGCCGGTGTCCTGGTCACTCCGCTCTCGCCGCAACAACTCGGCCTCACGACCATGTTCCCGATCTTCATCGCAGCATCTGCGGCAGCGCTGTTCGGCGGTCTGGACAGTCTTGTCGGCGCAGTTGTGGGTGGGTTGACGATCGGTGTTCTGGAATCAATGCTCAGCGGCTACATTTCGGTCATCGGCGGTTCGCTGCAGCAGACATCCGCGCTACTGATCATCGTGGTGATCCTCTTCGTCAGACCCAATGGACTGTTCGGTACCAAGAAACTGGAGCGGGTATGACGACGCTTGCCGAGAGAAATGAACCCGCGGTCGCCGAAAAGGCAGTCAGGCAGCCGCGTGTGGTGGTTGCCGGATCGACGTCGTACCGGATACTCCAACTGGTTCTGCTGGTGGCTGCCGTCTGTGCCCTGCTCCTCGTGTCGCAGAGCGCGCCGTTTCGCGTAGGGCAGTTCACGAGTGTCTTCATCATCGCGATTGCCATCGCCGGACTGAATATCGTCAGCGGGTACACCGGACTTCTGTCGATCGGCCATTCTGCCTTCTTCGGCCTCGGCGCGTACACGACCGGCGTTCTGATCGTCGATCGCGGATACTCGCCGTTGACCACAATCCCGATGGCAGTCGTATTGTGTTTCGTACTAGGACTTCTCGTCGGGCTTCCCTCCTTGCGGATCAAAGGGCTGTATCTGGCTCTCGTTACCCTCGCCGTCGCTGTGGCGTTTCCCGAAGTGATCCGCAAGACCGGGGATCTCACCGGTGGCGCGGCCGGCATGGTCGTTCGTGCGAATCTTCTGGTCCCGCCGAAATGGACGGGTTTGACCCGCGCGGACACCTATCTCTGGATCTTCTGGGTTTCGGTAGTGACGCTGGCAGTGGTCATGCTCCTGATCCGCAATCTCGTCAAGAGTCGATTCGGTCTGGCAATGGTTGCGGTGCGCGACAACGAGATTGCGGCGAGTGCAAACGGCATCAACGTCGCGCGGGTCAAGATTCTCGCTTTCGGACTTTCCGGCGCGATCACCGGTCTGGCAGGTTCGCTGTTCACGATGTACATCGGCGCGCTCTCACCCGAGTCCTTTTCGTTGATGAAGTCGATCGAGTTCATCACCGGACTGGTGTTGGGCGGAATCGCAACGCAATTCGGCCCGATCGTCGGGGCGACGGCAGTGGTGTTCCTGCCGTACTACACCGGAAGCGTCACCGACGGCCCCGTGTCGGGAGTGGTGTTCGGCGCGGTGCTGATCGCGATCGTGTTCTTGATGCCGGACGGAATCGTCGGCCGGATCAACAGCGTTCTCCGACGGTTTGTCCTCGTGGTTCCCGCAGATCATCCCAAGTATCGCGAAGGTGAACCCCGCACCTGAGCGCCGTCTCCCTCGCCCACTCTCGTTTCTCTCAACTCACAGCAAGGAACTGGACGATATGAAAAGGCAGACCACGATTCCCGCAGTCATCGCCGCTGCGGCACTACTCCTTTCGGCCTGCGGAGGTAACTCCGACGCAGAGAGCAACACGTCGACCTCGGCCGGAGCAGTATCGGTCGACGACTGCAGCGATCCCAGTGGTGCCGCGGCGCCGATCACCGACAAACTCACGGTGGGGTGGAGTGGGCCGACGTCCGGCCCGCTCGCCGACGCGGTCGGCAACGTGATCGAAGGAATGCGAGCACGGTTCGAGGTCGAGAACGCGGCCGGCGGCGTCGGCGGCGTCAAGCTCGACGTCGTGGTCAAGGACGATGCCTTCTCCCCGGAGCGCGCCAAAGCCAATGTCGGAGAGTTCATTCAGAAGGACAAGGTCGACGTTCTGGGCACGTTCGGAGCAGGCCAGTTGAACGCCATCGCGGACGACCAGACCACTGCCTGTGTTCCACTGCTCTTCGCGCAGGCAGGCATGCCCGAGTTCCGGGTGATCGAAGACTTTCCGTGGACCACGGAGTATCTACCGGATCCGGGCGTCGAGATGGAGGTAATAATCGAAAGCCTGAAGAAGAAGTATCCGAGCGGCGCCAAGGTTGCCTTGGCCACGAACCAGACCGAGTCCGGACAAGGGATCGCCAACGGCTTCAAGTCCGCGATCGAAGGAACGAACTTCGAGATCGCAGCCGAAGAGGCGCTGACCGACCCCAAGACGGCGGCATCGACCCTCAAAGCCAGTGGCGCCGAGGTATTGGTGGTGGCCGGTGTCACCACCGATTGCCTCGCGATCACCCAGGCGATCGGACGTGTCGGATGGAAGCCCGACACCGTGATTCAACCGTCGAACTGCGTCGACGGTGCGACGCTGTATGCGCCCGCAGGTGATGCTGCCGACGGGCAGCAGGTGATGGTGTGGCTCAAGGATCCCAACAACGCCCTCTACAAGGATGACGCGGCGGTACGTGACTACCTGGCCGGTGCGGCTGCTCACGGTGCCGATTCCCCGACCAACAGCTACACCGTGAACGGCTGGGCCATCGGTGACCTGTTGGTGGACAACTTCACTCGGGCCTCTGAGTCATCCGACGGACTCTCACGCGCCAGCATCATGAGTGCCGCACGAACGCAGGACTACCACCCGCCGATGTTCATCGACGGAATCAAATTCACGATGACCGCGGACCATGCATTGGGAATCCTGGCATTCCAGCCGTTCGAGTGGAACGCCGCTACCCAGGCGTTCGAGAAGCAAGGCGACGTGATCGACATTTCCGGCCGTTACGAGAACTGAAACGAGTACGCGAATGAACAAGGCACACAGGGGATTGCACCCTCGCGTCAAGGTGGACGAATACACCTCGAAGGGGTGGTGGTCCGACGAGACGATCGATCAGGTGTTCCGGGCGCAGGTGCGGGTACGCGGTGACGAACTTGCCGTGGTTGATCCGGCGAACCGGAGCGAGTTGTCCGGCGGAGATCCGCGACGCCTCAGTTGGAACCAACTGGAGAGCGAAGTCATCGCGCTCGCTGCCGGCTTCTCCGAGGTGGGTTTGGGCCGGGGAGATGTTCTGGGCGTGCAGATGCCCAATACCGTCGAATTGGTCGAGGTCTACCTTGCAGCGTGGTCTCTGGGGATCGTGGTCTCGCCATTGCCCATGCAGTACCGCGAACGTGAAGTGGAAGGAATGGCAAACCAGGCGGCGTTTGCAGCATTTGTCACCGTACCCAGTTTTGGTGACAGACTCCCTGCTACGGAGATCGCTGCAATCAGATCCCGGATTCCCTCTCTGAGATCGGTGTTCGCCTACGCTCCCGCATCCGAGCTTCCGGCCCAGTTGCCGGCCGGTGTCGTGGGGCTGAGTCCTCGGGCGGCCACCGAAACACAGCGCAGTGAATTGGATGTCCGAATCACCGAAGATCCCAACGACCCCAACGATGCGATGACGATCTGTTGGACCTCCGGGACCGAAAGCGAACCGAAGGGGGTCCCACGTTCGCACTACGAGTGGCTGGCCATCTGCTGGGCCACGATCGACGCTCCCGACATCGGCGTCGGCGACGTCCTGCTGAACCCGTTCCCGATGGTCAACATGGCCGGAATCAACGGAATGTTCCTGCCGTGGCTCCGCACGGGATGTGTACTGGTACAGCATCACCCGTTCGACCTTCGAGTATTCCTCGGGCAGATCGAGGCCGAGCGCGTGACGTACACGGTAGCGCCGCCTGCGCTGTTGTGGATGCTGCTCGCCGACGAGTCGATGCTCGCGGCGGTCGACCTGTCGAGCTTGACTCGGATCGGTTCGGGTTCGGTGCCACTGCAACCTCCGATGGTGCGGGGATGGCAGGAGCGATATGGAATCGGAGTCATCAACTTCTTCGGGTCCAACGAAGGCATCAGTCTGCTCTCCTCGCCTGCGGACATGCCGGATCCGGACGACCGCGCACGGTACTTCCCTCGTTTCGGTGTCGAGAACTTCCGCTGGAGCACCAGAATCTCGGACTGGATGGACGTTCGCTTGGTCGACGTGGTCACCGGCGAGGACATCACGGAAGTCGGGCACCCGGGTGAGTTGCGAATCAGCGGACCGACGGTCTTTGCCGGCTATCTCGGCGATCGGCCGTCTCCGTTCGACGAGCGCGGATTCCTCTGCACCGGAGACATCTTCGAGATTGCCGGGGATCACGGGCAGTTTCTCCGCTACCTGGACCGGGGGAAGGACCTCGTGATCCGCGGCGGAATGAACATCGCCCCAGCCGAACTGGAGGGATTGATCGCCGAGCATCCGGCCGTTGCGGATGTGGCCGTCATCGGCGACCCCGACGAAGTACTCGGTGAGCGCGTCGCAGCAGTGGTCACGCTGCGGCCCGAGACGGAACTCGAGCTGGACGCTCTGGTCGCGTTCCTGAAGGACAAGCGCATTGCGTCGTACAAACTTCCCGAGCGGCTGGAGATTCGGAAAGAACTGCCGCGCAATTCGACCGGAAAGATCCTCAAGCGTGAGCTTCGACAGAAGAGTGTGGCATGAGTGTGATGAACGACAGTGACAAGCTTGCGTTGGCGCGTGAGATGTTCCAGGCGTGGGACGTCATGGACTGGACACGCGTCGTCGACTTGTTCGCCGAGGACGGTGTGCTCCACAGCGTCATGCAGGAACCTCTTGTCGGCAAGGAGGCCGTTGCGGGCCGAATTGCGTTACTGGCAAGCAAGTGTGAACGGATCACACTGAAGATCGAGTCTCTCGGCGTGATCGACGGAAGGGTATTTGTGCAGCGAGTGGACGACTTCCACTTCGACGGTACCCATGGCGTCGTTCCTGTTGTCGGAATCCTCAGCATGGTAGACGGGCTGGTCACAGAGTGGCTCGAATACTACGACCGTCCGACACTCTTGAAGGGAATGGGTCTTGTCTCCGATTTCGAATAGCGGGATTTCGAATAGCAGGATTTCGAATAGCCGACTGCCGACGATCGATATCTCCCTGGGCTTGTGGCAGGACCGTCCGCCGCAGGAGGTGACCGCTACTGCACGCCTCGCCGACAAACTCGGGTTCGGCCGAGTGTGGGTGGGGGAGATGGCGACGTACGACGCCTTTGCTCTGGCGACGTCAGTCGGCACCGGATTCGAGCACTCCGAACTAGTGGTCGGCCCGCTCGCGGTGACGGTTCGTGATCCGGCGATGATCGCGATCGGGGCGGCGTCGGTATCCGACCTGACCGGGCGTGACGTATCGATCGCGTTGGGTACTTCCAGCACTGTCGTGGTCGAGAAATGGCATGGGCGAAGCAGATCCGGGGCGGCACGTGCACTTGCGGAGTCCGCCCGCGGTGTGCGAGCGCTGATGAACGGTGAACGGGGCGAAGTCGCCGGAACGGTGATGCGCACCAGCGGATATCGGCTGCGACTTCAGCCGCCAGGTGGGCGGCTGATCGTTGCGGCATTCGGAGACAAGGCTCTTCGGGCCGCCGTGGAGTTGGGTGACGAACTGGTGCTCAATCTGGTGAGTGCGGAGCAGGCCGGTCGTCTGATCACACGGTGCAAGGAGATCGCGGCTGAGACGGAAACGGTGATGCCCCAGGTGTCGGTGTGGGCGCCGGCGGCCGTGGCAACCGAAGGCCCAACTCAGATGTCGATCGATCAACTCAGACGTGGACTCGTGCCGTATCTCGCTGCCCCCGGATACTCGGACATGTTCGTCCGCGCAGGCTTCGCGGACGTGATCGAGGCAGCCAGGGCCGGGGCCGCGCCGCGCGAGCTCTTGAGCCAGGTCTCGGACGCGATGGTGGCAACGGTGGGAATCGTCGGGACTCCGGCCGATGCCCGCGAGCAACTCGAGGCGTACCGAGCGGCGGGAGTGGACTCCGTCGTGGCCGTGCCTTCATCCACTGATTCGGATCCTGCCGGCAAAGTGACCATGGAACTTCTTGCGGAGATGGCATGACGGACCCCCGACGAACTTACTCTCAGGTAAGTTCGTCGGGGGTATGTCTAACCGAAGGAGTAGCCGTGAGTGATCGCGTTCGTGTCGAGGTAGTGCGGTCGGTGGCGTACGTGACGCTCAGCCGACCGGAGAAACTCAACGGTCTCGATCTGGACATGCTCGACGCCCTGGTGGACGCCGCTCGAACTATCGAAGCTGATCGTTCGATCCGGGGCGTGATTCTTCAAGGCGCGGGTGACGCGTTCTCGGCCGGGTTGGACTTCGCCTCTGCGGGTAAGCAACCGAGGCGCATGGCGAAGGCCTTCGCGAAATTTCCCGGTCAGAAGACCAACCTCTTCCAACGCGCGTGCTGGGTGTGGCGCGAATTGCCCGTGCCGGTCATCGCGGTCGTTCACGGGCACTGCTTCGGCGGGGGACTGCAATTGGCGCTCGCCGCAGACTTTCGATTCACCACCCCCGATTGCACGTTCTCGGTGATGGAGGCGAAGTGGGGATTGATCCCCGACATGACCGGAACGGTCACGATGCGCGAACTCGCGGCAATGGACGTCGTGAAACGCCTCGCCATGACTGCTGAACTGTTCGACGGAAATCAGGCTCTCGAGTGGGGGTTCGTGAGCGGAGTCAGCGACAATCCGATCAAGCCGGCGCAGGAACTGCTGTCGCAGATCGCGGTTCGCTCGCCGGACGCCGTCGCAGCGACGAAGACGTTGCTGCACAAGACCTGGAACCGCTCGCCTCGCGGCGCGTTCTGGATCGAATCGCGGATCCAACTGGCGCTGATGCGAGGCAAGAACCACAAGATCGTGCGTACAGCGAATGCTGCGAAGAAGTTGCCGGAGTTCGCCTTTCGAAAGTTCGGCTGACAAACTCCGGCATCGCGACGCCGTTGGGCGTCCACATTCAGGTCGATCACACCATCAGGTCTCGTCCTGATCGATCCTTGATGAGCATCGTGGCGACGAACGAGACCGCCGCCAGCAGGGCGAGGTAGATCGAGATGGCAAGGGTGCCACCGGTCTTGCCGAGGAGCCACTGTGCGACGGTGGGAGCAAAGGCGCCGCCGAAGATGGTGCCTACCGCGTAGGAGATCGACGCACCGCTGTAACGGATCGAAGCCGGGAACAGTTCGGCGAACAACGCGGGTTGAGGTCCGTACGACAGCCCGAGTCCGACCGAGAACAGGATCATCGCCACGTAGATCCAGCCGAGATTCCCGGTGTCGATGAGGAGGAAGAACGGCACCGCGAAGAGGACCATTGCGAGGTTGCCCACGTTCATCACCGTGGTGCGGCCGCGTCGATCCGACCAGTAGGCGCCGATCATGGTGAAAACACCCCACGTGACGGCACTTGCGAGCGTGGCAATCAGTAGTTCGGTCTTACCCAGGCCATAGGTCTTGGTTGCGTACGCGACGATGAATCCGCCGATCACCATGTAGCCGTTGCCGTTTGTGCCGATGAAGGACAGCGCCGCGAGTACGACCTCCTTCGGGTGTTTCTTGAACAGAGTTCGGATAGGCGTGTTGCTCTCGGTGCGGCGTTCCTTGAGTTCGGCGAATACGGGTGACTCGCTGACCTTGCTTCGAATGTAGAAGCCGACGCCGATCAACACGACGCTGAGCAGGAACGGCACTCGCCATCCCCAGGTGGTGAACTGTTCGTCCGTGAGGGTGAACGTGCACAGTGCCAAAACGCCGGTGGCGAGCAACATTCCGAGCGGTACTCCCATCTGTACGAACGCTCCGAAGAATCCTCGACGCTTGGTGGGTGCGTGTTCGACGGCAAGAAGAGCGGCCCCGCCCCATTCGCCGCCCGTCGAGAATCCTTGGACGACGCGAAGCAGGATCAACAGGATCGGTGCCCAGATTCCGATCGATGCATACGTCGGTAGCACGCCGATGAGAACCGTCGCGGCACCCATCATCGCCAACGTCGCGACCAGGACACGTTTGCGGCCGAGCCTGTCGCCGAGATAGCCGGCCACGATGGCACCGAGAGGACGGAAGACAAAGCTGATGCCGACCGTGACGTAGGAGACGATCTGGCCGGCCGAGCCCATCGGCTTGAAGAACAGGTCGGCAAAGATCAGGGCTGCAGCTTGGGCGTAGATGAAGAAGTCGTACCACTCGACGGTGGTGCCGACCATCGACGCCATCGCGGCGCGGTCGTATTCCTTCGCGGCGGGCTTGGTGCCAGTTCTGGTTGTGGTCATCGAGCTACTTTCTGCCAGTCACGTGGTTCACCGACACGGTGAAACTGCGAAGTCGGAACAGGGGAGAAACGCTGTTCGATCTGCGACGTTGCCGGTGTGCTCGGTGCATGCTTTTGGCTGACTCGGAGCGTTCCTGCGCGATCTCATCGTCGATATCGACAACCGAATGATCGGTAGGTAATGAATTATGCAGAAGTGTGAGCGTCAACACAAGCGATGCCGGAAAAGTCTGATTGTTTGATGCGGAGCGTGCGAGAAGTCAGCGACTCACGTGTGGAGTGACGCCGCGATCCGCAGATCGATTTCCCTGGCGCTGAGCAGATGGTCGAGGACGAGAACCGCACAACCGAGGATGCCGGATTGTGCGCCGTGGCTGACCGAAGCGATCTGAAGCTTTCGGGTGGCAAGCGCCGTTGCGTTGCCGTAGACGGACTCCCGAAGCCCGGCGAGGAAGAGTTCGTCCGCCTCGGCCATGTCGCCGCCGATGATCAGGACCTCGGGATTGAGGAGATTGACCGCGCCGGAAATGACGTCGCCGATCAGTCGGCCGCTGCTTCTGATGAGCCGGCGGGCTTCGCTGTCGCCGTCCAGGGCGAGGCGGACGACATCACGCACGTGACCGACGCTTCGGCCCTGATCTCGGAGGGCGTGCACGAGAGCCCAACCGCTGGCGACAGTTTCGACGCAGCCGACGTCGCCGCAGCGACACTTCATGCCCCGCGCTGCAGCGGTTTTGGTATGCCCGATCTCGCCGGACGCTCCGAGTGAACCGCGTTGGAGGACTCCGCCCATGACGATTCCTGCGCCGAGGCCGGTTGACGCCTTGATCATCAGGAGGTTGGGCGCACTCTCGCGTCGCTCGCTCAATTCGGCCAGAGCCATCACGTTGGCATCGTTGTCCGCGAACAGCGGAGCCGTGGTCACCGATGCCAGATAGGGGGCAAGCGCGACTCCGTCCCACCCCGCCATCATCGGAGAGTCGAGGCTTGCTCCCGCGGCGACGTCGACCGTTCCGGGAATGCTCAGTCCGATTCCGATGACCTCGGTAGACGCGCGGTGGACCTGGGCCAGTAGTGACGAAAGATGCTCGGCAATTTCGGGCATCAGTTCGTCGGGGCCGACCCCGACCGACTTGTCGATGTCTTCTGCCGCGAGGATCGTGCCCGCCAGGTCGGTGACGGCAAGTTGTGCCCGCGATCGACCGATTGCCACGACGAGAACCACGCCGGACGAGTTCGCGAACGTGAGAGTGGACGGCGGCCGACCGCCTGTCGACGGGCCCTCGTCGTCATCGGCAATCAAACCAAGCGATTGAAGTGCTGCAACCCTGGCCGATACCGCCGTCCTGGACAGGCCGGTGAGCTTCCCGATCTCGCTGCGCGTGGTTGCGGAACCGCTGCGTATCAGCGTGAATACCTCTCCCGCAGTAGCCGGAGTCGTGGACGGTCGGGTCATTGTCCTATTCAAGCATTCCTCGTCGGTAACTTCAGCGTGCGAAAGTTGGCATACTTTGTTCACAAAAAGACGTAAGTAGGTCTTGTGAAAAAGCAGAAGTAGGCATAGTCTGTGTCTTGACTCACTGCCACGGGCGTCCGAGGAGACGAGTCGCAGTTTCTGTGAAGCAGGGCGCACAAACAGGGGAGAACCTGATGAGCCGCACCGATACACAAGAGATCGTCGAGTTCGCACGTAAGTGGCAGCAGTTCGACGGTGGACCTGACGAAGAGATCTTTGTAACCTTCGGCCTCGCCCCGGACGGGTATTTCCGCAGGCTGCAGGCAATTCTCGACGACGGCGTCGTAGCGCTGACTCCGCCGGTTACCGGCGAACTCGCAACGGTCTGTGCACATCGACTCGGCCAATCGGCCAGGCGTCGATAAGTCCGACCCGGCGTCAGCCCAGAGTCACCCGAATCCGTGTCACCCGAGTAAGGAATTGAGGTCGCCATCATGCACAAGCACCTTCCGATGCCGTACCCGACCGCCGAAGTGTGGGACTGGCAGCTGCAGGGAGCGTGCCGCGGGCACGATTCCGCGGTGTACTTCCATCCGGACGGCGAGCGTGGACACGCCCGCGAGAACCGTGAACGCAACGCCAAGAAGGTCTGCGCGACGTGCCCTGTACTCCAGCAGTGCCGCGAACACGCACTCTCCGTCCACGAGCCGTACGGCATCTGGGGTGGAATGACGGAGACCGAGCGCGCAGAATATGTGCGATCGCTGCGTAAGCGCAGCAACCGGATGCCCGCGGTCGCCAACGCGAGCTGACGGTCCTTCGGAAAGGACGCCAGTGTGACCCTCGTAGCCGGTATCGATTCGTCTACCCAGTCGTGCAAAGTCATTGTCCGTGATGCCGATTCGGGAGAGCTGGTACGAGAAGGGCGGGCGGCGCACCCCGTCGGTACCGAGATAGATCCGGCATGCTGGCTCGAGGCGATGGACAGTGCAATCGCCGCGGCGGGTGGGCTCGGCGACGTCGCAGCCGTATCGGTCGGAGCTCAACAGCACGGCATGGTGTGTCTGGACAGTGGCGGCGAGGTCGTCAGACCGGCGTTGCTGTGGAACGACACTCGCTCGGCGAAGGCTGCGACCGATCTGGTCGAAGAGCTCGGCGGACCCAAGGCGTGGGCCGACGCAGTTGGTGTAGTTCCGGTCGCCGCGGTCACGGCAAGCAAGCTTCGATGGCTCGCAGATCACGAACCCGGCAACGCCGATCGCACTGCCGCGGTGTGTCTTCCGCATGACTGGTTGTCCTGGAAGTTGGGTGGGTCCGGCTCGATCGAGGAGCTTGCCACCGACGCGGGCGACGCCAGTGGAACCGGCTATTATGCTGCCTCAACGCGCGAATATCGTAAAGATTTGCTGGCGTTGGCATTTCGCGGTCGAACCCCGCATGTTCCCCGAGTTGCATCGCCGAACGAAAAGATCGGAAGTACACGTTCCGGAGGTATTGTCGGGCCTGGCACCGGTGACAATGCCGCAGCCGCACTGGGTTTGGGGGCAGTTCCCGGTGACGTGATCATCTCGATCGGAACATCCGGCGTCGTCTCGGCTGTATCGGCCACCCCCACGCATGATCCCGGCGGGAACGTGGCAGGATTCGCGGACGCAACCGGCCTGCACTTGCCGCTGGTGTGCACTCTCAACGGCGCGCGCATTCTTGATGCGACGGCGTCCATTCTCGGTGTCGATCACGCCGAACTGTCGCGGTTGGCGTCGACGGCGCCCCTCGGAAACGACGGGCTGGTCATGATTCCGTACTTCGAGGGTGAACGGACGCCCAACCGCCCTGACGCCACGGGGGCCATGCACGGATTCCGGCTGCAGAACTCGACGCCTGCGCACTTTGCACGAGCCGCAATCGAAGGGCTCCTGTGCGGCTTGGCCGACGGCGTCGACGACCTGGTTCGTCAAGGCGTCGAGGTGAAGCGAGTTCTCCTCGTGGGAGGCGGAGCGAAGTCGCGCGCTCTCTGTGAGATCGCGCCGGCAATTCTCGGAGTGCCGGTCGTGATCCCTGCTCCGGGTGAGTACGTCGCCGAAGGGGCATGCAGGCAAGCAGCATGGGCACTGTCCGGGGACACGCAGCCGCCGGTGTGGCCGAAACCGGAAGAGCGACGATTCGACGCCGAACCAGCTCCCCACGTGCGCGAGCGCTACGCGTCGTTGCGCGAACTCACCGAAGGTGTCTGAGCGCTCCTTACAGAAGGCCGAATTTCCGCACTGCGTCGAGTAGCGCGTGCGGGCGTTCGGTCGTCGGCAGGGGATCGACGAGTGCGAACTGGCAACCGATGTCACGGGCAGCGCCGTCGGCGATGTCGCTGTCACCGACCATCAGAGTCTGCGCCGCATCCACATCGAGTTGCGCAAGGGCGTACTCGAAGATCGCCGGTTCGGGCTTGACTGCACCCACCTCGAACGAGAGAACGAACTCGTCGACCCAGACGTCCCAGCCGCGGTCGGCGAACGCCGGACGGATGTCGAAGGCGATGTTGCTCAAGACGGCAGTGCGTATGCCCTTCTCCGACAGTGACTTCAGGACCTCGCCGGTATCCGGGTACGGCGACCACTGATCCGGATCGACCAGCAGGGCGTAGAAAGCTTCGGCCCGAACCGGATCGGGCACCCCGGACTTACTCAACACGTCGAGGTAAGCCTGACGATGCAACTTCGGATCCCGGTCGCGGTTCTCCCACGCGTAGATCCCCGCTTCGTCCATCTCCACGGTTCTGCCCACCGGCGCGGTCATCCGACGCATCAGCTCGGCTTGAGCGTGCACGTCGAGCGGATCGCCTTGATGATCGACGAGGTGCTCGGTCCAATCGTCGCTCTCCTCCAAACGGAAGAGGGTTCCGGAGAAATCGAACAGCGTCGCGGCGATATGTCCGTCTTGATGGGCCGTGCTGTCAGTGTTCACCTCGACAGGTTATCGGCGTCCGCTTTCCGATGCGTGATGTGAGCCAGTGCACGCGTACTTTGAGAGAGCACATTTTCCGAGGTTCCCCCGACGGGCACGATTTCGATGCCCCGGATGAACCGTATGACGAGGGGGATCCTCCGTGTCCGACCACGCGAATACACCAGACCTGACGAAGCCGTCCGGCGAAGAGCCCCACCTCTCACGTCAGCTGTCCAACCGGCATATCCAGCTGATCGCCATCGGTGGTGCCATCGGCACCGGACTGTTCATGGGATCGGGCAAGACGATCTCGCTCGCCGGGCCTTCCGTGATCTTCGTGTACATGATCATCGGATTCATGCTCTTCTTCGTCATGCGGGCGATGGGGGAGCTGCTGCTCTCGAACATGGCGTACAAGTCGTTCTCCGACTTCGCCGCGGATCTGCTGGGCCCCTGGGCGGGATTCTTCACCGGCTGGACCTACTGGTTCTGCTGGATCGTCACCGGCATCGCGGACGTCATCGCGATTTCCGGGTACTTCAAGTACTGGTGGCCAGGGCTCGCGGCGTGGATTCCTGCTTTGCTGACGATCGCGGCGCTGTTGCTCCTCAATCTCCCGACCGTTCGCGCTTTCGGTGAAACCGAGTTCTGGTTCGCGCTGATCAAGATCATCGCCATCGTCAGCCTGATCGTCGTCGGCATCGTCATGGTCGTCTCCGGGTTCACGGCGCCGAACGGTGCCACCTCGGGTATCGACAACCTCTGGAACGACGGCGGGATGTTCCCGACCGGATTCATGGGCTTCGTCGCCGGCTTCCAGATCGCCGTGTTCGCCTTCGTGGGTATCGAGCTCGTCGGTACGACGGCAGCCGAGGCCAAGGACCCGGAGAAGAATCTGCCGAAGGCCATCAACTCCATCCCCATTCGTGTCCTGCTGTTCTACGTCGTTGCACTGACCGTGATCATCGCGGTGACTCCGTGGCGTGAAATCAGCGCAGACAAGAGTCCGTTCGTCGCCATGTTCACACTCGCCGGCCTCGGCATCGCTGCATCTGTCATCAACTTCGTCGTGCTGACCTCCGCGGCATCTTCGGCCAACTCGGGTATCTACTCCACCTCGCGCATGGTGTTCGGCCTTGCGCAGGAGGGCGACGCACCGAGGGCCCTCGGCAAGCTGAACTCACGCAAGGTCCCCGCGAACGCCCTGATGTTCTCGTGCATCTTCCTGCTGGCGTCGTTGATCCTGCTGTTCTCGGGCGATTCCGTGATCGAGGCCTTCACCGTCGTCACGACCATTTCGGCGCTGCTGTTCATGTTCGTATGGACGATCATCCTGGCGAGCTACATGGTGTACCGGAAGCGTCGTCCGCACCTGCACGAGGCGTCGAAGTTCAAGATGCCCGGCGGCATCGTGATGTGCTGGGTCGTGCTCGCGTTCTTCGTCTTCATTCTCTGGGCACTGACAACCAAGGACGACACCCTGCAGGCACTTCTCGTCACGCCGATCTGGTTCGTGGTTCTGGGCATCGCGTGGGCGATCATCCGGCGTCGACCCGCTCACCGGGCACGATACGACGCATTCAAGTCAGAACTGGACGCCAGCCGACAGAACGGCGACAAATAGTTTTGGTCAAGATCGGGTAACGGTGGCGGCCGCCTTGATCAAACTGTTACATTCTTCGGCAGACAGAGGAGCGGGCTTCATCAGAAGGACGCTGCACGCCGACGACTGACGGAGTACACACTGTGGGAAACCACCACCGCACGGGCAATGACGATGTTGTCTTCGAGATCGATCCCGAGGCAGCAAGCGGCCGCCACCGCACCCCGT
Organism: Rhodococcus sp. FH8; assembly: GCF_019266085.1. NCBI lineage: Bacteria > Bacillati > Actinomycetota > Actinomycetes > Mycobacteriales > Nocardiaceae > Rhodococcus > Rhodococcus sp. FH8. The sequence continues at coordinate 445,493 of NZ_LPNQ01000057.1, read as the reverse complement.
CGGCTGGCCCTGGTGCCGGTGTCAAGGCAGGTGTCGTAGCTGCGGCTACCGGTGCACTCCTCGTCGGTGCAGGCCAGATGGGCGCAGGAACCGCTGCTGCGGCGCCGGCAACACAGACCATCGCCGGCATCGAAATCCCGCAGGGTCTGCTCCCCGAGGGCGTTGTCGTTCCGGCTGAATTGGCGGCACTTCCGGCTCTCGACATCCCCGAGCTTCCCGATTTTGCTGCCGACCTCAACACGCAGGCACAGCAGTTCCTCGCTGGGATCAACCCCGGCACCTCAACTCGTACCGTGCAGCCGGTGTCCGGAACGCTGACCTCCACCTTCGGTTCGCGCTGGGGAGCACACCACGGCGGCCTCGACATCGCGGCTCCGATCGGTACGCCGATTCTGGCTGCAGCCGACGGCCAGGTCATCGACGCCGGCCCGGCGTCAGGTTTCGGCCTCTGGGTCCGCGTCCAGCACGACGACGGCACGGTCACCACGTACGGCCACGTCAACGACTACCAGGTCAACGTCGGCCAGCGCGTCAACGCCGGCCAGCAGATCGCCACCGTGGGTAACCGTGGCCAGTCCACCGGCCCGCACCTGCACTTCGAGGTTGCCGAGAACGGCGCAAAGGTCGATCCCGCAGCGTGGCTGCAGGCTCGCGGCGTAGCTGTCACCTGGGTCGACAACTCGTAGAAGAAACTTTCGGAGAACTGCGGTGGCGTCGGGAAATTCTTCCCGGTGCCACCGCAGTTCTCGTTTGTCGGTGACACCGGACGGATAGCCTTCAGTGACGTTGATCGTCGAAGGGGGAATGCGCAATGGGTGCAGAGGTCACGGCGCGAGAATTCACCAGAGCCGACCGTAGGCTCTTTCGTAAGAAGGTGCGCTCGTGCGTCGACGCCATGAAGCAGATGCTCGACGGTGGTGACTTCCGAGACGCCGTCGACAAGCCCGCTCCGCTGTTGGGCATGGAGATCGAGTTCAACCTCGTGACCGGCGACATGACGCCCGCGATGTCCAACCGTGAAGTACTCGAATCCATCGACGACTCTGCGGTTTTCCAAACCGAGCTCGGACAGTTCAACGTCGAGATGAACGTCGAGCCCGGCCCACTCACCGGTGATGCGACTTTCGAATTGGAGAAGAAACTGCGGGCGTCCCTCGACGTCGCAGACGCGCGAATCCACGCGCACGACGCCGAGATGGTGATGATCGGGATGCTGCCGACACTGCAGCTCGAGCATCTCGATCGTGAGTGGATCACCGCCAACCCGCGCTACGAATTGCTCAACGAGCAAATTTTTGCCGCGCGAGGAGAGGACATCGAACTCGACGTCGAAGGTGTCGCGCTACCCGGTGGCGACGTGGAAATCCTTCGGGCCGACACCAATTCGGTGGTGCCGGAGGCGGCTTGTACGTCCATGCAGTTGCACCTGCGCGTCGCGCCGGAAGAATTCGCAGCGCACTGGAATGCCGCGCAGTGTCTGGCCGGAGTACAGGTGGCGCTTGCGGCCAACTCTCCTTTCCTGGCAGGGAAGGCGCTTTGGCACGAATCACGCATTCCGATCTTCGAACAGGCAACGGACACCCGAACTTTCGAGCTCAAGAACCAAGGTGTGCGACCGCGAGTGTGGTTCGGTGAGCGGTGGATCCATTCGGTTCTCGACCTGTTCGAGGAGAATTCACGGTACTTCCCGGCGCTGCTCCCTGATGTCTCGGACACCGATCCGCTGGAAGTGCTCGCGGCGGGCGGGGTTCCGGAGTTGAGCGAGCTTCAGATGCACAACGGCACGGTCTATCGCTGGAATCGGCCCGTCTACGACTGCTCGGATGGCAAGCCGCACTTGCGTATCGAGAATCGGGTGTTGCCGGCCGGGCCGACCGTCGTCGACATCATGGCCAATGCGGCCTTCTACTACGGAACCGTCCGCGCATTGGTGAACGCGGAGCGGCCACTGTGGTCGCACATGTCGTTCCATGCGGCAGAAGAGAACCTGCACATCGGCGCCAAGTACGGACTCGACGCCACCCTGTACTGGCCGGAGATCGGTTGGGTCGGTGCCGACGAGTTGGTCCTGCGAAGGCTGCTGCCGTTGGCGGACGAGGGTTTGGCCGACTTCGGATTGTCCGCCGCGGCCCGCGATCGGTACCTCGGCGTGATCGAAGGGCGGTGCATGAATCGGCAGACCGGTGCCGCCTGGCAACGCGAGCAAGTGGCGCACGCGGAGGCCTCGGGCGCGGACCGCTCGACTGCGCTCACCGGAATGCTCCGCGGTTACGTGGAGAACATGCGGACGGGAGATCCTGTTCACACCTGGTCCTGATTGCTCTGCTAATTCTCCTATCCGTCAACAGTTTCGGGGACCTAAGTCCCCGAAATGAAGAGGAGGCGACCCCAAAAAAGCCGGACAAGTGGGATGGTTAGAGTGAAAGTGGCTCGGTTACTTCTTCAGGAAGGTGGGCACATGAGTTCACGCGAACATAACAGTGTTGTTGTCGGAGTCGAGGGTTCGGACACTGCGTCCACAGCGCTCCGCGAGGCCGCGAAAATCGCCGCCCAGCGCGAATTGCGACTCGACATCATCCACGCTCTCGACTTCGCGCCTTACGGTTTCGGCGGACCGTACGTCGACGCGGGTGGGGTGTACGAATGGGTCGAAGAGGCCGGAAAAGCGATCTTGGCGGAGGCGGAACAGTTCGCCCGTGAGATCGATCCGAAACTCGTAGTTCACACCGAAATCGCCATCGGCAGCGCAACTCAGTGGCTGATCGAGAGTTCGGCAGAAGCCAGGCGGGTAGTCGTCGGAGCGTCGGCGTCAGGCAAGGCGGCGACAGCAGTCCTCGGCAATACCGCGGTCGGTGTGGCCAGTCACGGCAAGTGTCCGGTCATCGTCGTTCGGGACCGCGATGGTGCGGTGCCCTCGGAAGGACCCGTAGTGGTCGGCGTCGACGGCAGCGCGTTGAGCGCCCAGGCCGTCGGTGCGGCTTTCGAGGAAGCGTCGTTCCGCGGAGTCGAGTTGGTGGCGTTGCACGTGTGGAGTGACCTCGGCAGTGCGGCATTCGAAGACCCGAGGGCCGCTGCGCTTGCCCCGCAGTCTCTCGAAGAGGAAGAGCATGCGGTACTCAGCGAGAGCTTGGCCGGATGGTCCGAGCAATACCCGGACGTGAAGGTCCGGCGCGAGGTATACCTCGACAACCCACGCGGACGGCTGCTGGACTGGTCGGCAAAAGCGCAGCTCGTCGTAGTCGGAAGCCGTGGTCGCGGTGGATTCCGCGGCATGTTGCTCGGCTCGACCAGCAACACCCTGATCGCTTCGGCCAAGTGCCCCGTCATGGTGGTTCGCCCCGAAGAATCCTGACCCTCGACAGGCTCTCCCACTGCCCCGTTCATTTCGGTCATCGAATATGAACGGGGTAGTCACATGAATGCGGACTCAGGTTCCGTAGTGTTCGATGTGAGTAAGTGTTCGATGGGAGTACCACTGCTCGTGTGCGCGTCGCACACGGCAGCAATCGTCAGGATTGGGGTTACAACGTGCGTATCGGTATGGGTTTGAACTACAGCGGCGGGTTCGCCGAAACCGTCGAAGAGGTCGGTGACCTGGAGAAGGCGGGCCTCGACATCGCCTTCGTCCCGGAGGCGTATTCCTTCGACGCCGTCAGCCAGCTCGGTTACCTGGCGGCCAAGACGTCGACCATCGAACTCGCTTCGGGAATCTTTCAGATCTACACCCGTACGCCCTCGTTGACCGCCATGACGGCGGCGGGCCTGGACTTCGTCTCCAACGGTCGCTTCGTGATGGGACTGGGCGCTTCCGGACCGCAGGTGATCGAGGGGTTCCACGGCGTCAAGTACGACGCTCCGCTGGGACGCACACGTGAGGTCGTCGAGATCTGCCGTCAGGTATGGCGCCGCGAGAAGGTCGAGTACCAGGGCAAGTACTACCAGGTTCCCCTCCCCGCCGAGAAGGGCACCGGACTCGGAAAGCCGCTCAAGCTGATCAATCATCCTGTGCGTGAGCGCATCCCGATCCTGATCGCTTCGCTCGGACCCAAGAACGTCGAGCTGACGGCGGAGATCGCCGAAGGCTGGGAACCTATCTTCTTCCATCCGGAGAAGGCAGCAAGCGTGTGGGGTGAGCCGATTGCGAAGGGCAAGGCCAAGCGCGATCCGAGCCTCGGCGAGCTTCAGGTGTACGCGTCGCCGGCCCTGGTCATCGGTGACGACGTCGACCACATGCTCGACTGGGTACGCCCGAGCCTTGCGCTCTACATCGGTGGCATGGGCGCCAAGGGCAAGAACTTCTACAACGATCTCGCGGTGCGCTACGGCTACGAGGAAGCCGCTGCGAAGATCCAGGATCTCTACCTCGCGGGCAAGAAGGACGAAGCCGCAGCAGCGGTCCCGGACGAACTGGTTCGCGCAGTGTCGTTGATCGGTCCCGAGAGCTACGTCAAGGAACGCGTCGCAGCCTTCGCCGAAGCCGGTGTCACGACGCTCAACGTCACGCCGTTGGCGGCCGACCGCAACGGCCGAGTGCAGCTGATCGAGAAGTTCCGCAAGATTTGTGACTGACCCTGCTGTGCGCCTTTATTAACCGCCGGCGGTTAATAAAGGCGCACAGCAGAGCGAGTGGTTCAGGATCTCCTGCGTACGAAACCCGATTTTGGGCGCTTGTTGACAGGACTTTTTTCACTTCTGACCGGTCGGGTTCTTCACCTAACGTGGATCGAGTAGCCAGGGTTTGCGTGCGAATCCGGCACCGGTGGCCTCGTTGACGCCCGAAAGGGATGTTGGCGGGGCCGTTGCCGCAGTCCACCCGAACACCCAATGTCCGATTCGGGACTCGCGTCGGCTGATGAATCCTTTTTGCCGTCATTGGGCAATAGTGTGAGGGCGAAGAGATTCTGTGGTCGATTGTGGAGGGACGAACATGAGTGCAACCAAACCCGTCGTCGTAGCGGTAGACGGTTCGGAATCGGCGTCGTCGGCTGTCGTCTGGGCGGCGAGGACCGCGGTGGCGCTCGGTCGACCGCTCCACATCGCGACGGTGGTGCACATCCCAGCCTTCTACTACTCCGAGCCTTACCTCGCCGAGAGCTTCAAGGACGAACTGCGGCGCACTGCCACCGCTCGTCTGGACAGCGCACAGATTCTCGCGCGGCAAAGCATCGACGACGACCTCGAGATCGTCACCGAACTACTCGACGGCAGCGTCTCCGATCGCCTGATCGAATTGTCCAAGGGCGCGTACATCATTGCGCTCGGCCCTCGCGGGCACGGCGAATTCACCGGATTGGTCGTCGGTTCTGCGACGGTCTCGGTTGTCTCGCACGGCGAATCTCCGGTTGCAGTTGTCCGAGGACGGACGCTCGACGGTCGACCACCGACCGAGGGCCCCGTCGTCGTCGGTGTCGATGGATCCGAAAGCAGCATCGAGGCAGTCGAGCACGCTTTCGAGCAGGCCTCCGCGCGGGGCGCCACCTTGATTGCCGTCAACGTGTGGAGCGACGTGAGTGTGCAGCCCTCGTTGGGCGCCACCCCCGACGACCCACTGTGGAGCAGCATCCAGACGGGTGAGGAAGTTGTCCTCGCCGAGCAATTGGCCGGATTCACCGAGCGTTACCCGGACGTCGTCGTCGAAAGAGTCGTCGCGCGTGACCGGCCGGTCCGAGTCCTGAGCGAATACGCGGAGACGGCGCAGTTGATAGTCGTCGGCAGTCGCGGGCGCGGCGGATTCGCAGGAATGCTCCTCGGATCGACCAGTCGGGCGCTCCTGCACACCGCGGATTGCCCGGTTCTCATCGTCCGGCACGTCAACAAGTGAAGAGAATGCATTCCATGAGTTCTGAGTCCACCGTCTCCGGTACCGTTCGACGTGAGATGTCTTTTGGAGGGGTTCGATGACAACGCGGATATTCCTGGTCGACGATCACGAGATCGTCAGACGCGGATTGTTCGACCTACTCGGTGGGGTCGAGGACTTCGTGGTGGTGGGCGAGGCGGCGTCCGTGGGGGAAGCGCTGGCCGCGGTACCGCAGAGCAACGCCGACGTCGCTGTTCTGGACGTACGCCTGCCTGACGGCAACGGCGTCGAACTGTGCCGAGAACTCCGCTCGATGCTTCCCGACCTCCGCTGCCTGATGCTCACGTCGTACGCCGACGACGAGGCGTTGCTCGACGCGATCATGGCGGGCGCCTCGGGATTCGTCCTCAAGCAGATTCTCGGAACCGATCTGGTCGCTGCAGTCCGCACAGTCGGGCGTGGCGGTTCACTGCTTGACAGTCGTGCAACCGAGGCGCTGATGCAGCGGATCCGCAGCGACCGTACAGCTGATCCGTTGGCCGAACTTTCCGATCAGGAGCGAGCAGTCTTCGACCTCATCGGAGAAGGGCTCACCAACCGGGAGATCGGCGCGCGATTGTTCCTCGCGGAGAAGACGGTCAAGAACTACGTGACGCGTCTGCTCTCGAAGCTGGGCATGCAGCGTCGTACTCAGGCTGCGGTGCTGGCGACCGAAATCCGTAGCGGCAGTCGCTAGGATCTAACGACCGGATTTCGGTCGATTCGAGTTGGTGCGACCGAGCGGTACTCGCCAGAGCAGGCGTGCACCGCTCGGATCGTGATTGACGATCGTGCACGTACCGCCGCAATGTTCGGCGCGGCGCTCCAGATTGTGCAGTCCACTCTTGTGGAAGTCGGAGGGGAGTCCGACGCCGTCGTCCTCGATCGTGATCGCAAATTCGACGTCCGCGGTGACAGCGATGGTGATGTGGCGTGCGTGTGCATGCCGAAGGACGTTGCTCAACCCCTCACGCAGCACGGCTTCGGCGTGCTGGTGGATCCCGGGATTCACCAGAGTGTCGATGGCGCCGGAGAATTGGACGCTCGGGGTCACCGCGGACTGTGCGGTGGCGTCGCCGATGACATCGAGGAGGCGTCGGCGCAGGCTCGACGAATCGGTGGCCGTCGGAGTCTGCAGATCGAAGATGGTTGTCCGAATCTCGCGGACTGTCTTGTCGAGCTGTTCGAGAGATCGTTTGACAATCGCGCGCGCCGACTCCGGGAGGGTCTCGTCCGGAAGCGTGCTCTGCAGGCTCATTCCGCTCGCGAACAGTCGCTGGATGACGTTGTCGTGCAGGTCTCGTGCGATGCGGTCGCGGTCGGCGAGAACGGACAACAGGCGTTGCGCCTTTTGTTTCTCGTCGAACTCGATTGCAACGGAGCCGAGTTCGGCCATCGACTCGATCCGGGTCAGTTCGTCGTGATCCCAGTGTGTGTTGGTGGAATTCGACGCCACGATGACCGCGCCGACTACACCCGAGGCGACGCACATCGGTGCCACGACCGCACTCCCAGCCGACGGCACCAGTTCGGTGAGTGCGCCTAAAGTGGTGAGTACCTGTAGCTTTCGAGTGCTCCGCACCACGTCGAACGGATAAGTGGTCGCCGGGATTCTGACTCCACGTGACGTGGTCCGGGCGCTGGCCGCGGCGTGAACCTGTGCGTAGCCGTTCTCGCAGATCACCACGATCACGTCGTCGACGCCGGTCAGGTCCCGAACGCGACTGGCAAGAAGTTGCAGGCCGTCCTCGAGCGAGTCACCGGCCAGCAACCGCGAGCGGATGGCAGATGTTGCGGTGAGCCATCTTTCACGAGTTCGTGACTGCTCGAACAGTCGGGCGTTTTCCACAGCGATACCGGCTGCGATGGCGAGGGCTTCGAGAATGACCTCGTCTTCCTGGGTGAACTCGGCCTGTCCCCGTTTCTCGGTCAGGTAGATGCTTCCGAACACCTTTCCCCGCATCATGATCGGCGCCCCGAGGAAGCTCTCCATCGGTGGATGATTTGCGGGGAATCCCACCGATTCGGGATGGTCGCCGAGATGGGCCACACGCAAAGTCTGCGGGTGATTCATCAGAACACCCAGCACGCCATGACCTTCGGGGAAATGTCCCATGGTCGCGCGTTGGGACCCGGAGATTCCCTCGTACACGAATTCCGAGAGCCCGCCCCCCGGCGCCGCGACCCCCAGGGCGCCGTAGCGGCAATCCAGAACCGTTGTCGCAGAGGTGATGATCCGTTGAAGCGTCAGGTCGAGGTCCAGGCCGGAGCCGACCACCAGGACCGCCTCGAGCAGGCGGTGGAGTGTCGGTATGTCGGCATTGGAATCGCCCAGACGGTCGAGCAACTCGCCGAACGTACGTGCCGGACTGTGACCCGAAGCTTCGACCATGGTCGAAGCATATCGCCTCACCGAACGTCAGCTCTCCTGGCGGCGACCTTCCCACCACGACGACCAGTGATGCTTGATCTCGTCGAACTCGTCATCGGTCAGGTCGTAGGTGGTCAGCAGGATGGACATGCCTCCGTCGGGCCGCTGCGCCGTCACCGACTGGGTGGCGACAGACAGCAGGCCAGGGCCGAGATCCTCGACTGTCAACCCGAATTGGTGGTCGGTGACGTAGTCGACTACGCCTTCGAAATAGTCGCCGGGAGCGATTGTCACCGCGTACCGACTTCCCGCTTCCAATTCGATTTCGGTGAGCCCGAGGACGCTTGCCACGTTCTCACCGGGGAGCAGAAGGCCGTCGAGATAAATGGTTCTACGCTCGGCCAGTCCGTGGTGCTCCACTGCGAATCTGAGCAGCTGGAGGAATGTCGTCCAGCCCTCGGTGATGTCGTCGTACCAGTCGTCGTCGGCAGATTTGGCCGGCCGATCGATGCGGACGACCGTCTTGCCGTCCTGTTCGCGAAGTGAGAAACGGTCGCCGTTTCCGAGTTTCAGCGTCAACGCCTCGGGGTCGGCCTCAGCGGTGGAGTAGATCTGGGTGATTTCGTCGTCGAGTCCGTCGTACTCCCAGCCGAACCAACGTCGAATCAGCGACGGGTCGCGCAGCGCGGGCCAGAGTACGGACGGGGCTGCGACGACGGACACTTCGATCACGGTTTCGCTCACGCGGAAGACGCTACCGATTTCAGCCCTTCATGGCGACGGTCAGTAGAAATGCAACGTCTTCGAGCGCTTCGACGCTGTGCCGGTCGGCCGGGACGGTCAGGAAATCACCCGTGGATCCTTTCCACTGGTCGCTCCCACATACAAGATTCAGCTTCCCGCTCAGTACCAACAATGTGGCTTCGCCCGGACTGTCGTGTTCGGCGAGGCTCTTGCCGGCGCTCAGCGCGATCACCGTCTGTCGCAGGCTGCGCTGGTGGCCGCCGTAGACGGTTTGTGAACTGCGACCGCTGGTCGCCGAGCCCGCCAGTTTCAACTGTTGGCGAGCGAGAGCGGTCAGTGACTTCTTGTCCATCGAAGACCTCTCGGAAGCGGTGAATGTCCTTCTTGGAGTATGACCGACTCACTCGCGAGGTGCCTCGTTATCGGCGGAAGTCGGTCAGCGCGTGTACTCCAACCAGCGGAAGCGCAGGCCGCTCTTCTCCGAGGTCTGCCAGGGCTCGTCGGATTTCAGGTTCCATTCGGGGCCGATCTCGGGAGCAAAAGCATCGCCGGCGATGTCGAGGTCGATCTCGGTCACCAGTAGATGCGTTGCGAATGGCAGTGCAGCCGAATAAATTTGCCCGCCACCGACGACGAAGACGTCACCGTCCGGCAACGCCAGGGCGTCGTCCAGCCTGTGGACTACCTCGGCGCCTTCGGCGTGCCATTGCGGATCGCGTGTGACGACGATGTTCCGACGCCCGCTGAACGGACGGAACTTCGATGGAATGGAGTCCCAGGTGCGCCGCCCCATGATTACCGGATGGCCCATGGTGACGCGTTTGAAGTAAGCCATGTCCTCGGACACGCGCCACGGGATCGAGTTGTCGGCGCCGATGACGCCGCCGTGGGCCTGCGCCCAGATGAGGGTGACTGTGCGATCGGTCATCGTCAGACCGCTACCGGGGCTTTGATCGCGGGGTGGTGCTGATAGTCGACGATCTCCACGTCCTCGAAGGTGTAGTCGAAGATGGAGTCGCGCTTGTTCAGCTTCAGGGTCGGCAACGGCAGCGGTTCGCGGCCGAGCTGCTCGGTCACCTGGTCGACGTGATTGTCGTAGATGTGGCAGTCGCCGCCGGTCCAGACGAACTCGCCGACGTCGAGTCCGGCCTGCTGGGCCATCATGTGGGTGAGCAGCGCGTAGCTGGCGATGTTGAACGGAACGCCGAGGAACATGTCGGCGCTGCGCTGGTACAGCTGGCAGGAGAGCTTGCCGTCGGCGACGTAGAACTGGAAGAAAGCGTGGCACGGCGCCAGGGCCATCTGCGGAATGTCGGCGACGTTCCACGCCGAAACGATGATCCGCCGCGAATCGGGGTTGGAGCGCAGAGTCTCGACGGTCTGCGTGATCTGGTCGATGTGCTCGCCCGAAGGGGTGGGCCAGCTACGCCACTGGACGCCGTAGACGGGGCCGAGTTCACCGTTCTCGTCGGCCCACTCGTCCCAGATGGAGACGCCGTGCTCGTGCAGCCACGCCACGTTGGAGTCGCCGCGCAGGAACCACAGGAGTTCGTTGACTATCGACTTGAGGTGGACCTTCTTGGTGGTGACGAGCGGAAAGCCGTCGGCAAGATCGAAACGCATCTGGTGACCGAAGATGCTGCGGGTGCCGGTTCCGGTTCGATCGGATTTGGCGGTACCCGTCTCCATGACGAGCCGGAGGAGGTCTTCGTAAGCAGTGGAGACAGTCACGGGAATCAGTCTAGGGCCTGCCCTGCTGTGCGCCTTTATTAACCTCCGGCGGTTAATAAGGGCGCACGGCAATATAGCCTCGGCACATGCGCGAACTCTTGGTGATCGGTATCGGTGCTGGTGATCCCGACCAGGTGACGGTTCAGGCGATCAAGGCTATGAACAGGGCCGATACCTTCTTCATCATCGGAAAGGGTGACGAGAAGCAGGCCCTGGTCGACTTGCGCACCGGCCTTCTCGACGAGCACGTTCACCTCGACTACAAGGTGGTCGAGATCACGGACCCGCCGCGGGACCGAACCCCCACCGATTACGAGGGGGTTGTCGAGGACTGGCACGAGCGTCGGGCCGCGAAATTCGAAGCGGAATTCGCGGCCGAACTTGGCGTCGGCGCGATTCTCGTCTGGGGTGATCCCTCCCTCTACGACAGCACTCTGCGGATCGTCGAGCGCGTGCTCGCTCGCGGGAGAGTTTCGTTCGACTACTCCGTCATCCCGGGAATCACCAGCGTGCAGTCGCTGGCTGCACAACACCGAATCGTCCTCAACCGAATCGGCGAACCCATCCACATCACGACCGGCCGCAAACTGGCCGAGGGATTGCCCGACGGCGTGGACAATGCCGTCGTGATGCTCGACGCGCATTGCACCTTCACTCAGGTAAGCGAAAACGACGCCGAGATCTGGTGGGGCGCGTACCTCGGGACCCCGGACGAGGAGTTGATTTCCGGCAAACTGCGTGACGTCGAAGATCGGATCGTCGCTCGCCGGGCGGAGTTGCGTGAGAAGCACGGTTGGATCATGGATACGTACCTCGTTCGGCGCTGACAACCGACCCTGAATTTGCCGCCTCGATCCTGCACTCTTGGTCCCGAACGACGGTCCGCGCACCTATGATCTGCGCATGACATCGTTCGGGCAGGACCGACTGCAGTCGATTCTGCCCGCGCCGCGTGGCCGTGAAAAATCAGCTGTGAAGTCGGCTTTCGGCCTTCTGGTTCAGTGGTATCGGCGTCCTGATCAATTCGACAGTTTCAATCGATACCTCGCCACGAAGGGCCTGGAGCTAGCTGTCCGATTGCTGGTCATCGGCTCGCTGACGACGGTCATCATTGCGATGACTCTGCTGCGCTTCAGCGACGCGGGCGTGCACAACCACGTCACCAGCGTCGTCAACGCCGTTATCATCGCCGTCACGATTGCGGTGATCGTGCTCTTCTGCCTTCTGCCCGAAATCACGCGTCGGTGGTCGTACTTCTTTGTCGCCTACTGCGAGGTCGGCGTATTCGTCGGTGTGTTCTTGAACAACGACCCTTTCATCGGGTTGATCCAGTGTGTGCTCTTCGTACTGATCGGTGGTTACATCGCGTACTTTCACAACGCGAGACTCCAGGCGATCCACATCGCGCTGTCCATCGTGATTCTGGCAGTGGTCGGCCGAAAGGTCGCGGTCTACGCGGATCCTGCGTTGGCCACAGCACTGTGCCTGATCATCGCCACCGGGATCGTGGTCATCCCGTTCGCCTGCCAGTTCGTCCTCTCACTTCTCGGCTCCGACGCGGACAGTTCGGATGTGGATCCGTTGACAGGGCTTCTGAATCGGCGCGGGCTGCAGCGAGCTGTTGTCGAAATGGGGGCGACGGGGCATGCGTCGAGCAAGTCGTCGTATGTCGTCGCGATTGTCGATGTCGATTCGTTCAAGAGCGTCAACGACTCACAGGGGCACGAAGAAGGCGATCTCGTACTTCGCCAGATTGCTGATCGACTGCGGTGGTGCGGCGGCGAGAAGGCGCTCTTCGCCAGATTCGGTGGGGACGAGTTCGTGTTGGTAGACACGATAGACGTCGGCGCAGCGCCTGCGTTCGAAGACAATCTGCGAAGGCACTTGCGAATCGACGATCGTGATCCGGTAGTGACCACCAGCGTCGGAGTCGCGATCACCTCTGCCGAATGGTCGTCGATTATTTCCGACGAGGAGTTGACGGAACTGTTTCGAGTAGCCGATGCCTCGATGTACCGCGCGAAGGCCGCCGGCGGCGATCGGGTTGTGATGTGGGACGGCAAACAGTGAAAATTGTCTGATTGCGGGGAGTTGACTGGATTACCCTGACCCTATGGAATCTGCCGAGAGTGTTGAGCGTTCGGACGCCGTGGCGTCTCGACGACCGCTCTCGGGTCCCGCGTTCCGGCTGATCTCTTCTCAACTTGTCGATTGGTATCGGCGTCCGGACCAATTCGACACCTTCAATCGCTATCTCGCGGACAAAGGGTTGACCGTCGCCTCGCGGTTTCTCGTCGTCTGCTCGTTGGTGCTGGTCACCGTGATCATGTTCCTCACTCGCTTCAGTCCACAGGGCCCGACCACTGCGCACGCGCGCACCGCGAACGCAGTCATCATGGTCATAACCGTGATGATGGCCGTCGCCCTCTCGACGAGGCGCAATCTCTCCCGTTCCTGGTCTTACGCCTTTGTGCTCTACTCGGAAGTGGGAATAGCGGCCGCAATGCTGCTGTACTCCAATCCACTTGCAGCACTGGCACACGCCGTGATGTTCTCGGTGATCGGCGGATACATCGCGTTCTTCCACAATGCTCGAATACAGAGCCTTCACATGTTGTGGGTACTCGTCGTGGTCATCGGCATCGTGACACGTACGGCGGTGGTCGAAAACGATGTGGATGTTCCGGTTCTGGTCGCGTTGGTAGTACTGGTCGGCGCGGCAATCTACGTGATTCCCTTTGCCTGTCAGTTCATTTTCTCCATCCTCGGCACCGACGCGTTGAACTCGCAATTGGACCCACTGACGGGACTGCTCAACAGGAGGGGACTGGCCGACGAAGTGCGACTGTTGCTGGAGCGGTCGTACACGCACTCGGCGCTCTTGGTAGTCGCCGCCGTCGACATCAATCGATTCAAGGCCATCAACGACGAGTACGGACATACCGTCGGTGACGCTGTGATCGAAAAAGTCGGATCGAGACTGGTCGAATGCGCCGGCCCGGCGGCCTTGATCGCACGGATAGGCGGCGACGAGTTCGTCATCGTCGATTCGGTCGATCAACGCTCGTTCCATCGACTCGAACATGAGCTACTCCGTTCGACGATCACCTCGCCCGATCATCCCGAGGTGGCGATGAGCGTCGGAATCGCGAAGATTGCAGGGCCTTTCGAATCAGCGGATGATGCGCTGGTCGCATACCCGACTCTGCTGCGGCGAGCGGATCGGGCGATGTACTCCGCGAAGGCACGCGGTGGGCATTCGGTGGTGCTGCAGACGGAAACGGACTGAGCGCGCTGTGAGTGTCCGTGGTCGGCGTTAGTCTGTTGCCATGCCTGAACTACCCGAGGTGGAAGCGCTGGCAGGGTTCCTTCGTCAGCACGCGGTCGGCGCAGTGGTGGGACGCGTCGACATCGCTGCATTGAGTGTGCTCAAGACCTTCGATCCGCCGATCACTGCTCTGCAGGGGCGTGACGTCACGGGCGCCGCCCGCTTCGGGAAGCATCTGGCTCTGGATTGCGACGGGCTGTGGTTGGTCACGCATCTCTCCCGTGCCGGCTGGATGCGCTGGCTGGACAATCCATCGGCGACGCCGCCGAAGCCGGGGAAGGGGCCGTTGGCGCTGCGCGTTCATTTCTTCACACCCGAAGGTTCGACGCCGGCATTCGATCTCACCGAAGCCGGCACCAAGAAACGCCTCGCCGTCTGGGTCGTGAACGATCCGCAGGAGGTTCCGGGCATCGCCCGGTTGGGGCCGGACGCGATGGCTGTGACCGAAGCCGAGTTCGCACAGATTCTGGGCGGAACGTCGGCGCGGATCAAGAACTCGATAGTCGATCAGTCGTTGATCGCCGGTATCGGGAACGCCTACTCGGACGAGATCCTCCACACCGCGAAACTCTCGCCATTCGCGACCTCGTCGCGGCTGACGCCGGATCAGATTTCGACGCTGTATGCCGTGATGCGATCCACGCTGGCCGACGCGATCGAGCGTTCGGAAGGTCAGGACGCGGCCCGGCTCAAGGGTGAGAAACGCTCGGGGATGCGAGTACATGCTCGTACCGGACTTCCGTGCCCGGTGTGCGGTGACGTCGTACGCGAAGTGTCGTTCGCGGAGCGTTCTTTTCAATACTGCGCGACGTGCCAGACCGGCGGTAAGCCGTTGGCGGACAGGCGAATGTCGAAACTGCTCAAGTAGCGAACTGCGCTGCGAGTAGTTCGACGAACTCGCGGGCGAGTGCCGACGAATGGGTGGGTTCGGTGATTGCGTGGACGATCCGATGCGGCGCATCGGTGATCGGAATACAGACCAATTCGGAGTGCAGGGCGCTCATGGACTGGGGGAGCAAACCTACGCCCAGGCCGTTGGCGGTCAGTGAACAGATCAGGTCTACCGAGTTGGCTTCAAGTGTTTTTCCCCGAGGGACCTGTGATTCGGCGAAGGCTTGGTCGGTTTGGACACGGGCCTCGCTGCCGGAGGCGAAGTCCACGAGAGTGTGATCGCGTAGGTCTTCGAGCCTGATCGACGAAGCCTGGGCAAAGGGATGGTCGGGAGCAACGAACGCTGCGGTGGGTTCACTCCACAGTGGCGCGGCGGCAAAGCTCTTGGGTAGGCGACCTGCGGCCAATCCGACAATGCCGACGTCGATTGCACCGGACCGGACTCCTTCGATAACTACTTCACTGCCGTACGGTCGCGCGGTGATGTTGATTGCAGGGTGGCGCCGTGTCAGATCTGCCAGCGCGCGTCCGACGTCGACGCGCCCCGCCGAGGTGATGGTGCCGACCGTCAACCGCACTTGCTCGTTGCTCCGTGCGGAGACATCACTGACGAGTCTCGACACGGCGCCGAGTACCTCGCGGGAGCGGGCGACAAAAACCTCGCCTGCAGCAGTCAGGCCGACGTTTCGGCTGTTCCGGTTGAACAATTCGACTCCCAGTTCCTTTTCGAGGTCTCTGATCTGGGCACTCAAGGCGGACTGGGAAACGTGCAACCGCGACGCTGCTCGGCTGAAGTGTCTGTCTTCCGCGACTGCCAGGGCGTAGCGGATGTGACGTAGTTCCATTGCACCAATCTATCGTTTCTGGAGATAGATCATGCATATCTATCTATTGGACGCGCGTCGGTGTAGGCGGTCATGCTTAACGACATGATTTCAAGCGACGCGCGTCCGAGGCTCGGACTACCGATAGTGCTGCTGATGGCTGCAGCGACGGGCCTGTGCGCGGGCGGTAACTATTTCAACCAGCCACTCCTCGATTCCATCGCAGATCACCTGAATGTGTCGGCCTCCGCAGCGGCCGCGACGGTGACCATCGCGCAGGTCGCGTATGCACTCGGATTGATACTTCTGGTTCCGGTGGGCGACATGGTGGACCGACGCAAGCTGACGGTAGGGCTCATGCTGCTGGCGGCGACCGGTCAAGCGGTCAGCGGATTTGCGCCCAACTTTGCCACGCTTGCAGTGGGAATCGCTGTCGCTGGAGTCTTTTCGGTCGCCGCCCAGGTGCTGATTCCGTTTGCCGCCTCACTGGCCGAACCTGAGAGGTCCGGTCAGGTGGTCGGCACGATCATGAGTGGACTGCTGATCGGAATCCTGCTGGCGCGAAGCGTTGCCGGCGTCCTCTCCGGACTGGGAGGTTGGTCGACGGTATACAAGGTTGCGGCGGTGCTGATGGTGGTGATGGCCGTGGCATTGTGGCGATCTCTGCCTTCCGATTCCGCAGATCGCCCGAAGGCAAGCTACCGCGCAACGCTCGCTTCGGTAGGGAAGTTGGCTGCGACCCTGCCGCGCCTGAGAACCCGATCGGCCATGGGCGGACTGGCTTTTGCTGCTGTCAGCACCGTCTTCACGACGATGGCCTTTCTTCTGTCCGGCGAATTCGGCTACAGCGACACTCAAATCGGCTTGGTCGGACTACTCGGTGTGGCGGGAGCTTTGATGGCGACGGTGGCGGGCAGGCTGGCCGATCGGGGATTGGGTCAGCTGGCGACCGGCGGCGCCATCGCGATTCTCTTGGTGTCGTGGCTTCCCTTTGTCGCCGGTGCCACCCACGTGGTGTGGTTTCTCGTTGCCATCGTCCTTGCCGACCTCGCGCTGCAGGGAGTGCACGTCAGCAACCAGAACGTGATCTACGCCCTTGTCCCCGAAGCACGTTCGCGTGTGAATTCCGTGTACATGACCACCTACTTCGTCGGTGCTGCCGTGGGCTCGGCGGTGGGGTCAGTGGTGTGGAAGTCGTACGGCTGGAACGGAGTATGCATCGCCGGGTTGGTCTTCTCCGTTGCAACGGCGATGGTGTGGGTGCGTGATCGCCGACTGGGGACGGCAGAACTGCGAATCCCGGAATCCCCTGTTGCAGTGGGATAGGCACCCACACCTTCTCGGCTCCAGCACCTTTCAGATTTCGGCACCGTCCACCAGGATCTTGCCGACGCGTTCGGGAAAGAACGACACGTGGTCGTCGATCCCGGACGCTTCGGCGGTAGTGAACGGATAGAACCACGCCAGATCCTCGATCGGAGCGAGTTCGGTTGTGCCGGTGAACGACAGATACGACGCAGTGCCCTTGTAGGGGCAGGCCGTGGTGGTCGGGGACGGCGCAAAGTACTCGCTGTGAACGTCGATTCTCGGAATGTAGTACCGCGTGGGCAGTCCGGTTTCGAAGAGCAGTCTGGGTCGTCTCGTCTCGGCGACCAGTACGTCGCCGACAAAAACCTGGACGTGGCGGGACGAGGGGAGTGCGTCGATACGTACGTATGGATCGCGGGCGTGGACAAAGACCTGTTGATCCTCCTCGTACCAGGCGTCCATGCGATCCCAATAGAATGCGACGTACTCACTCAGATCCAGGGAACCGTCGAACTGTTCAGGGTAGGTCCAGACGGCGTCCTCGGCCCGGCGATCCCCGATCTCGATCGTCCAGTAGGTGGCGTCACCTTTCCATGGGCAATGGGTGGTCGTCGACGTCGGGACGAGGAATTCGGTACGAACGTCCGCGAGGGGGATGTAGTACATCGGCAGGCGGCCGCGTTCGAAAAGGTATACCGAACGAGTGGTGTCTGCGACGGCGTGACCAGCGAAGAAGGCTCGAATTCGGCGGGGGTCGGCTCCAGTGCGATCCGCCCGTTGGAAGCTGTGATCTGTGTGTCTTCTGCGTGAGTCAGTGCTGTGGACATTCGCGAATGCTCCTGAGATCGGCAGGGTGGTCCTTCCCATCCTGCGCCCGGCAGCAGTTATTTGACAGGTTGGAGTCGAAATACGCGGATCTGGCGCCCGAATGCTCGATCGGCGTAGGTTTCGTACGGCGGCCACGTGGTGGTCGCGAGCTCCCACAGCTTCTTACGCGTGGCGCCCTCCGCCAGACTCGCACCGACCGGTATTTCGACGCCCTTCACTGTCACGATTGCGGTGGGGTTTGCCATCAAATTGAGTGTCCATGCTGGATGCGTATCCTGCCCCCAATTCGAACCGACGACGACAAACGCATCGCCGTCGGGTGCGTACAGGAGTGGCGTGGTTCGAGAACGGCCGGTCTTACGGCCCGTCGTGGTGAGCAGTAGCTGAGTCACGGTGTTCTCTCCGACCAGCGAGAGCTTGCCTCCCGACACTCTCTGCACTGCTCGATCGAGCGGAACCAGATCCTTGCCGAGATCCGAGAACCATTGTGTATGGCCGACATTGCGCATCAATGACCGGTAGATATTGCGCATCGGACCCCTCGCATTCTCGGCACTGTTTCGAGGCTGGTGCACCTCGACTCGGAAGAGTCTGCCACGTCAGGTCACAGATACCTGAGTCCCAAGGTCCCGAAAGGAATGAAGCGGTCAGCCGAATTCGGTTTTGGTGGAGTGGAATTGGGGCATACCGCCGAAACCGTTCGTTTGTGCGCGTTGGACGGTCGTTGGAAGATCAACCCTCCGAGGTCAAGACATCAGGCTCGAGCCACTCGACGCCGAGCAGTTCGGACAGCGACCGCAGACCGGATCGATCACCACCTTTCAGACCTGTGACCGAATTGAGATTGCGCAACATGACCGTGGCGACGTCCTCTTCCTTGGTGCCCACGCCGAAGGGTATGACCCACGGGCACGTCTGGTAGTCGCGATGCGACCGACCGAACGTCTGTTCTGCCGCGATCCCTGAGTATCGCGGTTGATGAAAGATTCCCGTCCGTGGCAACGGGGACGCGTGAGTGCCGTCCGGGAGTGCTTCGTTGGCATGGAGCGAGATCGAGGTCGTGACATTGAAGACGATGACCGGTGCGTCCCCGCGTTGAAACCGCAGACGTTGACCCTCCTTGTCCGGCACCGCACCGAACAGTTTTGCCACCGAGATCCCGGCGTCTTCGATCATCTCGACCAGTGGATCACCTGCCGTGGAGACGAATTCGACGGCCACCAACACCTGCTTGCCTGCCTTGACCTGCGCCTGCGCCCACTGTGCCGTCGACTCGGCGCGGATCATGCCCGCTTTCTGTCGGTAGCGCAGAACCAGCGCACGGCCGCGCGCGATGTTGCGACTCTTGCGGGCCAATCCCATTTCGTAGGCGTACTCGGCCCACTCCGTCTCGTACTCGGCGCGCTGGGCATGGGTGAGGTCGATCGGCATACCGTCGAGTGGAACAGGTCCCCACGGAGTCGGTCGATGAATCATCAAGGGCGGTTTGCTGTTCGACATCCACCCACGCACGGTCTCGAGCGCTCGAGATTGCAGCGTAGGTGATTCCTTCGCCTCTGCGCTCCACGTCCACTTCCCGTAGGACTTGTCCAGCGGAAGGCCGGACTCGACCAGCCTGGCGCCCAGGTCGGACCAGTACTCCGAAGGTTCTGAATGCAGCTGCGCGAAAAGCGGTGCCAGGTAACGCTGGTCGGCCGGCGTGTGTCCCGGTGTTGCCGTCACGGACAGGACGAACGGCGCTTTCTCGTGAGCATTCGAAAAGCGCGCGACCTTCTCGAATGCCGCCGTGCGCTGTGTGTCGTTGCTGTACAGCTGGGCCTCGTCGGCAATCACCACACCGAACGTGTACTTGGGGCGGCCGTTTCGCGCGATCAGCTTCTTCAATTGGTCAGGCGACATGATCAGCCAGCGGAACCCACCGTCGCCCACCGAGGCGATGGAATAGCGCCAATGCGGAATGGTGATCTGTGCGGGTCGATCGACGAGGACGAGGATGTTGGTTTCGCCGCGCTCCTCGGCGATCGTCTTGGCCGACATCACTGCGATCAGCGTCTTACCCAGGCCTGCATTGTCTGCCAACAGAAATCCGCGTTTGCCGGCGCGAGCGGCATCGACGACGGCTGCAGCCCCCGAAACCTGCTCGGGCCGAGGAATTTTGGGTGCAGCAACGGGACGTTCACCGGTGCTGTCATTGATGTCGTCCTCTACCCACTGCTGATAAGAGAAGGGGAGTGCCTTGAATGGAGCGAGTTCTACGGGCAACTCCGTACCGACCCACGCGTAGCTCTTCCATTTCTTGACGAACTGCGCACCAGGCGCCGGCGTCCGAAAGGGAACGTCGAGGAGCCAGACTCTCTCACCAGGGCCGGCAGTCGGCACATCCGGCATCGTCGCGCGTGAGCTCTTCTTTGCGACAGTCTTCTTCGGGGCGGTCTTTCTGGTCGTGTTCCTCTTGGGTGCAGCCTTCTTCGGTGCAGCCTTCTTTGCGGCAGCCTTGCGTGCCGTGGTTGCTTTGCGTGGTGGCATCAGGCGGTTTCTGCTGTGAGGAATTCACGCAGCGTGAGCGCAGGCCGGCCGACAAGGTCCTCCACGGTGCCCGTGATCAGCGCCAATTCACCCTGCGCGATTGCGGTGTACGTCGACACCCACGCGTCGAGTTCCCAAACGGGTGCGTTGTACGACGCCCGCGATTCGTAAGCTTCCTCGAGCGTTTCCTCGACGTACGTGGTCCGCTTGCCGGTGACTTCGGTGATGATGCTCGCGGCCTCGGAGAGCGTCAGTGCCTCCCGTCCGGTCAGGTTGTACGTCTGTCCGACATGAGAATCCAGATCCTGCAGAACCGACACAGCGACGGCAGCAATGTCGGAGCGCGCTACCGCGCCGACGAGACCGTCCCCTGCGGGTCCGCGGATCACACCGTCTTCACCGGCGAGAGCGGGTAGGAAATCGAGGTAGAAGCTGTCGCGCAGGAAGGTGAATGCGAGCCCGGAAGCGCGGATATGTTCTTCGGTGACCCAGTGATCGCGAGCGAGCGTGAACGTCGCGTCCGGAGCAGCGCCGAGGAAAGACGTGTACACGATGTGCCTGACCCCGGCCTCCGCGGCGGCGTCGATGAAGGTGCGGTGCTGATCCAGGCGATCTGCGCTTTCGGCCGCCGAGACCATGAAGAGGGTGTCGATTCCGGCCAGAGCCGCGAGAGCGCGCTCCTGATCCCCGTACGTGGTCTCGGCCGAATCGGCACCGGGGAGCTGCGGTAATCGGTTGACCGACCGTGCGATCAGCCGCTGCGGGACACCGGCGTCGGCCAACGACCGGGCCACCAGTCCGCCGATATGACCGGTCGCGCCGGTGACGGCGATCCTCGCAGACCGTGAATCTACGGACATGGTGCCCCTCCTTCGGTCGGTGTGCATCCCATCTTGCCGGAACCCACTCCCACGTCAGGTCACGACGCGACGATTACACCGCGAGCCACCGACAGAGCGTCGGACAAAGCTGTCCTGGTGTTGTCGTCGAGGGACAGCAGGGGCCGGCGGGGAAGGCCGGCGTCGACGCCGAGAGATTCCAACCCGGCTTTGACCGTCGACGGCAGTCCGCGACTGACGAGGACCTTCAGTAGCGGCTCGATCTGTTCGAACACAGCGGCGGCACCCGACCGATCACCGGATTCGAGTAGACGCCAGAAGTGCACCACCTGTTCGGGGGCCAGACACGGGGCTGCCGTGCACCATCCGCTTGCACCGGCAGAGAAAGATTGCAGTGCAAGAGGATTGCTGCCGTTGAAGAAGGGGATCGTGCCACCGCTCAGTTCGTTGATGCGGTTCATCCGGGTGATGTCGCCGGTGGATTCCTTGATCATCGTGATGCCGTCGACGGTGGAGACGAGATCGACGAGAAACTCCGGCGACATGTCGATCCCGGTGGTGGCCGGATTGTTGTAGATCATCGTGGGAATGTCGACGGAATCGGCCACCGCGGTGACGTGTTCACGAATCTCCTGCTCACCCAGATGCCAGTACGACGTGGGGAGGATCATCATTGCGTCGGCTCCGGCGTCTGCCGCGATCGATGCTCGGCGGAGTGCTCCCGTCGTCGTCAGATCCGACACTCCGACGACGGTGGGGACTCGGCGGTCGACGTAGTCGACAGTCTCCCGAGCTACCGTCTCCCACTCTGCATCGTCGAGATAGGCGCTCTCGCCCGTACTGCCGAGTGGGGCTATCGCGTCGACACCACTGCTGATCATGCTGTCGAGGAGCGTGTGTAGCGGCTTGGGGTCGAATGCTCCGGTGTCCCGGTCGAACGGGGTGATGGGATAGGCGACGATTCCCTTGATGGTGCTGCTCATGAGGCTCTCAGTTCTGTTGGTGGGAAACAAAAGTCAGTTGGTCAGTGTGTCGGGATGATTGCGGAGAGCGCGACGGGCGTAGTAAGCGAAGTTCGCCTCGCTGCGCCGAGGAGTCAGTGTCCAATCGTGTGCCTCCTTCGCCAGGCGAGGCGGTAGCGGCTTGATGTCTCCGGCAGCCATCGCCAGCAACTGCAGTCTGGCCGCTCGCTCGATCAGATGCCCGAGAGAGCATGCCTCTTCGACCGTGTTGCCGACGACGAGTTGGCCGTGGTGGGCGAGCAGAATTGCCCGCTTGTCGCCGAGTGCAGCCGAAATGATCTCGCCCTCCTCGTTTCCCACGGGAACCCCGGGCCAGTCGGCGAGAAATGCGCAGTCGTCGTAGAGCGGCGCGATGTCCATTTGGGAGACGACGAGGGGAATCTCGAGCATCGACAGCGCCGTCGCATGTAGTGGGTGTGTGTGGACGATGCAGTTGACGTCGGGTCGTGCGCGGTAGATCCAACTGTGGAACCTGTTGGCGGGGTTCGGCATGCCTTCCCCGTCGAGGACTTCGAGATCCTCGTTGACGAGCAGGAGGTTGTCCTCGGTGATCTCGTCGAACCCGAGGCCGAGTCGCTGTGTGACAAACGTTCCTGGCTGCTCACCGCGGGCGGAGATCTGTCCGGCAAGGCCGGAGTCGTGGCCGGCGTCCGACAGTGCCCGGCAGGTCAGTGCGATCTTCTGTCGAAGAGTCCAACTACCTGTCGTTACTTCGGTGAGCATCTTCGTCTCGGCGGTGGCCATGAGTTCCTGCTTGCTCGCATGCATCGTGTCGGTCATGGGGTGTGCCTTTCTCGGGACCCGGGAATCAATGACATTCAGTCACCTATAAGACACAAAGTGTCATATAGGGCGGAAATGTGCAACCCTCGATTCCTGCATCGCTGATCACCGCAGGTCAATGTATTGGTAGGGTGATGACACAAAGTCTCGTGAGGGGAACCGAATGGCAGCGTTTTTGCGAACACATCGGCGTCGTGCCGGTCTGACGCTCGAGGGCCTGGCCGAGCAGACCGGTCTGACGAAGAGCTATCTCTCCAAGGTCGAGCGGGGTATCAGTACCCCGTCGATCGCGGTGGCACTCAAGATTGCGCGTGTGCTCGACGCCGATGTGGGGCAACTGTTCTCGGACAGTATGGAGGGAAATGCCATGACGATCGTGCGCGCGAAGGACCGCGTGATCGACCCGGCCAACTCCGTGCAGTCTTCCGTCTACGATCCGATCGCGCCCTCACTGGTCGGAAAGGCCATGCAGCCGTTCGTGGTTCATCCGGCCTCGGTGATGGGTCCCAAGTTCATGGACCACACGGGAGAGGAGTTCGTGTTCGTGCATTCCGGATCCGTAGAATTCGAAATCCCCGGGCAGACGATGCACCTCGACGCCGGCGACAGCTTGTACTTCGACGCGAATACGCCGCACCGGATGCGGTCGGTGTCGGCGGATCGTGCGGTGGTGCTGGTTGTCGTCTACGACAAGCCTTCGGCTGGATCACCCAGCGGTGACTCGCTGGAAACGCACTGCGGGGTGGGCAGATGACGCTGGGGATCGACACGACACTGACGCTTCTCGCGGCCGGTCTGATCTTCCTTCTCTCCCTGTGCCTGGGAATCTGGAAATACCGACAGATGGCCACTTCGGACAATCACCTCGCCCATCCGTATGTCGACATCGCACACCGCGCTGCCCTGATGTACTCGTTTGCGACGCTGCTGATCGCGGTGTTCGTCGAACTCGGTGCGTGGCCGACGTGGATCAACCTGACCAGTGCCGCAGTGGTCGTGTTCTTCTTTCTCGCAGCGATATTCAGCTACATCGCTCACGGTGCGATGAAGGACACCGACAATCAGTTCGAGTCCGCCGGTCCGCCCCTGCACCTCGGGATGTTCCTGCTGATTCTCGGTGAGGTGGGCGGATTTGCCGTCCTACTCGCAGGTTTCGTGAAAGGTCAGTTCTTCTGATCGGGCTTCAGCGCCTGTGCTCGTAGCCGATCCAAGCCCGTCGACGCTCACCCATCGGGTCGTTCTCCACTCGGGACGTCTCGTCGAAGATCATTGTTTGCCGCTCCGGTACGGAGTAGGCGGGCCAATCCCGGTCCGCCACTCCGTGGCGGGCGAAATGGATCCAGTGGCGCTGCATGGTGGAGGTCACCGCAGTCAGTCCGCGGCGCCCACCGACCGCTGTCAAGGCCGCGGTGAGTGCATCCGAACGCCCGAAGACCGCAAGCAATTCGGTGGCGTGGGTAGCGCCCATGCCGACGAGTCTGAGCAGGCGAGGCGCAAAATCGTAGCGGTAACTGTAGGTAGGAGCTACCTGGCAATGACCCTGTGCGCAGAGTATCGCGGGCTCCCAGAACGTGATGTCGCCGCCGAGATCTGCGGCAGCAAACCGGTGCGGATACGTGGGATACGCCGCGAGCGCACGTGCTTTCACTTCAGGGGTGGTGTGGGAGAACATCTTCTCGATCCGAACCGGGTCGGTAGGCAAGATGTCGAGAACGCGCGGGAAGATTCTTCCCTCGTGGAGATTCGAACCGACGAGCAGCGGAACGGGGTGGGCGCGTCCGGCGGCGAACACGTCGAGCGGGTGTTCGGGAAGGACGTCGTCACCCACCACGGGGGCAAATGCCCGCGTTCCGGGTTCTTCGTCCGCGCCGCGGCGCGCAAGTTCTTCGCCGGCATCGACCAGGTCCTTCACCGAAGCGGAGCGCAGCCACGATGCCGGATCGGCATCCGGAGCCTGTGCGATCTCGAGGAACTCGCGTGCCCAACGGTGCGCTCGCTCTTTTCCGTATGCCGAAGCAGCCGGCGGACTTTGAGCGATGGCCCGGGCGAACAGCCCTCGTGCCGCCGGCGTTGCCATCAGAGTGGTGACCGCGTTGGCGCCGGACGATTCACCGAAGACGGTGACGGCGTTCGGGTCGCCACCGAAAGCGGCGATGTTGCGTTGGACCCACGTCAGCGCGGCGATCTGATCGCGCAATCCGAGGTTCGTCTCGAATGATTGTTCCGCAGTGGAATATTCACTGAAATCGAGGTAGCCCAACGCGCCGAGACGATATTGGATCGAGACGTAGACGATGTCGCCACGTTCGACCAGGCTCGTTCCGCGGTACATGGGCGTCGACGGATTCCCGCCGTTGTACGCGCCGCCGTGGATGAAAACCATGACCGGTCGCAACGAATCCGACGGTACCTGCGGAGCCACGACATTGACGAAGAGTGAGTTCTCGTCGAAATTGCTCTTGCGCTGCGGAGACGGAGAGCCGAATGCTTCCGCCGGGCGGACACCATGCCAAGCCTCGACCGGCTGCGGTGCGCGAAATCTCCGAGGACCGGTCGGGGCCGTTGCGTAGGGGATTGCTCGCCAGGTGCGCAGTCCTCGATCGAGGCGCCCGCGTACGACCCCGGAATCGAGAGTGATCTCGAGGGGGCTCGTCACGGTAGGGAGATGTCGGTGCCGTGGCTACGGTAACCGCTGTATCCCGCCCAGGCCAAGCGTTGTTCACGTCTGGGATCGTTCTCGACGCGGACGATCTCGTCGAAGATCATGGTCCGACGCTCCTGCCCCTCGTAGCGCGGCCACGATCCGCGCGGCGAGCCGTGCTCGGCGAAGTGAAGCCAGTGTCCCTGAACAGATTCGGTGACTGCGCGCAGTCCGCGTCGACCGCCGGGAAGGGTGAGGCCGCGCCCGACAAGGGTGCCACCGATGCCGAAGACTGCAAACATCTCGAATCCGTGTGTGGCGTCGAGGCCGAGCCAGCGCATCATCGTCGGCGCGAAGTCGAATCGGTAGGCGTACGTCGGCGCCGATTGTGCGTGCGCTTGCATCAACTCCACGGACGGGTGCCAGAACGTGACGTCTCCGCCGACGTCGATCGCGGACTGCTCGTCCGGGTAGCCGGGATAGGTCGCGAGGATGCGCTTCCCGGCCTCGGGATCGGTGAGGGCAAACATGGTGTCGATGCGCGACGGGTTGGTCGGAAGTGCGTCGAGCACCTTCGGGAACAGCGTCCCCTCCCGTCTGTTGGTGCCGATGATCATCGGCACCTGGTGTGCCGATCCTTCTTTGAATGCGTCCAAGGGGGAGCGCGGCAGGAAGTCGCCGTCGACGACCGGTCCGAAGGGATGTAGTCCAGGTGTGTTCGCGAGTACCTCGGCGCCCAGTCTGCTTCCGGCTCTGCCCAATTCGACGGCTGTCGCCGAGGTCAGGGCCTTCGCGGGTGGTAGGCCGGAATTGAGGATCTCGACGAAACGCGCGCCCCAGGCATGCGATCGCTGCGTGCTCGAGACCAGATCCGGAGCCGAACTCTCGGCGATAGCGCCGGCGAAGAGTCCCTTGGCGGCCGGAGTCGCCATCAGGGTGGTGACGGCGGTGGCTCCGGCGGATTCACCGAAAATCGTGACTTTTTCAGGATCCCCACCGAAGGCGGCGATGTTGCGTTGCACCCACTGCAGGGCCGCGACCTGATCGCGCAGTCCGAGGTTGGAGTCGAATACGCGCTCGGATGTGGAGAACGGGGTGAAATCGAGATAGCCCAGAGCGCCGAGTCGGTAGTTGATCGAGACGTAGACGACGTCGCCGCGTTCGACGAGGGACACGCCCGAGTACAAGCCGGTGGCCGAGGTCCCGATGGTGTTTGCCCCACCGTGGATGAAAACCATGACGGGACGCGGAGTATTGCCGGTGTTCGCGGGGGCGAGCACGTTGAGCGTCAGGCAGTCCTCGCTGCTCGGCTGGTACTTCCCGGGCGCGAGCAACAGCCCCTTCTTGTGTTGGACAGACGCGTCGCCGAACCTGGTCGCGTCGCGTTCTCCGGTCCACGGCGTGACCGGCTGGGGTCGCGTCAGACGCAGTGTTCCGACCGGCGGCCGGGCGTAGGGAATTCCGCGCCAGGCACGAAGTTTTCCCACCCGGCGGCCGCGCAGGGTGCCGTCGGCCGTGGTCACAAGTATGTCGGACGCCATGTCGCGACTATACGTACTTCGGGAGCGCGTCAGCGGCGAGCCTCCAGCAATCGAAGCCAGACTTCACTGACCGTCGGATACGAGGGCACCGCATGCCAGAGAGTTTCCAGTGGTACGGCGCCGACGACCGCGATTGTCGCCGCATGCACCAGCTCGGATACTTCGGGCCCGGCGAAGGTAGCGCCGAGGATCACGTCGGTGGCCTTGTCGATCACCAACTTCGCGCGCCCCGAGTAGTCGTCGCGCAGCAGCGAAGATCCCGCGACGGCGAGTTCGATCTCCACGACTTCGACGTCGTAGCCGTCGTCGCGAGCTTTCTTCTCGGTGCGTCCCACCCAGGCGATTTCGGGTGAGGTGAACACCACCTGGGGGACCTGTCCGTTGTCCGCCGACGCCGTGTACCGAGGTCCCCTGAGTCCGCGGCTCTCGGCCCGCGCGGCGATGACGTCTCCGCAGACTCTCGCCTGATACTTGCCCATGTGGGTGAGGGGAGAACGACCGTTGATGTCGCCGACGGCGTAGAGCCACTCACCTTGGGCACAGAGGTGATCGTCAGTGGTGACGTACTTGCCGTCCTCGAGGCCGATGACGGACAAGCCGAGATCGGCAGATGTCGGCCCGCGGCCCGCCGCGACGATGACCTCGTCGACTTCGATCACGCCGGACGATGTCTCGATGCTGACGGGTCCACCGTGGATGTGACCTTCGCCGGTGTCCTTGGCATCGGGGCGTGAGACCGAGTTGACGGCAGTGCTCAGTCGAACGTCCACACCGCGGGCGCCGAGTGCTTCGGCCACCATCGTTCCGGCAAACGGTTCTGCTGATTTCAACAGAGCATCGCCCCTCACGAGCAACGTCACGTGAGCGCCGAACGACGACAACCACGTTGCGCACTCCGTTGCGACCACTCCGCCGCCGATGACCGCCACTCGCGACGGAACCTCGTGCAGGTTGGTGGCGTCGCGCGAGGTCCACGGGAGTGCCTCGCGCAATCCCGGTGTCTTCGGGACGGTGGCGGTCGTTCCCGTGGCGAGTACGACGGCCTGGCGGGCACGGAGCTTACGGGTCCCGTCGACGGTCACTGCTCGCTCGCCGTCGATGACCCCGTGGCCTTTGATCACGGTGATGCCCGCGGAGGTTGCCCAGTCGACCTGGGACGAGTCGTCGTGGTTGTGGGTGAACGAGTCGCGCCGTTTCAGAACGGCATCGACGTCCAGCGGTCCGGCCGGGATCCCGGGCAAGGCGTCGGCCGCCTCGAGGACCTGCCCCGGGCGCAGTAGTGCCTTGCTGGGCATACAGGCCCAATACGAGCATTCACCGCCGACCAGTTCGTGTTCCACGATTGCGGCGGTGCGATTACTTCCGGCGATGGCGTATGCGGCGGCGTTCTCGCCGGCGGGTCCACCGCCGATCACGATGACATCGAATTCGTCGGTCATTGCTCCACGGTATGCCGGATCGGTCCGAGTTCGCTCGGTTACCGCCGGGTACGAGAGCTCGATGATGGCTACAGTTGCACCCATGACGCGGCAGAAGATTTTGATCACCGGTGCCAGTTCGGGTCTGGGGGAGGAGATGGCCAGGAGATTCGCCGCGGCCGGTCGCGACCTCGCGCTGTGTGCCCGGCGGACGGATCGTCTCGACACGCTGCGAGGGGAGTTGGTGGCGCAGTACCCGTCGATCAGCGTCGCAGTGCGCGAACTCGATGTGACCGAACACGATTCCGTCGTCCGGGTTTTCGGTGAGCTGCGCGACGAGTTGGGTGGCCTGGACCGGGTGATCGTGAACGCCGGGCTCGGCAAGGGCGCCAAGATCGGAACCGGAAAAGCGCACGCGAATCTTGCAACAGCGCAGACGAATTTTGTCGGCGCGCTGTCGCAGTGTGAAGCTGCGCTCGAGATCTTCCGCGCGCAGGACGCCGGACACCTGGTTCTCGTGTCCTCGATAAGCGCGGATCGGGGGCTACCCGGGCCAAAAGCGGCCTATTCGGCAAGCAAGGCCGGGGTAGCGGCTCTGGGTGAGGCGCTCAGTATCGAGTTGGCGCGCACACCTATTCGGGTCACCACCCTGCTGCCGGGCTTCATCAAGACCGACATGTCCGCCGGCGCCGGCGACGACGCAGCGCTCATGGCCAGTCTGGACGAAGGCGTCAGTGCCATGGCCGACGCCATCGAGAAGGAAACCACCCGAGCGGCGCTACCAGGCCTCAAGTGGCAAGGGATAGATGCGGCCCTACGATTCCTGCCCAACTCCGTGACAGCGAGGTTTGTCTGATGAGCATCCACATCTCGAACGGTAAGCCCCGCGTAGTGATCGTCGGTGGCGGCTTCGGTGGACTGTACGCAGCGAGACGGCTCAAGAAGGCCGACGTCGAGGTGGTTCTGATCGACCGAGGGACCAGCCACGTCTTCCAGCCCCTGCTATACCAGTGCGCCACGGGTCTGCTCTCCGAAGGGCAGATCGCAAGTCCGCTGCGACATCTGCTCGAGGACAACAAGAACACGAACGTCGTTCTGGGCGAGGCCAAGTCGGTGGACGCCGACGCCGGGATACTGACTGCCAGTCGCTTCGACGGGTCGACCTTCGAACTGCCGTACGACTACCTGATCGTGGCGGCTGGAATGCGCCAGTCGTACCACGGCCAGGACGAGTTCATCAAATGGGCGCCTGGCATGAAAACCCTCGACGACGCTTTGGCGATCAGGCGCAGTCTCATTGCTGCGTTCGAGATGGCCGAATCGCTCCCGACGGCGGAAGAACGTCGGCCGTGGCTGACCTTCGCCGTGGCGGGCGGTGGACCCACCGGCGTCGAATTAGCCGGGCAGATCCGCGAATTGGCGATGCACGCGCTGACCAACGAGTTCCGGTCCATAGACCCGGACGAGGCAAGGGTGCTGCTCTTCCACGGCGACGATCGGGTGCTCCCTTCGTTCAGTCGCAAGCTCTCGGCCGCCGCCAAACGTACTCTCGACGGGATCGGCGTCGAGACTCACCTCGGCGTGCACGTCACCGACGTGTGCGAGACCAGCATCGAGACGACGGACAAGAAGACAAAAGAGAAGCGGCAGTACGAGACCCGCACGATTCTGTGGACCGCGGGCGTCGAAGCAGTGCCGTTCGCCGAGGCACTGGCCACGGCGCTGGGTGTGAAGCAGGTCGGCGGTGGCCGCATCGAGGTGGAAGCCGATCTGACCGTTCCCGGCCACCCGAACGTCTACGTGGTGGGCGACCTCATGTCGCGGGACAAACTTGCCGGGGTGGCCGAGGTCGCGATGCAGGGTGGTCGGCACGCCGGTGCCCGGATCGCTGCAACCGTGGAAAACGGAGTGCCCAGCCGAAAACCGTTCAAGTACCGCGATCTTGGAACCGCGGCCTACATTTCGCGACGCCACGCGTTGCTTCAGGCAGGGCCGGTCCAGTTGTCCGGGTTCATCGGATGGGTGTCATGGGGAATCATCCACATCGCATTCCTCGCCGGTTTCCGCAATCGCGCCAGCACGGTGCTGAACTGGGGCGCAACCCTGGCGTCGAAAACGCGTCGGGAACGGGCAATCACGTACGGCGACCCCGAAACCGCTCGGCAGCCGTACAACTGAGGGTTACTCAGTCTTGAACACGGGGTTTCCGGCGGCGTCGATCATCCACCACAGGCTGCCGACGCTCTGTCCGAGCATGTCTCCGGGAACCTTGTCGTCGAGGTACCGATAGACGGGCTTGCCGTTGACGGTGATCTGGAAAGATCCTTCAGGCCCGTCGACAGTGTCGATGACGGCGTCGATTCCTTCGACGATCGGCGAATCCGTGACCGAGGTGACCGCCGGCCAGTAACGCAGGCACGCTTCGTCGCACGACCCGGCTTGTGAGTTCTCCTCGTCCGGGTTGTAGACGTAGACGGTCATGCCTTCGCCGTCGACGGCGATCGTCCCGAGTGGGGAGTCGGCGGTCTTCAGCAGGGGTGCATCAGCGGCGGCGGGTGGCGACAGCGATGTCGCAATGGCAGTGACGTTGTCTGCGCTGTCCCCGGAATCGAGGGCGTCGGGCGAGCAACCGGTGAGGATCAGGGCGGTACTCGCAACCGTCGCGAACAACCACTGTCTGCGCATGACGTCTCCGTTCTGGGCGGGAGTGCTCGGGACAAGCAATCGGGGATACCCGTTGCGGACGAGCTGAAAACGCCGGGCGCCCGGATTCCTCGACAATAGCTCTGTTACAGAGCTATTGTGAGGTTGTGGATGGAAACGGAGCAGATCTTGCGGATGACGTCCTGGAGACGCTCGGACAATTGCGCCGGGGCACGAGGAAGGCGTCGGGGCGGCCGTTTGCGGAACGACCGCTCGCCGGCGCCCAGATCGAACTCGTCAGGCTGCTACGACGCAACCCGGGTCTGTCGGTGGCCGAGGCCGCCGGGCGATTGGGTGTCGCGGCAAACACGGTGTCCACCTTGGTGCGGCAGCTCGTCGACGATGGAGTGATCGAACGCGTTGCCGACGAGGCCGACCGCCGCGTCGCGCGATTGGTACTCGCGGACGAGGCGCGCGCCCGCGTCGAGGTGTGGCGTGATCGCCGGAGTGTGATTGTCGGTCAGGCATTGTCGAGTCTGACCGGAGAAGACAGGGCGAGGATCGAGGCTGCGCTACCAGCCCTGTCGCGATTGGCGAGCGCTCTGGCAGCAGCCGGATCAGAAGGTGAGGGGTAGTGAGATGCTGACACAGTGGTGGAAGAGCCGAGCGGCAGGTTCACCCGACCCCGGCGCACACGCGGTCGAGATCGACTCGGTTACATACAAGTTCGGCGACCACCGCGCGGTGGACAACCTGAGTCTGGTCATCAATGCGGGGGAGTGTTTCGGCCTGCTCGGTCCCAACGGCGCAGGAAAGACTACGACGATCAGGTTGCTCAACACGTTACTTCCTCTGCAAGACGGTGACATTCGGATTCTCGGTCGCTCAGTTCGTACCGAGGCGATGACCATTCGGCGCTACCTCGGGTACGTGCCACAACAGCTCTCGATCGAAAGCGCATTGACCGCACGCGAGAACGTGACCTGGTTCGCGCGACTGTACGACGTTCCGCGGTCCGAACGACGCGAGCGCGTCGACCAGGCGCTCGAGATGGTGGACCTACTCGATTCAGGTGATCGTCTGGCGTCGGGTTTCTCCGGCGGTATGGTGCGACGTCTCGAACTTGCGCAGGCGCTGGTGAACCGACCGTCGTTGCTGGTGCTCGACGAACCGACGGTGGGGCTGGATCCCATTGCCCGCGAATCCGTCTGGCAGCGAGTGGCGGAGATGCAGAAGCAGTACGGCATGACTGTGCTGCTCACGACGCACTACATGGAAGAAGCCGAGGAGTTGTGTGATCGTGTTGCGTTGATGCATCACGGTGAACTTCGTGCGGTGGGCGAGCCGAGCGCGTTGGCCGCCGAACTGGGGCCGGAGGCCACTCTCGAAGACGTGTTCCGTCACTACACCGGCGACGATCTCACCGGCGACAAGTCAGGAGGTCTCCGCGATGTCCGCAGTGCCCGTCGCACAGCGCGCCGCTTGGGCTGATCCCACTACCAACAGTCTTGCTCGATTGCTCTCGAGAATTTACACATTCTGCCTCGTGGAAGTTCAGAAGTTGCGGCACGACCGATCTGAATTGGTCACGCGCGCAATCCAGCCGATCCTCTGGTTGGTGATCTTCGGTCAGACGTTCAGTCATATCCGAGCGATCCCGACTGGCGACGTACCGTATCTCGACTTTCTCGCGCCGGGCATCATTGCGCAGTCCGCGCTTTTTGTTGCGATCTTCTACGGAATCCAGATCATCTGGGAGCGTGACGCGGGAGTCCTCACCAAACTCATGGTGACGCCGACGCCACGAGCCGCGCTGGTCACCGGAAAGGCATTTGCAGCCGGTATCCGTGCGGTCGCCCAGGCCGTGGTCGTAGTCGTTGTAGCGGCGCTGCTGGGCGTGAGCATGACGTGGAACCCGATCAAGCTGCTCGGCGTCGTGGCTGTCGTTGTCCTCGGCTCGGCGTTCTTCGCCTGTCTGTCGGTTGCGATCGCGGGGATCGTGCTCAAACGAGATCGATTGATGGGCATCGGCCAGGCGATCACCATGCCGTTGTTCTTCGCGTCCAACGCTCTGTACCCGGTCGAACTCATGCCGACGTGGGTTCAGTGGCTCAGTCGCATCAATCCGCTGAGCTACGAGGTGTCAGCGCTGCGCGGTCTGCTGATCGGAATGCCGACCGATTACCTCGTCGACTTCGGCGTGCTGATCGGGGCCGCGCTGCTCGGAATCATCACAGCTTCGGCACTATTGGGCCGCTTGACTCGCTGATCTGACTCGCTGATCTTCGCTCCGGACTAGTCGCGAGTGAACGGTGGGGTGTAGGTGCTGCAATCCGGAGGGACGGCCGGGAGTCCTTCGGACGAGCGAAGTTTCTCCGCAATCGATGAGAGCAAGTCCTGCGATTCAGGGGAGAGATCGACCGCTTTTATGGCCAGAGAACGTAATTCGCTGTCGTGGAACTCTTCGACAACCGAACGGTCTTCTTCCGGAATCAGTTCGGGATCTTGGCGAGGTGTCGGGCCGAAGAAGTACTCTGCTGCTACGCCGAAGTAATCGGCCAATGCCAAAACGACTTGCTCCGACGGATTTGTGCGCACACCGCTCCGGAGTTGCGAGAGGTACGGTGTCGAAATCTTGCATCCACGTTGCGAAAGGGCTTCCACAACTTGTGCGTTGGTGAGTCTCGGTGCTGTGGCCGGGTACAAGGCGTTCAAACGGTCCTTGAATGAATCGGTCACAATTCCTCCCTCGAGCGTGACCCAGCGTCACAGCTACTTCGCAGTTTTCACATAGTAGACGACACGGTTATTCTGGACTCCGGTCGAAAGTCCTTTCACCTGCGGATATTTGGCGCGGAGAGTTTCCAAAGACTTTGTAAAGTATGTGATTTACACCGCGTACTGACCGTTCGTTTTGCCAACGGGCGTGTGGGTGGCGTATAAGCAAAATGTCGGTGGTTACGCCGTTGCGCTGCAGGTTCTTTCGGCCGGTCCTATGTAGCTGCGTCGATGCATTGTGGCCCTGTCTGTAACGTGCGAGCACTGCCGCCGGGCGCCGGGCGTCACTCTCTCCGGCGGTTGGCGAGCCGCGTGTTCGGAACTCTTTCTCGGTGCTCTGCTCGACGCTCGCGCGTAGTGATGGGCGCGTATTTTTCTCGGCAGTCGAGAGTGAGCGGGCAGGTGTGTCGACCTGTTGAAAGTGGCGCGCGTCGAAAGCGGCCGATTGGTATGTCATCGACGTTGGAACACAGTGCTTCTCGTCAGTCGCCGCTATCTCCTGCGGTGATATCAGCGTCGCCCGGACGTGTTTTGCGGCAGACCGAGCTCGAGGCGCAGCGTCCCGGCACGACATGTCGACCGTCGCCTTTGCGTCTTTCGGATCGGAATAGCCCGCTGCGCCGGTAGTAGTCGACGTCAGTCGCAGTCGGGTGCGGTCAGGACCCTTCGAAGGAATGCGCGGCTTGCACACGGAGGGCGACAGTCCGGGCGGCAATTCTGTCGCACAGATCTACCATCAGCCCCTGCCGTGGGCTGCTCCTCCTGCAGGATGCGTGCCTCGGCCTCGGAAGCGGCTTATGGCACGGGGCTTGCTGACCGGCGCATACTGGTTACAACGCGGTGTGTTCGAAGGGCAGGACTGACATGGTCAGTGTCGAGAAGTGGGCGATGTGGGATTCCGCCGTGGAGGTGGATGTCACCGAAGGCGCTGCGCTGCCCACTGCGCACGCGTTGATCGCAGCTGCCATCGACGAGACCGAGGCGGTGTGCGACCTTCGCCGGGGTGACGCCGAGATTCACGCCGTCAACCTCGCTCAGGGAACTCCGGTCAAAGTGACTCGGCGTATGTCTGCTCTCTTGCGGTCGGCGCTGTGGGCGGCTCGTATGACCGGCGGTGCAGTCAATCCGCTTGCCGACAACTACTCCGAGGACGAATCCATCCCTCCGGTGCACCCGACCCCGACGTTCGAGGACGTACAGCTCGACGGAGACGTGGTGTACGCGCCCTGGGGTGCGTCGTTCGACATCACCGGAGTTGCCAAGGCCGACACCGTCGATCGCGCCGCGCAGATCGTCGCCGCCGAATTACAATGCGGCGTTGCTGTGCGGATCGGCGACGTGATCGCCACGGCCGGCCATGCACCGGCTGGTGGCTGGCAGATTCCGGTGCCGGACAGCGAAGAAGTCGAACTGATCAACGGAACCGCGATGGCGACGGCGCGGGCGCTGGAGCTGCCCTCCTGGGAGCCGAACCAGGTGCGGCCCTCCACGGAATGGGCACAGGTCTCGGTGATTGCTGACGACGCGCTGTGGGCGTACGCCGCGAGCGAAGCTGCGTTGATCCGGGGGATAAGCGCCATCAAATGGGTTGAACAGCAAGAGCTTCGCGCTCGGCTCGTCGACCGATCCGGACGCGTGTACACAACGGAAAGTTGGTTCGGCCCGGCCGCCGCGTGAGTCAGGCCCGTCCGCGCTCTCTGCGGTACCACTGCACCAGAGCATCTGTGGATGTGTCGCCGAGGTCGCCGGGTGCTGCTTCGGAAGAGAGCGCAGGCCCCAGTTCCAGTGCCTGCGTCTTGCCGAGTTCGACGCCCCACTGATCGAACGGATTGACACCCCACACAGCACCTTCGACAAATACCTGGTGCTCGTAAAGCGCGATCAACTGACCGACGACCGAGGGGGTCAGCTCCTTCGCCAAGATAGTGCTCGACGGTCGGTTGCCTGGCATCACCTTGTGCGGCACCAACTCCGGAGCAGTGCCCTCTGACGCGATCTCTTCGGCAGTCTTGCCGAACGCGAGAACCTTTGTCTGAGCGAAGAAGTTACTCATGAGCAGATCGTGCATTGATCCCGTGCCGTCCGCAGTAGGCAGATCGTCGGTGG
This sequence comes from Rhodococcus sp. FH8, assembly GCF_019266085.1. Taxonomy (NCBI): domain Bacteria; kingdom Bacillati; phylum Actinomycetota; class Actinomycetes; order Mycobacteriales; family Nocardiaceae; genus Rhodococcus; species Rhodococcus sp. FH8. The sequence goes on along the minus strand of NZ_LPNQ01000057.1, from coordinate 409,332 downwards.
ATTCCGCGAAGCCGATGAAATCGGCGGGCACGAGCCACGTGCCCTGATGCAGGAGCTGATAGAACGCGTGTTGGCCGTTGGTCCCCGGCTCGCCCCAGAAGATCTCACCGGTGGACGTGGTCACCGGTGAGCCGTCGGCGCGAACCGATTTGCCGTTGGACTCCATGGTCAGCTGCTGCAGGTACGCGGGAAAGCGCAGCAAGTCGTTGGAGTAGGGCAGCACTGCGCGGGACTGAGCGCCGAAGAAGTTGGAGTACCAGAGCCCGATGAGGCCGAGGAGGACCGGCGCGTTCTGCTCGAGCGGTTGGTTTCGGAAGTGCGTGTCGATCTGGTGGAAACCGTCGAGAAACTCCGCAAAACGAACGGGTCCGACGGCACACATGACCGACAAGCCGATCGCCGAGTCGACGGAGTAGCGCCCGCCGACCCAATCCCAGAACCCGAACATGTTCGCGGTGTCGATGCCGAACTCCGCCACGCGATCACCATGGGTGGAGACTGCGACGAAATGCTTGGCTACGGCCGAGACGTCTTCGCTGCCCAGACCGGCGAACAGCCAACGCTTTGCCGCCGTCGCGTTGGTGAGCGTCTCGAGGGTGGAAAACGTCTTGGATGCGACGATGAAGAGCGTCGTCTCCGGATCGAGGTCGTCGAGCTGTCCGACCAGATCGACAGGGTCGATGTTGGAGACGAACCGGACGCTGATCCCGGCGTCGGCGTAATGCCGTAGTGCGCGGTAGACCATCACCGGCCCGAGGTCGGAACCGCCGATGCCGATGTTGACGATGGTGCGGATCCGCTTGCCGGTGGCGCCCGTCCACTCGCCGCTGCGCACACGATCCGCGAAAGCGCCCATCGCGTCCAGAACTTCGTGAACGTCCGCGACAACGTCTTGACCGTCGACGGTCAGAGCAGAATCCTTCGGCAGACGCAGTGCTGTGTGCAGTACGGCGCGGTCTTCGGAAGTGTTGATGTGATCGCCCGCGAACATCGCGTCGCGTCGTGCCTCGACGCCGGCCTCGCGGGCCAGTTCGACGAGTAGCGCGAGAGTTTCGCGGCTGACGCGATGCTTGCTGTAGTCGATGTGAAGATCACCGGCGTCGATCGTCAGCTCTCGCCCGCGGGCTGGATCGTCCTGGAAGAGTTCTCGCAGGTGAACGCCTTCGATGTCGGCGTAATGAGCGCGCAGTTTCTGCCAGGCTGAGGTTCCGGTGATGTCAGTGCTCACGATCATCGACTTTAGTGGCACAAGCTGGAAACTTCCGCGTGAGTCTCGCTCGCGGGCAGACGGACGCGGCTCCGACGAGCATCATGGAACCCATGGACACATTCGAATTCATTCGATCAGTTCCCACCCAGTTGTTCGTCGGCGGTCGGTTCGTGCCCGCGGAGAACAACGCGACCTTCCCGGTGGCGGATCCGGCGACCGGGAAATCGTTGACCGATGTCGCCGATGCGAGCCCCGCGGACGCGCTGCGCGCTCTCGACGAAGCCGTCGCCGTCTCGTCGAAGTGGGCGAGCACACCTGCGCGCGAGCGTGGTGAAATCCTGCGAGCCGTCTTCGAGAAGATCACCGAGCGAGCCGAGGACGTGGCGCTGCTGATGACCCTCGAAATGGGCAAGGCACTCGCCGAAAGTCGCGCCGAGGTGAAGTACGGGGCGGAGTTCTTCCGGTGGTTCAGCGAGGAGGCCGTTCGCATCGGCGGGCGCTACACGCCGGCCCCGGCGGGCAACGGCCGGATCCTTGTCACCAAGGCGCCGGTCGGACCGTGTCTGGCCATCACTCCCTGGAATTTCCCGTTGGCGATGGGTACCCGCAAGATCGGCCCGGCGTTGGCCGCCGGCTGCACGATCATCGTCAAGCCCGCCTCGGAGACCCCGTTGACGATGTTGTTGCTTGCTCAGCTCATGGCCGAAGCCGGGTTGCCCGACGGAGTCCTCTCGGTGTTGCCGACATCGAAATCCGGTGAAGTGACCGGCCCTCTCATCGACGACCCTCGACTGTGCAAGCTCACCTTCACCGGGTCCACCGGCGTCGGCAAGATGCTGGTGGAGAAGTCCGCGAAGCGATTGCTCCGCACGTCGATGGAATTGGGTGGCAACGCACCCTTCGTGGTGTTCGACGACGCGGACGTCGACAAGGCAGTCGAGGGCGCGGTACTGGCGAAGCTTCGCAACGGTGGCGAAGCATGCACCGCCGCCAACCGGTTCCACGTCGCCAACGCCGTGCGTGAAGAGTTCACGACCAAGCTGACCGAGAAGATGGCGACTTTCACGATGGGACCCGGTACCGACCCGGAGACGAAGCTCGGGCCGCTGATCAACCAGAACCAGCTCGACACGGTCGCGGAGTTGGTTGCAGATGCGGTGGATGCCGGGGCGAAGGTGCGACTGGGCGGCGAAGCGCCGGGTGGCGAAGGGTACTTCTATCCAGCCACGGTGTTGGCCGACGTTCCGGCCGGCGCGCGGATTCTGAAAGAAGAGGTGTTCGGACCCGTCGCCGCGATCACCGGCTTCGACACCGAAGCCGAGGGAATCGCAGCCGCCAACGACACCGAGTTCGGACTGGCCGCGTACATCTTCACAAGGGATCTCGACCGTGCGCTTCGGGTTTCCGATGCACTGGAATCAGGAATGATCGGCGTCAACCGCGGAGTGATCTCGGACGCGGCAGCGCCGTTCGGTGGCGTGAAGGAATCCGGATTCGGCCGCGAGGGCGGGACCGAGGGGATCGAGGAATACCTGAACACGAAGTACATCGCGCTCGAGAGCTGATACACCCGCGAACGGCCACATCGGGACTGCCAGAGGCATCCGATGTGGCCGTTCGCAAGTGATCTGGGTGTGCGCTAGTGGCCCAGGCGTCCGCGGCCCAGGCGCAGGAGCAGCATCGCGAGGGTGTGGCCTTCCTGGCCCAGCTCGTTGAATCGTTCGAGGACCTTCATCTCGCGGCTGTGCACCAGACGCGGACCACCCGATGCCATCCGGGTACGGCCGATGATCTGGGAGACCTCGGAGCGGCGTTTGATGGCCGCGAGGATCTCGGCGTCGAGACGGTCGATTTCTTTCCGTAGTTCGTCGATCTCCGCCTCACTCTGGGGGATCTCGACGTCTGTCGGAGCAGTTTTTACAGTATCGACAGTATTTCCATGGGGGGCTGCAGCCTGGGTGCTCATTGCTATTCGTCTCCTCTTCCTACTGCGTGGATCGTGGTCTCGGCTCGGGTCGTTACCGATCCAGGCACACTGACGAAAATGCCCCGGATCCGATTCGGACCAGGGGCGGGTGAGCTGTTCAGATCACGTGCACCGAGGTCCGGGGCACGTAAAGTAACGCCACAGCGGGCCGACGGGGTCGGCCGTGTTGTCGCGAACGGAAATGCTGAACATAGCGTCCAGTTTGCCATGCTCGACACAGGTAATCCAAGTGCCTCTACCAGCAGGTGGACGCACTTACGACCGTGTCGGTGGACGCCGGTAGCGTGGACAGGCGATGAACACGTACCCAGCACTCGGTGAGCACGACGGACATTCCCAGCACGACGGGGGCGGCGCGCGGGGACACGACGCGGGTTCGGACGCCCTCCTCGAGGGTCTCAACCCGCAACAGCGCGAGGCCGTGGTCCATGCCGGTTCGCCGTTGCTGATAGTCGCGGGCGCCGGCTCGGGCAAGACTGCAGTGCTGACGCGTCGCATCGCCTATCTGTTGGCCGAACGGGGTGTCACCCCCGGTCAGATCCTGGCCATCACGTTCACCAACAAGGCTGCGGCCGAGATGCGCGAGCGTGTGGCAGCTCTTGTCGGACCGCGTGCCAACGCCATGTGGGTCTCGACGTTCCACTCCAGTTGCGTGCGGATCCTGCGAGCACAGGCGGCGCTCCTGCCCGGTTTGAACTCGAATTTCTCGATCTACGATTCCGACGATTCGCGTCGACTGCTGACGATGATCTCGAAGGACCTCGAGCTCGACACCAAACGATTCTCCGCGCGGCTTCTCGCTACGCATATCTCCAATCTGAAGAACGAACTCGTCGGACCGGAAGAGGCGGTTGTCGCAGCCGATCAGGATCCGGCCGAACTTCCGCGACTGATCGCCAAGGTCTACGGCCACTACCAACAGCGGCTGCGTGCGGCGAACGCACTCGACTTCGACGATCTCATCGGTGAGACCGTCGCGCTTCTTCAGGCGTTTCCCCAGATCGCCGAGTACTACCGCCGCCGCTTCCGTCACGTGCTCGTCGACGAGTACCAGGACACCAACCACGCGCAGTACATGCTTGTGCGTGAACTGGTCGGTGGAGCCGGAGAGTCCGACCACGCCGTTGCCCCGGCCGAATTGTGCGTCGTCGGTGACGCCGATCAGTCGATCTACGCGTTCCGCGGAGCCACTATCCGCAACATCGAAGAGTTCGAACGCGACTACCCGGATGCTCGGACCATCCTTCTCGAACAGAACTACCGTTCGACGCAGAACATTCTGTCTGCGGCCAACTCCGTGATTTCCAAGAACACCGGCCGACGAGAAAAGCGTCTGTGGACCGATTCGGGTGAAGGCGAACTGATCGTCGGCTACGTTGCAGACAACGAGCACGACGAAGCATCGTTTGTCGCCTCGGAGATCGATCGGCTGGTGGACCAGGGCGAGACCAAGTTCGCCGACATCGCGGTGTTCTACCGGACCAACAACTCCTCGCGCGCGCTGGAGGAGATCTTCATTCGACTCGGAGTGCCGTACAAGGTGGTCGGCGGCGTTCGCTTCTACGAGCGCAAGGAAGTTCGGGACATCGTCGCGTATCTGCGCGTCCTCGCCAACGAGGACGACACCGTGAGCCTGCGACGCATTCTCAACACGCCCCGACGCGGTATCGGTGATCGAGCCGAAGCCTGCGTCGCAGTGCACTCCGAGCATCGCAACATCAGCTTCGCCGCCGCTCTCCGTGACGGCGCGGAAGGCAAAGTGGCGCTGCTCAATACGCGGTCACAGAAGGCCATCGCGTCGTTCCTCGAGATGATGGACGGGCTGCGGGCCCTGCTACCGACAGCAGCCGCCGACGAGGACGAACCGTTCGAGCTCGGTGACATCGGTGAGGTTGCCGAGGCGGTGCTCGAGCGCACCGGCTACCGCGCCGAGCTTGCGGCGAGCAGCGATCCGCAGGACGGCGCGCGACTCGACAACTTGAACGAACTCGTCAGCGTGGCAAGGGAATTCAGTTCCGACGCGCGAAACGCGGCCGGGCTGATCGATCCGGACGACGAGGAAACCGCAGCAATGCGTGAAGGCGAACCCGATCCGGGTTCGCTTGCCGCCTTCCTCGAACGGGTATCGCTTGTCGCCGACGCCGATCAACTGCCGGACTCCGACGACGGCGTCGTGACCATGATGACGCTTCACACCGCCAAGGGCCTCGAGTTCCCGGTCGTCTTCGTCACCGGTTGGGAGGACGGGCAGTTCCCGCACATGCGCGCCCTCGGCGATCCGGCAGAGTTGTCCGAAGAGCGTCGACTTGCTTACGTCGGCATCACCCGTGCCAGGCAGCGCCTGTACCTGACGCGCGCGATCATGCGTTCGGCGTGGGGGCAACCGATCCAGAACCCGGCGTCGCGGTTCATCCAGGAGATCCCGGAGGACCTGATCAACTGGCGCCGTGAGGATCCGGGCACCGGTGGCGGATTCGGAAGCGGCAGGCCGGGTTACGGCAGCGGAAGCCGCTACGGCAGCCAGGGCGGCCAGGGATACGGCGGCGGGCAGAACTACGGGGGAGGGCCCGGCAAGGCCGCGTCGACTCCCAGTTTCGGTGCCGCGCGTGGCCGCAACAACGTTCTGGTCCTCGCCACGGGTGACCGCGTCAGTCACGACAAGTACGGTCTGGGCACCGTGTTGGAAACCAAGGGCACTGGCCCCACCGCGACGGTCACCATCGACTTCGGTAGCGCGGGCAAGGTGCGGTTGATGCTCATCGGCGGTGTGCCGATGGTCAAGCTGTAGAAGACAGGCAAAAACTTCCGGCCCGTACCTGGAAAGGTACGGGCCGGAAGTTTTTCATCAGAAGCGTTGGGCTTGCGATCAGTCCTGCTCGACGCCGAGGCTGATGCCGCGTGAGGCGAGCCAGGGGAGGGGATCGATCTTGTTCTCGCCGGCGAGATGAACCTCGAAGTGAAGGTGCGGGCCGGTGGAGAAGCCGCGGTTGCCGACAGTGGCGATCTGGTCGCCGGCCATGACCTGCTGACCGACCGTGACGGTGGACGTGTCGATGTGGCCGTAGACGGTGATCGTTCCGTCTGCGTGCTGTAGGCGTACCCACATGCCGAACCCGGAAGCCGGACCTGAATCGATGACCTTGCCGTCGGCGACGGCGACGATGGGCGTCCCGATCGGGGCGGCGATGTCGACGCCGGCGTGCAGGGTGCCCCAGCGGGTGCCGAAGTTGGACGTGAACGTGCCAACTGCCGGCAGGACGAACAGCGGGCGACGGGCAGCGGCTTCGCGTGCTGCGCGCTCGTCACTGAAACGCTGGCCCTTGGCAAGCAGGTTGCTGAACTGGGAGAGGTCGGTCGGCGCTGCGACGTTGAGGACCTGCGGAGCGTCGGCCTCGGTGGTGGCTGCCGTGGAGGTGGCCGGAGCGAACTGAGCGGCCTGCGGTTCTGCGGTGGTACCGATCGCGGAGGACTCGTTGGCGAGTGCAACTTCCGAGTGGTCGGCGGCAGAAGAGGAACCGTCGTTGACAACTGCCTGGCCCGCGGCGACAACCGCGCCGGCTGCAACTGCCAGAACGGCGGCGCGGCCCTTGAGAGCGGAGGGAGGGGTGGGGAGTCGGTGAGCACCGCTGCGGCGAACCGGAGATTCGACATCGACTGTCGGTGCGGAGGAGGCGTAAGTGGGGGTGCTGATCACGTCGGACTCGACGAACTCGTGAGAGTCGGAATCTGACGACGTGGAGAATGAATTTCGAGTGAACATATCGGTAGAGATCTCAGAACTTTTGGTCTCGGTGTAACGCCTGGCCGAGTGCGTTGGATAAGTGGTCGTGACCTCGTCTGGAGCTGAGTTCGAGAACCTACTAGCGGTGAACTGGCTGCGGTGATGCATATGCCGGTTCTCTCCTCGAGTTCGTGATCAGCCCGTGACTTAGACCGACTGACGGTAACGAAATGATTGCGATGGGCGCAAGCCGTAGCGGAAACCTGTCCGATTATGTGACGTGCCTCACAGCTTGACCTGGGAATATGCCGATCCGGGCAAAACGGACGAATCATCACGTTTCGTGATCACGCGTGTCACAACCGGATCACCGGTCCATTCAGGCACTACCGTCGATCGAGTGTCCACAACACCTGGAACTACGTCGCAGGCGCGTTTCGACGACCCCGGAGTGAAGTCCGGGGCGCCACTCGCGGCGGTAATCGGACTGCTCGGTGCCGTCGGAGTGGCAGCCAGTCCCGTCGTCGGAGTCGGGAGTGGCCGCGGGGTCGACACGACGGGGGCTCTTGCTTCTGCCGCTCTCTTCGCTGCCGTCTGCACGATCGTCGTGCCGCTGGTTGCGGTGCTCACCTCGGGGCGCAGGCCCGCCTTCGCAGGTGGACTCCTGGCAGGTATCGGCGCGGTGTCCCTCGGCGCGGCGGTCCTCGACGTTCAGTTGTTCGTCGGCGCAATCGATGCAAACCGCTTGGACCTTTTCCGTCCGATTTCGGCGGGTTCGATCGATGCGGGTCCGGGCGCTTATCTCGCGCTCGCGGGCCACGGACTTCTTGTGGTGTCCGGTGTCCTCGGCTTCATGGTCGTCCATCGTGAATCGGAGCGGGACGGATACGGCAGCGCTCGCGCCGCGGAATTCGACGGGCGATCGGTTGGCGGGCGGATCGGTGGGTGGCCGACAGCGCTGCTGATTCTGGCCGCGGTGGTGTTCGTGCTCTCCCTGTTCGGTCCTTCCTTCAGTTCGCAGGATCCGATCTTTCTGGTCAAACCGCTCGTCGACTCGGCGGCGGCTACCGCCGTCGGTACGGGATTGGTCGGCGTCGCGGTACTCGTTGCGGTCGCGGCGGCATTGACGTCCATCTCGCTACCGGTGGGCTGCGGCGCCCTGATCGGTGTCGGACTCGGCGCACTCGCAGTCAGTGGAACCAGGGTGATGGCTGGGTTCGCGGCCGGCGATCGGATCGGCGTCGGTTCGGGATCGGTGGTCGGGGCACTGGCCGCCGTGGTCATCGCCGTGATCGGCGTTTCAGCTCACTACCTCGCTTCCAGGCGTGAAAAAGATGCGATTCCCGCTGAAAGTGTGGTTCGCGCACCCGCGAAGACGACAAAGGGTGCGCTGAAAGCGGCGATGGTGGCTCAGTCCCGGGCGGCGCAAGCGCGGGTGAACAGACTTCACCGCGTTGCCGGTATCGGCGCAGTTGTCACCGCAGCAGTGGCAGCCCTGGGCGTGGCACTTCCGGTCCTGTCGTTGCCGGAGAACATCCCCGAACCGTCCATGCTCTCGTCTCGAGTTGTCTTGCTCGCGGCTGCTGTACTGCTGGTCGCCGGTCTGGGCTTGTTCGCCCCGGGCCGCGCCGCGGTGGTGCGGCCGGCCGTCGGCGTGTTGTGGACCACGGTCGTGATGGGAGTCGCCGCTGTCATGCAGTCGGCGGTCATCGCGACGGACGTACAAGGCGTCGGGTTGGGGGCCGGCGCCTTCGTGCTCTGCGGCGCGGCTTTCCTCGCTGCGGCGACGGGACTGCTCGTCTGGCTGGCGGGAAGCGCCGAGCGTGAGGATGTCGACACGTCGGTAGGTGGCGGTTCGCGAGGGCTGGTGCTTCTCGTCGGTGGGATCGGCGCCGTCGCTGTCCTGATCGGAACCGCGCTTCCCCTCTATCAGGGCGACACCTATACGGCGGCCTCAGTTCTGGAGTGGCCGTGGGGAATTGACGTCTGGGGTCAACTGCTCGTCGGCGTCACCGTCGTGATCGCCGCTGTGATCGCAGCGTCCGCGCGGCCGTCGCGGGGCGCGGCATTGCTGATCGGATCTGCCGTGGCAGCTCTGGTGTACGTCGGTGAGTGGCCGCTCACGTCATCGCGCATATCGGACGCAACCGTGGGGGTGGGTGCGATCACAGCGGCCACGGGCATAGTGTTGCTTCTCGTTGCAGCGTTCTCGAGCGCAAGAATCAGTGAGACTGATGCTTGACAAATTCGGTGTGGCCACCTTGCCGAATCGGTGAGGCGTGCCTCATCGGGCAATTGCGCGTGACTTGGGCCACATAGCATCAATGCGGGCGCAAACCGAACGCGGCAACTGGTTAAAGTCCAGAACAGACCCGCTCCTACCCCTCGAGCGGGTGACAACGCAGACGAGACGGTGAGCAGATGGATCTCTTCGAATACCAGGCGAAGGAACTCTTCGCCAAGCACGGAGTGCCGACTTCGGCTGGACGTGTTACAGACACAGTCGCCGGCGCACGCGAGATTGCCGAAGAAATCGGTAAGCCCGTGATGGTGAAGGCACAGGTCAAGGTAGGCGGCCGCGGCAAGGCCGGTGGCGTCAAGTACTCGCCCGACGTGGATGCCGCAGTGGCAAACGCCGAGGCAATCCTGGGCCTGGACATCAAGGGCCATGTCGTCAAGAAGCTGCTGGTCGCAGAGGCAAGTGACATTGCCGAGGAGTACTACATCTCCTTCCTGCTCGACCGCACCAACCGCACCTACCTGGCCATGTGCTCGGTAGAGGGTGGCGTCGAGATCGAGGTCACCGCCGAGGAGAACCCCGACGCTCTCGCCAAGATCCCCGTCGACGCAGTCAAGGGCGTCGACCTCGCGTTCGCGCGCAGCATCGCCGAGGCAGGAAAGCTGCCCGCAGAGGTGCTCGACGCAGCGGCCGTGACGATCCAGAAGCTGTGGGAGGTCTTCATCGGCGAAGACGCACTCCTCGTCGAGGTCAACCCCCTCGTTCGTACGCCTGACGATCAGATCCTCGCCCTCGACGGCAAGGTCACCCTCGACGAGAACGCAGCGTTCCGTCAGCCCGGCCACGAGGCATTCGAGGATCGCGACGCTACCGATCCCCTCGAGCTCAAGGCCAAGGAAAACGACCTCAACTACGTCAAGCTCGACGGTGAGGTCGGAATCATCGGCAACGGCGCAGGCCTGGTCATGTCCACCCTGGACGTCGTCGCATACGCCGGCGAGAACCACGGTGGCGTCAAGCCCGCCAACTTCCTCGACATCGGCGGCGGAGCTTCCGCTGCAGTCATGGCTGCCGGCCTGGATGTCATCCTCAACGATGCACAGGTCAAGAGCGTGTTCGTCAACGTCTTCGGCGGCATCACCGCGTGTGACGCAGTTGCCAACGGCATCGTCGGCGCACTGAAGACCCTGGGTGACGAGGCCAACAAGCCGCTCGTCGTTCGCCTGGACGGAAACAACGTCGAAGAGGGTCGTCGCATCCTCGCCGAGGCCAACCACCCGCTGGTCACGGTCGTCGCAACCATGGACGAGGCCGCCGACAAGGCCGCCGAACTCGCTCACGCAGCGAAGTAAGGGACTCACAGAACAATGGCAATCTTCCTCACCAAGGATTCAAAGGTCATCGTCCAGGGCATCACCGGCGGCGAGGGCACCAAGCACACCGCTCTGATGCTCAAGGCCGGCACCCAGGTCGTCGGCGGCGTCAACGCTCGCAAGGCCGGCACCACGGTCTCGCACGTTGCTGCTGACGGTTCCCCTGTCGAGCTCCCCGTCTTCGCGACGGTCGAAGAGGCAATCAAGGAGACCGGCGCAGACGTCTCCATCGCATTCGTTCCCCCGGCCTTCTCGAAGGACGCCATCGTCGAGGCCATCGACGCGGAGATCCCGCTCCTCGTGGTCATCACCGAGGGCATCCCGGTTCAGGACTCCGCTTACGCTTGGGCGTACAACGAGTCCAAGGGCAAGAAGACGCGCATCATCGGACCGAACTGCCCCGGCATCATCACCCCGGGTGAGGCCCTCGTCGGCATCACGCCCGCCAACATTGCAGGCACCGGCCCCATCGGCCTGGTCTCCAAGTCGGGCACCCTGACCTACCAGATGATGTACGAACTCCGTGACTTCGGCTTCTCCACCGCCATCGGCATCGGCGGCGACCCGGTCATCGGAACCACCCACATCGACGCCATCGAGGCGTTCGAGAAGGATCCCGAGACCAAGGTCATCGTGATGATCGGTGAAATCGGTGGCGACGCGGAAGAGCGTGCAGCCGATTACATCAAGGCCAACGTCACCAAGCCGGTCGTCGGCTACGTGGCAGGCTTCACCGCTCCCGAAGGCAAGACCATGGGCCACGCCGGCGCCATCGTCTCCGGTTCCTCGGGTACGGCTCAGGCCAAGCAGGAAGCTCTCGAAGCTGCAGGCGTGAAGGTCGGCAAGACGCCGTCCGCCACCGCTGCTCTCGCTCGCGAGATTCTTCAGTCCCTGTAAGGGGCTTCGCCCCCGTGCGTGGTTAGGGAGTCTCCGGACTCCTTAACCACGCACAGTGGTATCGACCCACATCGACCCGGCAGGTTCCAACTGCCCGGCACCGGATGTGATGGATGCGACGATCGAATCGAGATCGTCGGCGTCACCGGCGGCGAGCGTCATCACCGCCTTCGATCCATACGTAGTTCCGAGCACCGAGACGCCCCGCGCTCTCAGCTCCGCTTCCACCCGACCGGCCTCTGAGTGCCGGATCGCCAAAGTGCGCAGGACCTTTCTCTCCCTGGCCACAAGCTCGGCCGAATCGAGAGCCACCGAGACCGCTCCCGAATACGCGCGGACCAATCCACCGGCGCCGAGCTTGATTCCGCCGAAATAGCGCGTGACGACAACAATCACATCGACCAGATCTCGAGACTTGAGAACTTGAAGCATCGGCACCCCGGCAGTGCCGCCCGGTTCACCGTCGTCGTGTGCACGTTCGACGCGTGAGTTCGCCTCGTATCCGATCACGAAAGCCGAACAATGATGGCGCGCATCGGGATACAGCGATTTCTGCTCCGCGACGAACTCCGTGGCGGCTTCGGCGTCGTCTACTCGGTGAAGCGCGGCGATGAATCGTGAGTGCTTCACCTCGGTTTCGACGACGTGGTCGGCGCCGGGCGCGAGGGTGAAGGGCATCTGCCCATTGTCTCCTGTCGGTGTTAGCGTGCGAAGTCGAGACACATACGCTGGTAACCATCGAAGACCGTCTACGAGGAGAAGTCATGACGTTCACGCCGCAAGGGCCCAGCTTCGGGCCACCGAATCAGCCGGCAGCGGGCGGTGGAACCAAGAATCTCGGATTCATCCTGCTCATCGCCGTCGCGGCACTCGGCCTGATCAATTTCCTGCTCGGTTTTGCGCCTTTCACGTCGATCAGTGGAAGCAGCAGCGGCATCGGTAGCGGCCTGGACACCAGTTCGAGCTTCTTCGAGTCGAGCATCTACGGCCTCGGATTCGTTTTCGCCGGCGGTGTGGTCGCGGGCGTATCGCTCCTCCCGAAGCAGTCGTATGCAGGCATTGCAGCAGCGCTCACCCTCACGGGTTTCTTCGCTTTGGTGTTCGCCGCATTCTCCGTCGGTACCAGCGACTACGTCGACATCAGCCTCGGTTGGGGCCTGATCATCGTGCTGATCCTCTCGTTCGTGCAGACCGTCGTCGCAGTCGCCGCGTTGTTGTTCGAGATCGGAATCCTGAAGGCGCCCGCGCCCCGACCGGTAGCTCAGCAGTACGGTCAGCCGCAGGGCTATGGCCAGCCCCAGGGCCAGGCGCCGGGGCAGGCGCCCGGTCAGCCACAGGGATACGGACAGGCTCAGTACGGCCAGCCTCAGCAGGCTCAGCAGCCGGGCCAGTACCAGCAGAATCCGCAGTACGGGCAGGCGCAGCAGCAGGGATACGGGGGAGCGCACGCCGCCCCCACAGACCCGACCGCTTCGCAGCCTTACGGCCAGACTGCGCCTCCCTACGGTCAGAACCCTGTGCAGAATCCCGGACAGACCGACTCGTCGGCCGCGACGACGTCGTCTTACTATCCGCTGACCTCTCAGCCCGCGAGTCAGCCGAACCCGAGTTACTCGTCGGATCAGTTCACCGCTCCACGCGGTTACGGCCAGCCGTACAACCAGCAGCAGACTGGCTCGACCGAGCAGCCGACGGGCTTCGAGCCGCCTACCTTCGAAGCGCCGACGCCGTCTGCGGAACCTGACCAGGGCAGCAGCGATTCCGCGGCCGAGACCAAGGTCTTCGGCTCGCAGAACCCCGACGAGCGTCAGCAGTAGTACTTCTTCGTTTCACGAACATGAATGTGGCCTCCGACCCGCTGCGGGTGGAGGCCACATTCCGTGAGCCCGACGGCGCGCCTGAGTGCGCGGCGCACTGTCGAGTGAAACCCTCGAGGGGATGAGTTCTTTGATTGATGGCACCCGGTCCCGTCCCACGTCCTCACGACCCGGACGTGGTCGTACTGGCAGCGGCCGCGTCGGCGGCGGTCGCCCGGGACCGAACCCGGACCTGGCGCGCAAGCTGCTGACCGTCGCCTTCCGACCGTCGGGCCTGACGATGCTGCTGATCGCGGCTGTCGTCGTGGTCACTTTGGTATCGGCGAGCAGCGACCTGACCGGAACCTTCGGCGCCATTGCCACCACCTGGTTGGTCATCCACCAGGTGCCGGCGACTATCAGCGGCGTCCAACTCGGTGTACTGCCATTGCTTCCGACGGCCGTCATGATGTGGGTGGTCGCACGCCGATGCGCGTCGACTGCGGTGCACACCGACTCCCGTGACGACACCCTCCGCCTGGTGGGGGCGGCGGTAGCCGGACCGTTGACTATCACGGCAATCGCTCTCGCCGTTGTCGCCGACGCCTCCGCGGCAATTCCGCTGTCGAGCCCCAACACGTTGGCCGCTTTCGGCTGGGTCGCCGGGATTCACCTGATCGCCGCGTCCGTCGGTGTTGCTGCTGCGCACTGGGATCGCGTCGTCGCCGAGATTCCGCCGTGGGCATCTGCCGCTGTTCGTCCGGCCGCGGCTGCGTCGGCAGCGCTGCTGGCTGCGGGCGCCGTGGCCGTTGTGGTGTCGCTACTCGTGTCGTGGTCGACGGTCGGTGACCTACTCGCACGCGGCAACGGGTTTGTCGGCGTACTGGGATTGACGGTGTTGTCGCTGCTCTACCTGCCGAACCTCGTGGTCGGTGCAGCCGCGGTGATGACGGGATCGACGGCCGATTTCGGAAACGTCTCCATCAGCGTGTTCGGCAACATCGGTGGAGATCTGCCACCCTTGCCCCTTCTCGGAGCGGTTCCGGAAGGCGTCGCCGGCGGAATCTGGCCGGTGCTGTTGATCGTTCCGGCTGCGGTGGGTGTGATGCTCGGCCGTGATTGCGCTCGACGCATCGCCGGGCAGGACAGTGTGCTCGCAGTGCTGACGGCAGCTGCCGGTGCCGGCGTCGTCATGGCTCTGCTTGCCCTTGCTGCGGGGGGAGACCTCGGGCAGTTCGGCACCGTCGAGGTCCTGTGGTGGGGCTTCGGTCTTCTGACTTTTGCGTGGCTGGGATTGTTCGGAACCGTCTCGGCGCTGTTCGCGATGTGGTTCTCACACCGCGGACACATGAAGGACGAGGTTGCGCCGCCGACGGCTGAACCGGCTCGAGCATCCGAGCCCGAACTTGCGATCACGGCCGCGGCCACAACGGATGGCGAGGACGACGAAAACGCCGACGAAGTGCTCGCCCAGGAATCTGCGGTGGTAGTGACCAAGGTCGTCGAAGCCGAAATTGTCGAGGAATCAGGCGAACCCGTGCAGGTAGTGAAAGAGGAAACCGTCGAGATCGAAGTAGTCGACGCGGAGGTTGTCGCGGCACCCGAGGCGGACCCCACAGCCGGGGCGGAGCCGGAGACCGACCTGCCCTCGAAGCCGCAGGAGTCCAGCGACTAGGCTGTCATGCGGCCGATACTCCGGCCGCATCATCTTCCAGTTCTCAGGAGTAGTGCGCTGACTGCCTCGGCCGACAATCCGCAGCCGACAATGCCCGACAGGGTCCAATTTCGCGACTCTGTCGCGCGGGTAGTCGTACTCGCTTCCGGCACTGGAACCCTGCTGACTTCGCTGATCGACGCTTCGCATGCCGAGGGATACCCCGCCGAGATCGTTGCCGTCGGTGTAGATCGTGACTGCCTCGCCGCCGAGCACGCTGCGGATTCGAAGATCCCGTCCTTCAAGGTCTCGATCAAGACCTACGAAAATCGTGCCGCCTGGGACGAGGCGCTGACAGCAGCAGTGGCCGAGTACGAACCCGATCTCGTGGTCAGCGCAGGCTTCATGAAAATCCTCGGCCCCAGCTTTCTCGCGCGTTTCGGCGGCCGAATCATCAACACTCATCCCGCGTTGCTGCCTGCCTTTCCCGGCGCGCACGCGGTTCCCGACGCTCTGGCGTACGGCGTGAAGGTCACCGGTTCCACGGTGCATCTCGTCGACGGCGGAGTTGATACCGGGCCGATCTTGGCGCAGGAAGCTGTGCCGGTGCATGACGACGACACCGAGTCTTCGTTGCATGAACGCATCAAAATTGTGGAGCGACGGTTGTTGGCGGACGTCATCGCCGCTGTTGCTACGCGCGGAGTGGTTTCCGATGGACGAAAGGCCGTGATCCCCAGTGAGTGAACGCAAGGCTGTGCGCCGTGCACTTGTCAGCGTCTACGACAAGAGTGGTCTGATCGAGCTGGCCACGGGCCTGCACGAGGCCGGTGTCGAGTTGGTCTCGACCGGTTCGACCGCGTCGAAGATCGCCGACGCCGGAATCCCCGTGACCCCGGTCGAGGCTCTGACCGGATTCCCGGAATGCCTCGAAGGCCGTGTGAAGACGCTGCATCCGCGCGTCCACGCCGGCGTTCTCGCCGATACCCGCAAGCCGGATCACCTCGCTCAGCTCGAGGAACTCGGCATCGCGACCTTCGAATTGGTTGTCGTGAACCTGTACCCCTTCACCAAGACGGTTGCCTCGGGCGCTAGCCCGGACGAGTGCGTCGAGCAGATCGACATCGGCGGCCCGTCGATGGTGCGTGCTGCAGCCAAGAACCATCCGTCGGTTGCCGTCGTGGTCGATCCGGCTCGGTACGCCGACGTCCTGACTGCCGTTGCCGGTGGCGGATTCACCTTGCGTGAGCGCACTGTGCTTGCAGCGCAGGCTTTCCAGCACACTGCGTCGTACGACGTCGCGGTTGCGAGCTGGATGACGAGCACGATCGCAGCTGACGAGGACGGTTCGCTGTTCCCGGCCTGGGTCGGTGCGACCTGGAACCGCAGCGCTGTTCTTCGCTACGGCGAGAACCCGCACCAGGACGCTGCGCTGTACGAAAACCCGGCTGCGCCTGCAGGTTTGGCTCAGGCGGAGCAGTTGCACGGCAAGGAGATGTCGTACAACAACTACACGGACTCCGACGCAGCGTGGCGCGCAGCGTACGACTTCACTGATCCGGCCGTCGCAATCATCAAGCACGCCAACCCGTGTGGCATCGCCATCGGCACCGACATCGCCGACGCCCACCGCAAGGCGCATGCATGCGATCCGGTCAGTGCTTTCGGTGGTGTGATCGCTGCCAACCGCGAGGTCACCGTCGAACTGGCCGAGCAGATCGCCGACATCTTCACCGAGGTCGTCATCGCGCCCTCGTACGAAGACGGAGCTGTCGAGGTTCTGCAGCGTAAGAAGAACATTCGTGTTCTGAAGGCAGCCGCTCCGACCGCTACCGGAATCGAACTGCGTCCGATCTCCGGCGGTACCTTGCTCCAGCAGCGCGACGTCCTGGACGCCGACGGCGACAACCCGGCCAACTGGACCCTCGCCAACGGTGAGGCTGCCGATGCCGAGACTCTCGCTGACCTCGAATTTGCTTGGCGCGCCAGCCGTTCGGTGAAGTCCAACGCGATCCTGCTGGCCTCCGGCGGTGCCTCTGTCGGCGTCGGCATGGGCCAGGTCAACCGCGTCGACGCAGCGCATCTGGCTGTTCAGCGAGCCGGTGACCGCGTCGTAGGTTCGGTTGCAGCTTCGGACGCGTTCTTCCCGTTCCCTGACGGTCTGCAGGTGCTGCTCAACGCCGGCGTCAAGGCTGTTGTGCAGCCGGGTGGTTCGGTTCGCGACAACGAAGTGATTGCCGCAGCCAAGGAAGCCGGTGTCACTCTCTATCTGACCGGTGCGCGCCACTTCGCGCACTGACTCCTACGTCGGTAGCGGGCCTCGACTCCTCAACGGGAGTTCGGGGCCCGTTCTGCATTCAGGCCGCCCGGGTCTTTCAGGCGGCGCTGCTGTGGGTGCCCTGGAGTTCGCGCGGTGAGCCGGTGATGACGACGCGTGAGGCTCCGCGACTGCGGATCTCGCTGATCAATGCGCCGAGGGTAGCTTCGTGGGCCGCATCGGAGTGTGAAAGATCCAGGGTGACGGCGTATCCGGTGAGGTCACCGGGCAGATCGACATACGGCGGCGCGATGGACAGTTGGTTGACTCGAAGTTTCATGTGGTGCTCCTGCGTGTGAAAGGTAAAAGAAAAGGCACCCGAGGCGTTTGCCCTGGGTGCCCGAGAACGAATCCGGTGAAACTGGGGATCATTCTCGGGGTACACCGCGCTTGTTGCCCATGTGCTTGGCCGACATTGCGGCCGAAAAAATGTGCTTGTCTGCGGTGCAGCTGCGCCACGAAGGTACGGATACGACGTGCGGGTGTAGCGACATGATGTCCGTTCCTTTCTGTGTGGCGTTGCTGGTTAATGGATGACCGTACAGCACGGATCGAGGGTTCGCACCAATAAAAAGCGCCGCGAACGTAAACTCCGGGTGACTTCTGTCCCCAGGTTCGCTGGATTGAAAGAGTCTTCATTGCAGGTCAGGCGTAGAAAGCAGAATTCCCTCCGCGATGGTTCGCGGAGGGAACTTTCTACCTGAAAAAGAGGACGTTCGGTCTGTGCGTGATCAGGAGAACGAACGGACCCACGCTGTGAAGGGCTCCGAGAACTCTGCCGAGTACGGAAGCGGCGCGACGTAGTCGGCACCGGTGGACTGTTCGTCGCCGATGTCCTTGAGTACGAAGTTGGCGTTGCGCATCCGCACGGAAGTCAGCGCTGTATGTGAGAGCGCGGCGTCGAGTGCCGCGACATCGGCGGGAATGACTTGGATGTCCTTGTCCGAGCAGCTCGTGAGAACGGGCATGCCCGCCGGTAGCGCCGCCACGAGCGCAACCGGGTCCAATGCGTCTTCCTCGGCGAGTGCCTTGGCATTGGCGTGTACGAGTCCCGCATTCTGCAGCGGCTCGGGCAGGTCATCCGGAACAGTGCCCTCGGATCGCAGCGACTCGACGGCATCGGCGAGCGCGACGCGCAGTTCGTCAGCCAGTTCGACCGGCAACTGACCGGCGCCGACGACCGCATCGAGCTGGCGGTGAATCTGCGTCGTGAGTAGATCGAGAAGTCTGACGCTCAGTGGCTCGAGCAGTGCGAGGGCACTGACTCTGGCGCCCTCCTTCGCGGTGGCGAGAGCCAGTGCGACTACGGCGCCGTCGCTGTGTCCGACCACGAACAAGCGCTCGGGATCGACACCGGGTTGCCCGGCGAGGTAGTCCAGTCCGTCGGAGGCGGCGTCGACAAAAGTGTTGAAGCCGAGATCGGCGATGTCCTCGATCTCGTAGTCGCCGAGGGCGGTTTCGCCACTGCCGAGCTTGTCGTAACGCAGGCTTGAAATCCCTTGATTTTCAAGAAGATCCGCGATGAACCGCAGAGTTCCGATGTCGCCTTCGAGGAGGGCGCTGTCGCCGTTGCGATCGGTGGGGCCGCTGCCGGCCAGAATCAGCGCGGCCGGGGCAGGGGCGTCGGGTGAGGCGGCCAGGCGAAGACTCCCGTACAGGGTGACGTCGCCGGATTGGAACGAGATCTCGGTGTCGGACATGACGACTTGTCTACCAGGTCGGTGCGGTCAGGCGGTGCGCAGACTCCGGACACGACGCCAGCCACGCCAGCTGAACCACAAGAGCGCGGCGAGCAGGGGAATGATCAGGAGCGGCAAGATCATCGCGATCAAGGAAGTGAAGAAAGTCAGCACATCCTCGATGACGGAGACGACGAGATTCGCCAGTCCACCGGTAGTGGCCGTACTGACCGCGCGCGTGCCGGTCTGGGCGGCGCTGAATGTCAACGCCGTCGGCGCTCCGACGATGATGCCCGCCAACGCGGCAATCGCAGGGTCGAGGTGGCTGAAGGCCGCCCAGGCCGCGATCACTCCGGCGATAGGTCCGGTGACGTTCCCGATCACCGAGAGTGCGTTGTCCACGAACGGAATGAGGTCGGCACCCAGTTCGACCACCGCGGCGATTGCCAATGCGACCAGCGCGCCGGTCGATCCGATCCACCGCATCGACTCGCCGACGGTGATCCCGAACAGTTCGAAGTGGACGGCAGCGCTGAGCATCAGCAGCGGCAGGAAGGTTCTCATTCCGGACGCTGCGGCGAGTCCGAGGCCGAGCATGGCCGGCAACACCCAGGTATCCATGGGTGGAGTTTAGGTCTACTGTGCGCCTTTATTAACCGCCGGCGGTTAATAAAGGCGCACAGCAAAGTCTCGGAAAGGACCTTTCATGGCGACAAACCCGCAGCCGATGTTCTTCCTCAACCTGCCCGTCAAGGACCTCGGCAAGGCCACCACCTTCTACGAGGGCCTCGGATACTCCAAGAACACGCAGTTCTCCGACGAGAATGCGTCGTCGATGGTCATCAGTGACACCATCGTCGTGATGCTTTTGGCCGAGCCCTTCTTCAAGACCTTCACCACCAAGGGCATCGCCGACACCTCGACGTCGACGGAAGCGCTGCTCGGTCTCTCGGCCGAGACCCGTGAGGCCGTCGACGCCCTCGTCGACAAGGCGCTCGCGACCGGCGGTTCCGAGGGAAACGCGACGCAGGATCACGGCTTCATGTACAGCCGCAGCTTCCAGGATCCCGATGGCCACATCTGGGAAATCATCTGGATGAATCCCGAGAACATCGAGGGCTGAGCGACCGAACTTGCTCGGCGAGAGGCGAAACCCCGAAAACACTCGTAGCGTGGAGTGGTGACTGTCGCAAAAACCCTCGGAGAGCTACGCGCCTCCGGACACGTACAGCGAAGTGTCAAGGAAGAACTACGAGAGAATCTTCTCGCCGCGTTGCGGGATGGCCGTGACCCCTGGCCCGGGATAGTCGGGTTCGAGGACACGGTCGCCCCGCAACTCGAGCGGGCGCTGATCGCCGGCCACGACGTGGTTCTGCTCGGCGAACGAGGTCAGGGAAAGACGAGGCTGCTTCGCACTCTCGGGCTCCTGCTCGACGAGTGGACGCCCGTCATCGAAGGCTCGGAACTGGGGGAGCACCCGTACGAGCCGATCACCCCGGCTTCGATACGTCGAGCCAAGGAGCTGGGCGACGACCTCCCGATCGCCTGGCGCCACCGCAGCGAGCGGTACTCCGAGAAGTTGGCGACGCCGGATACCTCGGTCGCCGACCTGATCGGCGACGTCGATCCGGTCAAGGTTGCCGAAGGCCGGAGCCTCGGCGATCCGGAGACCATTCACTTCGGCCTCGTGCCTCGCGCGCATCGCGGAATCGTGGCCATCAACGAGCTTCCCGACCTCGCCGAACGCATCCAGGTCTCGTTGCTCAACGTGATGGAAGAGCGGGACATCCAGGTCCGCGGGTACACGCTTCGGCTTCCGTTGGACGTTCTTCTGGTCGCGAGCGCCAACCCCGAGGACTACACCAACCGCGGGCGCATCATCACACCACTCAAGGACCGCTTCGGCGCCGAGATCCGTACTCACTACCCCGTCGAGTTGGCGGGCGAGATCGCGGTGATCGAGCAGGAGGCGCACCTGGCCGCGGAGGTGCCCGACTACCTTCTCGAAATTCTTGCCAGATTCACTCGCCTGCTCCGCGAATCCACCTCGGTGGATCAGCGATCGGGTGTGTCGGCACGCTTTGCCGTCGCCGGCGCGGAAACCGTCAGTGCCGCCGCGGTACGACGGGCAGCGGTGCTCGGCGAAGCCGATCCTGTTGCACGGCCCGTCGATCTCGAGTCCGTGGTCGAGGTTCTTCGCGGCAAGGTCGAGTTCGAATCCGGTGAAGAGGGACGGGAACTGGAGGTGCTCGAGCACCTGCTGCGTCGCGCGACCGCCGATACGGTTCGGGTACGTCTCGGCGGGATCGACCTGGGGATGCTGGTTGCTGCGGTGGAGATGGGCAACACGATCGTCACCGGTGAATCTGTCACGGCCAAGGCATTTCTCGACGAGCTTCCGGACCTCGAGGTCCTGGACGAAGTAGCCGAACGTCTCGGTGCGCAATCCGACGGCGAGCGTGCCGCCGGTGCCGAACTTGCCCTCGAAGGGCTTTACCTCGCGCGCCGGATCTCCAAAGATCAAGGCCCGGGCGGCCGCTCGGTGTATTCGTAAGGGGCAGTGATGATCCACAATCCGCGGTATGGGCCTTACGACGGTGGTCCCGATCCGCTGGCGCCTCCCGTGGATCTGCGCGAGGCCCTGGCAGCAATCGGCGACGACGTGTTGTCGGGCACGTCGCCGCGCCATGCCCTCCGAGAGCTCCTGCGCCGAGGCAACCGGGACATGCGCGGGCTCGACGACCTTGCCGCCCAGGCGAACCGGCGTCGACGCGAGTTGCTGCGCCGCAACAATCTCGACGGAACTCTCGACGAGGTTCGCAAGCTTCTCGACAAGGCGGTGCTCGAAGAGCGCAAAGAACTGGCACGTGCTCTCGACGACGACGCACGATTCAACGAAATGCGGATCGAGGAGTTACCGCCGTCGACAGCTCAGGCCGTGCAAGATCTGGCCGACTACAACTGGCGCAGCGAACAGGCTCGCGCGGATTACGAGAAGATTCGTGATCTGCTCGGACGTGAGGTCCTCGATCAACGCTTCTCAGGAATGAAGCAGGCACTCGAGGGCGCTACCGACGAGGATCGTGAGCAGATTCGCCAGATGCTGGCAGATCTGAATCAACTGCTCGACGCGCACTCTCGGGGTGTCGACACTGCGGAGCAGTTCGCGGAGTTCATGGACAAGCACGGGCAGTATTTCCCGGACAACCCGCGCAACGTCGACGAACTTCTGGATTCGTTGGCGCAGCGCGCGGCGGCCGCACAACGATTGCGTAACTCGCTCTCGCAGGAGCAGCGTGACGAGTTGGATGCGTTGGCGCAGCAGGCGTTCGGCGATCCGAGCCTGATGAGTGAGCTGAGTCAACTCGACCAGTTCCTTCAGGCGGCTCGGCCGGGTGAGGACTGGGAAGGTTCGCAACAGTTCCGCGGCGACAACGGAATGGGGTTGGGTGAGGGGACCGGTGCCCTGCAGGACATCGCCGAGCTGGAATCCTTGGCGGATCAACTGTCGCAGCAATACGCGGGCGCGGCGCTCGACGACATCGACCCCGAGCTACTCGCGCGGCAACTCGGCGACGAAGCCGCCGCTGATGCTCGCACCCTGGCCGATCTCGAAAAGGCTTTGCAGGAACAGGGTTTCTTCGATCGTGCACCGGATGGTCAATGGCGCTTGTCGCCCAAAGCCATGCGACAGCTCGGACAGACTGCTCTGCGCGATGTCGCCGGGCAACTGTCGTCACGAACCGGTCAACGCGATACGCGTCGGGCCGGTGCGATGGGTGAACCGACCGGAGCGTCCCGCGAATGGGAATTCGGGGACACGGAACCGTGGGACGTCACGAGAACCATCACCAACGCCGTCCTGCGTGACCCGGGCCGAATGCCGGTGCGGCTGAGCGTCGTCGATGTCGAGGTGGCCGAAACCGAACAGCGCAGTCAGGCTGCGGTTGCTCTCCTGGTGGACACGTCGTTCTCGATGGTGATGGAGGATCGCTGGGTGCCGATGAAGCGCACCGCTCTGGCACTCAATCATCTGGTGAGTACGCGATTTCGCAGCGACGAACTCCAGTTGATCGCCTTCGGACGCCACGCGCACGTGCTGAGCCCGTCGGAGCTCGCTGGTTTGGACGGCGCGTGGGACCAGGGAACCAACCTGCACCACGCACTGTTGTTGGCGGCCAGGCATCTTCGACGCCACTCCAACGCACAGCCGGTGGTACTGATCGTCACCGACGGTGAGCCGACGGCTCATCTCGAAGCGGACGGAGAAGCCAGGTTCGACTACCCGCCGAGTGCGCGAACCCTCGGTTTGACGGTTCGAGCACTCGACGCGGTGGCCAGGCTGGGCGCCAAGGTCACGTTCTTCCGCCTCGGCGAGGATCCAGGTCTGGCCAGGGTGGTCGACCGGATGGCGCACCGTGTGGGTGGACGCGTCATCGCGCCGGACCTGGACGGCCTCGGCGCCGCGGTCGTGAGTGACTACATGCGAGGTCGCCGCTAATTCTGCCGCCGTCAGTCTTGTTCAGCGGGCTGGTGCTGGGTGATGCAGTGGATGCCGCCGCCACGTTCGAACAGCGGTCTGGCGTCGACGGTGACGACGGTGCGCCCGGGGTAGGCGGCCGCAAGGATCCGGGCCGCTTCGGCGTCGGCCGGATCGTCGAAGCTGCAGGCGATCACTCCGCGATTGACCACGAGATGGTTGATGTAGCTGTAGTCGACGAATCCCTCGTCGTCGCGCAGGATCTCGGGCGCAGGTACCCGAATGACCTTCCACGGCCGACCGCCGACGTCCGTCGAGCTTTCGAACAACTCGATGATCGTCTTGCTGACGGCGTAGTCGGGGTGCACCGGATTGCGTTGGTCATGGACGAGTACAACTCCGGGGGAAGAGATGGCAGCGACGATGTCGACGTGTCCGCGCGTTCCGTACGTCTCCTGATCGCGAGTCAATCCGCGGGGAAGCCAGATCACGTGCTTGGCGCCGATGGTGCGGGCGAGTTCGGCCTCGATGTCGGCCTTCGTCAGGTCGGGGTTTCGTCCCGGATCGAGTTGGACGGTGTCGGTGACCAAGACGGTGCCGAGACCGTCGACCGCAATACCGCCGCCCTCGTTGACGATTGGTGAGTCGATCAACTGGGCACCGGATTGTTCGACGACAAATGCGCCGATCTTCGAGTCCTTGTCCCACTGCGCCCAATCCTGTGCACCCCAGCCGTTGAACACCCAGTCAACTCCGCCGAGACGGCCTTCGTCGGACAGGACGAACGTCGGTCCGATGTCGCGCATCCACGCGTCGTTGAGAGGTGCCTCGACGATGTCGACCTTCTCGGACAGGTACTTTCGTGCTTCTTCGACTTCGGCGGGATCGACGACGACGGTGACCGGCTCGAATTCGGCGACGGCGTGGGCGACGGCCGCCCACGTCGAGCGCGCTTCGTGCTGCTCTTCCGCAGTGTCCCCGAGAGAGTATCCGGCGCTCGGGTACGCCATCCAGGTACGTTCGTGCGGCTCACTTTCCGCGGGCATGCGCCAGGTCATCGGTTCGCTCCTGCAGTGTTCACCGGTGCGGTCAGGGCCGAGTAGGTGTCGGGTCGGCGAGTGGCCAGGAACGGGAACAGCGCAAGCCAGTCTTCACGGTGCTGCAGGTCGAGATCTGCGACCAGGACGGCTGATTCGTCGCGCGGAGCCTGAACGAGGATGCGTCCGTACGGGTCCGAGATGAACGACGAACCGTAGAAGGTGATGAGACCTTCACTGCCGTGGCGATTGGGGACAACCATGAAAGTGCCGTTGGCGACACCGTTTCCGACGATCACTTGCTGCCACAGCGGTTGGGTGTCGAAGTTCGGGTGATCGGGTTCCGAGCCGATCGCCGTCGGGTACACCAGGACCTGGGCACCGGCGAGGGAGTATGCACGTGCGACCTCGGGGAACCACTCGTCCCAGCATGTCGGGAGTCCGAACTTGGCGCCGAGTGCCTCGTGAACGGGGTATGCGTCCTCGGACGGACCGCCGCGAAAGTACGTGTCCTCGTAGTACCCGGCCGTCACCGGAATGTGGAGCTTGCGGGTACGACCGAGAAGTTCACCCCCGGGCGAGACCAGGATCGCGGTGTTGAAGCCCAGGCCGTCCTCGGCGTCGCTGCGCTCGTACAACGACGCGTGAACGAGAACCTGGTTCTCCGCGGCGGCCTTGGTGGCGAAGGCGAAAGTGGGTCCGGTGAGCAGGTCTTCCGCCGCGCGTCCGGGATTGTCGCCGGCCGGGGTGGAGGCGGGGTAGCGGCTGAGCGTCAGCTCCGGAAGAAAGACCACGGAAGCGCCCAGCTTCGCTGCGGACGCAATGCCTTCGCTCAATTCAGCGTGGAGGTCGTCTTGGTCCTCGTGCCAGCGATGTTGGACGAGACCTACACGCAGAGGGGTGGACGTGGACGGCGAAGTCGCGGCCGGTGACTCGGGTGGGGTGAGGGCGGTGATCGTCAGCATGGGGTTTCCTCGGTGCTCGGGTATTCGACGTTCAACGTAAAACGAATGTGATTCGTTAAGTATGGTGGGTGAGCGCTGATTGATCAAGGACTTTCGAGGAATTGTTTTTTGCAGCGCCCCGAACGGTGTGGATCACTACAGGAGGACATATGCCGCGGCCATCGCAACGACTGCTCTCACCGGCGATCATCACCGAGGCAGCGATCGAGTCGGTGGACGAATCCGGCGACTTCACCATGCCGGGACTCGCCGCAAGACTGAAGGTTCGACCGTCCTCGCTCTACAACCACGTTTCCGGACGAGCCGAGATCGTCGAACTGATGAGGGCTCAGCTGATGGCAGGAATCGACGTCGAGTCGGCCTCGGGGACCTGGAGTGAGACCGTCGCGGCGCTGGCAGCCGAGTACCGGCGAAGCTACGCCGCGCATCCTCGTCTGATTCCGCTCTTCACGGCCCAGACGGTGCAGGCCGGTGTGGCGTTCACTCTGTACAACGCATTGGCGCAGGCATTTGACGATGGTGGCTTCGACCCGACCGAAACACTGCACGCGATCACGACCGTCGACAGTTTTGTTCTCGGTTCGGCCTTGGACCTGGCGGCGCCGGACGTCCAGTGGGCGTCGGGACCCGAAGCCAACGACGCGATGAAGGCGGCGTTGGCAACATCCGGGAAAAATCCCGAACGTGCCGACGCCGCCTTCGAATTCGGCTTGCGCGTATTGATGGCGGGCCTGATCGCTCAGGCCCCCGAACCTACTGTCTCCTAAGACACGCTGAGGTCGTTCTCGTCGCGCAGAGCCTCCGTGTCGCGGTTGAGGGTCTTGCCCTCGAAGAACTCGGGATTGCGCACTCGCATGACCATCATCAGTACCGCGCCGAGGATGAGGATTCCGAAGCCGAGGAAGAAGACCAGGCCGATTCCGCCGATGGATGCTCCGCTGGCATTGTCCGGATTCATACTCTCCTGGACCGAAATGACGAACACCGCAAGCAGCATGAGACCACCGATGAGTGGGAACGCGAGCCGGAAGACGAAGTTTCGTACGCTCTCGAAAAGCGTCTTGCGGAAGTACCACACGCACGCGAATGCGGTGATGCCGTAGTACCAGCAGATCATGATGCCGAGTGCGGCGATCGTGTCGAGCAGAGCACTTTCGGACAGGAACGTGACGACGCTGTAGAACACTGCGGTTACCGCGCCTGCCACGACGGTCGCGTACGACGGCACCAGGAACCGAGGCGAGACCTCGGCGAGCTTCTTGGGGAAAGCTCCGTATGCACCCATGGCGAGCATGGTTCGTGCCGCGGGCAGGAACGTGGTCTGCAGGCTGGCGACTGAAGAGACGAAGACCGCGAGGAACAGAAGCATTCCGCCCCAGTTGCCCAGGACCGGGTCGGCCAGAGCGCCGAAGACGTTCTCGGAGTTGTCGGGATTGCCGAGGCCGAGGCCTTCCTCGCCGACGCCGGCGTACATCATCGCGGCAACGGCGACCAGCAGGTAGGTAAGGAGAATGGTTGCGACACAGAGCAAACCGGCGCGGCCGGGGGTCTTCTTGGGGTTCTTCGACTCCTCGCCCAGCGTGAGACAGGTATCCCAGCCCCAGAACGCGAAGATCGATCCGGTGAGTCCGATGACAAACGCACCGATGGCGAGCCCGCTGAACGGGTTGAACCAACTCAGGTCGAAGGACAATCCGGCCGGGGCGTCGCCGGCGCCGACGTGAACCAGTGCAACGACGGCGAAGACGACCAGCAGCACCATCTGGAAGCCGACGAGCGCGAACTGTACGCGCTCGCTGGTGGTGATTCCCCGACTGGCAATCCAGGTGGCCAACGCGATGAACACCAGCGTGGTGCCGACGTTGACGAATTTATTGCCCGGCAGATCGGCGATGGAGGGATTGTCGGCCACCCGCGCGATGAACAGATAGAAGAAGTCGACGGCAATCGCAGCGAGGTTCGAGAGCACGATGATGGTGGCGATCACCATGCCCCAGCCGCACATCCAGCCGACGTACGGTCCGAATGCCTTGGTGGACCACGTGAATGACGCTCCGCAGTCAGGAGTGTCGGAGTTCAGTTCGCGGTACGCGTACGCGGTGAGGAACATCGGGATGAAGCCGGCGATGAAGATGGCGGGCATCTTGAGACCGACCGCAGCGACGATCAATCCGATGCTGGCCGTCAGGGTGTAACCCGGTGCCACGGAGGAGATTCCGAGCACCGCGCCGGAGATCATGCCGATCTTGCCGGTGGCGAGGCCTTTGGAACTCAGTTCGGTGCTGGTCATGACAGTGCCTCCGGCTGGGTGAATTCGTGCTTGGGCACTACGACCATGGGAACGGGCAGCACGCGCAGCATCTTGGCGGCGGTCGAGCCCAGGAACAGTTTGCGGGGCTGCGCGAGACGGCTGGAACCGACCATCACGAGGTCGCCGTCCTGCCAGTCCAGTTGACGCACTGCCGATTCCACGGTAGATCCGTCGGCAATGATGACCTCGATGGGGAACTCCGCGGGGAGCGCGGCTCTTGCGACGTCGAGTGTGTCCTGAGCGTGATTTCGTGCACGCTCCCTGGCCGACTCGGCGGTGTCGCGATGATCGCGCAGATCGTTCTGGGGGTCGAGCGCTACCAGTGAGACCAGTCGCAACGGAACCTGCATCAGTTCGCTGGCGCGCACGGCGGTGTTCAAGACGATGTCGGCGCCGACACGGGTGCCGAGTGCACAGGTGACCTCTCGTATCGCAGTGGCCGCCGAGTGCCGCGTTCCGCGAGGCGCCAGCGCTACCGGGACATGGGCGGAGTGAAGCAGTTCGGTCGAGACCGAACCGATCGCGTGACGGCCGAGCAGACCGTCGCCGGAAGCTCCCACCACGATCGCGAGCGCATTCAGTCGGTCCACTTCGTCGAGCAGGCCCTGAGCGAACGACTCGTGGAAGCTCAGGTGTACTTCCACCTGGATGTCCTCGGGCACCGACGCTTTCGCCTCGGCGAGCCAGTCGTGTGCACGCGCGGCGAGGATGTCGTCGTAGCCGGCTTCGGAGGGAACCTTGGCGGGCAGTGTCCGATCCGGTGGGAGGACCATGCAGATGTCGAGTTGCGCGCCGAGACTGCGCGCGAGCTGGGCCCCGAGGACCAGCCCGTCTTTACCGCTGGGTGTGGCGAGGTATCCGACGATAAGGCGCATGGTGGCTCTTTTCCGGATTGGAGGAATCTGCTGTGCGCCTTTATTAACCGCGGGGGGTTGATAAAGGCGCACAGCAGGAGGGGCGGCGACTCAGTCGTGCGAACTCATGACGTGCTTGAGACGGGTGTAGTCCTCGACTCCGTAGGCCGAGAGATCCTTGCCGTAACCGGAATACTTGAAGCCGCCGTGCGGCATTTCGGCGACGAGCGGGATGTGGCAGTTGATCCACACCGCACCGAAGTCGAGAGCAGCGGAGACGCGTTGCGTGACACCGTGATCCTTGGTCCAGATGCTCGAGGCCAGGCCGAACCGAACGTCGTTGGCAAGCGTGATCGCCTCCTTCTCGTCGGAGAAGCTCTGGACTGTGAGGATAGGACCGAAAGTCTCTTCCTGCACGATGTCGTCCGATTGCGCGACGCCGGTGATGACGGTCGGCTCGAAGAAGAATCCGGTTTCGCCCGAACGCTTTCCGCCGGTAACGATCTTGGCCGACGCCGGCAGGTTCGCGATCTTGTCGCTCACGGCGTTGAAGTGATTGATGTTGTTGAGCGGGCCGTAGAAGGCATCAGGATCGGAAGGCGCTCCGGGGCGCAGCTTCTCGGCGTTCCGGACGAGGGCTTCGACGAGCTGATCGTGGATGGACTCGTGAACGATCACGCGAGTGGCCGCGGTGCAATCCTGGCCGCCGTTGAAGAACGCTGCCTCGGCGATGCCGGTGGCGGTCTTCTCGATGTCGACGTCGCCGAAGACGATCGCCGGCGCTTTGCCGCCCAGTTCGAGGTGCGCGCGCTTGAGCTGCTGTGCTGCGGACACGGCGACAGCGATGCCTGCCCGCACCGAACCGGTGATCGAGACGAGACCGAGGGCCGGGTTCTCCACCAACGTCGCGCCGGTTCCGCCGTTGCCGAGCACGACGTTGAACACGCCGTCCGGCAGGATGCCCTTCGAGAGCTTCGCCAGGACCAGCGTGCTGCCCGGTGTGGTGTCGCTGGGCTTGAGGACGATCGTGTTGCCGGCCGCGAGGGCGGGCCCGATCTTCCACAGCGCCATCATGAACGGGTAGTTCCAGGGCGTGACCTGACCGACGACGCCGATCGGCTCACGACGGACGTAGGAGGTGAAACCCTCCATGTACTCTCCGGCCGCCTTGCCCTCGAGAAGTCGTGCGGCTCCGGCGAAGAACCGCATCTGATCGGCTCCGACCTTGACCTCTTCGTCGGCGATCATCTGATGAGCCTGGCCGGTGTTGGCGCTTTCGGCTGCGACGATTTCGTCGCTGTGCGCTTCGATGGCGTCGGCGAGCTTGAGGAGTGCAGCCTGCCGCACGCTCGGCGTCGTCTTGCCCCAGGTCTCGAATGCTCTCTGTGCGGCTTCGACGGCGGCGTCGACGTCTTCCTTCGTGGAGACCGGCGTACGCCCGACCACACTCTCGTCCACGGGGTTGATCAGGTCGAGTGTTTCCGTCGCGGCTGAGGCGACGAATTCACCGTTGATGTAGTTCTCGAGTACGACGATCGACATCGGTACCGGTTCCTCTCGAGGTCGAACGAGTTCCGGCCGAGGTGATCAGCACGGAACTCGCACTTTGTGGGGCGTGTGTGAGCAAGTGTGCGCTGACTCACAAGTAAAGGCAGCTGCCAAAAAGGTGAAATCTTTGATCCCCGACGCACCGAGTTGTACAGTCCTGCCCATGACGATCGCTGTGCGGTGGATGTTGGCGCAGCCGGATCTCGCGCTGGAACTCAAAGGTGGCGCCCAGGGTGTCGGTCGCGAAATCACATTCGCGCACGCCACGGAGTTGCTCGACCCGTTTCGATGGTTGACCGGCGGCGAATTCATCCTCACCACCGGCATCCGATTGCCGTCCACTCAGCAAAAGCGCGGCCGCTATCTCCGGATGCTCGACGCGGCGGGAGTGGCGGCGGTGGGATTCGGAACCGGGCTCTCGTACCCCGAGGTCCCGGCCGATCTGGTGGCCGTCGCCGACGAGATCGGACTCCCGCTGATCGAGGTGCCGCTGCCGACGCCTTTTGCTGCCGTCGTCAAGCGTGTGATGAGCCGGTTGGCAGAGCAGGAATATGAAGCTGTCCTCCGGGCGTCGCGGGCGCAACCGCGGATGACGCGTGCCGTCATTTCCGGCGGAACGGCTGCGACCGTGCGTGAACTGGCGATCGCGACTTCGGCGACGGTGCTTCTTCTCGACGTCGCCGGAAGAGTTCTCGAGAGCTCACCTCAACTGCCGACGGACGACGTGATCGACGAACTGCGAGCAACTCTCGGGGGCGGTGCCTCTAGTAGCGTGACGCTCGCAAGGTCTGGAGCGTCGATCGCGGTGCAGCAGATCAGCGTCGGGCGAACGCCGTACGGATACCTGGCGGTGATCAGTGCTTCGGCGCTCAGCTACGTCGATCAGATACTGCTCGGTCACGCGAACTCGTTGTTGGCGTTGGACTTCGAGAAACCCGCGCGTCTGCGTGCTACTCAGGATCAGTTGAATTCGCACGCCCTCGGGCTGCTGCTCACCGAGGATCGCGACCCGGCGCCGGCGTGGCAACAGATCAGGCAGGCCGCCGACGGTGAGGGAATGATCCGAGGATTGACAGTTCTTGCCGACACGTCCGACGTAGCGGGACGCGTCGGAGCCGAGATTGCCGAGTTCATGAACAAGGCGGGGCGGCAGTTGTTCTCGCGGATCAACGACACTCGCGTCACGGTGCTGCTGCGTGGAACCGACGACGTCGAGTTCGCCCGAGAGTTGCTCGGCGGGGTATCGAGGTCGGATCTTCGCGCGCTTCGTGTCGGCTTGAGCGCGCGACGGGTGGTCGCTGCGCTGGCGGTCGCCGTCGAACAGTCCCAGCTGTGTGCGTCGGCGGCCGAAATCGGTGGCGAGCCTTTGGAATTCGCAGCTCTGACCGGAAGTGTGCTGCTGTCTTTCGATTCGACGCGTGAAGTGCTCAACACGCTGGCGGAAACGATGATCACACCGATCGAGGACTACGACCGTGACAACGGCACCGAACTGCTGGCGTCGCTGCGGGCATTTCTCGAGGCCAACGGACACTGGGAAGCGGCCGCCATCACGATGGGCGTTCACCGGCACACACTGCGGAGCCGAATGGCGAAGGTGGAGAGCCTGATCGACTGTCGGCTGGAAGTGGCCAGGGTTCGGGCCGAACTACTGCTCTCGATCATTGCCCGGCAATCGTGACTGCCGGGCAATGATCGAGACTTGGCAAAGCGGCCGTCAGGCCTTGCTGCGAGCGATGATGTCGGCTGCGGTTCGCTGACCCATCCGAACGGCACCGTCGACGTGCTGGTACCCCTCGGCCGCAATGTCGGAGCACGAGAAGTGAATCGGGCCGACGGGCGTGCGGGAATCCGCGCCGTAGCGGTGCAGGCCTCCGAGGTCGAAGCTCGCTGCGTACGCACCGCGGGTCCATTCCTCCGAGCCCCAGTCGGATTCGTAGTACACAACCGGCTCTTCGGCCTTCGGGCCGAGATAGCGGGCAAGTGAGGCCAGAATCGTGGCCTTACGCTCCTCGACGGAAAGCTCGAACATCGCGTCGGCCTTCTCGTCGGAGACGAAAGCGACCAGGGTGCCGCGATCGTCCTCGTGGTTGGTGTTGTCGTACACCTCCTGCACTACCTCGGACGCGCCGAAGCCGGTGCCGGAGAGGCCGTCTTCGCGCCAGAAAGGCGTCTCGTACACCGCGTGAACCTTGATGACGAGGCCGAGGGACTGGTGCTGGTGCATCTGGTGCTGACGACGCGGCAGCGGGGGATCGTACGAGATCCGGGAGTAGAGGTTGGGCGGTACGGCCAGGATCACTCGGCTTGCCTCGACGCGAACATCGCCGTCCGCCAACACCGTTGCACCGGATTCGTTCCACTGCACCGTACGCACGGGTGCGTTGAGGAAGACGTCGTCGCCGAGGGCCTCTGCCATGCGGATCGATACCTGCTGCATTCCGCCGATCACTCGCTTGTCGAGGATGAAGTCCTCGTCGACGAGATGGGAGAACGAGCCTGCGGAAGCGGCCATGAGTACGGCCTGCAGGGCAGAGAACGAGTGGGCGGGCTTGGTGAGCATGCCACCGGCGATGAAGAGACCGATGTTGTCACGTGCCTCGGCGTCGTCGGACTGATTGATCAGCCACTGCTTGAAGGAGACTGTGTCGAGATCGCGGGCGAGGGGATGTGCCCACGGTTCCTCGGCGCCGATCTGCGCTGCGAGATCGTCCATCTCGTCGATGAGACGGTCCATCTCCTTCTTCGTGGTGTCGTTCGTGGGGAAGGAATCGCCCGTGTACTGCGTCCGCTCACCTGCCGACGAGATGTAGACGGACTCGCCCTCGCGGTAGCGCTCGAAAGTTTTCAGGCCGAGTTCGTCGAGCAAGGAGATCAGCGCGGTCTGGTCGGGGGAGACCCACTGGCCGCCGATTTCCAGAACTGCTCCGTCGATGGTGTCGGTCCACGTGCGGCCGCCGACGCGGTCGCGCGCTTCGATCACAGCGACGGTCAAACCGGCCTTGCGCAGCGCGGTTGCAGCTGCCAGGCCAGAGGGGCCGGCGCCGACGATTGCAACGTCTCTCTGGAGATTAGGCACTTGCGAGCTCCTTCATGTTGAGCACCGCTCGAGTCGAAAGCTGCCGACGAGCGAGTGAACGGGTGTCGGTTTTCAGTCTGTCCCGAGGAGACGCACACCACACCTGACGAAACGGCGTGTTCGATCGTCGAACTTGTGCCGTTTAGGCGCGGCTAGCCGTTGATGACGTGACGATCGCCGAGCGGTCGGCTCAGCGGGACATCCAAGCTGCCGAACACGGCAACCAGAATGCACATCTTGTCCGCGGCCTCGGGCAGTGCCCCGGTTCGGAGCGTGACGATCACCGTCGTATCGGTCTCTTCGACGGTTGCGTACGCGCCGTAGCACTCCGGAGTGCCGGTCACGAAGTGGACGGCCACCGTGTGATCGTCGACCTCGGACCACGATTCGAACATCGTGGCCGTCGCACCCACGATGTCGGTGCGGCTGTCGAACTCCGTGCCCATCTCGCTGTCGTCGACCTCGTCGGGAACGGGGGTTCCGAGCGACCAGTCGGCGGGACTTGCTTCGTTGGCCGCCATCGGATTCGGTGCGGCAACCGGCCCCGTGGTCTGGGCCCCGACGGAGCATCCGGCCACAGCAAGGCAGGCCAGAACGGCGAGGGTTAGTACACGCATGAAAACACCGTAACCCTGCTCAAGCGAGTAGCGCTGTGACCAGCGCAATTGCGGGAATTGACGCCAAAGTGGTGACAAA
Source organism: Rhodococcus sp. FH8 (assembly GCF_019266085.1). NCBI lineage: Bacteria > Bacillati > Actinomycetota > Actinomycetes > Mycobacteriales > Nocardiaceae > Rhodococcus > Rhodococcus sp. FH8. The sequence continues at coordinate 375,489 of NZ_LPNQ01000057.1, read as the reverse complement.
GGCACTGTCTCGGGCGAGGACCATTCCGCGCCGATAGCGGCTTGCGTAGATGAAGACGTTCTGCGCCGTCGGCAACGTCGAGACGACCACGATGGCGAACAACTGATGACCGTCGATGCCGAGGAGGAAATGCGCCATCAGATAGGCCAGCACAGGTTGGACCACGATCTTGAGCGTCGACGCCAGCGCGACGTCGCGGCGTGGACTCGAGCCCTTCTCCAGCACCCGCACGCCGTAGAGCGAGAGCCCGAATGCCAACAGCGCACCGGGTACGGACGTCGCGCCGATCAATTCGAAAGGCTGCATCAGCGGCCGGGGCGGTACCCAACCGATCAACGCGACGATCAACCCCGCAGCGCCCGCGAGCACGATCGGATTCTTGAACGGGGCGGTGATGGTGTCGATCAACGAGAGCTTCTCGGCATCCGCGCCGCGAAGGGCCGTCAGATCGAGGATCGTCAAGGCGATCGGGGAGTACACGACGATCTGAAAGAGCAGGAGCGGCGCGACGAACGTGGCATCGCCGAGCACGAACACCGCGATCGGGATTCCGAGGTTGGCCGAATTCACGTACGAAGCCGACAGCGCGCCGATGGTCAGTTCGGGTAGCGGCCGGTTGAGCCAGATCTTTGCGACGACGACGTACAGAGCGCCGACGGCAAAGGCAGTAGCCGACGCAACGGCGAGCGTCGGCGAGAAGATCACCGAAAGATCGGACGACGCGAGGGTGGTGAACAGCAGGGCAGGCGTCGCGACGAAGAAGACGAGTCGACCGAGAACGAACTGTCCTTGGCTACCGAGGGTGCCGAGACGGCCGAGGAGATACCCGACCGCGATGACAACAAAAATTACGGTGAAACCCGCAACAACTCCCGACACGCTGCGGGCACCTCTCGACTGGAATGAATAACTTCGGGAAATCTTAGTCCGGGCAACAAAAAGGCCGCGCAGTCGAGTGACTGCGCGACCTCTTCGGTACTTCTACGTGTGACTACCGAGCACGTATGACTACCGTGCGGCGGTGAAGGGGAGCAACGCCATTTCGCGTGCGTTCTTCACTGCAACGGCGACCTGACGCTGCTGCTGCGGGGTCAGGCCCGTGACGCGACGGCTGCGGATCTTGCCGCGGTCCGAGATGAACGTGCGAAGCAAGTTGATGTCCTTGTAATCGACATGCGTGATCTTCGCTGCGAACAACGGGTTCTTCTTGGGCTTACGACCCTCTACGGGGCGTGGCTTCTTCGACGGTGAACGCTTGACTGCCATCCGACTTCCTTACCAGCTCGACTTGTGTACGCCAGGCAGTTCCCCACGGTGCGCCATTTCTCGCACGCGAATCCGGGAGAGCCCGAACTTCCGCAGGTGGCCGCGCGGACGTCCATCCGCAGCGTCTCGATTGCGCAATCGTACCGGACTGGCGTCGCGTGGTAGACGTTGCAGGGTCGCTTGGGCCTTCGCGCGCTCCTCTGCCGAGCTTTTCGGGGAGCGGATCGTCTCCTTGAGAGCGGACCGCTGCTCCGCGTACCGCTCGACGACGACCCGTCGCTGGTTGTTCTTCGCGATCTTCGACTTCTTGGCCATGCCTACTTCTCTTCTCGGAAATCGACGTGCTTTCGCAGCACCGGGTCGTACTTCTTCAGTACGAGTCGATCGGGGTCGTTACGACGGTTCTTGCGGGTCACGTACGTGTACCCGGTGCCCGCGGTGGACTTGAGTTTCACGATCGGGCGGATCTCGTTGCGTGCCATCTGCTCAGACCTTCTCGCCGCGCGCGCGGATCCGGGCGACGACGGATTCGATGCCGTCGCGGTCGATCGTCTTGATGCCCTTGGTCGAGAGCGTGAGTGTGATGCGACGCCCCTCGCTGGGCAGGAGGTAGGTCTTGCGCTGGATGTTCGGGTTCCAGCGACGGTTCGAACGCTTGTGAGAGTGCGAGACGGATTTTCCGAACCCCGGCACACGTCCGGTCACTTGGCAGTGAGCCGACATGGGTGTTCCTTTCAACTTGCAGATGACAATCATTTTCGACAATGCGGTGAGATCAATGTACCGTTCAACCTCGGTAATGACAATCATTCCCAGAAAGGCCCGCTGTGAACACGATCTTGGACGGCAGGACTCCGCTGGTCCTGGTCGCCGGCATGAGCGAATCCACCCCACACACCGCACGAGCGTTGCTGCGAACCGGAACTGTTCTGGTCCACCACGACCTGAGCCACGTCCGTGAAGGGGTGGTCCGGCGGACGGTCACCTCGATGACCGGGAGTGCCGGGTCTGCCGGCACTGTGTCCGAGCGCGAGACGATCCTCGAGCTCGCGCACGGCTGCGTCTCCTGCACCCTGCGCGAAGACTTGCTGCCGCTCCTGCGCCGGCTTCACTCGCACAGTTCTGTGCAGCGGATCGTGTTGCTGTTGGACCGCCAACTCGAGCCCGAGGCGCTGTGCTGGGCGATCGAGCACGTCGTCGTGACCGGCGTCGTCGGCCAACTGGACGGACCGGCGCAGCGGGACGTCCGCGTCGACGCCGTCGTGACGTGCATCGACGCGGCGACCTGGCTGGCAGACGCCACCGGCGACGAAGCTCTCGACGACGACCGCACCCTGGCTCAGGTCGTCGTCGGGCAGGTCGACTTCGCCGACGCGCTCGTCCTACGCGGGTCCGATGCGCTCGACGGCTGGCAGCGGTCCCGCTTGAACGCGGTTCTCGCGCGCATCGCTCCACGGGTACCCGTCTTCGATGAGGGAGACGACATCGAGGCACTGCTCCTCGAGGTGCCTGCGGATGCGCGACGCGGTGAACTGGCCGACGCTCACTCACCGTTGCTGCGTCGCCAGCCGCCGCTCGACGACGACGGCGGAGTGATGCTGGTCGAGTTCACCGCGAACCGGCCGTTTCACCCCGGGCGTCTGCACGAGGCGATCGACGTCCTGCTCGAAGGCGTCGTGTACTCCCGGGGGCGCGTCTGGGTGGCGACGCAACCGGGTGAAGCGCTCTGGCTCGAATCGGCCGGCGGTGGCTTGCGGGTTGCGAGCGCAGACACCTGGCTGGCCGCGATGACGCCGGAGCAACGAGAGCGCGTTCCGGCCGAGCGCCGTGCCCTCGCGGCTCTGAAATGGGACGAGCGTTTCGGTGATCGCGACACCTCGATGGTCGTTCTGACCTGCGGTGCGAACCCGCTCGAGATCGACCGAACACTGCAGCACGCCTTGGTCACCGACGACGAATTGGCGGACGAAGCGTCGTGGGCAACGTGGGAAGACCCGTTCGGCGAGTTTCACGAAGACCCGTGTGACGAATCCGAATCACCTTATGCCGAAACCGAATCAACGCGAGAGGGAAACGAATGAAGAAGCAGATGCACCCCGACTACCACCCGGTGGTGTTCCAGGACGCCAGCACCGGCAAGAGCTTCCTGACCCGATCGACCGTGACGAGTGACCGCACCGTCGAATGGGAAGACGGCGGCACGTACCCGCTGCTGGTCGTCGATGTCACGAGCGACTCGCACCCGTTCTGGACCGGAGCGCAACGCGTGATGGACACTGCAGGACGCGTCGAGAAGTTCGAGCGTCGCTACGGAAAGCGCAAGGCACTCTGATGGCTGTTCCCAAGCGGAAGATGTCCCGTTCCAACACGCGCAGCCGTCGTGCCCAGTGGAAGGCGACGGCGCCCGATCTGGTCGAGGTCACGGCCTTCGGCCAGACCCACCGGGTGCCTCGGCGACTGGTCAAAGCAGTTCGGCTCGGGGTGATCGACCCGAGCCGCATCTGACCGTGCGATCCTTGGCCGGTGCTGCTGAGGATCCTCGAACTGGTGGGCATCGTGGCGTTCGCGGCCTCGGGTGCCCTGGTGGGCGTCACCAAGCGACTCGACATCTTCGGGGTGTGCTCGGTCGGTGTGTTCACCGGCATCGGCGGCGGTATCGTCCGCGATGTTCTCCTCGGCGTCCATCCGCCCAGCTCTCTGAGCAGTTGGCCGTACTTCGGAACGGCCGCCGCCACCTCACTCGCCGTGTTCTACCTCCACGAGCCGCTCAATCGACTGCGTCGTGAAATCCTGGCGCTCGACGCACTGGGGATGGGCTTGTTCGCGAGCACCGGCGCCGTCATCGCGCTGGACAACAACGCCAGTTCGCTGGCGGCGACGTTGATCGGTGCGACCGCGGCGATCGGCGGCGGCGTGATCCGCGACGTTCTCGTCAACGAGGTGCCACTGCTCCTGCACAAGGACCTGTACGCGGTTCCCGCACTGCTCGGCGCTGCGTTGGTGGTCACAGTCTCGCAAGCCGGACTGTCCACCAACGCCGCGCTGGTGTGCGGCACGGCGTTCGCCGCGGTGTTCAGACTGCTTGCGTTATGGCGTCATTGGAGCCTGCCCGGGCCCAGGCGAACCCGGGACTGACCGCGACACGCCGGAGGCCGGAATCGGACCCTCTCAGCCGCATCTCAGCACTTCAGTCCAAACTGTCGGTATGCGTATTTTGGTGGTCGACGACGACCGGGCGGTTCGCGAGTCGCTTCGGCGGTCGCTCAGCTTCAACGGCTACACGGTCGAGCTCGCGGTCGACGGGCTCGACGCACTCGAGAAGATCCTCGCCAACCGGCCAGACGCCGTCGTGCTCGACGTCATGATGCCGCGACTCGACGGACTCGAAGTGTGCCGTCGTCTTCGTAGTGCCGGCGACGACCTGCCCATCCTCGTGCTCACCGCCCGCGATTCGGTCAGCGAGCGAGTCGCCGGCCTCGATGCCGGAGCGGACGACTACCTGCCCAAGCCCTTCGCTTTGGAAGAGTTGCTTGCCAGGTTGCGTGCACTTCTGCGTCGCACCGCGCCCGATCTGGACGCCGATTCCGAAATGATGGCGTTCGAGGACCTCACCCTCGACCCGGTCACCCGTGAGGTCAAGCGCGGCGAACGATCGATCAGCCTGACGCGCACCGAGTTCTCCCTCCTCGAAATGCTCATGGCCAACCCACGCCGCGTGCTGACCCGTGGACGCATTCTCGAAGAAGTGTGGGGATACGACTTCCCGACGTCCGGCAATGCCCTCGAGGTGTACGTCGGCTACCTGCGTCGCAAGACGGAAGCCGACGGCGAACCGAGGTTGATCCACACCGTCCGCGGAGTCGGCTACGTCCTGCGGGAGACGCCTCCGTGATCACCGCTCCGTTCGGCAAGAACGCCGAACCGAAGAAATCCTCCACCACCCAAGCGTCCGTCGAAATGCGCCCGCCGATGCCACTGACCCGTTCGGTGTCATTGCGTTGGCGTGTGACGCTGCTCGCCGCGTCGGTGGTGGCCATTGCCGTCGCAGTCATGGCGATCGCTGCCTACGCGGTGGTTTCGCGTGCGCTCTACGCGGACGTCGATCACCAGTTGCGTACCAGGGCGGCGGTGCTGATCGACAGCAACGTCGTGCGATTCGATCCTCGCTACATCTCCGGTGCGACGCTGTACACCACCGACATCAGTGTGGCCCTGATCTTCTCGGACCTGAGCACGTACCAGCCGCCCGGTTCCGACGTGCCGATCGGTGAAGCCGAAGACGCCGTAGCGCGTGGCGAATCGGATTCCTCGCTGCGAACCGTCGACGGTCAGCGAGTGCTGGCTCAACGAACCCATGACGGAAGCACTTTGGTGATCGGTCAGCGGCTCGCGCCGACCGTTGCGGTACTGGACCGTCTGGCCTGGGTGCTCTTCGTGGTCGGCGGGTGTGGCGTCATACTTGCGGCAGTGGCGGGTACTACCGTGGGCCGCACCGGTTTACGACCCATTGCCAGGCTGACTGCTGCCACCGAACGAGTCGCTCGGACCGACGATCTGACGCAGATCCCCGTTACCGGCAGCGACGAATTGGCGCGCCTGACAGAGAGTTTCAACACGATGCTGCGGGCGCTCGCCGAGTCCCGTGAGCGTCAGTCGCGCCTCGTCGCGGACGCCGGACACGAGTTGCGGACGCCGCTGACTTCGTTGCGCACCAACATGGAGTTGCTGATCGCGTCCAGTCGCCCCGGTGCGCCGCAGATTCCCGACGAGGACATGGCCGAACTTCGTGCCGATGTCGTTGCGCAGATCGAGGAACTGTCGACTCTGGTCGGTGACCTTGTCGATCTGGCCCGCGAAGACGCGCCCGAAACCGTGTACGAGCGCGTCGACGTCAGCGACGTCGTCGAGCGTGCGCTCGAACGAGCGCGGCGCAGGCGCAACGAAATCGAGTTCGAAGCGGTCACCACTCCGTGGTACGTCTACGGAGATCAAGCGGGCCTGTCGCGTGCGGTGCTGAACGTCCTCGACAACGCTGCGAAATGGAGTCCGAAGGGCGAACAGGTACGCGTCGAAATGCGTCCGGTGGGTCAAGGATTGTTGGAATTGACCGTAAGTGATGCGGGACCTGGAATTCCGGAGGAGGATCGGGAGTTGGTGTTCGATCGTTTCTACCGGTCGACCGCGGCACGTTCGATGCCGGGATCGGGTCTGGGACTTGCGATTGTGCGTCAGGTCGTCGTCAAGCACGGCGGCACCATCGCGATCGACGAATCCGATCGTGGGGGAGCGCTTGTTCGTATCGTGCTTCCCGGTGAACCGGGGCCGAGTGCCGAGTAGCGTGTTCTGTAGACCGTTGGTCCCGCGCTTCGGTGACTGACGTCACGGCTTAATGCGTTCGGCCCGAAAGTCTTTCGGGCCGAACCGACAACACCGGTTTTTCACGTCGAACTCTGGGTAAAGTGACAGGCACGTCTCAGCGCCTTCTCAGCAGCGCAAGGCAGCATTGTCGGCAGAACAGTTGTGACTGCCCGTCCGGTGGTCACCGTAGACGAAAGCGAGCCGATGACCGAGGACCGTAACGTCGGGCCGACCCGGCCCGAGCAGCCCAACAGCGAGCCCACCACCCAGGCGCAGCCGACAGCACCTCAGGCACAGCCTCCCGTGCCGCCGCAGCAGCCTCAGGGGCAGGCGCCTCAGCAGCCGTACCAGCCGACCGAATCCTTTGCCCGACCCGCCGAAGCCCGACCCACTGAAGGCCGGCCCACCGAAGCCTTCGGGCAGGCACAGCAGCAGCCCACGCAGGCTTTCGGCCACCCGCACGGTGCCCATGAGGCCGCGTACCAGCAGAGCGCCCCGTACGGCGCACCCAACCCTGGTGGCCCCGGCGGTCCGAACGGCCCGGGCGGCGGCCACAACCAGATCCCCGCACCGCTGCAGGGGCCGAACTCCGGTTCGACCACCACCAAGCCGAAGTCGGGACGCATGGCGCTGGTTGCCGGCGCTCTCGCCCTGGTCCTGGTCAGTGGTGGTGTCGGTGGCGTGGTCGGCGCCGTCGTCGCGGACCGCAACGGTGGAACCGCGACGGTCACCAACTCTCTGAACGCTCCGAAGCCCACTGCGACCAACACGTCCAACGCTCCCGCCGGCTCGGTTCAGGCCGTTGCCTCGAAGGTCGTGCCCAGCGTCGTGCAGATCGAGGTAGCCACCGCGCAGGGACAGGGCGGTGAGGGCTCCGGTGTCATCCTGTCCTCCGACGGTCTGATCCTGACCAACAACCACGTTGCCGGCGCACAGGGAGCGCAACTTCGCGTTGCGTTCTCCGACGGAACCAAGGCCTCGGCCACTCTGGTCGGTGCCGACCCCGTCTCCGACATCGCCGTCATCAAGGTCGACGGTCGCAACGACCTCACGCCCATCGATCTCGGCAACTCCGGCGACGTCCAGGTCGGACAGCAGGTGGTTGCCGTCGGGTCCCCACTCGGCCTGGCCGGCACGGTCACCGAAGGCATCATCTCCGCACTCGATCGCCCGGTCTCCACGAGCGGCGAGTCCGGCAACCAGAACACCGTCATCGACGCTCTGCAGACCGACGCAGCGATCAACCCCGGCAACTCCGGTGGCGCCCTCGTCAACATGGACGGCCAGCTGATCGGCATCAACACGGCGATCGCCTCGCTCGGAGCGTCGTCGGGTACCCAAGGCGGTTCGATCGGACTTGGTTTCGCCATCCCGATCGATCAGGCACGCCGCGTCGCCGACGAACTGATCAAGACCGGCAAGGCGACTCAGGCCATGATCGGCGTGACCGTGCCGTCGCAGGACAACGCCGACGGCGCAACCGTCATGGATGTCACTGCTGACGGGCCGGCAGCCAAGGCCGGTATCCCGAAGGGTGCAGTCATCACCAAGGTCGACGATCGTGTTGTCGCAGATGGTGATTCGCTGATCGCGGCAGTGCGTTCACATGCTCCCGGCGACAAGGTCTCGATCACGTACAGCGACGGCGGGCAGACCAAGACCGTCGACGTCACGTTGGGAACCGCGGCAGCGCAGGGCGGTCGATGATGTTCGGCGATCAGCAGACGATCGACCCGATCTTCGGCCAGATCGCAACGGCGTCGGGATCGGACACTACGGTAGGAGTCATGGAACTCGAAGCCACATCGGCCGGCCGCGCTCTGGTCGTCATCGTCGACGATCGCACAGCCCACGGCGACAACACCGACTCCATCGGTCCACTGGTCACGGAACTGCTGAACGAAGCGGGTTTTCTCGTCGATGCGACGGTCGCCGTCGCCGCCGACGAAGTGGAGATCCGCAACGCTCTCAACACCGCAGTCATCGGTGGCGTCGACCTCGTCATCTCGGTCGGCGGTACCGGGGTATCCCCGCGTGACGTCACTCCTGACGTGACCGCTGAGGTTCTCGATCGCGAGATCCCGGGAATTGCCGAAGCACTTCGTGCTTCCGGTCTTTCGGCCGGATCGCTCGAAGCAGGCTTGTCCCGCGGCCTCGTCGGAGTTTCGGGAAGCACCGTGGTCGCCAATCTGGCGTCGACCAGGCCGGCAATTCGCGACGGCATGGCAACCCTGACGGCTTTGGCGAGTCACGTGATCGCCGAGCTCTCCAGCCTCGAGGGCTGAGACAGCTTGTCGGAGCAACGAGATACCCCGAAGAAGCCGTCAGTCGACAAGAAGCGCCTGGCGCGCATCTTCGGGGACGTCTTTCCCGAGACGACGTCGGACGAGCGGGGTCCCGAGGGATCCTCGCGGTCCTCGGACGACGACTGGCTGCGCAGTCAGCGGCCCCCGCACCACGGGGGTTGAGAAGTAAATCAGGCCCCCGGACAATTGTCCGAGGGCCTGATTTGATCTGTGGGCACTGCCTATTCGAGAGTCTTGGCGTGCGCTCCCGTGTCGGCGCCACCGGCATTGGCCGAGAGGATGTCGCGGATCTGGATGAGCAGATCGGTTTCGCTGGCTTCCTTGTCCTCGGGCTCGGAGACGAACTTCTTCTTCGCCGCATTCGCAGGGACGATCAGCACGAAGTAGACGACCGCTGCGATGATGATGAAGTTGATGATCGCGGTGACGACCGCACCGAAGTTCAGGAACGTCTCAGCGGAGTCACCCGTCAGCTGAATGCCCCACCCGTATTCGTTGGCTCCGCCAATCGAAGCGACAAGTGGGTTGATGATATTGCTGGTGAAGGCAGTCACGATGGCGGTGAAGGCCGCGCCGATGACCACTGCGACGGCCAGGTCGAGCACGTTTCCGCGAAGCAGGAAGTCCTTGAATCCCTTGAGCATGTCGGTGTCCCCTCGAGTCTCCGATGGCAAGTGCCAGATGGTCCGTTGATACCGAACCGACTGGAAAAATCCTAGAGGAGCTTCGGACGCTTTGTGCGGTCAGCGGAATGTCACGGTGATCGCATTGGACAGAGATGCCGCGGCTACGACGTTGGCTGCTGGTGTCGGCAGGGCCAGCAAAATCACCTGTTCCTGCTGGTTACGTGTACTTTCCGACGTGGTGACCAACGCGACTACTGCTCCCGCTGCAAGAATCTGCGGGGCCTTGTCGGCAATTGATTCGTTGGGTGTGTCGGGGTGGGGTGTGTCTGGGCGGGATGTGTCAGGGCCGACGGTCAGGACGTCGACGACGTCCCCGCTGCGCAACATGTCCGCGACGGCCGCATCGGCCAATCGGACGGGGACGATGCGGGCGTCGTCGGTTCCTACCGACAACCCGGCCAGCCGTGGGCTGAGAACGCGCACGTCGGTGACGGTTTCTCCGGAGCGAATCGGGCCGGCAACGGTTCTCCCGACTACCAGGTCGGTGTCGGAGACAACTCCTTCGGGAAGTTGTTTCGAGTCGATCTCGCGGACCTCGACGTCCGAATCCGCAATCACCTGCCCCGGAGTGAGATCGCGGCTCGAGACAACTACGGCGACGGTGTCAGTCGCGGGATCGCCTCGAAAGAAGAGAACAACGCCGAGTGTAGCCAGGACGACCGCTGCGATCTTGCGGACGGTCGCTGAGCGAAACCGTGTGCCGCGTGTCAGTTCGACGACGCGATCGAAGGTGTTCGGCGTGAGATCGAGCTGGGCGCGCAATGGATGGGAGCGCCTCGGCGAACGAGAACGTACTGACGGCATTCATGCACGTTAGGGCCGGAAGCGGTGCTTCCGGCCCTGACAATGTGAACCTGTGGACAACCCGGAGGTTGTGGAAATCAGCTTGCGGCAGCCTTTGCGGGCGCCGGCGTACTGGTCGACGAACTCGATGTCGAAGAGGAGTCCGACTTGGACTCGGACTTCGCAGCGGGTGCCGAATCGCTCTTGGCCGGCTCGCTCGCAGTCCCGGAGCCGCCGCGGCTGTCGGTGCGGTAGAAGCCGCTGCCCTTGAACACGATGCCAACAGAGTTGAACAGCTTGCGGAGCTTGCCTGAGCAAGCTGGGCAGACCGTCAGCGAATCTTCGCTGAAGGACTGGACGATGTCGAAACGGTTGTCACATTCCGTACATGCGTATGAGTAGGTGGGCACCGGGCTTCCTCCGCACTGTGATGTTCGAGCAGCCGCGTATTTACACCGCAGCCTTTAGCACTCTACAAGTGACAGTGCCAACAGCGCTAATCAGGGATCTATTCCCGCAGATCAATCGCCTTTGAGTTGCGTGAGACCGCCGCTTGGCGTCAATGCCCAGCCCATGGGAATGTCGTGGTCGTCGGCAGGCAAGGCCTCGACGAGTTCGGAGTCTCTGACAATTGCCACGAGCCGAGTCTGTGGTCCGACCGACCCAAGCGTCCGGTCGTAGAAGCCTGCGCCACGGCCGAGGCGTGTTCCGCGAAGATCCACCGCGAGAGCAGGGACAAGCATGCATTCCACGTCGGACAGGGCTTCCGGTGGCAAGACGGGTCCGACAGGCTCCCGAATGCCGTACTTCGCGGGGCGCAAACCGTTCGCGCCGCTGTACTCGACCCAGGACAACGGTCCCGGCTCCCCGGTGATCGGAAGTAGTACACGCTGAGCGATCTCGGCAACGGCGTCGAGCAAATCGGTGGATCCTGGTTCGGTGCGGGTGGGGACGTACGCACAGACGACCGAGCCGTCGACAATCACTGAACGTATGTGCGTGATCAACGCCGCAGTTTCCGTGTTTCGAGTGTGCTCGGAGACTGCATCACGTGCTGCGAGTGTGATTTGTCGCCATTGTGCTTTTGTCTGAGGTGTCACCCCGCAACGATATTCGTCGTGCTGACCGAGCGGTAACAAGCGGCGGCTAAGGTGTTGGCATGACAGACGTTGTCGCTAGCAGCACGAGGGCCTTCCGTACGGCCGTGGTTCCCGCAGCCGGACTTGGTACGCGTTTCCTGCCTGCCACCAAGACGGTTCCGAAAGAATTGCTGCCGGTCGTGGACACACCGGGTATCGAACTGGTGGCAGGTGAAGCTGCGGACTCGGGAGCCGAGCGGCTCGTCATCGTGACGTCCCCGGGCAAAGACGGCGTGGTTGCCCACTTCGTCGAGGATCTCGTGCTCGAAAGCAAGCTGGAAGCAAGCGGAAAACTCGCTGCCCTGGCGAAGGTGCGCAAAGCGCCGGGTTTGCTCGAAGTCGACTCCGTGATTCAGGAGCAGCCTCTCGGCCTCGGGCATGCAGTCGGTTGCGTCGAGTCGGTTCTCGACGACGACGAAGACGCCATCGCGGTCCTTCTGCCCGATGATCTCGTACTACCGCGTGGCGTCCTGGAGATCATGGCGCGAGTTCGGGCCAAGCGCGGCGGGTCCGTTCTCTGTGCAATCGACGTCCCGAAAGACGCAGTCAGCGCTTACGGCGTCTTCGACGTCGAGATCGTTCCCGACGCGGTCAATCCCGACGTCCTCAAGGTCGTCGGCATGGTCGAGAAGCCGGCTGTGGAAGACGCGCCGTCGACCTTTGCCGCTGCAGGTCGCTATCTGCTCGATCGTGCGATCTTCGACGCACTTCGTCGCATCGAGCCGGGAGCCGGCGGTGAGTTGCAACTCACCGACGCCATCGCTCTCCTGATTTCCGAGGGCCATCCGGTTCACGTGGTGGTGCACCGCGGAACGCGTCATGACCTGGGCAACCCCGGCGGGTACCTCCGCGCTTCGGTGGACCTGGCACTCGACAGTGACGATTACGGCCCGTCCTTGCGTAAGTGGCTCGCGGATCGGCTCGACCGCTGAGCGTGTCGCCACGGTGGTTGATCGCCCGATAACGCAGTATCAATGTGCTTGTCCCTTTTCGGCGGCAAGGCATCATGAGCTGACGGATATCACCGAATTTCCAGACACAGGAGGACGCGGACCAGATGCGGTCGGTTGAGGAGCAGCAGACACGGGTTACCGCTGCTGCAGTGGCACCCCGTCCGGTTCGGGTCGCCATCTCGGAGGCGCAGGGACTGCTGTGTGCCGAGGAAGTGGTGACCGAACGCCCATTGCCGGGATTCGATCAAGCTGCCATCGACGGTTACGCGGTTCGCAGTGTCGATGTCGCCGGAGCTGGAGCCGACCTCCGCGGCGAGGACGGCGAGCCTACGGACCTCAGCTTGCCGGTGGTCGGCGAGGTGACGGCGGGCTCACGCCAACCGATCCGCTTGCAACCGCGTCAGGCCGTTCGAGTCGACACGGGCGCGCCGCTGCCCACGCTGGCCGACGCCGTGCTCCCGCTCGAAAACACCGACGGTGGTCGCGCTCGCGTTCGGATCTTCGAGCCGGTGCGTTCGGGCGATTACGTTCGCCGTGCAGGCGACGACGTCCAGCCGGGCGACGTGGCCGTTCGGGCAGGCACCATCATCGGAGCCGCACAGGTCGGGTTGCTCGCTGCGGTCGGCCGCGACAAAGTACTCGTCCATCCCCGTCCGCGCCTCTCGGTTATCAGCGTCGGTGGAGAACTCGTCGACGTGGATCGCACGCCGGGGCCAGGCCAGGTTTACGACGTCAATTCGTATGCCCTCGCCGCCGCAGCGCGCGATGCCGGCGCCGACGTCAACCGTGTGGGAATCGCAGGCAACGACTCTCGTCGTCTTCGCGAAGTAGTCGAGGGACAGCTGATTCGCTCGGAAATCGTTGTCATCGCCGGTGCCGTGGGCGGCGGAGCGTCCGACGAGGTTCGTGAGGCGCTTGCCGACCTGGGGACACTCGAGGTGGAGCGCGTTGCCATGCATCCGGGATCGGTGCAAGGCTTCGGAAAGCTGGGAAGGGACGAGGTTCCGACCTTTCTCCTACCGTCCAACCCGGTCAGCGCACTGGTGGTATTCGAAGTCATGGTTCGCCCGCTGATCAGAATCGCGCTCGGACGCCGCCAGCCGATGCGGCGAGTAGTGAAAGCGCGGACAGTGGGAACGATCACGTCGATTGCCGATCGCAAGGGTTTTCTGCGTGGTCAGCTGATGCGTGACGAAGCGACAGGGGAGTACCTGGTGCAGGCCCTCGGGGGTGCGCCCGGTGCGTCCTCACATCTCCTCGCGACCTTGGCGGAAGCCAATTGCTTGGTTCTGGTCGATCGAGACGTCACCGAAGTGCACATCGGTGAAGAAGTCGACGTAGCTTTTCTCGCCCAACGTGGGTAACGCCGACCCGAGTGGGGTGTGATGTCAGTCCATCCAGGATGGCCGGAAGATCTCGGCCCGCTGCGAGTGCCCGCGGGAGTGGTGACCGTCCGCCCCGTGAAGCTCCGTGACGCTGCTGTGTGGAGTCGTCTCCGCATTCGCGATCGCGAGCACCTCGAGCCGTGGGAGCCCACCGGAGAATCGCCCTGGGATGCTCGCCACCACATCACCGTCTGGCCGTCCCTGTGCGGGAACCTTCGCTCCGAAGCGCGCAAGGGCAGGATCCTTCCCCTGGTGATCGAACTCGACGGGAAGTACTGCGGGCAGGTCACCATCGGAAATGTGGTGCGCGGCGCTCTGCGGTCCGCCTGGGTGGGCTATTGGGTCGCCTCGCACGTGACCGGTGGGGGCGTAGCCACAGCTGCCGTTGCGCTCACACTCGATCACGCATTCTCGAAGGTCGGTCTGCATCGAGTGGAGGCCACTGTTCGGCCGGAGAACGCGTCGAGTCGCGCAGTCCTACGAAACGTTGGGTTCCGGGAGGAAGGTCTTCTCAAGCGCTACCTCGATGTCGACGGCCAATGGCGTGATCATCTTCTGGTCGGAATGACCATCGAGGAAGTACCCACCACCGTCGTCGACAGATTGGTGCGGTCCGGACGCGCTTCGTGGGTGTGACGAAGACGGCGCCAGAAGCGTGAGAAACGCGAGCTAAACAGCAGTTACCGCTGAGTAGTCCTACTTTCGGTCGGGAAAATGTGGTTTTTGATTCAACCAGAACTTGAGACTTTTGGGACTGAACCGGAAGTTCAGTTCGGTACGCGTGTGACACATGAGTATGGTGGGGTTCGGCGCGTCGGCAACGATGCGAGGGCGTCGGCCGTTAACCTTGACTCGTCAACGGCTGGCATAGGTGCTGGTAGGTGATCGGGAGGAGGCCGCGGCATGCCTAGCTCATTCGTGTGGATCGGGCTGGTGGCCGTGTGGCTGTTCGTCCTGGTGCCGATGCTTGTCAACAAGCGCCCCAGGATCCGGCAGACGAGTGACGCGGCACTCGCAACTCGAGTACTTCACCGCGGCGACAGCAACCCTGTTCAGCGCGGGCCGGCAGCAGGACATCGAAGCGATCCGAACTGGCAACCAGAACCAGTGCGCAGCAGCTACGACGCGGAGGACCAGATGGACACTCACGCAGACGACGACTACGCCGGCGGTCGTGCACCGGTCGGAGAATTTGTTCCCGTTCGGCGCGGCCGAGGCGGATTCGACCCCGAAGCGGATGCCATCGCCCGGGAAGCGCGGTATGCATTCCGACAGCGGACGTTGCTGGGCCTTGCGTTCGTCGCGATTCTCTCGGGCGCTCTCGCATTGATCATCTCGCCGATGGTGTGGTGGTTGTTTGCGCTGACCGTGTGCGGCCTCGGCGGGTACATGGCGTACTTGCGTCGGCAGGTTCGGATCGAGCAAGAGATTCGCCGCCGTCGTACCGAACGCCTCAACCGATCGCGACTCGGAGTCGAATCGCACACCGACGAAGAGCTTCGCCTGATTCCGGCACGACTGCGCCGGCCAGGAGCGGTTGTCCTCGAGGTCGACGACGAAGATCCGGTGTTCGATCACCTGGATCACTACGAAGAAGAGATCAGGCACACCGAGATGCGGCGCGCGTCCGGTCAGTGATCTTCTGGGCCGATCTTGTCGGGCCGAAAGTTCGTGTCGGGTGATTCCAACGGGAGTATTCGTTCCTGTTAGAGTTGCCGAGCACCGCTGAGGCGGTGGCACGGGGCTGTGGCGCAGTTGGTAGCGCGCTTCGTTCGCATCGAAGAGGTCAGGGGTTCGATTCCCCTCAGCTCCACCAAGAAGTACCAGCGAAAAGGGTCTTTCAACGAAAGTTGAACGACCCTTTCCTGCATTTTCAGGGGCCTGCCCGAATTGCGAAGATTCGATCTGAGTGTGCGCCGTTTCATACGATTGCGACCGCTGATCCGGACCGTTGAGCTTCCAAGTGAGGGATGATCCTTGGGCGGATACATGTTTGCCGGAAATGTAACGAGGGTGTGTCCGGTGCGATAGGCACGGTGAGTCTGCCGCAGTTTTCCGCAGGTCGGACGTATGTGTCGGGGAGGAATGTCGATGAGCCAGCCACGACGGCTAGCGATGATGCTTGTTGCTGTGATGTGCCTGATGGGTATCGGCGTCCTTGCCGTATCGGTCTTCCCCGCCATCGTCGCCGCCCAACCTGGCGGCAACAGCGGTGGTGGCAACAACGGCAATGGAAACGGCAATTACGGCAACAACGGCGGCAATAACAACGGCAACGGTGGCGGTCACAACGGCAACGGTGGCGGCAACAACGGCAACTATGGCTGGCATTGTCACCGTCACAACTGCGGCACGACCGTAATTCCGACACCGACCACGACGACTGAGCCGACCACGACGACTGAGCCGACGACGACTGAGCCGACGACGACTGAGCCGACGACCACGACTGAGCCGACGACCACGACTGAGCCGACCACGACGACTGAGCCCACGACCACGACTGAGCCCACGACCAACCCTTCGGCGTCGCAACGTCCGAGCAGCAGCGCTTCCCCCGCGACCAACGCAACTTCTGCGACCAACGCAACTTCACAGACCGAGAGTCCTTCGAGCCAAGCACCCTCCGAGACACAGTCTCCTTCCGAATCGCAGCCGAGTTCCGAGCAGTCGTCCGCGGTAGCGGCTCCGCCGGCTGGACCGTCTGATCCGCAGGGACCGTCAGCGGGCGGCGGAGCGCCTGCACCCTCTGCCGGTGGACCGGCAAACGCTGCGCCGGGCGCAGTCGCAGCCCCTTCCGCACCCGAGGTTCTGGCCGCACCCGCACCCGTAGCTCCGCAGGTACCGTCGAACGTTCCGAACGTCGCGGCTCCGACTGACAACCCGCAGGCATTTCCGACGGCGTTCACTCAAGGGCTTCCGCCGATTCTCAACGCCGCCGCCGTCGCCGGCGGTGTAGGCGGAATGGCAGTGGTAGCGGCCGGTGCGGGAGCACTGACTTTCCGCGGAGCATCGCTGCAGAAGGCACGATTGGCTGCCGCGCGTGCCGAATTCCTGGCACCCGGATCACAGGGAGGTGCGTGAGTCGTGCCGGACAGACGTTCACATCGCCGCGTTCTGGCCGCGGTGGATGCCGTATGCGACGCAGCAGCGTCGTCGGAGGCAGTGTCACTGCTGACGGTGGTGCAGACAGTCGCCCGCGAGCGTGGGCGCCCGATCGAGATCGATCTGGAAACCCCTCTCGCCACCGGAGTGTGCGGTCAGCGCCGGGCCTACGACGACCACGACGTCATCGTTTTGGCTCCCGGACTACCCAATGTCGAGCGGACTCTGGCACATGAGTTGGGGCACATAGTGTTTCGCCACGAGGGTGCCGAGATCGCCGAGGCGACGCTCGAGGTCAGTGACGATTTGATCGCCTACATGTTGAGTCAACGTTCTCTGCGGCGCAACGAACCCGTGCCGATGGACGACATCGCGGAGTGGGAAGCCGAGACGTTCGCGTCGATGTTGATCATGCGTCTGCGAACGATGAGTGGCCGTGGGACACCGCTGTCGGTGTTGCGGTACGACGAGGCGATCGGATGATCTTTTGGGCTGTGGCCCTTCTCGTCTGGGTTGCAGCCGGCGCGAGACTGGGTCGAGTTGTCGCGCGCACCGCGACGCCGTTGCGAATGTCGATGGTCTTTGCAGGCTTCTCGGTCGCATTGTCGTCGACGGTCATGGTGCCGGCGGTATGGGACATCGTCGATCGCATTGCGCCTGAGCAGCATGCCGCCGCGATGATCGTCATCGTCTTGTGGACAGCGTTGTCTGCGGCCAGTGCAGTCGGCGCCGTGTCTGCGTGGCCGGTGATGTCACGTCCGGCTATGCGCGGCCTCGCCACCGTGCTGTACTCGGTGGGGCTCCTGGTGGCGATCGCGGTTCTCTTCGGCTACCCGGCGCCGGCTCTGATCTTTATCATCGTCGCTCTGTCCCTTGTCATTTCGACGGGGCTACGGCACGTTGCGTGGGCGCCGTTGGGGCGCGGAATCGCGTTGATCGTGACCGGTTCGTCGATCCTGCTCGTCGTGGTCGTCGTGATGCTTGTCGAATCGATCGGTGGCACCGGCGCACTCGAATCGGATATCTGGACGGGCCCGGGGGTGTGGTTCATCGCTGCCTCGAGTGTTCTGATTGCGCTGGGCATCACGTGGGTGCTTCTCGAGACCTGGTTACGTGCGCGACGAGATCTGTACCGGCTGCGGCGGATGCACGCGCTTCTCGTCAAGCGATTCCCCGAGGTAGTCGACGCGGACAGCGCCGGGAGTACGTCTGTGCTGCGGGCATCGGACATGATCGCGCAGATCATGGATGCGATGTACATCCAGTCCGGCGCCGGGATGTTCGACGTCGGTGGTCAGGAACCGCCGCGGGCCGTCACTGCACACGCGGGGATTTTGGCGGGGTGGATCGCCGATCCCTTGGCCTCGGATGTGTTGGACACCAGGTGGATTGCGCCTCCTGAGAAGATGTCGGCGCGCCGCTGGGTGTTGTTGTTGGCGAAAGAACTCGATGAAACGACAAAAGTAGGTCGACGTTCGTAGTCGACCTACTCCATGTCATTGCAGTGCTCGAGATCGAGTCAGTGCTTCAGCACGGTCACATCAGCGTGACGCGTCAGGCGGAACCTCTGGCAAACCTTCACTCGCGCGGAGCTTTTCAGCCATCGTGGTGAGTAGATTCTGCGATTCTTCCGAGAGGTCGAATGCACGGCTCGAGAGGCGGCGAAGCCCGTAGCCTTGGAGCTGTGAGAGCAGTTCGAGATCGTGATCGATCTTGGCTGCGTAGATGTCGTTGAAGAAGTAGTCGGGCTTCACCTTGAAGAACCGGGCGAAGGCTGCGACTGTCTCGTCTGAGGGGTTGGTGCGCTGTCCCGAGCGGAGCTGCGAGATGTACGGCTTGGAGATCTGATGGCCGTCTTCGATGAGCGCTGCCGCAACCTCGGCGTTGGTATGGGGTTTGCGCCCCGGAGGATGAACACTGTCGAACAGTTTGTTCAATCGTTCTGCAAAGTCAGCCATTGTGAACCGCCCCGTAATCCTCTCTAGCTAGCAATTGTCCGTTCAGTGAATCCTACGGTATCACGCGGATAACCGATCGGTAGCTCACCGTAGTCTGTTTAGTGGACTAGTTGTCAAATGTGTCCGAGATTCGATTCGTCCGCCCAATGAGTGCTCAGCTATGTCTCAGCGCACATTGAGTTTCCGCCACACGGAAATGTGCAGCTACGACTGCGCTATTCGAACCTTCCAGTACTTGGCCAATCTGCCCAATATCAAACCTTTTACCCGTTTTGGCGATATTAGCTATGCGTTAGCCTGGTTTTTCACAACTATTTCGATTGAAAAACTGCAGTTCAAGCGATGTTTGAAGGTTTGGGGTCGCGATCAGGGTGGCTGGTTGCGATGTCATGCGGATCACCTCCGGGTTGAACCTTGAACGGTTTGCCGGATTGCGATCTGTGCTAGCTAAACCCTCCGAGTGGGTGCAGAATTGTGACATGAAACACACGATGAGCGATGATGAATTGCGCCGCGCAATCCGTGAAATTCAGGATCGAGCCCACGACGCACGCAAGCGTGGGGACGATGTAGCGGCGGAAGAACTCGACCGTACGGTCAAGGGCTATCAAGAGCAGATGATGCAGCGTCTCTAGTGCTCGCTGCGGTCGTCTCTGTGCGGTGTTTGCGCGGAGTGCCGCCGTGCCCCCCAGGTCGTCTTGCGTGTTTCAGGGCGGCCGCATCGTGCGTGCGTAGACTTTCCCGCATGTCCACAGTACGAGTGCGGGGGAGTGTTCATCCATGTCTGTAAGGTCGCTCGACGGCAAGAAATGCCTGATCACCGGCGCCGGTAGTGGAATTGGACGTGCAACTGCGCTGCGTGCATCAGAGGTCGGCGCCGAATTGTTTCTCACCGATATCAACAGCGTCGGATTGGAAGAGACGGTCGCGATGGTCGGCGCCGGCGGCGGCACGGTCAGGATGGCGAAGGCACTCGATATCTCGGACTACGACGAGGTCGTGAAATTCGGTACCGAGATTCACACTCAATTTTCTTCGATGGATGTCGTCATGAATATCGCCGGCATTTCAGCGTGGGGAACTATCGAGAACCTCGAACATCGGCATTGGAAGTCCATGGTGGACGTCAACCTGATGGGGCCGATCCATGTCATGGAGACGTTTGTTCCACCCATGATTCGTGCCGGCAAGGGTGGACACCTGGTCAACGTGTCTTCGGCTGCCGGACTTTTGGCCCTGCCGTGGCACGCCGCCTACAGTGCGAGCAAGTTCGGCCTTCGCGGGGTGTCCGAGGTGCTGCGATTCGATCTGAAGCGGCACGGAATCGGGGTCAGTCTGGTTGTGCCGGGTGGGGTGAAGACGCCATTGGTGGGAACCGTGGAAATAGCGGGTATCGACAGGAACGACCCGCGGGTCGAAAAACTCACGCACCGGTTCGAGGCGCGTGCTGTCTCCCCGGAGAAGGTGGCGTCGTGCATTCTGCGGGGAATCGAGAAGAATACGTACCTCGTATATACGTC
Source organism: Rhodococcus sp. FH8 (assembly GCF_019266085.1). Lineage (NCBI taxonomy): Bacteria > Bacillati > Actinomycetota > Actinomycetes > Mycobacteriales > Nocardiaceae > Rhodococcus > Rhodococcus sp. FH8. Next base: position 355,030 of record NZ_LPNQ01000057.1, on the reverse strand, counting down.
CAATGACATCCGAGTCGGATACTGGTGGGCGCGCAAATTCGCCCTGCCTTACGAGTTCGTGATGCAAAAAGCGAACGACCAGTTCAGTAAATTGCTCAAGCGATGAGCGTTAACTCCGCCGGGACTTTTATCTAGTCGAATAGGGACCAAAGTCATGCCGAAGAGTTTTCACTTCGATATCGAATTCAAATATCCGATCGACGACGTGCATCGAACTTTGACCGACCCGAATTATTGGAAAGGCAGACTCGGAGACCTTTATGCCACCTCGGACATCGAAGTTCGAGACGGATCGATCGAAGTATCCGTGTCCGAGGAAATCGACTCCGCCTCCCTCCCGAGCCTGGTCGCCAAGGTTGCGCCGAGTCGGCTCGGTCTGAAACGGGTCGATCGGTGGGGACCTCTGTCGGACGGGCGTGCAGCAGGGTCGGTCACCGGAATCGCGCGGGGACTGCCGATCCGAATCGAGACGACGCTCGATCTCACCGCCGCCGAGTCCTGCACGCGGTTGGTCGTCGACGGAACGGCTGAGGTGAAGATGCCGATCATCGGCGGCCAGATCGAGAAGTTGCTGAAGAAGACCGTCGAGGACTTGCTGGGGCGCGATCGGGACGCCGTCGAGTCATTTCTCGCCTGAGCCTGCACCGAAATCTACTTCCAGAACGCGCGCACCCGGGCCGGCGGATGCGAGTTGATCGTGCGGGTTGGCGAGGGCGCACCCCTCCAACGAGAGGCACCCGCAACCGATGCAACCGGTGAGGTTGTCCCGTAGACGTTCCAGTTGCTCGATGCGTAGATCGAGGTGGCGCCGCCACCCGGTCGACAATCTTTCCCAATCTGCGCGGTTCGGGGTACGGCCTTCAGGAAGTGTGCCGAGGGCCTCTCTGATTTCCGACAGCGGAATGCCGACGCGTTGCGAGATTCTGATGAAGGCGACGCGTCGAAGCGTGTCTCGTTGGTATCGGCGCTGGTTTCCGCTGGTCCGGCGACTGACGATGAGGCCTTCTCGTTCGTAGAAATGCAGGGCCGAGACGGCGACACCGCTGCGCTCGGAGAGCTGGCCGGGCGTGAGTTCTTTTGCCTTCCACGACGGCATCTCCATGGCGACTACCGGTCCGTCGCGCGGTGGAGGGTGGCGTGGAGATGATGCGTCAGCGGGGTGTCGCCGTGCGCCATCCACAGGTCGTATGTCAGCGTGTCGCCCTGAACGCGCATGACTCGCCGAACGTCGTGAACCGGTTTTGCGTCGGGTGATGCTGCGAGCGTGAGACGGGTCAAGGCGAGAGTGCCTTCGGAGTCGAGGGTGCCGCGATGGATCTCGACGAATCCGGTGGGCTGGCTGACCAGCAATTCGAGCTCACCACCCGGTGTTGGGCGCAGGTATCCCGATTCCATGTGAAGCGGTCGTCCGTCGGGGAGCCCACGAGTGCGCGACGAGTAGGTGAGAAACGGTTTCGGGGTGGGCGCGAACTCGATCTCCTCGGAGTACTCGAAGTCGTCGATGGTGGGGAAATGTCCGGCTCCAGCGCCGCCCCAGCGCCCGGTGAACCTCTCGATTCCGGCGCCGTTCAGCGCCGCCTGATCCGTACTACTCATTGCCTGGTCCTCTCGCCTGCGTCGGATCAGACGTTACGCGGACCGGTACGACAGCTGCTTGTCCCTGCTGGGTGGGGCCTACGGGATTAGTGTTCACTCATGAACGCTTCTGGCTCCGTCCCCCTCGGTGTCGATTCCGAGGTGGGCCGATTGCGATCGGTCATTCTTCATCGTCCTGGCGACGAGTTGAAACGATTGACTCCGCGCAACAACGACGAGCTGCTGTTCGACGCGTTGCCGTGGGTGGACCGCGCGCAGGAAGAACACGATCAGTTTGCGACCGTCCTTCGTGAGCGCGGCGTCGAGGTACTGCTTTTGTCCGATCTCCTCACCGAGGCGCTCGAGGTCAGTGGCGCAGCGAGGATCCAGGGAATCGCGGCCGCCGTCGACGCACGCAAGATCGGCCACGCGCTCGGGCAACACCTGGCCGCCTACCTGCGAAAGGTGGAGCCGAAGGAGCTTTCGTCGATCCTTACTGCAGGAATGACGTTCGACGAATTGCCGATCGATGCCGACTCGACCTCGTTGGTGCGCAGGATGCATCACGGCGGTGACTTCGTGATCGACCCGTTGCCCAACTTGCTCTTCACCCGTGATTCGTCGTTCTGGGTCGGGCCACGGGTCATCATCACGTCCTTGGCGTTGTCAGCGCGAGCTCGCGAATCCTCGATAACGGATCTCGTCTACGCGCATCACCCTCGATTCAAAGGCGTGCGCCGCGCGTACGAGTCGCACACGGCTCCTGTCGAGGGAGGTGACGTGCTGCTTCTCGCGCCGGGGGTGATCGCAATCGGTGTCGGTGAACGTACGTCACCCGCCGGAGCAGAAGCATTGGCGCGTAGCGTGTTCGACGACGGCCTCGCCCACACGGTGTTGGTTGTTCCGATCGAGCAACGCCGAGCGTCGATGCATCTCGACACGGTCTGCACCATGGTCGAGGCCGACGCGGTCGTCATGTATCCGGCCATTCAGGACACCCTGGCGGCGTTCACTCTGCGCAAGGAAGACGACGGGGTGAGTATTCGCGGTGCGACGCCGTTCCTCGAAGCGGCGGCCGACGCCATGGGAATCGGAAAACTGCGTGTGATCGACACCGGACTCGACACGGTGACTGCCGAGCGTGAGCAGTGGGACGACGGAAACAACACCCTCGCCGTCGAGCCTGGCGTCGTCGTCGCTTACGAGCGCAACGTCGAAACGAACGCCAGGCTGGAGGCCTCGGGTATCGAGGTTTTGCGAATCGCGGGTTCGGAACTGGGGTCCGGCCGAGGTGGTCCTCGGTGCATGTCCTGCCCGATCGCCCGCGATCCGCTGTAAGCCGTCGACGCTGTCAGAGAATTTCTTCCACCTTGGCTGCAGGCCGCGCGAGGACGGTGCCTTTGTCGGTGACCACGAACGGGCGTTCGATCAGAATTGGGTGCTCGATCATCGCGTCGAGGATCTCGGATTCGGATGCGTCGGCGAGCCCGAGTTCCTTGTACTGCGTTTCGCGCTTGCGAACGGCTTGGCTGGGCTCGAGGCCGGCGTCGGCGAGGAGTTTTTCCAGCTCGGATCGGGTAGGCGGAGTATCGAGGTACTTCACAATGGTCGGTTCGATGCCGGCGTCGCGGATAAGTCCGAGAACAGTCCGCGACGTGTTGCACCGTTGATTGTGGAAGATGGTTGCAGATGCCATGTCCGTCATTCTGCCTCTGTGTCCGAACTCGTGGGACAAACAGGGGAACAACGGACACCTCCGGCGCGCTGCACTTGAAGTACCGACTTGTGAGGAGAAAACGATGACGGAACATCGAAGTGTGGACGAACGGCGCGTGGTCATTGCCGGTGGGCACGGCAAGATCGCGCAGCACCTGACGTACCTGCTGGCAGGACATGGTGATCGGCCGGTAGCGCTGATCCGCAACTCCGCGCACGAGGGTGCGGTCCGCACACTCGGCGCGTTCCCCGTGGTGATCGATCTGGAATCCTCCACGGTCGAGGAAGTTGCGAAGGTACTCGACGGTGCCGACGTCGCGGTCTTCGCCGCGGGCGCCGGACCTGGTAGCTCGATCGAGCGGAAGGACTCCGTAGACCGAGCTGCGGCGGTGCTGTTGGCCGATGCCGCCGAGAAAGCGGGAGTGCGTCGGTTCATACAGATCAGCGCCATGGGTGCTGGTGACGAAATACCGGAGAACACCGACGAGGTTTTTGCCGCCTACCTGCGGGCGAAGACTGCAGCAGAGGAAGACCTGAAGACAAGGACTTCGCTGGATTGGACGATTCTTCGGCCAGGCCTTCTGACAGACGACGACCCCACCGGTGAAGTCCTTCTTGCAGAGCCACCCGTCGATCGAGGCTCTGTGCCTCGTGCAGATGTCGCCGCAGTGATCGAAGCGCTCATCGACGCGCCGTCCAGTGTCGGCAAGATATTGGTTCTGACCTCCGGCCCGCATACGATCCGCGAAGCGATCGAGGGTTTGTGAGAGAGAAGATGCTGTGACCGAGAAGATACGACGAGGGTGACGATGAAGATCGCGATCGAACACGATTCCTCCACAGCTCCGTACGACCAACTGCGGCAACAGATTATCGAGCAGGTTCACGGCGGCGGATTGATTGCGGGAACCAAGATCCCGACGGTGCGTGCATTGGCCTCGGAGCTGGGATTGGCGGCCAACACCGTCGCGAAGGCTTATCGCGCGCTCAGCGATCAGGGCGTGATCGAGACGAGGGGAAAGCAAGGGACGTTCATCGCTTCGGGGACCGATCCGGTGCAGGCGCAGGCGGAGCAGGCGGCGACCGCGTTTGCGCATAAGGTCCGCTCGCTCGGGTACTCCGACACTGAGATCGTCGCCATGGTGGAGTCGGCATTGAGAGGTGCGTGACACATTGATTAAGTTGACGCTTCAACTTAAAGCTGTCAGTCTTGGCTCATGAATTCGTCGATTGCTCGTGACCTCGGACTCCTCATCGCCCGTGTCGGCCTCGGGATCATCTTCATCGCCCACGGTTGGCAGAAGTTCTTCACCTACAAGATCGCCGGAACGCAGGCCGCATTCGAAGGGATGGGCGCCCCGCTCCCCAAGATTTCTGCAGTTCTGGCAGCATCCATCGAACTCGGTGGCGGCATCCTGCTCATCGCGGGTCTGCTGACCCCGCTCGTCGGCGCACTGCTGTTCCTCGACATGGTCGGCGCGTTCTTCATCGTGCACGCCGACAAGGGCGTCTTCATAGACAACGGCGGCTATGAACTCGTCGTCGCACTCGGTGTCGGTTCGCTCTTGATCGCTGTTATCGGCGCAGGACGCATCAGCATCGACGGATTGATCGGCAAGGGCAACGGTTGGGTTAAAACCCCAGCTTGATCGGGGTGAGAAGGCGGGTTCAACGGCTGTTGAGCCCGCCTTCCAGCTTGCTTTTGGCCCACAAAGTGACGAACGTAGTCATCTATGGTGACGAAATCTGATCGATCCGAACAAGATTCCGGGGCCAACGAAGAGCGCCCGGAGACGGGCTTTACTCGGGTAGGCGTTCGGACCGACTACGTGGTGTTTTCCGTGGCGGCCGCAGCGGTGCTGGCTATTGTCGTGTGGGGTCTCGTAGCTCCCGACAACCTGAACTCGGTAACCGGAAGTGTTCTCGGCTGGTTGGTGACGAACATCGGCTGGCTCTTCGTACTCGCAGCTTCGGCTTTCGTGCTGTTTTCCATCTACCTCGCTGTCAGTCGATTCGGCGACATTCCGCTGGGCAAAGACGGTGAGAAGCCCGAGTTCCGAACCGTCAGCTGGATCGCCATGATGTTCAGCGCCGGCATGGGCATCGGCCTGATGTTCTTCGGTGTCGCGGAACCGCTTGCGCACTACGTGACTCCGCCTCCCGGCACCGACGGTGGCGTCGGAACTGCCATGGCTACCACCATGTTTCACTGGGGTCTTCATCCTTGGGCGATGTATGCCGTTGTGGGCCTTGCCATTGCGTACGGGTCGTATCGCCGAGGACGCAAGCAACTGTTCAGTTCGGCCTTCATCCCGTTGCTCGGTCGCAAAGCCGAAGGGCCGATCGGCAAGGTCATCGACATCCTGGCAATCTTTGCGACGCTTTTCGGCACCGCAGCATCTTTGGGGCTCGGCGCACTTCAGATCGGCTCCGGTTTCGAGGTAGTCGGCTGGATGGAAGAAGCCGGCGTATTCCTGCTCGTGGCCATCGTTGCGGTGCTGACCCTGGCGTTCGTCGCTTCGGCAGTTTCCGGTGTGGCCAAGGGAATTCAGTGGCTCTCCAACATCAACATGGTGCTCGCGCTGATCTTGGCCCTGTTCGTGTTCGTTCTCGGGCCGACCGTGCTGATTCTCAATCTGCTCCCGACGACCATTGGTGCATACGTTTCCGACCTCGCCCAGATGTCGGCCCGCACGGGTGCATCGTCGAATCCTGAAACCGGCGCGTGGCTTTCGTCGTGGACGATCTTCTACTGGGCATGGTGGGTGTCGTGGACGCCGTTCGTCGGCATGTTCCTGGCCCGCATCAGCCGCGGCCGCACGATCCGCCAGTTCATCGTCGGCGTCATCGCCGTTCCCACGACTGTCAGCTTGCTCTGGTTCGCGATCTTCGGCGGCGCAGGCATCGGCGAGGAACGCGACGGAATCGGCTTGTCCGGCCGAGGCTCGGAAGAGGCTCAACTGTTCGGCATGCTCGACAATCTGCCGTTGGCCGGAGTGACGACTGTCCTGGTCATGCTGCTCGTCGCAGTGTTCTTCGTCTCCGGCGCCGACGCTGCGTCGATGGTGATGGGGACGCTCTCGCAGCGCGGAACGCTCGAACCGAGTCGCTGGGTCGTGGTGTTCTGGGGCATGTTGACCGGTGGCGTCGCGGCGCTTCTGCTGTGGACCGGTGGTTCCGAAGCGCTCGACGGCTTGCAGACCATGACGATCATCGCTGCGGCGCCGTTCGTGCTGGTCATGATCGGACTGTGCTTCTCGCTGTACAAGGATCTTTCGCACGACCCGATCATCATTGCGGCGAAGGAGCAGAAACGTGCTCTCCTACGCCCGCGCCGAGGACGCCGTGTGGGTAAGTCTGTGGAGTAGGACTTGAGCGGAGTAGGACTTGAACTGTGAAGGGGCACCGAACTGCGGTTCGGTGCCCCTTTGTCGTCCGGTTATTTCCAGCTGGGCAGCCACAGATGGTTCTGCCACGATTCCGGCGTGATCGGCATGGCGGTGAGTATCGGCCAGAGGTAGACGAAGTTGGCCACGACCAGACCGATGTACAGACTGACTGCCAGAAGTCCGGTGGTACGACGCTCGACGGACGCGCTCGCCTTGCCCAGTACATCGCCGAGGACCAGCGCAAATCCCATGACCATGAACGGGGCGAGTGCAACTGCGTAGAAGTAGTACATCTGGCGGTCGAGCGTCGCGAACCACGGGAGGTAAGCGGCACCGTAGCCCGTCAGGACCACGGCGTATCGCCAGTCCCTGCGCACGAACGTCTGCCAGATCGCCCACGCCAACATCGGTAGGGCCAGCCACCACATCGCCGGTGTGCCGATCAGCATCACGGCCTTGACGCAGCTGGCGGCCCCGCAACCGGTGACCTGCTCGCCGTCGGCGTAGTAGTAGAGCATCGGTCGTAGCCCCATCGGCCACGTCCACGGTTTCGACTCCCACGGGTGGTGGTTTCCGGCGGAGTTGGTCAGACCGGCGTGGAACTGGAGAACGTTTCCGCTGTAGTACCAGAGTGAGCGCAGCGCGGAGGGAATGAAGCTCCATGTGCCCCCCTCACCGATCTCGTTACCGACGGCGTGACGGTCGACGCCGGTCTCGCTGGTGAACCAGGCCCAGTAGCTCGCGAGGTACACACCGAGCGGAATGATCACCAACGCATACAGAGCAGGCCCGATGTCGCGAACTGCAGTGCCGACCCATGGGCGCTGCACGCGGTAGGCGCGGCGTGCTGACAGGTCGAAGGCAACACTGAGCAATCCGAAGAACAGAATGAAGTACATGCCGGACCACTTGGTTCCGCAGGCCAGGCCGAGCAGGATGCCGGCGCCGAACCTCCACCACCGGAAACCCAGCCGCGGACCCCAGGCACAGTCGCCGATTCGGCCCTCTTCGTATACCTTCGCCATCCGTTCGCGGACTTGGTCGCGATCGACCACCAGGCATCCGAGAGCAGCGAGGACGAAGAAAGCCAGGAAGATGTCGAGCATCCCCAGGCGTGAGGAGACGAAGGTGACGCCGTCCACGATGAGCAGGATTCCGGCAATCGCGCCGATCAGCGTGGAGCGCGTCATGCGGCGCACGATCCGGATGATCAGCAAGACCATCAGTGTCCCGACCAGTGCCGACGAGAATCGCCACCCCCAACCGTTGTAACCGAAGAGTGCTTCGCCGATCGCGATCATCTGCTTACCGATCGGCGGGTGTACCACCAATCCGTAACCGGGATTGTCCTCGATGCCGCCACCGGTCAGAACTTGCCAGCCCTGCGGAACGTAGTGCTTCTCGTCGAAGACAGGTGTGCCGGCGTCGGTCGGGTAGGCGAGCATCGTGAAGCGTGTGATCGCCGCGATAGCGGTGACGAAAGCGGTGACGATCCAGCCGCGCAATCTGTCAGTCGGGCCGAAATCAGGATCCGGTACCAGCGGGCCGGGACTACGCATTACCCGATCGCTCGTGGCGGGCGTTGGCCGCTCGTCCGTCTGCACAGTCACCTGGCAATCGTAGGCTGTCAGGTATGACTGGTCGCTTGGTACTCGCCGCAACACCCATGGGAGATGTCGGTGACGCGTCTCCGCGTCTTCGGTCTGCTCTCGCAACCGCCGACGTCGTTGCTGCGGAGGACACACGACGCACCAAGTCTCTGGCGTCCGCGCTCGAGGTAACCATCACCGGGAAGATCGTCAGTTTCTACGATCAGGTCGAGATTTCCCGGCTGCCCGCGCTGGTCGCCGACGTCGCCGAAGGCAAGACCGTCCTGCTGGTCACGGACGCGGGCATGCCGTCGGTCAGCGATCCCGGATATCGCCTTGTCGCCGCCTGCGTAGCCGAGAACCTCGCCGTCACGTGCTTGCCCGGTCCGTCGGCGGTGACGACGGCGCTGGCACTCTCCGGATTGCCCGTCGAGCGGTTCTGCTTCGACGGGTTCCCGCCGCGTAAGCAGGGGCAGCGCAAGACGTGGCTCTCTGCCTTGGCAACCGAGCAGCGAGCGTGTGTGTTCTTCGAAGCGCCTCATCGCCTTGCCGACTGCCTCGCAGATGCGGTGGAAGTGCTCGGGCCGAATCGCCGCGCGGCTGTGTGCCGGGAATTGACCAAGACCTACGAGGAAGTGAAGCGCGGCACTCTCGGGGAGTTAGCTGCTTGGGCCGCCGAGGGCGTTCGCGGTGAGATCACGGTGGTGCTCGAAGGCGCAGTGCTGGTGGCATCTGATCCTGCCGATCTGGTCGACGAGGTGGAAAGGCTGGTCGAGGGGGGAGCACGATTGAAGGACGCGTGTGCTCTGGTCGCAACGGCCGGAGTCTCCAAGCGTGAGTTGTACGAGACGGTCCTGGCCGCTCGAAAGGACTAGCGGGAGCGGTTCACGGCGGGTGCGCCGGGACGCAGGTTGGCGTCGTCGGCTGCAGCCTGGCCGGCGTGCCAGCCTTCGGCGTCCACGGACCGTCCGCGAGTCTTGCGGGTTGTCGGGAACAATCGATCGAATTCGGCGTCGACGGCCTCGGATGTGGTGGCGAGGATCGGCAGAAGATCCGCGACGTCCATCGATGCCGCGTCGGCCGCTTCGGCGGTGGCTTTGGTGCCGGCGTCACGCAGGCGGTGTCCGATGCGGCTGGCGAACCCGGCCAGGAATCCCTTGCGGAACGAGGTGGTGCGTGAGCCGCCACGATTGCTCGAGTCGGCGAATTGCATTGCACGGGTTGCCTGTACGAGCAGGGAAGTGAACAGCATGTCGACTTGCTGAAGGTCGACCGGAGTGCCGACGACGGTCGCGAGTGCAATGTCGCTGAACCAGACAGTCCTGACTCGATTCGATTCGCCGATCTCGGTCAGGAGGTGAACCTTTTCCTTCACGTACGGGTTCTCGATGTGAATGCGTCGGGCATTGACGGATGTGTCGGTGACCCCGGCGCGACTGTGGAGCAGTGCGGAGTCGATCGCGTACCGGGTCATCAACTCCTGGGCCTTCGCGGTGAAAATCTCGGCTTCTTCCGCGAAGTTGGTTGCTTCCGCTTTGGCGAGTAGTCCACGAATTCGCTTGAGTACCTTGGCGTCGACCTCGGTATCGCCGACGCCGGCATAGCTGGTATCGGTGCGTTGCGACGGCCAGGTGGATGGTGGCGCGAGCAACACCGTCCACTGAGGTAGGCGCATCCACGATCGCGCGACGTCGACGATCTGCGAAACGAGGAAGTAGGGATCCTGGAACAGAAGGCCGGCCGCGAGGGAGCGAAAAACGTCGTCGTCCACGGTGATTCGAGAAGCGATGTGCCGAGACTTCGGATACTGCTCGCCGATTGTCTGCAACTGCCCCACCCATTCGAGCGGAGCGCGATCGGAGGCGCGCGACGCCTTCGCGTCGAACAGGATGGTGGTGGCGGCGAGATCGGCGTCGGACGCTTCTTTGCTTCGACGCGCCAGATGAATCAGATCCGCCGGCTGCCATCCGCGGTCGTACGCCGCGGACAGTTCGGAAACGAGATCTCGCACCGCGGAAACGGATTGAGGGCTGACCTCCTGAGTGGACACCCGCGCTCCGTTCCATGGCAGTGTCTGCGCCGAAGCGCTGGTTCGAATGTATGTTCTATTCGTCGTCATGGCTGGAGTGTGCACGTGGGGTCCGACACATCCGCCTGTAACCGGATATCTCGGACCCCACGTGCGGCACTCTCGCTTAGCTCATTCCTCGACGAAGCGGGGGAAAACTGGCGCCGGAGCAGGCAGTTTCCGGTTCGCGTCGATGCGAACCGCAATGTCGGCGAACTGCCGGTTCTCTTCGCTCTGGCCAAGCAGATCGAGGATGCGTGACGCCGCGTCGGGCATCACCGGCTGAACGAGAAGCCCGACGATACGGACCACTTCGAGCGTCACGTACAGAACCGTCGCCATGCGTGCCGGATCCGTCTTGCGCAGAACCCACGGTTCCTGCTTGGAGAAGTACCGGTTGGTCTCGCCGAGAACGCCCCAGATGGCTTCCAGTGCGAGATGCAGCGCCTGCACGTCGAACTCGCTGCGGCACTTGGCAAGCAGGGCATCCGCCGACGCCAGCATCGCCAGATCGTCCTCGGTGAACTCGCCGGGGGTCGGTACCTGGGCATCGCAGTTCTTCGCGACCATCGTCAGTGAACGCTGCGCGAGGTTGCCCAGTTCATTGGACAGGTCTGCATTCATACGCGTCACGATTGCTTCGTGGCTGTAGCTGCCGTCCTGGCCGTACGAGATCTCGCGGAGCAGGAAGAAACGGACCGCGTCGAGGCCGTACTGATCGACCATCGCGATGGGGTCGACGACGTTGCCGACCGACTTCGACATCTTCTCGCCCTTGTTGTACAAGAACCCGTGGACGAAGACCCGCTCCGGCAGTTCGATGCCGGCAGACATGAGGAACGCCGGCCAGTACACGGTATGGAAACGCGTGATGTCCTTGCCGATGATGTGCAGGCTCGCGGGCCAGAACTTCTCGAACTCCGCCGAGTCGACGTTCGGGTAACCCACGCCGGTCAGGTAGTTGGTGAGGGCGTCGACCCAGACGTACATGACGTGGTCGGGGTCTCCGGGAACCTCGACGCCCCAGTCGAACGTGGTGCGCGAGATCGACAGGTCCTTGAGGCCGCCCTTGACGAAGCTGACGATCTCGTTGCGACGAGTCGCGGGGGCAATGAACTCGGGATGCTCTTCGTACAGAGCAAGCAAACGGTCCTCGTAGGCCGAGAGACGGAAGGTGTAGTTGGACTCCTCGGTCCACTCCACCGGGGTGCCGGTCTCCGTCGACTGACGGGTGCCGTCGTCCAGAAGCGTGGTCTCGGCTTCGGTGTAGAAGGCCTCGTCACGAACCGAATACCACCCCGAGTAGGTGTCGAGGTAGATGTCGCCCGATGCGGCCATCTTTTCCCAGATCGCCTTGCTGGCGACCTGATGGTCGGCGTCGGTGGTACGGATGAACCGGTCGTACGAGATGTTCAGGACCTTGTCGAGGTTCTGGAACACGTCGGAGTTCCGAGCCGCGAGTTCGCGGACGTCGATGCCCTCTTTGATTGCTGTCTGCTGCATCTTCAGACCGTGCTCGTCGGTGCCGGTCATGAAGAACACTTCATGACCGTCCAACCGCTTGAAGCGGGCGAGCGCGTCCGAGGAGATGTACTCGTACGCGTGGCCGATGTGCGGAGCGCCGTTGGGATACGCGATCGCTGTCGTGATGTAGAACGGCGATCGTTCCGCGCCTTCCGGGGCAGCGGAGTCCGGGCGCGGGGTCTGGGAGGGTGAGGCAGGCACAGTCATGGTGGGCTTACTCTATCGGGCGTGAGCAAAGACCGTCCCGCCCCCGATGCCCCTGAGCCCTTGTCGCCTCTGATCGACGCACATACGCACCTCGACGCCTGTGGTGCGCACGACGCTGCGACCGTGGCCGAAATTGTCGATCGAGCCGAGGCCGTCGGCGTCGGACGGGTCGTCACGGTGGCCGACGACCTAGATGCCGCACGCTTTGCCGTCGACGCTGCGAACTGGGATTCGAGGGTCTACGCAGCCGTCGCAATCCATCCGACCAGGGCGAACGTCCTCGATGTCGATACCAGAGCTGAGGTAGAACGGTTGGCGTCCGATCCGCGGGTCGTCGCGGTGGGGGAGACCGGGCTGGATCTCTACTGGCCAGGCAAGCTCGAAGGGTGCGCCACCATCGAGGAGCAGGTCAACGGTTTCCGGTGGCACATCGACCTCGCGAAGCGTCTCGGTAAGACGCTGATGATTCACAATCGCGAAGCTGATCAGGACCTGCTGCGGGTGCTGCACGAGGAAGGCGCGCCGGAGACTGTGGTGTTCCACTGCTTCTCCTCGGATTCGGAGATGGCCCGTGCGTGCATCGACGCGGGCTACGTGTTGAGTTTCTCGGGAACCGTGAGTTTCAAGAATGCGAAGGCGCTGCGTGAGGCCGCGCTGTTGGTGCCCTCGGATCAGCTGATCGTCGAGACGGATGCGCCGTTCTTGACGCCGCACCCGTTCCGCGGTGCGCCCAACGAGTCGTACTGCCTGCCGTACACGGTGCGCGCACTCGCAGAGATCCGCAGCGAGGATCCGCAGGCGCTGGCAGCAGCGTCCACGGCGACAGCGGAGCGCGTCTACAAGCTCTGACGCTATGGTGGTCTGACAGGTAACTCCGCGCCCGGGATCGTCGTGTCCCGGTCCGTCTACTGCGCGGAGTATTTCAGATGAATGACTACAACGTGGTCACAGTCCGCATCGAAACGTGGGAATTCGAGTGCTGTGCACCGTTGCCGGTGGTCGGCGAAAAATCTGCGTGGGCTTTGCACCCCATACGTGAGTCGCTGTGGTTCGACGGGACGGTTCATGGAGGAATCTATCCCGACGACGTGGAACCTACGGCCGGGATCGTTCTCTCGATCCGACTCGAGCGCGGCGAGTTTGTCGAACAAGAACCCAGGCACTGGGTATTGGTACCTGGGAGCACCGATCACGTTCGAGTCGAGAAGGTCCCACGGTCTTTTCGCGGCATGTCGTCGCTGGTTGCCGGTTGTCGTGGCTGGATGGAGACGGCCGTTGTCGTCGAGCTTGCTCTTCCCGCGAGGGGATGAGGGCGCACAGCTTCACTGAGCCGACGCCGGTCGACTCTTCGGTCCGGATCGTCAGCGTTCATGTCGACGCGGTCGAAGTCGAGTGCTGCGGGCCGGTTCCGGTGGTCGGTGAACCATGCTCGTGGACATTGACACCGCGATCGCAGGACGACGATTTCGACGGTTGGGTTCACGGCGGGATGCCGGCGTCTGGAGTCGTGACCACCGGTGTGGTGCTCGGGATTCTCGTGGTCACGACGACGTACGAGGAAGTCGGAAGTCCACGCATGTGGTTGCCCGTCGAAGGTAGCGAGACCTATCGAAGGGTCGAGGCCAGTCCTCGGTGGTTCCGAAGGTTCGGCGACTTCGACTTCGAGCCGCAGAATCGGATCGAGACCGGGCTGGTCGTCGAATTGGCCACCACCCGTGCGCCTTTCCGGTAGTCCCCGCTACCAAAAAGGCGCACAGGGGGCTTGCCCCTAGAGAACCTTCGCCAGGAAGTCCTGGGTGCGCTGCTGCTGGGGGTTGCCGAACAGACTCTCCGGCTTACCTTCTTCGACGATGTATCCGTCGGCCATGAAGATGACTCGGTCGGAAACCTCACGGGCGAAGCCCATCTCGTGGGTCACGACGACCATGGTCATGCCCTGCTTGGCGAGGTCGCGCAGCACCTGCAGAACCTCACCCACCATTTCGGGGTCGAGGGCGCTGGTGGCCTCGTCGAAGAGCATGATGTCCGGACTCATCGCGAGTGCGCGGGCGATGGCAACGCGCTGCTTCTGCCCACCGGACAGGCTGGCGGGCTTGGCATCTGCCTTCTCCGCGAGACCGACCTGGCCGAGCAGTTTGACGGCGATCTCGCGAGCTTGCTCCTTGGTCGATCGCCCGGTCTGCACCGGAGCGAGCATCACGTTTTCGACGACGCTCATGTGGGGGAACAGGTTGAAGTGCTGGAACACCATCCCGATGTGCTGGCGCACCTTGTCGATGTCGACATCCTTGTTCGTGAGGTCGAACTGGTCGACGCGCACGGATCCGGCGGTGATGTCTTCGAGGCGGTTGAGGCAACGCAGGAAGGTCGACTTGCCGGAACCGGAAGGCCCGATGACGCAGACCACTTCACCGCTCTTGATGTCGACGTCCAGGCCCTTGAGGACCTCGTTGTCGCCGAACGACTTCTTCAGTCCCTTGACCGAAATCTTGACCTCGGTGGCGGACTTGCCCATGTTGACGGCTGTTTCGGTCACTTGTTGATCCTCTTCTCGAGGCGGTTCGACAGCTTGGTGAGCGCCATGATGATGATGAAGTACATGACGCCGATGATCAGCCACATGTTGAACGACTGGAAGTTGCGCGCGATGATGATGCGCCCTGTCTGAGTGAGCTCGGCGAGTCCGATGACCGACAGGATCGACGTGTCCTTGAGGGTGATCACGAACTGGTTGATGTACGACGGGATCATCGTGCGAATTGCCTGCGGCATGATGACTTTTCGCATCGACTTCATGTAGCTGATGCCCAGGCTTCGTGACGCCTCCATCTGTCCCTTGTCGACGGACAGGATGCCGCCGCGGACGATTTCAGCCATGTACGCGCCGGCGTTGAGCGAGAGCGTGATGATGCCTGCGGTGAAGGCGGACATCTGGAAATGCAGGGCTGCCGGGATGCCGAAGTAGATGAAGAATGCCTGCACCAACAGCGGTGTGCCGCGGAAGATGTCGACGTAGGTTGTGCCTATACCTCGGACGAACATGTTGGTGGACACGCGGCAGAGACCGAAGATCGCGCCTAGGACCAGAGCGATCGCGATCGAGACGACGGAGAGAACGATCGTCAACCACAGGCCCTTGAGAAGCTGCGGGTAGGTGCTCTTGATCAAGCCGATGATGGAGTTGTCCGACGTCGACGCGCCCTGACCGAGGTAGGTCGAGACGATTTCGTCGTACTGGCCGTCGTCGCGCAGGTTCTGCAGTCCGGCGTTGAACATCTGGAGCAGTTCGGCGTTCTGGCCCTTGTTGACTGCGAAGCCGTAGCTCGCGCCCACCTCTTTTTCGGTGACCGTCTTGAGGCCGTTGCCCTGTGTGATGCCGTAGGCGAGGACGGGGTAGTCGTCGAAGACTGCGACGGAGTTCCCGGTGCGGACCTCGTCGTACATGCTGGCGGAGTCGGCGAAATAGACTGTGGTGAAGCCGTATTGGTCCTTGATGGACTCGGCGAAGCTGGCGCCCTCGGTGCCGTTCTTGACGGCGACGCGCTTGCCCCTCAGATCCTCGTACGACTTCACGTCGTTGTCGGTCTCGAGGACCGCCATCTGCACGCCCGACTCGAAGTACGGGTCGGAGAAGTCGAACACCTGCTTGCGGGCGTCGGTGATGGACATACCCGCGATGACGCCGTCCGCCTGCCCGGCCTGCACGGCCTGAAGGGCCGCGTCGAAGCCGAGCTGCTTGATGTCGACCTTGAAGCCTTGGTCCTCGGCGATCGCATTGAGCAGGTCGATGTCGATGCCGACGAGTTTGCCGTCTTCGTTCTCGAATTCGAACGGGGCGAATGTCAGATCGGTGGCGATCGTGTAGGTGCGGCCGGGTTGCGCGCTCGCGATTCCGGGGGCGAACAGCGCTGCGATCAGCGCCAGCAGGATGGCCAGGATCGGCCACCTGGCATTACGTGGTCTGTCGAATCTTCTTCGCACTATCGCCCAGCTTTCTTCTGTCGCGCCCGGGATCGCCGGACTGCTTTGAACCAGACGAGAACATACTGCGCCCAGAGCTGAATCGATACACGGGTATCGGAGCCGGAAAGTGCAGAACACACGACACGCCGTTGCCGTTCCGTGACAAAAGTCGCATTTCGTTGTGATTTGGTTGCCGATACAACGCTCGGTCGTTACCGTATTGTGATCGAACGTCGTCTGCCTTGGGATTTCCTGTGTCGCCTTTTGCCAAGATCAACTCCACGAAGTCACCACTTCTCTATTCAGTGGTGGGTGCGTTGCTTCTGACGCTCATCGTCGGGGGTGCGCTCGCCGTGGTTCGGCACAAGACGATCACCCTCGATGTCGACGGCGACATGATTTCGCTGTCCACGATGTCGAGCAGCGTCGGTACCGCTCTCGAGGACGCCGGATACCCGGTCGATCCCAAGGACGCGCTCGCACCCAGTGCCGATTCCTCCCTGTCCGATGGCGATACCGTCGTACTGCGCCGTGCCCGTGAGTTGGCTCTGACCGTCGACGGTCAGCCGACCACCATCTGGACCACCGCATTGACGGTCGACGAGGCATTGAAGCAGGTAGATGTTTCCGACGACTTCGCAGTCTCGGCTTCGCGCTCGCATCGTCTGCCGCTCGAACGGACCGAGCTCGACGTCGTCAGCCCGAAGACCGTCAGCGTCAGCGACGGTGGCGCTCCCGCGGCGGAGGTCAAGCTCGCCGCCGTGACCGTCGGCGATCTTCTCGCGGCCAAGAATGCGCCGCTCGAGCAGGCCGACTCGGTGGTTCCCACCGCCGAGACACCCGTTACCAACGGCCTGACCATCCAGGTCACGCGCGACCGCACGGACACTCGCGTCGAGACGCAGCCGATCGCGCCGCCGGAGAACAAGGTCGAAGATCCCGAGCTGGAGAAGGACAAGACCGTCGTCGAGAACCCGGGTGTTCCGGGTGAGCGCACGGCCACTGTCGAGGTCAAGACCGTCAACGGCGTCGAGGCCGGACGAACCGAACTGTCCGCGACCGTGATCAAGGAACCGGTCGCAGCAGTGGTGAAGGTCGGTACCAAGCAGGCTTCCGCTCCCGCTGTGTCCAACGCGTCGACGTGGGATGCCATTGCTCAGTGCGAGGCGACCGGAAACTGGGCCATCAACACCGGCAACGGTTTCTACGGAGGACTTCAGTTCACCCAGAGCACCTGGGAAGCATTCGGCGGCGGTCAGTACGCAGCTCGCGCCGACCTCGCATCACGTGAACAGCAGATCGCGATCGGCGAGAAGGTCCGCGCCGGTCAGGGCTGGGGTGCTTGGCCGTCCTGCACCAGCAAATTGGGCCTGCGCTGACGCGCTCACACCTCACAGAACACAGGAACCGATGTCACCGTTCGCCAAGATCAACTCGACCAGGTCGCCGTTGTTGTACTCGGCGATCGCCGCTCTTCTCCTGACGGTTCTCGTGGGTGGTGTTCTGGCCGTCGTCCGGCACAAGACCATCACTCTCGATGTCGACGGTGAGCAGATTCGCCTGAGCACCATGTCGACCAACGTCGACGGCGCTCTCGAGGACGCGGGCTACCCGATCGGTGACAAGGATGCAGTTGCTCCCGCGGCCGACGCTTCGCTGTCCGACGGCGACACCGTGGTGCTCCGTCGTGCCCGTGAGATCACGCTGACGGTCGACGGTCAGCCGCAGAAGCTCTGGACCACTGCCTTGACCGTCGACGACGCGTTGAAGCAGTTGGACGTCGCGGCGGATGTGCACGTGTCGGCTTCGCGCTCGCAGCGTCTTCCGCTGGACGGCGCCGCGCTCGACGTGCTGACACCGGTCGTCGCAAAACTGGTCGACGGCGCAAACGCGGCAGCAGACGTGCGTATCGCGGCGCCGACGGTCGGGGAGTTCCTTACCGCCAACGGCACTCCGCTCGAGCAGTCGGACACGGTGGTTCCCGCCGCCGACGCTCCACTGACCGAGGGCCTGGAGGTCACGGTGACGCGCAACCGCACCGAGAACAAGGTCGAGACCTTGCCGCTCGATCCGCCGGATCAGCGCATCGAGGATCCGACGATGAACCAGAGTCGCACGATCGTCGAGAACCCGGGCGTGCCCGGTGTGCGTGACGTGACGTTCGCCGTGAATCTCGTCAACGGTGTCGAAGCCGGACGTGCCCAGGTCGCGGAGACGATCACCACACCGGCGCAGCCGAAGGTCGTGCGTGTCGGAACGAAGCCGGGCACCGAGGTGCCGCCCGTGGAGAACGGTTCGACGTGGGATGCGCTCGCACAGTGCGAGGCCACCGGTAACTGGGCCATCAACACCGGCAACGGTTTCTACGGCGGCGTGCAGTTCGATCAGAACACCTGGGAACGACAGGGCGGGTTGAAGTATGCGCCCCGCGCCGACCTCGCCACCCGTGAAGAACAGATCGCGATTGCGACACAGACCCAGCGCACTCAGGGCTGGGGCGCATGGCCGTCGTGCTCGGGTCGCCTCGGACTGGGATAAGTTCTACTGGTGTCAGACGCCGAACAATCGAACGAACCCATCGCTACTCCGCGCGGGCAGGCAGCCCTGCTCGGTCCGGTCGAGGTGCGCGCTCTTGCCGAGGAATTCGGTGTCCGGCCCACGAAACAGTTGGGGCAGAACTTCGTTCACGACGCCAATACCGTGAGGCGCATCGTCACCACGGCAGGCGTGACACGTGACGACGTCGTTCTCGAGGTAGGGCCTGGTCTCGGTTCGCTGACGATGGCGCTGATGGACGTGGTCGATCGGGTCATCGCGGTCGAGATCGATCCCAACCTCGCGGCTCGCCTGCCGAAGACGGTGGCCGAGCGAGCGCCGGAACTGGCCGATCGCCTGACCGTCGTCGAAGCCGACGCGATGCGTGTGCTGCCTTCGCAGATTCCCGGCGAGCCGACCGCGCTTGTCGCGAACCTGCCGTACAACGTCGCGGTGCCGGTGCTGTTGCATCTGTTCGCATCGCTCCCGAGTCTGCGGACCGCGCTCGTGATGGTGCAAGCCGAGGTTGCCGATCGCCTGGCGGCTGATCCGGGAAGCAAGATCTACGGCGTTCCCAGCGTCAAGGCCAACTTCTTCGGCGAGGTTCGCCGCGCCGGTGCCGTCGGACGCAACGTGTTCTGGCCGGTGCCGAAGGTGGAATCAGGTCTGGTTCGTATCGACCGGTATGCGGAGCCGCCGTGGCCGATGGACGAGAAACACCGCAAGCAGGTTTTTGCGGCGATCGACGCCGCATTCGCGCAGCGCCGCAAGACTTTGCGTGCCGCGCTCAGCGGTTGGGCAGGTTCGCCTGCCGAGGCCGAACGACGGCTCCTCGCTGCCGGCATCGAGCCACAGACGCGTGGTGAGATGCTCGACGCAGCAGCCTTCGTTCGGCTGGCTGGAGGCGAATAGTCCCGTGCGCGGTTAAGGAGTGCAGGGACTCCCTAACCGCGCACAGGGGCTTGCCCCCTTATTTGAACCGCCGCAACCTCAGGCTGTTGCTCACCACGAACACACTGCTGAATGCCATTGCGGCACCGGCGAGCATCGGGTTGAGCAGGCCGGCCGCAGCCAGCGGGATCGCAGCCGTGTTGTAGGCGAATGCCCAGAACAGGTTGCCCTTGATGGTCTTGAGCGTCTTGCGGGACAGTCGAATTGCATCGGCTGCCGACCGCAGGTCACCTCGCACCAGAGTGATGTCGCTGGCCTCGATCGCAACGTCGGTACCCGTGCCCATCGCCAGGCCGAGATCGGCCTGAGCCAGGGCTGCCGCGTCGTTCACGCCGTCGCCGACCATGGCCACGACGCGTCCTTCCGCCTGCAGTTTCTTGACGGCGTCGACCTTGTCCGCAGGCATGACCTCGGCGAAGACGGTGCTGATCCCGACCTGATCCGCGACAGTGCGAGCAACGGTGGCGTTGTCACCGGTCAGCAGAACCGGTTCGAGGCCGAGTGCTTTCAACTGCGCGATTGCTTCGGCGCTCGTGTCCTTGACCGCGTCGGCGATCACGAGGATGCCGTGCGCCTTGCCGTCCCAGCCCACCGCGATTGCGGTGCGCCCGGCCTTCTCTGCTGCAGCCTTCGCCTCGCGGAGATTTTCCGGCAACGGCATCGACCAGTCGGCGAGCAGCGCGTCTCGGCCCGCGACGACTGCGTGACCGTCGACCATTCCCTGCACGCCGCGCCCGGCGACGTTCACGAAATCCTCGACCGTAGGCAATTCGCCCACAGCTTCGGTCGCACCCTTCGCGATCGCTGCGGCGATGGGGTGCTCGGAGCGATGTTCGAGTGCGCCCGCCAGCCGAAGGACCTCGTCGACGGTTGTTCCTTCGCCCACCACGGTGTCCAGCAATGTCATCTGACCGGTGGTGACGGTTCCCGTCTTGTCGAGCACGACGGTGTCGACTGCGCGCGTCGATTCGAGCACCTCGGGTCCCTTGATGAGGATTCCCATCTGAGCTCCGCGACCCGTGCCCACCAACAGGGCTGTGGGCGTTGCCAATCCGAGGGCACAGGGGCACGCGATGATCAGCACGGCGACCGCAGCGGTGAAGGCCATCTCGATAGGGTTACCGGTACCGAGCCAGTAGCCCAGTGTCGCAACGGCAATCGCGATGACGACCGGTACGAAGATACCGGCGATCCGATCGGCGAGGCGCTGAACTTCGGCCTTGCCGTTCTGGGCGTCTTCGACCAGTGCCGCCATCTGGGCGAGTTGGGTGTCGCTCCCGACCCGGGTTGCCTCGACGGTCAAGGTTCCACCGACGTTGACGGTGGCGCCGACGACAGTGTCCCCGACACCGACTTCCTCAGGCACGGATTCACCCGTCAACATGCTCATGTCGACGGCTGAGCGGCCCTCGGTGATGATGCCGTCGGTGGCGATCTTCTCGCCGGGCCGGACGATGAAGGAGTCGCCCGCTGCCAGTTCTTCGGCGGGGATTCGTACTTCGACGCCGTTGCGCAATACCGCGACGTCTTTTGCACCGAGCTCCATGAGTGCGCGTAGTGCGGCGCCGGACGTGCGCTTGGACTTGTGCTCGAAGTAGCGTCCGGCCAGCACGAACGTGATGACGCCCGCGGCAACTTCGAGGTAGATGTTGGCGCTGCCGTCCATCCGGTCGACCGTCAGCCGGAAGGCGTGCTTCATACCGGCTTCGCCCGCAGTGCCGAAGAACAGTGCGTAGAGCGACCAGACGAAGGCCGAGATGGTGCCCAGCGAGATGAGCGTGTCCATCGTGGCCGCGCCGTGACGCAGGTTCACCCAGGCAGCCCGGTGGAAGGGGAGGGCCGCCCACACGATGACCGGTGCGGCCAGCGTGAGGGAGAGCCACTGCCAGTTGTCGAACTGCAGCGCAGGAATCATTGCCATAGCGATGACCGGCACGGAGAGCAGAGTCGAGATGATCAGGCGGGTACGAAGCTCGCGCAGATCACGATCCTGCGGGGTTTCCGCATCCGGGTCGACGGTGTCCGGTGCGCTGGGCGGTTTGGGGAGCGCGGCGGAATAGCCGGCATTCTCGACGGCAGTGACCAGATCTTCGACGGGCACCCCGTCCGGGAAGGTGACCTTGGCCTTTTCCGTCGCGTAGTTGACGGTGGCTGTGACGCCGTCGATCTTGTTGAGCTTCTTCTCGATTCGTGACGCGCAGGAGGCGCAGGTCATCCCGGTGATCGCGAGTTCGACGCTGCTCGAGTTGGCAGCATTGTCGACCGCAGTCGGTGACGTCATCAGTGCCCTCCCTCGTGATTGTCTGGAACTGAAGCCGTGGAAGTGCCTGCATCAACAGTGAATTCGGCGGTCCGAACCACGCCTTCGTGCTGGAAGTCGAGGAACAGCCGGTATGTGCCTTCGCTCGGTGCCTGTGCGTGGAAGGAAATGTCCGGACCAGGAGCTGTGACGCCGTCGCCTGGCTCGCCTTCGGGGTGCACGTGCAGGTAGGCGAGGTCGCCGGTGCGCAGGGCAACGAGGTGACCGAAGGCACCGAGGTACGGATCGAGATCGGTGACCGGGGCTCCGTCGCGAGCAACGCTCAGCGTGATCGGGCCGCCGGCAGTGGTCAGATCACCGTCGAGAGTCACGGTGTATCCGTCGACGGTTGCGGTCGCGCTCTTCGCAGGTAGCGGCGCAGGAGTGAATTCGCCTGCCACGTCGAAGTTTCGGCCGAGTGTCAGTTGGGTGCCGTCGGTGGGATCGAAGTCCGCGAAGACTCGGTAGGTGCCGGCGGCGGGCCAGGCCCAGTCGATCGACCAGGTGCCGTCTGCAGCGAGGGACGGATGTACGTGGCGGAATTCGCTGGTGTCGTTTCGGACGACAATGAGGTGGAGTTTCTTCTCGTGCAGGAGGTCGAAATCGACGACGGGCGTGTTGGTGTCGTCGAGAATCCGGAAGGTCAAGGTTCCCGGCTCCCCAGCTCGACCGGGTGCGGTCACATCGGTGAGTGTGTATCCGCCGGAGGAGACTTCGAGACCTGCAGGTGTTGCCGAATCCATGCCTGGCATCGATTCGGTGGTTGATTCGTGGGTGCTGTGCTGGGTGGTGGACATGTCTATCGGGCTTCCGATTGCGGCCCCCACGCCGAGGGCGGCGCCGAAGACGGCGACCAGCCCTACGGCGTAGGCGGCAAGTGTTGTCGAGGTGCGCACGGCTGACTCAGCTTGGTACGACTGCGTAGCCGGCTTCGTCGACTGCTGCGACGACGTCGGCTGCGGAGACGGGAGCATCGCTGGTGACAACGACGCGTCCGCTCGCCAGTTCGACATCCACCGCGGTTACTCCCGCGATGTTGCCGATCTCTTCCTTGACGGATCCGACGCAGTGTCCGCAGGTCATTCCGGAAACGGTGTATTCGGCGGTGGTCATCGCAGATCCCTTCGGTTGTGGAAAGCCTATTTTACGGATACCCGGTGTAGGTATCGCTCTGCAATCGAAGGTACCCCCAGGGGGTATGCCTGTCAACGGGCTGGGCAGTGATGAAGGCCTCAAGGAAGACAACACGGCGGATGTGTGGTCTACTTGTGTTGGTCGTAAGTGTTTGTGTTTGTGTTTCCACGCTCGCAAATGGTTAGGTTGCGAGCGTTTGGACATCCTCCACGGATTTGTCTCAGAACGGTCGTAGTAAGTGACCCGGGCGGTCGAAGCGACTGCCTGTTGACACTGTGTTAGAGGAGATTTACATGGCAGAGGGCATCGTGAAGTGGTTCAACTCCGAGAAGGGGTTCGGCTTCATCGCTCCCGAAGACGGCAGTGCTGACGTCTTCGTTCACTACTCCGAGATCCAGAGTGGCGGCTTCCGCACTCTCGAGGAGAACCAGCGCGTGGCGTTCGAGATCGGTCAGGGCAACAAGGGCCCGCAGGCCACCGGCGTTACCATCGTCTAAGACGTCCATGTGAGTCGGGCAACCGACGCATGACGTACTGACAAGACCCCAACTCTTCGGAGTTGGGGTCTTGTTGTATTTGGGTGAAAAACGCTGTCATGCATCGAGATACCGCTGAGTGGCGACTGCCGTTTCCGCCGCGATCGTGCGGCATTCCTCGCGGAGTTCAGGTGGATTCACAACGGTGAAATCGACGTCGAAAGCTCTGAGCCAGTGTGCGATCGATCGCAGAGAAGTGCCCGAAAGCACTATGACGCAACGCCCTTCGTCGGTGGACTCCACCGATCCCCACTGTTCGTTGACCATGGGTTCTATCTGCTCGATGGGTGCATGCAGTAGAACTGTTGCGCGCGTGGAGGAATAGGCCCGAGCGACACCGCGGGAAACGAAGTCTGCTGCACCGCCGGCGGGTAGTTCCCGCGGCACGAATCGTGGGCCGGTGGGGATCTTGGGTTCCATTCTGTCTACGCGAAATGATCGCCAGTCGTCGCGAGCGAGATCCCAGGCCACCAGATACCACCGGACACCCGACCGTACGAGCCGGTACGGTTCCACCTCGCGCCGGCTCTGGGTGCCGTCGTGAGTGCTGTAGTCGAATCGCAGGCGTTCGTGGTTGTGGCACACCGACGCGATGGCGGACAAGACCGACGCATCGACTGCGCTCGCGGCGGGCTCGCGTGGCACGACATCGATCGACAGCGACTCCAGACGGTGTCGCAGCCTCGACGGCATGATCTGCCGCAGCTTCGCCAGCGCGCGCATCGAGGCCTCGCCGATGCCGACCACCGAGCCGGTCGCTCCGGACTGCAGTGAAAGTGCCACCGCGAGCACTTCTTCGTCATCGAGCTGTAGCGGGGGCATCTCCGCGCCCGCTCCCAGGCGATATCCGCCACCGACTCCGACTGTCGCGTCGACCGGGTAGCCGAGATCGCGGAGGCGGTCCACGTCACGTCTGACTGTGCGCGGGGTGATCGCGAGTTTGTCCGCGAGTTCGGCACCGGACCAGTCTCGACGCGTCTGGAGCAGTGACAGCAACCGCAGTAGGCGAGCCGATGTCTCCTTCATGGCCAGAAGTCTGCCAAACATTTAGGACCCAATGCGTCCTCAATTGAATTTAGGTTGGTCCGCATCCGACCAATCGAGAAGAAATTGGGGCCACATCATGAGTCGCATCAACGACGGCGGACCGATGATCGAGACGAAGGCGCTCACCAAGCACTTCGCCCAGGGCAAGAAGCTCGTGGAAGCAGTCAAGGGAGTCACTCTCGACGTAGCGGAGGGCGAGTTGGTTGCCTTGCTTGGGCCGAACGGTGCCGGAAAATCGACGACGTTGCGCATGCTGACCACCTTGCTCGAGCCCACTTCCGGTACTGCGCGGATCGCGGGATTCGACATCGCTGCGGCACGAAACGAGGTGCGCTCCAGCCTCGGATACGTCGGACAGGGGAACGGAGCCGGCCACAACCAGCGGGTTCGCGACGAGTTGGTGACGCAGGGGTTGTGCTACGGAATGCCCAAGGGCGACTCGCAGGTCCGGGCCGACGAATTGCTGCGTGATCTCGAACTCACCGAGTTGGGTACTCGAAAGGTCAGTACGCTGTCCGGCGGGCAGCGACGGCGGCTCGATATCGCTCTGGGCCTGGTCCATCGCCCACCGCTCCTGTTCCTCGACGAGCCGACCACGGGCATGGACCCGCAGAGTCGGGCCAACCTCTGGGACCACATCCTCCGGCTGCGGCGAGAGATGGGCACCACGATCGTGCTGACCACGCACTACCTCGAAGAAGCGGATTCGATGGCAGAGCGGGTCATCGTCATCGACGAGGGCACTGTTATCGCGGACAACACCGCTGCCGCACTCAAGGCTGATCTTGCCGGAGATCATTTGTTGCTCACGTTCGACAACGCCGAAGCGGCTGCCATCGCGGCGTCGGTGGCCGAGCGACTTGTCACTGTGCGTGGGGTCACCGTCGAGGCAAGTTCGGTGAGTATCCGTGCCGGCGAGGGTGATTCGACGCTACCGGTGTTGCTGCGTGAAGCCGATGCCCGCGGTGCCCTCGCACTCACTGCCGACATCACCAGGCCGACTCTCGACGACGTCTTCCTCACTCTCACCGGCCGCAGCCTGCGCGAGAGCGCCGCTGCGGTCGCTTCCTGAAACACGACAAAGAACTTCGACGAACAGGAATCCGCCATGACAATCACACTCGATACCCCACGTACCGTGCACGGCAACATCGTTCGAGACAGCGCAATCGTGATGGGCCGTGAGCTGCGACCGATGTTGCGCGACCCGGTCAGCGTCATCTTCAGCCTCATCCAGCCGCTGATCCTGTTGGCGTTGTTCGGGCCTCTGCTCAAAGGGGTTCCGGGTACCGGTGACGGCGTATGGAATTGGTTCATTCCCGGTGTGTTGGTGATGATCGCGATCTTCGGAACGACGATGACCGGGTCCAACCTCTTGATGGAGATGCAGCAGGGATCGCACGAGCGAATGTTGGTGACTCCGCTCCGACGCTCGTCCTTGTTGATCGGGCGAGCGTGCAAGGAGATGGTTCCGCTTGCCGCGCAGGCGATTCTGATCATTCTGGTCGCACTTCCGCTCGGATTGGACGTCAATGCAGCGGGCGCCGCGCTCGGGATAGTCCTGCTGGGAGTGTTCGGCGTCGGACTCGGTGCGCTCTCGTACGCTCTCGCTCTGGCTGTGCGGGAGCAGGATTGGATGTTCTGGGTCGTTCAGCAGACGCTGATGTTCCCGCTCCTGATACTGTCGGGAACCATGCTTCCACTCGAGGACGCACCAGGTTGGATGAAGGTCCTCGTGAACATCAATCCGCTCGGCTACGTCGTAGACGCCGAGCGGGCACTCTTTGCCGGAGACTTCGCGTCGAGCAGCGTTCTGGCAGGATTCGTCGCCGCCGTGTGCGTGGCGGTGGTCGGTCTGGGCGTAGGCGTGCGCGCGGTGAAATAGCGTGGGTGTGCTGGCTGTCGGACGGGGTGCGGCGGTCGCAGGTTTTCGCCCAGGTGTTCGCAGCGCCTATTGTTGTTCCTTGTGCTCTCCGTCGTTCCACGCCCCGTAGTCGTCCGGGCCCCGTCCAAGGTGAATCTCCACCTTGCCGTCGGGGACCTGCGAGACGACGGCTATCACGAGCTGACGACGGTTTTTCAGGCTTTGTCGCTGGCAGACACCCTCACGGTGGCGCCTGCGGACACCTTGACCGTGCGGGTGATCGGCGACGACGCCGCGGCCGTGCCGACCGATCGCACCAACCTCGTGTGGCGTGCCGCCGAGATGCTCGCCGTCGAGGGTGGCGTGGCCCCGAACGTCGAGATAGTCATCGAGAAAGGCATCCCCGTCGCAGGCGGAATGGCCGGCGGGAGTGCCGACGCAGCCGCCGCTTTGGTTGCGCTCAATGCTTTGTGGAAGCTCGACTTCTCGCGGCCTGATCTCGACGCTTTTGCGGCACGCCTCGGGAGTGACGTTCCGTTCTCGCTGCACGGTGGCACTGCCCTCGGAACCGGCCGCGGCGAACAACTTGTCCCCGTCTTGACCCGCCACACTTTTCACTGGGTGTTGGCGCTGGCCAAGGGTGGCTTGAGCACACCGGTCGTGTTCCGCGAGCTGGACAAGCTGCGGGCAGAAGGCTCCCCGAAACGGGTGGGGAGCGCCGATGCGTTGATCCAGGCACTGACCACGGGTGACGCTCATCTGCTTGCGTCGCTGCTCGGCAACGATCTGCAGGCGGCAGCACTCTCACTCAACCCGGATCTACGACGGACGCTGCGAGCGGGTGTCGAAGCCGGAGCTTTGGCCGGCATCGTCTCCGGCTCCGGACCGACATGCGCCTTTCTCTGCGCCGACGCACAGTCCGCGGTGGAAGTGAGCGCAGAACTTGCGGGAGCGGGGGTGTGCCGCACCGTTCGCGTGGCGAGCGGACCCGTTCCCGGAGCACGAATACTCGACAATGCGGCAAAGGGACAGCACTGATGGCGAATCTGATCAATCTGGAAAACGTGTCGAAGTCTTTCGGCGTCAAGCCGTTGCTCGACGGGGTCTCCCTGGGCGTCGAGGAGGGCGAGCGCATCGGCGTCGTCGGCCTCAACGGTGGCGGTAAGACGACCATGCTCGAAGTCCTCGCGGGTGTGGAGCAGCCGGATTCGGGACGCGTCAGCCGCGTCGGCGGATTGCGTATGGCCGTCGTGACGCAGCGCGGTGTACTGCCTCCCGGCTCCACCGTCGGTGAAGTGGTCCTGGGGCCGCTCGGAGTGGCGCAACACGAATGGGCCGGCGACGCGCGCATCCGTTCGGTGCTCTCGGGTATCGGCATCGACAACCTGGGCGCCGGCGGCGAGCGGTCCGCATTGGATGCCAAGGTCGACGGCCTGTCCGGCGGTGAGCGTCGCCGCGTGGCTCTCGCTGCGGCCCTGGTTCAGGACCTCGACCTGCTGGTGCTCGACGAGCCCACCAACCACCTCGACGTCGAAGGTGTTCAGTGGTTGGCCGAGCACCTCGTCTCGCGTCGCAGCGCGCTTGTCGTCGTGACCCACGATCGCTGGTTCCTCGACACCGTCGCCACCCGCACCTGGGAGGTTGTCGGCGGCGGCGTCGAAAGCTACGAGGGTGGCTACAACGACTGGGTGTTCGCTCGCGCCGAGCGTTCGCGTCAGGCTGACGCTTCCGAAGAGCGTCGACGCAACCTTGCACGCAAGGAACTCGCATGGCTGCGCCGCGGTGCGCCGGCCCGTACGTCCAAGCCGAAGTACCGCATCGAAGCCGCAGAGGCTCTGATCGCCGACGTTCCGGCACCTCGTGACGCGGTGGCACTTGCGTCCTTCGCCCAGCGACGGCTCGGCAAGGTTGTCATCGAACTCGAAGACGCGCGTCTGGAGACCCCGGACGGCCGTGTACTCGTCGAGGATCTGACCTGGCGTCTCGCTCCAGGTGAGCGTGTCGGCCTGGTCGGTGTCAACGGCTCGGGCAAGACGACTCTGCTGCGGACTCTGGCCGGCGAACTCGAGCCTGCCGCCGGAAAGCGCATTCAGGGGCAGACCGTCCACATCGGTTGGCTCAAGCAGGAACTCGACGATCTACCGACCGACATGCGCGTACTCGACGCGGTCAAGGATGTAGCCGAGCGAATCACGCTGGGAGACAAGGAAGTATCGGCGGGTCAGCTGGCTGAGCGGTTGGGCTTCACGCCGGCGCGTCAGCGCACCCCAGTCGGTGATCTCTCCGGTGGTGAGCGCCGACGTCTGCAGTTGACGCGTGTCCTCATGGCCGAGCCCAACGTCCTGCTTCTCGACGAGCCGACCAACGATCTCGACATCGACACGCTTCAGCAACTCGAAGATCTGCTCGACGGCTGGGCGGGCACCATGGTGGTCATCTCGCACGACCGGTACCTGATCGAGCGCATCTGTGACACCACCTGGGCGCTCTTCGGTGACCGCAAGCTCACCAACCTGCCCGGCGGTATCGAGGACTACCTGCGTCGGCGCGCAGCAATGGGGGATGGCGACAACCCGTCGGTGGCCTCGACGGCGAGTGGTGCGTCGAAGAGCAAGCAGGTCCGCGACGGCGCCGCGGATCGCGCTGCACGCAAGGAACTTTCAAAGCTCGAGCGGTCCATTGCGAAGTTCGACGACCGAGAGAAGAAGCTGCACGCTTCCCTCGCCGACGCGGCCACCGACCCGGACAAGCTGCAGAAGCTCGGCGCCGAACTCAAGCAGGTCATCGCCGACAAGGAAGCCGCCGAAGAGCAGTGGATGGAGCTCTTCGCCGAGCTGGACGGCTAGGGGAACTTCGCTGCGAACCTCTTGAAGATTCGCTCGGGATCCAGGGTTTCCGGAGCATGCCTGCGCAGCAGTGCGTCCAGAACGAGCCCGTCCAGTGCTGCGACCAACTCCGTTGCATCGGACGAGGTCATGCCGCGTTCGATCAAGATGTCGACAAACCGATCCCGACCACGCACCAGTTCCACTGCGAGGTCGGGATCGTGGAATGCCGCGATGATCAGTTCGTAGCGAGCACGAGTGCGACCGGACTCCGGCCCCAGCCACCGGGCCACCTGTTGCTTCGGCGTCTCGCCCGGGCGAGGAAGATCACCGTCCAGAAGGTGTCGCACCACCTCGACTATCAGTCCACGCTGGTTTGCGAAGTAGTGCCGTGCGCTGCCGTGTGGCACGCCCGCCTCGTCTTCGACGCCTCTCATCGACCAGGCTCGAAACCCAACCCGGCCCAGCAGGTCGAGCCCGGCGTCCAGAAGTGCTTCTCGAGTCGATTTCTCCACGCAGAGAAGATACCGTGATATCCTCTTCTCCGCTTGGAGAATTTCTCCGCACGGAGAAGTGGCCGGTGGGTCGAACTGATTGGGGTGAAGCGTGGTCATCTTTTTCGACATCCTGCTTGTGCTGTGCGTTGTTGCGATTGTGTGTTTCGCGGGATACGTCCTCTATCGCGTCGTCTTTGACGGCTAGCTGAATGGTGATGTACTTCAACAGGTCTCAAGTCTTCATGTTCCCGAAGTTGTCCGGTTTGTCTCTGGTTATCGAAAGTATGTTCGATTAAACTTTGAGCATGGACAGTCGGGAAGCGTGGCAGCTGGATGGCGAGGACCTCAAGAGTGAGGTTCTGGATCTGGTGCGCGCCCGACACGAATTGCAGTCGCGGATGGTGTTGCTGATCGTGGAGATGTTTTCCCGGGACGTTCTCGGCGGGAAGGGTTTTCGGGCGATCGCGCAGTGGTTGCATGGTTCGACGAATCTGGAGATCGGTGAGTGCAGCCTGCTGGTCGGGTTGGCGCGGTTGTTGATGCTCGAACCTGTTGTCGCGGATGCATTCCATCGCGGTGACGTGGATGCGTTGAAGGCGCGGCAGGTGGCGTCGTTTTGTCAGCATCCGCCGAAGAACATGACCCTGGCGGATGTGGACAAGGCCCGCGGGATTCTGTTGGGGTTGGCGTCGAAGAACATCGCCGATTGTGATGCGGTGCGGGCAGCGATCCGGCGGATCGAGAAGCAGTACGGCAAACGCGAAGACGGCGTTCCGGTGGGTGAGGATTCGGAGCGTAACGAGTTCTACGCCTCGAAAGGCTTGTACGGGCGGGTGACCGTGAAGGGCGACCTGGATGCTGTGAACGGGGCACGTCTGATCACGTTGCTGTCGAGCCTGTCGGCGCCGACGCCGGAGAAGGACGGCGTCAAGGACGCCCGCACGCCGGCATTACGACGGGCGGATGGGTTCTGCGAATTGTTGCGGCGGTACGAGCGGGCGGGGCTGGGTCCGATCGAAGGCGGAGTGAAACCGCACATCACAGTCACCGCCAGTGCAAAAGACATGACCGACCTCAAAGCATTGAAGGATCTACTGCCGTCGACTCAGGAACTGGGTTTCGCGTGGACGGATTGGGTAGGTCCGATCAGTATCGATACTGCCCGGATGCTGGCGTGCGACTGCACGGTCACCCGGATTTTGTTGGACGAGAACGGTGTTCCGCTCGACTGCGGCAAAGAAGCAAGGACCGCGACGGTACCCCAGCGGCGGGCGTTGGCGGTTCGTGATGGCGGGTGTGCGTTTCCGGGGTGCGGGACACCATCGGGGTGGTGCGATGCCCATCATATTGTTCACTGGAACGATGGTGGCCCAACGGATCTCGACAATCTGATCTTGTTGTGCGGTCATCATCATCGGACGATGCACCACACCGAATGGCGGGTGGAGATCGGGCCGGATCGCAAATCGGTGTTCTATCCGCCGATGTCTGTTGATCCGTATCAGCAGCCGATCGGCGGGAACAGCCCACCGACAGCAGCCTGAACCGCGACAACTGAAGACGTGAGCACCGGGGCATCACCATGCCCCGGTGCTGACGGCTGTCTACTGTCAGAACGCTACTGTCAGAACGTGAGCGTGAGTCGCCCGTTCTCGTCGCTGATGTGAACAGTTCGCCCGATCGACGGAGGGTTGTCACCGCGAAGCTGGGTCAGTTCGGCGGCATTCTCGGGACCGGTGTGACCGGCGACGCGGCCGCCGTCCGGCGTTGCCGCGATCACGAACCCGATCTCAGGCTCCCCGGTGCGGCCGTATTCGACAGAGGCCGTAACTATTTCCGCCGTGCCCGTGTAATCAGTGATCAGTTCCGGAACCTCCGCAGTTAGCGCGCGTGCGTCGGGATCACCGACGTACCCGCCAGCATGAGCGGCGGACGACAGCAGTACGCAGTGCTGGTAGGTGAGGAATCCACCGTTGCCGTGGACGAGGGCAAGGTTCGCGCCGTCGCGAATTCGCCT
This sequence comes from Rhodococcus sp. FH8, assembly GCF_019266085.1. NCBI lineage: Bacteria > Bacillati > Actinomycetota > Actinomycetes > Mycobacteriales > Nocardiaceae > Rhodococcus > Rhodococcus sp. FH8. Next base: position 323,294 of record NZ_LPNQ01000057.1, on the reverse strand, counting down.
GGTGACTTCAGCGACGGAATGCAGGGTGTAGCTGTTGAGCGGTCCGCCGAAGAACGAGTGTCCTCCGGTGACGCTTGGGATCGCGGTATCGGGAAGTCCGAGTTCGCGGATCAACAGCTTGGGCACGATCGGGAAGCAGCTGTAGGCATCGACGATGTCGAGTGCGTCGGCGCCGACTCCGGCACCGTCGAGTGTGCGATGTACGGCGTCATGCATCGCGGCCGAGCTGTCGAAGCTGTTGCGGCTGAGTATGTCCAACGGATCACTCGCACCTGCGCCGCCCCAGAGGTACACCAGCTTGTTTTCATCGATCCCGAACTCGCGGGCCGTCGACAACGAGCAGACGACAACGGCCGCAGCCTGATTGACGAAAGGCATGGCGTTGAGCATCAGCGGGTACGGCTCGGAGACCATCCGATTGCCGGGGCCGACGGTGCCGATCTCGTCTGCCGATCGGATCTCCGACGTCCAGGAGGCGGGATTCTTCGAAGCCAATTCCGAGAACGCGGCGTACATCCGCGCGGACCAGTCGAGCGATTCACGGGCGTCGTGGCCCTCGGCAGCACTGAAACAGTTCTCGAAGAGCGGGTAGACACGAGTCGGCACGATGAAACCGGCGCGCTGCATTTCGGGGCTTCCCAGGTCGGTCGGATCGAATCCGGGAGGCCCACCGGGCGCGGCTGTCCACCCGATCGAGTCGGGGGCGACTCCGGACTTTCGCAGCGCGGTGCTGCTGGCGTGCGATTCGCCGCCCACGAGCAGAGCAGCCGAGGATTCACCGCGAGCGATGGCCGCGCCGATCCGATCGAGGAGTGCCGCGGGCCAGTGGCCACCGATCGGCGAGGTAGAGGTGACCGTGGGGGTCGCGCCTAATCGTGAGGCAAGCAGCCCGGGGAGATCGTCGTACGACCAGCTGACTGTCTTGATCGCTAACACGGAATCGATCTGTGTTCCCAGTTCAGCGTGGCCACTGTCGTTCAACGCGGCGACGGTGGCGTCGTGAATCAGATCGAGGGGTTCGCGGTGCCCGTCGGCAGGATTCCAGCGCAGATCGCCGACGCCGACGATGACCGGGATTCGTGATGCGTCAACCATCATGTACCTCTCGTTGCCGACCCGTAGCCGGGAGTTGCAGTCACGATATCGGGGACCCTGGTATGTGTAACTCTGGGGTCACAGTCAACGATTTTCGGGTTCCTATTTAGGTATGCCTAACGAAAGTCCTATACTCGTCTTCATGACAGCTGTGGCAGAGAGAATTTCGGTGCCCGTGGGGCCGCGTTCCATCGATCACCCCTACTCGATGACAACGGTGACTCTGAAGCTCTCTCATCAGCGGCAGTGGGCCCCGCATCGTCATCCTGAACATGAGCTGATCTGGGGAAACTCCGGTGGAATGCTCACGGTTGTCGCTGACGGCATCACTTGGGAGGTGCCGCCTTCGGCCGGACTGTGGCTGCCTGCCGGGGCGTTGCATGCCGTGAAGGCCGGTCCGGGTACGGAGTTCTTCTGCACCTACTTCCGGCCCGAGGCTCACGAGGCGCCGTCGGGTGTTCCGGGCTTGTTCGGTGTCAGCGCTCTCCTGCGTGAGGTACTCCTGCACATGCATCGGCGGAACATGCCCGACGAGGCGCGCAGTCGCGCCGAGCGGGTGGCCTTCGACATGTTGCAGCCGCTCGAAGTTGCTGCGGTGGAGGTTCCGATGCCGACCGATCCGCGAGCGTTGTTCGTCGCCGAAGCGTTGGTCGCCAATCCGGCAGACCAGCGGTCGCTGTCCGAATGGGCGCTGACGGCTGGCGGTAGCGTCCGTACGCTGACGCGTGTGTTCGCGCAGGGCACTGGAATGACTTTTGCGCAGTGGCGAATTCAGGTACGTGTCCGCGCAGCATTGACGTATTTAGCTGCTGGAGTGCCGGTTTCGGTTGTCAGTAGGCGGGTCGGATACGAAACTCCGAGTGCTTTTGTCGCAGTGTTCCGCCGGGTCACCGGCCGTACGCCCGGCAGCATGATGAACAAGGGGAGTGTGGCGCCCGAATCGGTGCCGTACCTTCTGCACGCTTGAGTTGGGTTGCACCGGGCGGAAGTGCTCGGTGCAACCGTCGCGGTCAACTCCGCGGCGCGGACCACGCTTCCCACAGCTCCGCGTACCGACCCCCGAGGTTGACCAACTCGTCGTGAGAGCCGTGCTCGACGACGCGGCCGTCGTCCATCACCAGGATCTGATCGGCGTCGACGGCCTGTGAGAGTCGGTGTGCCACTGTGACAGCAGTGCGACCTCGGGTCAGAGCGAGAGCGGCATCGTCGAGGACCCTGGCTCCAGCGCTGCCCGCTTCGGCGGTCGCCTCGTCGAGAATCAGCAGCGGCGGATCCAGTAATTCGATTCTTGCCAACGCAAGTTGTTGTGCCTGTGTTGCGGTCAGCCGGTGTCCACCGTCTCCGACCACGGTTTCGAGTCCGTCCGGGAGAGCCCGCAGCCAATCCGACGCGCCGACGGTATCGAGCGCCGCGGTGATGTCGTTGTCGGTTGCCGACGGGTCGGCCAGCCGCAGATCCTCGGCCAACGTGCCGGCGAAGACGTGGACCTCCTGAGTCACGAGGGCCACCGCGCTCCGAGATGTCGACGGTGGCAGTTCGTTCCGGGGCACCGTCCCGATCTTCACGACGCCTTCGGTCGGTTCGTAGGTTCCCGCGATCAGCTTTGCGACTGTAGATTTTCCGGCTCCGGTAGCGCCCACCAGTGCGGTGACGGTTCCTGCCGGAATGGTGATGTCGATGTCTCGCAGAACAGGAGCGTCGCCGCTTCGGTACGAGAATGTGACGCGTTCCAAAGAAGCTGAGCTGTCGACAGGTTCCTGCGGATCGGTCGGTGCGGATGGCACGGGCGCAAGCGTGACTCCGACCAGGCGAGCCATCGCGATTGTGCCTTCCTGCAATTCGTCGAACACGCTGAGAACCGCGCCCACCGGATCGAAGAGGCGGTGGAAGAACAGGGCTGCGGCGGTGGCGGCACCGATGCTGATCTGACCGTCTTTCACCAGCCAGAAGCCGGTGATCAGCACAGCGGACAGGCCGATGAACTCCGCGATGTTGAGCCGGCCGAAGAACCTGGTGCGTAGACGCGTGGTCAACAAGCTCAGCCGGACGGCCGTCATCGATCGAGATTCGATCTGTTCGAGATGCGACTCGGCCAGGCGAAGCGATCCGACGGTGTCGGAGTTGCTCAGCGAGTCCAGGAGCTGTTGCGCACGTGCACCTTCTGCCTCCCGCTCCTCGCGGTAGACCGGTGCCGACCTCGAGAGGTACCAGCGCAGCGCCTGGATCTGGATGGGTGCCGCGATCACCGCGGCGACGGCGAATCTCCAATCGAGGCTACCCAATCCGATCAGGGTCAACACGATGGTCAGTGCCGCGGTGGCAAAAACCGGAAGTGCTTCGGATACGGCCCGGGTCACCAACCGCACGTCGCCGGTGATGCGGGAGACGAGATCTCCGCGCCCGGCCCGTTCGACGTCGCTCTGCGGAAGGTCGAGAACCCGGACGACGACTTCTTCGCGAAGGTCGGCGACAACGCGCTCGCCGACGCCGGCGAGCAGGTAGTTGCTCACTCCGACGAGAAGGGATGAGGCAACCGCGATACCGACCAACGCGAGAGTCAGTGTGCCGATGCGAGAGACAGCGTCGCCGTCTGCGTCGGTCACGGCGTCGACCATGGCGCCGAGGACCAGCGGTGTGAGCAGACCGATCGCGGTCGCGGCGGTCAGGGTGACGACTGCTGCGATCGCGGAAATCCGGTGGGGTCCCATCAACCGAAGTGCCGCGCGCCGCGCTTGTTTCGGTGTTGCGGTGGGGAGTAGTTCGTTCACAGCTCGATCACCCGATCGCAGATATCGAGCAGCACGGGGCTGCTGGTCAGAAGTATTGTGGCGTGCGCCCCGCGTACCTCGGCGATCCCGCGAGCAATGCGCGCTTCGGTGACGGAGTCGACGGCAGTGGTGGGATCGTGCAGGACCAGGACGGGAGCTTCGCTCGCCAGTGCCCTCGCCAACGCGATGCGCTGACGCTGACCGCCGGACAAAGAATTCCCTTGCTCGGTGACTCGGGTTGCGAGGCCGAGCGGCAGTGCCGAGATCACTTGATCTGCCGCAGCAGCGGCGATGGCCTCGTCGTTGCGGCTGCCGATCGGTGCGAGGGCGTCGATGTTGTCGCCGACTGTGCCGATGAACAGTGCCGCGTCGTGCGGTGCTGCCAGAACGTGAGTGCGAAGTTCGTCGATGTGCAGCTCGTGAATGGCGTTGTCGCCGAGATGAATTGTTCCGCTCGAAGGCTCGATTCGACGCGCCAGTGCGTCGACCAACGCATCCGCCCATGCGGCATTCTCGGTGACGATGCCGATGATCTCGCCGCGTTTGACGTCGAGATCGACTGGTGACGCTCCGGCCAACACGACGTCGCGCAGCGTCAGGAACTCGGAGTGATTCAGGGACACAGGTTCACCCGCGGGAGTCACAGCCTCGGTGGTCCCGAGAAGTGCTGCGACGCGGTTGGCGGAAGCACGCGCCCGTGCCAGACCGGCGCCGAAGTAGATGATGTCGATCAACGGACCCCGAAGGAACTGTGCCAGACCAACCACGGCAACGAATTCACCGACCGAGATGCTCCCGGACGCTGCCATCCGTCCGCCCACGTACGCGATGACGGCGAGGAAAGCGCCGGCGATCGCAACGTTGGCGGCGGAGTACATCGCTTGGTATCTCTGTGCGCGAAGGGTTGCTTCCAACGAAGTCCGGCTGGCTGCCCGATACCGCTGCGCTGCAGCATCTCCGGCGCCGATTCCGGAGAGGATTCGGAGTCCGGAGAGTAGATCTGCGGCTAGCGCGCCGGCCTTGGCGCCCTGCCACTGATCGGTTTCGGCTCGGCGTTCGAGCGGCCGACTGACCACCTGCATGAGAGCCAGCACCGGGGGAGTGCCGAGGATGACGAGCAGGCCGAGTGGCACCGAGATCACCAGTAGCGAAATCGCGGCGGTCAGCACTCCGCAGGCGGCCGCAAGTTTGGTGCTCAGCGTGTGCGTGAATCCGGCCACCGAACCCGCGTCGGATGTTGCAATCGAGTAGACCTCGCCCGGCATACGCCGCGGCGACATGCCGTGCGGATCGAGGCCTCGGCGCGCGATGTCCATCCGCAAGCGATGTGCTCCGTGCTCGGTGACGGAATCGGAGATGCGCGCCGCGAAGCGCCAACTGAGCAACAAGCCGGTGAAGAGAATTCCGAGAACGAGGATCCACTTTCCGAGTGCGGCGGCATCGTTGGTCGCCACAGCACGGTCGATGACCGCACCGATCACCACCGGCACCAACGCTTCCGCGACCTGGTGGCCGGTGAAGCCGACGGACGCGGCCGCCAGCTTGGCTCCGCGACCTTCGGAAGCGATCGCGCGTGTGATTACCTGACGCGGCGTGATCGCCGGGCTGGTTGGGGGACCGTTTGTCTCGGCCGAAAGAAGTGGTGTCGAAGGCACTGGGTCCACGCTAGGGATCGTGGGCGGTAGTCAGAAGTCACACCGATGCCAATACTTGTCGTGAACAGGCCATACGTATTGCGTTGGCCGAATTGCGATAGTAGTTGGCCCCGTTGCAGCGGAGAAGGCATCGACTCATCGACGACACTGCAATAAATTAAGGTCTACCTTACTTAGCACGGGTTAACTATGTCCGGAAGTCGGATAGATCCTCGTGTTCGGGTCCGGTTCATGTTCCATCGATGTTGGAGATTGTTGTGAGTCTTGTGTTCGGCGAGGTACTTCACAAGGAGTACGTGACCCCGGGAATGGTTCGTATCGTGTTCGGTGGGGAGGAGCTGACCGCCTTCGAAACCACCGGTACCGGTGACGAATACCTGCGCCTCCACTTCCCGGTCCCGGCTACAGGCAAGTTCGTTCTACCGGCGGAAGATCCGGATGCACCGCGCGGTTGGCGATACCCGGAGGGAGAGGAACCGTCCCCGTGCCAGCCGTACACCGTGCGACGGTTCGATTCCGAAACCAGCTGCATGACGATCGACTTCGTCGTTCACGAGGGTGGTATCGCCAGCGACTGGGCACAGAAGGCCGAGATCGGTGACAAGTTGGCGATCGGCGAGTCTCGTGGCCTCTACGAGCCCCCGGCCGACGCACGTTGGCAGGTGTTCGTCGCCGACGCGACTGGACTCCCCGCACTCGGGCGCTTGATCGAACAGTTGCCCGCCGGGATGTCGGCCAAGGCGATCGTCGAGGTGGTGGACGAGTCTCACAAGCAGCAGATCACCTCGGACGCCGACGTCGAGTTCATCTGGCTGGTCGGCAGTGGCAACGGTGTTGCACCGTCGAAGTTGCCGGACGCGGTTCGCGCGATGAACCTGCCCACCGAACTCGGATACGTGTGGGTTGCAGGCGAGAGCACGATGCTCCGTGACATCCGCAAGTACCTTCGCCACGAACTGAAGTTGCCGGGTGAGCAGTACAAGGTCATCGGCTACTGGACGTACAAAGCCGAGGTGTGGAACGCGAAGTACGAGGCCCTCGACGAAAGTGTCCGCGCGGCACTCGATGCGGCCTGGGAATCGGACCGCGACGAGGAAGAGATCCGCGACGAGGTCGAGAAGACTCTAGAGAGCGCCGGCTTGTGACCGTTGGATTCGACAAGAGTGCTGTCGACAGCGGTGCGGCGGACAAGAGCGCAGTCGACAAACACACCGAAGAACTGATCGACGAGTCGCTGCACGAGAAGCAGAAGCAACCGGACGGGCTGGTATCGACCAACTCTCGTCGTATGGTGGGTCTTCTGGTGTGCCTGGTGGTGCTCGCCGCCGTGCTCCTGCTGAGTATCGCGGTGGGATCGAAGACCATTCCGTTCGGGACCGTGATCGACGCGCTGGTGAACTACGACGATTCCAATGATCACGTGATCATCCGTGATCTGCGGCTACCTCGTACTCTGCTCGGTCTGATCGTCGGTATAGCACTGGGTGTGGCCGGTGGCCTCATCCAGGCGATGACACGAAATCCCTTGGCTGATCCCGGAATTCTCGGTGTCAATGCCGGCGCGGGCTTCGCGATGGTCGTTGCCGTCGCGGTCTTCGGCTTGACCAGCATCTGGTCGTACATATGGTTCGCTTTCCTCGGAGCGGTGATAGCCACAGCGATCGTCTACACGCTGGGCTCGATCGGTCGAGGTGGTGCGACGCCCATTCGGCTGACGCTTGCCGGTGTTGCCATCGGCTCCGTGCTCGGCGGCATCTCGTCCGGGATCACCTTGCTCAACCCGACCGCCTTCGACCAGATGCGCCAGTGGAATGCCGGCTCACTCAGCGGGCGTTCGTTGGAAATCGTTCTGGCCGTTGCCCCATTCATTCTCATCGGGCTCTTCCTGGCGCTCGCGTTGGCGCGCCAACTCAACGCGGTGGCCCTGGGTGACGATCTGGCACGTTCGCTCGGTGCCAACATCACTCGTACTCGCATCCTCGGTGTCATCGCGGTGACATTGCTGTGCGGCGCGGCGACAGCTGCGGCCGGGCCGATCGGATTCGTCGGTTTGATGGTTCCGCACGTCGCGAGATGGTTCGTCGGACCGGATCAGCGATGGATTCTCCCGTACACGTTGGTGTGCTCGCCGATTCTTCTTCTCTTCTCCGACGTCGTCGGCCGAATCGTGCTGCGCCCGGGTGAACTTCAGGTCGGTATCGTCACGGCCTTCATCGGCGCTCCGGTGCTGATCATGCTGGTGCGTCGAAGCAAGGTGAGCGGTCTGTGAGCATCGATTTCGGGCGCGCCACCACGGTGGTGCGCTCACCCAAAGAAGGCTGGTCCGCGCGGATCGACGTCCGCACGGTCACAGTCTGCCTCGTCCTCGTTGCGCTTGCATTGGCCATCGGTGTCATCGCGCTCGGTAGTGGTGACTACCAAGTGCCGATCGGGGACGTCCTCGGTGCACTGTTCGGCGAAGCCCCCGCGCGTATCCACATGGTCGTCGTGGAATGGCGTCTGCCCCGAGTTCTGTTGGCGCTGATGCTCGGTGCGGCGCTCGGTATGAGCGGTGCGATCTTCCAATCGCTGACCAGGAACCCGTTGGGTAGCCCGGACATCATCGGCTTCAACTCCGGTGCGTACACGGGCGCTCTGGTGGTCATCCTCCTCATCGGTGGTACTTACTACGAGATCGCAGTCGGTGCTCTGGTGGGCGGAATCGCCACCGCAGCAGTTGTTTATCTCCTTGCGTACAAGCGAGGTGTGCAGGGATTCCGGTTGATCATCGTCGGTATCGCCATCAGCGCGATGTTGGGCTCGGTCAACACCTGGATGATCCTCAAGGCGAAACTTGACGACGCCATGGCTGCCGCAGTGTGGGGTGCCGGTTCGTTGAACGGCCTCGGCTGGACTCAGGTGTGGCCGGTGGTCGTCGTGCTGGCCATCCTCGTTCCGCTGATCCTGGTGTTGGGCAGGCGGATGCAGATGCTCGAGATGGGCGACGACGCCGCCAAGGCGCTCGGCGTCCGGGCCGAACCCACGCGGCTTTCCCTGGTTGTTCTCGGCGTCGCCCTGACGGCCATGGTGACAGCAGCGGCCGGTCCCATCGGGTTCGTCTCTCTTGCGGCTCCGCAGTTGGTGAGGCGATTGACCGGTAGTGCCGGAGTGACCCTGCTGCCGTCGGCAGCAATGGGTGGCGCGTTGCTGATGGTCAGCGACTGGGTGGCGCAGCGAGCTTTCGCGCCGACACAGTTGCCGGTCGGCGTCGTCACCGTCTCCATCGGTGGCATCTATTTCGTATGGCTTCTCGCGCGAGAGGCACGTAAGCAGTGATCGGTGAAGGAACGAGGAACAGCGTGAACGAGACAAGTACGGCCGCCGTCGTGGTCGAAAGGACGAATCGGCTTCGCGCCGAGGACGTCACGATCGGTTACGACAAGCGCGTCATCTCGGAACACCTCGACGTCGAAATCCCCGACGGTGGCTTCACCGTCATCGTCGGTCCCAATGCCTGCGGCAAGTCGACGCTTCTGCGTGCGCTGTCCCGGTTGCTCAAGCCGACCACCGGCAAGGTCCTTCTCGACGGTAAGGCGATCACGTCGTACCCGGCAAAGGAAGTTGCGAGGCGACTCGGGCTTCTGCCGCAGACGTCGATCGCGCCGGACGGAATCAAAGTCGCCGATCTGGTTGCGCGAGGGCGTTATCCGCACCAGAAGCTGATCCGCCAGTGGTCCCGAGAGGACGAGGCCGCCGTCATCAAGGCGATGGAAGCAACCAAGGTCACGGATCTGTCGGCCAGGCCGGTCGACGAACTGTCCGGTGGTCAGCGCCAACGTGTCTGGGTAGCTATGGTTCTCGCGCAGCAGACTCCGTTGGTGCTACTGGACGAGCCGACAACGTTCCTCGACATCGCGCACCAGATCGAGCTGCTGGAACTCTGCCGCGATCTGAACGAGAACGACGGACACACGCTGGTGGCGGTGCTTCACGATCTCAATCACGCGTGCCGCTACGGAACTCACATCATCGCGATGAAGGACGGCGCGGTGGTCGCCGAGGGCCCGCCCGCGGAGATCATCACCGAAGAACTGGTGCAGGAGGTGTTCGGCATGGCGTGCCGCATCATCGACGATCCGGTTTCCCACACACCGCTGGTCATTCCGCTGGGACGCGAGCGTCAGCGAAACATCGAAGGAGCAAAGGTATGACACTCGTCCTGGATGCGCAGGTTACCGACACGGAGTGGGCTCAGATCGTCGACCGCATTTCGCGACGCCGATTCTTCGGTGGCGCAGCTGGTGTGGCTGCAGCATTGGCGCTGAGCGCCTGCGGAAGCTCCGATGGCGAATCCGACTCTGCCAGTGACACTCTCCCGTACACGTGGGCCGAGTTCAGCGGCGACGTTCCGCGCGACCCGAGGCGTGTGGTGGTGCTCGACGGCCGCGTCGACCTCGAATTCGCGATGATGATGGACTACCCGATCGTCGGATCGGGCAACTTCTGGTTCCCCGACGCCAAGGCAGGATTCCAGTTTCCCGGCCGCACCATCGAGGACGCGAGCTTCGTCAACGTCGCCGGCGACTTCTCCACCAACTTCGAGGCTCTGCTCGCTCTCGAGCCCGATCTGATCGTCATCACTGCGATCGGATACACCAGTGACTGGTACGGCACCGAGCGCTTGTCTTCCATCGCGCCGCTGTTGGTCGTCGGCGACGACGTCGAACCGATTGCCGGGCACCCGGTCGACTGGCGAGGTGCTCTGATGGCGCAGGCGAGCCAGCTCGACCGGGTGACGATCGCCGAGGCTTCCATTGCGGAGTACGACGACAAGCTCGCGAGACTGCGACCGATGTTGCAGGAGAAGCTGGGCGGAAAGAAGATCGTGTTCGGCGTTCAGACGCCGACGGGCTTCCTTGTGCATCAACGGAATCTGCGAATCAGTGTTGCACTCGATGCCGGCCTGGACGTGCTTTTCCGTGACGACGACAATGCAGAGAACTCGTTCGAGTTGTCGTTCGAGCAACTCGACACATTGGCTCCGGCGGATGTGATCATCGCCCAAGCACGCGATCAGGAAGCGCTCGACGCGATCAAGTCGCAGCCGACGTGGCAGCGGTTGCCTGCAGTTCAAGCGGGCAACGTGTTGACCAGCGACGCGCGATACAACCAAGGATTTGCGCTCACCGCGGCCATCTTCCTCGACGTTCTCGAGGAAGCGGCCGGACGAATCACTGCTGGGCAGTAATTCAGGCGACGTTGCGGGCCTGGTCGAGTAGTTGTGCAACCTGCTCGAACCAGGCGCCGTAATTGGCGTAGGTGTTGGGACGCTTGTCGTCGAAGTCGATCACCTGGTTCGCGGTCACCGCGGGCAGCTTGACGAACACGGGTGATGCCGCGAATGCCTCTGCCGACTTCGCGAACTGGAACACGATGTCCGCCGGATAGTCCGGTACCTGTTCCCAGCTGAGATCGGCCCAGCCCTTGTCGCCTCCCGGACCGGTGAACTTCACGCCCAGTTCCTTCAGGTACCCGAACTGAGCGAGCGCCGTTGTGCCTGCGTACAACTCGGAGCTGTCACCGTTCAGGGCGAGGACTTCGATGTCGTCGACCTTGGCCGCAGCAGTTCGGATGCGCTCTGCACCGGATTCGAATGCTTCCTTGCCCTCGCGTGCTGCGGCTGTGTCGGTGTTCCCGCCGAGTGCTTCGGCGAGTGAGGCGTACTCGTTCAACACGTCCGGTGTCGAGGCTCCGGAGAACTTGACGCCGACAAACGGTGCAACATTGTTGACGGTCTTGCCCATCGGCTCGTCCCACCAAGTCCATCGTGTCGGGTCGTCGCTGTTGCCGTACCCGATGACCAGGTCTGGGTCCAGCGCCGCAAGAGCTTCCGCGCTGAGTTCACCTTCACGGCCGACGACGGTCATCGTCGACTCGTCAGCGCGATCGGTGACGTCTGGATTGCCGACGCCGTAACCGAAGATGCCGACCGGCCGAATGCCGTAGTCCCACAGAGCCGCAGCGGAGTACGCGTCGACGACGATCCGCTCCGGGGCGTGGTCGAGGGTGATCGTGTTTCCGTATCCCGTTGTGTAACTCCAGGACTGGTCGGCAGACCTGGTCTCGGCAGAGGGCGCTGCGTCGCTACTTCCGCAACCGGCGAGTAGGAGCGTGGCGACGGCGGGTAGTGCGGCGAAGCCGGCGAGCCGGCGATTGATTTTCATGAGAACCTTCCGAACATGGCGAAATAAGCTAGGTAAGCCTAACCTGACATGTCATTCGGGTGTTCTCGGGGTCAGTTGCCCTGCCACATCTGAAGCCATTCGCTCCAGGACGGGGGAGTGATCGTTGGTCGAGGTGTTCCGCCACGAAGTCCGTCGAGCATGAAGTCGAGATAGCGCGTGTGTATTTCGGTGGCTCGATCACCCTCGATCGGCAGAGTCGGCCGCAGATGCACTGTCATGAGCATGACGTCCGCAGCAGTGAAGTCGGGCGGGACTTCGCGAGCGTCGATGCAGACGTCGACCATCGATTGCAGTGCGGCCTCCAATTCTTCGGCGGCACGAGTGACTTCGGCGTGTTCAGGCAACTTGCCGCCGAGGACCGGAATGAGCGGTCCCACTGATTCGGTGAGATATCGCGAGAAGAACGTCTTCAATACGGCTTCATCGGTTTTCGCGGTGCTCATGCACTCTCGGGCGAGGGTGGCGAGGTGGTCGATCGCCCAGACGCGCAGGGATTGCGCCAGTTCCTCCTTGCCTCGGTATCGGCGATAGATGCTGCCTACTCCCACTCCGGCCCGGGTGGCAATTGCCGATACCGGTGCATTCCAACCCTGTTCGGCAAAAATCTCGCGCGCTGCTCGCAGTACGGTGACGTCGTTGTCTGCGGCTTCTCGGGCGCGTCCGGGGAGGCTCGCATTCTCTTTCGCCATTCCCACAGGCTAGCAATGCATGGTTTACTCAATCGGAACGGAGTGTTCCGTTCCGATTCGATTCATGATTGGAGGAAGGTGTCGATGACAACCTTGGCGGAGGCGCCCACGCGATCCGGGAGCCGGGTGATCGCCGCGCTTGCGGGGGCGGTACTCGTCTACTCGCTCATGCAGACCATGCTGGTACCGGCGTTGCCGGTGTTGGGTGAGCATTTCGACACGTCCGTGGCGGTGACCGGCTGGATCCTGACGGCGTACCTGTTGGCGGCCGCGGTGATGGCTCCGATAGTCGGCGCGATGGGTGACCGATTCGGCGACAAGCGAGTCCTGGTGATCGTCCTGATCATCTTCGCTCTCGCGACATTTGCCGCGGCAGCCGCCCCGAATATCGGGGTGCTGCTTGTCGTTCGAGCTGTCCAGGGAGTGAGCATGGCGAGCTTCCCGCTTGCGATGGCAGTACTGCGGAGAACGGTAGTAGGTCCCGAGTTGTCTTCAGGGATAGGTTGGCTCGCTGGGACTTTGGGAATCGGTGCCGGAAGTGCACTGGTGATCGGCGGTGTCATCCTCGAGTATCTCAGTTGGCAGTGGTTGTTCGTGATCACCGGGATCTTGATCGTGCTCGCATTGGTCGCAGTGGTGGCCGTGGTTCCGGGCTCGCATCGCCGCCCGGGTATGCCGACGGACTGGGCCGGTGCCGGCGCTCTGGCGTTCGGATTGGTGAGCCTGCTATTGGCGATCACGAAAGCCTCCGACTGGGGAGTTTTGTCGCTCGGATTCTGGGGTCTGGTGGTAGTCGCGTTCGTTTCGTTCGCGACACTGATTGCCGTCGATTCCCGCCACGACGCGCCGATCGTCGACATGCGAGTTTTTCGGGACAATCCGATGCTGATCACCAGCGCACTCACCCTGGTGTTCGGGTTCGTGCCGTACATTTTCTATCTCTGTCTGCCGCGGATCCTCCAGGCGCCGGAAACGTCCACGTATGGAAGCGGGTTCACCGTTGTGCAGACCGGCTTGGCGCTCTTGCCCGCCGCTGTCCTCGTCTTTCTCGGTGGCCGCTTGACGCCGGCTCTCGCGCGGCGATTCGGGCCGCGGGTGCCCGCTGTCATAGCGCTGGCCCTCATGGCGGCGGGCGCAGTCGGACTCGCGATCTGGCCGAGTTCGGTGGTTGCGATCGTGGCGTTCTTTTCCCTCGTCGGATTGGGGAACGGCGTGGGGTTCGCGGTCTGTGCTCTGTTGGTTGCCTCGATCGTCCAGCCATCGGAAATGGCAGCAGCCAGTGGAGTCAACAGTGTGATCAGAACCGTCGGTTCGGCGGTGGGCGCCCCGGTGACCACAGCGGTCCTGGCGATCGGCATTTCCGGCGACTCGTTCGCGCTGGCGTTCGTGATGGGTGCCGTCATCAGTGTTGTCGCCTGTCTGCCGGCGATTGCACTTCCAGCGACGAGGACTGCACAAAAGGCGTGACTTATTGTAGGCTCCCCTAATCGAGACAGCGTGTAACTAAAGCGGGGAGAGAAGGATGCGGCAGCAGTGGGGCCTGCGAGCAACGGCACTCGCAGCGACAGCAACGGCGCTTGTCGGTTGCTCCGTGGGCGGCGATGACGCAGACGCATCGGAAACAGGCGAGTCGTCGGCCGTACCTGCACCTCAGAAACTGCTCGCACTGGACGAGTTCGCAGCGCTCAACGCACTCACGCTCGGGGTCAAGCCCGATACGGTCTTCGCCACGCTGCAGTCGCAGGCGGCGAAGGAGATATTGCAGAGTGAGGGGATCGAGGTCGTCGACAAACCGACGTTCTTCCAATCACCAGATGTGGAGCAGATCGCGGCCGTTCATCCTGACCGAATCCTGCTCAGTGATGTCGGCTCGTTGACGTCGATCACCTTGCAGGCCAACGAGATTGCCCCGACGACGGTGCTCGCCTATGCGGCGCCGTGGCGCGAAGTTCTGAATACCGCGGCGACTGCACTGGGTCGAGAGTCCGAAGCTCGCGAAATCGTGTCGAGGCTCGAGACCAAATTTGCCGAAGTATCCGGAACGGTCGAGGCGCAACCGCAGACGCTGTCAGTGCTGGTGGGATTCTCCGGCGGCATGTACACCGTCATCCCACAGTCGCCGATGTCCTCGATCATCGAGGAAGCCGGTTTCGGGCGCCCGCAAGCCGAACTCGACGCGAAGATCGGCCCCAACACAGGTGTTGCCACGTCTTCGGTGTCAGGCGAGGAGGTCGGACAGCACGCGGCGGACGCGATGGTGGTGACCTCGGGCAACATCTACGACGGCGCTCTAGTTCACGCAAATCCACTGTTCAACGAGATCTCCGCAGTGAAGGCCGGACGCACAGTGGACGTGAGCGGTGAACTTTGGTTCGGCAGTTATCCTTTCGCGGTCTACTGGATCCTCGAAGACCTCGAGGCTCTTGCCGATCGCACTCTCACCGGCGCGGAACTCCAAGGCCGCATCGCATCCGACGCCGACGCAGTTACCCGATGGAAGGCGTTCTCGAAATGACGACGACAGAGGCTACGAAAGCAGACATTTCATCTGAGGAGGCCGACGTATCACAAGGAGCGGCGGCCGAAGCCTCGCAAGCCAAAGCTGAAGCGGCGGCGCACAAGAGCGCGCTTCGCGAACTCCTTGCGCCAGTTCGTACACGGACCATCATCGCGATGGTGATGCAGGTGATCGCCGCGGTCGCGGCCATCGTGCCGTACGTGGCCATCGCCGAGTTGGGTAAGACGCTGATCGTGGGCGGCGACATCGACTCGTCTCGCGTCTGGACGATCGTGTGGGTGGTCGTCTTCGGTCTGGGTATGCGTGCGTTCTTCGGAGGCGGTGCATTGATCGTGACGCACTTCGCCGATGTCAATCTTCAAGCTGTGCTTCGGCGTCGAATCGCAGCGACACTGGGTCGACTTCCACTGGGCTGGTTCACCTCCCACTCGTCCGGAACCGTGCGAAAAGCCGCGCAGAACGACATCTCCGATCTCCACTACCTGGTTGCGCACAGCGCCGTCGAGACCACCGGCGCCATCGCGGTGCCGCTCGTCGGGCTCGGCTACGTGATCTCGATCGACTGGCGTCTGGGACTGGTCGCGATTGCCACCCTCCCGATCTACATGATCGCCTACGCCATGATGACCAAGGACATGGCCGTCAAGATGAGCCGGGTGAATGAGGGCATCGCGGCCATCAGCAACACCATCGTCGAGTTCGTCACCGGCATCGCAGTGGTCAAGACCTTCGGTCAGGACAAGCAGTCACATTCTCGATACCGCGACGCTGCCAAGGCGTTTGCCGTCTCGTACGAGGGCTGGGTTCGCCCGATGCTCCGGACCGAGGCGCTGGCCTCGATTGCGTTGAGCGCACCGGTTGTGCTGGTGGTCAACCTTGGCCTCGGCTCGTGGTTCGTTCACTCCGGATGGGTGTCACCCATCGATGTGCTGACCAGTTCTCTTGTCGCGATGGTGATTCCGGTGTCGGTGACGACCATCGGTTTCGGTATGCAGGCACGCCGTGAGGCAGCCGCCGCTGCGGCGCGACTGATCGCGCTGTTCGCAACCGACGCTCTGCCGGAAACCGATCATCCGAAAAAGCCTGTGGGGAACGAAGTTCGATTCTCCGGAGTTTCCTTTGCATACGACGACGGCGCCGACGTTCTGACCGACATTGATCTGACGCTGCCGGAGGGTACGGTGACGGCGCTGGTCGGACCTTCGGGTTCGGGTAAGTCGACGCTGGCAACGCTGGTTCCGAGGTTCCACGACGTGCGTGCCGGATCCGTGGCCATCGGTGGTGTCGACGTCAGGGAAGTCGCTACCGACGAGCTGTACCGCCACGTCGGATTCGTTCTGCAGGACGTGCAGCTGGTCGAAGCGACCGTGCTCGACAACATTCGGCTTGCCCGACCGCAGGCGACTTCGGCCGAGGTGAAGGCCGCTGCCGCAGCCGCGCAGATCGACACCCGAATCGAAGCGCTCCCGAGGGGGTACGACTCGGTGGTCGGGGTCGACGCCAGATTCTCGGGTGGTGAAGCCCAAAGAGTCTCCATCGCGCGTGCGATTCTCGCGGACACTCCTGTTCTCGTGCTCGACGAGGCAACCGCGTTCGCCGACCCGGAGTCCGAAGCCGATATCCAAGAAGCGCTGTCGCGTTTGACGGTGGGGCGCACCGTGCTGGTGATCGCGCACCGGTTGGCTTCGATCGTGAGTGCCGATCAGATCGTGGTCCTCGACGCCGGACGGATCGTGGAGAAGGGCACGCACGATCAGCTTGTGGCGAGTGGTTCAACCTATGCGCGGATGTGGGCGAGTCACAGTCGGGCCGACTCGATTGAACACAGTCGGGCCGACTCGATTGAGCACAGTCGGGCCGACTCGATTGAACGCAACACCGCAGGTAAGTCTGACGCAGCAGGAAAGGCCAACTCATGATTCGCGACCTCTTCCGGATACTCGGCCCGCAGAATCAGGGCCGTTATCGCGAGTTCCTGGTGTGGGCAGTGTTGTACGGCGTGATGCAGGGTTTGGCAGTGGCGCTTCTGGTCCCTGCGGTGCAGGCACTGTTCGATCAGAGCTGGGGCAGTTTCGTTCGGTGGCTCGCCGCCATGGCCGTATGCGCTGTGATCAGTTCGATTGCGCACTACCTGCAGGCGATGAAGGGTTTCGAGTCGGCCCTCACTCTGCTGCGGACGATGCATCTGCGCCTGGGAGATCATCTCGTCACTCTGCCGCTCGGCTGGTTCGGCGCCGGCCGACTCGGGCAGGTATCGCAGGTTGCCAGCAAGGGCACCATCTCGGTGATGGGGGCCGCTGCGCACCTGATGACACCGATCATCTCCGGAATTGCCAGCCCGGCAACCATTGTCGTGTGCATGTTGTTCTTCGACTGGCGGCTCGGGCTCGCGCTGGTAATCAGCGTTCCGATTCTCTTCGCGGCAGCACGATTTGCCTCGACGATGACTGCCAAGGCCGACGATCGGGCTCATGCAGCGGCCGTCGAATCGAACAATCGAGTGCTCGAATACGCGCGTTGCCAACCGGTCCTGCGTGCTTTCGGACGCACCCACGGGGTGTACGAACCGCTCGACGACGCGATCGAAGCGCAACACACTGCCGGTCGTTCACAACTGTGGTTCGTGGTGATCGGGTCCGTGGTCAACGGGATCGCCCTGCAATTCGTGTTCTCTGCCGTGATCATCTTGGGCGCGTTCCTCGCGCTCGGCGGCGACATCGATCCGGTCACGTTGATCGCGCTACTCGGACTGACCGCACGGTTCATCCAGCCGCTGGGTGAGATCGGCGAGTTCGGCGGTGCAATCAGAATGGCACGCAATGAAATCCGGCGAATGTCCGAGATCCTCGAAGTTGAACCAATGGTCGAACCCGATACCAGCGGGACGGCGACGGGGGAGACGGCAGTGCAGTTCGACGCCGTCGACTTCGGATACGCGGACGGTGGGCAGGTTCTGCGAAACATCTCCTTCGACGTGCCACGGAAGTCGTTGACGGCGTTGGTCGGTCCGTCAGGGTCCGGCAAAACCACCGTCACCCGGTTGATCTCGCGCTTCTACGACGTCGACTCCGGTGTGGTGCGTGTCGGCGGCGTCGACGTGCGGGACCTCACGAGTGCCGACCTGATGTCGCAGCTGTCTCTGGTCTTCCAGGACGTGTACCTCTTCGACGACACGTTGATCGCGAACATCCGCCTCGGCCGCCCCGAAGCCACGGACGAGGAAGTCTTCGACGTGGCTCGGATCGCGGGCGTCGCGGAAATCGTCGAGCGGCTTCCGCGGGGTTGGGACACCCGTGTCGGTGAGGGCGGGACGGCACTGTCCGGTGGAGAGCGGCAGCGGGTCTCCATTGCGCGCGCACTCCTCAAACGCGCACCTGTCGTTCTGCTCGACGAGGCGACGGCCGCGCTCGATCCCGAGAACGAGGCACACGTGCAGCGTGCGATGCAAGAACTCGCCAGGGAAAGCACACTGCTCGTGATCGCTCACAAACTGTCGACCGTCGTGGCCGCAGATCAGATCATCGTGCTCGGTGACGACAGATCGATCGTCGAAGTGGGAACCCACGAAGTTCTGCTCGCAGCCGGTGGGAACTACGCCGCGTTCTGGAACCAGCGCCACCGTGCGTCGGGATGGCGGTTGGTGGCAAGCTGAGCAGAATGCAGACCGGAAAGAAGACGGGGCGGCCGCCGACGTTGTCGACAGTGGACATCGTCGAGGCCGCCCTCGCCGGTGATCTGAGTGAACTGACCATGCCGAGCGTGGCAAAGCGGCTGGGCGTCAGTCATTCTGCACTTTATCGCTACTTCGCAGACCGCGAAGCGCTGCTGCGTGCCTGCTCGGATCATGTTGTGCGTCAGACTGTATGGCCCGATACGAATCGTCCGTGGCGCGAATTCCTGAAGGATTTCTGCGACGTTCTGTGGTCCTCGTTCGAGCGCTATCCAGGTCTGGCCCAGGTCGGTCTCGCAGTTCCGGGCACGCCGCCGGCGATAATCGAGATCGTGGAGAAACTGGTCGGTTCGTTGACTGCGCAAGGCTTCACACCCCACGATGCGATATTGGCGGTGGACTTCATCTCCGAGGTGACGATGACGCAGTTCGCAATGATGGCGGCGATGGACAAGACCGTCAGCTCCGCCGATTCACGTTCCGCGCGACAGGCGTATCAGGAAAGTTGGAATGCATCGGAGTCGTTGATCGAGGGAATCGGCGACGAATCGACGTGGCACGGGCGAGGTTGGTTGGACGAGAAGATCACGATCATGCTCGACGGCCTGGAAAAGCGTGTTATCGGCTGACATTTCTACTAGCTTTGAGAGTAATGCCCGTTTCGGCGTGATACAGGCTAATGTGCACACATAGGACGGGTGGTTGCTGCACCGGGAGGCGGGGATCATGGATCTCGAAGCGATTGTTCTCATCCAAAGACTCAAGTACCGATACGCACGCGCCTTGGACACCAAATCGTGGGTCGAATTCGCCGACACTCTGACCGTCGACGCCACCGCGATCTACGGAGAACAACTCAGTTTCGATTCCCGAGATTCGTTCGTCTCCTTCCTCGAGAACACTCTCGGATCACACATCATCACCGAACATCAGTGCGGGCAACCCGAGATCGACGTCGACGGAGACACCGCAACCGGGATCTGGTGCCTCGCGGACACAGTGGTAATCCCCGAAGACGGCATGCTGCTTCGCGGATCGGCCTTCTATCACGACAGATACACCCGCTGCAGCGACGGTGAATGGCGAATCTCCCACACGAGCTACGAGCGGACCTGGGAATCGGTGGTGGCGCTCGCCGACATGCCGAGTTTCCGATTGACGTCCAACAAGTGGGCGCTGCTGCAGCAACCGTCGTTCGGCGACTCGGTCGTTCGCAACGTCTCCTGAGGTCGCCCGCGATTAGAGTCGGCTCATGGTTGATGCAGATTTTTCGCTGCCTGACGTACGGACGTGGATTCGCGGTATCCCCGCGCTGACCGGAACTCCGCCGCCCGCGCCCGAGTGTTTTCCGGAAAAGCCGGGGGAGTTGTTCCTCGACTGGCTCCGTGCGGCCGTGGCCTTCGGCGTCGTCGAGCCACACGTGTGTGCGCTCTCGACCGTGGACGGCGACGGTATGCCTGATTCTCGTTTCCTCATCCTCAAGGACGTGACCGAGGGTGGGTTCTGGTTCTCTGGTTCAGCTGCTTCGCCGAAAGGTGTTGAGTTGAAAGAAAATCCGCGAGCATCGCTCGCCTTCTACTGGCGCGAAACAGGCCAACAGGTCCGGATTCGCGGAACGGTTCGCGAGGGCGACGACGCACTTCGACGCCGAGACTTCGTCGAACGCTCCGTCACGGCGAGAGCGGTGGCGACGGCAAGTGAGCAGAGCGAGGTGCTCGAAGACTTAGGGGCGTACGACATGTCGGTGGCCGCTGCGGAAGCAAGAATCAGCGACGACCCAGGGTTCGTGTCGAAGGACTGGCGTGCGTGGTGCCTCGAGCCGGAGTCTGTCGAGTTCTGGCAGGCAGACTCCGGGCGTCGACATCAGCGGTGGTTGTACCGGCGCGGCTCGGACCGAGCATGGACACGAGCAGTGCTGTGGCCCTAAGGGGCAGCTGGGCCCAGATCAGCTCGCGCTGATCTCCGGCGATACGAGGTTGACGACGATCGACTGTCCGCCCAGCTTGGCGTGGATTTCGGGATGTTCGAACCCCGAGGACAACAGGTAGCTGCCGAGCATCGTGAGCAACTCGTCCAGATCCGTCGTGGGATCGGAGGAATGTGCGCTCGAGGGTGAGGCCTGATTTGCGATGAGTTCGGTGTGGGTGAGTCGACCGGCCACTCGAACGGCGGCTACGCCCATCGCGTCGCGACGTACGACGGTACGACTCCGAGTTTCGAGCGTCCTCGATGATTCGCGTGTTGAAGCTGGCACTGAAAGGTCCTCTCCGCTGCTGTGTGCGGCCGTGGTTCGGGCAGGAAGCGGAAACGTGAATGCATCGGATTGCTTGGGTGCGGTCGACAGAAAATCCGCTGTGGCGGTGGCACTGCTGGAACCGTTACCCGTGGAAAGGTTGCTCCCAGAACCATTGCTTGCAGAACCATTGCTTGCAGAACCATTACTTGCGGAACTATTGGCTCTCGATCCGTTGCCGGAACCGTTGGGGCCCGCTATTCCGTGAGAATTCTTGTCTTCCATTGTTTCGCTCCTGATGCCCGTAAACAGACCGCCGGTTTGCTTAATCGACGCAAACATACCAGGAGTTGGTTTACGGTCACACCCCTTGTGGAGTTCGGCGTTGAATGCGCAGCCACATTGCGAAGCCCCACAGGACGAAGAATGCATAGACCAGATAGAGGATCGCCGAAGGGTAATAGCCGGCTCGGAAAAGAAGGGGAACACCAACGGCGTCGACGCCGATCCAGATGAGCCAGAATTCGGTCCAGCCGCGCGCCATGCCGTATGTCGCGAGGATGGAGCCGGTGAAGATCCAGGCCTCCGCCCACGCTCCGTACGAGCCGAGGAGGTCGAAGATCCAGGCGAAAGCGATTGTGCCGCTGGTCATGACGGCGATCATGGCGACGCGCTCGCGAGTTGTCGCCCAATGGGGCAGGACTGCGCGACCGGAGTCGCGTGCCCCGCGTCGCCACTGAGTCCACCCGTAGACGCTGACGGTGATGAACAACAACTGACGGCCGGCCTGGCCGTAGAGATTGAGCTCTTGCGGCGTGTGGAAAAGTGCGCCCATGAACACCGTGAACAACAAGGCATTTCCGGCTATACCGACGGGCCACGCCCATACCGAGCGTCGCGCGCCCGCGATCGCGGAGCCGATTCCGAACGCGTTTCCGATGATCTCCCGCCAGAGAATCGTGGCGCTGCCGATGTGCAGTTCGGCGTCGAACAGCGCCTCGATCAGGCTCATCAGTCCGCAGCAGCGACGAGGGGTTCGAGCGTCAGATCCGGGAGTTCCTTCTGGATGTACTGCAGGCGCCACTTGTCACTGACCAGGGCGAGCAGAACACCGTCGGAACGGGTGAAGACCTCCACACCTCGTTGACGGTTCAGTTCGACCTCGGACGCGGCGTCGGTACGGCGAGCCAATGCGTAGCCGAGCGGTTCCATCTTGGCCTCGACGTTGAACTCGGCCTTCATGCGTGCTGCGACGACCTCGAACTGCATCGGGCCGACGGCCGCCATGACGGGGGAGGCGTCGCCGCGGATGTCGTTGCGGAGAATCTGGACGACGCCCTCGGAATCGAGTTGGTCGACAGCACGGCGGAACTGCTTGTACTTGCCGGCGCTTTCGGCGCGCAGGATCGAGAAGTGTTCCGGCGCGAACGACGGGATCGGCGGGAACTCCACCTTCTTCTCGGTGTACAGCGTGTGGCCGGGTGCGAGTGCGGTGGCGTTGACGAGGCCGACGACGTCGCCGGGGAACGCGGATTCGACGGTGGAACGTTCACGTCCGAACACCGTCTGGGCGTACTTGGTCGTGAAGGGCTTGCCGGTTTGGGCGTGTGTGACAACCATGCCGCGCTCGAACACGCCGGAGACGATGCGCATGAACGCCAGACGGTCGCGGTGCGCGGTGTCCATACCGGCCTGCACCTTGAAGACGACCGCACTGAACGGATCGGTGACCTCGCGCGGCTTGCCGCTGAGGTCTTCGCGCCCACGCGGCGGCGGCGCCAATTCGACGAGGGTGTCGAGGATCTGGCGGACGCCGAAGTTGAGCATCGCGGACGCGAAGATCACCGGGGAAGTCTGACCGGCGAGGAACATCTCCTGATCGTGGTCCTGGCCGGTAGCGGAGAGCAGTTCACTCTCCTCGGCCGCGGTCTCCCACTCGGAGCCTTCCTTGGCGAGCGCCGCGTCGGCGTCCATGACCTCTTCGGGGGCGATCTTCGCGCCGCCTGCGGTACGGGTGAAGCGGACGTACTCGCGAGCCTCACCGTCTTCACCGCGCCGCAGCAGTCCGCGGAAGTCGCCGGCGATGCCGACCGGCCAGTACAGGGGGGTGGGTGTGAGGCCGATCCGTTCGCTGATCTCGTCGAGCAGTTCGAGAGGAGTCTGACCGGGACGGTCCCACTTGTTGATGACGGTGATGACCGGAATGCCGCGGTGACGACACACCTGAAACAGCTTGAGCGTCTGCGGTTCGAGGCCCTTGGCAGCGTCGATGAGCATGACCGCCGCGTCGACGGCGGTCAGGACGCGGTACGTGTCCTCGGAGAAGTCGGAGTGACCGGGGGTGTCGACGAGGTTGATGACGTTGATCTGCTCGTCCGGGGTCTCGGACGAGTGGTAGTTGAACTGCAGTGCGGTGGAACTGACGGAAATGCCGCGGGCCTTCTCCATCTCCATCCAGTCCGAGACCGTCGACTTGCGGCCTGCCTTGCCGTGGACGGCTCCTGCCTCCGAGATCTTCTTCGCGTGCAGTGCCAGCGCTTCGGTCAGCGTCGACTTTCCGGCGTCGGGATGCGAGATGACGGCGAAGGTGCGGCGACGCTCTGCCTCGGCGGACAGGCCCTTGGTCGTCGTCGTGACCGCGACCGACCCGCTCTCGGTTGAATCGGGGCCTTCGGTGTCGGACTGGACAGTCGAGTCGGAAGGGACGGTCGAGTCGGACGGGGTAGTCAACGAAGAACCTCTCGAAGTGGGCGTCGGTGCCGGCGACGTGCCGGTGCGCGGACAGGTGGAGAGTGCGGCAGCACAACAGAGAAAGGATACTCGCAGACCACGATGCAATAGCCACTGCGGCGTAACACTCGGCGAACGATCGCTGATTATCCATGTATGTGTGTGTTCGAACACACAGCCATTTGTGTCCTGCGAAGAGTTGCACTGATCGAAGAGTGACACTGACCGAGGAGTTGCGTTGAGCAAGTTCACCGAAGAGATGTATGCGACCGCCGCAGTCACCGACCGCGGCCTGGTGACGGGAGAGCCGGACAACGCTTTCCGTCAGACCTGGGGCGACATCCACCAGGAGGCTAGGCGCATGGCCGGCGGCCTGGCCGAGGTCGGTATCGATCGCGGCGTCGCGATCGGCATTCTCGCCGGACAGCCCGTCGACATCGCACCTGCCTGCCAGGCGACGTGGATGCGCGGTGCGTCGGTGACGATGCTGCATCAGCCGACCCCCCGAACGGATCTGGGCGTCTGGGCTCAGGACACCGAGACTGTGATCGACATGATCTCCGCGAAAGCCGTCATTCTTGGTGCGCCCTTCGACGCGGCCAAGCCGCTCCTCGAAGAGCGTGGCATCACCGTCGTGACGGTGGACGAGCTTCGCAGCGGAACGTCGATCGATCCCGTGGAGACGGCCGAATCGGATATCGCACTCCAGCAGTTGACGTCCGGTTCCACCGGTTCGCCCAAGGCCGTGCAGATCACGCACGAGAACTTCTACACAAATGCCTACGCCATGATCAACCGCATCAAGTTCTCCATCGAAGACGACGTGATGGTGAGCTGGCTTCCGCTCTTCCACGACATGGGCATGGTCGGTTTTCTCACGGTTCCGATGCAGGTGGGCGCAGAGGTCATCAGCATCACGCCGATGGATTTCCTGCGCACCCCGGTGCTGTGGGCCGAACTGATGGGCAAGTACGGCGGAACCGTCACCGCCGCACCGAACTTCGCGTACTCGCTCTTGGCTCGTCGACTCGCACAGGCGGAAGACGGGGCAGTCGACCTGTCCAGCGTCCGATACATGTGGAACGGCGCCGAGCCGGTGGATCCCGACACGATGGATGCACTCGCCGAGGCAGGTGCGCGTTTCGGTTTGAACCCGACTGCGCTGGCGCCCGTGTACGGAATGGCGGAAACCACGCTCGCCGTGTCGATTCCGGATCCCGATCAAGGTCAGGTCCTCGACTACGTCGATCCAGACTTTCTCGAGTCGATGTCTCGAGCGGTGCCGTCCAATCGCCCCAACGCTCGTGCCCTCGCCACACTCGGCAAGATGGTGCCTGACCTCGAGGGACGCATCGTCGACCGTGACGGTCAGGTGCTTCCGGCCCGCGGTGTCGGAATCATCGAGGTTCGCGGCAAGGCAGTCACCCCCGGGTACGTCACGGTCGACGGACACAAGCCGGCCCAGGACGCCGACGGTTGGCTCGACACCGGTGACGTCGGGTACTTCACCGAGGAAGGACTGGTCGTGGTGTGCGGGCGAGTCAAGGACGTCATCATCATGGGCGGCCGGAACGTGTACCCCACAGACATCGAGCGGGCGGCCGGAACCGTTGCCGGTGTGCGTCCCGGAAATGCCGTCGCGATTCGTCTCGACGCCGGCCAGAAGCGTGAGAGCTTTGCAGTCGCCGTCGAGACCAACGCTTTCGAAGATCCGGAAGAGGTCAAGCGTATCGAACGCGAAGTGGTCCACGCCGTGGTTGCCGACGTCGGTGTCCGACCTCGCACCGTTGCGGTCCTGGGTCCCGGCAGTATCCCGAAGACGTCGTCGGGGAAGCTCCGCCGCGCCAATTCGGCTGCACTGCTGGGTAACTGACCGTCAGTGCAGGCGGTTCTGTGCGGCTTCCAACCCGAGTTCGAGCAGTAGCTCCACTGCATCCGCAGCCTCTTCGCATACGAGATCGAGTTCTTTTCGCTCCGTGGACGAGAACGGCTTGAGAACGTAGTCCGCCGGGTCCATGCGGCCCGGCGGACGACCGATCCCGACGCGCGTGCGCAGGTAGTCCTTGGTGGTCAACGAACTCGAAATGGACCGCAGGCCGTTGTGGCCGCCTTCGCCGCCGCCGAGTTTGAGTCTGATCGTCCCGAAATCGAGATCCAGTTCGTCGTGGACGACGATGATGTTCGCGGCGTCGACCGAGAAGAACCGCGCGAGACCGGCGACAGCGCCACCCGAGAGATTCATGTACGAGCGTGGTTTTCCGAGAATCACGCGTCGGCCGGCGAGGCGACCTTCGACGATTTCGGCACCACTCTTCTTGTGTACGTTGAACTTTCCGCCCATGCGCCCGGCAAGGGTGCCGGCGACCATGAAGCCGACGTTGTGCCGGGTCTTCTCGTACTGGGGGCCGGGATTACCCAGGCCGATGACGAGGGCGGTATCTGTGCTCAACGGACGCTACTTTCTGGCTTGATTTTTCCTGCTACGCACGAACGGCGCGTCACTCCGAATCGGAATGACGCGCCGCGCGCAGTGAGTTCTGTTGGAACCGAGAGGATCAGGCCTCTTCTGCAGCCTCGTCGGCGGCGGGAGCTTCTGCGCCCTCTTCGAGGTCTGCCTCGGTGGGTGCAGCAACGACGTTGACGATCAGGGTGTCGGCGTCAGCCTGCAGGGTCGAGCCCTTGGGCAGTTCGAGCTGGCTGGCCAGGATCTGGGTGCCGATCTCGAGACCCTCGACCGAAACCTCGATCTGCTCGGGGATGTGAAGCGCGTCGGCCTCGATGGAGATCGTGGATGCGTCCTGCGCGACCATCGTGCCTGCAGCAGCATCGCCGACGACGATGACGTTCACGTCGATCGTGACCTTCTCGCCCTTCTTGATGACGAGGAGGTCGGCGTGCTCGATGTAGTTGCGGATGGGGTGCACGACGACCGACTTGGTCAGTGCAACCTGCTCCGTGCCCTCGATGTCGAGGGTGAGGATGGCGTTGGTGCCGTGTGCACGGAGGATGGCGGCGAAGTCGCGAGCCGGCACGTTGAGGTGGCGGGGATCTTCACCGTGGCCGTACAGAACCGTGGGGACCTGGCCGTCACGACGTGCGCGGCGAGCTGCGCCCTTGCCGAATTCGGTGCGGACGACGGCGACGAGGTTGTTTTCTTCAGACATGATGAAACGGCTCCTACAACTCACGGGGTTCGTGCTCGGTTTACTGACGTGTGGTTTTGCCTGCGGCAAGGCGGACAGGCGCGCACACGGCCAGGAGCGAAACGCTCGAGCTGAGCCGTAGCCGCGTCGATCACGGTAAACCTGCAACGTGTGGAACTGCTGCGATTCACCCTCGCCGAGACAACTTTGGATACGTTACCGGAGTTTGCTCCCGGCCGCTAATCGCAGGTGGTGGGGACCTGGCCGTGTGGACGTGGTTCGCGTCACATCGAAAGCGGTAGCCTGACGGAGTGACCACCGTGGGGAACGCTCCCGAAGGCAGTCGGCTCGGTGCCGTCGTGCCGGGTACCGACCTGTCGCAGCATGCTCGCCTACTCAGTCGGGTGCACGACGCAGTTCTCTCCGGGCAGGAACCACCGGCGCAGCCGCGGACCGTCGTGGCGCGGTCGTGGTCGAGGGTGGCCGCCGGCGGGCTCACGCCGGATCACTGCGGTGCGTCTACTGTTGCCGATTTCTCCGAGTTGGAGGCGAGGCGTTCGCGTACCGCGCTGCGAAGCGTTCTGCCCGAACTGCGAACCACGCTCACCGAGGTCGCCGAGGACGCGGGCTTCATCGTGGTCGTTGCCGACGCCGACGGTGTCCTGCTCTGGCGCGAAGGGGCGAAGACCGTCAAACGTGCGGCGGACGCTCTCGGGTTCGCGGAAGGCGCACGCTGGTCGGAGCAGTCGGTGGGGACCAACGCGATAGGTACCGCGCTGATCGAAGACTCTGCGGTGCAACTCTTCTCGGCCGAGCACTATGCGCCCACGCATCACAATTGGTCGTGTACCGGCTCGCCCGTGCACGACCCACGGACGGGCGAGATCCTGGGCGTGGTGGACATCAGTGGATCCGCAGCTTCGGTTCATCCCACCACCGTCGCGCTGGTGCGCACCGCGGTTCGCCTCGCGGAGGCGACGCTGTGGCGCGAGCACGCAGCTTCGCTCGAGCGCCTGCGCTCGCGCGCGGCGCCGTTGTTCGCGGCAGGCACAGGTCCGGCATTGGTGGTCGACGAGTTCGGCTGGGTAGCCGGCGCCAGCGGGATTGCCGCGCCCGACCGTGTGGCAGCACCCAGTGCGGGAAAGCCCGTCATCGTGCCAGGTCTGGGGATGTGTCTGCCTGAGCCGCTCGGAGACGGCTGGCTGTTGCGCACCGGCGTCGGCGGGCCGTTGATCGAGCTGGAGCTGGCCCTCGGCGCATCGCCGCAGGTGACGGTGCGTGGTGACGCCAACTGGACGCGCGCGCTTTCGCCGCGTCACGCCCAGATCTTGCGGGCACTGGCAGCCGTCGGTTCGGCAGGTGTGGATGCCGCAGGCCTGAGCGAAGTGCTCTTCGGTGATCGCGAGCATGTCGTGGCAGTGCGCGCCGAGGTGTCCAGACTGAGGAAACACCTCGGCGCAGTCCTGCAGACTCAGCCGTACCGCTTTGCCGAGGGCGTGCGAGTTGTGGTGATCTAGCGCGCCGCGCTGATTCCGGCACGACGTCCGAAGAAGCTGCCGTCGCCGAGACTTGTCCCGCTGGCGTAACCGCCCGCACAGACACCGGACGTGCAGCGACCCGCTGCGAAAAGTCCGGGGATCGGCGCACCCGAGACGTGCAGAACCTCGGAATCGACGGTGGTCTTCAATCCTCCCAGCGTGAATCCGCCTGTGCGGCCACGGAGATCGATTGCCGCGAACGGGCCGACGATCGGCTTCACCCACTCGGACTTCTTGCCGAGCACCGGATCCGAACCTTCAGCCGCGTGCCGGTTGTAGAGGTCGACGGTGGATTGCAGCGATCCGGCGGGCAATCCCATCTCGCCTTCGAGTTCCTCGACGGTCTCCGCCACCCAGCTCGGCTGCGCCCGCAACTGTGCACTGGACGATTCGGCATTCATGCCTTCCTCGTACGCAGCTTCGTCGATCACGAGGAATGCCTGGTTGTCCTGCTGGAACAGCGTTGCCTGGCCGATGCGGCCGGGGTAGGTGTCCTCGGGGATGTATCGCTGACCGCGGCCGTTGACAAGAATGCCGCGCACCATCAACTGTGGGTCGCAGAAGAACGCGACCTCGGTGGCGTCCATGTGTGCGGTGTCGGCGCCGAGTGCCTGACCGATCTGGATTGCGCGGCCGTCGTGCGCCTCGATGGAGGCCGCCGGGTGGCCGAAGATACGCGGTGCGTTCGAGCGCACCATCTCGTTGTTGTACGCGAAGCTGCCCATCGCCAGCACGACGCCCTTGCGTGCGCGAATCGCGACGTCCTTGCCGTAACGCTTGGCGACGACGCCGACAACCCGATCGCCGTCTACCACCAGAGTTTGGACGCGCAGATCGTATTCTGCTCGGACACCGAGCTTCTCGGCCGTCTCGACGAGTGGCTTCATCAGCATGTAGCCGCCGCCCTTCTCGCCGGTGTTCTTCTCGGACATCTGCGGAACGTGTCCGCGGGGCGCGGGATCGACGAGGGTGTTGAACGGCGCGGCGTTCTCGCCTCCCGAGTACATGAGGCCGTCGTCGTACGGCGGTTCCCAGCCGGGCTGACCCCAGAACGATTCCTTGAACGGGACCCCGGCGTCGACGAGCCAGTTGTAGTGATCGACGCTGCCCTCGCAGTACGCGTCGATCTTCGTATCGTCGGTTCCGGGGCCGAGCGCTGCCTTCATGAACGTCTTCATGTTCTCGACCGAGTCCTCGAACCCGCACGCCTTCTGCAACGGCGTTCCACCGCCCAGGTAGATGAATCCACCAGCCAGTGACGCGGCTCCGCCCCAACCGCCCGTCCGCTCCAGGACGAGCACCTCGGCGCCGGCACGAGCTGCTTCGATCGCAGCGGTGACGCCGGCGATGCCGTATCCCGCGACGACGACGTCGGCCTCGTAGTCCCAGGTGGTGATGTCGGCAGCGGAGATCGGTCTGACGGTGGGGTCGGCCATGCGAATAGTCCTCTCGGAAGGCGAAACTGCTGATCACCCCACAGTTGCAGTTTCGACTTCCGCAGATCAGGCATGGTCCCGGTCAACGGGAGGTTTGCAAACTCCTCACCGCGCCCAGAAATGTGTCCAGGTCGGCTTCGTCGACGAAGTAGTGCGGCGATGCGCGAACCACGGCATCGAGCCCGCGGGCATCCATGTCGAGGAGGGTGGACCCGCGACCACTGACGGTGACGGTGATGTTCTGTGCTGCAAGCTGATCCCGAACCAGGTGCTCGGAAATACCGTCGACGGTGAAGGAAACGATGCCGCTCAGATGGGTTCCTCGATCGCGGACTTCGACTCCGGAAATCGCTGCCAGACCTTCCCTCAGCGTGACTGCTCGGGATTCGATCTGCTCCCACGCCGTGTCGGTGCCGATCGAGAGCAGATAGTCGGCGGCGACGCCGAGACCCAGGCGCGCCGCGACACTCGTTTCCCAGAGCTCGAATCGTGTTGCGTCCGGTGCGGGTACGAAGCTGTTCTCGCCGGTCCATTCCGCTCCGTGCAGGTCCATCGCAGCGGGTTCGAGTGCGTCGACGAGTCCGGGGCGGACGTACAGGAATCCGGTTCCGCGTGGCCCGCGGAGCCACTTGCGGCCGGTTGCGCTGAGGGCGTCGACGCCGAGTTCGGTGACGTCGATGGGCAATTGGCCGACGGACTGGCATGCGTCGAGCAGAACGAGCGAGCCGTGGGCCCTCGCGAGTTCGACGACCTCGCGGACGGGGTTGATCAGGCCGCCGTTGGTGGGGACGTGGACGACGGAGACGACGCGAACACGATCGTCGAGCATGTTCTCGAGTGCGTCGAGGTCGATGCGTCCGTACTGATCGCTCGGGATGATCTCGACGTGGGCACCGGTCGAACGCGCCCGCCCCAGTGCAGCGATGGCGTTGCTCGCGTATTCGACTCCGCTGATGAGAATTCGATCACCGGGTCCGAGCGGAACGGCAGCGAGGAAGTCGTTCCACGCGCGGGTCGCGCTGTCCGTCAAAGCGATATCGGTTGCCTGAGCACCGATGACCCGGGCCAGCGAATGGGGAACAGCAGCGAGGGCGCCGCTCTGACGAGCAGCTGCGACGTATCCGCCGACGTCGGCTTCACGTCGCAGGTGCTCGATCATCGTGGCCGGCACCGGCTCGGGCGGGAGCGAGGATCCCGCGCTGTCGAGGAACACCTTGTCAAGGCATCCGGGAGTGTCGCGGCGGATCGTGTCGAGATCGAACATGGCACCTTCCGTTCATGTCGGTGTGGTTCAAACTACCTGTGAACGAAGCTGTCCCGATGGAGCGAAGACTGGGCACGGCCGATGCCGTGGTGATCGGCCTCGGCGCGATGATCGGCGCCGGAGTCTTCGTGGTGTTCGCGCCCGCTGCCGCAGTAGCCGGTACCGGGTTGCTTGTGGGCCTGGCGATTGCAGCGTTCATCGCATTCTGCAACGCGACGTCGTCGGCGCAGCTTGCGGCCAGATACCCCACTTCAGGTGGGACCTACGTCTACGGACGTGAGCAGCTCGGACCCTGGTGGGGGTTTGCCGCCGGCTGGTCGTTCGTGATCGGGAAGACCGCGAGCTGCGCGGCAATGGCTCTGACTTTCGCGACGTATGTTGCGCCTACGGCCTGGCGTGTCCCCGTCGCGGTATTGGTGGTGGCAGCGCTGGTTGCAGTCAACTACCGCGGAGTCACGCGGACGGCGCACATGGCCAGGGTGATCGTCGCCGTGTCGACGACGGCGCTGTGTGTAGCGCTGGTGGTTGCCGTCGTCGGTCCTGGTGCGGTGCGCGAGTTCCCGGATCTCGCATTCGGGTCGTGGTACGGAATTCTGCAATCGGCGGGACTGCTGTTCTTTGCCTTCGCCGGGTACGCCAGGATCGCGACGCTGGGGGAGGAAGTGCGTGATCCGCGTCGAACGATTCCGCGGGCGATCCTGATCGCACTCACCGTCGCCGTCATCCTCTATGCGCTGGTAGCGGTGGTGCTGTTGGTGACGCTGGGACCTGATCGGCTGGCGAATTCGGCGCGACCACTGGCAGATGCGGTGGGCGCAGTCGGGTGGAGTTGGGCCGTTCCCGTAGTGGTGATCGGTGCCGCGGCGGCGTCGGCGGGGGCGCTGCTGGCTCTGATCGCCGGCGTGAGTCGTACGGCGATGGCGATGGCCCGCGAGCGCGATCTGCCAGTGGCCCTCGCTGCAGTCCATCCACGGTTCGGGGTCCCTCACCATGCGGAACTTGTGGTCGGTGCCGTTGTGATCGCCTTGGTCTCGACAACCGATCTTCGTGGGGTGATCGGCTTTTCGTCGTTCGGAGTGCTGCTCTACTACTTCGTCGCGAACGTGAGTGCGTACAGCCAACGCGGTGTGGACCGGATGTATCCGAAGTGGCTGCAAGCGGTCGGCGCGGCTGGTTGTGTCGTTCTGGTGGTCACACTTCCGTGGATCGCGGTTGTTTCCGGCGCAGGTGTGGTTCTGGCCGGTTGTGGGTACCGGTGGATACGACTGAAGAAATTCAACGACACGTAACACCACAAAGGGTGCATCTCGGACGTTGGCGTTCTATCGTCGGTAGCGACCGCGAAGACCGCCCGAAGGGGAAGTCGAATGGTGACAGCAGCGTTGACAGCAGCACAGACCACGCAGGTGGATTCACGTCCTGCGGCCGAGGCCTACGTCGGTGGTGTGTGCTTCAAACAGGGGCCACCCCGTTTGGTCGGAGCTGAGCTCGAATGGCTGACCAGCCAGGTTCCCGGTGGGGAGCGGCCGTCAGCAGCGACTCTGGCAAAGGCACTCGGGCGATACGCGCCCACCAGTATCGACCCGGATTCACCAGCGGTTCCGCTTCCTCGTGGCAGCCTCGTCACCGTAGAACCTGGCGGACAGATCGAACTCTCGTCAGCGCCGCGGACGTCCGCCCGAGAACTGTGTGACTGTCTCGACGAAGACCGTCGTACTCTCGAAACACTCCTCGCGTCGTACTCCATCGAAATCAGTTCTGCCGCGGCCGACGTCGCCCGCCCACCTTCCCGGATTCTCCGGTTGCCACGTTATTGCGCAATGGAATCCCGCTTCGCCGGGATAGGACCGTATGGCACCTTGATGATGTGCAATACAGCAGCAGTGCAGGTCAGTGTCGATGCCGGCGGCAGCCCGGAGTCCATTGCCCAGCGTTGGCGGCTCCTCGGGGACATGGGGCCGGCGCTCATCGCTGCGTTTGCGTGTTCTCCACGCTTGCAAGGGGTTCCGAGAGGGGATTGGGCGTCCCAACGCATGCGGACGTGGCTCGAACTCGATTCCTGGCGAACGGTCGCAGTCCCGGAAGTGCAGGACTACGCCGGCTGGGCGCTCGATGTTCCGCTGATGTGTGTGCGAAACGAGGGCGACGATTGGACGGCTCCGCGGGGTGCCACTTTCGGGGACTGGATAGACGGCGCTTTGGATGCCGAGATCGGACGCCGACCCGTCTGGGCGGACTTGGACTATCACCTGTCCACGCTGTTCCCGCCGGTTCGCGCTGTCGGCCATCTGGAGGTTCGCTACATCGATGCGCAGCCGGGGGATCTGTGGCGAGTACCGGTAGCAGCGATCGACGCGTTGCTGTCCGGGCCTGCCGTGATGCGTGAGGCGAGTGATGCCGCAGCGTCGACGGCCGGGAGATGGCGGGATGCGGCAGAGTACGGTTTGGACGACGTCGAACTGCGTTCGGCGGCAACCTCTCTGATGTCGCTTGCCGCGTCGTACGCGCCGGAGCCGCAGTTTGTCCGTCTTCTCGACGCGGCTGCCGAACGGTGTTGTCGCGCAATCGTGCCCGGTGAGAGCGACACATGACGGGGGAGATCACCAAGGAAGCGGTCGAGGCCGTACTTCTGCGAGCGCGTGAACGGTCGACGCTGCTCACCGACTGCGTCGACGATACCGAATTGGTCGCTCAGCATTCCCCGTTGATGAGTCCACTCGTGTGGGACCTGGCGCATATCGGCAATCAAGAGGAACTCTGGCTGGTGCGAGATGTCGGTGGCCGCGATCCGGTGCGTAGCGACATAGACGAGCTGTACGACGCGTTCAAGCATTCGAGATCGTCGAGACCCACACTTCCCCTGCTCAACCCGGCCGAGGCGCGCGAATACGTACGTACGGTTCGCGGGAAGGTCTGGGATGTGCTCGAAGCCAGCACCTTCGGGCGCACAGAACTCGACATGGACGGTTTTGCCTTCGGGATGATCGCGCAGCACGAGCAGCAACACGCCGAAACCATGCTCGCAACACACCAATTGCGTTCGGGACCCACGGCACTCGTTGCGACTCCCGCTCCGCAAGCGGCCCGCATGCCGGAACTCGACGAGGTCACCATCGCGGCCGGCCCCTTCGTCATGGGGACCGACGACGAACCGTGGGCACTCGACAACGAGCGCACTGCGCATCAGGTCTATCTCACCGACTTCGCGATCGACAGATTCCCGGTCACCAATGGGCAGTTCGTCGAATTCATCGAGGACGGCGGCTATTCCCGACCGGAACTGTGGTCCCGTGACGGTTGGCGGCATCGCGTCGACGCGAAACTCCGTGCACCGCTGTTCTGGGAACGCGACAGTTCGGGTTGGTGGCACGAGACTTTCGGCGTCGAGGCTCCGGTCCCACCGGACAAGCCCGTCGTGCATGTGAGCTTCTACGAAGCCGAGGCCTACGCGAGTTGGGCAGGCAAACGGCTTCCCACCGAGGCGGAATGGGAAAAGGCCGCGCGGTGGGATCCGGAATCCGGAAGATCGCGACGATTCCCGTGGGGGGACGTGTCCGCAGACGAGAATCATGCCAATCTCGGTCAGCGCCATCTCGGTCCCGCCGGCGTCGGCTCGTACCCGGCGGGTGCGTCGGCAGCGGGTGTCGAGCAGTTGATCGGTGACGTGTGGGAGTGGACGTCTTCGGGTTTCCATCCGTATCCGGGTTTCCGGGCCTTCCCGTATCGGGAGTATTCGGAGGTGTTCTTCGGCGGCGACTACAAAGTGTTGCGAGGGGGATCGTTCGGGACCGACAGCGTTGCCTGCCGGGGGACGTTCCGCAACTGGGACCACCCGATCAGGCGCCAGATCTTCTCGGGTTTTCGCTGCGCCAGAACGATTTCGGGTAGATCCTGACATGTGTCGGCACCTCGGGTATCTCGGGCCGCCGCGTTCGGTTCGTGAACTCCTCCACGACGGCGAGAACTCACTGATGCGACAGTCGTGGGCACCTCGCGAGATGCGTGGCGGCGGGACCATCAATGCCGACGGATTCGGCGCGGTGTGGTGGAACGGTGGAAGGCAGGGACGGTACCGCAGTATCTCGCCGATCTGGTCGGACCCGACAGTCGACGAGACGTTGTCCCACATCATTTCCGGATCCGTTCTCGCCGCCGTACGTTCCGCGACGGAGGGGATGGCCGTCGAGATCGGCGCCTGCGCACCGTTCGTCGACGGAACCTACGCTTTCAGCCACAACGGAGCGGTATCCGGTTGGCCTGGCTCACTCGCCGACTTGGCAGCAGAAGTTCCGGCCGTCGAATTGCTGAAGATGCCCGCGCCGACGGATGCTGCCTTGTTGTGGACAGTGCTTCGGCATCGGTTGAAGTCGAAGCCCGCGGAAGCCGCCGTGACGAGCCTGGTTCACGATGTGGCTGCGGCGGCACCGGATTCACGATTGAACCTCCTGTTCGGCGACGGGCAGGAACTGTGGGCCACGGCGTGGGGCCACACGTTGTACACGCGGGTCGACGAGTCGCGGGCACTGATCGTTTCCGAACCGTCCGATGGTTCGCCGGACTGGGAGCAGGTGCCGGACCGGCACATCGTCTGCGCGCGTCCCGGCCATTTGATCATCACCCCGATACCGATGGGAGAACAATGAAAACCCCTACGCTCGAGGTTTATCTGACACCGGCCGAATCGGTCGACGCATTGCGAGCCGAGGCCAGGGAGGGCTTGACCGCTACGCCGAAGTGGCTCTCGCCCAAATGGTTCTACGACGCGCGTGGAAGTGAACTGTTCGAGGAGATCACGGCCTTACCCGAGTATTACCCCACCCGTACCGAACGCGGCCTGCTCGCTCGGTACGCCGACGAGATCGCGGCGTTGACCGAACCCGAGATCCTGATCGAACTGGGTTCAGGTTCCTCTGAGAAGACGCGGTTGCTCCTCGACGCGATGACGGCTCGCGGAACTCTGCGAACGTATGTACCACAGGATGTTTCGGTGACGGCCCTCGAAGGTGCGGCGCAGCAAGTCGGTGCCGAGTTTCCCGGAATCGACGTGGTAGGGGTGGTCAGTGACTTCACCGGTTCGCTGCATCATCTACCCGGGGGTGGACGGCGCGCGGTCGCTTTTCTCGGTGGAACTCTCGGCAATCTCATTCCGGCAGAACGCGCCGAGTTCCTCTCGGGCATTGGCGCGGTGCTCGATCCCGGTGAGAACCTGATCCTGGGCGTGGGATTGGTGATCGATCCCGCAGTCCTCGTGCCCGCCTACGACGACGCTGCCGGTGTGACTGCTCAGTTCAATCTCAATGTTCTCTCGGTCCTGAACAAGCAACTGGGAGCGAACTTTCCCTTGGAGGACTTCCGTCACGTCGCGCTCTGGGATGCCGAGAACGAGTGGATCGAGATGCGCCTGGAAGCACTTCGTGAAGTCTCGGTGCACATCGACGACCTGGATCTGGAGATCACCTTCGCAGCGGGCGAGCAGCTGCGCACCGAGATCTCGGCGAAGTTCACCGAGGAGGGGATTGCCGCGGAACTCGCGTCCGCGGGCTTCGGGGTGCGGAAGGTGTGGACGGATCAGGATCAGCGCTTTGCGCTGTTGTGCGCGCAGCGGGCGTGAAGTGGGCGCTTGTCAGAGGATGCTGTCTCCCCCTAGAAGTGTCTCAAAAGTTCTGTAGGCGGCAATATTTGAGAAGTGTCGAGAGTAGAGATCTGCGGTGCCAGTATGGACAGCGTCCGACACCGGCGCAAGATCCACGAGATGCGCGAGTTTTACATAGGACTGGTCATCGCTCGCGCCGAGCGGATACTCCTGCTCGCCGGCCTTGCGCTCGAATTTTGACTGCGCCTCAGCGGGGTCGCCAGCCCAGATGAGATAACAGTCCTCTCGGTAGAAGCACCCGACCCCGTCATTCTTCCCCAACTCGAATATCGCTATGCCGAAGTACGGTTGATCTCGTGTCGGATGCTGAGTCATGCGATTGAACGTAGTGACATCGGAGCGCAAAAGGTATCGGTGAATATCCCGGGATTTCGCAAAAACTTGTCGGTGGGCGCCCGTAGAATCGCTCATATGTTCGAATCGAAGACTTCCGCGGACGCGCTGTTTCGGCAGCATGTGGAAATCGCGCGCGCCCACTTCCTCGAGATCGACGCGGTCACTGCGCTGTACTTGGACCGTTGTGAGGAGGATGCCGCGGTTGGAGTCAATGAGGCTTTTCGGGGTCAATTCGCGCACGTGGAGATCGCGTCGATACTGAGCATTACGGAGTACGCCGCGCAGAAAATGATTGCACTGGGATGTGACCTGCGCTGGCGACTTCCCCGGGTGGCGGCCGCTTTTGCTTGCGGTGACATCGATCTGGCCAAAGCGATGGCACTGTCCGAAGCTCTCGCCAACGTTTCCGAGCACGCGCTCGATGACATCGAGCGACTCCTCGTGGACGGTGCCTGCCGTGTAACCGGTAACAAGTTGAAGGCGCGCGCACGAGGTCTCATTGCTCGGCACGACCCTGATGGGGTGCGTGCCAGGCGAGTTCGTGCGGAGGCGGATCGGGACGTTCGGACGTGCGCGTCGCACGACGGTATGTCGACTCTGGACGGAATGCTTCCAGCGGTCGGCGCTCAGACTTTGGCCACCAGGCTCCGTGCGATGTCGATGCAGGTCTGTGGTTCCGATCCGAGAACTTTCGGGCAACGGCGTGCCGATGCACTGATCGCATTGGCGGAAGGAAAGACGTCGTTGGATTGTCAGTGCGACGGCGATTGCACCCGTAGGGATGATACGAAGACCTCCGCGCTCCCGATTGCGACAATTCTTGTGGGTGTCAACGCTTCCACCCTGCTCGGATTCGACGACCTGCCAGGCTATTTGCAGGGGTACGGCCACATCGATGCCGACCTTGCGCGCGCGATCGCCGCGGACGCCACGTGGCAGAGAGTCCTCACCCTTGCACCGTCCGAGGTGCAACATTGTTCGACTGCGGGGGCAGTCGGACCGGTGCTCGGCGTGGGTCGGTCGATGCGCTCACCGGAGATATTGCCCGCTGCGGCAAGGGATAATCGCTCGAGAAGGAACAGTGGTTCGCGGCGCGGTGAATCCACGTACCAGCCGTCCGCGGCGTTGGCGACGATTGTTAGGACGCGAGACGGTACGTGCCGCTTTCCGAATTGTGTTGTGCGTTCTGATAGTTGCGATATCGATCACACGGTGCCGTTCGATCACGGCAACCCCGCTCAGGGAGGGCCTACTGCAGAACGGAACTTGGCCTGTCTGTGTCGAAAACATCACCGACTGAAGACGTTTGGCAGGTGGACAGTGAAGCAAATCGGAGGTGGTCTTCTGGAGTGGAAAGATCCGTCAGGACGACGAACGGTTACCGCGCCCGTAGGCCCACACTGTGACCCCGAACTGAGAGTGCCCGACGCGGCGAGACTGCATTTGACGGACGACGATGCGCTGGAACGACGTTTCGGACTTCGGGACAGGGGAGTGGAAGCGGATCTCGAATACCTCCTGGACTGGAGTGTGCCTGGCTGGCGGAAGGCACGATCTGCATCAAGACGTAACGCATCCCCACTGGCGAACGCTTTGCCGGAGTTTGCCGACTTCTGAAGGGGTTTCGTTTCTCCTGTGGCCTGCGGGTATAGCGAGAGGGCCCGAAAAATGGTGTTTGTCTGTTTATAGTGAGGCGCAGAACGGTTTCCGACCCGAGGAGAACGCGTGCGTCATCCGAAGCTCGCCGCATTGACCGTGGCCCTGACTGCAGTACTGGTGATGCCGGTAACGCAGAGCGTGGCTCAACCATTCCCCTTCGACCCCGGCAGTTTCGGCAACGGAAGCACCGGATCGTTGGGGAGCGACGACCCGGACATACCCATCGAGGACACCCTCCCGCAGTTGTCGGTCACCACACTGGTCGACGGACTCGACCACCCCTGGGACGTAGTGGCGGCCCCGGACGGTGCAATCCTGACCGGACAACGATCCGGCGGATTCTTCGTTCGCCGAGGCGACAACACGACAGGTCCAGTCGCTGCTGACCTTTCGGATCTCTACGCGCAGTCCGAAACCGGGCTCATGGGCATCGCGCTTGCTCGCGACTTCGCTCAGTCGCGCACCCTGTACACCTGCCAAGGATTCAGTGCTGGGGGAGTCACGGACGTTCGAGTGATCGCGTGGACCGTCGACGCCGGATGGACCGCACTCACGCGAACCGGAACTGTACTGCCAGGAATCCCGGTCTCGTCCGGGCGTCACGGGGGTTGCCGAATTCTTGCGGCGCAGGACGGAACGCTGTTCGTCGGACGGGTGACACCGCGACGCCGAGCGTCCCCCAGGATCCGAATTCGCTGGGCGGCAAGGTCTTGCACATCAACGCCGACGGAACTCCGGCGGCGGGGAATCCGAATGCTTCCAGCCCGGTCTACACGCTCGGGCACCGCAACGTCCAAGGCTTGGCCGTGCAACCCGGAACCGGCCGGGTGTACTCGGTTGAACAGGGCACAAGCGTCGACGACGAAGTCAACCTGCTTACCCCCGGCGGAAATTACGGCTACCGCCCGGATCGGCTTCCCGGAACGTACGACGAATCCGTGCCGATGACCGACCCGGTGCGAGTGCCGGGAGCAATTGCGGCGGTGTGGCGTTCGGGTAGCTCGACGTTGGCTACCGCCAGCGCTGCCTTCACCGGTGGAGCTGCATGGGGTGCCTGGGACGGTGCGCTCGTAATGGGTGGCCTCAAGAGCAAGGAACTGATCTTCCTCCGCCTGAATGCCGACGGACGCTCGGTCGACGCGCAGACCTTCGGGTTGGAGAACCAGTTCGGTCGCTTGCGGTCGGTGACCCCGACGCCCGACGGCTCGCTCCTGGTGACCACCGACAACGGCGCCGGCGACAAGGTGCTGCGGGTGACGCCCACGCCCTGATCTTCAGTACCAGGCGATGACCCGGCACGGACCACCCGAACCACCCGCATGCGTCGGCGCTCCCACCATCACCGTGGCGCCGACCGCCGGAAGTGCGGACAGATTTGCGAGGGCTTCGACTGCGTACTTTCCTGAGCCCAAAGCACTTCGGTGAGCCCCGTGGGTGGTGCTTCGGCCCGCGTCGATGCTGAGGGTGTCCGAGCCCACGGCGACGATGTTGCGCTCGCGGACGAGAAAGTCGATCGCCTCGGGGTTGAATCCCGGTGTGTGTTGCACGCCGAGTGCATCTCGATTCGTGAAGGCGCCACCGGCACCGGCCCGGGTATCCCAACCCGAGTTCATCGCAACCAGGCTGCGGGGAGCGATGGTCCCGTGGAGGGACTCCCAATCGAGGATGTCCTGGCGGGTGAGCAGTGTGTCGGGGTCGACGGAGGCTCGGGCACTGATGTCGACGACCGCAATCGGCACGACGAGGTCGGCGACGGGAATCTTCTCGACGGTGATTCCGTCCGCACTGGCGTGTGCGGGAGCGTCGATGTGAGTACCAGTGTGTTCTTCGAGGCGGAGTTCGTTGAGGTAGAAGTTTCCACCTGACCCGGCGGAGCCGAGCGAGCCCAGAGACCCGCCGGCGTCGGCGATCTTCGCCAGGTTCCTCATCTCGAACGAGCGCGCGCCCGGCCACACCGGGAACTCCGGCGTCAGTACGTGGGTCAGATCGACGATGGTCTGACCTGGTGGTGCTGCCGACGCAGTGGGCTGTACAGCGCCGGCCATGACGGTCGCGCCGAGGGCACCGGTGCCCAGCGCCGCGAACATCGATCGACGGCTGACCTTCCTGCCTTCGCGTCCGATCGATTCGTAGACCTCCGACAAGACCTTCGGTGAGCACATCAGAAACTCCAGATCACTGGGATCAACACCGTTGCAACTATAAGGAACCACAACAACATCGGGAGTCCGAGCTTCCAGTAGTCGCCGAACTTGTAACCACCAGGGCCCATCACCATCATGTTCGCGGGAGTGGCTACAGGCGTCAGGAAGGAGGCCGCGGCAGCGACGGTGACCGTCATCAGAAGGGGCAGCACCGAGATGTCGAGTTCGATGGCGACCGAGATCGCGATCGGCGTGATGATCAACGCGGTTGCAGTGTTGCTGATCAGCTGGCCCAGAGTCGCCGTCACGACGAAGAGTCCAGCGACGACGACATACGGGCTTGCCCCACCGACGACGTCGACAAACGCATGCGCGAGCTTTTCGGCCGCGCCGGTCTGCTGGATTGCGGTCGACAGCGGGATCATTCCGCCGACGAGAATCAACGTTGTCCACGAGATGGACCGATGCGCCTGCTCGACGCTGATGACTCGTAGCAGCACCATCGCACATGCCGCGAGGAGTCCGGCTATCGCGGACGGCACCAATCCGAACGTCAGCATCACTACCATCGCCGCAACGACGACGAGAGCGATGACCGCGCGGGTTCCCAACGGGGCTGCCTGCTTACGGATCTGGGCAGGTGCGTCGACCACGAGGACGTTCGGATCGACGGAGGTGTGGGTGTCGAGATCGTCCCAGCTTCCTTGCAGGAGAAGCGTGTCACCGGCCGCCAACTTGACGTCCTTGGGGCCGCAGTCCTCACCGGCGCGCTGGACTGCGAGTATCACCAGATCTCCACTGTCGGTCACCATGCCCGGAAAAGCCCTGTCGCCGATCATTTCCGAGCGCGGCGGGATGATCACTTCGACCACGCCGTAGTGCTTGGTGATCAAGGGCTCTGCGGACGGCGCATCCTTTCCCATGAGCTGATACTGCTTCGCGAGGGTCTTGGCATGCCGGCTCAGGTCAGGCGACATCGACGTCCCCGCACGATGGGGGAGGACGTGAGGACCGAGAAGTACGGCGATCGCAATCGTTCCCAATACGAGCGGCGCACCGACCAAGGTGAAACTGAAGAACCCGAAAGCACCGGCCCCGGATTCCTCGGCGGCTTCGGAAACGATGATGTTGACCGGTGTTCCGGTCAAGGTGAGCATCGATCCGGCATGGGCGGCAAATGCCAACGGCAGAAGCAGTTGTGACGTCGATTTACCGAGACGTACCGCCAAGACGACCACCATCGGTACCAACGCGGCTACGGCCCCGTTGACGCTGATCAATGCGGTCAACGCGGCAACCAGCAACATGATCGCACTCACGAGACGGACTCGGGATTCGCCGACTTTCGCCAGCAGTTTCTCGCCCGCCCATGTGGTGACACCGGTGGCGTCGAGGGCTTCGCTGACGACAAAAAGCGCGGCGATGAACACCACCGTGGGATCGCCGAATCCGGCGAGCGCCTGCTCCATCGTGATCACACCGGTGGCGTACAGCGCCAGGGCAGTGCCGATCGCGATGATGCCGACCGGGATTCGGCCGATCACGAACAGCGCCACGACCAGTGCAAGCACGACGAAAGTGATGGTGATGTCATTCACGATTCGTAAAGGTACCTGCTCATACAGAACGGCCCCGTCTCGCAAGTGAGACGGGGCCGTGGGACGGACGCGAGGAGAATTAGTTGGAGGCGGCGATGCGGGCCTTCTCGAGAGCGGCCAGCGTGCGAAGAACCGTGGCCTTCTGCTTGTTCAGATCGCTCAGTCGTGCGCGAGCCGGCAACCCTTGTGCGAGTTCGGCGACCTTGATCTGCTCGTCGATCGAACCGAGCTGATCGAGAAGCCCTAGGACGCGCGTCTGGAGCGTGTCGATGTCCACGGTGTCGGTCTTGACCGGAGCGGCAACACGCGTCGCTGTGCCCGTGCTGGCGGGGCGGGAAGCGCGTGCGGGTGACGTGTCGGCGACAACCGTTGCGGCGCGGGGCCGAATTGCCTTGCGAACAGCGGCCGCATCGGGAAGGACGTCCATACGGATCTCGTTCAGGACTCGGCGTGCCTCGCGTGCGTTGACGCGGTACTCGCGCTCTTCGTCGTCGTCGGACTGCAGCGTGCCGCCGAGCGGGCGCAGACCGTACATGCCGAGGAAGCGCTTGGCGTCGTCGATGATGCCTTCGTTTTCACGGCATTTTCCGCAGCGGGGTTCGTTGCGGAACATGTCCACGGAGTTGTCGTCTCCGCACCAGACACAAGATCCTGGGCGCCACCGCCGGATCGTCGGAACTGATGAATTCAGGGAATGAGATTCGGGCCGGGATTCCAGGGTTTGCGCGTCGATCACGACGAGCCACACTAGGCGAAGATTGCGGCGCGGTGAACACCGCCCCAACATCGACCTGGGTTTCTCGACGGTAGCGTGATCAAGATCATGCCAATCGTCGCATTCGGCGGTATTCGTGTGTCCCACAGGTGGTTTCATGATGACCGGGTGGTCTGTTTCTGAGACCTTCACGAAGACGACGACGGGCGCGTACCGGTGACCGTGAAGTCACAGGTACGCGCCCGTCGTGCGGCGCGAGACTAGGCGCTGCCGTTGAACAGTGAAGTCACAGAACCGTTCTCGAAAACTTCCTTGATGGTGCGAGCGAGCAGCGGTGCGATGGACAGCACCGTCAGCGTCGGGAACTTCTTCGACTCGTCGATCGGAAGTGTGTTGGTGACAACAACTTCCTTCGCGCCACACGTCGACAGACGCTCGGCCGCAGGGTCGGAGAGGACGCCGTGGGTTGCAGCGATGACGACGTCACCTGCACCGGCCTCCTTGAGCACCTTGACCGCGCCGGCGATGGTTCCGCCGGTGTCGATCATGTCGTCGATCAGGATGCAGGTGCGACCTTCGACCTCACCGACGACGCGGTTGGACTTGACCTGGTTGGGTACCAACGGGTCGCGCGTCTTGTGAATGAATGCCAGCGGTGCTCCGCCGAGCGAGTCGGCCCACTTCTCGGCGACACGAACGCGGCCCGAGTCGGGGGACACCACCGTGATGTTCTCGAGGTTGTAGCCCGCGCGAATGTGGTTGGCCAACTGGCTGTGTGCGTGCATGTGATCGACGGGGCCGTCGAA
Organism: Rhodococcus sp. FH8; assembly: GCF_019266085.1. NCBI lineage: Bacteria > Bacillati > Actinomycetota > Actinomycetes > Mycobacteriales > Nocardiaceae > Rhodococcus > Rhodococcus sp. FH8. The sequence goes on along the minus strand of NZ_LPNQ01000057.1, from coordinate 279,420 downwards.
AAAGCCCTGGATCTGATCGGTATGCAGGTCGACCGTGATGATGCGATCGGCGCCGGCGGTCTTGAGCAGGTCGGCAATCAGGCGAGCGGAGATCGGCTCGCGTCCGCGATGCTTCTTGTCCTGGCGGGCGTACGGGTAGAACGGAAGAACGGCGGTGATGCGCTTTGCCGATCCACGCTTGAGAGCGTCGATCATGATGAGCTGCTCCATCACCCACGTGTTCAGCGGTGCCGGATGACTCTGCAGGACGAACGCATCGGAGCCGCGAACCGACTCTTCGAATCGAACGAAGATCTCACCGTTCGCGAAGTCGCGCGCGGTCTGCGGGGTGACGCGGATGTCGAGTTCCTTCGCCACCTGCTCCGCCAACTCGGGATGTGCGCGACCCGAGAACAACATCAGGTTCTTCTGGTTGTCGATCCAATTCGCAGTCACTGGTTCATGCCGTCCTTTTGTACTTGCCGGTCGATCTGGTGGTGATCTGTGCTGTCTGTTGTGCAGGGCTGTCAGGTTGTTGCAGGGCCGTCAGGTTGTGCAGCTGCTGCAGCGGCATCGGCCGCGGGTGTGCCGGGACGATTCTTCTGGACCCAGCCCTCGATGTTGCGCTGCACCCCACCCGAGACGGCGAGCGCCCCAGGCGGTACGTCGTTCTTCAAGACCGTGCCCGCACCCGTGTATGCGCCGTCTCCCACGACGAGAGGGGCGACGAACATGGTGTCGGAGCCTGTTCGGACATGCGACCCCACCACAGTACGGCTCTTGTTCACCCCGTCGTAATTGACGAAGACGCTCGAAGCTCCGATATTGCTGTGATGGCCGATGGTGGCGTCGCCGACGTAGGTAAGATGCGGAATCTTCGAATGCTCGCCGATATCCGCGTTCTTGGTTTCCACGTAAGCGCCGATCTTGCCGTGTGCCCCGAGGCGGGTACCAGGCCGGAGATAGGCGAAGGGGCCGACAGTCGCGTCCGCGCCGACAACGGAGTCGGTCCCGTGCGAGCGGACGACGACTGCGCGCTCACCGACTCTCACGTCGTCCAAGGTGGTATCCGGGCCGATCACGGCGTCTTCGCCCACCGAGGTCGTGCCGGTCAACTGAACTCCGGGCAGGAGCGTAGCGTCCTGTGCGACGTGCACGCCGCAATCTATCCATGTGCTCGCAGGATCGACGACGGTGACGCCGGCACGCATCCACTTCTCGAGGATCCGACGGTTCATCTCGCGGGCGAGCGTCGAGAGCTGCACGCGATCGTTGGCCCCCGCGACGAGAACCGAATCCGCGATGTGCTGAGCACGAACACGCTTGCCCGCGCGACGGGCGATCATGATCACATCGGTGAGATAGAACTCGTGTTGTGCGTTGTTGGAGTCGAGGGACGCTAGCGCGTCGCGCAGAGTTTCGAAGTCGAAGGCGTAGACCCCTGAATTGACCTCGGTGATCGAGCGCTGCGAATCGGTGGCTTCCTTCTCCTCGACTATGGCGTTCACCTCGCCGTCCGTCGTACGAAGGATTCGCCCGTAGCCGGTGGGGTCGACGGCCGTCGACGTCAACACCGTCACCGCGGCCGCGGGAGCAGCCGTGTGCTGGGCGAGGAGGTCTGCGATGGTCTTGCCGTCGAGCAGAGGCACGTCGGCGGCTGTGACGAGTACGGTCCCGGAGAAGTCGGCCGGCAACCCCTCGAGCCCACAACTGACAGCGTGCCCGGTGCCCTTCTGCTCGTCCTGAACAGCGACGGTGACGGAACGGTCCAGTTCCCCGGCGACTGCGTTCACGGCTTCGGTGACACGCTCACGATCGTGACCGACGACGGTCACCAGGTGCGTGGGATTCAGTGAGGTTGCCGCGTGAAGCGAATGTGCCAGCATGCTGCGTCCGGCGAGAGTGTGGAGGACCTTGGGAGTCTTCGACTTCATTCGTGTACCGGCACCCGCTGCGAGAACGATCACGGCGGTCTGCACTGGTTTGAGCTCCCTCTGTCGATCAAACTGTCGATCAAGACATACATTCCGCTCGGGAAAGCATGTTGTTCACCAGCTCCGCCGCCAGGACTCGAACCTGAACTATCTGAACCAAAATCAGAGGTGCTGCCATTACACCACGGCGGATTGCCACGCATTGCCGAGCCTTGCGGCCGAACGCGCGAAAGAATAATCGCATGCCGACCCGCCGTAGGTCGAACCGCTCCTCCGATCGGGCCCCTGAAGTCCCGATAGGCTGAGCGTCCACAGCAGTAATTTGTGTGTCGGCGAGAGGAAGACAATGGCGACGGTGTCCGGTTCGGGTGGCGGGGATCCAGTTCCCGAACGAGTGACACGGATCCGGATGACCGGTACCCAACGTCGGCAACAGCTGATCGAGATCGGGCGGGCATTGTTCGCCGAACGGGGATACGAAGCGACCTCGATCGAGGAGATCGCCCAGCGCGCGAACGTGTCCAAGCCTGTCGTGTACGAGCACTTCGGCGGCAAGGAGGGGCTGTACGCCGTCGTAGTGGACCGGGAGATGTCGCGACTCCTCGAGATGATCACGTCTTCGCTCTCACAAAATCGCTCGAGAGTTCGAGTCGAGCGGGTTGCGTTGGCTTTGCTCACCTACGTGGAAGAGCACACCGACGGATTTCGGATACTCGTGCGCGATTCGTCCGTTGTCGCGCCCAGTGGGACATATTCGAGCCTCCTCAACGACGCGATCAGTCAGGTGGGCTACCTGTTGGCGGGGGACTTCTCCAGACGCGGTTTCGACCCCGGACTAGCAACGATGTACGCACAGGCGCTTGTCGGCATGGTGTCTACTACGGCTACTTGGTGGCTCGACGAACGGACTCCGTCGAAGGAAGTTGTCGCCGCTCACCTCGTGAATTTGTGTTGGAATGGGCTGACGAATCTGGAAGCCGATCCACAATTGGAGGGTTAACCAGGCGCGCCTGCCGCGCAGAGATGGATCGCGGTCTAAGCTGTGTTCGCTGTATCACGATCGTTTGATGGGCAAATGTCTCATTTGTTTGCAGGGTGGGTTGAATGCCGAACCGTGCCATCCATTTTGACGCTGTGAACGGGTAAGACCAAGAATTCGTTCGATGTGTGGTGATTGGAGGCCGGATCGATGGTGAGGCAAGAGCGGGCAGAAGCCACCCGTGATTCGGTGCTGCGCGGAGCAGCGGGTGTGTTCTTGCGCCTGGGCTATGCCAATGCCAGCTTGAGCGAGATCATCGCCGAGTCGCAGGTGACGAAAGGCGCCCTGTACTTCCATTTCGGGTCCAAGGAAGAACTCGCGCGGGCGGTGATAGACGAGGGTTCGGCACGTTTCGACGCAAAATGTGAGCTCTGGTTGGACCGTCGAACTCCCGCACTCGAGTCACTGATCGGTATTTCGTCGGTCATCGTCGACATCGGTGCGCATGACGCCATGGTTAGAGCGACGTTCCGCTTGTTGGTCGAGATCGGGGACTACCGGGGCTCCGGGCCGGCGACTCTGGACGTGTGGCTCGACATTTACCGTGAACTTGCCAGCCGTGCCGCCGACGAAGGTGATCTGCGTTCGGACGCGGATTCTGCTGACATTGCTCGTTTCCTGTTGGAAGTTGCGTCGGGAGTTCGGCTGATGGCAGCCGCGACCGGGACCGTTCGTGAGCTTTCGGACTCCATGAAGGCATCGTGGAATCTGATACTTCCGATCGTGGTCCCGGAATCGAAAGTGGAGTACTTCAGGCAATTCGCGGCCCGTCGCCTTGCCAGTGATCACTGAAATCACTGGCTCTCCGCACTGCTCCTTTGGTCAATTTGCTGCAAATGTCCTGGTAGGGACATTGTTCTCTTTATTCTGCATTCGAAACAAACTGAGAGTATGTTTATAGTGTTGATGGGAATCTGGAAGTCCGATCTTGCCGTCAATCTTCGGATTGCGGTATGTTCTATCGGTAGCTGAAGAATTGCTGATAATGAAGGTTTGTCAGGGCAGGGTGACGGCGTCGGCGCACCGGGCAGCATAGGGGGCTGCCCGGCGTGTACGACCCCAGATGGGGAGTCAACAGATGGGTGACACTGCGCCGACGCCGATGCTCGACATCGGCCCGCGGATCGGCTGTGACGTAGTGAACGTCGTGGATGTCACTCGAAGTATCGAACTCTTCGGGCGGAGGTATCTCGATCGGACCTTCACCCCGCACGAATTGCAGACGTGCGCCGGGCCGGCGCGGGATCAACGATTGGCTGCACGTTTCGCCGCCAAAGAGGCTGTGGTGAAGGTACTGCGGCCTGGTGACGTTCCCGTTCCGTGGAGTTCCATCGAAATCACTCGGGCCGAGTGGGGTGGCTGTGGGGTGACACTGTCCGGTAATGCCGCGGAACTCGCGCGGGCCCAGGATCTGCACGATTTTCAAGTATCTATCTCGCACGAAGCGGACGTGGCCATCGCAATGGTGATCGCAACACGCTCGGGCGCTCGCATCGAAAAGAAGGACGACATCGCTGATGATTGATCAGGCAATTCGGAAAGTGCTCGTCGAGCACGGTCGGCTGGCAGTCGACGTGAGCACGATCGACGGAGAGGCCGATCTTTACGAGTTGGGTTTGACGTCGCACGCGAGCGTGAATGTCATGTTGGCGCTGGAGGATTCGTTCGACATCGAGTTCCCTGACGAGTTGTTGCGGAAGAGTACTTTCGCAAGCGTCAAGGCGATCGAGGGTGCGTTGACGGAGTTGGGTGCTGCATGAACGCTCCGCAATCGCAGTGCTCCACCGGAACGGCCCTCGAGCGGGCCGCACGGTTGGCCGACGAAGTTGCAGCGGTGTGGGCCGACGAAGTCGATGCAGAAGCAAGGTTTCCGCGTGAAGCTGTCGACGCCATGCGAAGCGAACGGCTGCTGTCCGTAGCTGTGCCGAGGGAACTAGGCGGCGAAGGGCTCTCGCTGCAGGAAGTGTCGCAGATCGCCCGTGTGATCGGAACACGCTGTGCAGCAAGCGGAATGATTTTCGCGATGCATCAGACGCAGATATACTCGTTGGTCAAGCACGGCAACACCGAAGCACTACGCGAGTTTGTCGAAGAAACGGTCGACAAGCAATTGCTGTTGGCATCGGCAACCACTGAGCTGGGAATCGGTGGTGACGTCAGCCGGAGTTACTGCGCGGTGGAAGACTTGGGCGGTCACCTGCTGTTGATCAAGAACGCGCCTGTCATTTCGTACGGTGAACACTCCGACGCGATAGTCGTGACGGCTCGGCGAACACCGGAGAGTCAGCCGAACGATCAGGTTCTCGTGGTGTGTCGTACCCCAGACCTGACGCTCGAACGCACCACCGAGTGGAACACGCTGGGGCTGAGGGGAACTTGCAGTCTCGGTTACATCCTTCGGGCCACCTCGACGCCGGAGATGGTCGCCGACGTACCGTATTCCGATATCTCCACCCACACGATGCTTCCGGTCTCGCACGTCGTCTGGAGTTCGGTGTGGTTGGGAATTGCCGACGCTGCAGTCGAGAAGGCGCGCAAGTACGTGCGTGCCGCCGCCCGCAAGCAGCCCGGGGTCACTTCCCCCGGAGCGCTGCGGCTCGCCGAAGTTGCCGCTTCGGCACAACAATTCGCCGATCTCGTCGGCGCCTCTGCACGCAGGTACGACCGCGCAGTCCACGCGGAGGAAGGCGTTGCCGATTTCGAGGCGACGGGAGCGGTGGGATTTTCGCTCGCAATGAACAACCTGAAAGTCACAGCGTCGACAGCGGTGGTGGAAATCGTGGGGCAGACAATGTTGATCTGTGGAATCTCGGGATATCGCGAGGACACCGAATTCTCGCTCGGTCGGCACCTTCGTGACGCGCACGGCGCAGCGGTGATGGTGAACAACGATCGAATCATGGCAGGTTCAGCGCACATGGCTATCGGATACCGGGGAACGCTATGACGAACGAGACTGTGACGACCGAGACTGTGACAGGCGAGACCGATCTGGATCGGGCCCGGGCTGCATTTCAACGTGAACTGCTCGTCGAAGGACTTCTCGTCGAGACGGAGGTGCCGGGACTCTACGGGCGTTCCGGAGTGTTCGAGGACATCGTCGACGGTATCGACCGAGTGGTGATTGCAGCGGGGCCAGGCGACGCCGCGACTCGGCTGCGGTTCCCGCCGGTGTTCCCGCGGAGCAGTTTCGAGCGCACCGACTACATCGCTTCGTTTCCCAACCTCACCGGCGCCATCAACACCTTCGCCGGTTCCAATCGCGATCACGCGCGACTGCTGGCCGATCGCGCCGACGGACAATCGTGGGACCGCCACCTCGAGCCGACCGAGACCATGCTCGTGTCCGCAGCGTGCCATCCTGCCTATGCGCGGTACACCGGAGTTCTGCCCGAAGGCGGCGTGCTGCTGGACATCTACGGTTTTTGCTTCCGGCACGAACCGGCCATCGATCCGGCTCGCATGCAAGCGTTTCGGATGCACGAGTTCGTGACGATCGGTGACGCCGCGGCAGCGCGAGCGCATCGCGAGCACTGGATCGAGCGGGGGCTCGAGGTGCTCGGCCGGCTCGAACTCGACGCTACCCCGGTGATCGCCAATGATCCTTTCTTCGGGCGCGCCGGAAAGATGCTTGCAGCCAACCAGCGTGAAGAGAATCTCAAGACGGAACTGACAGTTCGGCTCTACGGAGATCTCGACGAGGGCACGGCGATCGTGTCCTCGAACAACCATCTCGACCATTTCGGTGTCAACTTCGACATCCGAACGGCGGAGGGGGAGGTGGCACACAGCTCGTGCGTCGGCTTCGGGATGGAGCGAATCGCGTTGTCCTTGTTGCGGACTCATGGTCTTGACGTGGCTGCATGGCCAACCTCCGTTCGTGAACGAATGGGCATCTGATGTCACGGCTCATCGACATTTCACCTGATCGCTACCGGCCCCATTCGTTGCACCAGGACGACCGCGTGTGGGCGCAGACCAACTGCTACACGGATCTGTGGATCGAAGTGTTGCATTCGCTGGGGTTGGACCCCGTCCCGGCATTGGCATGTGCCTTCTCATCGCGGTTCGACGGGACTCAGTGGACGTTCCTCAAGCTCAAGGCCGAGGACATCTACGCGCTGTACGGAATCGAAGTCGCCGAGATGAACGTCTGGCGGGCACCGCTGATCCATGTCGAGGACAACCTCGCGGTTGGGATGCTGTCGACGGTTGAAGTGGACGGATACTGGCTTCCCGACACTCTTGGAACGAGCTATCACGAGGGGCACACCAAGACCACGATCGTGCCCAATCGGATCGATCGCGTTGCCGGCGAGCTCGAGTACTTTCACAACAGCGGGTACTACTTGCTGCGAGGCGACGATTTCTCCGGCGTCTTCGATCTCGATCGTTCCTCACTTCCTTCGTTCGTGCCCTATGTCGAACAGATCAGGTTGAATCCGGTTCACGCGACCAACGCCGGAAACATCGCCGAAGTGGCTCGGCGGAATGTAGCGGTTCGAGCGGTGGGTAATCCCGTGCGAGAGCTGGGACGCAAGGTGATCGAAGACCTCGAATGGGTGCAGGGGGCGGGTATGGATGCCTTTCACCTCTGGTCCTTCGGGCTACTTCGTCAGTGCGGGGCCAGCGCGGAGCTGGCTGCCGACGCCAGCGAGTTCTTGGACACTGCAGGTTTCTCCGGGACAGGCGAAGCTGCGCCAGATTTCCGCAAAGTGGCATCCGGTGCCAAGAGCGTGCAGTTTCAGATGGCGCGTGCCTCCAGGGGTCGCGCGGTGGACCCGCGTGAGCAACTCGACGAGATGGCCGTGTCGTGGAAGAGGGCGATGGAAATCGTTGCCGACACAGTCGGCGTCGACTCGCATCGACACCTGAGGTTGGTCTGACAGTGCCTCGTTCGTCAGCAGACCTGCTGGCCGGCGCGATATGGCGATGCGCTGCAACCGAACCCGGATCCATATCTGACCCGGATGCCCTCGAAGCCGTGACCGAGTGGGTCGCAGCGTCCGTGCCTGGAACAGTCGTCGGTGCGTTACGTGCGGAGCAGACGGACGCCGGACGCACGAAGTCCGTTTCGTCGTCGTCTGTTTCAGAATCATCCGTTTCATCGTCGGACTGGTGGTTCGTGACTACCGTGGCCACGACTGGTGAGGGGTCGTGGCTGCTCCAGTTCGACGGTATGACGGCGTTTGCGGATGTCTGGATCGGCGGTGTCCGTGTCGCGTCCACTGAATCCATGTTCGCACCTGGGGAAGTGAGCATTCCGGCCGGAGTCGGCGCTGGTAAACGTGTCCAGGTGGCTGTTCATTTTCATTCTCTCTCCGCGATTTTGAGATCGAGGCGTCCTCGAGGACGTTGGCGATCGTCGATGGTCCGTGAACAGGGTCTTCGGTGGATACGAACCACGATGCTCGGTATGGCTCCCGTGTTCAGTGGTGTACCGGTACCGGTGGGTCCGTGGCGGGGTATCCGCTTGTTGGACAAGGGGATTGCCGCCTTAGTCTCTGCTGTCAAGCATGCGAGTGTTGACGGCACAACCGGTCGTGTTGCCGTCAGTGCTCGGCTCACCGGATTGCCGGCCTCGCTGGAGTACGTGACCGTGCGCGTCGGCGATCACTCGCGGCAATTGGCTGTATCCGCCGGACCGGATGGATTTCTCGAGGTGTCCGGCGTCGTCGAAGTGCCGGACGCGCAGTTGTGGTGGCCGCACACTCATGGCACCCCGCGCACTTATCGGGTGACGATGGAAGCGGTCGGAGTCTCCGAGCATCTCGGTTCAGTTGGCTTCCGGACGGTGGAGTTCGACAGATCCGATGGTGGATTCCGTTTGTATGTCAACGGCATCCGGGTGTACTGCCGTGGTTCGGTGTGGGTGCCGACCGACCCGATCTCGCTTCAAGGCGACGCCGGCACCACTCGCGTCTTGGAACGCCTGGCAGAGGCCGGCCTGAACATGATTCGAATCCCGGGGACGATGGTCTACGAGAGCGACCACTTCTGGGAGGAATGCGCGCGACTGGGCATTCTCGTGTGGCAGGACATGATGTTGGCGACGCTCGATCCGCCCGACACCGACGAATTCTTCGAACTCGTTGCCTCCGAGGTCACCGAGTTCTTGCACAGAGTGCGCGGAAATCCCGCTTTGGCAGTCTTCTGCGGCGGCAGCGAGACCGAACAGCAGCCGACCATGCTGGGCTTGGTCGATCAACACATCCCGCTCATTCATTCGAGACTGCCGGAGTTGATCTCGACGGTGGCACCCGAACTCGAGTACGTGACTTCGTCCCCCTCGGCGCCTCGCGGGGGCGAGCAATTGGCAACGCATGTCGGAAGCGGGGTCGCTCACTACTTCGGGGTGGGTGCCTATCGTCGTCCACTGGCCGACGTGCTCAGCGCGCGAGTACGTTTTGCGACCGAATCATTGGCATTTTCGATTCCACCGTCGAATGCGGTGATCGAGAACGAATTCGGTTCACTCGCCGTCGCGGGGCACCACCCGGCATGGAAAGCCGCGGTGCCTCGGGACAACGGATCGTCGTGGGATTTCGAGGATGTTCGGGACCACTACGTCCACGCGCTTTTCGGCGAAGACGCTCGTGAAGTCCGGTGGTCCGACCCGGAACGCTATCTCGACCTGGGGCGAGCAGCTGTATGTGAGGCGTTCGCATCGACGCTCGGATACTGGCGTCGCCCGGACTCTCGGTGCGACGGCGCCTTGACACTCGCACTGCGAGACCTGGAGCCCGGACCGGGATGGGGGGTCCTCGATTGGAGCGGCAGCCCCAAAGCTCCGTGGTTCGTGCTCCGTAGGAGCGCCAAACCGATTGCGCTCCTCGTCACGGACGACGGTATGGACGGATTGAGGCTCGACGCGATCAACGAGACCGCCGAACCTGTCGTCGGCGAGATCAGGTTTCGAGCGCACAGTCGGTCAGGTGTCGTCCCGGTCGACGTCGCGCTACCGGTCAAGGTGGAAGCGCATTCAAGTCTGACCTGGTCCGTGGACAGCCTTGTCGGCCGTTTCACCGACCTCACTCACGTCTTTCGGTTCGGGGCGCGGACATACGACGCCGTCACCGTCACACTCGAAGACGAAGACGGCGAGATGGTGGACGAAGTGGTCCACCTCCTGGGGGGTCCGGCGCGGCCTCGCGAGCGATCGGTCGGACTTGTTGCCACAGCGCGCAACGTCGGTGACTCGGAGTGGGTAGTCGACGTCTCGACGGATGCTTCAGCCCAATACGTTGCCCTCGAACTGCAGTGCTTCGAGCCCGAAGACTCCTGGTTCCACCTCGCGCCGAACGGTCGCAGGACTGTACGCCTACGGAGAACCGGTCAGGCGACGAAAGTGATCGGTCGCGTTCGGGCGCTCAACTCGCACGTGAGTGTGGCCGTGGCGCCGCCGATCACTCCGGTCACACAATCCTCGCCGTCCAAGCGGACGTCGAAGAAGACGAGTGCTACGGGAAACTGAACGGATCGGACTGCGCTGCGAGATCGCACACCGATAGAATCGAACCGGCGCACAACTCTGCCTCGGTGGGGATATTGCGCTCGGGCTGTGCGTCCGCAACCCGTCATCACTGTTCAGGAGCGCGTTCGTTGACTTCCTTGTCCTCTGCCCAGACTGCGCTCGCTGGACTCGCCGAGGTCGCCCTCGCAGATGCCGCGTTCACTCCGGTGATCGAATCCATCGGATCGGCCGCCTTGGACATCGTGGCTCCGAAGCCGGCTCGACCGTTCATCGCCGCTGCACTCGCCGCTCGCACGCCGGTGCTGCTGGTGACAGCCACCGGTCGTGAAGCCGACGATCTGACTTCGGAACTCACCGAGATGCTCGGTGGAGGAGTGGCGCAGTTTCCGTCGTGGGAAACATTGCCGCACGAGCGACTGTCGCCGAGCGCGGATACCGTTGGGCGACGGGTGGAGGTACTGCGCAGACTCGCCAGACCAGACGACGCCTCGTACGGATCGCCACTTCGGGTGATCGTCACCACGGTGCGCTCTCTCGTTCAGCCGATGGCGCCAGGCCTGGGCGAGATAGAACCGATCACGTTGCGCGTCGGCACCGAGATCGATTTCGATTCCGTTCTGGTTCGTCTGGTGGAGATGGCGTACAGCCGCGTCGACATGGTGGGAAAGCGTGGTGAGTTCGCGGTCCGTGGTGGCATTCTCGACCTGTTCTCGCCGACGGCGGATCATCCGGTCCGTATCGAATTCTGGGGTGACGAGGTATCGGAGCTTCGCTACTTCTCAGTTGCCGATCAGCGTTCGCTAGCGGACGTCGACGTCGATTCCGTGATCGCGCCGCCGTGTCGTGAACTGATTCTGACAGCTGATGTTCGTGATCGAGCTGCCGCACTCGCTGCTGAGAACCAGGCTGACGCGTCGTTGGTCGAGATGCTGGACAAGATCTCGGCAGGTATCCCCGTCGAGGGGATGGAAGCTCTGCTCCCGGTTCTCAAACCCGGTGAACTGCAACTACTTTCCGATGTACTTCCCGAAGGGGCGCACATTCTTCTGTGTGATCCGGAAAAGGTGCGCACCCGCGCCACCGACCTGGTGCGCACCGGCCAGGAATTCTTGGAAGCATCGTGGACGGCGGCGTCGATCGGCGGCGCTGCACCGCTCGACACGTCGATCCTCAACGGCGGAGGAGTCGATCTCGGTGCCTCCGCGTACCGGTCGCTTCGTCATGTTCGCGAATCTGCCGAAGCTGCCGGCCGACCCTGGTGGACAGTCAGCCCGCTGGCGTCGGGAAACGGTGAAGAACTCGAACTCCCGGTGCATGCGGCACCGCAGGTGCGCGGTTCCGACGACCTGTTGGCCGAGCTGTTCGTCAGCCTTCGGGCGCACGTGAGCACGGGCGGTCGCGCGGCGATCGTGGTGGCAGGTGCCGGAACCGCAAGCCGCGTCGTGGAGCGACTCGGTGAAGCCGAAGTGCCCGCCAAGATGCTCGATGCCGGCGCTACCCCCGCCCGTGGACAGGTCGCGGTGCTCCGCGGATCACTGCATGACGGACTGGTACTCGCCGGCGACGACTCGACGCCTGGGATGGTGATCGTCACCGAGTCCGATCTGACCGGCAACCGCGTTGCTGCGGTCGGCGACGGAAAGCGCTTGCCGGCCAAGCGCCGCAATCAGGTTGATCCCCTCGCGCTGTCGGCAGGGGACATGGTCGTGCATGATCAGCACGGTATCGGCCGGTTCGTCGAAATGGTCGAACGCACCATCGGTGGGGCGCGTCGTGAATACCTGGTCATCGAATACGCGCCGAGCAAGCGCGGTCACCCGGGCGATCGTCTGTTCGTCCCGATGGAATCGCTCGATCAACTCTCCCGATACGTCGGTGGGGAGTTGCCGGCGCTGAGCAAGCTCGGTGGATCCGACTGGGCAAACACCAAGCGTAAGGCCCGCAAGGCAGTTCGTGAGATCGCGGGCGAGCTGGTTCAGCTCTACGCAGCGCGTCAGGCTGCTCCCGGGCATGCGTTCGGCCCGGACACACCGTGGCAGAAGGAACTCGAAGACGCATTCGCGTTCACCGAGACGATCGACCAGTTGACCGTTATCAGTGAGGTCAAGGCCGACATGGAGAAGCCGGTTCCGATGGACCGGGTGGTCATCGGTGACGTCGGGTACGGCAAGACGGAGATCGCCGTCCGCGCCGCGTTCAAGGCAGTGCAGGACGGCAAGCAAGTGGCGGTGCTGGTGCCGACGACTCTGCTTGCACAGCAACATCTTCAGACCTTCACCGAACGAATGGCGTCGTTCCCGGTGAAGGTGCGAGGGCTGTCCCGGTTCACCGACGCCAAGGACTCGAAGGAAATCATCGCCGGCATGGCGGAAGGTGAGATCGACATCGTCGTCGGTACTCACAGGTTGCTGCAGACCGGTATTCGCTGGAAGGACCTCGGGCTTGTGATCGTCGACGAGGAACAGCGATTCGGAGTCGAGCACAAGGAACACATCAAGGCGCTACGCACCCACGTCGACGTCCTGACGATGTCGGCTACCCCGATTCCTCGTACTCTCGAGATGAGCATGGCCGGGATCCGTGAAATGTCCACGATCCTCACACCGCCGGAAGAACGTCATCCTATCCTCACGTACGTCGGCGCGTATGCGGACAAGCAGGTTGCCGCGGCCATCCGGCGTGAACTTCTGCGCGACGGTCAGGTCTTCTACGTTCACAACCGTGTCAGCTCGATCGACAAGGCAGCCAAGAAGATCCGCGAACTCGTCCCGGAGGCTCGCGTCGTCGTCGCGCACGGTCAGATGAACGAGGACACTCTCGAAAAGACTGTGCAAGGATTCTGGGAACGCGACTTCGACGTGTTGGTCTGTACCACGATCATCGAAACCGGTCTGGACATCTCGAACGCGAACACACTGATCGTCGAACGCGCGGATTCGCTGGGCCTCTCGCAGTTGCATCAGCTTCGCGGACGCGTCGGGCGTAGTCGTGAACGTGGATACGCCTATTTCCTGTACCCGGCCGAAAAGCCTTTGACGGAAACGGCATACGACCGACTGGCAACGATTTCGCAGAATTCGGACCTCGGCGCGGGTATGGCCGTCGCGATGAAGGACCTCGAAATCCGTGGAGCCGGAAACGTTCTGGGCGCAGAGCAGTCCGGCCACGTCGCGGGGGTCGGGTTCGATCTGTACGTCAGGCTGGTCGGTGAGGCGGTCGAAGCCTTCCGGGCTGCAGCCGACGGCAAACCGATCACCATGGACGAGGGCACGAAGGAAGTCCGGATCGACCTACCGGTGGACGCACACATCCCGCCCGACTACGTCACCAGTGACAGGCTCAGGTTGGAGGGGTACCGCAAGCTCGCTGCGGCAACTGATTCCGACGGCATCGCTGCCGTAGTCGAAGAACTGGTCGATCGCTACGGCCCACTGCCCGAAGAGGTTCGACGGCTGATCTCGGTGGCCAAGCTTCGACTGCTCTGCCGCGAGTATCAACTGGAGGAAGTCGCCGTCACCGGAACTCAGCTCAAGATCTCGCCTATGTCACTGCCCGATTCCAAACAGATCAGGCTCAAGAGGATCTATCCGAGCGCGCAGTACCGGGCAACGACCGGGCTCGTGCAACTCCCGCTGCCTCGCACCGGCGGAGTCGGCTCGGATCGCCTGCGGGACGTCGAACTACTTCAATACATCGCGGACTTCGTCCTGGCGATTGACGGGCGCGCCGCCGGTGCCGTCCTGGTCGAGGCGTGAGCACACGGTGAACGAGATATCAGATGGCGACCACCAGCCGACTGTGGTCGTGCTCGACCCGTTTCGCCCCATGTCCGTTCCAATTGATGCCTTGACTGCCCTCGCCGGTCCTGTCGAGATTGCCGAAGATGTGCCATCGCAGGTTCGGGACCGATTTGCCGAGTCTGTACCCGGCGCCCGGGTATTGGTGACGACCGACCGCGAGTGTGAGGCGGCGCGCAGCAGGCTCGAGGATGGTGCACGTTTGATTGCCGCTGAACGCGTGAAGGGCGACGGACTTGTCGCAGCGAGTGCGTTGATGGACCGGATGTGGAGTTTTGGCGGCTGGGAGGTTGCTCAGACTCACGAGAGCTTGTCGAACTACCTCCTGGAAGAGACGTATGAGGTGCTCGATGCGATTCTGGCCGGCGACCGCGAGGCGCTGAACGAGGAACTCGGTGACCTTTTGTTGCAGGTGTTGTTTCATGCACGGATAGCGGAGTGCGAGCCAACTGCACCGCCAGTCGACATAGACACGATTGCCGGCGCATTGGTGGCGAAACTCTGCCACCGGAGCCCACACCTGGCCGGCGAACCGTCGGAGTCGGTCGACATTGCGGCGCAGGAGCGAGCATGGGATCAGCGAAAGGCGGAGGAGAAGTCGCGTGCCTCAGAGCTCGACGGCATTGCACAAAGCCAACCCGCAGCGATGCTGGCTGAGCAGTATGTGAAGAGGGCTGTCCGTGGAGGGTTCCCCGAGGACCTGGTACCGGTTGAGTTGCGGGACGCGGTTGCGCGGTCCCTTGACGCCGACGAGGCTCTTCGCCTCGAGGCTCAGCGCTTTGCTGAACACTTTCGTGATGCGGAGTCGATGATTCAGTCGTCGGCGAGAAATTCGGTGAATGTGCAGGGCGAGGAGCCTTCTGCTCGTTCGACCGCACGGTGGGCTGATGCTTGGCGAATTCGGCGGCTCCCGTGATTTGATTGCCGTTCTGTAGCTGAGTGGAAGGTCACCTGAGTTCGAGGCTGCGAAATAAACAAACTCAAGGTATGTTTATCTCCAGACAAGCAAACCGTGCCGCTCTACGTGCAGGGTTGGGGGTACCAACCGTTGGTTCGGTACAGGTCAAGCGAGAGGCGAGCCAGTCTTCGTCGGACGGTGGGGCGTTCGGCGGTTGGCCAACTATTTGCTTGAAGCCAAAGGTTCACCGTTTTTGATATCTGGCGGGGGACGCAACCGGGGAGACAGAGGACCAATGAGCGTGGACACAACTGACCGCATCCAGATATCCGAGCAGGAGCATGCACCGGCTTCACAGCGTCCCTCTGTGACGGTGGTGGTGCCGGCGATGAATGAGGCGAAAAATCTGCCTTACGTTGCAGAGCGGATGCCTGACGGAATCGATGAGATCGTTTTCGTCGATGGCCATTCGATCGATGATTCGGTGGATGTTGCCAAGCGGTTGTGGCCGAAGGCGACGATCGTAACGCAGACGAGACGAGGGAAAGGCAACGCACTCGCATGTGGATTTCGGGCGGCAACGAGTGACATTGTCGTCATGATCGACGCTGACGGTTCGACGGACCCTGCGGAGATTCCTTTGTTCGTCGATGCGCTTGTGCAGGGGGCCGACTTTGCCAAGGGGACACGGTTTGCGCAAGGAGGGGGGAGCGATGACATCACTTTTTCTCGTAAACTTGGAAACAAAGCACTGAATGGAATCGTAAACATCAAGTTCCGTGCGTCTTTCAGCGACCTATGCTACGGCTACAACGCGTTCTGGCGTCGCCACATACCTGTCATGAACCTGCCGGAGACTGGTACCGCGGAGGCGCAATGGGGCGACGGTTTCGAGATCGAAACCTTGATCAATGTTCGGGTAGCCAATGCAGGACTGAAGATATCCGAAGTGCCGAGCTACGAGCGCGACCGTATCTATGGCGAGAGCAATCTCAACGCAGTACGTGACGGATTTCGAGTACTGCGAACCATCCGGAGTGAGCGTCGGGTTCCGCTACGGGAAGCGGCTCGCGCAAAGTAGTCGGTGACTGGCGAAGGCCCTCCCACCTGTCCGGCGGGAGGGCCTTCCTACGTTCAATCCCCGCACGAGACGATCTCGATGTGTCAACATTGTTGGATGTCGACATTTCGCCTCACCGGTTCGAATCTGCAGTGTCGCTGCGGACATGCAAATGACGCCCACCGGCACTTGCGGTCGGGGAGTGATTGTGGCTTATGTGAATGCACTCGATTTCGCCGCAGCAGTGGTCTCCTGAGCCGAATCACTCAAAGCCTCCGGCGGCACTGAGAGTAGTCGTGAACTCGGGATTCCAAACGTCGTCAAGATTGAATTCTTCATTTCCTTGTGAACCGAGGCGCGAATCCTTGGTCCGATCAACGCGTGATCACCCTGCGAAAGCTGTCGAATCTCGATGGTGCCGAACGCTTTCCGTAGGCGTTGGACTCCGCTGCGACCGCGATTCTCGTTAAACCATTCCTCGTCGGTTGGTGATACAAGCACTGTCGTTGCGACGCCTGCTTGGACCAACGGCGCGAGAAGCACCTCTGGGACCTGCACGAGACCAATCCGACCCAATGCGAGCCAGACGCGATACGGCAATCGGTCACGAAGCTTGTCCTTGAACCTGACGGCCCAGTTGTGTGCTCGAAGCGCGAAGGTTCCTCGCGAGCATTCTGCAGGCGCGAGAGACTGGCTTCGCGTGAACTCTAATTGTCGCGTAGTCCACCGAAGGGGGTTGACTAGTATTGCGCGATTTGCTCCGAGTTCTGCGGCAGCGATTGCGGCACTCCACGATCCGGAGCACAAGCCGGCAACTACCAGGTTTTCTGGGCACACGCCAGCGTTTCTGGCTGCCTCTACGCCATCAACGCGTTGCTCGGGTGTGTAGATGGTGCTGATTTCTCGATCCTGCGCAGCGGTCGTTTCGCCGGTTGAAGTGCGGTCGAAGCGGATAGTCGTGATTCCGTAGCCTGCCAACTCTCTTGCCAACTCAACCCAAAGGCGACTGGGACCGATCCGGTGTTCGGACGCGGTGCCATATAGAACTAGAGTCGGGCCGCCGGGGATGCTCGAGGCCGGCGCTGTGCGGATAGTCAGCATACGGTTCGTGCCGGCGTAGGAGATGTATTCGGTGATCGGGATTTCGAACTGAGAGTTCAACAAGGTCGTGGAATGACGAAGATGTGCGGTGACACTTGTGCGTGGCGAGCGCGTCGAATCGCCAATCCATTGCGCCAGAGAAGACACTGTATGCCAGGGTATTTGGACCGCGAAGTCGGCTGGCTCGATGAAGGGGGCCTGGCCGTCGATGTTCATGTGGTCAGCTGACAGTGATTCTACGAGTTGTCTTACTCGTGCAGTGTCGGCGTGCTCTGGCCGCGACGCAACTAGGACCTTAATTGAAGGGTCGATGGGCAGCGCAGTGAGATTCATACCCGAAAGACGTTGTGCAGCAAGTGGGTGCACCGACATCCCGACGAGCGGGATGAGTGGATCGTCGGCATCGGGGGCCGCTGTGAGCCGATTCAATGCCTTCTGCTGCTGAACGAACGTGCGCCCACGGATGACGGGATCCCAAAGTACCAGCGTCGTCATATCTCGTATCCTCGACGCCGCGGAAGTTGCGACCAACGCGCCTACTCGCAGCCCGACCAGTGTGATCTCGCGAACTCCGCAGGACTGGAGAAACTCAGCAGCCTCCACGACGCTCGACTCCCATATCTGGACAGCGTCTTCTCGGGTCTGTTCACCGGACGAGTCACCTGTGCCTAGATAGTCGAACCGAAGGACTAACATGCCCTGCGCGCAAAGTTTTTGAGCCAGGAGCATCAGGCCGCGATAAGAATCGACATGCTCCTTTCCGATCGGAGGGCACAGCACGACCCCTCCGCGTGCTGTGCCCCCAGCCGGAACGTGCAGTGTGCCGAACAGTGGCGAAGCCTCGTTGCCGAACCAAGTCGTGAACTTTCCGCCATCGGTGGCCACATGCGTTGAGGATGCGCTCTTGTTTATCTCGATGGTGTTCCCAGCAGTGCTCGGTGACGCTCCGAAATGACATGTCGAGCTTGCCGGTTCGACGTGACCGCGCGCTAACCGCATCTGAATCCTTCGACATCCGATTGGACTGAGAGGATGTCCTCAGTCGAGAACGTACTCATCGACAGCTGATCTGCCACAAAACAATCTACAGGTTTGTTTTGGAAATTGCCAGACAGTTGCGGAAAGTTGACTTTCGTCAGCGCTGAACGAGTGTGCTCACGATTGCGAGGTGGTCGGAGCCAGCGATCTCGACGGTATCGAACGTTGTCGCCGTCAGTTCGGGCGGGACGAGAATATGGTCGAGAGCGGCGAATGGCGGCCACGACCAGTTCGCGGGAAAGGTGTTCACGTAGAACCGACCAGCCTGCCTCGCGGCATCCTGCGTTCCACCATGCAGTAAACCTCGAAACTGTCGGTGATCGACGGTTGCGTTGAAGTCGCCGGCGATAACGAGTGGGTTGAGATTCGTGTCCAATAGTGCGCGGATTTGTGCGAGTTCATTGATCCAGTTCGTGGAATCCTGATCTTGTATCGGGGCTGTGATGTGTGTCGCCACCAGGTCGTATTTTCCGCCTTTGAATTCGATTGTTCCTGCGACGCAGGCAAACCCGAACCCTTCCATTTGACGGGGTTCGCTGATCGGGAATCGGCTCCACAGTCCGGTTCCTCGTGCGTCATTGTCTGGCCGGATGACGCTGAACGGGAAGATCCCGGGCATTCCTGCAACTTCCAGTGCGGCCGCAAAGGCCGGGGTCAATTCCTGTACCGCGACAGCGTCGACGTTGTGAAGTCTCGCTGCATCGACGACTGCGTCCACGTCGGCCGCACCCTTTGCGACATTGATCGACATGATTCGCATGGCCTCGCCTGTCCGAGGCGGGGTGACGGGCACCGCGACCTGTGTGCCGATTGCAAACATGATCATCGCCAGCCCGATGATCGAGCCGACCCACTCGCGAGTGGCGAGCAATGTCAGCGTTGCAGGCACCATTGCGAGCGGTAGGTATGGCACTGCGATCACCAGTGAAAGCAGTGCGGGGTTGCGTAGCGGCAAGTATCGAAGGACGAGCAGTCCTGCGCCCACGACGAGGGTGGTCCAGCATGCCCATTTCAGAAACGTCACAACCTCGGTTGTACCGCATCGGTGAAATGATCGCTGGGACGTTACTGGGGTACATTGGTCCACGACAGTCGGCGGGGGAACCGTCAAGTAAATAGCCAAAGAACAGACCGATAGTCTGTCAATCTGGGCTTTTGTGGCGACTGAGATGTTTTGGTCTGTGTGTCCAGGCGGTGGTCCGGACGCGAGCGGGACGGGAAATCGGCCGGCACGATGATTGGAGACGTGACCATGGTCACACGACATGGCCTCAATTCGAATAGCGGTGCGGTAAGCGTCGTCATGGCTTGTTATTCGATGGAGCGGTTGCGGGGGATAGTTGCTGCTGTTCATTCGATTGCAGCGCAGACCTTGCAGCCTGCCGAGATCATCGTTGCGGTCGACCACAATCGCTCGCTCGCGCACACCTTGCGCCGCGAAATGCCGGGCATCTGTGTGATCTCCTACGAGGACGGGCCTCGAGGTGCGTCTGGCGCTCGCAACGCTGGAGTTGCTGTCGTGTCGACGCCCTACACTGCCTTCATCGATGACGACGAGATTGCTGACAGCAGCTGGTTGTCGGAGCTGATCAAACCGTTCGCGGACGAGCGGGTCGTCGGGACGGGCGGACGGTACAGGGCAGTATGGCGATCACCCAAGCCTGATTGGTTTCCGGACGAATTCGGGTGGGTCGTCGGAGAATCGTTTCACGGAATGCCGATCGAGACCTCCCGTGTTCGCAACGTCTGGAGTGGCAGCATGGCCGTTCGTACAGCGGCTTTCCGCGCGGTCGGAGGATTTCGAGTCGGGTTCGGCAAGAGCGGCGAGCGATCGCAACCCGAGGACACCGACCTGTGTATCCGAATGGCGGAACTTGGCAACGACTTTCATTGGATGTACGTGCCGACATCGGTGATCGATCACGATATTCCTTTGGAACGCAGCACGTTTCGCTTCTTCCTGGCCCGCTGCTATTCCGAGGGGAAGGGAAAGATCGAACTGCGAGACGACCGGAACGGCTCGGAGGAACTCGACGATGAGCGTGACTACGTGCGCAGTGTTCTCACCAGCGGGCTTCGGCGATACGTCTTGGGGGGTCGGGTGTCCCTGTCGAGGGCAGGGGCCGTAGTTGCCGGAATCGTTTCGGCGGGTATGGGCGCCCTGTCCGCTATCGTGTGCAGGCGTCGGCACTTTGTAGGCCCGTGATGACGAACAAGGGACCGCGAATCTACGCGGATGCAGCGTCGATGGCGTCGTCCCAGGTCATCAATGCCGCACTAGGCATGGGATTTTGGGCAGTCGCGGCTGTAGTTTTACCGCCGGCACAGCTGGGCGTCATGACAGCGCTGCTTGCGCTCGTTACCGCTCCGGCAATGGTAATCGGTACCGGAGTCGGCGATGTCTTCAATTCGATGATGCCCGCAGCAGGTGCAAGCCTCGGCGCCGTGCACCGGCGAGGTCTGCGGGTGTTCTACATGTTGTCGGTTCCTGTGGGCGTCATTGCAGCAGTCGCGGCGGTTTGGTTCATTCCGGAAGTGAGGGGCTCGATTCCGGTTGCCTGCCTGGTGTTTGTGGGTGTTGTCGTCTGGGGCATGTTCATTCTGCAGAACAGCACTTTGACCAGTTTGGACGAGTCCCGGAAGCTGCCCTTGATCAACGGGATCGTCAGCGCTGGTCGCATTGGTGTTCTTCTCGCGTTGGTGTGGTTAGCGAATTGGCAACCGGTGGTCATGTCGACGGTCGTGGTAGGCGGAGCGTCGGTTGTGTTCATGCGGTTGATGATCGGCCGTATCGTCGAACGGCGATCGGCTACCTCGCCCCCTGGCCTGTGGACTGAAGGCAACGCGTCGGCTGAGGTCGTGAGAATGTGCAGGCAAGCTGTCCCGACCCAAGCCATGGGTGTCGGGGTGATCCTTCTGATGCCATTTCTCGTCACCGCCTATTCCGGTCCAGTTCAGGGCGCAGTTTTCTCTCTTTCGATGAGCATCGCACAGACTCTCGAATTCGTCGGCTCTGCCATGGGGACTTCCCTCGTGGTTCACGCCTCGAAGAACCCGAAAGATGGTTCCAAGATGGCGTTGGTTTTGTTTGTGAGGGTTTCTGTTCTGGTCGCGGTGGGCGGGGTATTGGTCTCGCTGGGTGCACCGATTATCTTCGGAATACTCGATCCCGAGTATCTGGATTTGGATGCCGAACTTGTCGTGATCATCCTTGCGATCGGGTCGTTGATGAGAACGATGTTCGTGGTGTGGTCTGCGTTGCAGCGAGCGAGGCGCGAGATCGGACCATTGGTGGTCATCAACGGTCTGTTCGCCGGACTTCTCATGGTGGTCTTGCCTTTCGCGTGCTTTCTCTGGGGAGCTGTGGGTGCTGCGGTTGCTGTCGGTGTGGCCCAGACGGCGGCTAGCATCGCCGCAGTCTTCGGGATAGCTCGGCGTCGAGATGCAATAAGAAGGCGGGTGTTTCAGTATGAGGTTTGAAGAAGATGTCAGAAATCAGGACGCCGGTGAGCCAGCCGCACAGGGCCTTCGGCGTGATGGACTCACGAATCTCGATCCGGTGATGACGCCGACGGCCGGAATCGAATTGTGGGCAGGGGCCATTTGGATAGGTCAGGTGGACGAGTGGGAGCTACTTGCATCGAGTGTCATCGAATTGACCGGGGGAACAGCGTACGGACGTGCTCGCCTGCTGGTCGCCCGACTCAACGGATCATTTGCCTTTGTCGAGGTTCAAGTCGCGAACGGAATGATCAGATCGAAGGAAGTACTGGCCTACTTGCCGGATTCCGAGCCTGTAACCACTTCACCGGCTCCCGAAGTGCCTGTCACATTGATCATTTGCACGATGAATCGACCGGACATGCTCCGTGAAGTTTTGACTTCACTCGCCGATCTCGACTACCGAAACTACGACGTGCTTGTCGTGGACAACGATCCTTCGTCCGGGTTGACACCGCCGATAGTGGACGCTTTTGCCGGAGTTCGGATCGTTGATGCGCCGGAACGTGGCCTGTCCAAGGCACGAAACATAGGCCTAGTTGCGGCCACTGAAGAGTTCGTGGCATTTACGGATGACGATGTCGTGATTGACAAGAACTGGCTCCGTGAGTTGGTCGGCGGATTCGCAGTCGCGGAGGACGTCCACATCGTCACAGGTCTCGTGCCGACAGGTGAGGTATCGACTCCTGCTCAAGCCTTTTTCGATCGTCGCGTGAGTTGGTCGAAGAATCTTGTGCGAACGACGTACCGCTTGTCAGCTCCGCCTGAGAACGACGCTCTGTTCCCTTTCCGTGTGGGCGATTTCGGGACGGGTGCCAATTTCGCGGTAAGACGATCCGTGATGCTCGAACTCGGCGGATTCGACGAGGGGCTAGGGGTGGGATCGCCGTCAGGCGGCGGTGAAGATATCGACATGTTCGTCAGGGTCATTCTCGACGGGGGTGCGCTGGTCTACGCGCCTGCTGCGCGAGTCTGGCACCGCCATCGCATCGATTCAGCGGGATTGAGTAAACAGATGGCCGACTACGGCCTCGGCTTGGGAGCCTGGTTGACGAAACTCGCTATGGATCCGCGAATAGCGATGATGTTGGCGACGCGTATGGTCAAGGGACTTTCGCACTTCGGGAGCGTCTCCCAACCTGAAGAAGGTCAGATTCGACTTACACCCGATCTTGACAAATTGCCTTGGATCGAGCGGCGCGCATTGTTGCGAGGCCCCGCAGCGTTGGTGCGCTCGCGTTTGGGGGGATTGCGGGGGCGACCACTTCTCCCGAAGGGAACGCGCCCGGTGCGCAGTTCGATAGCCGTCGAATTTCCCGGCGCTAGGTCGATTCGTCGGGCGACTGCGATGGTTGACGCGCGGTGGCCGACCGACGAGCACAGACTGGCAATTCTGGGATTGGTCGGTGGAGTTTGTGGTCTGGTCGGCGCCGGCCTGGGCGCGATCGGCGCTCTCACCGGTGTAGCCGTGATCGTTTTTGTCGCGGTCGGCCCGGGTGCGGCAATTATGTCGTACATGCCTGATCAACCTGGCTACGTACGGGTCGCAGCTGTTCCGGCCCTGGGGATCTCGATCGTCGTGCTGATGACATTCCTGATGACCACAATCGAGGAGTACTATCCCTTTTCGCAGCTCGTGATTCCCAGTCTCGCTACCATCGGAGCATCTCTAGTTCGACTTCTCACCCTCGATAATCGCCCGGAAGTTTCCGGTCGCGAAAACCTCAAGCGACGTATCGGGGCTGTCCTGTCGGGGTTCCGGCGGTCATGACGAGATTGAAGGAGCGTAACGAGCTGTCGTCGACGAAGTCATATGATGCTCCGACTGACCGGCTGACGATTGCTGTCGTATCCGACAGAAAGAGGCGCGATTGGATTTCGTGGGGGATTCTCGTTGCAGCACTGGTGAGTTGGTGGATCGCTGCCCCTTCGCTGTCGACTGCACAGGCGTCGGATTTCGGCCTGCTGTTCGCGGCGTCACCGTTCTTCGCCGGTGCAATCACTTTGTCGGTGATCGGCTTCGCAGTCGCAATGTCACGAAGGAACGACCGTGCAGCGTTCGGCGCGGTGGTGACTGTTGCGCTCGTGCAGAGGACCGCGACACTCATGGCGTCCGATGTGCCGCTGTATACCTGGACGTACAAGCATCTTGGGGTCACGGATCTGATCCAGCGAAGCCATTTCCTGGCACGAGGTGTCGATGTGTACAACGGGTGGCCTGGCCTCTTCACGGCAACGGCTTGGTTCTCTCGCGTTACCGGCGTGCCGGACATAACCGTTGCGAACTGGTTCGCGATCGCTGCGCATCTCCTCATGGTGATTCTGTTCTACTGCATGGCGAGGGCGTGGAGGCTGGATGTCCCGACCGCTATTTCCGCCACGTTTCTCTTCGAGGTGCTCAATTGGGTGGCGCAGGATTACTTCGCCCCTCAATCGCTGGCTCTGATCCTAGTTCTTGCGTTCTTAACCCTGGTTGGATCCTCGCGAGACCGACCTAACCTTGTCGTCGTCATGATCGTGGTCTTCTGCGCGATAGTAGTCACTCACCAACTCACTCCGTATTGGATGGGATTGATCCTGTTGGCGCTCATGATCTTTCGAATGCTTCGGCCGTGGTGGTTGACATTCGTGTTCGCTGCAATAGCCATTGGTTTCCTCATCTACAACTGGGACAGTGCAGGTGACTTTGCGAAATTCTCTTTCGACGTGACGTCGAACGCGAAGTCCAACCTCGCCGGAGCGAATCTCACGCCGACTGCAGGACAGGCATTTGCAAGTAAGACGATGCGTTTCTTGACTGTCGGACTGTTGGTTTCCTCCGCGGTCACGGCAATTATCATGTGGCGCAAGAAGATGCCGGTACTTGCTCTCGCGATTGTCGCGTTTTCTCCCCTCGCCATTCTGGCCGGGCAAGGCTATGGTGGTGAAGCGATCTTTCGTGTCTATCTTTACTGTTTGGTGGGTTGTTCCCTGCTGCTTGCATTTCCGGTCACTGCGATGCTCCGCGCGTGCCGAGCCTCGAGGATGAAGCTAATAGCGGCGGGCATCCTGCTCATCGGTGTCACGCTGTCTTCATCAGAAGCGTATTTTGGTGCGTGGTTCGCCTACTTGACGAAACCTGCAGTAGTCAAGGGCGCTTCCGAGGTGTTGGAGTCGGCGGATCCCTATGGTGTACTGAGGGTTCCGTCCCCGGCGTGGCCTGATCGGCCAACTCAGGCTTATCTGCGGTTGGCCGGCCTCGATCCGAAGTTCGATGTGCAACCGGAGGCCGCGACTCTTTTCTACGGTGCAGACTTTGCGACTGACGAAGAGTACGCGAAGTTCAATGAATACTTCGTCGCTGACCACCGGACAACGTACTTCGCGATTTCCGATCAAATGGTTTTCTACAATTGGTACTTCGGGCTCTCCCCACGGGACGCATTGCCGAATCTGGAGGCACGAATGCGGTTGGACCCGATGTGGAAAGTCTTCCTCGAAGGTAGTGGATTCGTAGTCTTCGAGCGAGTGGCCGTTAAGGATGAAAGTGGTAACGATGGCTGATCGCAGGCTGCGAATTCTTGCGTCGACGCTGACTCGCGATGTCACGGGTATCGAGCACAGTGTTATTCGGTTGCTCCCACGTCTCGGTGAGCAAGGTGTGAACGTTGTCATGGCCGCGCCCTCTGGTGGTGAGCTCGAACAGACGTGGAACGAGATGGGACTCGAATTCATACCGATGCCAGACGGGGCGCGTGTCGGTCTGCGTGATTCCTCTGGCGCTTCTCAGACTCCGGCGAAGTTGTTGTCGCAGATCCCGCGGTCTGCGACGTGGGTTTCAAAGCTTTTGGTACATGCTCGGCGTGCTGATGTCGTCCACTCGAATTCGCTCTTGTCACATCTGGATTGCGTTGCGGCTGGCAGGTTGGCGCGAACACCTGTTGTGCTCGAGATTCACGACATACTCGACCCGGGGCGAGGTCGGAGTCTGCTGAGTTCGGCCGTTCGTGGGGCCTCAGCCGCGATCGCAGTGAGTAATGCTGCACGGCAGCAGCTTTCGAAGGCGGCTCAGGGAAAGACGACAGTAGTTCCTCAGGGCGTCGATTCGGCGGTCTTTGCGCCAGGACCAGCTACGGTGCGAGCTGAGCTCACCGATGCCCCCGATTCTGCATTGGTCGCAGTCATTGGACGGGTCGACCCTGTCAAAGGAATCGACACCTTGATCGAGGCAGTATCCCAGATCCGTTCCCGCGGCAAGGACTTACATCTGGTCATCGTTGGCAGGTCGAGCCCGGGGAACGAGCGCTATGGCGAGAATCTTCGCCGAAAAGCTGCGGAATTGGCTCCTGGTGCTGTCAGATTTGTCGGACAACGGAACGATGTTGCGGCCATTTTGCGGTCGGTTGACATCCTGTGTGTTCCCTCCGTGCGAGAACCCTTCGGGCTCATAGCGATCGAAGCGATGTCAGTTGGTACTCCGGTGGTGGCCAGTCGGACCGACGGTTTCCTCGATTACGTCGTCGATGGTGAAAACGGACTGCTGTCCGTACCGGGTGATTCCGCAGACGTGGCCGGGAGAATTCTGTCCCTTCTGGATGACAGGCAGCTTCGCGCTCGGTTGGTGACCGGTGCACGCAGGTCGGTATTGGAGGACCACGCGGTCTCAGCGCGAGCTGATCGACTGATTGACGTCTATCGAAGGGTTGCGAAATGAGTGGGAGTACGCGTGTCGTGGTGCGGGCTGGGATGATTCTCTCGGTGGCCTCACTACTATTGGCTACTTCGTGCACCACCGGTGAACCCCCGAGTCCAATGATGCGAATGGTCTCAAGCGATTTCGGCACAGACGAATTCGATGGTGCTGCAGGGGATTCTCCTGACGCGGCGATGTGGGGATTCGATGTCGGGGGCGGAGGTTGGGGAAATCAGGAGAAGCAGATCTATACCGACAACGCCGAAAACGCGCGTTTGGATGGAAACGGTAATCTCGTGCTCGAAGCTCGTCGGGTCCTGGGGGGATTCACTTCGGCGAGGATCGTGACAAGGGACAAGTTTTCGTTCACCGAGGGCACGATTTCTGCCCGCATAAAGTTCCCGATGGCGCAGGGAATCCATCCGGCATTCTGGTTACTCGGCGAGAATTTGGCGACGGTGGGCTATCCGGAGAGCGGCGAGATCGATGTAATGGAGTTGGTGCACAATGCCACTGAGTATCACAACGCAATCCACGGTCCGTGGTCCGATCCTTCTGCACACACAGAAGGCAAGTGGAAGATGTCGTCGGATGGTTATCTCGGCGGTGATGCCTCGGACACCTTCCATGTCTACGAGGTGACGAGAAGATCTGACTCCATCTCGATCTTCATCGACGGTGTAATGGTGGGCGAGTATTTGCGCAGCGAGTCGCCGGACGGCTCCAAATGGGTATTCGACAAGCCGTTCTATGTCGTAATGAACATAGCGGTGGGCGGAGAATGGCCCGGGCCGACGGATGCAACCACCCCGGAGGTGTCGACCTTGACCGTCGACTGGATTCGATTCACGCCTTGAAAGTGAATAATGTCTAGGTACAAAATTTCTGCAGTTGATCAGATGCGGGTTCGTGATCGTGCGCTCGTCATCGGCGGACCAGTTGGTGTCATCTCGTCGAGTGATCTGCGGAGCGCGCTGATCGAGATTGCTCGGATCGGTCCGCAGACGAGGTTCGGATTGCGCGCGGATTCCTCTCGCCGTCGTTGGCTGTTCGATCCGGATGCTGTTGGCGCGGCAGTCGAAGAAGTTCCGCCCACCGACGCGGCGGACATTTCGAGATTTGCGACCGCCGTATTCAATTCGGATTTGACGCACTCGTCGATCCGAATCGTTGCGTCGGGGGAGTATGTTGCATGTTTGGGTTCGCACGGCATCTCCGACGGGATCGGTGGTTCGCGATTGTGGGCTGCCCTTGTCAGCACCGCTCAATCAGGGCAACTACCCTCATCTCTGCATACAGCGGAGTCGAGACTTCCTTTGTCGCGCACAATTATTCGGTCTTTTGCAGCTGATCCTCGGCGGCTCGGAGCGGCCGTTCGATGGCATTCGCACGTGCGTGGAACACGGATTGAGGCGGTTTCGGCGACTCGCCGAACGCCCTGGCGGCCCAACCCGGTCAGTCTTTCGCTCCCGATGGATCCGCAAGTTGCACGTCGACTAGTGTGCTGGCGCGACGAGCACGCACCGTCGGCGTCTCTGCGCGCGATAACACTGTTTGTTTTTCTTGCTGCCTTGCGAGGTCATGGAGTGGAAACCGCGTCCAATGCGCTCGTGTTGATGGACGCGCGCAGATATGCGCATCCGTCGACCGTGGTCAATGGTAATTTTGCTGTGGGGCAATATGTTCCGGTGGGTGAATCCGTGACTTTGTCGGAGGTCAGTCGGGGTATCGCGGGGGCACTCGTTTCGGGTCACCCGTTGCTGACCCTTTCAGCGATCAGTGCGAAGGCGACTGTAGCTTCGGTCCTCGGGAGGTCCCACGCCACGGTCGCCGAGGCGAGCGTGAGCATCAAGCCTCACGCCTTGGTTTCATACTCGGACATAGGTCGTCTTCCCAATTCGGATGAAATCAGATGGACAGGCGATCCGCTGTGTGTGGCGGCCACCGATCCATATGGAGCGGAAGGAATCGCGTTCCTCGGTGCAGAGATCGATGGGCGACGTCACTTTTCAGTTACCTTCCACAGCAACGTATTCGATACCGAAATGATCAGGAGGGTGCTTCGAGCGGTCGCTTGCGATCCCACCGCACTGCTGGATGAATGTCGGTAACTCCGCGTATCAGTTCTCGTGGAACCAACGTACGTAGTCGACAGTCATCGTGGATGGCCAAGGTGTGGTGGAATCGGTTAAACCTGGCCAGGTTCCACCAACGGCAATATTCAGTAAGGTGTATGCGGGAGCGTCGAACACCCATGCCTCCGCTCCGGATACCTGTGACCGATCGAGGTACAGCATTCGAACGCCGTCGATGTAGGTCTCGATTCGTCCGGGCCGCTTGAGTATCCCGTAGGTGTGGAATGCGGTGAAGTCGGTGCCGGGTCGTGCGCCGCCGACACTGCGGTCCCAAACTCCGGTCACTCGTGTTCCTGATTTGGTAGGGCCGTGCACGGCGCTCGTGTATGTCTTCGCATCGTTGATGGTTTCGATTGCGTCGATTTCGCCACAGCCGGGCCAACCGGCTGTATATAGATTCGTGCCGAGCGTCCAGAATGCCGGATGCATGCCCTTTCCTGCTGGCAGTTTTATTCGCGCCTCGACTAGTCCGTAAGTGAAGTCGACCTTGCCGAAAGTTCCAAGTCGTGCGGAAGTGATTGTGTTGCCTACTTTTTGGGCCTGAATGAGGAGATTTCCTTGCCCATCCAGTCTCGAGTTGGACCGCGAGTCGGTGTACACCTGCTTTTCGTTGTTCCCCCAACCTCCGCCGGTTTCGTAGCGCCAGATGGCTGGGTTGGGGGCTGAATTTGCAGGGCCATTGAACTCGTCGTATGCATAGACCGTAAAACGATCTGCTGCGCGTGCTGGCGACATAAGAGGAGGCAAGCTAATCGTTGCCGTCGCCAGAGTCGTTGAAAGAAGGGCAATTCGAAGAAGTGCTGAAATTCTCATGCGCAGATCGTATGGGCGAGATATCACCTTCGGGACCATTGATCCCAAGATTGTTATCAGTTCGATATATAAAATTACTCGAAGTTTGTTAGCAAGTGTGGTATCCAACCAATTGATCGACTATTTGGGGTTGAACAGTGTTTCGCCCCAGTAGCTCCCGTCGGCGAGACCGCCGGGGCAAGCGAAGACCGCAGAACCGACGTGCTGGATGTATTCGTTCAGCGCATCGTGTCGTGAAAGGTTTTGCTGCATCGGAACAAACTGCTCGACCGGATTCCGGCAGTATGCAACGAAGAACAGTCCCGCGTCCAGGTGGCCGAAGCCGTCGGAGCCGTCCGTGAAGTTGTATCCGCGGCGCAAGATCTGAATCCCACCGAGTTCCTCGGCAGAGGCCAGGCGCACGTGTGAATCCTCCGGGATGACGAAGTCGTGTCCCATTTTGGAATCGAGATCGAGCTCGTCGAACTCGTCCTTGCCACCGAGCGGCGCTCCGCTCCGTTTGGAGCGGCCGATGACAGCTTCCTGTTCCTTGAGTACTGCGCGATCCCACTGCTCGATCAGCATGCGGATTCGTCTGGCGACGAGGAATGATCCGCCTGCCATCCAGGCCTGATCGTCAGTGGGATCAACCCAGACGTGCTGGGCGAGTGCGTTTGGATCTTCCGCCTTGATGTTGGCTGTTCCGTCCTTGAACCCGAACAGATTTCGTGGTGTCGCCTGCGTCGTCGAGGTCGAGGATGTTCGTCCGAACCCGAGTTGCGACCATTTGACCGACGCGGTCCCGAACGCGACTCGCGCGAGGTTGCGGATCGCATGGACGGCAACCTGGGGATCGTTGGCGCACGCTTGGATGGCGATGTCGCCCCCGCTCCGATTCGGGTCGAGGTTGTCCGCACGGAAGTGGGGGAGATCGAGCAGGGCAGCAGGTTTCTTGTCTGCGAGACCGAACCGGTCGTCGAAAAGTGACGGTCCGAATCCGATGGTCAGGGTGAGTTGCGACGGCGCGAGATCGAGTGCCTCACCCGTATCGCTCGGTGGTGCATACGGACCGTCGCCGGTCGCTCCGTCCTCGGTTGCTTCCTGACCCGCCGTCATTCGTTCGGCCATCGCCGTCCACGTCTGCAGCAGCGTGATCAGTTCGTCGCGCGACTTCGTCGTCACATCGAAAGCGACGAAGTGCATACGATCCTGGGCCGGCGTCGTGATGCCTGCCTGATGCTCGCCGCGAAAGGCCACCACGTCTGCGTGATCGGCGCCGGAACTCTCGTCGGCGGTCACCCGCCCGATGACGGCACCGGCACCGGCCAGGACGGCGCCGGCCCCCACCGCGCCGAACAGTCGGCGCCGTGAGACTGCGTGCGGTGCTGCGTTTTCCGCAGCGGGTGTGCCTTCTGGTGAATCAGTCATCTACTGTCCCGCGACTACTTCCTGGACCTGGCTGACCTCGGCGGACAGTGCATCGATTTTACGCGAGAGTTCCTGACGCTGCGCCTCGGTGACGGTGTCGTAGTACACGAATCCGTCGCCGACCCGGAACTGCGCCAGCGCAGCGTCGAGGTCGGCGAATCGGTCAGCGATGCGCTGGGCGAGCTCGGGATTACGTTCCTGCAGAATCGGGTTCAGTGCCGCGATCGCCGCTTGCGAGCCGTCGACGTTGGCCTGGAAATCCCACAGGTCGGTGTGCGAGAAGATGTCTTCCTCGCCGGTGATCTTGGAAGTCGAGATCTCGTCGAGCAGTCCTTGGGCGTCGCCGGCGATCTTGGTTGGATCGATCGTGTAATCCTCGGCATTCAGCTGGTCGGCAAGATACTGAATGTCTTCGAGCAGTTGATCGGCGACCGCGTTGGTATCCGGCTGAAGCCCGGTCACCCACAAATCTTTCTCGAGGCGGTGGAATCCCGTCCAGACCTGACCGGGCTCCAGATCCGCTTCGCGCAGGTCCAGCTTGGGATCGAGTTCGCCGAAGCTCTCGGCTTCGGGTTCGATGCGCTCGTAGTAGGTACGTGCGATCGGGAAGAGTGCCTTCGCCTGGTCGACGTTGCCGGACTGGACGGCGGCGACGAACTGAGCTGCGGTGTCCTGCAGCGCGACGATCTGGCTGCGGATGTACCTCCGGTAGCCGTCGGCAGCTTCGGCGAGTTGGCCGCTCTCGTCGGTGGCCGCCTGCGAATCGCCCGTGACGACGAAGTCCTGACGGATGCCGGTTCCGACCATGCCCGGCTTGCACGCGAGTTGATAGGTCGCAGCCTCGGGGAGGGAGACGATCAGCTGCCGGGTAAGGCCGGGGCCGATGTTCTCGACTTCGCCCATCGCTCGATCGCCCTCGGCGAAGACGTAGAACTCGGTGACCTTCGAGCCGTTGTTCGTCACCTGGAACGTCGAACTGCCAGTGGTTCCAGTGGTGGCACTGACGTCACACGAATCGTCGGTGGCCGTGACGACGATGTCGCCGTCGCTCGCGGTCGTCTTCTCGGTGCATGCGGCGAGGGAGAAGGGAAGTACCGCGGCCGTGGCCAGTACGAGGGTGGATTTACGCATGTCGGCAATGCCTCTCAGGATTTTTCGGGAACGTGTGTGTCGTGCGCAGGCGGGGTTGTCGGTTCCGATGGGCTCGACGGAAGGGGACGTAGGAAGAGCGCGAGGACGACTACGAGGTAGACGACCCATGCGACGGCTTGCAGGACGGTCGGGTCCGGGCGGAAGTTGAAGATTCCGGCGAGGACGGTGCCGTACCAGGTCGACGGGTCGTAGCCGGGTGTCAGGTTGAACGCGAGATTCGAACCGCCCGGCAGGACGTTTCCGGTCTGCAGAGCGCGAACACCGTACGAGAGGATTCCGGCGGCTACGACGATGAGGAAGATCGCCGTGTACCGGAAGAACGTCGTCAGGTTGAGACGGAGGGCGCCGAAGTACATGGCGACGGTCAAGACGGCGGCCAGGAGAATTCCGAGGAGCAGTCCGACCAACGGCCAGGAGCTGCCTGCGGTGTTCTCGGCGTAACCGACCATGAGCAACGCAGTCTCGACGCCTTCACGACCGACCGCGAAGAACGACAGCGACAAGATGGCGACGGGTCCGGCGATCAACGCCTTCTCCATCCCCGCTTTCAGATCTCCGGAAATGTTTTTGGCGGCCGTGCGCATCCACAAGACCATGATCGTGACGATGACGACGGCGATCAGGGAGGCAACGCCCGCGATGATCTCTGCGGTCAGGCCGTCGACCGTCGACGTTCCGTAGTGGATCGCGAAGAAGATGATCGCCACCATCGCGACGGTGATCGCGACGCCGAGCCACACCCATTTCAGTGCGTCCTTGCGCTGGGCCTTCACGAGGTAGGCGGCGAGAATCATCACCACGATGCCCGCTTCGAGGCCTTCGCGCAGACCGATCAGGCCACTGCCGAATAGCTGGGTGGCAACTGATGGTGTGCTCGCGGCAGCGAGTACCGACACGGGCACGGGCGACTCCTGACTGAGTGAGTGCAACAGCTTCTGACGAACGCATGAGGCTAGGCCAGCCTTAACTCAGAAGAAGATACTCCATCATCGACGGCGAACCATGCTCTCACCTGTACTTTTGCTGTTCTTTACCAATGGATTCGGGAGTAGTTCACTCGCATGTGGATGATGGAGGGGTGTACCGAACTCCCGCAGCCCGCAGAAGTCCCCGGCGTCTCTCGCGAGCCGTAGCAGCAGTAGCTGCCGGAACAGCTTTGCTGGGCGCAGGCGTCGTGGCTTGCGGATCGAACGAACCGAAGGTTGCTATTCCCGAGGGCATACCCCCAGGTACCGGCTCTCCGACGCCGCCGATCGACATCAATGCTCCCGGCCGCAGTGCTGATCAACTCGCCGACTGGGCAGCGGGATTGTCGGACGACATCGGGATCGGGACGACGGCACTCGAGGCCTACGGGTACGCCGCCGCGGTGATGGCCGAGACGCTTCCCGGCTGCGGAATCGGGTGGACAACTTTGGCCGGTATCGGCAGCGTCGAGAGCCGCCACGGGACCTACGACGGCTCGTCGGTCGACGCGTTCGGCCAGGTTGCTCCGATCATTCGGGGAATCCCTCTCGACGGTGGCCCGGGAGTTGCCGAGATCCCCGACACCGACGGCGGGGCGATGGACGGCGATCCAGTGCACGACCGTGCGATGGGGCCCATGCAGTTCATCCCCGAGACGTGGCTCAAATGGGGAGTCGACGCCAACGGCGACGGCCGGGTGGACCCCGACAACATCGACGACGCTGCCCTCACGGCCGCCCGCTACCTGTGTGCACGCGGGGGAGACCTCACTTCCGCTGCCGGATGGCAGCAGGCACTGATGGCGTACAACCTCTCGGGCGACTATCTCGCGCTCGTTCGTGATCGTGCGTCGGCGTATTCAGTCGGGGTACGGCCGGACTGACGGTGATCGATCCGCAGGTCGGACCCGTGACCGCGCGTCGATAAAGAAGCCTTCGGCCCGTGCGGTTAGGCTGTGTGCTGGCACTACAGAGGTGCTGGCACTGCAGAGGCCCAGCCGCGATCGTGGTCCTCTTTCGACCGGAGGGGTCGGAGCCCAAGTGTCAAGCACGCAGAGCGTGCCCCAATGCGAAGCCCATTCGAAGGAGAACCACACAGTGGCCAGTATTGAGCAGGTCGGAGCTCGCGAGATCCTTGATTCCCGTGGTAACCCCACGGTTGAGGTCGAGGTTCTGCTCGAAGACGGAAGTTTCGCCAGGGCTGCGGTGCCGTCCGGCGCTTCGACGGGTGAGCACGAAGCCGTCGAACTGCGCGACGGTGGCGCACGCTACGGCGGAAAGGGCGTCGAGAAGGCCGTGGAGGCTGTGCTCGGCGAGATCGCTCCTGCCATCATCGGCATCGACGCAACCGAGCAGCGCACGGTCGACCAGGCGCTGCTCGACGCGGACGGCACCCCGGACAAGTCGCGTCTCGGCGCAAACGCTCTGCTCGGTGCCTCGCTTGCCGTGGCTCGCGCCGCCGCCGAGTCCTCGGGCCTCGAGCTGTTCCGCTACGTCGGTGGCCCCAACGCTCACGTTCTCCCTGTCCCGATGATGAACATCCTCAACGGTGGCGCACACGCAGACACCGGTGTCGACGTCCAGGAGTTCATGGTTGCTCCCATCGGCGCACCGAGCTTCAAGGAATCGCTGCGCTGGGGCGCCGAGGTCTACCACTCCCTGAAGTCGGTTCTCAAGGAGAAGGGCCTCTCCACCGGTCTCGGCGACGAAGGCGGATTCGCGCCCGACGTCGCAGGCACCAAGGAAGCACTCGACCTCATCACGATCGCCGTGAACAAGACCGGCCTCAAGCTGGGTACCGACGTCGCGCTCGCTCTCGACGTCGCTGCCACCGAGTTCTACACCGACGGCACCGGCTACAAGTTCGAGGGCAAGAACCGCACCGCGGCCGAGATGGCGGCGTTCTACGCCGAGCTCATCGACGCCTACCCGCTCGTTTCCATCGAGGATCCGCTCGACGAAGACGACTGGGACGGCTGGGTCGCACTCACCGATCAGATCGGCAACAAAATCCAGCTCGTCGGCGACGACCTCTTCG
Organism: Rhodococcus sp. FH8; assembly: GCF_019266085.1. Lineage (NCBI taxonomy): Bacteria > Bacillati > Actinomycetota > Actinomycetes > Mycobacteriales > Nocardiaceae > Rhodococcus > Rhodococcus sp. FH8. The sequence goes on along the minus strand of NZ_LPNQ01000057.1, from coordinate 244,417 downwards.
TCACCAACCCCGAGCGCCTCGAAGAAGGCATCGTCAAGGGTGCGGCCAACGCACTCCTGGTGAAGGTCAACCAGATCGGCACCCTGACCGAGACCCTCGACGCCGTCGATCTCGCTCACCGCAACGGCTACAAGACGATGATGAGCCACCGTTCCGGCGAGACCGAGGACACCACCATCGCCGACCTCGCGGTTGCCGTCGGCAGCGGCCAGATCAAGACCGGTGCTCCGGCACGCAGCGAGCGCGTTGCCAAGTACAACCAGCTGCTGCGCATCGAGGAAAACCTCGGCGACGCAGCACGTTACGCCGGCGAGGTTGCGTTCCCGCGCTTCGCTTTCGAGGCCTGACGGAAATCTAAGATTCAGTAGTGTCTGCACAGCGCGGTAAGCCACGATCCCCCGGCGGAAGTCCGGGGGGTCGTGGTTCCCGTCGTGGGGACACACCGTCGCGTGCGCGTCGGGACAGCGCCCGACGCCCGCGCGTGTCGGAACCTTCGGTAGATCCGGAAGCAGTCGATTCCGCTGTGACAGACCCCGCGCAACCGGGGGTCTCCGCCGAGAAAGCGTCGGCGCGAGGGTCGAAGTCGGCCCGGGGGAAGAGCGGAACCAACAAGTTCTGGTCTCGGCTTCCGAAGTCGGACAACACCATTTTCGGCTTGTCCACCAGTCGGGCAGTTGTGCTCGCGATGGTTGTGCTCATGCTGGCGCTGACACTGGCAGTGCCGCTCCGTACTTACATCAGCCAGCGTTCGGATGCCGCGCAGGTGGCGGCCGAACGTCAGGTACTCGAGGAAGAACTGCGAAAGCTGCAAGGGCAGAACGCGCGCTTCGACGACCCTGCGTACATCGAAGCTCTTGCACGAGAACGCCTTCGGTACGTCAAACCGGGCGAGACCCCGTTCCAGGTTCAGCTTCCCGGTGACTACAAGGAACCCGAGAAGAAGCAGGAAAAGGAAACACCGCTCACAGGTCCGTGGTATCGCGATCTGTGGCAAACGATTTCGGAACCGCCAGTGGTTCCCGAGACGACGACACCGGCCCCGATGCCGTTGGCGCCGATAGAGCCAGAAGAACAAGGAGTACCCACCGGGTGAGCAACACGTCCGAAAATTCCCCACAGGTTTCACAAGCGGATCTCGACGCCGTTGCCGCTCAATTGGGCCGTGAGCCACGCGGAGTGATCGAGATCGCGTACCGCAGCCCGGACGGTCAGCCGGGCGTGGTCAAGACCGCCCCCAAACTTCCGGACGGAACACCGTTCCCGACGTTGTACTACCTCACGGACCCGCGACTGACTGCCGAAGCGAGCCGTCAGGAATCCGCCGGCGTCATGCGTGAAATGACCGAACGCCTGACCCAGGATCCGGAACTTGCCGCGGCCTATCGACGCGCATACGAGTCGTACCTTGCCGAGCGTGACGCGATCGAATCTCTGGGAACCGACTTTGCCGGCGGTGGGATGCCGGATCGTGTCAAGTGCCTGCACGTGCTGATGGCACATTCGCTTGCCAAGGGACCCGGCGTCAATCCGCTCGGTGACGAGTCCGTCGCGTTGGCCGGTCACGGAAAGCTGCGCGGCACTGCAATTCCCGCGGACTGGCCTGGCATCGACGATGCCGACAACACCGACCGGTGACTCGCCGTGTCGCCGCAGTCGATTGCGGTACCAACTCCATTCGACTGCTGATCGCCGACGTCGGCGCCGACGGTCGTCTGGTGGATGTCCGGCGCGAGATGCGCGTCGTGCGACTCGGTCAAGGTGTTGATGCGACAGGGACATTCGCGCCCGAGGCCATCGAACGCACCCGGATCGCGCTGGTCGAGTACGCGTCGATGATCGCCGATGCCGGAGCAACCGCCGTTCGCATGGTCGCCACCTCGGCTACTCGCGACGCTGCGAATCGGGAAGAATTCTTCACGATGACGCGGGACGTGCTCGGCGCGGTGATTCCCGGATCCGGAGCAGAGGTCATCACCGGCGACGAAGAGGCGCGCCTCTCGTTCAGCGGTGCTGTGGGAGAACTCGATCCGTCGGAGGGCCCCTTCGTGGTGGTCGATCTCGGCGGCGGATCCACCGAAGTTGTCCTCGGCGACACGTCGGGCGTCCAGGCTGCGTACTCCACCGACATCGGCTGTGTGCGCGTCACGGAGCGTTGCTTACCGTCGGATCCGCCTACAGCAGAGCAGGTTTCCGAGGCGACGGCTTTCGCGACCGCGAAACTTGCCGAGGCGTTCGAGGCCGTACCCGTCGAGAAGGCGCACACGTGGGTGGGTGTCGCTGGAACCATGACGACGCTGGCCGCGATCGCGCAGGATCTTCCGGAGTACGACGCCGAGAAGGTGCACCTGTCGAGGATTTCGTTCAATCAACTGTTCGACGTGTGCGAGCGTCTCATTGCTATGCCTCGGGTTGATCGTGCTGCCTTCGGCCCGATGCATCCGGGGCGGGTGGACGTCATCGGCGGCGGAGCGATCATCACCACGGTGCTGGCTCAAGCGTTCGAAGCCGAAGCCGGGATCACCGAACTGGTTGTCAGCGAACACGACATACTCGACGGCATCGCGATGTCGGTAGCTCAGACCGACCCGATAGTCTGATCCCTGCCGCACCCGACCCGTCGGGTGCGGCAAGGCCCCCATAGCCCAATTGGCAGAGGCAACGGACTTAAAATCCGTCAAGTGTCGGTTCGAGTCCGACTGGGGGCACCACGTAGATCCTCCTGCACATTGAATCGAAAAACCCCGCTCGTCCTCTTCGGGCGGGCGGGGCTTTCCGTGGAGCAGCAACTGACCACCAAGTGGCTACTGAGCCCAGACGGTCGTCCCGGCAGGAGCATTCAGCGTGTTGACGAGATCGATGCCGGCTACGACAGCCGCGCCGCCGCCGCCGAGGATCGTTCCGGCGACACCGCCGATTCCGGCGCCTGTTGCGAGGCCACCCAGACACAGTGCCGCGGCGACGGGGAGTCCGACGATGGTCAAGCCCAGCGGAGCGCCGACAGCGCAACCGATTCCGGCGCCGACGATGGTGCCGAGCAGGCTGCCGACCTGAGTGCCGAGTCCGAGTTGGCTCTGGAAGTGCGCAATCGCCCGATCATTCTCCTCGGGCGAGGCGACGGGCGTCCATTCTTTTGCCGCAGGCGCACTCTCGGGTCGAGGTGTTGCCTTCGCCGAATCGGTGATCGGTGTCAGCGTGAGGGTCTTACCGTCTTCACTGATCGTGCGATCGAAGGGGAACTGTAGATCCCCGAGGTTGTATGCGAGAGGCAGGGAAACAAGGTCGGCTCCCTTGCTGTCCTGCAAGACGACGGACTTGCCGTCGCCGGATACCTTGAACAACCCGGCGTCGATGGTGGTGACGATCGACTTGTCGACGACCTTCGCTTCGTAATTCACGTCGGTCGACGGATCAGCTGATGCGATCCCTGTTGATGCTCCGACTGCAGTGACCGCTAGAGCAGTCACAGCCGCCTTCTTGAAGAAACCCATAGTTCAACCCCGTGTTCGCCTGCGTGTGCTCGCAGAAACTCGACAACTTCGGACATTGGTAAACCCCCGACAAAGCCTTCGTATTAAAGCAGACCGAAGTGACGGAAGGGATAGTTGCGCTCGGGCCGACCGGAAGCGGCCGGTGCAATCGAATGTGCAGCGTGCAGTACCAAGTTGTCGAACATGTGTGCGAAAATGTGGAGATGCGGTTGACCGAGCAATCCCCGGACTGCTGCCCCAACGGACACCGGCTCACGGCGAACACATGCCTTGTCGGTTGGGAGGTCTGCGGGTGTGCCTCGGCGGAGAATGGCGGACACAGGACCCATTACTGCAGGCGATGTGGTGAAACTGTCCGGACGCCGGAGTGCGTAGGCGTGAATCCGCAGAAAAGTCGGTGGAGTTGAAGTGCTGTTACGTTGTGTTTCAAAGAGATTGGCGAGAGCCTCACCCGGCGGATCGGTGCCGGGTGAGGCTTGTGGATCAGGTAGGCGGCGCGACGGGTGCGTCGCTGCTTCCTCCCGAGCTCCCGCTCGACGAGCCGGTGCCGAACGGTAGGCCGAAGAAGCCGGAGATTGCGCCGAAGAAATCGAACATGGGCGAGCCTTTCGCGAGGACGAATGCGGTCACGACAAGTGGCCGACTTGTGGTGGTGTTCAGAGAAGTTCCGTCGACATTGACGGCAAAGGCGTCGGACGAAGGCCGACTGCCGGATGAAATGTACGATTCGCCCCGGTTTGATACAAGTCTTTCCCGAGTAACAGTTACTTGAGGCTTAAATTATCGGGGGTGCCTGCCTGATCTGGGGTGCCTGCCTGATCTGGGGTGCCCTGCCTGCTTGGGTGGGGCAACCAGGCAGGGCAGTGGTTGGCCGTCCCTCTCAATACCGACCTACGGCGAACCATCGGCGTTGAAACTACCCACAGTTCGTGACGTGCGCCACTTACGTACCGGTACCTTCGTTAGCTGAGGTCGGACGTTGCGGCGAAGGCGGTCGTCGACGTCCCCGCGGGGACGTGGTTCATCGAGAAATCGCGGTCCCGATCAGGGTTGACGACGCTTGCCAACAGGAGCATGGCGGCGACAAAGAGAACTCCTGCGGCGAGGTAGGCGATTCTCACGGGCAGGCGCGGGCGTCGATCTGAATTCGTGGACATTCACGTTCTCCATCGGTGCATGTTGGACGAACGCCTAGTTTAACGATCAACTAATGAAAGGGTGCGAACAGTGACGCAAGATACGAAAAGGCCCTCGATCTCGGGGGAAATCGAGGGCCTTTCCGGTCGAACGTCGGCGCCGCCAAGCACATAGCGTCACCGACCCACTATCGGTGTCGAGCGTGACCCCTCATGTCCGACCCCACTTCTCGACACTATCCAGTAACTTGCGACATTGTGGATGATTCGGACATTGTCGTTCGGATGGGGGAGATCCCGTCCGCAGCCCCTACTTTCGTCCGGCAGCCCATTTCATTCCCCAGTTGTAGGCCCGATCGAGATCTGACTGACTGCCGTTGATGTACTGAACTTCGCGCGTCACCGTCACGCCTTGACCTGAACTCTGGATGAGAGCGATCGCGCACAGTCGCTCCTGGTTGCTGGCGGAGTCGAGTCGCACTTCCACCTCCGGCCCGTTGGTGGGATACAAGGTGACGACGCCGTCCACCGCCGCCCAGTTGGGAGCGCCGTCGTAGATCATCGCGAAGATCAGGATTCGCCGGAAAGCGCTTGGGTCACCAAGATTGACGTGCATGTTCTCGCCGCCGGTGTTCGCACCACTGCGGTCGTCGCCGTCGAGGGAGATGTAGGGCGGAGAAGTCAGTGAACCGAAACTGTTACCCAAGGCCTGAACTACTCCCTTGGACCCGTCGGCAAGTTCGTAGAGGCATCCGAGGTCCAGGTCGACCGCACCAGAGCCTGCGCCGGCGAGCTTGGCGAGAAAACCGGTCTTCTTCGGTGGTGCCCCCTGTGACCAGTTGAGGTTCACGCGCATATTGCCTTGTCGTTCACCCGCCTTCGCGAGGTTGACCGTCGGCGCCGATTTTGTGAGCGTGATCTTGCTCAAGCTGACCGGCGCTTGCGACGGAGTGGACTCGCCGGAACGTCGGGTGTAGTCGATTGCCATCGTGATAGTCCTTGTCTGAACTCGAATGAGTCCGATCGTGTTACCCGTCGAGGAATCTCCACCGACGTGATCGGCGATCTCCGGCCATTGTCCCTCATGTCTGATTTCAACCCATGGGCATCAAACTTGCGGCGCCAACTTGCGGCAGACCAGCAGTTTGCTGATTACTGTGTCTGTGGGCAGACGCGACTCCGAAATAGGGTGGACGCACTGGTTGACACGGCAACGTCCAATTACGGAAGAATTGCTGAGTCGGACGTCCGATTCAATTGCGTCGTGGGAGCGGGAGGTAAGTGATGCCAGTCCTGTCGCTTCTGCAACCCCGCCAGAGAGAAAGACTGACGCCCGCCCAACGTGATGACGTAACTCGTGAGCAGATAGCCGTTACCTTCGGCGTGCTGCCATGGGCCGCTGCCGTCCACCTCGTCGTCACACTCGGGCTGACGTTGTATGTAATTCCCCCGGACGGCGGACCGCTGCCGCGTGTGTGGCCATTGCTGTCCGGCGTGATCGGGTTGGTGGGGATGTGCGTGGGTCTCGCCATTCATTTCAACCTGATCACACCCACGTACCGGATGTCCTACGCGTTTCTCATCGTCGAATTTGCTGTAGTCGGGATCCTGTATTCCTCGCTCGCCCTGGTCCTGTACCCGATCCTGGACGATTCCGGCGATCTGATCCTGATAGCGGTCACCACATCGATCACCGGTGCCGGAGCCGTGGCCACCGCGATGTTGCGAGTGGTGGGGGTCACCTGGGTCCTGTCCAATCTGATAATCCTCGGGGTGGCATTCTGGCTTCAGCCGGGACCCGAGTTCGAACGAATTCTCATTGGAATGATCGCCTATGGCGCGGCTCTGATCGGCGGCACGATAGTGGTCTCGGGCAACCTGGAATCTCGCTATCGAGCTGAATTGAGCGCCGCGTCGGAACGATCGGTCGTGCAGATGCTTCTCGAAGACTTCGAAGGCAACGCCGGGGACTTCGTGTGGGAGACGGACCAGAAAGGCAAGTTCAACCGAATCCCGACGCGGCTCGCGGTCGAAGCGGGGCTGGACTCCACCGAGTTGCAGGGAACGGCGTGGCAGGACCTGTTCATGGAGTTGGGCACCCTACGGATCCCCGGCGGGATCGATGCGCTCATGGAGTTGCAGCAGGCCCGCCACACGAAGACCGCATTCGTCGACGTGCTCGTTCCGGTCCGAGTTCACGGTGAAATTCGGTGGTGGCAGATCTCCGGACGCCCGCGCCCCGGCCGTACACCCGACGAGTTCGTCTGGCGAGGAGTCGGTTCCGACGTCACGGAAGTAAAACTGCAGAGTGACGAGATCGTGCGGATGGGTCGTGTGGACGCACTCACCGGTATGCCGAACCGGCACAGCTTCTGGACCGAGCTCGAGCGACTGCTGCGCGAGCCGTACACAAGCGAAAGTGGTCTCGCGTTGGCCATGCTCGACCTCGACAACTTCAAGTCGGTCAACGACACACTGGGACACACCGTTGGCGACGCGGTTCTGCGAGAGGTCGCGGATCGCCTGTCCGAAGCCGGCGGGGTGTCACAGTTGTTCGCACGTCTGGGGGGAGACGAGTTCGCGGTTCTTTTCACCGATGTGGGCGACAGCTCACAAGTTCGTACTCTGCTCGGCCGCTACATCGAAACTCTGCACGAGCCGATCACAGTGGCCGGTACGCGGTTGGAGATCGGATGCAGCATCGGGTACTACCTCCCCGACGAGCTGCCGTCCTCCGCCGACGAGATGATGGGCGCTGCGGACCTGGCCTTGTTCGCGGCAAAGGAATCCGGGCGCGGGGCCGTACGTGAATATCGAGACTCGATGAAGTCCGTGGCCGATCGGCGGGCCCGCCTGCTCGAAGATCTGGGAAACACTGTCGCGGAGAAGGACCTCGAACTCGAGCTGTTGCCCAGGATCGACGTGGTTTCCCGCGAGATCGTGGCCGTGGAAGTCCGCGTGATCTGGCACAACGCCCGCCTCGGTGCCGTTACGTCCGCCGAATTCATGAGCGTCGCAGACGACACCGGTTTGGCGTACTCACTGGGGACTACCGTCTTCGAGTTGGCCTGCGAGGCGGCGTCCCGCCTTCCTGATCACCTGCGGGTAGCCGTCGCGGTATCGACGCGTCAGCTCGAATCGGATTCCTTTGTCGTCGCGATAGGGGACTCGCTTCGACGATCAGGTGTCAGTGCACATCAGCTCGAGCTCCAACTCAACGAATCATCGGCGATCACCGACGAGTCCAAGTTTGCGTTGCACGCCATCGCGGACATGGGAATCGCGCTGACCGTGGACGAGTTCGGCGCCGGATTCTCCTCGCTCGCATCACTGTCCGGCCTTCCGTTCACCCGAGTCCGGATAGAACGCTCCATTTCGGGTGCAGTGCCTGGTGGACGGTCGATCCTCGAAGCTGTCGTGGATCTGGTCGACGCGTTGGGAATGGAGGTCGTCGTCTCGGGAGTCGACGGTGAGGAGGACTTGAAGTCCGTGGCCGCTGCAAGGGTGAGGACTGTTCAGGGATACATCGCCGGCGGAGCCATGTCGGTCGACGCGGTCGCAGCGGCGGTAGCAGGCCGACGTGGATGACCCGGCAGTACTCCGTAGGCGTCGCGTCGGGACGTCGGTGCGCAAACTCGGTCGCAGCGGCACGGAACAACACCTCTCGGATTACGATCGCCGTCGCCTACTCGATCGACGACTGCGGTTCACCGCGCGCGTACTGCCGTGGTCGTTTCTGACCGCGGCGGTTGCCTTGTCAGCGATCGTGGTGCTTCTGCCGGTGGATGCCGGATGGTTCACCTTCGCCTGGTCGAGCGTCATGCTGTTGTCGAGCGCTGGATTCAGTGTGTATTGGCTCCGGCGCTCGCGTCTCGGCGTCTCCGAGTCCCAGACCACCGAACTGGTGGTACTCACAGTCGAAATCATTGTCTGGGGAGTGCTCCTGGCGTGCTTGGCTCTCGTTCTCTTCCCGATGCTCGATCCTCGTGACGAGTTGGTACTGAGCTCGACCTTGATCGGTGGGATCGCGGTCGGCGTGTTTCCCACCATGATGTTTCGCGGAATCACTGTGGTCTGGATCAGCCTGGTGGGAGTCGGGTTGGCCGGGGCGTTCTGGACGGAACCGGGCACATCGCGTTTCGTGCTGATCGGGGTGCTGGTCGTCTTTGTAGGTTCGCTCTACAGCGGAACTTTGCTGTTGGCCAAACTTTTCGAGAGACGGCTACGCGCCGAACTCATAGCCGAGGACGAACGAGATCTCGTCGAGTTGTTGCTCAACGATCTCGAAGACGGAGCACAGGATTGGCTCTGGGAGACCGATTCGCGCGGTATCGCCAGTACCGTGTCGTATCGATTCGCCGAGCAGGTCGGTTTGCCGGCAGCACAGATTCGGGGCCGCACAATGCACGAGATCCTGATCGGGATCGGCGCGTCCCGAACAGATGTGGGCAGGAAGTCCCTTGATCTCCTCGCCGCGAATTTTCAAGCCGGGACGGCGTTTCGGGACCTCACCATGCAGGTCGTCGTTCGGGGCGATACTCGCTGGTGGTCGATGTCAGGTCACCCGGGCAGTGGCGATGGGGCGACCTACGGGTGGCGCGGTGTCGGATCCGATATCACGCACTCGTATCACCAGCGCCAGAACATCTTGCGATTGGCAGAGATCGATTCGTTGACCGGGCTCAGAAATCGGTACAGCTTCAACGCTCAACTGTCTTCGCGGATTCGGGACGGACACAGGGTGTGGCTGGCAATTCTGGATCTGGACAACTTCAAGTCGATCAACGACCGGTTGGGACACCACATCGGAGACGACGTGCTTCGCGATGTTGCCGGCAGACTGCACAGCGTTCTGCGATCGAACGAGATCTGTGGCCGACTGGGGGGTGACGAGTTCGCCATCGCCTTCGACGACGTAGCCTTCGACGACATCGGGAGTGCAGATGAGGTGGAGAAGAGATTCCAAACGATTCTCGACTCATTCGAACGACCATTTTCACTGGTCGGCAACCAGATTCGCATTCGTGCCAGTCTGGGGTACGGCTCGATGCCCGACGACGCCGACAGCCTCGAAGACCTGGTGATTGTCGCGGACCTCGCGCTTTACCACGCAAAGGAGAGCGGTCGGAACCAGATTCGCGCCTTCGATGCGACTTTGCGGGATCGTGCGACGGGTAGGGCCAGGGCATTGTTGGATCTTCGTCGTGCGTTGATCGACGAAGAGTTCGAGTTGGTTTATCAGCCACAGGTCTCGGCCGCGACGGGAGTTGTCGTCGGGTTCGAGGCTCTGCTGCGGTGGAACCATCCGACTTCAGGTCTCGTCTCGCCGGGAGACTTCATTTCGGTCGCCGAGGAAACCGGCTTGATCGTGCCGATCGGTGCAGGTGTTCTGAGGGCTGCCTGCACGGCGGCGACAACGTGGCCGGAGGACATTCGGGTTGCCGTCAATGTTTCTCAGGTGCAACTGCGTTCGAGTCGATACGTCGACTCGGTACGCCGGACACTGATCGAGGTGAACCTCCACCCCAGCCGACTCGAGATCGAGGTGACCGAATCGTTGGTCATCGACGACGCCGACCGAGATGTGTTGGTACAGCTCTCGGCGCTCGGCATCGCCATTGCGATGGACGACTTCGGCACAGGGTTCTCCTCGGTTGCCAGCTTGGCCCGGCTGCCGCTCGATCGGTTGAAGATCGATCGGGCGTTCGTCGCACCGCTGGACGCGGATCCCTCGAATTCGAGGTTCGCTGTCTTGCGAGCCGTCATCGCGATTGCCAAGTCTCTGGGGCTGGACACCGTCGCCGAGGGCGTGGAGACGGAGAGGCAGCGCGCGATAGTGACCGAGTGCGGATGTGACGTGATCCAGGGGTACCTCGAGGGAATGCCGATACGGGCAGCCGAGATTCCGCACTATTTGAATGGGCGACTCGGCGGTTCGAGCAGGTTGGGTGTCGCGGCTACCACTGAGTGAGAACTTTGCGCCCGTTTTGCCGATCGATGTGTGACGGTACGCCGAAGTGCTTCACATCGAACTGCAGAAGGGTGTCTTCGTGGTGGTCGGATCGGCGTACTCCCCAGGGCCGATGTTGGTGGGTAAGAAGGCAGTGGTCACAGGCGGTTCCCAGGGAATCGGCGCAGCGATTGTTCGAGCATTTGCATCGCATGGCGCGTCAGTTCTGGTTGTCGACGTGGCTCCTCTTGGCGACGTCGAATTCGACTCGGCTGCAGGTGGTTCGATCAACTATCTCGAGTACGACGTGCGGACGCGGGAAGTCCCCGTCGCGTTGACCGAGTTCGCGCCGGACGTCCTGGTGAACAATGTGGGTCATTTCCTGAACCCGCCGACAGAGTTCACCGGTACGGATCCAGGTTTCTGGTCCGAGGCCGGCAGCATCAATTTCGATCACGTCGTGCGTCTGACCCATGCCCTGCTTCCCGGCATGATCGATCGCGGTTTGGGTGGATCGATCGTGAACCTGACGACGGTGGAGGCGCATCGAGCGATCCCGGGCCACACGATGTACTCGGCATACAAGGCCGCGCTGACGCAGTTCACCAGAAGCCTTGGTGTGGAGATCGGTCGAACCGGAGTGCGCGTCAACGCCATTGCCCCAGATCTGATCGAGTCGGTACAGGTGCCGTATCGCAAGATCGTTCCTGCCGACGACTGGGACAAGTGGCCGGGGTGGGCACCGTTGGGCGGACCGGGCCAGCCGGTCGACATTGCCGGCCCCGCACTGTTCCTGGCTTCCGACCTGGCGAGATACATCACCGGAACCGTGATCCACGTCGACGGCGGCTCGCACGCTGCCGGAGGCTGGTTCCCCACAGAAGAGGGTGGCTGGACCAACCGGCCCCGAAAGGCTTGACACATGACAACTTTCAGTCTGAACGTTCCCAACTTCGGCACCACTCTCGCGGAGGACTCCTACGCGAAACTCGTGCAGGTCTGTCAGAACGCGGAAGCTGCCGGCTTCGACCGGGTCCTCGTCACCGATCACGTGGTGATGGGCTCGGACAACTCGGCGTACACGTGGTCGGCGTTCCCCACCGAGCCCGACGCCAACTGGCTCGAGCCGCTGACCGTCCTGGCTTTTGTTGCCGGACAGACGAAGACAATTCGCTTGGGGACCGGAATCGTCATCGCGGCGCTGCGCGGGGGAGCGGTACTGGCCAAGACGGCCGCGACACTCGATCTGCTCTCCGGGGGCCGACTCGACCTGGGCGTCGGAACAGGTTGGCAGGAACGTGAATACGAGGCGGCAGGTATGGACTTCGGTAAAAGGGGACCACTGCTCGACGACGCTCTCGCAGTATGCCGGGCCCTGTGGAGTTCGGCGCCGGCGAGCATCGACACCCCTCGTCTGAAGTTCGACGACGTGTACTGCGCGCCCCGTCCGGCCGCTGGAATCCCGATCTGGGTGTCCGGTTCGCTCTCCAAGGCCGTTGTACGACGCGTCGCAACCTGGGGTGACGGGTGGATTCCGATCATGGGTGCCGCGGACGACGACCTACGTGAAGGGATCGACGTCATCGGCAAAGCGATGGCGGATCTCGGACGCGATCCAGCGGAATTGCAGGTCCGTGGGCGACTGACCGTCGTACGCGGGTCCGACGGTTCGATCGACCTCCCGGCGACGATGATCGGCGCCGAGCAGCTGCTCGAATCCGGTGCCACCGATGTGCTGGTTGCGCTGGCAGCAGTAGATCCGGATCCGGATGCGGCGATGGCAGAGTTCGGCGAGCTGGTGGCGGCCTTCGCAAAGGTGACCCGCTGACTATTGCGTCGAGGCGGTAGTTCTATCGTGCGAAGTGTTGTAGTGCAGCCTGATCGAGGAGAGAACACATGACCGAGAGCATCGTCGTGGATACGAGCCTGGAAGCGTTGCTCGACGCCCGGATCAGCTGCCGCGCCTACGAGGACCGTCAGGTGCCACGTGAGGTGATCGAGGAGATCCTTCGGCTGGCGCAGAAGACGCCGTCGTGGTGCAACACGCAACCGTGGCAGGTCGCGATCACCGAGGGGGAGGGCACCGAACGATTCCGCGCCGGCCTCGGTGAGTACGTGATGGCCAACGCCCAGGAGTCGGACTTCGAGTTCCCGCGCGCGTACCAGGGCATCTACAAGTCGCGTCGGTTCGACTGCGCGATGGCGCTGTATTCGAGCGTCGGAATCGAGCACGGTGACCGCGCCGGATCCGCGGCACAGACGATGAAGAATTTCGAGCTCTTCGGCGCTCCTCACGTCGCGATCATCACCACCGACGAGGCATTGGGCACCTACGGCGCAGTCGACTGCGGGTTGTACGTGAACAGCTTCCTGCTCGCGGCCCAGAGTCTGGGGGTCGCCACCATCCCGCAGGCGGCGCTCGCGGGCAGCTCCAAGTTCATTCACGAGCATTTCGGTATCGACGACACTCGCAAGGTTGTCTGCGCGATCTCGTTCGGATACCCCGACGCCGACCACCCGGTGAACGGATTCCGCACCGAACGCGAAACCGTCGACAACGTCGTGCAGTGGATGTCGAACTGACAGGGATGTCGAACTGATCACCTGCTGGTCGGGGGATTGAGTGTTGCGTAGTTCCACCTGAAAGACTGGTGGCATGTCCGACACACCCGAACTGTTCGATCGTCTGCGCCGATTCCCCGATGTCGAGGCACCCAATCTCTTTGCCGTCGATGCGGCTGATCGTCTGATCCTCGACGAGGCCGCCGACGCTCTGGCCGCAGCGCCGGCGGGCACCGTCGTCGTGATCGGCGATCACTACGGTGCGCTGACTGCCGGTGTTGCGCTCGTGCACGGAATCGCCGGCGTGCGCGTTCACCAGGATCCGCTCACCGGAGAGTTGGCCCTCGCGAACAATGCGCGCGAACTCGGATTCAGTGACGCCTTCACCTCGCACGGACTGGACGAGGAGTTGCTCAGCGGCGCCCGCGTCGTGCTCATGCAATTGCCGCGTAGCCTCGCCGAACTTGCCGAGATCGCTCAGCTGATCGCGCTCCACGCCGACCCGGCGGTTCGTGTCTTCGCCGGTGGGCGTGACAAGCACATCACCCCGGCGATGAACAAGGTTCTCGGCGAATCGTTTTCCGACGTCAGCGCCTCGCGTGGACGGCAGAAGTCCCGCGTACTCAAGGCTTCGGAACCGAAGCCCGATGTTGCTATCACGTTCCCGGTGACCGAACGCCTCGACGAATTCGACCTCGACGTCGTTGCTCACGGCGCAGTGTTTGCCGGTGCGAGCCTGGACATCGGCACCCGGTTGCTCCTGGAGAACCTCGGAAAGATTGCGGTCGATCCGCTGAGCGACGTGATCGATCTGGGTTGTGGCAGCGGCATTCTCGCGGCGGCGATCGCGCGGAAGTTCCCGGACGTGCACGTGATCGCAACGGATCAGTCCTCGGCAGCCGTCGCTTCGGCTCTGGCGACTGCGTCCGCAAATGGCGTCGGCGATCGAGTGAGCGGCCTGCGCGACGACGCCGTGAGTTCGTTGCCCAGTGCGAGCGCGGATCTGGTTCTGTTGAACCCGCCGTTCCACGTCGGCGCGGCGGTCCACACCGGCGGAGCACTCAAGATGTTCGAAGCTGCCGGCCGTGTCCTGCGTCCCGGTGGCGAGTTGTGGACTGTTCACAACGCGCATCTGGGGTATCGCGAACCGTTGAAAGCCGCGGTGGGTCCGAGCGAGGCGATGGCGAAGAACGCGAAGTTCATCGTGATGAAGTCGGTCAAACCGTCCTAGTATCGAAAAGGGACGAGTGTCGAGGAGTGTTGATCTTCCGGAAATGCGCCGGGAACTACAACCGAAGCTTCGACGTTGTAAATTACGAGTGCTTTACTTTTAGTCAGGTACACGGACCGTGTCGGAAACTCGGATCCGTCCGGCGAACCCGCGACGCACCCGTCGTAGGCCACCACGATGAAGGGATGATCACGGTGCGCACCACCAGCAACCCGGTGTTCCGCAATCTGCCCAAGCAAGAGGGCAACGGATACGCCTCGTTCGGATCTGCGACGGCGGGCGCCTCGCAGGCAACCCAGCAGTTCGGTCAGCCGCAGTACGCTCCGGCCGAGCCGTACCAGACCGGTCCCACCTCGCGGGCCATGACGATCGACGACGTCGTCACCAAGACGGGCATCACGCTCGGTGTGCTGACGATCTCGGCACTGGTGTCGTACTTCCTGGTCAACAACAACGTCGACCTCGCTACCCCGCTGGTCATCGGCGGCGGTCTCGTCGGCCTCGTTCTGGTTCTGGTCGCTACGTTCGGCCGCAAGATGGACAACCCGGCAATCGTGTTGGCGTACGCCGTCGCCGAGGGTCTGTTCCTCGGTGCGCTGTCGTTCATGTTCACTGATATTCAATTCGGTGGCGTCGGCGGATCCGCACTGATCGCGCAAGCAGTCCTCGGAACGTTCGGCGTGTTCTTCGGCATGCTGGTCGTCTACAAGACCGGTGCGATCCGGGTGACACCGCGTCTGACGCGAATGATCATCGGCGCATTGATCGGCGTTGTCGTTCTGGCCCTCGGTAACCTCGTCGCGAGCTTCTTCGTCGAGGGCGGACTGGGACTGCGTGACGGCGGAACGCTCGCCATCATCTTCAGCCTCGTCTGCATCGGCATCGCAGCCTTCAGCTTCCTGCTCGACTTCGACGCCGCTGATCAGCTGATCCGCGCACAGGCGCCCGAGAAGGCAGCCTGGGGCGTCGCATTCGGCCTCACCGTCACCTTGGTCTGGCTGTACGTCGAGATCCTGCGTCTGCTGAGCTACTTCAACAACGACTAGTTCTCGAGTCGATCCGTAACACGAAGAAGGGCCCCGCGAGGGGCCCTTCTTTTGTCGTCTGTGGACGGTTACGGTGCTTGGATACCTAGCAACTGCTTGGTTTG
Source organism: Rhodococcus sp. FH8 (assembly GCF_019266085.1). NCBI lineage: Bacteria > Bacillati > Actinomycetota > Actinomycetes > Mycobacteriales > Nocardiaceae > Rhodococcus > Rhodococcus sp. FH8. Next base: position 228,900 of record NZ_LPNQ01000057.1, on the reverse strand, counting down.
GAACGAAGGGGAGCGAATGTCGACAAACACCTCTGAACCCATCCTGGTCGCGGATGCCGGAGCAGTGCGAACGCTGACCTTCAATAATCCGAGTCGCCTGAACGCATTTGATGCAGCCGGTTTTCGAGCGTTCACCAAGGCGCTCGACGACGCGGCGTCGGACGAAGCCGTGGCCGTGGTGATCGTCGAGGGCGCAGGCAAGGCATTTTCCAGTGGCGTCGACCTACGGGCACTGGCCGAACCAGACACGGACAATGCCGACTTCGGCCACGCATTCGCGCCGCTCATCGTTGCGCTGGTGGAGTTCCCGAAGCCTTTGATTGCCGCGGTGCACGGTGCCGCCGTCGGCATCGGGCTGACCATGCTGCTCTACTGCGACGTCGTCTACGTTGCCGAGGACGCACGCTTGCGGGCACCGTTCACCTCGCTGGGTACCGCTCCCGAAGCTGCCAGTAGTTGGTTGCTGCCCAAGGTGATCGGAACGCAGCGCGCCGCCGAGTTGATCCTGTCGGCGCGGTGGCTCAGCGGCGTCGAAGCGGCCGACTACGGACTGGCGACCGTGGCCGTACCGGCCGAAGAGGTTCACATCCGTGCTCGGGAGAGCGCCGAGCAGATTGCCGCCAACGTCGGACCGGCAGTCCTTGCCGCCAAACGACTGCTCCGTCAGGGATGGGCGGACGAAGCTCGCGCTGCCGTGCAGCGTGAGGACGACGCTGCGCGAGAGTTGATTCGCGAGTTGGGGAGTTTTGCTCGGAAGTTCACGACTACCTGAAACACGACCACACGAAAGCGGCCGCCCGGCAGAAGCCGGGCGGCCGCTTTCGACGTGCTCAGGGGATCAGCTGAGGCGCTCGATCACCATTGCCATGCCCTGTCCGCCGCCGACACACATGGTCTCGACGCCGAAGGTCTTGTCCTGCTCCTGCAGGTTGTTGATCAGGGTGTTGGTGATACGGGCACCGGTCATGCCGAAGGGGTGACCCAGGGCGATCGCGCCACCGGAGATGTTGAGCTTGTCCTCTTCGATGCCCAGTTCGCGAGCGGATCCGAGGACCTGCACTGCGAATGCCTCGTTGATCTCGAACAGGTCGATGTCGGAGATCGACTTGCCGGCGATCTTCAGGGCGTTCTTGACGGCCTGGATCGGGCCGAGACCCATGATCTCGGGGGACAGGCCCGAGACGCCGGTGGAGACGATGCGAGCGAGCGGGGTCAGGCCGAGTGCCTTTGCCTTGGTGTCGGACATGATCACCAGTGCGGCTGCGCCGTCGTTGAGCGGGCAGGCATTGCCGGCGGTGACGGTGCCGTCGGGGCGGAAGACGGGCTTGAGGCCGCTGATGCCCTCGTAGGTGGTGCCGGCGCGGGGGCCGTCGTCCTTGGAGACGACGGTGCCGTCGGCGAGCGTGACGGGCGTGATCTCACGCTCGAAGAAGCCGCGCGCGATGGCTTCCTCGGCGCGGTTCTGGCTGCGAACTGCCCAGCGGTCCTGGTCTTCGCGGGTGATGCCGGTGGCCGAAGCGACGTTCTCGGCGGTCTGGCCCATGCCCAGGTACACGTCGGGGATCAGGCCCTCTTCGCGAGGATCGGTCCAGGCGACTCCACCTTCGGCGAGCTTGGCGCTACGGGCCTGCGCTGCGTCGAAGAGCGGGTTCTTGGTGTTGGGGAGGCCGTCGGCGTTGCCGGTGATGAAGCTGGAGACGGACTCGACGCCGGCGGAGATGAAGACGTCGCCCTCGCCTGCGCGGATGGCGTGCAGAGCCATGCGGGTGGTCTGCAGCGAGGAGGAACAGTAACGGTTGACCGTGACACCGGGGAGGAAGTCGTAGCCGAGCTGGACGGCGACGACGCGGGCGATGTTGAAGCCCGACTGACCGGCGGGCTGGCCGCAACCGAGCATGAGGTCGTCGATCTCGGTGGGGTCGAGCTCGGGGATCTTTGCCAACGCGGCGGCAACCATCTGAGTTGCGAGGTCATCCGGGCGGATGTCCTTGAGCGAACCCTTCATTGCGCGGCCGATGGGCGACCGTACTGCTGAGACGATTACTGCCTCGGGCATGAAAACTCCTTTTGTGTACTGCTCGCGGGTGGCTTGAAACGCCGTCGAGCAGGGCAAGTTGAATGCAGCTTCGACTTACAATTTACGTTGCCGCTCCCAGATGGTGGTCACGCAGTCTCACTCAGTTGACGTCGGGGCGCTGACCTGCAGGTTTGGTGCGTCTCGCGAAGGCTTTCCACTGGGTTGCCGCCGCCGTCAGTCGGGCCGCGACGGTGCGGGCTTGCGCCGCCTCTGAAACGTGGGGGAGCTCGGGTAGCGGGCCACCCTGCCATTCACCCAGAGCCGACGCGAGAACCGGGACGATCTGCTTCGCCGCGAGTTCGTATCCGGCCGCGGACGGATGGAAACGGTCGGCCGAGAACATCGTGTCGGGCGAGGCCAGGAATTCCTTGGCCAGCAGGTCGGCCAGTGGAACGGGATGACCCCCGGCGTTTCTGGTCGCGGCCGCCTGGGCGAGTGCGAGGCGATGGCCCCATTCGCGCACCACGGAGCGCAGAGGTTGCGGGATCGCCGTGACCACCCCCAGATCCGGGCAGGTGCCGACAACAACGACGGCGCCGCTCTCGCGTAAGCGTCGAACCGCGTCGCCGAGGCGTTTAGCCGACGCGTGAATCGCGTTCTTGGCGGTGACGTCGTTGGCGCCGATCAGGATCACCGCAGCGTCCGGGGGAGGACCGGCGACGAACATGGCGTCAACCTGCCCACTCAACCCGCGGGAGGTGGCGCCCCCGATGGCCTTGGTGCTCAAACGGATTCGCTTCCCGGTTTCACTCGCAAGCAGCTTCGCGACCTGAACACCCGGTACTTCCGAGGCCGTCAGCGCGCCGACGCCGGCCGCAGACGAATCGCCGAAGATCATCAAGTGGAGATCGAAGGGCACGGCCCGCCACCAGAGTTCCGGGTTGTCGGCGCCGGGTGCGTACACCCCGTCCGCCTCGGGTGGCTTGGCGATATTGCGACCGATCACCCCGCGGGCCGCCCCCGCCTGCGACATCAGATAGTTGTAGCCCAACCAGGAGAGCGTGCCTGCACTCGATCCGGCCACCACCGTGGCCACCGACGCTTTCAGTCCGGTTCGACTCACACTTGCCAATCTAGCCGGATTGCACCACCTTCGCCCGACGTCCGCGCGCACCGTTTTCCTTCATCTGGGAACATGGACGAATGCGCATCGCGGAACACGTCGTCGACCTCATCGGCAACACCCCACTCGTCAAGCTCACGTCCGTCACGGGCGAAAACTTCGGCACGGTGGCAGCCAAGGTCGAATACCTCAACCCTGGCGGTAGCTCCAAGGACCGCATCGCCGTCAAGATGATCGACGCAGCCGAGGCTTCGGGTGAACTGAAGCCGGGCGGCACCATCGTCGAGCCGACTTCGGGCAACACCGGAATCGGCTTGGCGCTCGTGGCGCAAAAGCGTGGATACAAGTGCGTTTTCGTCTGCCCAGACAAGGTCAGCGAAGACAAGCGCAACGTCCTGCGCGCCTACGGCGCCGAGGTGGTCGTGTGCCCCACGGCCGTCGCGCCGGACAACCCGAACAGCTACTACAGCGTCTCCGACCGCCTCACCCGTGAGATCCCCGGCGCCTGGAAGCCCAACCAGTACTCCAACCCGGGCGGACCGGAGAGCCACTACGAGACCACCGGCCCCGAGATCTGGGCCGACACCGACGGCAAGATCACGCACTTCGTCGCGGGCGTCGGCACCGGCGGCACCATCACCGGCACCGGCCGCTACCTCAAGGAAGTTTCGGGCGGCAAGGTCAAGGTCATCGGCGCAGACCCCGAGGGCTCCGTCTACTCCGGCGGCACCGGTCGTCCGTATCTGGTCGAAGGCGTCGGCGAAGACTTCTGGCCGTCGGCATACGACCCGTCCATCCCGGACGAGATCATCGCGGTCTCGGATGCCGATTCCTTCGAGATGACGCGTCGCCTCGCCCGTGAAGAGGGACTGCTGGTCGGCGGTTCCTGCGGTATGGCCGTCGTCGCTGCCCTCGAAGTAGCCAAGCGCGAGGGCCCCGACGCCCTGATCGTCGTCCTCCTCCCGGACGGTGGCCGCGGCTACCTGTCCAAGATCTTCAACGATCAGTGGATGGCGTCGTACGGATTCCTGCGCACCCCACTCGACGGCAAGACCAACGTCCCCACCGTCGGCGACGTTCTGCGTGGCAAGTCGGGCGAGCTGCCGGACCTCGTTCACACCCACCCGTCGGAGACCCTGCGCGATGCGATCGAGATCCTGCGCGAGTACGGCGTGTCCCAGATGCCCGTCGTCGGTGCGGAACCGCCGGTCATGGCAGGCGAGGTCGCCGGAAGTGTGTCCGAGCGGGATCTGCTGAGCGCGGTCTTCGAAGGCCGTGCGCACCTTGCGGATTCCGTCGAGAAGCACATGAGCAAGCCGTTCCCGCTCATCGGTTCCGGCGAGCCGGTCTCGGCTGCCACGAAGGCGCTCGGGGACACCGACGCACTCATGGTCGTCGACGACGGCAAGCCGGTCGGTGTCATCACGCGCCACGATCTCCTGGGTTTCCTGAGTTCGGATTCCTGAGTTCGGATTCCTGCGCCGGCACCGGCGCCATTAGGCTGGGGACCATGAGTGAGCAACGCAGCAAGGCCGACAACATCAGCTGGCAGGGTTTCTCCACGAAAGCGGTGCATGCGGGTTACGAACCCGATCCGCTGACCGGTGCGGTCAACGTGCCGATCTACGCGAGTTCCACCTTCGCCCAGGACGGCGTCGGTGGAATGCGCAGTGGCTTCGAGTACGCGCGAACGGGTAACCCCACCCGTCGCCCACTCGAGGCGAACCTCGCCGCGCTCGAATCCGGAACCTACGGCCGAGCGTTCAGTTCGGGAATGGCGGCCACCGACTGCCTGCTCCGTTCGGTACTTCGACCCGGCGATCACCTGGTCATCCCCGACGACGCGTACGGCGGAACCTTCCGTCTCATCGACAAGGTGTTCACGCAGTGGGGGATCGAGTACACCCCGGCTCCGGTGTCCGACGTCGATGCGGTGCGCGCGGCGATGAAGTCCAACACCAAGCTGGTCTGGGTCGAGACGCCCACGAACCCGCTGCTCAATATCGGTGACATCGAGCTCCTTGCCGAGGTCGCCCACGAGGGCAACGCAAAGATCGTGGTGGACAACACCTTCGCGTCGCCGTACCTGCAGCAGCCGCTGCAGCTCGGTGCCGACATCGCGCTGCACTCCACGACCAAGTACATCGGCGGACACTCCGACGTGGTCGGTGGCGCTCTCGTCTGCAACGACGAAGAACTGGACACCGCGTTCGCCTTCCTGCAGAACGGATCCGGCGGCGTTCCCGGCCCGTTCGACGCGTTCCTGACGTTGCGCGGAATCAAGACACTGGCGCTGCGCATGGAGCGTCACAGTGACAACGCGGAGAAGGTCGTCGAATTGCTCGACGGCCACCCCGCGGTTGCCGGCGTCATCTACCCCGGACTGGCTTCGCATCCGTCGCACAAGGTCGCGGCCAAGCAGATGCGACGCTTCGGCGGCATGATCTCCGTCCGCCTCAAGGGCGGCAAGGCGGCGGCTCTCGACCTGTGCTCGCGCACCGAGATCTTCACGCTGGCAGAATCTCTCGGCGGAGTCGAATCCCTCATCGAATTCCCCGGTGCGATGACCCACGCCTCGACGGCCGGTTCCGCTCTCGAGGTTCCCGACGATCTGGTTCGCCTGTCGGTCGGCATCGAAGACGCCTCCGATCTGGTCGGCGACATCGAGCAAGCGCTGTCCTGATCTTCGCTCTACAGTAATTCGACTTCGAATCTGCAGTGCGCCTTCACACCTCACGAGGGTGTGGAGGCGCACTTTCTGGAGGCATGCGTGAATCTCGAACAGATAAAGGCTGCACAGCAACTGCTCGCCCCGGTCATGCGACGCACCCCGGTCGTGGCCTCGCGAGTGTTGTCCGAAACCACCGGCTTCGCCGTGAGCTTGAAATGTGAAAACCTGCAGCGCACCGGCTCTTTCAAACCGCGCGGTGCGTACAACCGCATTGCCAATCTTTCCGCAGAGGAACGGGCAGCGGGCGTGGTGGCGGCCAGTGCCGGTAACCATGCGCAGGGAGTTGCCTGGTCTGCAACAGAATTGGGAATCAAGTCGACCGTCTTCATGCCGACGGGTGCGCCGCTGCCGAAGTTGGTGGCCACCAAGGCATATGGAGCTCAGGTCCACCTGCACGGTTCGACTGTCGACGAAGCGCTCGTGGCCGCTCGCGAATTCGCGGACCGAACCGGAGCAGTTCTGGTCCACCCGTTCGACCACGAGGACGTCGTGGCGGGGCAGGGGACTGTGGGGCTCGAAATCCTCGAGCAACTGCCCGAGGTCGGCACGATCCTCGTTCCCACCGGCGGCGGCGGGTTGATCGCCGGAGTGGCCGCAGCAGTCAAAGCTGTACGCCCGCAGGTCCACATCGTCGGAGTGCAGGCCGAGACCGCGGCTGCCTGGCCGGCGTCGTTGGCAGCCGGGAAGCCGACCGCCTTGGCGTCGATGTCCACGATGGCAGACGGTATCGCCGTTGGCTGCCCTGGCGAGGTTCCGTTCGCCGAAGTTGCCGCCCATGTCGACGCCGTGGTGACGGTCAGCGAGGAAGCGCTGTCCAAAGCGCTCCTGCTGTGCCTCGAACGCGCCAAGCTCATCGTCGAACCGGCCGGCGTTGCGGCCGTCGCGGCCTTGATGACCTGCTCTCCGGAGGAGCTGGGACTGACAGGGCCGGTGTGCGCCGTGCTTTCCGGCGGCAACATCGATCCGCTACTTCTCACGCACGTCATCTCGCACGGTCTGCGAGCGGCCGGACGGTTCCTCGGCGTTCACATCACCATCGACGATCGGCCGGGCGCACTGGTCTCGTTGCTGGAAGTGGTTCGAGCGAACGGCGCCAGCGTGGTCGACGTCATCCATTCCCGTACCGGTGGCGAACTCGCGCTCGACGAAGTGGAAGTCTTCCTCACCGTCGAGACGCGTGGTCCGGACAACAAGGCGGAGCTTCTGACGGCCTTCGACCGCGCCGGTTACGCAGTACGACTGCAGAACTGAGGCGAGTTACTCGTCAGGCCAGCCGCCCAGAACCGTCACGCGGTACTCCTGGTCGACCAGCCTGGCGGGTACGTCGAGTTGATGTAGCCAGTCGATGGCCGAACCGCCCATGCCGACCGCAACCCGACTGAATGCGGCGGCCTGGGCGCAGGAAGATGCAATCACCGACACCGTGCGCCACATCGGCGTCGCCGTCGATTCGCGGTGCAGTGGCTTGACGGTGCTGGCCGTGGCGATCCCGCAGTCGGACGGAAGTGCTACCTGGCAGGTCGGGTCGCCGGGCAGGTCTTGCACCTGAATCTGCCAGCCGTCTTCCGGCGCCGGGCCGGCAACCGCGATGTCCCCGCCGAGGCCGACCAGCACGCCACACCCGAGAAGAGTCGCAGTGGACGCGGCACAGTGGTCCGCTGAACTGGCGCGGGCCGTCGCGGACAGATCGAGAACGACGTCGTCCGGGCTGTACACGCGGTTGTTCTCGACGCGAATCTTCCACCAGGAGTGAGGGTCTGCCGACCCGGCCGTCGGCGTGAGTTTGCCGTCGGTCAGTCGTGCGACAGCCAACGCGTCTTCGAGGAAGTGCGCGAACATCGGGGTCACGGCGACGCCGTCGACGTTGCTCGCGGCGCTGACATAGGTACGAATCTCGGAGTCGGCACGATCTCGATTGGTGGCGGCGTCGGCAGCGGTGAGGTACCCGCGAACCAGGCTGGCCGCGGAGGGAAGGACTTCAGGGTCGGTGACGACGACCCGGGCCTGAACCCCCCACGTGAGCCACTCGGAGGCCGAGCGCGGAGTACTCACGAACCGTTGGAGACGGCGTCCGGGGTTCCGAATCCGGCGACCACGACGGGCCGCTTCGCTACGGGATTCTTGGTGTGAGAAGCCGACGTGTCCGGCGCGAGTGCCGTGGCAGTGGGAGAAGAAACGAGTGAAAGTCCGCCGCTTGCGAGTGCTCCCGCCACAGCCGTGGCTGCGAGGGCGAGGCGAACGGGTCGATACACCGTAGTGCGTCCCCGGGCGGGTCGTGGCCGATCGTCGCTCATGGACTCAGCTTGCACGCCGAACCTGAGAAAAGCCTTGGCGTCTGTAGTCATTTGCGTAACGCCCGCCGAGATAAATGAGACATTGGTTACAGGAGTCGCGAGACTGAGCCGTGTCGAATGCATGTTCGAAAGAGTAGATGTTCGCACCGACAAGTTTCGGGTACGACCACGTACATGGATTTTCAGAGGTTTATCGGAGGTTCGGATGGCAGTCGGTGTCCTGGCGATCGCTGTGTCGATCGGCACCGCACTGGGCGTGATGAGTGGAACTCTCGGAGCGCCCGCACAAGTCGAGATGAACGAGTCTTCGAATGCTGCAGTCTCACTTGCAGCCTGGAACGGACCGGCACGAACTCAGGACACACCTGAGGGAATCGTGCCTTCCGTACCCTCCAACTTTCCGGGAGCGACATTGGCGCCCGTGGGAGCGGTGGCAGTGTTCGCGCCGTGGATCAAAAAGGCCGGTGCTCTGTGCTCGGAGATCACGCCCGCGGTGATCGCCTCGCTCTACTCGGTCGAGAACGGATTCAAGTACGGACCCGATACCGACATCTCACCGGAAGGTGGGCGCGGGCCTGGCCGCTTCACCACCGCAGCGTGGACGGCATACGGCAAGGACGGTGACGGCGACGGAAAGATGGACATCCTGGGCGTTGCCGATCCGGTGATGACAACCGGATACCGGTTGTGCGATCTCGTGAAGCAAGCGCAGTCCTGGCAGAAGTCCGGTGAGGTCGAGGGCGATACCGTCGACCTCGCGCTCGCTGCCTACGACGTCGGGCCGGATGCAGTTCGTGAAGCGGGCGGCGTTCCGGCAGACAAGTCGGGCGAGGTTCCTGCGGAGCAGGCGGTCGCCGCTCCGTTCGTCGCCCAGATCAAATCGTTGCAGGACTCGTTCGCCCTGATGCTTGCGCCCTTCGACTACAACAACCTCGCCGCAGCGGTGGGCGGCGTCGTCGAGGCCGGTCTGAAGTTTCTCGGATTGCCGTACGTGTGGGGTGGCGGAAACATCAACGGGCCGTCGATGGGCGGGTTCGACTGCTCGGGGCTGACGTCGTACGCGATCCACGCGGCCACCGGGGTGACTCTGCCCCGGACCTCGGAGACGCAGTGGGGTGTCGGCGTCGAGATCCCGCTGGATCAGGCGCAGCCCGGTGACCTGTTGTTCGGCAACTGGCAGGCAGGCGGCCCCGGCCACGTGGCGATCTACGTCGGCAACGGTCAGATGCTTCACGCACCCACGTTCGGCGACGTGGTGAAGGTCGGCCCGATCTTCGCCGGCATGAAGGCTCGCCGCGTGGTGTGAGTGGGCAGGAAACAGCGAGCGCCGACAGAGCAAGAAGCGCCACCCGACCGAGTCGGGTGGCGCTTCTTTTCAGAGCTGGTACAGCCGATCAGCTGTGGTAAGGCTCCGCGCTCAGCAGCGTGACCTTCATGGTGCTGCCGTTGGGCAGGTTGTACTCACGCGTGTCGCCGACCTTGGCTTCGAGCAGCGCGCCGCCCAGCGGTGAGTTCGGCGAGTAGACCTCGAGCTTGGCGTCACGTGCGCCTTCTTCGCGGGTAGCGATCAGGAACGTCTCGGTGTCACTCTCGTCGCCGTCGTAGTAGACCTTGACTACGGATCCGGGCAGTGCGACACCGGACTGAGTGGGGGCCTCGCCGACCTTTGCGCTGTTCAGCAGCTCCTGGAGCTGGCGAATGCGGGCTTCCTGCTGACCCTGCTCTTCGCGGGCAGCGTGGTAGCCGCCGTTCTCCTTCAGGTCGCCCTCTTCGCGACGCTCGTTGATCTCGGCGGCGATGACCGGGCGATTGGCGATGAGCTGGTCGAGTTCGTTCTTGAGCCTGTCATGTGATTCCTGGGTAAGCCAGGTCACCTGGGTCTCGGTCATCTCGATCACTCCCTAGTAGTCGGAGCCGGGGGCTCCCTCGACGATCGCTGCAACAGCAGCGAACAACGACGCAGAAGCACCACCAGGGATGCAACCTTGCCGTCAAACCTTGCGTCAATGCAGCAATACACGGTTCCACCCGGAACCGTGTATCGGGCAATTCTATCACGCATGACTACCCGCCCTGTCCGGCGTCAAACGTCCGGCAGGGTGGGTGCGTCCCGAGGTCAGCTCTTGGTCAGGTACTCCGGAACGTCGAAGCTGCAGCCGTAGACGTCGGCCATGCCTGGCGGCTGGGACGTCTTGACCTCGGTGTTGAACTCGAGGGTCTGATGTTCCGACGACGGGACGTAGACCTCACGTCGACCGGTTTCGGAGCCGTCCTTCGAGCGTGCGCGCACGATGCACATCGCTTCACGCGACGAGTCGTCGCGTGTGACGGTGAAACGGATCTTCACCGTGGAGTCGTTGGCGATGTCGAACGAGATGGTCTCGGTCTCGATTTCCTTGACCGCAAATTTTCCGTACGCGTAGTACGCGATTCCGCCGCCTACGACGATGACGAGAGCGGTCAGAGCCCACACCATCCACTTGCGGGGACTGCCCGTGCGAGTTGTGCTCGGGTACCGATCTTGGGGAAGCGGTTTGCTCATCACTCTGCTCTCGAAGACTCGAGTTCGCGTGTCGTGCAGCAACTGACTGTGTCCCGCCGGATTACCGAAGGGGTCACGGCTGCGCCAGGAACTCTCGGGTGGAACTATAGAGGACGTATCCCGTCGCGCCGTCGGTAGGTTTGTCGGCAGTCGGTACGTTTGACGGCAACGGCCCGGAGTAATCCGAGCGGTGCACAGCGTGTGATTCGAAGACTGCCGGTGACGGCTACAGGTGAACTGCCGGCAACGGCTACAGGTGAAGTTGAGGTGAACGAACACGTGAGCGGATTCCGGCTCATGGCCGTCCATGCCCATCCCGACGACGAGTCGAGCAAGGGTGCGGCCACCACCGCCCGTTATGCAGCCGAAGGCCACGAAGTGATGGTCCTGACGCTCACCGGGGGTGAGCGTGGCGACATTCTCAACCCGGCCATGGACGTACCCGGTGTCCGCGATCGAATCAGCGAGGTTCGCCAGGAGGAGATGGCCGAGGCCGCTCGCATCCTGGGCGTGAAGCAGCGCTGGCTCGGTTTCGTCGATTCCGGGCTTCCCGAGGGCGACCCTCTTCCGCCGCTGCCCGAAGGGTGCTTCGCCCTCGTTCCGCTCGAAGAGTCGACGCGCGCTCTGGTGAAGGTGATTCGCGAGTTCCGTCCCCACGTCGTCACGACGTACGACGAGAACGGCGGATACCCGCACCCGGATCACATCCGGTGCCACGAGGTGACGATGGCAGCCTACGAAGCCGCCGCCGATCCCGAGTACTTCCCCGAGGACGGTCAGCCGTGGGAAATCAAGAAGGTCTACTACTCGCACGGATTCATCCGTAAGCGCCTCGAACTCTTCCAGGAGGAGTACGAGCGTCGCGGTGAGCCGTTCCCGATGGCGGACTGGCTCAAGAAGTGGAAGACCGAACGCGGCGACATGATGGTCCGGGTGACCACTCAGGTCACGTGCGGCGACTACTTTCCCCAGCGTGACGATGCTCTGCGCGCACACGCGACGCAGATCGATCCCAACGGTTCGTTCTTCGCTGTGCCGCTCGACATTCAGCAGAAGATCTGGCCCACCGAGGAATTCGAGCTCGCCAAGACGCGGGTCACCACGTCCATTCCGGAAACCGACCTGTTCGCAGGTCTCGAAGAGGACGCTCAGAAGTGAATGCTCTGTCCGCCGAGGTAGTTCTCGGCACCACACAATTTCTTGCTCAGACCCCGAGTAATCCATCCGGCCCGGAGTTCGGAAAGTCGTCTCCGGTCGGCCTGCTGGTGATTCTTGCGCTGCTCATCGGTGTGATCCTCCTGGTTCGGTCGATGAACCGCCAGCTCAAGAAGCTGCCGGAGACGTTCGAACCGGATCATCCCGAACTCGATCAGCAGGCAGACGAAGGCACCGACCGGGGAGCTATCACTGCTCCGAGCCCGGCGGACCCCAACGTCTCTACCGAGAAGAAGCCCAAGCAAGAATCCTGAGACGAACGAGGTAGCGGCGATGGACCCACGGATGCGGAACAACCTGGGTGGGTCCTCGAGCCCTTACCTGCGTCAGCACGCCGACAATCCGGTCCACTGGCAACAGTGGGGCGAAGAAGCGATGGAGTGGGCGCGCGAGCGCAACGTGCCGATTCTCCTCTCGATCGGATACTCGGCGTGCCACTGGTGCCACGTCATGGCGCACGAGTCGTTCGAGAACGACGAGATCGCGGCCGTCATGAACGCGAACTTCGTCTGTGTGAAGGTGGACCGAGAAGAACGTCCCGACATCGACGCCGTCTACATGAATGCGACGGTTGCGATGACCGGCCAGGGCGGCTGGCCCATGACCTGTTTCCTGACTCCCGACGGTTCACCGTTCTACTGCGGCACGTACTACCCGCCGACGCCTCGCGGCGGAATGCCTTCGTTCACACAGCTTCTCGAAGCGATAGTCGACACCTTCACGAATCGGCGCGACGAGGTCGACAACGCGGCGCAGTCGATCGTCACGGAACTTCAGCGCGCGTCGGGCGGGATTCCGTACGGGGGAGCACCCATCGACGCCGAGCTGCTGAACGCGGCGGGTCGGTCGATCCTCGGCGACGAGGACGTCCCGCGCGGGGGATTCGGTGGGGCACCGAAGTTTCCACCGTCGGCACTACTGGAGGGGCTGCTCCGACAGTACGAGCGAACGGGTTCGGGCGAGATCCTCGGCGGCATCGAGCGCACCGCCGAAGCAATGGCACGTGGCGGGATCTACGACCAGTTGGGTGGCGGTTTCTCGCGGTACTCGGTCGATGCCGAGTGGGTGGTTCCGCACTTCGAGAAGATGCTCTACGACAATGCGCTGCTCCTGCGGTTCTACGCGCACTGGGCGCGGCGCACCGGATCGGACCTCGCCACTCGCGTCACCGAGGAGACCGCAAGGTTCCTGCTCTCCGATCTGCTGACAGAGAACGGTTGCTTCGCTTCGGCTCTCGATGCCGACACCGACGGCGTCGAAGGCCTCACGTACGTATGGACGCCGACGCAGCTGGTCGAGATTCTCGGCGCGGAGGACGGGCAGTGGGCGTCGGAGTTGTTCCGGGTCACCGATACCGGAACCTTCGAAGAGGGTGCGTCGGTACTGCAGTTGCTCCGTGACCCCGACGACTGGTCGCGCTGGCAGACGGTCTCCGACGCTCTACGTGCCGTCCGGGCTCAGCGTCCACAGCCCGGCCGCGACGACAAGGTGGTGACGGCCTGGAACGGGCTGACCGTCACGGCCTTGACGGAAGCCGGACTTGCCCTGGACCGACCCGACTGGATCACCGCGGCGGCCGAGTGCGCAGGCGCTCTTCTCGACCTTCACCTGGTGGACGGTCACTTGCGTCGCGCTTCCCTCGGCGGGGCTGTCGGCGCCCCGACGGGCGTGCTCGAGGATTACGCAATGTTGGCCACCGGCCTCCTGGCTCTATACCAGGCAACGGGATTGGCGCGGTGGCTCGATGCGGCGCAGCAGTTGCTCGACGTCACTGTCGACCACTTCGCTGATCCGGCCGAGCCGGGAAGCTGGTTCGACACGGCCGATTTCGCGGAGTCGCTCGTGACTCGGCCCCGAGACCCGTTGGACGGCGCGACGCCGTCCGGTGCGTCGAGCGTCGCGGAGGCTCTGTTGACCGCAGCGGCGTTGACCGATGCCGAGCGCTCTTCTCGTTACGCCCAGGCCGCGGCGGACGCGCTGGCGAGGGCCACGCTGCCGCTCGAGCGTGCGCCTCGGTCGGCGGGGCACTGGCTCGCGGTGGCGGAAGCGTCGTTGCGTGGTCCGATACAGGTGGCCGTCGTCGGGGAAGGTTCGCTGTTGGCCGATGCCCGCCGGCTTGCGCCGGGTGGTGCAGTGGTTGTCGGGGGTGCCCCGGATTCTTCACCGCTGCTTGCAGATCGACCCCTCGTCGACGGTGGTGAAGCCGCGTACATCTGTCGGGGATTCGTGTGTGATCGGCCGGTGACGACGGCGGTGGAACTGGCGAGTCAGTTGAACACGACGAGCCATACCGCGATGTAGTGGCAGATCGCTGCGACGACCGTCGCGGCGTGGAAGAACTCGTGATGCCCGAACGTCGTGGGCCACGGGTTTGGCCATTTCGTCGCGTACAGAATTGCGCCGACGCTGTAGAAGATTCCGCCGACGAGCAGCAGCACCATAGGCGCCACACCGACCTGGTGCGTCAGTTCACCGACCACGGGAACGATCGCCCAACCGAGGAGCAGGTAGAGCGGGACTCCCACCCATTTCGGGGCGGTGGGCCAGAGCATCTTGAGTGCGACGCCGGCGAGCGCGCCTGCCCACACGATCGCGAGGATGATCTTGCCGGTGTGAGTCGGGAGGCCGAGCATGGCGAACGGTGTGTAGCTGCCGGCGATGAAGAGAAAGATCATCGAATGGTCCGCACGCTTCATCCACGTACGGCCCTTGACCGTCTGCCACTGGATGCGGTGATACGTCGCACTGATGCCGAAGAGGCCGCAGATCGTGACGCTGTAGATCGCGGTTGCCCAAGCCGCTTTGGCGCCGACCTGAGCGCCGGCGACGGAGACGAGAACGATGCCCGCGACGACGGAGACACCGAGCGCCCACAGATGGATCCAACCGCGCATGCGTGGTTTGACCGGAAGCTCGTCGAGCCCGAATGCCGTCATGTGCAACCCCTCTCGTTCCGTACTGTTGCGAACCGCGTAACCTACGGTACCGTAGGTTACGCATCAGTAGCATAACCTACCTGCGGGTTTTCGACGCGTACAAAAAGCGTGACGGCGCTCGCATGTGGCTGTCACTGCCGGGCGTAGTCTTTGACACCATGGTGATGTCACGGTGAATCTGCGCGGACTGCTGTACAGCATCTACGAGCGACGACTCCTCAGTCATCTCGACGGTCTCGCGCACCCACGGCACGTAGCCGTGATGTGTGACGGAAATCGGCGATGGGCTCGCGAGAACGGCTTCACCGATGTCAGTCACGGGCACCGCATGGGCGCGCTCAAAATTGCCGAATTGCTCGAGTGGTGCGACGCCGCCGGAATCGAGATGGCAACCATCTACCTGCTCTCGACCGAGAACCTGCGCCGCGAGCCGGAAGAGCTCGACACCCTCCTCGAAATCATCACCGACGTCGTCGAAGAGATCTCCGGACCCGGCAAGAACTGGAGTGTGCAGATCGTCGGTGCTCTCGATCTTCTGCCTCCCGAGCAGTCCAGGCGCTTGCGGGAAGCGGCGGCGGGGACGAGCGGCCGAACCGGGACACATGTCAACGTCGCGATCGGATACGGCGGGCGTCAGGAGATCGCCGACGCCGTCCAATCGCTCCTTCGCGACAAGATCGGTGCGGGCCTGAGCGGAGACGAACTGATCCAGGCCGTCACGGTCGACGGCATCGACGGGCATCTGTACACGTCGGGACAGCCCGATCCGGATCTGGTGATCCGCACCTCCGGCGAGCAGCGGCTCTCCGGATTCCTGTTGTGGCAGAGCGCCTATTCGGAGATCTGGTTCACCGAGGCGTACTGGCCCGAGTTCCGTCGAGTCGACTTTCTTCGAGCCTTGCGCGATTACGCGGCGCGCCACCGCCGGTTCGGCGCCTGAGCCGTCTCAGAGCTTGCGCAGCCGCAGCCGGTTGATCGTGTGGTCGGCGTCCTTGCGCAGCACCAGGGTTGCGCGGGGGCGGGTGGGGAGAATGTTCTCCACCAGGTTCGGGTGATTGATCGAGTTCCAGATCTCCTTCGCCGCGATGGTCGCGTCACGGTCGGAGAGGCCGGAGTAGTGGTGAAAGTGAGCGTTCGGATCGGCGAACGACGTGTTGCGTAGCGCGAGGAACCGCTGGATGTACCAGGCTTCGATGTCCTCGATGCGGGCGTCGACGTAGATCGAGAAGTCGAACAGATCGGAGACCATCAGACGCGGGCCGGTCTGCAGGACGTTGAGGCCCTCGATGATGAGGATGTCGGGCTGGCGGATCAGGTGGTACTGGCCCGGGATGATGTCGTACGACGTGTGCGAATAGACCGGCGCCGCTACCTCTTCCGCCCCGGACTTGACTTCGGTGACGAAGCGCAACAGCTTGCGGCGATCGTAGCTTTCGGGAAAACCCTTGCGGTGCATGATGCCCCGACGCTGGAGTTCCCTGGTCGGATAGAGGAATCCGTCCGTGGTGACGAGGTCGACGCGCGGATGGTGATCCCAGCGGGCCAGGAGAGCTTGCAGCACACGAGCAGTCGTGGATTTTCCGACCGCGACCGAACCGGCGACGCCGATGACGAAGGGCACCTGACGGTCGGGATGCTTCTCGCCGAGGAAGGTCGCGGTGGCCGCGAACAGTCGTTGGCGTGCCGCTACCTGTAGGTGGATCAGACGTGCGAGGGGGAGATAAACCTCGGCAACTTCTTCGAGATCGATCTGCTCGCCGAGACCACGCAGGCCGTACAACTCGTCCTCGGTCAACACCAGTGGCGTCGACTTACGCAGTGTCCGCCACTGCTTGCGGTCGAACTCGACGTAGGGACTCGATTCGTTGGTGCGCGCCATCAGCCCAGCTCACCGGCACGTAGTGAACCCGGGGCCCGGCGGACGAAACAGCTATGCGAGCAAGCCAGGCGCGTGTGCGCACGATCCGAGTGCATAGTCGGATTGTGCTCGGTGCCACGTCCGGGACTTTCGCCGGGTGGCATTCCGGAGCGAGCGACTAGGCTCGGTCGTTATGGATCCAGACACACTTGTTCGCCAATACCTGCTGCTCGGACTGGGTTTCGACCGTCTCGAAGACGGGTTCGTCGACGCATTCACCGGTGACCCGGCGCTGCGTAAGCAGATCGAGAGCGCCCCGAAGCCCGATCCGCGTGAACTTGCCCGCACGGCACGTGAATTGCGGGGCGAGTTGGCCGGAAGTGGTCTGAATGCCGAACGCTCCCACTTCGTCGACGTACACCTTCGCGCCCTGGAATGCTCCGGGCGCAAGTTCGCGGGTGAGGACATCGGCTTCGTGGACGAGGTCGAGGCGTACTTCGACGTCCGAATCGAAAAGGGAAACGAGGACGCCTACAGCGACGCTCACCGGTTGATGGGTGAAGTTCTGCCCGGTCCGGGACCGTTGGCCGAGCGGGTGCAGGCCCATCGCAAGGCCGACGAGATCCCCGCGGCGAAACTGAACGAATGCGTCGAGGCAATGTCGAGTGCGCTGCGCGATCTGGTCCGCGGCACGTTCGGGCTTCCCGCGTCGGAAACCGTCGAATACGAAGTGGTGGGGGACAAGCCGTGGTCCGGCTTCAACTACTACCTCGGTGACTACCGCTCCAAGGTTGCGATCAATTCGGATCTGCCGCAGTTCATGGCCAACCTGCCGCGGCTGATCGCGCACGAGTCCTACCCCGGCCATCACACCGAGCATTGCCGTAAGGAAGCCGGTCTGGTCGGTTCGGGCCAGCTCGAGCAGACACTGTTCCTGGTCAACACGCCGCAGTGCATCATGGCCGAAGGCCTCGCGGATTTGGCGCTGGAAGCGATTGTCGGCCCGGACTGGGGTTTGTGGGCGCAGGACATCTACGCCGACCTCGGCTTGTCTTTCGACGGGGAAAAGGCGCAACGGCTCTCCGCCGCGTCGGGGCAACTGCTGAGTGTCCGGCAGGATGCGGCGCTGATGTTGCACGACGAGGGGCGCAGCCTCGACGACGTGGCGCTGTTCCTCGAACGGTGGTCGCTGTCGACGCCGGAACGCGCTCGCCAATCGCTCAAGTTCCTGTCTTCGCCGCTGTGGCGGGCATACACCAGCACGTATGTCGAGGGATACCGGCTGCTCGGTGGCTGGCTGGACGAGGTGCCGGTGGGCGCGGAGCGCACCGAACGCTTCCGCAGGCTGCTCGACGAGCCGCTGGTCCCCAGCTCTCTGCGTGCTGCCTAGTGCCGGGTGGAGACGGCGGGAGCGAACTTCGTAGACTGGACGCATTCGTTTCCGCATCCAGCTTGGAGATTCCTCGATGACCGCTGTGCCCGGCTCCGACGTCAACTCTGCATCACTCGCCGAACTCGACCCCGAAGTCGCCGAGGCGATGGCTGGTGAATTGGCTCGTCAGCGCGACACGCTCGAGATGATCGCGTCGGAGAACTTCGTTCCCCGCTCGGTTCTGCAGGCTCAGGGCAGCGTCCTGACCAACAAGTACGCCGAGGGCTACCCGGGACGTCGTTACTACGGCGGTTGCGAGCACGTCGACGTCATCGAGGATCTGGCGCGCAACCGTGCGAAGGAACTCTTCGGTGCAGAGTTCGCGAACGTTCAGCCGCACTCGGGCGCACAGGCCAACGCTGCTGTTCTGATGGCACTGATGAACCCGGGTGAGAAGCTGCTCGGCCTCGACCTTGCACACGGCGGTCACCTCACGCACGGCATGAAGCTCAACTTCTCCGGCAAGTTGTACGACGTCGCGTCCTACGGCGTCAGCAAGGAAGATCACCGCATCGACATGGACGAGGTGCGCTCGATCGCCCTCGCCGAGAAGCCGAAGGTCATCGTTGCCGGCTGGTCCGCGTACCCGCGTCAGCAGGACTTCGCGGCGTTCCGTGCGATCGCCGACGAGGTCGGGGCGTACCTGTGGGTGGACATGGCTCACTTCGCCGGACTGGTTGCGGCAGGCCTGCACCCGTCGCCCGTCCCGTACGCAGACGTCGTCTCCTCGACCGTCCACAAGACCCTCGGTGGTCCGCGTTCGGGCCTGATCCTGGCGAAGAAAGAGTGGGCCAAGAAGCTCAACTCCGCTGTCTTCCCCGGTCAGCAGGGAGGACCGCTCATGCACGCCATCGCGGCCAAGGCAGTCACCTTCAAGATCGCTGCCGGTGAAGAGTTCAAGGATCGTCAGGCACGCACCCTTTCCGGTGCGCGCATCCTTGCCGAGCGTCTGGGCAACAAGGACGTCGCAGACCAGGGCATCAGCGTCCTGACCGGCGGCACGGACGTCCACCTCGTTCTCGTGGACCTGCGTAACTCGCAGCTCGACGGCCAGCAGGGTGAGGACCTTCTGCACGAAATCGGCATCACGGTCAACCGCAACGCTGTTCCGTTCGATCCCCGCCCGCCGATGACCACCTCCGGTCTGCGTATCGGTACCGCAGCGTTGGCCACTCGCGGATTCGGCGATGCCGAGTTCACCGAGGTCGCCGACATCATCGGTACCGCTCTGGCCGGCAACGCGGATCTGCCGGCGCTGCGTGCGCGCGTCGCCAAGCTCGCTCTCGACCTTCCTCTGTACGACGGTCTCGAGAACTGGGGCCTGCTCAGCAAGAACGTCTAGGAATTCCTTCACCGACGGCCCGGTCCCTTTCGAGGGGCCGGGCCGCTGGTTTTTTGCCAGTCGCGGATTGTGGCATCGGTCACATGACCGATGGTGGCCGAGTTCGGCGCTTCCTAGCCTGAGAGCATCACCCCTCCGGCGAAGGAAACCCCATGACCGAACAGAATCTGCATTGGCTCTCCGCTACCGAGATGGCGGCGTCGGTCGCGTCGAACAGTCTCTCGCCCAACGAGATTGCCGAAGCGATGATCCAGCGCGTCGACGCCGTCAATCCGTCGATCAACGCGATAGTCCAGTTCGATCGCGAGCAGGTGACGCGCGATGCGGCCGAACTCTCACGGCAACAGGAAGCGGGCGAGAAACTCGGCCCGCTGCACGGCGTTCCGTTCACGATCAAAGATCTGACGGCAGTCGACGGGCTGCCGACCACGTTCGGGATGAAGCCGATGGCCGACAACATCGCGACGGGAAATGCCGTCGTCGTGGACAGGCTGCGTGGCGCCGGCGGACTGTTCCTGGGAAAGACGAATACTCCCGAAAGTGGTTACTACGGAGGCACGGACAACCACCTGTACGGGCCGACGCACAACCCGTGGAAGCTCGGCAACAGCGCGGGCGGGTCCAGTGGCGGTGCGTCGGCTGCTGTGGCTGCAGGCCTCGGGCCACTCGCCGAGGGCAGTGACGGCGCGGGATCGGTGCGTATCCCGTCGGCGCTCTGCGGGGTCGTCGGGTTGAAGCCGACCACCGGCGTCATCCCGCAGACCATCCTGGCCGGGCGCTTCTACAACTGGGCGTATCACGGTCCGATCACCCGGACTGTTGCCGACAACGCGCTGATGCTCGACATCATGGCCGGGCCGGACAATGCGGACCCGCTCTCGATCGAGCGTGCCGAGACCTCGTACGTCGAAGCCTCGAAGGGCGACGTGAAGGGCCTTCGCGTGGCGTGGTCGACGAATCTCGGTCTCGGCCATGTTGATCCGGAGGTGCTGGCGGTGTGTCTCGACGCGTTGTCGGCATTCGAGGAATTGGGTGCCCGGATCACCGAGGCGACCCCGCAGTGGGGAAATCCGTCGGAGTCGATGTGGAACGGCATCTGGGTTCCCGGTTTCGCTTCCGAATACGACTTGCTCGACTGGGAGAACCAGCGCGGCGAGGTCGACGACAACCTGATCGAGATCATGCACGAGGCCGAGCGGCTCACCGGTGTCGACGTCGGGCGGGCCGACGCATTCCGCGGCGTCATGTGGGACACGTGGACCGCGTTCATGAACGACTACGACGTGTTGGTCTCGCCGACCCTGGCTTCGGCCACGTTCCCGCTCAGTCAGTTCGCGCCGTCGTGGCTCGAAGGTGCGTCGCTGCGTGAGCAGTTGCTCGATTGGCTCTTCACCTACCCGTACAACATGCTCAACAATCCGGCGATCACCGTGCCCGCCGGATTCACCGCCGACGGTCGACCGGTGGGGCTGCAGATCGCCGCACGTCACCGCCGGGACGCAATGGTTCTGCGGACTGCCGCGAACTTCGAAGCGGCACGTCCGTGGGCGGACAAGAAGCCGGCCGATTCACTGGTCGTGGCCTAGCTCACACGATTGGCTAGATTGGTGTGATGACGTCTGTACTGCCTGATCGCGGCGCTGGACCTGACATGTTCGCGCCGCGATCGCCGGCGGCCGGGGCGTACGGCATTCTCGGCCTGTGCGCCGAAGAACTCCGCGCACGTGGACTCGCGTACTCGGCTGCGGCGGTCACGTACCGAGACCCGTCGACCGGAAGGCATCGGGCTCTGGCGAGTTCCGGATACGACGCCAGGGTGCTCGAGTTCCTGCTCGAGGACTTCGTCGCCGATCGCAATCTCTTCGGCATCATTCGCGAGGCGTCGGGCGTGCCCGTGTTCTGGCAGGACGTGCCACGATTCGAGCAGGTCGAGATGGTCACCGATGTTCTGCGGCCGTCCGGGTACGCCGAGGGTGCGTCGGTCGCATTGGGGTTCTCCGGCCGTGAGGTGACCGGATTGCTGCACATGAGCTTCGCGGATTCCGGCGTCGTCGATCGCGTACGGGAGGTGGTGGCGGCGTCCAGCGCAGCCTGCTCGCGCGTGGTGGGGGACCAGGTGGCGCTCGATCGTGTCCATCTGAGCCCACGCGAGATCCAAGTACTGCAATTGGTGGCCAGGGGCGCGGGCAATGTCGAGATCGCCGAGGAGTTGTTCGTCAGCCGTCGCACCGTCGCCACCCACCTCGAGAACATCTTCGTCAAGACCGGAACCAATTCGCGGGTTCAGGCAGCGGTGCGCGCCGCCAAGTGGGGTCTGATCGAGTCCTGAGTGACGCCGAATCACACGAGTGGCATTTTGTTACCTGGCGTTCACCAGATGTGCGGCTCGTTCCGTGGCGCGAGTGTCCGATCCGCAGTACCGTCGGCAGTAACGAGTAACCAGAAGTTACTTGTGCGGGAGGTTCTGATCGTGACTGAAACACTCAGTACGAGAGGGCCGGCGCCCGGCCCTTGTTTCAGCTGACACAGCGTCACCTGACACCAGAGCCGTCCGGCCCAGCGAGCTGAGTTTGCGCGGGTGCCGCGCAGACCTAGGAGCCCAACGTGACTGCATCACGCTCCGTCTCTGCCCACTCGGCCCGGGCTGATCTATCAGCCGGGAATCATTCGGGAGATGCACTTCGCACGTACGTCTTGGATACCTCGGTACTACTGTCCGATCCATGGGCTGTCACTCGATTCGCCGAACACCACGTGGTACTCCCACTGGTCGTGATCAGTGAACTCGAAGGCAAGCGACACCACCACGAACTGGGCTGGTTCGCCCGAGAATCGCTCCGCATGCTCGACGATCTCCGGATCGAATACAGCCGCCTCGACCGTCCGGTACCGATCGGCACCGAGAACGGGACACTGCAGGTCGAACTCAATCACACCGACCCTGCGGTCCTACCCGTCGGATTCCGCACGGACAGTAACGATTCGAGGATTCTGGCGTGCGCGCTGAACCTCGCGGCGGAGGGCAAGGACGTAGTCCTCGTCAGTAAGGACATACCGCTTCGTGTGAAGGCAGGCGCGGTGGGACTACCTGCCGACGAGTACCACGCTCACGACGTCGTGCCATCCGGATGGACGGGCATGACCGAGCTGGACGTCGCCTCGACGGACATCGACGAGCTGTTCAACGAGGGTTTCCTGGACCTCGACGAAGCACGAGATCTGCCGTGTCACACGGGTCTTCGTCTGCTCGGTGGCTCGTCGAGCGCCCTCGGTCGGGTGACTCCCGACAAGCGCATCCAGTTGGTGCGCGGTGAGCGCGAGGCGTTCGGGTTGCACGGCCGCTCCGCCGAGCAGCGCATTGCGCTCGATCTCCTCATGGACGAGAGCATCGGCATCATCTCTCTCGGTGGTAAGGCGGGCACCGGTAAATCGGCCTTGGCTCTGACGGCAGGTCTGGAAGCCGTTCTCGAGCGGCGCACTCAGCGCAAGGTTGTCGTCTTCCGTCCGTTGTATGCCGTTGGCGGACAAGAACTCGGCTACCTTCCCGGTAGTGAGAGCGAGAAGATGGGCCCGTGGGCTCAGGCCGTTTTCGACACTCTCGACGGGTTGGCCTCGCCAGAGGTTCTCGAGGAGGTTCTCGCCCGCGGAATGCTGGAAGTGTTGCCGCTGACGCACATTCGCGGTCGGTCGCTGCACGATTCGTTCGTGATCGTCGACGAAGCGCAGTCGCTCGAACGAAATGTTCTGCTGACAGTGCTTTCTCGTCTGGGAACCGGCTCGCGAGTGGTCCTCACGCACGATGTCGCGCAGCGTGACAACCTGCGAGTGGGCAGGCACGACGGAGTTGCGGCCGTCATCGAAAAGCTCAAGGGGCACCCGCTTTTTGCGCACATCACACTCACGCGCAGTGAGCGTTCGCCGATCGCCGAGTTGGTGACCGACATGCTCGAGGAGTTCGGCCCCACTTCCTGAGAAGTGATCTCCCCGTGCGGACTTCGGTCTGCACGGGGAGATGCCTGGGTTTGAAGTTGTTCAGTTTTGCAGCGGTCCCAGTTCGTTGTCGAGAACTTCCTGCACGACACGCATCGCCGCCAGCCCCGCCGGCGCGCCGCAATACGCGCTCGCGTGGATCACGGTTTCGACGATCTCGGTGCGCGTCAATCCGTTTCGCAATGCCCCACGTACGTGGCCTTTGAGTTCGTTCTCGGCGCGCAGCGCGATCAGCATCCCCAGATTGATCAGACTGCGACTGCGGCGATCGAGTCCGGGACGCGTCCATACCGAACCCCAGACGTTGGCCGTCACGAAGTTCTGCAGTTCTTCGCTGTCCGTTCCCCGGGTGCGCTCGAAGGCGGCGTCGACGAAATCGGCCCCCATGACTTCGGTGCGCACAGCCAATCCGGCGTCGAAGGAGTCAGGCGTGGTGTTTTCGGACATGGCAGGTTCGCTCGCTTTCGGCAGGTGATTTCAGGCCGGAGCAAGCCTACTTCGTGTCCCGGTCCCGACGACTGCGCGGCCGACCGCGGTCACCACGCCCCACGCGACGTCTCGCAGACTGAAGTAGTCCCGCCAGACGCAGACCTTGCCGTCGCGCAGTTCGAAAGTTCCGCATACCCAGAACTCGATGCGCAACGGTCCGACGGTGAGGATGTCGGTGCGTTCGGTGAGCACCGTGGACTCGTCGCCGACGATGTGGTGCATCTCCGCCTCGAATTTCAGTGAAGGCTTGGTGACCAGACGTAGCGCTCGCACGACGGTCTTCTTGCCTCGCAGGGTGGGGAGCGAGACGTTCTGCCAGACGATGTCGTCTGTCATCAATTCGGCTGCGGCGTCCACGTCGAAATCGGTGAGGGCCGCGAACATTGCGTTCACCGTGGCTGTCGAACTACTCATGGGGTGTCCTTGGCTGATTATTCGGCCGGTGTTGCCCGGATGAAGGTACCGAGATGATCGTGATCGAAGTACTCCAAGGTTAGCGAGTTTCCGTCGAAGGTGGCCTTCGAGACCGTCCCGGCCGGTGCGTTCTCGCCGCTGAGCGGGAACGTGAAGGTGTTTCCGTCCCAGTGGGTCAGAGGGTACGTCGCGGCCGCGGGACCCATGGTCAAGGTCAGCGCACCGTTCTGCTGCGTCACGAGCGCGGGACCCCAGTACGGATTGCCGTAGTCGCCGGTCAATTGGTCTGTCGGTGGCGCGGGAGCGGGGGAGGCCGGCGGCGTCTTCCCGGCAAGTTCGCCCTCAGGGTCGGCCTGTGAGGCAAAGGACGCTTCGTACAGCGGGCGCCACTCGCGGGTGATCTTCCCGAACTGCACCAGATCGGCGAATTCGGCGGTCAAAGTCTCTGCGACGCCGGTGGGCGTGCCGTTGGTCAGAACGACTATGCCGACGTCAGCGGAGGGAATCGTCACGAAATTGGTCCCGGCACCGAGCAGGAAGGCGCCGGAGTGGCTGGCGGTCACACGGCCTGCCGCGCTGTCGGAAACGTTGAACCCGTAGCCGTAGAAGCCGGAGCGTTCCCCGATTTCCTGCGCATGGCGCGAGACGATTTCCGGGTTGACTGCGGGCACGAGCGCCTCCGTCTGAACGACCTGCTGCCCCTGATACCGACCGCCCGACAGCACCATGTCCAACCACTTGGCCATGTCGTTCACCGAGGAGCTGACTCCACCGGCGGGGGATTGGGCGTCGGCGTCCCGAACCGGCCCTACCTTGTACTTTCCGTCTTCGAGGATGTGGCCGACTGTTCGATTTTCTCGGGCTTGGTAATCGGCGAACCGCGAAGACGTCGAAGTCATACCGAGCGGACCGTAGATCGTGTTCTGCGACAGCGTTTCCCAATCGGTGCCCGCCGCGGCTGCAACGGCCTCTGCACCGGCTGTGACGCCGAAGTTCGTGTACTCGTATGTGATTCGGAATGGATTGAGCGGTAGTTGGCGAAGTTTTTCGAGTACCTGAGCCCGGTTGTAGCCCAGGTCCTCCAGCCCGTCGCCGGCGTGGTCCGGTAACCCCGACCGATGCGTGTAGAGATCGGAGATCGTGAGGTGGTCGGTCACCCACGGATCGGCAAGCGCAAACCCCGGCAGTTTCGAGATCACCGGAGTGTCCCAGTCGACGGTCCCGATTCCGACTTCGTGGGCGACCACCGTGGCCCCGACCGATTTCGACACCGATGCCAGTTGGAACACGGTGTCGGCATCGACGGTGGCGCTCTTACCCAACTCGCGAACCCCGAATCCCTTTGCGTACACAGTCTTACCTCCGTGCACCACGGCCACCGCCATGCCGGGAACACCGGAACTTGCCATGAGGTCGTTCGCGAGGTCGTCGAGCTTCCCGACCGCGTCGTCGATTTGCCCGTCCGGGATCGGCACCCCGGCGTCGAGACCCGGGCTGGCGTCGCTGACGACCGGCCCGGGCGCCGAGGTGGTGTCTGAATCGGACGAGCATCCGGCGAGCAGGGCGACCGTCAGTACTACCGGAACCGCCGCTGCCGACAGTCGCGAGCTGTTTCTACTGGTGATGGACACGAGATTCTCCCTAGCAGGGTTGTCGTCGGTACCACTCGGTCAACCCAGTATCGGGGAACGGCGGGCTGATATTGGGACAAATCGGGAAACCTTGTAGCTACTTCGGGGTCTTGGTTGTCAGACTGCCGAGAATGGAGCCTTCCGTGACCGGCTTCCAAGGGAGCAACAACGCGACCAGCAGAGCGGTGATCAATGCTGCTCCGACTGTGAAGTACGACGCGATGGCGAAACCTTCCAGGCATGCGGTCTTCATCGTGTAGATCAGACTGTCCTTCTGCTGCTCGAAGAGCGGACTGATGTCGCGGGAGCGGATCTCGATGACGCTGAGCACGGACTCACGAGCGAAGCCTTTCTCCTGCGCCGACATCACGGCGTCGGGAATGGCATCGACGATCGGAGCCACCTTGGACGTGTAGTACGAGGCGACGATCGAACCGATGACGGCGACGCCCAGGGTCCCGCCGAGCTCACGCGTCGTGTCGTTGACTGCCGAACCTGCGCCCGCTTCGTCGAGGGGCACCGAGGACATGATGGAGTCGGTAGCCGGTCCCTGGACAATTGCGAGGCCCAGACCCATGAGGACCATCGAGATCACGACGGGTCCGAGGTAGGGCGTCTCGACGGTCGTCCGACCCGCCAGGAACATCCCGCCGCTGAGTACCAGGAGGCCGAACACCATCACTGCAGTCGTGCCGAGTTTCTGTGCCGCCAAGGTGGCGACTGGGGCGCCCACGGCGACAGCTGCAGCGAAAGGCAAAGAGTGAATGCCGAATTCGAGCGGCGAGTACTCCCGAACGCCCTGGAAGTACTGCGTGATCAGGAACAAGAATCCGAACATGCTGAAGTAGCTGACAGCAATAGCCAAGGCGGGGAAAGAAAACCGCCGGATTCGGAAGAGATTCATGTTCAGGATCGGCGCGTCGGTGCGCAGTTCCCATGCGACGAATGCGGCCAACAACACTGTCGCAGAGAGGTATCCCGTGATGCTGAATGTCGACACCCATCCGCGATGTGGTGCGTCGATGATGGTCCACACCAGAATGACGATGCCCAGTAGCGACAAGATTGTTCCGACGAAATCGAATCGGCCGACGTGGAGCGCCTTCGATTCCGGAACAACCAGCAGCACACCCACGATGACCAACAATGCTGCCGGAACGTTCATCCAGAACACCGAGTGCCAGGAGAAGTGCTCGAGAAGCCAGCCGCCCGCAGTCGGGCCGATGGCAATCGCGAAGCCGGCCATTGCGGTCCAGGCCGCGATGGCGATGGCTCGTTCTCTGGCGTCGGTGAAGATGTTGGTGATCATGGCCAACGTAGCCGGAAAGACAGCTGCGGCAAAGACACCCATGGCGGCTCGCGCCATGATCACCTGTTCGAGGTTGGAAGCCAAGGCGCCGACGAGCGACATCGCACCGACGCCGATCAAGCCGATGATCATCACTCGGCGGCGTCCGAAGCGGTCACCCAGGTGGCCGAAAGTGAGTAGGAACCCGGCGAAGGTCAACGTGTACGCGTCGACGATCCACTGCAGGTCGCTGACGCTGGCGAACAAGTCGACGCTCATCGTCGGCAGTGCGACGTTGACCACTGTGTTGTCCAGCACGACAAGGAGTTCGGCGAGGCAGATGAAGATCAGCGCAGTGAATCGACGGGACTTGGTCATCATGGGCGCCGAGGGCGCCGGTGCAAGTGTGTGAGACATGTTTGTACGCCATCTCTGCTCCTGCGCGGACGGCAGCAGCGGTTGGAAGAAAGAGGGTTGGTCAGCTCGGGGCCGAGACCAGAGCCTTGAGGTGAGCGCCGATGCGATCGAGAGGCGCCGTGGTGTGCTGAGCTTTTGCCATCAGCGTCGCGCCTTCGATTGACGCGATCACGACGGTTGCCCACTGTGCTGCAGTCTCGGACGGCTGTCCCTGCTGCCAGAAGAACGATGTGAGAAGCGATTCCCACGAGGTGAAGGATTCGCCCGCAGCAGTTAATGCCGCCGGCGTCGACGCGCCCTCCACTGCCGCGGCTGCGACCGGACAGGAGGAGGTGAAATCGCTCTCTACCAAGCTGTTTCGAAATATCGTGACAACCGCGTCGATGATCTCCGGTGGGGAAGACTGAGCGATCATCGAACTGATGGCGGCACTGACGCCCCGGCCGAAGTAGGCAACTGCTTCGCCGGCCAGCTGTCCTTTGCCCTCGGGAAAGTAGTGGTACACCGACCCGCGGGGAGCACCCGAGCGTTCGACGATCTCGGTGAGCGAGGTCGTCGCGATCCCGTGTTCACGGAAGGCATTGATGGCGCCGACCAGCATCAGAGTGCGGGAATCGGAGTCGGCCATCCCGCCATCGTATGCAATCGCAGTGCTGTTCGAATCATCTGGTGCCGCTGATTCTCTTGGTACTCCCCACTTGCGACGCGCTGCGGCGATCGGACAACGCGTCTGCGGGCCGGTCATGGCAACGAGGCGTCTCGAGGTGTGTTCATCACTGCCTCCCAGTATGTCGATCGGTATAGGAACTAATCTGAGACTAGATGTAACCGACAGACACAGTCAAGTGTTGTGTGCAGGTGGTGGGCATCGACGGAGATTCTTGGTGGCAAAACTCCCCGAACAGTGGTTATATCGTGCGGTATAGAGCTGTTGCTTCGAGCACCAGCTTCGGAGGAGAGGAAACGACATGCCGGTACCGACGTCAGTTGCACGAAAACGAAGAATCGAAGTCGCAGTCGGGAAGTATTTCGCCAATCCGCTGGTCACCGGATTGAATCGGATCGGTTTGATGCCGTCGTTGATGACCGAGATCGAGACGGTTGGACGCCGAACCGGTCTGACCCGCCGAGTGCCCGTTGCGATCACCTACGACGGTGACGAGGCGTGGGTCATTGCGCAGCATGGCACCGGCACGGGGTGGGGTGCCAATATCTCTGCGATACCGAAGGTTCGGATCCGTCGCCGCGGCGAGTGGGTGGACGGACAGGCCCAGATCATGCCGGACGACGACGTGCCGGCGCGGGTGAAGACATTTGCGTCGGGGAAGATCAGATCGGCGCTGACGGCCTCTGCCTTTCGCGGATTGCAGACCGACCCGGTCAGTGTTCGCATCAAACTCGCACTCGATTCGTCAACCGATTGAATCAACGGGAGTTGAAATGGCCGGTGCGGAATGACCCGGTGCGTTCTCGTCGTTGACGAATGCAGCGGTGGCGCGATCGCCACTGCACACGACGAAGGAGCAGGGTCATGCGCATCGGAATCATCGGAGCCGGTCAGATCGGTGGCACGCTCACACGTAGGCTCGCTGCGCTCGGTCACGACGTGCGCGTCTCGAACTCGCGGACACCGGACACGCTTGCAGAACTGGAAGCCGAGACGGGTGCGAAGGCAGTCCGCAGCACCGAGGCCGCCGAGGGTGCCGAGCTGGTCATCGTGAGCATTCCGCAGAAGAACGTGGTTGATCTACCGGCGGGGATTCTCAGCGGTGCGGTCGCCGGTGCCCCGGTCATCGAGACCAACAACTACTACCCGCAACAGCGTGACGGTCTGATCGCCGCCATCGAGGACGGACAGACCGAAAGCGGATGGGTGCAGGAACACCTGGGTGTACCGGTGTTCAAGGCGTTCAACGGAATCTGGTGGAAGCATCTCCTCGAGAAGGGGCTTCCCGAAGGTGCAGAGGGGCGCATTGCGCTACCCATCGCCGGCGACGACGACGCGAACAAGCAGGTCGTCTTCGATCTGATCAATCAGTTGGGCTTCGATCCCGTCGATGCGGGAACGATCGACGATTCCTGGCGTCAGCAGCCGGGAACTCCCGTGTACGGCAAGGATTTCGATCGCGAAGCGACGCTGAAGGCATTGGCCGAGGCGAGCCCCGATCGCACCGACGAGTGGCGGGCAACCACTACGGTGTAGGGAAAAGTGTGGCGGTTTCCGAAGTGGAAACCGCCACTCTTTTGTTTGTTCAGTCCTTGACCTTCGCCATCGCCAGAACGTCGAGACGCTTGTCGAGTTCTTCCTCGCTCAGCTTGTCCGGGACGAGTCCGCGTTCGATGACGACCTGACGGATCGTCTTCTTCTCTTTGAGTGCCTGCTTCGCGACGGCTGCGGCTTCCTCGTAACCGATTGCCGAGTTGAGGGGCGTCACGATCGACGGCGAAGATTCGGCGAGTGTCTTGAGGTGCTCCTCGTGCGCGACCAGTCCGCTGACGCACTTGTCGGCGAACAGTCGAGAGACGTTGGCCAGCAAGGTGAACGACTCCAGCAGGTTGCGGGCCATGACCGGGATGTAGACGTTGAGTTCGAAAGCTCCGGCGGCGCCACCCCACGCGATGGCGGCGTCGTTTCCGATCACCTGAGCCGCAACCTGAGTGGTTGCCTCGGGCAGGACCGGGTTCACCTTTCCGGGCATGATCGAGCTTCCCGGCTGCAGATCAGGGAGTGCGATCTCGCCGAGTCCGGTCAGCGGACCCGATCCCATCCACCGAATGTCGTTGGCAATCTTCGTCAGTGAGACGGCGATGGTCCGCAGCGCGCCCGATGCCTCGACCAGTCCGTCACGCGCGGCCTGCGCTTCGAAGCTGTTCTTCGCCGGAGTCAGCGCGTCGACACCGGTCGACTTGACCAGTTCGGCAACAACTTTGGGGCCGAATCCATCCGGAGCATTGAGACCGGTGCCGACTGCTGTTCCGCCGATCGGCAGCTCGCCGAGGCGGGGGAGTGTTGCGTTGACGCGCTCGATGCCGGCTTCGATCTGACGTGCGTAGCCGCCGAACTCCTGACCGAGCGTGACCGGCACAGCGTCCATCAGATGGGTGCGTCCGGATTTGACGACGGTCTTCCACTCGGTCGCCTTCGTGGCAAGCGCAGCATGTAGATGTTCCAGTGCCGGAACAAGATCGGTGACCGCTGCTTCGGTAGCTGCGACGTGCGTGGCGGTGGGGAAGGTGTCGTTGGAGGACTGCGACATGTTGACGTGATCATTGGGATGTACGTCCACACCGGCGGCCTTCGCGATGGATGCGATGACCTCGTTGGCGTTCATGTTCGAACTGGTTCCCGAGCCGGTCTGGAAGACGTCGATGGGGAACTGATCGTCGTGCTTGCCTTCGGCGATCTCGTTCGCGGCGGCGATGATTGCGTCGGCCTTGTCCGCGTCGAGGAGTCCGAGGTCCTTGTTGACCTGCGCACACGCTGCTTTCAGCAAGCCCATTGCGCGGATCTGGGTGCGCTCGAGCGGGCGCCCGCTGATCGGGAAGTTCTCGACTGCACGCTGGGTCTGTGCTCGCCACAGTGCGTCGATGGGCACCCGAACTTCGCCCATGGTGTCGTGTTCGATTCGGAACTGTTGATCGTTGCTCTCCGTCATGGCTCCACATTGCCACTTTTCGAGAGCGGGTAGGGGACTACGTCCCCCGTGAGCGGTTGAGGAATGCAGGGACTCCCTAACCACTCACGGGGCGGAGCCCATCAGAACGTCGGGGGAACCGCGCCCTCTTCGCCGTCGAAATCGACGGAGCTGTACTCGCGCAGCTTCTCGAGACGGTGGTACGCGTCGATCATGCGAACGGTACCGGACTTGCTACGCATCACGATGGACTGCGTGCTGGCGCCGCCGCCGTAGTAGCGGACGCCGCGCAGGAGGTCACCGTCGGTGACGCCGGTGGCGCAGAAGAAGACGTTCTCGCCCGAGACGAGATCTTCGGTGGACAGGATTCGATCGAGATCGTGACCGGCGTCGATGGCCTTCTGACGCTCTTCGTCGTCGGTGGGGGCCAGCTTGCCCTGTAGCGATCCACCCATGCAGCGCATGGCTGCTGCGGCGATGATGCCCTCTGGCGTTCCGCCGATGCCCACGAGCATGTCGGTGCCGGACTCCGGACGCGCTGCGGCGATCGCGCCGGCAACGTCACCGTCGGAGATCAGACGGATACGGGCGCCGGTGTCGCGAACGTCCTGGATCAGCTGGTTGTGACGCGGGCGGTCCAGGATGCAGATCGTGATGTCGGAGACCGACGCCTTCTTGACCTTGGCTACGCGCTTGATGTTCTCGGCGATCGGTGCGCTGATGTCGATGACATCTGCGGCATCCGGCCCGACAGCGATCTTCTCCATGTAGAACACGGCCGACGGATCGAACATCGCGCCGCGCTCGGCAACAGCCAGAACAGAGATTGCGTTGGGCATGCCCTTGGACATCAAGGTGGTGCCGTCGACCGGGTCGACGGCGAAGTCACAGTCGGGGCCGTCGCCGTTTCCGACCTCTTCGCCGTTGAACAGCATCGGCGCTTCGTCCTTCTCGCCTTCACCGATGACGACGATGCCGCGCATCGAGACGGAGGAGACGAGCTGACGCATAGCGTCGACGGCTGCTCCGTCGCCGCCTTCCTTGTCGCCGCGGCCTACCCAGCGGCCGGCAGCCATAGCACCGGCTTCGGTGACTCGGACCAATTCGAGTGCGAGGTTACGGTCCGGGGTCTCACGATGAGTGCTGCTGGCCGTCATGTGCGGTGCCTCCTGGCGCGGTCGCGGTCGACGGGGTGTGTCGACGCAGTGGTTTCTTCAGGCGTCATTGTCCCAGATGGGAGCGGCTACGTGCGCTGTCGGGTCGCCGCTGCGACGTTTTGTCTCGCTCGAAGGGGACCGGGAATCGTATCTACTGCGCAGTACCTGGATACTGGGGGTGTGGCATCGAAGAAACCCCGCATTCTCGAAGACAACAAAGACATGGTCTGGTCTCTCGTACCGTTGGTGCTGTTCTGCATCATCATTGCGGGCATCGCCAGCCAGTGCACGTTCAGTCCTGGCGGCCCGACACAGGGGCCTATCCCGAGCGTCGACGTGGACGCAGCTCTGAACTACGACGCGAAGGAACTCGGATTTCCCATCCGTAATCCCGGTGTTCCGGACGGGTGGACCCCGAACTCCGGCAGTCGCAAGATCATCTCCGGCGACGGTGGCGGAGATTCGAGCACTGTGGGATTCATCACGACCAGCGGTCGCTACATTCAGCTGACACAGAGCAACGCCGAGGAATTCCCGTTGGTGTCACACGTTGCCGGTGGACAGCGATTCGCGACCGGAGTCGAGACCGTCGGCGCCGATACGTGGAACGTCTTCGGCGGCGAAGGTGTCGAGTCGATCTGGGTCACCGACGTCGGGGATGTTCGCCTGTTGCTCACGGGCGCGGCGACGCCGGAAGAGTTCCGGATTCTTGCCGAGAAGGTCGGCGCAGCGCAGCCGATCACGCCATAGGATTTGCGGTCGGAGCGGACGTTACTCGTCCGCTTCGGCCAGAGCCTTTTCGACGCGGGCCCTCGCGCCGGCCAAGTGCTCTTCACAGCGCTTGGCCAACGCTTCGCCTCGCTCCCACAGTGAGAGTGACGCGTCGAGGTCCAGACCGCCCTGTTCGAGAATCTTCACGACGCTCACCAGTTCGTCCCGGGCTGCTTCGTAGCCGAGTTCGTTGATGTCGGTGTCGGTGGCGTTGCTCATTTTTCTCTTCCCATCACTGCGGCGCGAACGGCGCCGTCTGCAAGTCGAACTCGAATCTGGGTACCGGGTGGCGCGTCCTCGACCGAGCGCAGAACCTCCGGATCGCCATCGGCGACAACACGTTGCACGACTGCGTACCCGCGGGCCAGCGTCGCGGCGGGGCCCAGCGTGGTGAGCCGGGCGCGCAGATGCTCGATCGTTCGGGACTCGGAGTCGATCAACCGAGTCACATCGCGTCGCCCGGCGGCTTGGAGCCTTTCGACCTCCTCGGCGCGACGGTCCACCGCGAGCAGCGGTGATGCCATGACCGGTCGAGTGCGCAACTGTTCGATCAGATGAGACTCACGCTTGACCCAGCTGCGCAGTGCCGCAGCGCTGCGGTCACGCAGATCCGCAACCAGGGCAGCTTCCGCAACCGCGTCGGGTACGACGCGCTTGGCAGCGTCCGTGGGTGTGGCTGCGCGCAGGTCGGCGACGTGGTCACTGAGCGGGCTGTCCGGCTCGTGTCCGATGGCACTGACGATGGGCGTCGTGCAGGCCACGATGGCGCGGCACAGCGCTTCGTCGGAGAACGGCAGGAGATCCTCGACGCTTCCGCCGCCGCGAGCGAGGATGATGACGTCGACTACCGGGTTGGCGTCGAGTTCCTTCAGCGCTTCGATGATCTGGGGAACAGCAGTCGGACCCTGAACCGCGGTGTTACGCACTGCGATGGCAACTGCTGGCCAACGACGATGGGCGACTGAGACGACATCCTTCTCGGCCGCACTGGCTCGGCCCGTGATCAGGCCGATCGTGCCGGGCAGAAACGGAAGCGGCCGTTTGAGCCGCGGATCGAACAAGCCCTCGGCGGCGAGCAAGGCGCGCAGTCTCTCGATGCGGGCAAGCAGCTCACCGATACCCACGGCGCGAATCTCGGTGACACGCAACGACACCGTTCCGCGTCCGGTGTAGAACGAGAGCTTGCCGAACATCACGACTCGCGAGCCCTCGGTCAACGGCACCGGGGAGTTGTGCAACAACTGCGGTGAGCACGTGATCGACAGCGACATGTCTGCCGACGGATCACGCAGGACGAGAAAGGCCGTTCGGGTGCCGGGTCGTGCATTGATCTGGGTGATCTGACCTTCGACCCAGATACTGCCGAGCCGATCGATCCAGCCGGCGACCTTGGCGGAAACCGTGCGGACCGGCCACGGCTGCTCAGCGCTACTGGCGCCGGACGATCGCTGCGATGAAGCGGGGGGCGTTGCGGAAGTCACTTTGCCTTGGCTGTGGTGATGCGGTTGGTGAGCATGGTCTGGAACGGTGCGCGAGCGAGCGTCGCATTCTCGTAGTCCAGGACTGCGGTCAGCTCGTCGATGCTGAGCGTCCGGATGCGCGCACGGAGCTGTGCGAGTGTGAGGTTGGGGTAGTCGAGTTCGGTGACGATCTCGGGCTCTTCGGCAGGTCCGTCCGTCGTAGCTGCCGTGGATTCGGACTCGGCGACGGGTGCGGGTTCCTCGATGGGGGCAGTCGGCTCGAGCGAGTAGAGCGCGAAGCGACCGGCGTTGGTCGGGGTGTCAGCGGTGGTCGATCCGGTGGAAGGCGTCGGGTCAGCAGGCGCATCGACGTCTTCGTCGAAGACCGCCCACTCGGGCTGTTCGTCCTCGGAAGACCAGTTGATCAGTGCAAATGCCTGATCGCCCTTGATGGCCAGCGAGGTGATCGACTGCTGCACGCGCATGCTTGTCTGCAGCATCTGGCTCAC
This sequence comes from Rhodococcus sp. FH8, assembly GCF_019266085.1. Taxonomy (NCBI): domain Bacteria; kingdom Bacillati; phylum Actinomycetota; class Actinomycetes; order Mycobacteriales; family Nocardiaceae; genus Rhodococcus; species Rhodococcus sp. FH8. The sequence continues at coordinate 193,649 of NZ_LPNQ01000057.1, read as the reverse complement.
GGCGGTCATCGGCAGGGCGACGGCGGTGGTGGGCAACTTCTTTGCCTCTTCCATCGCGGTGACGGCGAGTCCCGCGGCAACGCGCGCCACGAACGGTGGTCGGATCATTCCCACAGCTTGCCGCAAAGCTCCGACAATCGGTAGCCGACTTGCCTGTGACGGCTGTACTCGTTTACTTCGGAACCTTCGATCGGAGCCCGAAACCGAGGTGTTCACGTTTGCCGGAGTGTCTCACGTTCGAGGTGCCAGTAGGCTGGTCACATGTCTTCGGCTGTTCCTCTCAATCTCGGTATCGCGCACTCGGCTGATTCGCCGTCCACCCGCAAGGGCAGCGCCAAGCGCGTGCTCCTCGCCGAGCCTCGCGGCTACTGCGCCGGCGTCGACCGCGCGGTCGAGACCGTCGAGAAGGCCCTCGAGAAGCACGGCGCACCCATCTACGTGCGTAAGGAGATCGTCCACAATCGCCACGTCGTCGAGACGCTCGAAGATCAGGGCGTGATCTTCGTCGACGAAACCGACGAGGTTCCCGAGGGATCGTTGCTCGTGTTCTCGGCGCACGGTGTGTCGCCGGCCGTCCACGACTCGGCTGCCGAGCGGAACCTGCGCACGATCGACGCAACGTGCCCCCTGGTCACGAAGGTGCACCAGGAAGCAAAGCGATTCGCCCGCGACGATTACGACATTCTGCTCATCGGCCACGAAGGCCACGAAGAGGTCGAGGGCACCGCAGGTGAGGCTCCCGATCACGTCACCATCGTCGACGGCCCGGATTCGGTCGACGCGGTCACGGTTCGTGACGAGTCGAAGGTCATCTGGCTTTCCCAGACCACACTGAGCGTCGACGAGACGATGCAGACCGTCGCGCGCCTGCGTGAGCGCTTCCCCAATCTGCAGGACCCGCCGTCCGACGACATCTGTTACGCCACGCAGAACCGTCAGGTCGCGGTCAAGGCGATGGCTCCCGAGTGTGATCTCGTGATCGTGGTGGGTTCGCGGAACTCGTCCAACTCGGTTCGCCTGGTCGAGGTCGCGCTCGGGGCGGGCGCTGCCGCGTCGTACCTGGTCGACTACGCCCGTGAGGTCGATCTCGCGTGGCTCGAGGGTGTCCAGACAGTCGGCATCACGTCGGGTGCATCGGTACCCGAGGTGCTCGTGCGCGGCGTGATCGAACTTCTTGCCGAGCACGGATACAACGACGTTCAACCCGTCACCACTGCCAACGAGACTCTGGTGTTCGCCCTTCCCCGTGAATTGCGAGCAGCGCGCACGTCCTGAATCAAGAAAATGCGGGGCACCTTCCATCTGGAAGGTGCCCCGCATTTTTTGTGCTACCGGGCGCGTCTGTTCAGGGCTCTTCGCGATCGCGGTACCGAACTCGCGGCGGCGGATACGCGGGAAGATCGACTCCGGGTGGGCGGCGGCGAGGGGGCAGCGGCGGCGATACGTCGTCACCCGAAGCGAAGAAGGGCTCCATCCGCTCCTCACGTCTGGGCGACGGAGTGGGCTCGGGCGCCCGGCGGCGACCGTACGACGGGTAGTCGTCGTCTGCCACGGGCCGACTGTCGGGCTGGGGGCGACGCGTAGGCGGTTGGTGCGTGCGATCGACCCTGGGTGGCTGAGGGCTTCTCCGAGGCGGCAGCGGACGCTCGTCCTGGATCGGCTCGCGCCTGGGGGTGCTTCGGTAGGCGGGCTGCTCGTCCACCTCGGGGGCGCGGCGACGCGGGGGCCCGGGGACGGGCGCGTCCGAGACTCTGCGTCGACGCCCGGTCTCGGGTGCGGGTTGTTCTCGCGTGGCAGCCGCAGAGGAGTCACGAGTGGTGGCCGCCGAGCGGCGGGAGCGGGTCGAGCGCGCGGGCCCGGTGGGGCGCTGATTGAGCAGGAAGTACCGGAAGCCACCGATGATCAGCACGACCACGGTTGCGGCCAACATGATCGGAAAGCGGTTGACCAACGGGTACGCGATGTTGATCGCGATATCGCGCAGCGCGGTGCTGTTGTCCTTGCCGATGAGCGTGTGCCCGATCGGCACCGCAGCGAAGAGCAGCAACGGCGGTTGGGCCATCGCGGTGAAGAGGGCCTTGTTCGAAGCGGCAACCACAGCGAAGAGACAGCCCAGGAAGTAGAACGTCGAGAACACCGCGGTGAGCTCTCCGCCGCCTCCGGTGGCATCGATCAGTACGCCGACGGCGGTCACACCGGCAGCAAGCAGGATCACTCCCCACCAGGGCAGGCCGGGGACGGTCACGATGAGCGATCGCTTGTCCAGCGGTACCCCGGAGCGAGCACGTTGGGTTGCAGACACATAACGACATTAGCGGTTCTTGCGTTGTCGGCCGTGTTTGTGCGGGTCGTGGCTGGCGCATTTATCGACGCGATGGCGCGATGGTTTCGGGTTCTTCGTCAAACGAACCGGACGGATTGTGTGCAGGGTCACCGGACGCTCGTGGGTTGGGGCACACCGACGAAGCCGTCAGCGTGGGAGATCGGCGGTGTCGGTGGGCTGCTCTACCGTCGGATTCATGAAGATTCTGCACACCTCCGATTGGCATATAGGTCGCACCTTTCACGGCGTCGATCTGTTGGCCGATCAGGCGAGTGTGCTCGGTTCCATCGCAGATTCCGTCCGTGAACACGGCGTCGACGTCGTGGTCGTGCCGGGCGACATCTACGACCGCTCGATCCCCAGTTCCGACGCGGTCACCGTGTGCAATCGAGGCTTCGAGGCAATCCGGGCGGCGGGGGCGGTCATCGTCGCGACGTCCGGCAATCACGATTCCGCGGTGCGGCTCGGAGCCGGGGCATCCTTTGCCGCTGCCGGCGGCTTGCACTTGATCACTCGCGTCGGCCAGATCGGTACTCCGGTGATGCTGAGCGATCAGTTCGGGCCCGTCGCCTTTTACGGGATTCCGTACCTCGAGCCGGAGATCACGCGCGTCGAGTTGGACGTGCCCCGGGCTCGTACTCATTCCGACATCCTCGGAGCGGCCATGTCGCGTGTTCGGCGAGATCTCGCCGAACGAACGGCTGCCGACCCCGCGACTCGATCGGTATTGCTCGCCCATGCCTTCGTCGTGGGCGGTGAGGCCTCTGAATCGGAACGCTCCATCTCGGTCGGCGGAGTGGAGACCGTCGCAGTGGGCGAGTTCGACGGCGTCGACTACGTCGCCCTCGGACACCTGCATTCTCCGCAGATGCTCTCGGAGAGTGTGCGGTACTCGGGTTCACCGTTGCCGTATTCGTTCGGTGAACGCAGCCACCGTAAGGCGGCGCTGCTGATAGAACTCGACGCAGCCGGCCTGTCGTCGGTGCAGCGCCTGGATCTCCCGGTCATTCGGGGGCTGAGCCAGGTGACGGGAACTCTCGAGGAACTACTCGGTGAGTCGAAGTACACCGATTCCGAGCAGTGCTACCTCTCCGCATTGCTCACTGATCCGGTTCGTCCCGTCGATGCCATGAGGCAACTTCAGGCGCGTTTTCCCTTTGCCGTTCATCTCGAATGGCAAAGGCCGGAAGGGCAATCGGATCTCAAGTACCGTGACGCGGTACGGGGTCGATCCGACATGGAGATCGCCCGCGGCTTTGTCTCGGCAGTGCGTAGTGACCCGTCCGAGCGTGAGGTCACGCTGATGGCCGAAGCGCTCAGCGCTGCCGCGCGCGCCGAGGAGTCCACGGTAGAACTGAGTGAAACCGCGTGAGGCTGCACAAACTCGAAGTCAGCTCTTTCGGGCCCTTCGCCGACACGGTCGAAGTCGACTTCGACCGTTTGGGTGCAGACGGGCTGTTCCTTCTGCACGGCGACACCGGTGCAGGCAAGACCACGATCCTCGACGCGGTTGCGTTTGCCCTGTACGGGCGGGTGCCGGGTGCGCGCAACGAGGGCAAGCGATTGTTGTCCGATCACGCGCCCGCCGGTTCGGTGCCGCGCGTGGAACTCGAAGCGACCATCAGTGGTCGCAGAATCAAACTTGTTCGTAGTCCAGAGTATTCGCGTCCGAAGAAGCGCGGGACCGGTTCGATCACAGAGAATGCAAAGGCCACACTGACGTGGTTGGACGGCCGCGGCGAGAATCTTTCGCGCATCCCTGACATCGGTGACGAGATCAACCGCCTCATGGGCATGAGCGCTGATCAGTTCTTCCAGGTGGTGCTCTTGCCGCAGGGTGAGTTCGCCAAATTCCTGCGTGCCGAGAGTGACGAGCGAGGCAAACTGCTCGAGCGTCTGTTCGACACCAAGCGTTTTGTCTCCGTCGAGGCATGGTTCGACGCCAAGCGAAAGGCAAGTGCGACCGCGCTCGCGGCAAGGGAGCAATCCGTGCGGCTGCTGCTCGCGAAGGTCGAGACAGCTGCGGGACTCGAGGTAGGCGCCGAGGCACACCCACTGGAATGGTCGCGCAAACTCCTCGCCGAGGCTCAGGACACCCGCGATACAAGTCTTGCGGAGCTGGTGACCGCGAAAGATGCAGCAGCCGAGGCTAATCGGGTGCTCACCGTTGCGCAGCGAACCGCAGATCTGGTCGCTCGCCGTAATCGTGCGACCGCTGAACTCGCAGCATTCAATACGGGCGCCGCCCAAAGAGCTGTGATCGGCGCTGAACTCGAGACAGCCAAGCGCGCACTGCCGGTGGCCGCTGTCGCCGGCGATGTGGACGCTGCCGGCTTGCACCTCGCTGCCGCAGTCGAATCGATGACCGCAGCGATGTCGACCTACTCCGCAACGGGCGGTCCGGAGATTTTCGTGCCGGAGGTGTGGCCACCCACCGACGACGAGCGTCAACGCGTCGTAGCTCGGATCCGGACCTGGCGTGACGAGATCGTTCGCCTGGACGCAATGGCGGAGGATGCCCGCAGAGCCGATGCGGCAGAAGCCGAGATCGAGAAACTCGGAGTTCGGCGAGACGCTCTGTCCGAGCGCATCGATGCCATCGCGGTTGAACGCACTCAACTGCCAGAAATGGTGCGCTCGGCCGGCCAACGACTGGAGGATGCGCAACGCGCGCACGCGGCTCTGCCCGGCCTCGAAGCTGCACTGGCCAAAGCATCGGATGCTGCGGCAGCGGCTCATGAATTCGTCTCTCTGCGTGCGCAAGCCGAGAAGATTCGTGTGCAGGTGTTGGATGCGCGCGACGCCCATCAGAGTGCTCGCGGGCGCTGGCTCGACCTCGTGCAGAAGCGTATCGAGGGCATGGCTGCGGAGTTGGCGAGTTCACTCGCGCCCGGTGACCCATGCCAGGTGTGTGGTTCGCGTGAACACCCTGCGCCGGCGCAGTCTGATGTCGTGACGGTCACCGAGCCCGATCTGGAAGTCGCGTCCGCAGCCGAGCGTGCGGCCGAGAAAGCCCTGAGCAAGGTAGTCGACCGCCAGGTAACCGTCGACCGTGACATCGACCGGGTGATCGCCCGCGGCGGGGACGGCGACGTCGCAGAACTCGACAGGCTCCGCGCCGCGGCTCGGAACGCCGTTGACGAGGCGACCCACTCTGCCGGTCAGGTTGGAGGGTTGGCCGACAAGCTCGGGCATCTCAACGAGCGTGACGGCGAGCTGCAACAGGAATCCGCTTCTCTGACGGCCGAATTGGCGGCACTGACCGAGCGTACGACGACTCTGTCGGCCACGGTCGAGCAGATTCGAGCGGCGATCGTCGCTGCGGTGGGAGAAGATTCGACCATCGCTGCTCAGCGCTCGCGGTTCGAAAGGCTTGCCTCCGCTGCCTCGGCGGCGTCTGAGATGCGTGACGACGCCGTTCGTGCGCAGGCGCGATCGGCGGAACTGTCGACCAAACTGGCCGCTGCGGCGGCCGCTGCTGGATTCGATTCGGTCGAGGCTGCGATCGAAGGGGTGAGATCGCCGGCCCGAATCGCAGCGATCGAAACGGAACTCGCCAAAGCACGCGACCTCGAGGTGGCCGCTCGGACGGTCCTCGACGACCCCGAGGTCGTTGCGGTGAGCGAAGTCGAGACAGTCGACGTCGACGGTCCTCGCGAGCGTGCTCTTCAGTGCGCCGAGGTGGTGAACTCGGCTGTTGCAGCTGCTTCCCTGGCCGAGAACCGTGTGTCGGATCTCGAACGGTTCAGCGGACAACTCGAGAAGGCATACGAAGCGGTTGCACCTGAGCGTGAACTGCACGACGAACTCGCGGCGCTTGCCGACGTGATCGCCGGCAAAGGTCAGAACAGTCGCAAGATGTCGCTGCGAGCGTATGTGCTCGCGTCGCGGTTGGAAGAGATCGCCGTGTCGGCATCGGTTCGGCTGCAGCGGATGTCCGGGGGCAGATACGAGTTCGTGCACAGTGACGAGGCAGGTTCTCGGGGTCGCCGCGGCGGTCTGGGGCTCGACATCCGGGACGACTTCACGGGTGTCGTTCGCTCGGCGAAGACGCTCTCGGGCGGTGAATCATTCTTGGCGTCGTTGTCTTTGGCTCTCGGACTTGCCGATGTGGTTGCGGCGGAGTCCGGCGGAATCGTTCTCGACACGATGTTCATCGACGAAGGATTCGGCACTCTCGACGCCGACACCCTCGACTCGGTGATGGCTGTGTTGGACGAGCTTCGCGACGGTGGACGAGTGGTGGGCATCGTCAGTCACGTGGACGAGATGAGGCAGCGAATCCCGAGTCGCCTGCACGTCATTCGCGGACGTGCAGGCTCCTCGGTGAAGGTGATCGCGGGCTGATCAGGCCTTTTTGTTCTCTACCTCTGACTCGGCGTCGTCGTCTTGATCCTCGAGGATGTCCGACGCATCGCCGGCGGGCATCGGCTCGTTGTCGCTTGCGCGTTCGTCGATCTGCTCGCCGATGTACCGGATGACAACTGCTGCCACAGCGGCGACGGGCACTGCGAGGAAGGCGCCGACGATGCCGTACAGCGAGCTACCGGCGGCCACGGCAAGCAGCACGATGACGGCGTGGAGTTTCATCGACTTGCTCTGCAGCACAGGCTGAAGGACGTTTCCTTCGATCTGCTGAACGGCCAGGATGATGATCAACACGATGATGGCGGTGGTGAGACCGTTGGCCACCAGCGCAACCAACACGGCCAGGGCGCCGGCGACAAAGGCACCGACGATCGGGATGAAGCCACCGATGAACGTGAGAATTGCCAGCACCGGTGCCAGCGGGACCCCGAGTATCAGCAATCCGGCGCCGATGAAGACCGCGTCGATCAGACTCACCAGTGCTTGTGTCCTGATGAATCCGCCGAGCGTGTCCCACATGCGGGTGAGGACCTCTTCGAGATGCCGACCGGCACGGCCGCCGCCGACAGCGTGGAGCCAGGGGATGAACCTCGGTCCGTCCTTGATGAAGAAGAAAGCGAGAATCAGGACCAAACCGAGCGTGACCAACAACGAGCTCGCTGTGCTCACGCCGCTGAAAACGCCTGAAGCGATGGCGGTTCCACTTTCCTGCACCTTGGTGATGACGGCATGGACGGCGTTGTCGATCTGGTCGTCCTTCAGGTTCAGCGGCGGACCCTGGAGCCAGTCCTGAACCTGGTTGATGCCCTCGGTGGTCTTGTTCGCGAGCTCGGGGGCCTGGCTGACCACTGACGGAACGATGCCGGCGATCACACCGGCCAGGATTCCGATCGAGAGCACCAGGGTGATGCCGGCTGCCGCGGCCGGTGGCATCCCGCGCTTGATCATGCCGCGGGTCGGCGGCCACATGACTGTCGCAACAACGATAGCCAGAGCCACCGGCAGGATGATGACCCAGAGCTTTTCGATCAGCCAGCCGAAAATCCAGGCGCCCAGCGAAATCGACGCCAACACCAACGACCATTTTGCGAGCCACATACCCCCTTGCCCGATGATCTCGCCGCGGTCGCGCTTGCGCACCCCTGCGGACGTCCCCTTGTCTTGCTCGCTCACTGATCGTCCTTTCCGTCGGCGCAGGGATCTCCTCGCCGATGTGCGAATCCGGTGATCTAGCTGAGCTGATCGTAACGACTGCATGCGATAACTCGTGTGTTGCGCTGCAATACTGTGTTTTGAAGCATGCTGATCGGACTAACATTTCCGTCATGAGAATCGCAGCAGCAGTCGGGGCAGCAGCAATCGTCGTTCTCGGGCTCACCGCGTGTAGCACCGAGGATCAGGACAACGCGCAGAACAAGATCAGCGAGGCAGTCACGAGCGGGCAACAGGCGCTCGAGACGGCGAAACAGTCAGCGGGCAACGCCATCGATCAGGGCAAGACGGCGCTGTTCGTCGCCACGTTCCGTGGGGCTTACGCACCGTTGGCGGAGAACCGCGACGACGCAGACATCGAGGAGATCTTGACGACCACGTGTACCGAGGTCGCCAACGGCACTGACGAGGCGGAGGTCAAGACCAAGATCACCGACCTGGCCGAGAACAACGGCAACAAGCCCACCGACGAGCAGGCCGGCCACATTTACGAACTCGCGAAGGCCACCTGCCCCTGACCGGATTCAGCAGCAGCGGGCGCCTGGGTTGGCGTCGGCTGCTGCGTGACGGCGGCGCCAGAACTCTCGTTCGCTGATCACCGGTGAGTCGGCGTGGTGGCGTCGGGTGTGCTCGACGTAGCGCTGATAGTCGAGATCACCCATCACCGAGCGAACCCACCACAGCGTTCCGCGGAACGCTGTGGTGAGTTTTGCCGTCATGGTCGCCGTCGTCATGGTCAGTGCCCACCTCCGTGTGCGGCGCCGGGCGCCCGGACTTTCCCGGCTTTGATCAGCTCGTCCCATTCTTTCTGGATTTCCTTCTCCGCGGGCGTCGGAATGAAGCTGGCGGGTCCGAAGATTTTCGACGGTTCTTCCGGGGACTCGGTGGTCGGCAGCCCGCCCGCTCGGATTGCCTTGGCACATACGATGATCCCGGCGATGACCACGACGATCACCAGTGACGCGAAGATGATCGACAACGTGCCCTGGATGAAGGTGTTGCGAATGACGGCATCGATGGCCTCCGGAGTCTTCGCGGAACCGTGCGCCGTCTCGCCGGCAGCCTTCGCGTCCTTGAACACGTTGTGCTGAGCCCAGTACCCGATCGCGGGGTTGTCGGAGAAGATCTTCTGGTACGACGCGGTCATGGTTACGACCAGGTCCCACACCAGCGGCACGCCGGGAATCCAGGCCCATTTGAACAGCCCCTTCTTCATGACGATCGTCATGACCACCGTCAGCGCGATCGCGGCGAGTAGCTGGTTGGCGATGCCGAAGAGCGGGAAGAGTGTGTTGATTCCGCCCAGCGGATCGGTGACACCCATGAGCAGAATCGCGCCCCAGGCAGCGACGACGATCAGCGAGCACAGCCACGCGCCGATGCGCCACGACGGGTCCTTGAACTTCTTTGCCGGACCGCCGAAGTTGCCGAGCGAGTCGGAGAGCATGAATCGAGCGACGCGGGTGCCGGCATCGATCGTGGTGAGGATGAAGAGCGCCTCGAACATGATCGCGAAGTGGTACCAGAACGATTTCAGCGAGTCGCCGCCGAAGACATCGCTGAGCACTTCGGACATTCCGAACGCGAGCGTCGGGGCGCCGCCGGTTCGCGAGATGATCGATTCTTCGCCGACGGCCTCGGCTGCCTGAGTCAGCACGTCCGGTGTGATGGGGGCAGTGCCGAGGGGCAGATTGTTGACGTATTCGGCTGCGGTTTCCGGTGTTCCACCGGTCAGTGCCGCGGGAGCGTTGAGTGCGAAGTACAGGTGCTGATCGAGGATGCAGGCGGTGACCAGAGCCATGATCGCGACAAACGATTCGGTCAGCATGCCGCCGTACCCGATCATCTTGGTCTGGCTTTCCTTCTCGAGCAGCTTTGGCGTCGTACCGGACGCGATCAGTGCGTGGAAGCCCGAGAGCGCGCCACAGGCAATGGTGATGAACAGGAACGGGAACAGTGAACCGGCAAAGGCCGGGCCTTCGCCGTTGGAGGCGAACGGCGTCACTGCCGGCATGTTCAGAGCGGGTCGTGCGACCAGAATTCCGATGGCCAGCAGCGCGATGGTGCCGACCTTCATGAACGTCGACAGGTAGTCGCGCGGTGCCAGGAGCAGCCAGACCGGCAGCACCGATGCGGCGAATCCGTACGCGATCATCAGCCACGCGATGGTGACCTTCGAGAGTGTGAACCAGTCTGCGCCCCAACCGGTATCGGCAACCCATCCGCCGGAGACGATGGCAAGGAGAAGCAGGACGACGCCGATCAGGGAGACCTCGGAAACCTTGCCCGGCCGCAGATACCGCAGGTACACGCCCATGAACAGCGCGATGGGGATGGTCATCGCGATCGAGAACACTCCCCATGGGGACTCGGCGAGCGCATTGACGACCACAAGTCCGAGCACCGCGATGAGGATGATCATGATGACGAACACGCCGATCAGTGCGGCGACGCCGCCGACGAGGCCGAGTTCTTCGCGGGCCATCTGACCGAGGCTGCGCCCGCGGCGCTTCGACGAGATCCACAGGACCATGAAGTCCTGCACCGCCCCGGCGAACACGACGCCGACGATGATCCAGATCGTTCCCGGAAGATATCCCATCTGTGCGGCCAACACGGGTCCGACCAGGGGACCGGCACCGGCGATTGCCGCGAAGTGGTGACCGAACAGCACCCGACGATCGGTCGGCATGTAGTCGGCGCCGTTCTCCATGATCTCGGCGGGAGTGGCGACGTCGTCGCGGGGCTTGACGATCTTGCGTTCGATCAACCGCGCATAGAAGCGGTAGGCGATCAGATAGGTACAGATTGCGGCCAACACGAACCACACAGCGCTGATGTGTTCACCGCGGACGATCGCAATCATGTACCAGGCGCCCGCGCCGACCAGTCCGAGAACAAGGAAGACGACGCGCGCAGTCGTGGAGATGGGTGTTTTGTCGATGACGCCGACAGGTGGCAGGTCAGGATCGGTTTTCAGGTACTCGACATTTGGTTCCGGCGCAGTCGTCAAGCTCATCGTCGAACTCCGTCCACTAGTGCACGTGTGGCCGCCGTCACAGCGGGCCATCTGTCACTGTAGGACCAGAAGGGTGAATCCGCGCGATCTGAAACGCGGGAGTCGACCGACGTCAGAATCGGTGAGCGTCGGCGTCGATCCAATCGGTGAGCCAGCTCTGCGGCGGGGAGTCGAGCAGTTCGCCCGGCATCAGCCAGTCGAACAGGTCGGCATAGGTGCGAGTGGTGAGACCGTCGACGCGGCGGTTGAGCATTCCCGGTTGCAGTTGGTCGAAGGAATCGATGCCCATCGACGCGATCATCTGTTGCGCGCTGGCGACGGTTGCCTTCTGGAATCGGTAGACGCGCTCGCTCTTGTCGGGGATGTCGAGTGCGCGGGTGCGTGCCGGATCCTGAGTGGCAACGCCGACCGGGCAGCGGTTGGTGTGGCACATCTGGGCCTGAATACAGCCCACTGCGAACATCATTGCGCGGGCCGCCATCGTGAAGTCTGCGCCCTGGATGATGCGTTTGACGATGTCGGAACCGCTCGCCACCTTTCCGGAAGCGCCGACTTTCACGAGAGGGCGCAAACCAGTTCCCACCAGAGCGTTGTGCACCAGCATCAGGCCCTCGGTCAACGGCATGCCCATGTGGTCCTCGAACTCCACTGGACCTGCGCCGGTGCCGCCTTCGGAACCGTCCACGATGATGAAGTCGGGCGTGATGCCGCGTTCGATCATCGCCTTGCAGATTCCGAGGAATTCACGACGCGAGCCGACACACAGTTTCATCCCGACCGGCTTGCCTCCCGACAGTTTTCGCAGGGTCGCGATGAAATCGACCAGTTCGACCGGGGTGCTGAACGCGGTGTGCGCGGGTGGCGAAATCACGGTCTGGCCGACGGGTACCCCGCGGGTTTCGGCGATTTCGGGGGAGACCTTGACTCCGGGAAGCACGCCACCCAACCCGGGTTTCGCACCTTGCGAGAGCTTGATCGAAATGGCCTTCACCTGATCGAGTCCGGCACGCTCGGCAAAACGGTCAGGATCGAATCGGCCGTCCTCGGTTCGGCATCCGAAGTATCCCGAGGCGATTTCCCAGATCAGATCGCCGCCGTGTTTGCGGTGATACGGACTGATCGCGCCTTCGCCGGTGTCGTGGGCGAAGCCGCCTTTGGCGGCGCCGGCGTTGAGGGCTTCGATTGCGTTGGCGGACAACGACCCGAAGCTCATCGCGGAGACGTTCAGGAGAGCGATGTCGTACGGCTTCGTGCAATCGCGTCCGCCGAGGCGAACTCGGGGAACGGTGTCGGGGGCGGTCCGTGCGCGAATCGAATGCGTCATGAACTCGTAGCCGATCGCATTGACGTCGCGCTCGGTCCCGAAGGGCTCTTCCGCCAGTGTTCCCTTTGCCCGCTCGTAAACCAGATCTCGCGTTTCGCGATCGAATGGCATTCCATCGGTGGATGATTCGACGAAGTACTGCTGGATCTCCGGTCGAATCTTCTCGAGGAGGAATCGCGCGTGCCCCAGGACCGGATAGTTACGGAGGATGCTGTGGGACTTCTGAGTGAGGTCGTAGGTGCCCATCGCCGCCAGCGCGAGAGTGACGACAGCGATCACCCACCATCCGGGCGAGGCGACAATTGCGAGCGCGGCGGTGCCGAGACCCACTATCCATATCAAGAGCACGATCAGCATCCGAGTCACCTCGAGAGCGTAGGCGCTCACTGTGACACGGCAGCGGTAAGTCTCCACTAGGTTCTGCGATAGAGAACCGAATCCGACACTTTGGGGGAATGATGACCGAACCGCAATATCCGACCGACCCGCAGGATCCGAAGGAGCAGCAGTATCCGAAGGAACAGCAGTATCCGGCGGGCCAGCAGTATTCAGCCGGTCAGCAATATTCAGCAGGCCAGGAGTATCCGACGGGCCAGCAGTACCCGACCGACCCGCAGTACTCAGCCGGACACCAGTATCCGACCGGTCAGCAGTACAGCGCGACCCAGCAGTACAGCGCCGCTCCCACGTACGCGGCGCCTCAGTACGGTCCGCCGAAGTCCAACGCGGGATGGGCCGTCGCGTCGATCATCTTCTTCTGGCCTATCGCGTTCGCCGCGTTCAACCATCTCCACGACATCTACCCGAAGTGGGCGATGGGCGATCACCAGGGCGCGCAGTACGCGTCCGAGCGGGTGAAGAAGCTCGGGCAGATTTCGCTCCTGATAGCCGTCATCTGCTGGGTGCTGTTCATCGCGTTCTACGTGATCTTCCTGGTTGCGATCGTGTCGTCCGTCGATTCGTATACCTACAACTGATCACCTGCCGCGACGTGACGGTGGGGCGAGTACCCGTCACGTCGCCGCGAGGCCGTAGAATCCACAGACCGTGAGCCTTACCCTCGGAATCGTCGGACTGCCCAACGTCGGCAAGTCCACCCTTTTCAATGCACTGACCAACAACGACGTGTTGGCAGCGAACTACCCGTTCGCGACCATCGAACCCAACGTCGGTCTGGTCGAGCTGCCCGATCCGCGGCTGCAGAAGCTCGCCGAGATCTTCGGCTCCGAGCGCATCCTCCCCGCGACCGTGTCGTTCGTCGACATTGCCGGCATCGTCAAGGGAGCGTCCGAGGGCGCAGGCCTGGGTAACAAGTTCCTGGCCAACATCCGTGAAGCGGACGCCATCTGCCAGGTAGTTCGCGTCTTCGCCGACGACGACGTCATCCACGTCGACGGCAAGGTCGACCCGGCCTCGGACATCGAGGTCATCGAGACCGAGCTGGTGATCGCCGACATGCAGACTCTCGAGAAGGCTCTCCCGCGTCTGGACAAGGAAGCTCGCAAGAACAAGGAGCTCAAGCCGGCCCACGACGAGGCACTCAAGGCTCAGGCCTTCCTCAACGAGGGCACGACGCTCTTCAGCGTCAAGGACAAGCTCGACTTCTCGTTGCTTCGTGAGCTGAGCCTGCTCACCACCAAGCCCTTCCTGTACGTCTTCAACGCCGACGAGTCTGTGCTCACCGACGAGGCGAAGATCGCGGAACTGCGCGCTTCCGTCGCCCCTGCCGATGCCGTGTTCCTCGACGCGAAGGTCGAGCAGGAACTGCTCGAGCTGGACGAGGAAGATCGCCAGGAAATGCTCGACTCGATCGGTCAGACCGAGCCCGGCCTGCACGCTCTCGCTCGCACCGGCTTCCACACCCTCGGACTGCAGACCTACCTGACGGCTGGTCCGAAGGAAGCTCGCGCCTGGACCATCCACAAGGGTGACACCGCTCCCCAGGCTGCCGGCGTCATTCACACCGACTTCGAGCGTGGCTTCATCAAGGCTGAAATCGTGTCCTTCGACGACCTCGTCGAGGCGGGTTCCATGGCCGCAGCCAAGGCTGCCGGCAAGGTCCGCATGGAGGGCAAGGAATACGTCATGGCCGACGGCGATGTGGTCGAGTTCCGCTTCAACGTCTAGGAGCGTGCCAATTGTATCCGTACGACTGGTGAAACTCCAGGAGCCACGGTTCGAAGAGATGAACAGTGTCTGCCTCGGAGGGTACGACTGGCCGGCTTTGGGCCGGGTTCGGATGAAGTCGAGAAGATGCCAACAGCGGCTTCGTCAATTGTTCACTTCTGCTGAATCCGAAGTATTTGAGCTCCAAGAATATTCGGGTGGCTAGTCCGTAGTCATGGACGCGCGGTCCGCTCGCTGCGGTTCGGTGCGACCGACATTGAAAAGCTTGTGCGAAAAGGGTCGTTGGGCTTGTGTGTTGTCGATATCCAAGGGCATCCGGTAGCCGCCGAACAGTGCGGCGCTGACAGGGAGGTCGCTGTCGAGCCGGATTGCGATGGACTCCGTGAACATTCGAGATGCAGAACCTCCTCGCCAAATTCATCGGGGTTGATTCCGCGTCTCGGCCCTCTTGTATCCTCAAGCGGCGCCTCCAGCACCAAACGAAAGGCACACGGATGTGGATTTCCAGGCTCAGAATTAATGGTGGCTTCCTCAATGGGCTGGACGTGTCGTTCGTCCGTGGGCTGAACGTCGTAATCGGGTCCCGTGGTGTGGGAAAGACGACTTTGCTTGAACTGCTGCGACACGCGTTAGGCGCTGAACATGCCGACAAGCAAAAGCGACAGCAACGCGAGCAGTTCCTAACCGCAGTTTTGGGAGTCGGCGAAGTGATCGTCGACCTCGAAGATGACGCTGGGGCAACGCAGGTCATCGTCGATGCCAAAGGGCGAGGACGGGACCGTGATCTATCTCATTCCGTATTGGTGCTTGGTCAGAGCGAATTAGAAGAGATCGCATCTGATGCTGCCAACCGACTGAAGCTGATTGATCTTCGCGCAGGGCAAGACTCGGTAGATCAGCCGCGCGAAAACCTCGGCACGCTCTCACGCGAAATGTACGAACTTCGCCGTCAGTTGCGTAAGTCTGAAGAGGAGTCGCTTAAGCGTGCCGGTCTGGAAGCCGACAGGCAGATCTATCGATCGCAGGAGGAAGCACTTGTCGGTGATGCGCAAGGGCCGCTCGCATCCCAGAGGGATGCCCTGCGTGACGTTGAGGCGCGTTCCACGGCGATCACTCGAACGAGTTCGAATCTCCAGTCTTTTGGAGAGCTAGTAGGTCAGATGCGAGAAGCGGTCGACTCAGCGCGGAACACCCTTGCGAGGCTTGAAACGCTTCACACTGAGTTCATTGCCGAAGATATGTCCATGGCTTCGAATCTCGATGCAGTTCGGTTGGGCGTGGAAGGCCTGCAGCGCACAATTCGAGTCCTAGCTTCGGATGTCTCCGGGCATATCGTAAATGCAACAGCCGAGGAAGCAAAGCTTCGAGAGACTGCTGCGCCTTTGAGGGAGACACTGGAGCAAGCAGAAGCCGGACTCGGACAGCTCACGGCTCAGGTCCGCAATATCGAAGCTCAGCTACGAGAACTCGATGATAACGACAAGAGAATAGCTACTCTGGTGAGAGAACTTGAATCTCTGAACAAACGACGCGAATCGGCATTTGCGCTGGTTGAGGCCGAAGAAGAAGGCCTATTTCGCGCCCGGGAATCCGTGGCTGAATCGACGTCCCGTCAAATTGACAGTCATATTGTCGTCGCTGTCGAGCATCTCGCGGACTCGTCTGAACTCCGCGATGTTCTGACCGAGTATCTCAAAGGAACTCATACCAGGGCCGCGCTCATCGACTCGCTTTCAGCACGCGTACTACCCAGGATGCTACTGGAAATGGTGGAGTCGCACGACATCGACGGACTAGCCTCCGCTGGTGATATCACTCAGGAGCAAAGTGCTCGTGTGATTGGTGTTCTCGATTCAGCGGAAGGGGTCGAGCGCCTGGCTAAGGTTCAACTCAAGGACAACGTCGACTTCTTGTTGCGCGATGGCGCGGTCGATAAGAGCGTTGACAACCTGTCAGCCGGTCAAAAGTGTGCTGTTACGCTTCCGATCGTATTGTCGGAGAGAGAGCGCACTTTAATTCTTGATCAGCCCGAAGACCATCTTGACAATGCGTATCTGGTCGATCACGTGGTTTCTGCGATGAACCAGCGAACCGCCGACCAGGTTCAAACAATCGTCGCAACTCATAATGCGAATGTCCCGGTTCTAGGTGCGGCGGGCAGAGTCTTCGTTCTCGCGAGCGACGGCCAGCATGGTCAGGTTCGTGACTCTGGTGCATTCGACACGCCGAATGTAGTTTCGTCGATCACGACGATTATGGAGGGCGGACGCGAAGCATTCGATCGTCGGGCTCGGTTCTATGGTCAAAATGAATAGACCTGCTTCGCCGCCCGATTGGCTTGATGAGTCACTGAACTCCAGTTCGCCCTCAGCGAGACTACGAGCAGCTGCGTGGATCAAATCAAATCCCGACGGGGTGCAGGTGCGCGTGCTCATGCGCGCGATGCAGCGAGAGTCCGTGCCCCAAATCCGGCAAGTCTTCAACGATGTCCTGGCTGCACGAGAAACGCTCACGGATTCAGCATCTTCAAATCCCTCGGGCGAAGAATCTTCACTGATGCAAAGGCAGATTCCTGAGCTTGCTCGCTTAATCAGGCATGAACTTTCGCCGCCAATCGGTTGGATCCGCAAGGCAGGTGGGCGAGAGATCGCCCATTTCCAACGAAGCTCGACCAGTGATGCGGTGAATCGACTGGAGCGTCGAATCGACGCGCTCATTGCTCTGATTCGCGAGGGATCCGATCTGGATCTGGTCGAATGTGGTTTGGAACGAACTCTGCGCGAATGCTGGCCAGACATGACGGCTGAGCCCATGTTTATTCCAGCGCCTGATCTCGCTGGGCGCCCGGCACTTATTCACACAGACCTGGGCCTATTTGAGATCCTGCTGGCAAACGCATACCAGAACGCTATCGATGCCTCTCTAGAGGTGGACGAGCCGCGATCAATTGAAGTGAGTTGGAGTGTCGTAGGCGATAGGTTCTGGGTGAGGATCTCTAATCCATTTGCGGGCACTCAGTTTGATGTCCGAGACGTCGAAACAACCGGAATTTCCTCGAAAAGCGGGCACCAAGGAATCGGCGTATCGCTAATCAAGACTGCTGCAGAAAAACTCGGGTATGGATTCAAGATTGCTGGACGTAGCGGAGTTGCTACTTTCACTCTTACTGGAGGGCGAAACACTTGAGCAACCCACTCGCGGTCCTGGTCGACGATGACAAACAGCAACTAGTGGAGGTATCATCGACAATTGTTGATGCTGGCTATGAACTAATAACCTTTGAGTCGCTAGAAGAAGCGCTGAACTTTCTCGATTCAGCCGACGCGCTTATAGACCTTTTCGTCCTTGATCGCAAGCTTCCTATGCGTATCGGCGAGAAGGCCGTTGATGAATTAGGTGACGAGCTCTTCCGGACCGTGACGGTGAGTCACCCGGACGCACGCGTGATCGTCTTTAGTGGATTCACAGATTTTGACCATGCTCAGGAGTCAATGGAAGGGACTGGCTTCGTTTTCGACGATGGTGCTGTGCGAATTAATCGTGTTTCGGTAGTGCGCAAGTCGCAGTTCGACAAATTCGAACGATTTATTCGAGAACTCCGTGAACTGATTACACGCTTCGAAATGATCGAATTCTCGGTAGACGGTGCACTCGAAGATCATCAGAAACGGGTTCTTCGTCGAATCGCGTATCACTACGGTGCATCTTCAATCTCGGCACGGCCGCTTTCAGGAGGACTGAGCGATGCGGCCGTTTGGCGCTGCGAAGTTGCCTCGCCAAGCGGCCCAATCGCTGCTGTTGTCGCCAAAGTTAGTGAGTCGGTTCCAGCAGCAGGCGGGCTGCAGGACCTGCTCCCTAGAGACTGCATCGCGCGTCGTGTCGAGGTGATACGTGGACTCATGGGCGGATCGATTGTTAGCATCTTGCAGCTCGCGGGTACGTCGACCGCTTCACTCATGAGTTTGATCGCTTCCAACGACCTCGAAGCAGCACGAGTTGTTCAGTCCCTTCGTATCGGTCTGGATGCTCTAGAAAGATCGCAAGCTCGGTCGATCCCACTTCGCGAACTTGTGGAGCAGATCCTTCATTGGGATGTTTTTGCACGGGAGCTTTTGGCTATCGGGCTGAGTACGCCTTCCCCAGATCTATGGGTTACCACTTCGACGGTGATGAGTCACACTGATTTGCATGCCGCTAACGTCCTCGTATGCGACGGATCTCCGGTGCTGATCGACTCAGATGAAAACAAGTTTTCCAGTGCGCTCCGAGATCCGGCGGTCCTGTTGATGTCGAGTTGGGTTCATCCCGATTCGCCCTTTCGTAGCGACTGGCCCACTGTCCAAGGGATCTCGGAGCACTTCGGTGAGCCGTCATTTGCGCAAGGATCCCTATCGCCGGCATGGTGCGCGTCGGTGTTAGCTTGGATGAAGGAGCGCAGAGCTTCTACTCGGGAGTACTGGGCAGTTGTGCTCGCATATGGCGCTCGTCAGTTGCGGTTCGAGAATGTTCGATCTAGCGAGGACCTGACCGCAAAGGTGGTTGCACTGGTCGTTCTCGCGCATACCCGACTGCTCGACTAATTACCGATTGACACGCCAAAGGTGGAAGTCCCGTTTACACTGCACCGGATTGAGGTCCAGTGCTGTACGGAATATGAGGTCCTACATTGCACTTCGAATCGCGCTCGGGCGATTTTCTTGAGGGCGGCGCCTTTGGATGCGAGTTCGTCTCCTGCGTAGATTGCGGATGATCTGTTCAGCGCATGCCGTTTACGTCCAGCCATGAGACGAAGGCTTTCACGAACTTGGTTACGGCGGAGGGAATCTCATGGACTGCGGGTCATTTGATGGGGGTTACGTCAAGATCAACAGCGTCCTCGCGGTCGATCTTCATCGCCCGTTGCGCAGCTACCCGTGACCTGAACGCCCGAATCAACCACGGACTCGTGGCCGTCATCAGGGACGACGAGATCGTGCTCTCGACAGCAGACGGCGAGTTCCGAGCCGGGTGCTGGCATCGGCAGGTAGGTGCACCCAAGGAGGTCGCGCGATGTGGCGACGGTCAAGACTGCCAGTCGATGAGTTGTGCACAGCTTCCTATCCACATCGAACGCCGGTACCCCATTGTCGCCGGGATTTTCAGGTTGACGGCTCGGCAATCAAGCCGAGACCGGCAAAGCAGTTTCTCACGGGGTGGGGGGAATCAGCGGCGAGAGGCTGGGGAGACATTCGAGATGACCCTGGTGCGAAATATCGCGGTTGTTCCACGTTAGGAACTGGATCCACGAAGGTCATCTGGCGCTAACTGGTGCTTAGTGTCAGTGGAAGTCAATACGTTGTCGGTCGCCATCGAAGTTAGGTGGTTGGCGAGTCCATCGTGAAAAACCGCCCAGTCGTTGTCGACTGGGTGATTTCTGATGTGGCATCAAAACTATTGTCTCCCGATCATTCCGTTCGGTGGGCGCTCAAGACATCGATCTGAGTGTGGTGGACAACATAGCGTCCTGCTCCGGCGGTTTCGGTGACATTTACGGGGACGTCCCCGCGGGGACGCGTGGATCTGGGTTGGATCGGGCGACCCGCAACCACCCCGCGACATGCGGGGTCAGAAAACCAGTAGCGCGGACTACCAAGGATCCGTATGGCTTGGACAGACAAGACCGCAGTCGAAGAGCTACAGTCCATACCTTCTGTAGCTCAATTGGTGTGAGCCCCGGACTGTCGCTCGGGCGGCGGCGGGACTTAACCGCCCAGAGGGACTCAGTCAAGATATGCAACGAGGGCTTCGGCGAGCGTCTGGTGGGCGACGTGAGGTCCTGACGTGAAACCGAGTTCCCTTTCGTTGCTGAGTTTGCGTATCGCCGCAGTTAGGAGGCATCGGACGTTGTACAGCTGGTTCGGGGAGATGTTGAGGTCGTCCATCAAGTAGGCGAAGCCTTGGGTCCAGTCGTGTTCGCGGGCAGCGAGAGCTGCTGCGGTCCGAGGGTATTCGGCGAAAATGTCTGCTGATGAATCGCTCGTTGTTCTACTGACCGCATATCGTGTGGTCGAAAACGCTGCATGGAAGGCGTTTGATCGCCGCGACCAAACCAAAAGCCGCGGCCGGTGGGCGTACTGCCAGCGCTCAACCTTCTTTGCTCAGTGACCGAGGTGGACCCAGGGCACGAGGGATCGCGGGTTAGCCACGAGAATCTCGAGCAGGGTGCCTGAGTGCTCAGAGGGCAGGCGGGCGCTCAGCAGTCAGACACGGCGGGCATCTCACTCAGCGTCCGACGTGTGACGAACCGCCGCGCTCTCCCCGACAACGGGTCGGTGAATTCGAGTTCCCTCGCGAGCAATTGGAGTGGGAGAGAATGATCGTCCGGGGCGTCGGGAAGCAGGTCGGGGTATCGCCGGTCGCCCAGGATCCCGGCGCCGAGAGCTGCCAGATGCACCCGCAACTGGTGCATCCGTCCGGAGCGCGGACGTAGAACCGTGTGCAGCACAGCACGTCCGGAGGCACTCACGCCCGTCCCTCGCGCCTCGATCATGGTCTCGGAGTTGGGTTCACGGCTGTCGTCGACGAGGACCCGCAACTCGCCACGCCGTGCTTCGATGTGGTTGCGGTAAACGAGGGGACCGTCGGATTCGGCGAACCCCGGTGCATCCTGGCCCCACCGGGACGGTCGCGCCGACACCGCCTCGTAAACCTTCGTGACCTGACGCTTCTCGAACAGTGACTGGTACGCGCCGCGCGTCGCGGGGCGGGCCGAGAACATCACCACCCCTGCGGTGCCGCGGTCGAGTCGATGGATCGGGATCAGATCTGGGTTGTCGAGACGAACCCGCAGGCGGATGAGCGCCGACTCACGCAGGTATCGCCCGCTCGGAGTGGTCGGGAGAAAATGTGGCTTGTCGATGACGACGAGATTGTCGTCGGTGTGCAGGATCTCCTCGTGGAACGGCACCGGGTCCTCCGCCGGCAACTCACGGTAGTACCAGACGAACCGGTGCGCGCTGAGTTCTGTGTTCAGGCAGATCGAGTGGCCGTCGGTATCTACGAACTCGCCGTCGTCGAACCGCCGATACAGGTTCTCGGCGTCCAGATGGTCGAACTTGGCTACGACGTACTCGGCGATCGTCGCCCACGGCCCAGAGAGCGGGATGCGTAGGCGCGTCGGGCCAACCCCGTTCTTGACGGGCAGCGGTGGGGACATGGACACGCAGGTCATCATCCCATCGACTACTGGTCAGCGGTGATTCGGTGTGGCCTCCGACGGGGACGTCCCCGCGGGGACGCGGAAACCGAACTCACAGCGGTGGTCGGTGTAGATCGTCTACTCGAAAATCAGTAGCGCGGACGAGATGCGGGCCCGTATGGTTCGGCAGAGAAAGATCGCAGTCGAAAAGCACTGCGGGCCATACCTTCTGTAGCTCAATTGGTGAGAGCACCCGACTGTGACTCGGGCGACGGCGGATCGTAACCGCCCAGAGGGACCAGCTCAGATACGGTTGAGGTCGGGCCTCTAGGCGCAGAGGCCGGCGGCCCTTTGCCTGCACAGTTGTCGAACGAGCCCGAGCCGGTATTCCCTGAATCGCCGGACCGCATTCCAGTCGCCGGCCATTTCCGCGTCGGCAAGTAGGTATTCGCAGTTGTCCAACTGATCCTTCAAAGACATCATCAGAATTCACCTCCGATCACCCGAGCAAGTACCTGTCCAGGATGCGGCCGACGGGACCCTGGGGACATCGGCCGTAGTACCTGTTCAGGTACCTGCTTCGGTGCGCGGTGGAGGCTACTTCTTGACCGCAGGTGCAGGTAGTGGCATGCCTCGCTCGGCCAGAACGGCTCGGAGACGATCGGGGTAGTCGGTGATGATCCCGTCGACACCGAGGTCGATCAGGGCGTGCATGGTGGCGGGATCATCGACGGTCCACGGGATGACCTTCATGCCACGCGCATGTGCGCTCGCGATCATGTCGGCTGTCGGATAGAGGGTGAAACCGGGATCCCCGACCTTTCCGCCCTGCGGAGTTCCTTGGACGGGGGAGTAGGCGGAGGCACCAAAGGTTGCTACCGCCGCGATGCCGTCGCCACCGAAATCATCGATGTCCAGACCGCCGAGCCACGGTGACGCTCCGTCCTTGCCTACCTGGAGAAAGTCGCCGTTTGTGAGCGCAACGACGGGGACACTCGGCGCGAGTTGACGGGTGAGCATGAGCGAGCCCCAGTCGAAGCTCTGAATGGTGACGCTGTCCAACAATCCGGCTGCCCGGATCGTATCGAGGACTACAGAGACGAACTGCTCACGCGGGGCGGTCTCGTGAGGCGCTCCCGCTTCCACCTTGGTCTCGATGTTGAGCTTGATTCCGGGTGCGTTGTACGACTTCACCAGGGCAAGCACTTCTTCGAGCGTCTGCATTTTCGCTCCCGGAACATTCTGCTGTTCAGGGTATCCGGCAAGGGGGAGAGTGCCGCAGTCCATGGTCTTGATCTGCTGCAGGCTCAGCGTGTTGACGAATTTGCCGACGTACGGGAACTCCGGGTCACCCGCAGTTGCGGGCTCGGTGTCGAGGCATTTCTTGTTCGAGATCTTACGATCGTGCGTGACGACAGCGATCCCGTCCTCGGTGATCTGGGTATCGAGTTCCAGTGTGCTGACGCCCATTTCG
This sequence comes from Rhodococcus sp. FH8, assembly GCF_019266085.1. Lineage (NCBI taxonomy): Bacteria > Bacillati > Actinomycetota > Actinomycetes > Mycobacteriales > Nocardiaceae > Rhodococcus > Rhodococcus sp. FH8. The sequence goes on along the minus strand of NZ_LPNQ01000057.1, from coordinate 170,625 downwards.
AGGGCATTCGCGAACGCGGCCAGGCTGCTTTCCGTGTACAGGCCGAGCCCGCCGCGGTGGGCTTGGACGTCGAACGTCGAAACCGGCTGGGGTGCTGAACTACCGAACGAACCGGACCAGTCGAGACTGCCGGTTGGCGATGCGCCGGCCGGGGCCGCCAGGGCGGTGAGGGGGAGTGCGACGGTCACGGCGGCACACGACAATATTCTGCTCAGTTGCATGAAAGGAACGTAGAGGCGTCGAATGGCTCGCCGGGGTTCGTTAGGTAAACTAACGGTAAAGGTCAGGCCGCGTGAATGCGCTGCCCGACGCCGCTCGCGTGGACCTTCATCCACGACGCCAGAAGCTCACACCCGGTCAGTCCGCTCTCGTCGAGAGGTTCGATCGCGTAGCTGATGTGTCTACCGCCGCGAGGGTTCTTGAGCTGAAATCGGTTCAGGTTCAACTTCGTCGGCAGGTAACCAAGTACTTCGAGGAACGCGGTGCGAATACGTCGTAGATCGGTACGCCACTGTTTGGGACTGAAACGAGTCTTCTGCGCATTCTGGAAAGCATTGCTACGAAGTAGTTCCCAAACCTTTCCTGCCCACACGCGTGCCTGCGAGAAGGACATCCAGCGCGTCAAGTCTGCGATGTCGCGAATGTAGCTGTCGTCGCTGGCATTACAGATCATGTCCTGCGGGTGCCCGATCCACTTGACCGGAATCCACGGCTGGATATCGGGTCCGTCGCCGGCAACTCCGTGTCCCTCACAACCTTCGATCACGCCTGCCGGTTGTTGAGGATCGGAGATCAGTCCGACTCCGATGATGTTGGCGCGGTTCAGCGTCGGAAGAGCCGAGCGGATCACGGTGCATCCCTGTGAGTAACCGATCAGCATGACCGGGCCGTCTGTCTGTGCGATTTCGGCGGTGAGGGCCTTCACACCCATCGCGGTGCTGTGCCGAAAGCTCAGGCCGCCGTCGGCGACCGGACCGTACGACGCAGGATAAGCGACCCAGCGAGAATCGAATCGACCGTCGAGTTCGTCGGTGACGGCGCTGAGGAGTCCGAGCACGCGGGCGCTGTCGTCGCCAACGTGGGATTCGCCGGTGCCGCCAACTGCAAGAACGGTTACCTCAGCCATGTCAGCGATCATCCACGTCGATTCTGAGAGGTCTGCATCCAAACCCTGAGAAGAGACTGGCAATCCGTTGTACTGCGAAATCGTTATCGAGCGAGCACCATTTACCCATGACGACGCCGAATCGTTCATCCAGACGAAAAGTGTCCGTTGTCGGTGCGGGAAGCGTCGGCACCGCAATTGCGTATGCGTGCCTGATACGCGGATCGGCCGACGCGCTCGCCCTCTACGACACCAACAGCGCAAAGGTCCGGGCCGAAGTTCTCGATCTCAACCACGGCACCCAGTTCACACCGCCGTGCACTGTCGACGGAGGCGATGACATCTCGGTCACCGCGGGATCCGACTTGGTCGTCGTCACCGCGGGCGCCAAACAGCATCCCGGTCAGTCGCGGCTCGAACTTGCCGCGGTGAACGTCAAGATCGCGCAGACACTGACCGAACAACTGTTGGCGGTGTCACCGGACGCGGTCCTTCTCTTCGTCACCAACCCGGTCGACGTGGCGACCTACGCAGCGATCCAGGCCGCGGGACCGTCGTACCGCGGCCGAATTTTCGGATCTGGGACCGTGCTGGACACGGCCCGATTGCGATTCCTGCTGGCTACCGAACTCGGAGTCGCGGTGGAGAACGTTCATGCCTTCATCGTGGGCGAGCACGGGGATTCCGAGATTCCGCTCTGGTCGAGCGCAACCATCGGCGGAGTGCCGGCAACCTCGTTCGTGGGACCGTCGGGTGGCGTCCTCGGCCCCGACCTACGCGCGAAAGTAGCGAAGTCTGTAGTCGAGAGTGCTTACGAGATCATCGAGGGTAAGGGCGCGACCAACCTCGCCATCGGATTGTCGAGCGCATTCATCGCGGAAGTCGTGTTGCGGGACGAACAACGGGTTCTGCCGGTATCGACTTTGCAGAGCGGCGTCCACGGACTCGAGCACGTTTGCCTGTCCCTTCCCACGATGGTTGGTCGCGCTGGTGCCGGCCGAGTCCTCGAAGTACCGCTATCGAAAATGGAGGCTTCGGGGCTCCGATCTTCTGCCCGGACATTGCGAGAGGTGCAGGAATCTCTGGGATTGTGAATATCTGTTCTCCTCGATATCCGACATATAGGATCAACAAATGATCAGCTTCCTGATTCGCGCCGCGATCTTCCTGGGTTCTGCCGCTGTCGGGCTTCTAGTTGCGTCGTTGATTCTTTCGGGCTTCTCGGCGCCCACATCCGGATTCATCGTTGCGGTCGTGATCTTTGCGATTGCGCAGTCGGTCCTGGCGCCGTTCATCGCCACGGTGGCAAAGCGCCATGCACCGGCATTTCTCGGCGGAATCGGATTGGTGTCGACATTTGTCGCGCTGTTGGTGGCGTCGCTCTTCTCCAATCTGTCGATCTCCGGTGTCTCGACGTGGATTCTGGGAACCGTCGTCGTGTGGCTGGTAACCGCCGTTGCGACGCTGGTTCTTCCGTTGTTGTTCGTGCGTAAGAAAGTTCAGGAGAAGAAGGCACAGTGACGCGCCCGAACATCGGCATGGACTACACAGTCCTGGACTGCCCGGATCCGGCTGCATTGGCCAACTTCTACGTCCAGGTCCTCGAGTGGAAAAGTGTTCGCGACGAGGATGATTGGCACGTGATCGAAGGACCCGGCGGGGAGCGGCTCGCGTTTCAGCTCGCTCCGGATTTCGTTCCGGTGGACTGGCCGACCTCCGGTGTCGGGATCCATCTGGATCTGTTCGTGGATTCTCTCGACCCCGCCGAGGCTTGGGTGACGAACCTTGGAGCGCAGCGGGTGACCGACATTCCGGAGCATCAGACTTTCCGCGTGTACCGCGACCCGGTCGGTCACTATTTCTGCCTGTGCCTGCGGGACTGAGTGTCGACTCGCTCCGATCTCGTCGACCGTGGATAATTCCGAACACTTGTCACGCCCGAGAATTGGAGATCGACGATGGCTTCGCAGAATTCCAACGAATTCCTGGTAGAACGTACGACGATCGTCAAGGCAGAAGCACCGGTCGTCTTCGCGTTGATCAACGATTTCCATCAGTGGACTCAGTGGTCGCCGTGGGAAGGTCTCGACCCGGCGATGCAGCGGACGTACGCGGGGCCTGACGCGGGCGTCGGGGCTTCGTACGCCTGGGCGGGAAACAAGAAGGCGGGCTCCGGTTCGATGGTGATCACCGAATCCGTCCCGAATGAACGAGTAGTTTTGGACCTGGCCTTCCTCAAGCCGTTCAAGGCGCAGAACGTCACCACGTTTCTCATCTCGCCGAATTCCGGTGAAGTTCAGGTGACGTGGAAGATGACCGGAAAGAAGAATCTGTTCTTCAAGATCTTCGGTTTCATCTTCAGCATGGACAAGCTTGTCGGAAAGGATTTCGAGAAGGGCCTGTCCCAGCTGAAAGCTGCTGCAGAAAAGAGCTGACAAGCCGGTGGTACCGTCTCCCGGTGTTACGGATGACGCCCACCGATGCCCAAACCTTCTGGATTTCGGAGAAGATCCCGAACGATCAGCTGCTGCTCTACTGTTTCGACGGGCAGAGCCAGCACATGGACGAGCTACGACGCTCGGCGGTGGAAAGAGCGTCGCTCATTCCGGATCTCAATGTTCGGATTCGTGAATCGCCGTGGCACCTCGACTATCCAGTGTGGGAGCCCATGCCGGTCGACGCCTCCTTGGTGAGAGTGCATGAGCTGCCCGAAAACTCGTGGCTCTCGTGCATTCACGGAATCGAGAAACTACTCGAGAACCACATCGACCCGCGCGAGTCCCCGTGGACGCTGCACCTGTTTCACGGCGTCACCGGCGTGCCGCGCTGCAGTGGCCCGGCGCTGATCGCAGTTCTGCAGGTCGCTCATTCTCTGGCGGACGGCAAACGCGCGTCGGCGATTGCTCGCCAACTGTTCTCGCCGCAACCGCCCGCGAAGCAGAAGACGGACGTGCGGCGTAGCGGATCAGCCGAGATTCTGGGCCGCGCCGCCCTGCGCCTTCCGGGCCAACTCGTTTCGCTGTTCCGCGACGGCCGGGCGGGGCACCGCGCGCAGTTACAGCTGCAGGCGGACACCGAATCGGGAGTTGTTGCGCCGCAGGCGGCGAGCCGTCCGAAGGTGCGCTCGAACATCCCTCCCGGACCGCACCGACTGGTGCGCATGGTCGTGCGGGACAGCGCCGATTTCCGTGGCGACGGCGTATCCGTCACAGTCGGAGCGATGACAGCCATCTCGGTAGCGATGGCGAACTACCTCACCGAGCGAGACGGCTCGGTACCGCCCGAATTGGGAGCTGAGGTGACCATCGCCAAGGCAGGTACACCCACGGCGCGCAATCACTTCCGCAATGCAGGTGTCGGTCTGTTCCCGGAAGTCGATGATCTTCGTGAGCGAGCCCAACTGATCAAGGAGTCGATGGACGAGCGTCGCGCACGTGCGTCCCATCCATCCAGCGCAGCGTCGGATCTCGCGCTGAACGCGGTTCCCGGCCCGCTGGTCCGTTGGGGCGTGCAGCAATACGATTTCACGGCAGTACCCGACGATGTCACTGGAAACACCGTGGTGTCGAGTGTCGCGCGCGGTGACGCGGATCTGGTGCTCGGAGGCGGCGTCGTTCGGTTCACAGCGGGCTTCCCGAGTTTGTCGCCGGTCATGTCGTTGACCCACGGCGTACACGGGATCGGGGACACTGTGACGATCAGCATCACCAGCAGTCCGGCCTCGATTCCGGACATCGATGTGTACGAGCAGATGATGCACGACGCGATCGGCGAGGTGCGCGAAGCGCTGTCGTGACGGCCTGATGTACTGGCTGCATGGGATTCACGCGCGCCGAACTGGAATCGTTCCGAGACGCCGAGATCGAGGATCTGATCGGGCCGGATTGCCGGCTGTTGTTCGTCGGTATCAATCCGGGACTGTGGACTGCCGCAACAGGCGCGCATTTCGCCAGACCGGGCAATCGGTTCTATCCGGCACTGCTGCGGGCAGGCATCATCGAGCATGCGATCGATCCTTCCGCGGGTATGTCGGACGCTGACACACAGCATCTGATCGATCGGGGAGTGGGCATCACCAATTTGGCGGTGCGGGCAACTGCGCGCGCCGATGAATTGACGTCGGAGGAACTCGCAACTGGCGGAGTTCGGGTCCGAAACATCGTGCGCGCAACCAATCCAGTAGTCGTTGCCTTCGCCGGGATCACCGCCTATCGAACAGCTTTCGGTGACAAGAAGGCGAAGGCCGGGCGTCAGGACCGTGATTTCGAGGGGGCAAAACTGTGGATCGTGCCCAATCCCAGTGGTCTCAACGCACACGAGACGGTGGACACCTTGGCAGCGAAATATCGTTCCGCCGCATCCGAAGCCGGAATTCTCTGAGAGAAGTCGCAGTTCCGTTCGGCCAGAACAAGGTACAAGTTAAAGTGCTTGTATGTCTGTTCTATACAACGTCTTTGTAGTGATTCACCTACTCGGCATGGCTGCCCTGGTCGGTAGCTACTTCACCGTCCTCAAGGCTCCTTCGATCACCGAGGTCATGGTGTGGGGTGCCAGGATGCAGTTCGTGTCCGGCCTGATCATCGTCGGGTTGGGCGAAGGCGCCCTGGACAAGAACTACATTCACGCGAAGATCGCTGTGAAGCTGGTGCTTTCGCTGGTCATCGTGGCGCTTGCCGAGATCACCCGGGCGAAGCAGAAGAAGGGCCAGCCCAATCCGAATCTGGTACACGTCGTCGGCGGGTTGTCGATCGTGACCGTCTTCGTGGCCGCGCTCTGGACCTGACAAAGACACAAAAGAGCCCCGGCGATCGAAACTCGCCGGGGCTCTTTGCTGTTGACGTGTCTACAGGCCTGGACGCTTACCGATCGTCAGGGTCACTTCACCGGTGTGCGCAAAGAAGTCGTTGCCCTTGTCGTCGACGACGATGAACGCGGGGAAGTCCTCGACGTCGATCTTCCAGACGGCTTCCATCCCGAGTTCGGCGTACTCGAGGATGTCGACCTTCTTGATGCAGTCGAGCGCCAGGCGAGCGGCCGGTCCACCGATGGATCCGAGGTAGAAACCGCCGTGCGAGTTGCAGGCGTCGGTGACCTGCTTGGAGCGGTTTCCCTTGGCGAGCATGATCATCGAGCCACCGGCGGCCTGGAACTGCTCGACGTACGAGTCCATACGGCCGGCCGTGGTCGGGCCGAACGAACCGGATGCCATACCGTCGGGCGTCTTGGCGGGGCCGGCGTAGTACACCGGGTGATCCTTGAGGTACTGCGGCATCTCTTCGCCTGCGTCGAGGCGTTCCTTGATCTTGGCGTGCGCGATGTCGCGTGCCACGACGAGCGGACCGGTCAAGGAGAGACGAGTCTTCACCGGGTGCTTGGAGAGCTCGGCCAGGATCTCCGACATCGGCTTGGTCAGATCGATCTTGACCGCAGCGCCCTTGCCGGTACCCGAAATGCCATCCGTCTCTTCGTCGAGCTGAGCGTCCGTGACCTCGGGCAGGAAACGGCCCGGGTTGAATTCGAGCTGTTCCAGGAACACGCCCTCCGGGGTGATCTTGGCCTTCGCCTGTCGATCTGCCGAGCAGGACACCGCAATGGCGACGGGCAACGAAGCGCCGTGGCGGGGGAGTCGAACGACGCGGACGTCGTGGCAGAAGTACTTACCGCCGAACTGTGCGCCGATGCCGATCTTCTGCGTGAGCTCGAAGACCTTCTTCTCGAGTTCGTGATCGCGGAAGCCGCGGCCCGTGATGGCGCCTTCGGTGGGCAATTCGTCGAGGTAGTGCGCGGACGCGTACTTGGCCGTCTTCATCGCGAACTCGGCCGAGGTACCGCCGACGACGATCGCGAGGTGGTACGGCGGGCAGGCCGCGGTGCCGAGTGAGCGGATCTTCGCCTCGAGGAACTGCATCATCGAGTCGGGGTTCAGGATCGCTTTGGTTTCCTGGTACAGGTAGGACTTGTTGGCGCTTCCGCCGCCCTTGGCCATGAAGAGGAACTTGTACGAGTTCTCATGTCCGGCAGCAGTATCGGCGTACAGCTCGATCTGCGCGGGCAAGTTGTTGCCGGTGTTCTTCTCGTCCCACATCGTGATGGGGGCGTTCTGCGAGTAGCGCAGGTTCAGACGCGTGTAGGCGTCGTAGACACCGCGGGCAATGGACTTCTCGTCGTCGCCGGGGGTGAGCACATGCTGTCCACGCTTGCCCATGACGATGGCGGTTCCGGTGTCCTGGCACATCGGCAGAACGCCGGCAGCGGCGATATTGGCGTTCTTGAGCAGATCGAGCGCGACGAACTTGTCGTTGTTCGACGCTTCGGGATCGTCGAGGATGCTCGCGAGCTGCGTCAGGTGATCCGTGCGCAGGTAATGAGAGATGTCGTGCAGCGCCGTTTCGGTCAGCAAGCGCATCGCTTCCGGCTCGACCTGCAGGAAGGTGCGGCCGTCCGGTCCCTCGACTGTCGTCACCCCTTCGGTGGTGAGCAATCGGTACTCGGTGGTGTCATCACCGATCGGCAACAGGTCCTCATAGAGGAAGTCGGCCATCATCTCTCCTGAACAAGGGTGCGTGCGAAGGTCGCATTCAGGTTATCGTTGGGGGTTTCCTTCTCCGAATCGGGGCGGGTGTGAGCTGGAATTATCCGGATGCCACTGGCTCGATCAAGATACTTCGACCAGTTCGGAGAGCTCGACGCCGCGAAATTCGGCAAGTATTTCGGCCTGCTCGGCCACTGCTGCGCGGGCCGATCGTGACCACGTTCCCCACGGGGTGATCGCGACCTTCAGCTTCTTTCCGGATGCTCGTGGTCGCCACAATCCGGTGATCGTGCCACCGACCACCACCGTGCCCGGTCGCCCGAGGGTCGGCCACACCGTCTTCTGGGCGGTCGGATCGGGAACCAGGGTCTCCCGATCCTTGAGCTGTACATACGGATCGAAAGGCCCGAGCAAGCGCGTACTCGAATCGGTGGGGGAGCCGAACAAGTCTTCGCGGTCCTGTTCGAGAATCCACCGCTTCTCGCCGTTCACCTCGATCTCCTCGGCATCGACTGGCCAGTGGGCTTTGACATCCTTGACCGGGGCATCGAGAAACGACGCGACGTGAGCAGGAGTGGCGGGGCCGTAGAACCGCAGATAACCCCGGATCACGTCGAAGCGGGAATCTGCGTCTGCGCCTGTGGCGCTGAATGGGCGTCGGCGCCAACCCGGAATGCGTTCGAGCACTGGGGGAGATGTGTTCGGCTGTAGCTCGAGGCCTGCCTGGAGTGCCGCGAGCCGGAACGGCATCTCGTACAGATGAGTGGCATTGCACGGGCGGCAGAATCTCAGATAGGGCTCGGTCGCTCGGTTGGTCAACTGCGCGGACATCTCGCCCTTGACGGTTGGTTTCGAGACGATATCCCGCATCGCAGTAGCAACTGTTTGCAGGGCAGTCAGCGTCGGGATGCCGGCGGCCTTCAGGGGCCGATTCGCGTCGTAAATGCGTTTGGCTGCATCGGCTTCGCTGAACGGCGACGTGGCGACGGCGATGGCAGGCAGGTCACCCCGACGGTAATAGTGGGGAGCTCCGCGCAACGTCCAGGCAAGAGCGAGCTCAGTGGCGTCGCCGCGGACGCCGCGGATCCGCAGGGCCCAGGCGGCTCCGTCAGGTCCGGTGTTCTGAATCCCGAGATCGAGAATGCTGCAATCGCTGTGATTGGCGTCACCGGCAACCGCTCGGTCGAGTTGATGGCGGTGCCACCGGAAATTAGCTACCTGCGTGAGTGAGGTTGCGCTAGACATGATTTCAGTTTACTGGTGGGTAACCGCAGGATTTGGGGCGGTTGATCAATGCGGCGACAGAATTGGTCAAATTCGACCGATTGGCCGGAATTTTTTCAGTAGCAGACCTTATTAGTCGAAATAATGACCCCATTGTCGGAATCCTTTGCCAACTGGTCGTTCGTATGATTACTGTTACCCACGTCACGGATACATTACAGATGTGACGCAGCTGTCACAGCACTGTCGGGTGCTTTTTGGCAGCTGACCTCTGACTTCTCTAGGAGATTCACATGGGTTCACTGATGTCGATCGTCGAACTTGCACTCAAGGGCATGGGCTCGCTTGGTGCCGGCGACCAGTTGTTCGAAACCTTCATCGGTTCGGTTCAGGCGAACACGGGCAGCCTCAAGCCGCTCGGCTGATTCCGCTCGCCGGAATCGGACTGTTCTGTCGCACAACTTCCGCTCGGGTTACCGAGACCTAAACAACTGTAGGAGTTTTCATGGGTTCCATCGAAATCGTGGGGAACGTCGTCACGGCTGTCAACAGCGTCGGCACCGCATTCTTCAATGCGTTGACCGAGCTCAGCGGCGGCACGGTTACGCCCAAGTAAGCGTCGTCTGACGAGGAAGGCTCACGCACTCGGTGCGTGAGCCTTTCCGTGTCGACCGGATCGAGTTTTTCCGATCATGTCGGGTTTGCCTGTTTCAGGCGGTACCGTTCGAAAGGTTCCGCTGCCGAAGAGAGTGACCCGGATGATCGAGACTCGTGCGTTACGAACGGTTTTCCGTGTCTTCGTGGCGTTGGCCACGGCAGTATGTGGGCTCCAGTTCCTCGCAGCGCCAGGTCACGCTCAGTCGGCGGACAGCAGGCTGGTCGACATCTCGGTGTACTCACCGTCGATGGGGCGCGACATTCCGTTGCAGGTCTTGCGGCCGGCTGATACTTCGACGCCTGCTCCGACGCTCTACCTACTCAACGGAGTAGACGGAGGAAAAGACGACGCGACGTGGTCGGTGCGGACCGACGCACCGAAGTTCTTCGCGGACAAGCACGTCAACGTGGTCACCCCTCTCGGTGGAGCATTCAGCTATTACACCGATTGGGAGCGGCCGGACCCCGGCCTCGCGAAATCCGGCAACAACAACGGGGTCAACATGTGGACCACGTTCCTGACGGAAGAACTACCGCCAGTCATTGATTCGACGTTCGGGACGACCGGCGAGAACGCACTGGCAGGCCTGTCGATGGCAGGCACGTCGGTACTGGATCTGGCTATGGCGGCGCCCGCGCTGTACAAGAGTGTCGGGTCCTTCAGCGGGTGCGCGATGACGAGTCCGGGCATCGGGCAGGACTTCGTGAAACTCGTGGTCGCCGTCGGTGGGGGTGACGCGGAAAACATGTGGGGTCCGTACGATGGTCCGGGTTGGCCGGCTCACGATCCGGTTGTCAACGCGGACAAGCTACCTCGAATCCCGATGTACATCACAACCGCAACCGGAATTCCGGGTCCGTACGACACACTTGCCGATCCGCGGATCGGCAACGACGTCACAGATTTGGCGTTGCAGCTTGTTCTCGGTGGCGGAATCGAGGCGGCAACTAACTACTGCACCACCCAGCTTGCGGACAGGACGAACGCATTGGGTATGAACAAGATTCGCTACAACTTCAAGCCGGCAGGAACGCATTCATGGGGATACTGGGAAGACGACTTACACGACTCGTGGCCGATGATCGCCGCGTCGCTCGGCGTGTGAGGCCCCAACGAGCAAGTCTTCGAAGCGTCGTTCTCGTAGGCGCGCTCGCCTTGATTTCAGTACTGGCGCCGCCTTCGGCCGCGCTCGCCGACGAGACTCCCCGGATAACGAGCGCCACCGAACTGTCTTCGCGCTTGGTGATTCTCGACGTCGCGAGTCCCGCCATGGGGCGCACCATGCAGGTGAAAGTGCTGCTTCCTGCCGACCGCTCGGAACCGCGCGGGACGCTGTATCTCCTGGACGGCAATTCCGGGCAGATCGAGGAGAACAACTGGTTGGCCCCGGCTAACGGCGATATCGTCCCGTTCTTTGCCGACAAGAATGTGAACGTCGTACTCCCCATCGGTGGAACCGGCACCATGTACACCGATTGGCAGGAAGACCACCCGAAATTCGGTCGTCTGAAGTGGGAGACGTTCCTGACGAAAGAGCTTCCCCCACTGATCGACACGAGGTTCGCCACCAACGGGCACAACGCAATCGGCGGGATCTCGATGGGTGCAGAAGCCGCTCTGATCCTGGCCCAACGCTCGGCCGGGTTGTACGACGCGGTCGCGGGCTACAGCGGCTGCTACACAACCGTCGGAGGATTCGGCAAGGCGTTGACCGATCTCGTGGTCATCAACGGAAATGCCCGTTCGGAGCAGATGTGGGGTCCGGCCGGCAGCGAGGCTTGGCAAGAGCACGACATTTTCGCCAATGCCGACAAGCTGCGCGGCACCAAGGTGTATCTCGCCTCGGGATCGGGACTACCAGGTCCGCACGAAACTCTCGATACTCCTGCCCTGGGCCGGGTACTGGTCGTCGGCGGGGTCATGGAACTGGGATCGAACCTGTGCACCGACCAGATCACTCAGGTGTTGCGTGATCGCGGAGTCGATGTCACCCGCAGCGCTCAGCCGGTGGGGACGCACGGTTGGCCGTACTGGCGCGACGAACTCGTTCGTTCCTGGCCGATGCTCGAATCTGCGTTGTCCGCTTGAGCAGTTCCTGGCGATGAGTTTTCGTTTCGGGTCGGGTCTATAACCCTGTACACCTGTTTCGTAACCTCTCCGACAAGGACAGAACATGCCTTCCATCACTCCCTGTTTGTGGTTCGACAACCAAGCAGAAGAAGCAGCCAACTTCTACATCTCGGTGTTCGGTTCCGGGCAGATACTCGGAATCGAACGGTACGTCGAGGGATCGCCCTCCGGAATGCCGGCAGGCTCGGTGATGACCGTCAGCTTCGAACTCGGCGGTCAGCGATTCACCGGATTGAACGGCGGGCCGATGTTCACGTTCTCGGAAGCAGTGTCTTTCGAGATTCCGTGCGTCGATCAGGCTGAGGTCGATCACTACTGGTCCCGGCTGACCGAGGGTGGGGAAGAGGGCCCGTGCGGCTGGGCCAAGGACAAGTTCGGATTGTCCTGGCAGGTAGTCCCGAATCGTCTTCTCGAACTGATGAAGGATCCGGATCGGGCCAAGGCGCAACGCGCCACGGAGGCGATGATGAAGATGAAGAAGATCGACATCGCGGAGCTCGAACGGGCAGCAGAGGCGTCCTGAACACGATCTGGCCGATGGGCGACAGCCTTCGTTAGCTGATGCTAGCCTTCCCTAATTCTCGCTGAGCGTTGGAGGAGTGCTGGTAACCATGCGAATCAAAGTCTCTCGAATGAAGATTGCAGTCACCGCCTTGGCGGCCTCGCTCGCCGTCGCCGGACTTGCCGGCTGCAGCAGCGACAGCGCTGACGCACCCGCGGAGGCGGGAGCAACCGTCTCGACCATGTTCGGTGACGTCGAGGTCCCGGCCAACCCGCAGCGCGTCGTTGCGCTCGGTTGGTCGGACGCCGAGACGGCACTTGCCCTCGGAACACAGCCGGTCGGTGTCGCGGACTGGATGGCGTTCGGTGGCAAGGGCGTCGGACCCTGGATTGCGGACGAGTTCACCACGGACCCGAAGATCCTCGGAACGATGGACTTGAGCGTCGAAGACGTCATCGCGCTCGAACCGGACCTCATTCTGTGGACGCGAAGCGACAACACGCAGGCCACCTACGACAAGCTCAGTGCCATCGCGCCGACGGTCGGGCCGCCTCCAGGTCTCGCCACGGCCTACGGGACGACGGTCGAGCAGCAGACCGAACTCGTCGCCAAGGCACTCGGCAAAGAATCGGAAGGCAAGGCGCTACTCGACGGCCTCAACGCCAAGTTCGACGCCGCGATTGCCGCCAATCCGAACTTCGCGGGCAAGACCGCGGCGGTCGGCGCCTACAGTTCCGACGGTTACGGCGCGTACGTACCCGGCGACGCACGCGCAGACTTCATGACCCGCCTCGGCTTCACGATCCCGACGGCGATCACCGAAAAAGCCACCGGAAACTTCTACATCCCGGTCGCCAACGAGAACCTGAACCTGTTCGACGCGGATCTCACGGTGCTGTTTCCGATCTTCCTCGACAGCAGTGCGTTTGCGAACGATCCGCTACTGCGCGCAATCCCGTCGGCTCAGGAGGGACATCTGTTGATCCTCGATGACCCGGCACTCGTCAATGCGTTCTCGAGTGGCTCGGTACCGGGGTTGACCTACGCAATCGACAACGCCGTTCCGAAGTTTGCGAGCACGCTCGGCGCCTGATCAGAGCTGTTTCGGGACCTGCCCGTCACTGTGAGCGTGTTCGCAAACAGTGGCGGGCAGTTCTCGTGCGCCGGTACACTGGGCAAAGTGAACTTTCAGCTAACGAGCGGCGGCCCAGTGGAGATCGCTCCAGTGGAGATCGAAGCGACCGCTCCTCGTTTTCCGCGGATGCATGCATACGTGGATATCGCTGTTGTGATCGTGGTGCTGGTGGGAACCAATCTGATCGCGCATTTCACCACCGCCTGGGCAAGCATCGCGACGGTACCCATCTCTGCTCTCGTCCTGTTGGCGCTCACCAAGCGCCGGGGAATGGGGTGGGCGGAATTGGGGCTGTCCCCTCGTGACCTGCGGCGAGGTTCGAAGTACGCGCTTGCCGCCGTCGGCCTGGTCCTGACGGTTGTCGCCGTCGGCGCGTTGCTTCCGCTCACACGTCCTTTCTTCATGGCGGATCGCTACGCCACAATTTCCGGCGCGATCGTCGCGTCGATGATCGTGATCCCGCTGCAGACCGTCATTCCCGAAGAGTTGGCTTTCCGTGGCGTCCTGCACGGCACGTTGAACCGGGTCAGTGGATTCCGCGGCGTCGCCGCTGCCGGTTCTCTGATGTTCGGACTGTGGCACATCGCGTCGTCGATGGGTTTGACCAGTGGTAACGAAGGGCTGTCCGGCTTTCTCGGTACCGGAGTCGTCGGCCAGGTCGCCGGCATCCTCGGAGCTGTTCTCGCCACCGCTGCGGCCGGTCTCGTATTCACCTGGCTTCGTCATCGCAGCGGCAGCCTCATTGCGCCGATTGCTCTGCATTGGTCGTTGAACGGTGCAGGTGCGCTGGCTGCGGCTCTTGTTTGGCATGCAACTCTTGCTTGATCCCAATATCTGACAAAAAGGACAGCATTCGCCGCGCGGCGCCGGGTAGTTTTGTGCTTTGCTCAGTAAGTGACGCACCTTCATCGAGGCCATGTCTTCCACATCTCCGGTCGTCCGACGGTAGAGGATGCGGCGCAGTCGCTCGTCTCGATCCCCGACGGCGTCTTGGCGATCGACGATGCCGGAACGATCGTCTACTGCGGAGAATTCGAATCGCTCCCCGGAGACCTCGCGGGCGGCGAAATTCACGACCACCGACCGGGTTTCCTGCTGCCCGGATTCGTCGATGCACACATTCATTTCCCGCAGACCTACGCTGGCGACGCCTACGGCGGCGGCCAACTCCTCGAGTGGCGCGACCTGTGCGTCTTTCCCTCCGAATCGAGATTCGCTGATCCGGAATTCGCCCAGCACGCTGCCGAGGCCTTCTGCGCTCGCCGAATCGCCACGGGAACCACGGCCGCGATGGTGTTCGGATCGGCCTTCCCGCACGCGCAGGACGCCCTGTTCTCGGAAACTCTGGAACGCGGCCTTCGAGTGGTCAGCGGACGCGGGATTCAGACCACCGGCCCGGCCTCCGCCGCTGCACTGATCACCTCGGAAGAGGACGCGATCAGACTCACCCGCGAGGAGATCGACAAGTGGCACGCGGCCGACACCGGCGACGTGAACACTGCGCTCATTCACGTCGCAGTGGTTCCCCGCTTCTCTCTCGCGGTGACAACACGGACGCTGAAGGACTTGGGGGAGTTGTACGACTCCGTCCGTGACCGGGGCGTCTACTTCCACAGTCATCTCAACGAGAACAATCGGCCCGGAACCGGCGAGGTGGCGACCACACTCGCCGAGTACGAGGTCGAGACCTATCTCGACACGTACGACGGCAAGTTCCTCCCCGGCTCACAGGTCGGCGGAAAGAGCTTCCTGGGTCCACGCGCGATACTCGCGCACTCGGTGCACTGCCAGGACTCCGAACTCGCACGGATGGCCGAGACCGGAACCTCGATCGCACATTGCCCTACTTCCCAGCAGTTTCTCGGCTCCGGCACCATGCCGTGGAAACGAACCGTTGCGTCAGGGGTCAACATCGCGATCGGATCGGACTTCGGTGGCGGCGACGAGTGCCTGCTCACCCGAGTCCTCGGCGACGCCTTCAAGGTTCACATCTCCGAAGCCGGCGACGACGGAGTGTCGATGCACCCTGCCGAACTGCTGTTCACCGGAACACTCGCCGGTGCTCGCGCGCTGGACATGGAGAACCGGATCGGCAACTTCGACGAGGGCAAAGAGGCCGACTTCCTGGTGATCGATCCGTCCGGGTGGCCGCCGCTCGCCGGGCTCGTCAACTACGGAACGCGTTCGGATGATCCGATACTCGCCCGCGACCAGACGCTCTTCGGGCTCCTGATGGCGATGCGCGAGCCCGCGATTGCGCACGTGTACGTGCAAGGGCGCCGGATATCGGGCTGACGTGTCCGCAACTGCCATCACCGGGTACCACCGAACGAGTTCGGGATTCCGGGCGTGGGTCGAGCGTGCGGCCGAGACCGCCGGTCGATTCGACGGCTACCTGAGCTGTGGCATCAGTGATCAACCGGAACCGGTGTCGCACGGCGTGTCCGTCACTTTCGACAGTGCCGACGATCTTCATCGTTGGCTGGAGTCGACTGATCGCCGCGATCTCGAAAGATCAGCTGCTGCAACGGGAATTCTGGCGCAGACGAGTGATCTCGTTCTGATCGACGGCCTGCTGCCGCCGCCCGGTATCGGTGTGTACGACCACGCCGTCGTCGTGGGTAAGGAGAACGAGTTTCTGCGAACGCAACGACACCTCATCGATCTCAGTTCGCGATTCTCCGGCTACGAGTCGGTGATGTTGTTGCGGTCGGTCACCGACTCCACCCAGTGGAAGTCCGTCCTTCGGTTTCGGACAGAGCAGCAGTTGGCGGTGTGGATGGCGTCGCCCGAGAGGGCCGCAGCACTACCGAAACTGCGGGCCGAGTTGGCCGAGGACTTCACCGAGACCACGCGGTCGACACCGTTCGGCACCATTCTGCGCACGGAGAACGGGCAGACTCGCGCGACGCCGAATTGGAAGACAGCGATGATCATCCTGCTCGTCCTCTATCCGACGGTGATGACGCTGTCGAGGTTTCTCGGGCCGCTGCTCGACGGGATCGGAGCGCCGCCGTGGCTGTCGATGTGGTTGAGCCAGATAGTCAGCGTCGGCGCCATGACGTGGTTCCTGATGCCGACGGTCACCAGGTGGTTCCGCCACTGGCTCGACCCGGTCGACGGCGCCGTTCCCCGCACCAACTGGCGCGGTGGCGCAGCGGTAATTGCGGTGTACGTCGTGACTCTGACGCTCTTCGCCTCCGTGAAGTGGCTGCAGTTCTGGGACTACTTCGACTGAATCCGGCCTCGGCGGAAGTAGGTGAGCGGTCCGAAGAAGTTGACGAAGATGATCGCCGCCCACTTCTTCTTGCTGCCGTTGACCGTATTGGCAGGGCGTCGCGCCAGGTCTGTCCACGCGGCGATCGCCAACAGGGACTGAATCGTTGCGAGCACGGCGACGACGCGGCGTTGCGCGGGTGACAGCTCACTCCAGGACTTCTTCTTTGTGAGGTTCATGAACTCCACTGTGCCCTCGAACGTCCAATCGGTGTCGAGATCCGGTTGTTATCGGTGCCGGGAGTTCCTCAAATCAGTGTGAATAGCGTCACCATGATGACCGATAGGTATGGTCCCGCGGGCCGTCGGGCCGGTCGTTTTCGGCGTAAAGATCTCGCTAACTGAAGTTATGGCTGAAAAATTGCGCACACGCTCAGGATGCAATGTGCCCTGGATGGGGAAATTTGGCATCGATTCGCAAGTAAGAGACTTTGACGGCGAATCTCTCAGGGTGGGGAAGTCGAGCCCTCTGTTCTTGCAGCACCGGTCCAGCGGTGATGCTGCACGATAACTGATCTCGGCAACCATGTTCGAATTTTGTCAGGAATGCGCAATATGGTGACAAATTGTTCACCGTGACTGGTTGTTACCTGTGGATATGAGGTCACTAGAGCGGGCCTGAAATGTAACGTCCCGGACACATTTGGTGTCGTAAAAGTAACGGAAGGGCTCTAGTGTTAGCCCCGGCAGCCAGCCAGTGGCCCGCCATCACGGACAGTTCATCACTGACAGGAGCAATATCAATGCCTACTATCGGTTTCGGCGACATCTCAGACTTCCTCGGCGCTTTCGCTGACCTCTTCGGATTCCTCGACTTCATCTCCGGAAGCGTTGAAGGCCTGTCGGCAGAGTAAGTCCCGCAGAGCAAGAAGTGCCCCCGAGCCTGTGGCGCGGGGGCACTTCTCTGTTTCGTCGAGCTGCGCGGTGGAGTGGGCACCGAGCCCATTTGTCGCAAATGTGGCTCATGTTGGCCAAGTGCATGGCGGGGATGATGTGACTGTGGTGGAATGCGAGCGAAAGAAGATAGCTTGCCTGCCCGCCACTTCGAGCGGGACACGCCGATGATCGGAGCTTTGTGCACGTCTCGCGAAGAAACCTCTTCAAGTACGCAGCGGCTGGATCGGCGGCTGCCGGACTCGCTGCATTGAGCGGTACGACGTCGGTGGCCAATGCCGGTTCGCTCGGGACCCTGCTCGATTACGCCGCCGGTGTGCCGTCCGCTCAGGCAATCAAGGCCGCCGGGTATGCGGGCGCCATCCGGTACGTCTCGGACAGGCGCCCGGGCGCCGATTGGATGGTCGGCAAGCCCGTACTGGCGCGGGAAACCGACGCGTTGACCGCGGCCGGACTTCAAGTCGTTTCTTGCTATCAATTCGGCAAGGGCGGAACGGCGGACTGGCGCGGGGCCCGCGAAGCGGGCAAGCGTCATGCTGCCCGTGGCCTCGAACTACATGCGGCGGCTGGTGGGCCGTCCGGTCGCCCGATCTACGCGTCGATCGACGACAACCCGACCAGTACTGAAATCACTACGCTGATCGCGCCGTACCTCGAGGGGTGGGCCTCGGTTGTCGGCAACGGAGCGCTCGGCGTCTACGGAAACACTCGCGTGATCGACGCCATGATCAGTGCCGGCGTCGGAACCTGGTTCTGGCAGCACAATTGGGGCTCGCCCGCAGGGTATGTGCACCCGCGGGCAAACCTGCATCAGTTCGAGATCGACAAGCGCAAGGTCGACGGCGTCGGCGTGGATCTGAACTCGATCCTCACTCGGGACTACGGGCAGTGGTCGTTGGCCGGTGCGGTCGGTCCGGCTCAGCCGGTCGGATCCTCGTTGCCGACAGGATCTATCGCACCATAGCGCCGAATTTGGCGAGCCAGGCCTTGGCGTCGTCGGGGAGGGTGCCCGCCGCTTCCGCGGCGAGGCACCATGCTTTTGCCATCGACAGGAAGTTCATCGGGTTGTAGGCGTCTTCTTCGCGAGACCACAGTCCGTTGCCGGCGTAGTGCAGGATCGTGATGTTGGCGGCTCCGTGCTTGGATCCGTCACCCGGATCCTCCATCGGGTTGTCGATCTCGCACACGATCCATCCGCGCTGCTCGTCGACCACGAACCAGTTGGCTGGAAATTCGGTCATGCGGTGCCCCGGGAACTCCGTCATCGTGCGAGTAACCCACTTGCGTACGGCCTCTCGGCCATTGAGGGTGCCGAAAGCGTGTTCCACGTAGACGACGTCCTCGGTGAACATGTCCGCGAAGGCGTTCCAATCGCCGGAACGAGTGCACTCGACAACGGTGTTCTGGTAACCCGCGAAGGCGTCTTCGAGTTCGGTGCGTGTCCAGGTCATGAAAGGCTCCTCGGGTAGTCGTCGCCTCAAATTAGAACACGTTGCAGAATTGATTGTCGGCGATTCGATGCAGGAGGGTTCTGCGGTACCGTCGTTGGCGGGTCGGGGACCCGTTATGTGAGAGGGCACCACGTGGATATCATCATCAATTTCATCTACACACTTCTGTCGAAGTTGCAGACGGGCAGCATCGAAGGCTCTTCGGAGAAGTGAGTCCTCCGCCGGGTTGATTCCCCTACGAGACTTTCTGTTTGGGAATCAACCCGGCGAACACCATCGTCACGACGGCGGCGGCGATGGAGATCAGGAACGTGGTACGAAACGCCTCGAACGAGGGGATCACTGCGGTGCCGACGGTGATGGTCATTCCGGCCAGGACGACGCTCACGATCGCGGCAGACGTCGACGTGCCGATCGATCGCATCAGTGAGTTCAGTCCGTTCGCGGCTGCAGATTCCGTGATGGGGACTGCGCCCATGATCAAGGCCGGCATGGCCGAGTACGAGAGCCCGACGCCCGCTCCGATGAACATTCCGGCCACGGCGACCTGCCAGACGCTCGACACCGTGAAATATGCGAAGGCGTAACCCAATCCGATGACCAGGGCGCCGAGCATCAACGTGATTCGCGGGCCGCGCCAAGCCGAAATTCGAGCGGAGACGGGCGAGAGCGCCATCATGACGAGTCCGCCGGGGGCCAGTGCGAGCCCCGCTGCAACCATGGACAGTCCGAGTCCGTAACCGGTGGACGTCGGTGCCATGAGCAGTTGGGGGAGCGTCAGGGAATTGCCGTACATGGCAAAACCGACGGCGATCGACGCGAAGTTGGTGAAGAGAACTTGCGGCCGGGCCGATACGCGGAGGTCCACCAGCGGTGCGTTGCGTCGAAGTTCCCACCATCCCCACATCGGAAGCTGAGCGCGGAAACCGCAAGGAGCCCCAGGGTTTTCGCGTCGCTCCATCCCCAGGTTCCGCCCTTGGTGATGGGGAGTAACAGGGTGATCAGACCAACGGTGAGGCCGAGCGCACCGACGAAGTCGAAACGTCCCGGGCGTCGTACGGTCGATTCGGGAATGACGAACGCAACCAGTGCGATGCAGATCAGCCCGAACACTGCCGATGTGACGAAGAGGAAGTGCCAGTTGGCATTCTGGGCGATCACCGCGGCGATCGGCAGTCCGATCGCACCGCCGACGCCGAGGGTGGCGCTCATGACCGCCATCGCGCCGGCCACTTTCTTCGGTGGAAGAACGTCACGAATGATGGCTATGCCCAATGGAATTGCCCCGACCGATGCTCCTTGAAGTGCACGGCCGACAACGAGCACGATCAGTGATGGTGCGATCGCGCAGATGGCCGAGCCCAGAACGACCATCGCGAGACTGACCAGCAGCATTCGTTTCTTGCCGAACATGTCGCCGAGGCGCCCGCTGATCGGCGTGATCACCGCGGCGGCGAGGAGTGTTGCGGTGACCGCCCACGAGGTGTCGGCGGGAGTGGAGTTCAACAGGTGCGGCAATTGCGGAATGATGGGGACTACCAGCGTCTGCATCAAGGCGACGACGATTCCGCACAGTCCTAGAACGGTGAGCACTGGACCCGAGGATGCGTAGTTCGTGTCGGGGATTTTCTCGTCGACATTGGACGACCCTGCGTGAACGGACATGCGGCTCCCGCCATGGCGTGTTCTGATTGGTGCGTTCGCCCCAGTGTGCACGCTACACATCGTGTGTAGTCTGCACAATATGAGGATGGACCGGGACCCTGATCTGGTGAATATCGAGTACGAGTTGACTCTGCTCTCGCGTTACCACGCGCTCGCACAACGGGCCGAACTTCATCTGGACCGGTCGGCGTATCTACTGCTCGGTCGACTGGAATTGCAACATCCCATGAGCCTCAAGGAGCTCTCCTGCGCTTTCTCGCTCGACATCTCCACCATCAACCGGCAGATCGGCGCGCTGAGGCGTCAGGGCTTGGTGGAGCGAGTGGAGGATCCGGACGGAGGGCTCGCGCGAAAGGTCCGGCCGACGGCGCAGGGGCTGTCGAAACTTCGTGCTGATCGCGAACATTCGACAGCCGGTGTCGAAAAGGTCCTCCGCGAGTGGACGCCGGAGCAGCGTCTCGCGCTCGGTGACCTACTGCGGCAATTCAATACCTCGGTCGAAGCGCTGGAAGGCCGCGAATGGCCGCGACCGAATCAGGTCTGAGAGTGCGAGACGGATCGTAGTGAGCGGTCCGGATCGCTCGAATCCGATTCCGGCGCAATGACAACAAGTTTCGGGTGTTCTTCGGGGGCTGCATGATTTCCACGCCAGGAGAGCAGTGACCAACGTGAGAGACCGGACAGCGCGGACCCGAGACTGGCGAACGAGCCCGAACTCAGGACCGACGCCGTAGACCCGATGCTTCCGATCGAAAGAAAAGAGCCGACGCTACCGATCGACAGGATCGAGTACGCCGATCCGATCGAGAGAATGGACCCCTCGGATCGGATGGACAGTATCGATCGCGTCGACTTGTGTGACCGTATCGACTGGTCTGGGCCGGATTTCTTCTCTGGACGACCGTGCGTGATGTCCACTCGTAGATGTCCCATCTATCGGGTCTATCACGGTGATCGGAGATGCAAAAGGGACCCACCGAAATTCGGTGGGTCCCTTTCACAAGACTTCGATCAAGCTACCGCGAACATGCCCACGGTCGGAAGGAAGCTGCAGGTGATGCGATCTGCGCCTTCCGGCTGGGTGGTCAGCGAACCGCTGATCACCGAGAGAACGCGTCCGGGGCCGGTATCGGCGATAGCCGACAGAGTGGCTGGGCCGTCCGGGTTGATGCGTGCGGCGTTGGTCAAGTTCTGGGTGGCGCTGCGCTGGTTGTCGATGTTGACCCAGGTGACGGTCATCGGCACCGGCTGGTCGTCGACGGCGGGAGCCGTACCGAGAGCGGTGAAGACGAATCCGGCCTGACCGGCAGCGGGACCGGGAGGAGGCAGGTGAGCCGGGCCGGGAACGGCAAGTGCGGTTCCGACCGAATCGGCGGTGGCCGAGATGCAGCCCTTGCCAAGCGTCGGGTAGAGGAACTGCGCGATGACGGGGGCGTTCTCGTCCGGGATCGCCGGTCCGCCGCCGCCGCTGCCGTCGAGGAAGGTGATGACCTTCTCGAGGGTGGCCTTGATCTCGGGCGGAATGCCGGGGGAGTTCAGGATCGCGCGAGCCTGGTCGAGCAACGCTTGCTGCGGTCCGCCTGCAACATCGGCCGGACCTGCGGCGGCGCCGATGATGGCGGGCGCAAACGATGCGAGGAACTCGATCGGCACACTTTCGGGTGCGGGCGGTGCTGCCGGATCGGCCATTGCCTGTGCCGGCAATGCCAGTCCTGCTACTGCGGCAATAGCGACGGCGGTGAACGCCTTTCGCATACCTCGGGTTCGAAGCACTGTTTCCCCATCCTTAGTCATACCGCGCGGGCGCCTAGGCGAGCTCCGCGTTTGACGGCTCGAGGGGTCACTCTATGTACAGAGCCCCCGGGTTGTACAGCTGTTCAGTTGCTGAGCAGCTACGCACCGGGGGGAGTCTATGGCATGACCGGCCTCGATCGTGATTTACGGCGACCATACCTGTGACTGAAGTGATCTATGTGAAAGTTGATGCAACTGTTACGTCAGATTGCGAGGTTTGTTCACTCGAAGATCAGTCGAAACGGACCGAATCGTCGACGAGTACGTCAATTCGACGGGCAAGGTCGAAGTCCAGTTCCGTGAGACCGCCCGCCGAGTGTGTCGAAAGCGTGTACGTGACCTTTCGCCAGCGAACGTCGATGTCGGGATGATGATCCGCGGCCTCGGCGACTGCCGCGATGCGTTGAAGAAGCGCGATGGCGTCCGGGAATGTCGCGGAGTCGACCGTGCGAGTGATCGACCCTGGCGACAGTTGCCAGGCGGGCAGTTCGTCGAGAGCGTTTTGGATCGCGGAGTCGGACAACAAAGTGGCCATACTCCATCATGGTGCGATGAGTGATGCACCTGCAAGGGATCGGGAAGTTGTCGCCGGTGCGATCTTCCGCGAGGGAAGGCTGCTCCTCGCGCAGCGGACGAGTCCGCCGGCTTTGGCCGGTCGTTGGGAGCTGCCGGGCGGGAAGGTCGAAGAATTCGAATCGCCACAGAACGCGTTGGCGCGGGAGCTGCTCGAGGAACTGGCGGTCGAGGTGAGATGCGGCGCCAGAATCGGTGTCGACGTGCCACTGTCGCCTGGGTTGGTCCTGCGGGCCTACCGGGCGGAGTTGGTGTCGGGAGAACCGGTCGCGCTCGACCATGCTCAATTGACATGGGTCGACGCCGAAGAACTGTTGTCGATGGATCTGGTGGACAACGATCGAGCCTGGATCCCCGAGTTACTCGCGGAATTGAGCGCGCTTACGCCGCACGAGCCTTCTTGAGACCCGCTTTCAGTTCCTTCTTGGATGCGCCCTCGTTCTCGAGCTTCTTCATCCGCATGATGACGACGGGACACTTGATGCACCGCGTCTTCTTGCGGCAGCACTTCTTCTTCGGCTTGAGCTGCGAGACCTTGCTTGCCTTGACTTTTCCCATGTGACGCTGCGGCTTTCCTGTTTCACTACGGCGGAGAGCCCGCTCTTGGAACGAGGTTAGCGTACCCTTAAATGACCTGTTTCTCCAGGTCGTAATCCTACGCGCATCGGCGTGGTGCAGATCACTATTCGCTGGTGGGGGCGGTGATAGAGGCCGCACAATGCAGGAGTATCAGCCCGGAGCGAGTAGTATTTACTAGGCCGCGGTGCCTTCTCAGGCGATTCGTGCCCTGATTCGGATCACACACTCGTGCAGCGGCCACCAGAAGAGCCGTGCGACTTGACTTTCGCGTGGCCGAATCAACTCAGCCAGGAGAGCCATCGCGTGACCATCACCAGCTTCCGTAACGTTGCCATCGTCGCACACGTCGACCACGGCAAGACCACCCTCGTCGACGCCATGCTTCGTCAGTCCGGCGCGTTCGAGGAGCGCGCCGAGCTGGTCGATCGCGTTATGGACTCCGGCGACCTCGAACGCGAGAAGGGCATCACCATTCTCGCGAAGAACACCGCAGTACATAAGGTCAACGAAGACGGTTCCATCACCGTCATCAACGTCATCGACACCCCCGGCCACGCCGACTTCGGTGGCGAGGTCGAGCGCGGCCTGTCCATGGTCGACGGCGTCGTCCTGCTCGTCGATGCTTCCGAGGGACCCCTGCCGCAGACGCGTTTCGTGCTGCGCAAGGCACTCGCCGCTTCGCTGCCCGTCATCCTGGTCGTCAACAAGACGGACCGCCCCGACGCCCGTATCGAAGAGGTTGTCACCGAGGCTCAGGACCTGCTCCTCGACCTCGCATCGGACCTTTCCGACGAGGCCGCCGAAGCCGCTGAGCTCGCACTCGAACTTCCCGTCCTCTACGCGTCCGGTCGCGAAGGCAAGGCATCGACCGTGCAGCCCGAGAACGGCAAGGCTCCCGACGCCGAGGACCTCACCGCGCTCTTCCAGGTGCTGATGGAGTACGTCCCCGCGCCGAAGGGCTCGGTCGACGCACCGCTGCAGGCTCACGTCACCAACCTCGACGCATCCGCATTCCTCGGTCGCCTCGCACTCGTTCGCATCCACAACGGCGAGCTGCGCAAGGGCCAGACCGTGTCCTGGTGCCGCGAGGTCGACGGCGAGCCCGTCGTCACGAAGACCAAGATCACCGAACTCCTCACGACCATCGGTGTCGAGCGCGTTCCCGGTGAGGTCGCCGTCGCCGGTGACATCTGCGCCGTCGCAGGATTCCCGGACATCATGATCGGCGACACCCTCGCCGATCTGGAGAACCCGGTCGCACTGCCCCGCATCACCGTCGACCAGCCGGCAATCTCGGTCACGATCGGCACCAACACGTCACCGCTCGTCGGTCGCGTCAAGGGTCACAAGCTGACTGCACGCATGGTCAAGTCCCGCCTGGACCAGGAGCTCGTCGGTAACGTCTCGCTCAAGGTCCTCGACATCGGTCGCCCCGATGCGTGGGAGGTCCAGGGTCGTGGAGAGCTCGCGCTCGCCATCCTCGTCGAGCAGATGCGTCGTGAGGGCTTCGAACTCACCGTCGGTAAGCCGCAGGTTGTCACGCAGCTCGTCGACGGCAAGGTTCACGAGCCTTTCGAAGAGCTGACCATCGACAGCCCCGAGGAGTACCTCGGCGCCATCACGCAGCTCCTGGCCAACCGCAAGGGCAAGATGGTCCAGATGTCGAACCACGGCGCAGGCTGGGTTCGCATGGAGTTCATCGTTCCTTCGCGTGGCCTCATCGGCTTCCGCACGGACTTCCTCACGGAAACCCGCGGAACCGGTATCGCCAACGCCGTGTTCGACGGATACGGTCCGTGGGCCGGCGAGATCCGTGCGCGCCACACCGGCTCGCTCGTCTCGGACCGCTCCGGCACGGTGACGCCGTTCGCCATGATCCAGTTGGCCGACCGTGGAACCTTCTTCGTCGAGCCCGGCGCAGACACCTACGAGGGACACGTCGTCGGTATCAACCCGCGTCAGGAAGACCTCGACATCAACGTCACCCGCGAGAAGAAGCTGACCAACATGCGTCAGTCGTCCGCAGACGTGATGGAGACCCTCGCAAAGCCGATCAAGCTCGAACTCGAAGCAGCGATGGAGTTCTGCTCCAGCGACGAGTGCGTCGAGGTCACCCCGGAGGACGTCCGCGTCCGCAAGGTGCACCTCAACGCAACCGAGCGCGCTCGCGAGCGTTCACGTAGCAAGGCACGCGACAAGGCTGCTCTGTAGTCTTTCGTCGGTTACAACCTGACAGGCGGATGTGCCTTTCAGCCGAGTTTTCGGCGGAAAGGTACATTCGCCTTCATGGTTTCCAGGCGAAAGATCTGCCAGGGAATCGAGTGCAAAGGGGCGACGCGGCCCCGTACGGAAGGAATTGTCTGTGGCCTCAGGACGTCGCTACCTGGCGTTGGCAGTGGCAGTGACGGCGTTGTCACTGACTGCATGTACAGCCGATCCGCCGCCTCCGGTCGAGAGCACCGAAACCGTCAAGCCCACACCGACTCCGGTCGTTCCGGCGATGAAGCAGGTCACTGTGGCAATCGACGAGGTGGGAGGCGGATTCAACCCGCACCTGCTCGCGGATCAGTCGCCGGTCAACTCCGCAGTCGGCAACCTCGTACTGCCCAGTGCGTTTCGCCCGATCAATTCGCCCACACAACCTGGCGCGACGGAGTGGGCGATCGACGATTCTTTCCTCGTTTCCGCTGAAGTGACGTCGGAGGCCCCGTTCACGATTCGCTACCAACTGCGCAACGAAGCCCAATGGTCGGACGGCGCTCCCATTGCGGCAGAAGACTTTCGCTACCTGTGGCAGCAGATGATCTCGGTTCCCGGTGTGGTCAATCCCGCGGGCTATCAGATGATCGACGACGTGAACTCGTCCGGCGGCGGCAAAACGGTCAACGTCGTGATGCGTGCGCCGTATCCGGCATGGCGAGAGTTGTTCACCGATATTCTTCCGTCCCACCTGATCAAGGACACTCCCGGCGGTTTCAGCACCGGCCTGAGTGAGGGGATTCCGGTGTCGGGAGCCCACTTTCACGTGCGCTCGGTCGACCGCGGCCGGGACGAAATCGTGCTCGAACGCAACGACCGATTCTGGGGCAAGCCTTCAGACCCGGATCAGATAGTTCTGCGACGCGGAGGAACGGCTGCACAGTTGGCGGATGCGCTGCGTACCGACGATGCCCAAGTGGCGCAGGTTCATTCGGGTAGTGCCACGGATATTCAGCTGTCTGCAATCCCGGGTGTCAGGACGGCATTCTCCTACGTTCCGCGCACTCTCGACATCAACGTGAACGGGCGAAGCAAGAACTTCGCAGATGTTCGGGTGCGTAAAGGTGTTCTGGGACTGCTCGATCCGGACCTGCTCGCCGTGGTGGCGGCAGGGAGTGAATCGGCGTCGGCCCCGGTGAAAGCTCAGATCCTCGCTCCGTCGGATCCGGGATATGCGCCCACCGCGCCGCCGAAACCGACCAGGGAGCAGGCGCTGGGCGAGCTGACCGCAGCCGGCTACCTGACGGCACCGCCCACCGGAATCGTCACGGGCACTGGAACGGTCGGATCGATCGTCCGTGACGGCGCCCAGTTGACACTGCTGATCGGCGCTCCCGAAAACGACGACATCGCGATCGCCGTGGCAAACACCGCTGCCGACGAATTGCGTGACGTGGGAATCCTGGCGACCGTCGAATCGGTGGCGCCGGAGGAACTCTACGGCGAGGACCTGACGACAGGACGCGTCGACATGATCGTCGGTTGGAGCCGGGCAGGCGCCGACACGGCCACTTCGCTGGCCTCGCGGTTCAGTTGCCCGAGCGCACCTTCCACTCCGGCAACAAGTTCGGCAGTGCCCGCACCGACGCCGTCGCAGACACCGGAGCCCATCCGAACGACAAGCGTCGAGGCTCCGAGCAACCTGTCCGGGCTGTGTGATCCGGCGTTGCAAGGTCGGATCGACGAAGCGCTCAGTGGCATCGGGGATCTGGGGTCGTTGATCGCCGATGCGGAACCCAAGCTGTGGGATCTTGCGGCGGTTTTGCCGATCGTGCAGAGCCGAGCGCTGGTCGCGGTCGGGACCGGAGTCGAGGGCGTGGTCCTCGACGGGCCGGTGCAGGTGGGGATATTCGGAAACGCTACGGACTGGGTGAGGGTGGAAAAGTGACCGCGTCGGCGAAGCGACTTCTGTTGGTACACGCACATCCGGACGACGAAACGATCACCACCGGTGGCACCATCGCGCGATACGCGTCCGAAGGCGTCGAGGTCACAGTCCTCACCTGCACGTTGGGGGAGGAAGGCGAAGTGATCGGTGATGCGTGGGCCGGGCTCGTGGCTTCCGAGGCCGATCAACTCGGTGGCTACCGGATCGCGGAACTGTGCGCTGCTTTGTCGGCTTTGGGCAGTGCCGCTCCTCGCTTCCTCGCCGGTGCCGGTCGGTATCGCGACTCCGGAATGATCGGCACACCTTCGGCCGCCAATCCCCGTGCTTTTGTCAATGCTCGACTCGACGAAGCAGTTGGCGCGGTGGTCGCCGTCATTCGTGAGATTCGGCCGCACGTCGTGATCACGTACGACCCCAACGGCGGCTACGGGCACCCGGATCACATCCAGGCGCACGCGATCACGACAGCGGCCGTCGAAGCTGCAGGAACGCCCGCGTATCCCGAGACCGGCGAGCCGTGGTCGACTCCGAAGTTCTACTGGACCGTGACCGAGCGCAGCGGACTCGAACGCGGCATCGCGGCGATTTCCGAGTTCCCGGAGAACTGGCGTCTGCCCGAGCCCGGGGAATTGCCGAGCGTCGAGGACACAGACGTGACGACGGCAATCGACGTTCGAGGCGTCATCGATGCGAAGGCGAGGGCATTGAGCGCCCACGCCACTCAGGTGACGGTAGCCCCGAGCCGAGCCGAGTTCGCATTGTCGAACAACGTGGTCCAACCGATCCTGACGGTCGAGCATTTCGTATTGGCCGCCGGCGCGCTCGGTCCGGTGGGTGAGGACGGCCGCGAGCGCGATCTGTTCGGCGGGCTGCACAGCTGACCTGGGCGTCGGCTCACAGGCATTGCGATCGACGCCGTAGTGGTGTGTGATGCGTGTCACCGGATGGGTGGTCCTTTCGGTAACAGCAAAGCCTGGGGGCTGAAGAAATGTACAACTGGGACCTGCAGAACCAGATCGTCGCCTTCGTCGATTCGTTGCGTCCGATGGCTGGTTATTACCACGACTTGTATTACGGGTCGCTCTACGCATTCGCAGATCAGCAGAGTCATTTGCTGACTCTGCTCGGGTTCCCGCCGGTTCCCTGATCAGCTTCGTGCTTTTCGGGCGCGAGCCGGGGTGCTTGTCGGGAGGGACCCCGCGCTCGCGCGATGACGACCGATAGACCACTATCAAAACCATGACGACGGTCGAGAACAACACGGACGCCTCGACAGGAACGTCGCTGTCGTGGCTCGACCCTGTCATCCTCGGCGTCCTGATTTTCGACGGGTTCTTGTGCGCGGTGTTGTCCGTCCTGTTCTTGCCGACTCATCTCGGTACGACGGCATTTCCCATCAGCATTCTCGTAGCCGCGACCGCGAACCTCGTATTGGTGATCGCCGCCCGCACGGTTACGACGCCGGGTAGGGCCGCATTGCCGCTCGCCGGTTGGATCGTCGGGTTCTTGGTGTGCATGGTGGGCGGCCCCGGCGGCGACGTACTCGTGCTTTCGTCCCCTCTGACCTTCCTGCTGCTGGTCGGTGCGATCGCTCCGGCCGCCGTTTTCCTCTTCAAAGTGGCGATCAACAGACTCGCCACCCTCAGCTCGCAATAGTTCTCGGCGCGCGCGTAGGAAACTGACCCGTGCATAAGGGACACTCAGCCTGTGGCTGAACATGATTTGGCGGGTGCGACTATCGCCTTGACCGCAGAACGGCGTGTCGAAGAATTTGCGACGCTCCTCGAACGTCGAGGCGCGGAGATCGTGCGGACACCGGTGATCCATGTGCTGCCGTTGGTGGACGATCGAGACCTGAGGACTCAGACGTCCGCTTTGATTGCCGATCCTCCGGAATTGGTCGTGATCAGTACCGGGATCGGCTTCAGGGGTTGGCTCGACGCCGTCGCCTCGTGGGGTTTGACCGAGGAGTTCCTCGGGGCTCTCGCCCACACGCGCATCATCGCCCGCGGCCCCAAGGCGACGGGCGCCATCCGAGGCGCCGGACTGCGCGAGGAATGGTCGCCTTCGGGTGAGTCGTCCGAGGAAGTTCTGGCACATCTCGGAAGCGAGGGAGTGGCAGGCTTGCGCATCGCAGTCCAGTTGCACGGCACCATCACCGAATGGGAGCCGTTGACGGACCTGAGCGCCTCCCTCGCCGACATCGGCGCGGTTGTCACTCCGGTATCGGTCTATCGGTGGATCCGGCCGCCGGATCAGTCGCCGGTCCGCGCGTTGGTCGCTGCAGTTCGTTCCGGTGCGATCGACGCGCTGACCTTCACCAGTGCCCCCGCGGTCTCCTCGATGCTCAGCACGGCAAAAGAAATGGGCGAGCTGGAGCGGTTCGTCGCAGCGATGCGCGGACCGGTACCGACCTACTGCGTCGGACCGGTGACGGCCGCTCCGCTGGAACTCCTCGGTGTTCCGACCATCCAGCCCGAGCGATCGCGTCTCGGTTCGCTGGCGAGGCTCATCATCGACGACCTGCCCACACGTCGCCACCGCCCGGAGTGACGGCTTCGATCAATTCCCACGCGTTCTCGGCGGGGAGATCGATCACCTCGTAGCTTCCGGTGCCGGCGGGCGTCGCGGCGACGACGGTTGCCACTCCCGCGCGCCTCTGGAAGAACGTCTCGCGCACCGTCCATCCGATGACACCTTCGGATTCGAGACTGTGACGCTGGCGATCGAGCGAGCCGTTTCGGGTGATCAACCAGCCGGGTAGTACTGCGTGGCCGAGGCCGTTGTATCGGTCGTAGGCGAGGGCGGTGCCACCGATGGCGAGTACGGCGACCCCGAACCACGCGTAGATCGGTACATCGAGTCCAGAAGCCGCGCACGCCACACAGACCAGGAACGCCACCGCGGCGAGGAACAGTGCTCGGGTGTACCGGCGACGCCGCGCGGCCGGGCCGTGCGGGATCAGCGGGGCGGACGCCTGGCGTGAGTCACCGATCACGGTGGCCATCACTCGCTCGGCTTCCCTGCGCGGTCCCTGCGGGAGCAGTAGCGAAGATTCCTTCTTCTCGGCGCTGACCCCGGTCATGATGGCGTCGAGCCGCGCGCCGCGGGCCAATCGCAGCAGGAGCGGTTCCTTGAGCGTCGTGCCGCGGAGGCGGGCGCGGTCGAGTGTGGTTTGCCGAGTCTTCAACAGGCCGTGACTGACATGCAGGATGCGGCCGTTGTCGGTGAGTTTCATGTTGCCGAACGCGATCAGGTACTGGACGCAGGCGAGTGCACTCGACAGCACCAGCAGCACGACGAGTGCGATGACGACCATCAGTGCGATGCCGAGGCTCTCGAGTGAGTCGAAGCTGTCGCTCACTGCCGAGGATTTCGCGACGGCAGTGCCGATGCCGTATTGGAACGAGATGCCGATGATGGCTGCGATGATGGCGATTCCGGTGAACGAAAAGGGGGCGTAGCGAACCCAACTCGGTTCCCAGTGACCGATTTCGGTGTCGACCGGTTCGGTGATGCTTTCGACCGGCGTGCCCGGGGTTTCCAGTCGCCGTGCTTGCTGGGCGCCGGCCAACAGTGCGGCGCGTAGGTCCGGAACCAGGGCGGTCGACAGGGCGTTGAGCTCGAACTTGTTCGAATCGTGGCCGCTCCCGGCGCGCTGGCCGGTACCGATGCGCACGATCGACAGTCCGAGCAACCGGTGCATGACCCCGGCCTCGACGTCGACGGATCGGATGCGGCTACGCGGGACGGAGAGCAGCTTTTTCTGGAAGACCCCGGTGCGCAGTTGAACGTGGACGGGTCCGATTCGGTACGTGGTGGTGAAATACCGCAACAAACCGAAGATGACGAGCAGAGTGACGACGCCGAGTCCCCACCAGTGGTTTCCGGATTGGCTGCCGAGAACTACGGAGACGAGTAGGACCGGGAGCAGTTTGACGACTTCGTTGACGGGGTGGACCAGAAGCATGCGTCGGTCGAGGCGGAGCCAGGGCTGTTCCTCTTCCGCGGCCTCGGCAGCTGCCGTTTCCGCCTCTACCGGGATCTCGATCGCGGTCGGGTCGCCCAACTGTTTCTCGTTCACGTCGCGTCTCCCACGTTGGTACCCGCGATCTCCGTCAGTTGAGCCACCGTGCGGTCGGCGACTTCCTGGTCGAGTGCGGAGATCTTCACGGCCCCGGCCGACGACGCTGTCGTGACCGTGACGGTTGCCAGACCCAACATGCGGTCGATCGGTCCGCGCTCGGTGTCCACGGTCTGCACGCGCGAGATCGGTGCGATGCGTCGCTCCTGGGTGAACCAGCCGGTGCGGGTGTATACCGCGGTGTCACTGATCTCCCATCGGTGGACCCGATACCGCCACGCCGGGACCATCAGAATGTAGGTGGCAGCGAAGAGTACGGTGACTGCGAATACGGTGCCGACCACCCAGGACGGGATTCCGGGTACCAAGACGGCACAGACGATTTCGGCGACGATGACGGGTACCCAGAACAGTGAGGCAGTGATTGCCCACAGCCTCGGGGCTTTGGTGCTGGGTCGCCATAAGGGGTCGGCCATGGTCAGCGGTTGCGGCGCAGTCATGGGCACTACTTTGGTCGAGTGAGGGGCGATCTGTCGACATCGGCCCTATCGTGGAGTGTGGCGACCGCGAAGGGAGCACGTGATGACCGAACAAGATGCGACATTCGACCCGGAGGCTCCGGAATCAGATGCGCTCGAACAATCGACACCCGTAGATCCGAACGCCCCTGAAGAACCCGATCTGACCGACATTCCGCTCGACGCGCCAGTGGCTGACGTGGTGGATCAACGAGTCGAGGTTGCGGTCGACGACGACTACCGGCCGTCGTGATCGAGGCGGTGTCGGGGCGGTGAGGCCTCCTACTTCTGGCACCGGGTGGCACTAGTCGTCCCACATGGCGCATGATCGCTAGGTGAACCGAACTGGTGATGACTCCGGCAAACCCACCATGCTTCCGATGCCAGGTATTTCCGCGTCCGCCTCGTCCAGTCCGTCGCCCGGCCCGTCAGCGTCGGCGATGCGGCGAGTTCTCCGTCGTGCACGCGACGGAGCGACCCTGAACGTCGACGAGGCGGCAACGCTGCTGCAGGCACGGGGAACCGATCTGACCGATCTGTGTTCTTCGGCGGCCAAGGTTCGCGATGCCGGTCTGCTGGCAGCGGGTCGGCCGAACACCGTGACGTATTCGCGAAAAGTTTTCATTCCGCTGACCCGTCTGTGCCAGGACAAGTGCCACTACTGCACATTCGTCACGGTGCCGGGGAAGCTGCGTGCCGCTGGGCACGGCATGTTCCTGGAACCGGACGAGGTTTTGGACATTGCCCGGGCAGGCGCCGAATTGGGCTGCAAGGAAGCGTTGTTCACGCTGGGGGATCGCCCCGAGGCTCGCT
The DNA here is from genome assembly GCF_019266085.1 of Rhodococcus sp. FH8. Lineage (NCBI taxonomy): Bacteria > Bacillati > Actinomycetota > Actinomycetes > Mycobacteriales > Nocardiaceae > Rhodococcus > Rhodococcus sp. FH8. The sequence continues at coordinate 137,545 of NZ_LPNQ01000057.1, read as the reverse complement.
GGCCGGAAGCCAAGCAATGGCTGGACGAACGCGGCTACGACTCCACCCTCGACTACGTGCGAGCGATGTCGATCCGGGTACTCGAGGAGACAGGCCTGCTCCCACACCTCAATCCCGGTGTGATGAGCTGGCAGGAACTCTCGCGGCTCAAGCCCGTTGCGCCGTCGATGGGCATGATGCTCGAGACGACCGCTACCCGGCTGTTCACCGACAAGGGTGAGTGCCACTACGGCAGCCCGGACAAGGACCCGGCGGTTCGGCTACGCACCCTGACCGACGCAGGCCGACTGAACATCCCCTTCACCACAGGAATTCTTGTGGGCATCGGGGAGAACTTCCTCGAACGTGCCGAGTCGATCATGGCGATACGCAAGTCGCAGAAGGCGTTCGGCCACATCCAGGAAGTGATCATTCAGAATTTCCTGGCCAAGCCCGATACCGCGATGCGCAATACGCCTGATGCTGGACTCGACGAGTTTCTCGCGGCCATCGCCGTCGCACGCCTGCTGCTCGGGCCGACGATGCGGATTCAGAGTCCGCCGAATCTCGTCTCGAACAGCGAGTGCCTCGCGCTGCTCGGCGCAGGCGTGGACGACTGGGGCGGGGTATCACCGTTGACCCCCGATCACGTCAACCCCGAGCGTCCCTGGCCGAATCTCGAGACCTTGGCCGAGATCAGCGCCGAGGGCGGCTTCACGCTGACCGAACGCACTGCGGCTCAGCCGGCATATGTCCTGGCCGGGGCTCCGTGGATCGATCCGCGTATTGCGGGTCACGTGCAGGCGCTGGCGGATCCCAAGACCGGTCTCGCCTTGCCAGACACCAAGCCGGTGGGTCGGCCGTGGCAGGAACCGGACGAGTCGTGGGAATCGAGCGGACGCGTCGATCTCAATACCGAGATCGACACGGACGGGCGCAACACCGAGACCCGCAGTGACCTGGGCAGTGCGTTCGGCGACTGGGAGACCGTGCGCGAACAGGTTCTCGAGCTCAGTGCTCCGATTCGCGTCGACACCGATCTGCTGGCTGCGCTCCGCAGTGCCGAACGCGACCCGGCCGGATGTTCCGACGACGAGTACCTGGCCCTTGCCACGGCGGAGGGCCCGGGCCTGGAAGCCGTTGTGGCACTGGCGGATGCGCTGCGCAAGGATGCCGTCGGCGAGGACGTCACCTACGTGGTGAACCGGAACATCAACTTCACCAACATCTGCTACACGGGCTGCCGATTCTGTGCGTTCGCGCAGCGCAAGGGTGACGCCGACGCGTTCACGCTGTCGGCAGAGCAGGTCGCCGACCGTGCGTGGGAAGCGCACGTCGCCGGCGCAACCGAGGTGTGCATGCAGGGCGGTATCGATCCGGAACTTCCCGTCACCGGTTACGCCGACCTGGTCCGGGCCGTCAAGAAGCGCGTGCCGTCGATGCACGTCCACGCGTTCTCTCCGATGGAGATCGTGAACGGTGCATCGCGCAGTGGTGAGAGCATCAGGGATTGGCTGACGGCCCTTCGTGAGGCGGGCCTGGACACCATTCCCGGTACGGCAGCGGAGATCCTCGACGACGAGGTGCGCTGGATCCTCACCAAGGGCAAACTGCCGACGGCGGAATGGATCGAAGTGGTCACCACGGCGCACGAGGTGGGGCTGCGGTCGAGTTCGACGATGATGTACGGGCATGTCGATCAGCCGCACCATTGGGTCGGGCACCTGAACGTTCTTCGCGGAATCCAGGACCGTACAGGCGGATTCACGGAGTTCGTGCTGCTGCCGTTCGTTCACCAGAGCGCGCCCCTGTACCTGGCGGGCGCTTCCCGGCCAGGGCCGACCAATCGGGACAACCGCGCTGCGCACGCGTTGGCACGCATCATGCTGCACGGCCGCATACCCAATATCCAGACCAGCTGGGTCAAACTTGGCATCACCGGAACGCAGATGATGCTCAACGGCGGCGCCAACGACCTCGGCGGAACGCTGATGGAAGAGACGATCTCGCGGATGGCCGGCTCCGAACACGGTTCCGAGAAGACCGTCGCAGAACTGCGCGCCATCGCCGAGGGAATCGGACGTCCGGCACGCGAACGAACCACCACACATGCACGACGCGAAGGAGCGATTGCCTGATGGCTGACGTACTGGGGGACCGCAAGGTCGTCGAGGTTCTCGATCGAGCGGTGTGGGGGATCAACCCGGTTCTCGACCTCGCCTACAGCGATCCGCTCGGTATCAAGCGTCGGACGTTCGAACCGACCGATCCCGAGCGAAACGCTGCTGCGATGGTGTTGGACGCGGCCGCTTGGGTCCTCGACGTCGTCAAGTTCCCCGGGACGGCGGCGTGGTCGGTGATGACCGACGAGCAGCGCTCGAAGTGGTGGACGACCCGGTTGGGTGCACTCAACACCGTTGCCGTCGCGTTCCCCGGCATCTTCGGCGTCCTCCTCAATCGGTTGCCGATCCAGGACCTGCTGGCCTTCGCGAATCAGGCCGTTGTGCTCGTTGCGGTTGCCCGTGAACACGGAGTGACCGAACGGGATCAGCAGGTGGACCTCCTGGCGTCGGTGCTGTGCCGGCGTGAGACGAAGTCTCGAGAGCTTCTCACCGGAGAGGACTTCGCCGAGAAATCAGCCGGCGGCGCCGACGAGACCTGGCGCCCGTTCGCGCTCATCGGAACGTTGTGGCGCACGTCCAAGACTTTTCGTGCCATCACGGACGAGTTGCACAAGCGGCCGTCTCGGACAAAACCGTACGAGATTTTCGGCAAGATTCCGGTGGTCGGCGTCGTGGCGGATTACCTCGGTGAGCGGGGCGCACTGGTACGCGCGGCCGCTCTGGGGGAGAAGTGGATCGCGATTCGGTCGAGGAACATCACCGCAGTAGGCTGAAATGTGTTACCCCCGCCTGCTCAGAGTCGGTCGGCAGGGGGATAATAGGCTGTTCCCGCGGTACGTGAGAGTCGTATCGGATTTTCGGCCCCTTGCAACTGCGTGTTGCGGCGGCGATGCACGACAGGAAGGCAGGGAGATCGGCAGTGACCTACACGATTGCTGAACCGTGTGTAGATGTGATGGACAAGGCGTGCATCGAAGAATGCCCTGTCGACTGCATCTACGAGGGTGGACGCATGCTTTACATCCACCCCGACGAGTGTGTCGACTGCGGCGCGTGTGAGCCTGTCTGTCCCGTCGAAGCCATCTTCTACGAAGACGACGTCCCGGACCAGTGGAACGCGTACATCAGCACCAACGTCGATTTCTTCGACGATCTCGGCTCACCGGGTGGAGCGGCCAAGCTCGGCAAGGTCGACTACGACACGCCGTTCATCAAGGCGCTGCCTCCCATGGGTGAGGAATAGAGATCTTGTCTCGTACTCCGGTGGCCGCTGGGCTTCCTGATTTTCCGTGGGATTCGCTCGCCGATGTCACGGCGAAGGCGCACTCTCATCCCGACGGCATCGTGAACCTGTCCGTGGGGACGCCGGTGGATCCGGTGGACCCGGTGATTCAGGAGGCTCTGGCCTCTGTTGCCGAGGTGCCCGGATACCCGACGACTCATGGCACGCTCGCGCTTCGCGAGGCCGTGGCGGAGTCACTGGATCGCCGCTACAACATTCCCGACGTCGATCCGGCAGCGGTGCTGCCGGCCATCGGTACCAAGGAAATGATCGCGTGGCTGCCGAAATTGCTCGGTCTCGGAGCCGACGATCTGGTGGTCATTCCGGAGTTGGCGTACCCGACGTACGAGGTCGCAGCGAAACTGGCAGGTGCTCGCGTCCTGCGCGCCGACGGCTTGAACAAGCTCGGTCCCGAGTCGGCGGCGATGATCTTCGTGAACTCGCCCTCGAATCCCACCGGCAAGGTGCTCGGCCTCGAGCACTTGCAGAAGGTCGTGGCCTGGGCGCGCGAGCGCGGCGCCATCGTCGTCTCCGACGAGTGCTACCTCGGATTGACGTGGGAAGCCGATGCGCTCTCCATTCTCGATCCTCGTGTCAACGACGGTGATCTGACCGGTTTGCTTGCGGTCCACTCACTTTCGAAGACGTCCAATCTCGCGAGCTATCGCGCCGGGTTCGTCACCGGTGATCCGGCTCTGGTGTCGGAACTGCTCGAGGTGCGCAAGCATGCGGGCATGATCCTGCCGCTACCGATCCAGGCGGCGATGACCGCAGCGTTGGGCGACGACCAACACGAGAACATCCAGCGCGAGCGGTACCGCGAGCGTCGTAGTGTGTTGATCGAAGCTGTTCGAGGCGCCGGATTCACCGTCGACAATTCCGAGGCAGGTCTGTACCTCTGGGCGACGCGCGGCGAGGAATGTCGAGCGACGGTCAGTTGGTTCGCCGATCGTGGGATCCTCGTTGCCCCCGGTGAGTTCTACGGACCGAGCGGGAGCAAGCACGTGCGGATCGCGCTCACTGCAACAGACGAACGAATCGCTGCGGCAGCAAAGCGCCTCTCCGCCTGAATCGTGTGCTTCCCAGGTGTCAGGTTCCCTGATGTCGGTATCGGTCCGATGTAAGGTCGCGCTGTGACCACCTCAGGGACCGGCGGCTTGGACGCGGTACTGATTGTCGCCGTCGTTGTTGCCTCGATCGCGCTGATGCTCGCGTGGCTGAAGGATCGTCGAATATTCGGAGACCTACCTCTTTCGGCCGTTGTGCTTTGGCTCGTGGTGGCAGTGCCGTCAATTTTGCAGGCGCTGATGCCGGGACTGTTGGACATGTTTCGCCGTGATCCCACGTTGATCCGCGACGGTCAGTGGTGGCGGATTCTGACGTCGGTGTTCGTCCAGGACGGCGGCCTTGCCGGGACGGTTGCCAACCTTCTCACGTTGGCAGTGGTGGCGCCGCCTGCTTTTCGGCTCTGGGGCGCCGCACGTGGCTGGGCTCTCTTCCTGCTCGGTCAACTGTTGTTCGGTTTGCTCACCACCGCAGTCTTCCCGTCGACCGGCGCAGGCAACTCCGGTGCCACGCTTGCTCTGGCAGCGGCGGCCGCGGGCATCGGCGTTCTGGTGCGCCCGCGAATGCCTGAGATTGTTCTGACGGTCGTGATTGTCGTCGGCGGCGCAACATTGGTGACGGTCGACGACGCACACGGATTCGCGGTGCTTTCCGGGGCGCTCTTGGGGGCTGCGCTGGTGACGCTGTTCCCTCCGCACTCGATGGACGCGCGTCGGGCAGGAGAAAGTTTGCGACCATCCGCGCTGTGAGATGCTGTCGTGGTGCTGCTGAGATCCTTGAACCCCCTTGCTGTTGCCCGCGGTGACGACCTCGATGACGCCGTGACGATCGGTGACACGGTTCTCTCGCGGAGTGCCATTCTCGGTGCCGCGACCTCGGTCGCGGAGCGAGTGGCGCAGGCCGATCGGGTTGCCGTATTGGCAACTCCCACAGCAAAAACGATTCTCGCCGTCGTCGGGGCGTTGATTGCCGGCGTCACCGTTGTGCCGGTCCCGCCGGACTCGGGGAAGGCTGAGCGAGAGCACATTCTGCGTGACTCCGGTGCCCAGGCGTGGCTCGGCGAAACGGACGACCACTGCGAAGGCCTGCCCGTGGTTCCCGTCCGATTGCACGCTCGCTCGTGGCACAGCTATCCCGAACCGGCACCGCAGTCCACAGCATTCGTCCTGTACACGTCCGGAACTACCGGCCCACCGAAGGGCGTTCTGCTCAGTCGCTCGGCTATCGCAGCCGGGCTCGACGCGCTCGCCGAGGCCTGGGACTGGACGTGGCGAGACACCCTCGTACACGGGCTTCCGCTCTTCCACGTGCACGGACTGATTCTCGGAATCCTCGGCCCCCTCCGGATCGGCAGCCGGGTGATCCACACCGTCAAGCCGACGCCGGAAAACTACGCAAGGGCCAAAGGCTCCCTCTACTTCGGTGTCCCCACCGTCTGGTCGCGTATCGCCGAAGACGAAGAAGCTGCCCGCGCGTTGTCCGGTGCCCGACTTCTGGTCTCCGGTAGTGCGCCGCTTCCCGTGCCTGTCTTCGAAAAGCTGCGGGAGCGAACAGGATTGACGCCCATCGAGCGTTACGGCATGAGTGAGACGATGCTGACCCTGAGCACGCGTTTCGACGGCGAGCGACGCCCGGGGTGGGTCGGCGTGCCGCTGCGCGGAGTCGAGACTCGTCTTCGTGACGAGAAGGGCAACGATGTGCCGCACGACGGCGAGAGTATCGGCGGCCTACAGGTACGTGGGCCGATGCTTTTCGACGGCTACTTGAACCGTCCGGACGCAACCGCCGAGTCCTGGACGGAGGACGGCTACTTCAAGACCGGTGACGTCGCCGTCATCGACGAGGGTGGGTTCCACCGAATCGTCGGCCGCGAATCCATCGACTTGATCAAATCCGGTGGATTCAGAGTCGGCGCCGGCGAGATCGAGACCGCCATCCTCGGGCACCCTTCGGTGTCCGAAGTTGCGGTGATCGGTGTCCCCGACGCCGATCTGGGGCAGCGGATCATCGCCGTCGTAGTCCGTAAGCCCGGGAGTCCCGAGGTCACCGAAGCCGAATTGGTCGAGTTGGTCGGGGCGGAGTTGTCGGCGCACAAGCGTCCCCGTGAGGTTCGCTTTGCCGAGACTCTGCCACGTAACGCGATGGGCAAGGTTCAGAAGCGTGAGCTGCTCTAGGCGGGGCGGTTTGCTGAAAAGTCGCTGTGACGCTTGAAGGTTCGTGAATTCGGCCGGCTTGTCCCGAAATGTGGGCTCGCCGGTTCTCCGACGATTCAGCGCTAGTTGGAATTTCTGTGTTCTTGGCTACACTACCGCCCGGTAGGGACAGTTCCAGTCGCGCGCATACCGTCGGTATGCCTGAGTGCGAGTGGCCTCGGAAGGGCAGATTTCATGGCGGGCGGACGGCATTCGAGTCCTGACAGCGGGCGGTCGATCGGGTTCTACGCAGTGGGTGGGTTGGTTGCCGTCGCGGTAGTCGCCACCGGGGTGGTGGTCTTCAAGGCAACACAGTCCGATTCCTGCGAGAGCGTCGACGAGTACTCGCTGGCAGCGGATCCTGCGATCGCGCCGGCAGTCACGGAGATCCTCGCAGAATCGTCGCCGGAGCAGACAGGCTGTTCACGGATCACGGTCACCTCTGCGCTGCCCGGGGACGTTGCGGGAACTTTGGGTAAGGGCGTGGACGCTCCGGACATGTGGATACCGGATTCGACAGCGTGGGTCGGCAAAGCTGCATTGACGGCCAAGGGGCCGGTTGCTGCCGCGGGAGGTTCGATCGCCACCTCGCCTGTCGTTCTCGCCTCCGGCGGTGGCGAACAGTTTGCCAGTTGGCTCGCGGCGCTACAGGTTCCCGATCTGGCGTTGGGCAATCCGTTGTTCACAGGGGTTGCGTCGGCGCCCATTCTCGGAGCTCTCGCGGAAACCGGGGCCACCTCCGAATCCGTTCGAGCGGCACTCGTACCCCATGCGCAAGCGGAGAGTGTTCGTACCGAAGACCAGCCGGTAGGACAGAAGATGCTCACCGAATTGGTCAGCTCCGGAAAGGTCGGTGTTTCGACCGAGCAACAGGTCGTCGAGTTCACGAAGGCCGAGTCGAAGATTTCCGCGACAGTACCGGCGACGGGAACCATGATCATGGATTACCCCCTGGTGGTCAGTGCTTCGGCACCGGACCGGCACTACGCCGCAGCCAAGAAGAGTGACGCCATCGCCGAGCTGTTGCACAGTGAATCTGCTCAGGAAGTGCTGACGCGCAGCGGGTTCCGTACTTCCGGCGGTGGAGCCGTCGAAGGTGGAGTCGGTGACGTCACGGCACTGACCGTGTCCGAACAGTCGGTGGCCGATCAGACACTGGGCGCTTGGGCTCTGATGGCCAAGCCGATCCGGACACTCGTTGCGATCGACGTGTCTGCGTCGATGGACTACCCGGCGGCAGGCGGCAAGACGCGCATGCAGTTGACCACTGCTGCTGCTCTGGCCGGCAATCAGGTCTTCCCAGACAGCGTCGCTGCCGGTCTCTGGGCGTTTTCCCAAGGTATGAACGGAACCCAGGACTTCCAGGAATTGGTGCCGATCAGGCGCTACGACACGATCGTCGACGGTGTGACTCAACGAAAGTTGATGGCAGATCAGGCGAACCGGCTCACCGAACTCAAACGTGGCGCCACAGGTTTGTACGACACGACGCTGGCCGCATTCCGTAAGGTTCAGGAATCGTACGATCCGCGAGCGGTCAACAGCGTCATCATCTTGACCGACGGCGCAAACGAAGATCCTGACAGCATCAGCCGTGAACAGTTGCTCGATGTTCTTGCACGCGAGCAGGATCCGGCGCGTCCGGTCATCATCGTCACCATCGGCATCACCGATGACGCAGATGCGGCGGCGCTCGCCGATATCTCCCGCGTGACGGGCGGTTCGACGTACATCGCTCGTGACCCCTCGGAGATTTCCGAGGTGTTCGTGAACGCATTGGCTCACCGAGGAACTTAGGCCGCATCCGGACTGGTCCAGGGTGCCGGAAGTGGCGGAGCCTCAGACGAATACCGGTGCCCGGTAGGTGTCGTTGTGGTGAAGGTGTGCCGGTTACCTGGTACAGGTTCGGCAGTCCAGTCCGATGCCTGTTTCGCGTAATTGCATGCCGCACACAACCCGGCACCGTTGGCTGCGCTGGTGAGTCCACCCCTCGAGTGATCGCGAATGTGGTCGCGGTGGCGAACCGGCGCGTCGCACCACGGAGTACGGCAGCTTCGATCACGGAGTTCGATCAATCGCGCCAACCCCTTCGGGAAGGTTCTCGCCGTGGATTCCATTGCGGTCAGCGCGCCCGTATCGGGGCGTGCGTAGAGCTTTCGGACCGTTGCCACCGTTTCGGAGTCTTCGCTGGCCTTGGTGATCCATTCGCGTGCAATAGCGGCTGGTACAGGTCCGTACCCGTGGACGTACGCCGGGGCGGAATTGTCGCCCAACAATGACTGGTCGGAGACAACCAGATTCACGGTGACGGGTGTCGGTGTGGCGCGGCCGATTCCGGTAACTCGCTCGACCAGGAGATCAGCCATGATTTGCGCTCGGGTGCGCTTGTCCCCGCCGGCAAGTACGGAATCTGCGTCGCGCCTGAGCGTGGCGTGCACGGCGATACCTTCGGCCGCGGGAAGAAACACATTGAGCCAGCACATCGTGTCGGGCGCAGGCCGTGACGTCACTCGTCTGTCTCCCACGGCTTTGCGTGCTCGTCTGGCAACACTGTCGGAGTCTATTTCGGCAGCGCGTGCGCGGATTCTTTGTGTCAGTTGATGGTTGCCGCATCCGTCCAAGATTGCAGCGTCGCAGCAGAACTCGCGATCCAACGTAGCGCGATCCTGGGCGGTGAGACATGAAGTCTCGCGCATGAGGATCGTCGCCTGATGCTCACTGATGGAGCCATCGACGAGTAGTCGAAGTGTGTGCGGCATCTCGTCGTTCAGTGCGCGGGCCAGGTTCAGATGCTGAGTTCCGAACCAAGCCGACTCTCGCCGTGCGAGGGCAATCTGCGCGTTGATTCCACGGCCTTGGTATGCGCGCGGCACTCCCCGTTCGCTGCGGTCGTTGCGGGTGAACGCGTCGAGATCGGCAGCCAGCAATGCCTGGGCACCAGCGCAACTGGCCTTCAACTCTTCCAAAGCGCGCAGAAGATCCACGCGTGCTGCGTTGTCGATGGATCGATCCATGCTGACGAGTGATGCTCGGAATTGTCCGATGGTCTCTTCGGATATCGCCTGTTTGGATATGGCCTGTTCAGATACTTGCGTCGTCACTTTTACCCCCCGGTAGTGTCGAACATACATTCGATACTAGCCTCGACAGCGAACGGACGCAACGCCTTTCTCCGTTGGCGTCTGAAAGTTCCGACAGTTCGGTTTTCATGGTTGACTGGTCCTCATGATCGAGCTGAGGGGATTGACCAAGGTTTACGGACCGACGAAAGCGGTGGACGATTTGTCGTTCACGGTCAAGCCGGGCATCGTGACGGGCTTCCTGGGCCCGAACGGTGCAGGTAAGTCGACGACGATGCGGATGATCCTGGGTCTGGATCAGCCGACGTCGGGTGCGGCGTTGATCGAGGGCAAGCCGTACCGCGAGCTCAAGACGCCATTGCGGACTGTCGGTGCGTTGTTGGATGCGAAGTGGGTGCACCCCAATCGCAGTGCGCGGGCGCATCTGCAGTGGATGGCTGCTTCGAACGGGATCCCGAAGTCCCGCGTCGACGAGGTGCTCGGGTTGGTCGGATTGTCCGAGGTGGCGGGCAAGAAGGCCGGCGGGTTCTCGCTCGGTATGTCGCAGCGTCTGGGGTTGGCGGGTGCGTTGTTGGGGGATCCGAAGGTGTTGTTGTTCGACGAGCCGGTCAACGGTCTCGATCCGGAGGGCATCGTCTGGATTCGTAAGTTCATGCAGCGGTTGGCGGCCGAGGGCCGCACGGTGCTGGTGTCGAGTCACCTCCTGTCGGAGATGGCGCTCACGGCGGAGCAGTTGGTGGTGATCGGTCGGGGTCGGTTGATTTCGGATTCGACGGTCGCGGAGTTCGTGGATCGTTCGTCGGAGTCGACGGTGCGGGTGCGCAGCCCTCAGCTCGATGCGTTGCGCAGTGTGTTGCTCTCGCAGGGGCTGACGGTGCGTGAAGACGGTTCCGGTGTTGCCCCGGCATTGGTGGTGGTGGATTCGACCACCGATGTGATCGGTGGTTTGGCTGGTTCGCAGGGGATCGTGTTGTACGAGTTGGCTTCTGTGCAGGGGTCGCTCGAGGATGCGTTCATGAAGTTGACCGGGGACGATGTCCAGTACCACGCATCCGGTATCGATCCGTGTGCCGGAGCCCACCACGCAAATACACAGCAGGCAAACACGCAGCAGGCTATGGGAGGTGCACTGTAATGGCTGTTCTCAGTGCTGAACGTATCAAGATCACCACGACCAAGTCGCCGCTGTGGTGCACGATCATCATCATCGTGCTCGGGTTGGGACTCGCTACCGTTTTCGGACTGAGCGCCAAGTCGTCGCTCAGCAACCCCAACGGTGCAATGATGCCGACAGTTTCGGGGGCACTCAGTGGAGTGACCGGCTTCGGTGTGTTGGTTCTGATGATCATGGCGGCTCTCGCGATCACCAGCGAATATCGTTTCGGGACCATCCGCACCACCTTCCAGGCGGTTCCGAACCGCGCCTCGGTGCTCATCGCCAAAGCGGGCCTCATCGGTGGGTTCGGAGCGGTGCTGACTCTCGTGTTGTCGTTCGGCGCCTTCGCCCTCACGAAGGCCACATCAGGTGACGCCGGAAGATTCTTGACTCTGTCCGGCGACGAGAACTGGCGGGTCGTCTACGGAACACCGATCTACGCGTTCTTCTGCGTAGTTCTAGCAGTCGGAGTCGGCGCGTTGCTCCGGCAGTCTGCAGGTGCGATCGCGCTTCTGCTGTTGTGGCCCTTGCTGATCGAGAATCTTTTCAACCTGTTCGGAAGTATCGGCGCGAAGATCATGCCGTTCCTGCCGTTCATGAACGCCAACAATTTTCTCGGTTCCGGCGGTAGCGTCGATTTCCACTGGGGACCCTGGGGCAGCCTGATCTACTTCGCCCTCTTCGTGCTCGTCGTATTCGGTCTCAGCATCGTCGTCGTGAACAGGCGAGATGCATAGGCACACGGATCAGGCGGGCTGATTCTGCTTACGCCAGCGGGCGTTGAGGAAACCCAATGCCGCGATCACCAGGAACAACACGGTGGTCGAGATCAACTGTGCACGGGCATCGGCGTCGAAGAGCATGAGGACGACGAAGACGCCAAGCATCGCGAGTGTCGCGTAGCTCAGATACGGGAACAGCCACATCCGAACCGTCAGCTTGCCCGACGCTTCGAGTTGTTTTCGCAGTCGCAGATGCGAGACGACGATGAAGATCCAGATGACCAGCAGCGCAGCGCCGACTGCGTTGAGCAGGATGCCGAGCAGGTCGTCGGGGAGCAGCCAGTTGAGCAGGACGCTGACGAAGCCGAAGAACACCGACAGCAGAACGGCATTGGTCGGAACTCCGGTGCTCGACAGTTTCGCCATGAAGGCGGGTCCGTCGCCGCGGCGCGAAAGTGAGAACGCCATGCGAGAGGTGCCGTAGATGTTGGCGTTGAAGGCGGAAAGCAACGCCACCACTACGACGAGTTCCATGAACCCGGCAACGCCTGGAATGTTCGCCTTGTTCAGGACGGCCACAAACGGGCCGCTCTCGAGTTCGGGGTCGTTCCAGGGCAGCACCAGAACCATGATCGAGATGGCGCCGATGTAGAAGACGCTGATGCGCCACACGACGCTCCGGACAGCGACGGCGATGGAGCGTTCCGGATTCTCGGATTCGGCTGCGGCGATGGTGACGATCTCGATCCCACCGAAGGCGAATGCCACGACGAGAAGTCCTGCGGCAATGCCGGACAGCCCGTTGGGCATGAAGCCGCCCTGGCCGAACAGATTGCTCGTACCGACCGGGTCGGTATCGGGCAGGAGGCCGAACACCAGCAGGACACCGATGATCAGGAAGCCGATGATGACGGTGACTTTGATTGCGGCGAACCAGAACTCGAACTCACCGAAGTTGCTGACTTTCGCCAGGTTCACCACGGCGAAGAACACCACGAAAACCAGGGCGACAACCCATTGCGGGATCGACGGCACCCAGTCGTTCACGATCGCCGAAGCCCCGGTGATCTCGGCGCCCAGCACCATGATCAGCATGAACCAGTAGAGCCAGCCCATCACGAAGCCGGCCCACTCGCCGATCCCCAGGCGCGCGTAGTGAGAGAAGGAACCGCTGGCCGGGATCGCGGCGCCCATCTCGCCGAGCATGCGCATCACGAACACCACGACGGCGCCCGCAAGGATGTAGGAGATCAGGACGGCCGGCCCGGCCTTGGCGATACCGACGCCGGTTCCGAGGAACAGGCCGGCGCCGATGGCCGAGCCCAGGCCCATCATCGTCAGATGGCGGACCTTGAGACCGTGGCCGAGAGCAGTGGTTGTTCCGTCGGAGACGTCGGTGCTACTCATCAGTCGTTAGCGTGCAAAGCAGCGTTCAGTTCGACGCCGGTGCCCTTCCACGGCACGACCTCGACGGCACCCGAGACCGAGTTACGACGGAAGAGAAGGTTCGACTTGCCGCTCAGTTCCTTGGCCTTGACGACGGTTCCGTCCGGGCCGGTGACCTTGGTGCCGGCGGTGACGTAGAGGCCCGCTTCGAGGACGCAGTCGTCGCCGAGCGAAATGCCGAGGCCGGCGTTTGCACCGAGGAGGCAGCGCTTGCCGAGGGAGATCGTTTCCTTGCCTCCACCGGAGAGGGTGCCCATGATCGAGGCGCCGCCGCCCACATCGGATCCGTCGTCGACGACGACGCCCGCGGAGATGCGGCCTTCGACCATCGAGTTGCCGAGGGTGCCGGCGTTGAAGTTGACGAAGCCCTCGTGCATGACGGTCGTTCCGCTGGCGAGGTGTGCACCAAGTCGGACACGGTCCGCGTCACCGATGCGAACTCCGGACGGCACGACGTAGTCGACCATGCGGGGGAACTTGTCGACGCTGAACACGGTCACGACGCCGCGGATGCGCAGACGCGAGCGAACCTGCTCGAAACCTTCGACGGCGCACGGGCCGAAGTTGGTCCACACGACGTTGCTGAGCAGGCCGAACTGGCCGTCGAGGTTGACACCATGGGGTGCGACTAGACGGTGCGAGAGGAGATGGAGGCGCAGGTAGACGTCATGTGAGTCGACCGGCGCCTTGGAGAGATCGGCGATGGTGGTGCGCACGACGACCTGCGATACCTCGCGAGCGTCATCAGTGCCTGCCAGCAGTGCAAGATCGGAAGGAATATCTGTTCCCTCGACGTTCTCGGTACCGGTCTTGTCGAATGTTCCCAGCTCCGGTGCCGGGAACCAGGTGTCGAGGACGGTTCCGTCCGCGGTCACGTTGGCGATACCTACTGCTGTTGCTCCCTGTGCGCTCACGGGACTAGAGATTACTGGGTGGTGGGTGCACCGGCCTAGGCTGGTGCGTGTGAGCATCCTCGATCTTGCTTCGGACCCCATCGACTTGACGGCCGCCCTGGTCGACATCCCCAGCGTCTCGCACGACGAATCCGTCATTGCGCAGGCTGTCGAGGATGCGCTGCGTGAGCAGACTTCGGGCTTCGAGATCATCCGCAACGGCAATGCCGTGTTGGCGCGTACGTCGCGTGGTTTGCCCAGTCGGGTCATGCTCGCCGGACATCTGGATACGGTGCCGATCGCGGACAACGTTCCTTCGCGGCGTGACGGCGACATCCTGCACGGCTGCGGGACCGTGGACATGAAGTCGGGCGACGCGGTCTTCCTGCACCTTGCGGCCACCATCGAGAACCTGGCCCACGATCTGACCCTCGTCTTCTACGACTGCGAAGAGATCGCCGCAACGTACAACGGCCTGGGACGGATCGAACGCGAGATCCCGCAATGGCTCGCGGCGGACGTCGCAATTCTCGGTGAGCCGACGGCCGGTTTCATCGAGGCCGGGTGTCAGGGCACGATGCGGGTGCGGTTGACGGCTTCGGGAACTCGCGCCCATTCGGCCAGGTCCTGGCTGGGGGACAATGCCATTCACAAGTTCGGCGGAGCGTTGGAGCGGTTGTCGGCGTACCAGCCGCGCTCGGTCGACATCGACGGTTGCGGCTACCGCGAGGGCTTGTCGGCGGTGCGGATCTCCGGCGGTGTCGCCGGAAACGTCGTCCCGGACGAAGCCGAGATGGACGTCAACTTCCGATTCGCACCCGATCGCAGCGAGGTACAAGCCGAGGCGCACGTGCGCGAAGTGTTCGACGGTCTGGGCCTCGGATTCGAGGTCACCGACTCCTCGCCCGGCGCGCTGCCTGGCTTGGCGAACCCGTCCGCTGCCGCCCTGATCGAGGCGGCCGGTGGTCAGTTCCGTGCGAAGTACGGGTGGACCGACGTGTCCAGGTTCTCGGCGCTCGGCATTCCTGCCGTGAACTACGGACCGGGTGATCCGAACCTCGCGCACAAGCGCGACGAGCACGTTCCGGTGCAGCAGATCACCGACGTCGCGGCCGTGCTGAGGAAGTATCTGTCGGCCTGACCGTTAGCCTTGCCGCATGGCACCAGAGAAGAATTCGGCTTCGAAGAAGCAGAGCTCGTCGATCAAGCACCGCGGGCCGGTTCAGCTTCGACGCAAGCGCAAGGACGAGAAGACCACGACGGATCAGCGCTTGCTCGACAAGCGCGGACCCACGGATTGGGTACACACCGATCCGTGGCGTGTGCTGCGTATCCAGAGCGAATTCATCGAAGGTTTCGGCGCACTCGCCGAGGTCCCGCGTGCGGTGACGGTGTTCGGTTCGGCCCGCACCACGGTCGATCATCCCGAGTACCAATCCGGGCGCGAGCTGGGAACGGCGTTGGCCGAGGCCGGGTACGCCGTCATCACCGGTGGTGGGCCAGGAGTGATGGAAGCTGCCAACCGCGGTTGCAGCGAGGCCGGCGGGTACTCGATCGGCCTCGGCATCGAGTTGCCGTTCGAGCAGGGACTCAACGAGTGGGTGGATCTCGGAATCAACTTCCGGTACTTCTTCGCACGCAAGACGATGTTCGTGAAGTACTCCCAGGCATTCATCTGCCTGCCCGGCGGCTTCGGAACACTCGACGAGCTGTTCGAGGCACTCACCCTGGTCCAGACCCACAAGGTCACGCGCTTCCCGATCGTCCTGTTCGGTACCGAGTACTGGTCCGGACTCGTCGACTGGATTCGCGGCACCCTCGAGCGGGACGGCAAGATTTCCGAAGGTGACGTGAATCTGCTGCACGTCACCGACAGCGTGGAAGAAGCAGTACGAATCGTCCTCAACGCCGACAAGGGCGTCGACGAGGCCGCAGATCTGGGGAAAGAAGAAGAATGGTGACCGATTCCGACAAGAAGTACTCGATCTGCGTCTACTGCGCGTCGGGTCCGGTGGACGAATCGTTCCTGGCGTTGGCTGCCGAGGTGGGAACCGCGATCGGTCGACGCGGATGGCAGTTGGTCTCGGGTGGCGGCAACGTGTCGATGATGGGCGCTGTCGCCGAGTCCGCTCGCGCGGCGGGTGCCTGGACCGTCGGCGTCATCCCGAAGGCCTTGGTGCACAAGGAAGTTGCCGACGTCGATGCCGACGAGCTGATCGTCACGGACACCATGCGCGAACGCAAGAAGCTGATGGAAGACCACGCCGACGCGTTCATCACGCTGCCCGGCGGAATCGGGACGCTGGAAGAGTTGTTCGAGACGTGGACAGCCGGCTACCTGGGAATGCACGAGAAACCTGTCGTGATGCTCGATCCCGTCGGCCACTTCACCGGCCTGCTCGAGTGGTTGAACAAGCTCGACGGGACCGGCTTCGTCGGGCGTCAGGCGCTGGACACTCTGCTGGTGAGGACGGACGTCGAGGCCGCGCTCGACGCGTGCGTCAAATCCTGATCAGACGCGTGCGTGAAACCCTGACCTGGGGCATGGCGAGCTTTATTACCGTGCAGTAAGGTGGCCGCAGACTGGGCGGCCGAATGGGCGCCGGATACGTGTTAGGGGAGCCATGAGTTCGGAAGCCCGTTCGACCGTCGGCCTGCTCGATCTGGCGGCAAAACTGCCGTCGATGATCACCGAGGTGCCGATCCTGGCGCGGGGGGCCGCCGGGCTCACCCGTAAGCCTTCGGCCAAGGAATCGATCGGGTTGATCTTCCAGAAGGCCGCGCACGCGCACCCGTCGCGCCCGTTCATCCGGTTCGAGGGCCACGCGACCAGTTACGCGGAGGCCAACGAACTGGTGAACCGCTACGCCGACGTCCTCCGCGGACGAGGAGTCGACCGCGGAGACGTCGTCGGAGTGCTGGCAAAGAACACTCCCGAAGCGCTGCTGATCGCCTTGGCCGCGGTAAAACTCGGCGCGGCAGCGGGCATGCTGAACTACAACCAGCGCGACGACGTTCTGGCACACAGCCTTACGCTCCTCGACGCGCGGGTCCTGGTGGTCGCCGACGAGTGCGAAGAAGCCCTCGAATCGTTGCCCGCCGGATTTAGCGGACCGAACCAACTTCTCGTCAGCGAACTCGCGGATCTGGCGAAGACGGCTGATCCGTCCAACCCCGCGGTCACCGCCGAGGTGCTGGCAAAGGAGAAGGCGTTCTACATCTTCACCTCGGGCACCACCGGAATGCCCAAGGCCAGCTTGATGACTCACTTCCGTTGGCTGAAGTCGATGTCGGGCCTCGGGTTGATGGGCGTGCGCTTGCGCGGCTCGGACACCCTGTACTGCTGCCTGCCGCTCTACCACAACAACGCGTTGACGGTCTCGCTGTCCTCGGTGCTCGCGTCCGGTGCGACAATCGCGATCGGACGTCAGTTCTCGGCCTCGCGGTTCTGGGACGACATCGCACTGAACAAGGCGACCGCGTTCACCTACATCGGCGAACTGTGCCGCTATCTGCTCAACCAGCCGGTCAAGCCGACCGACAGCGACAATGCTGTTCGGCTGATGGTGGGTAACGGTCTGCGCCCTGAGATCTGGGCCGAATTCACCCAGCGGTTCGGCATACCCCGCGTCGCCGAGTTCTACGGTGCGAGCGAATGCAACATCGCGTTCGTCAACGCACTCAACGTCGACAAGACAGCAGGCATCTGCCCGTTGCCGCACGCCGTCGTGGAGTTCGACGAGGACACCGGAAAAGCGTTGCGTGGAGCCGACGGTCGACTCCGCAAGGTTTCCACGGGTCAGGTCGGACTCCTGCTGTCGAAGGTCACCGACCGGGCGCCTTTCGACGGTTACACCGACGAAGCGGCGAGCAACAGCAAACTGGTACGCGGCGGATTCAAGGACGACGACACCTGGTTCGACACCGGAGACCTGGTGCGCAAGCAGGGATGGGGCCACGTCGCCTTCGTCGACCGTCTCGGCGACACCTTCCGTTGGAAGGGAGAGAACGTCGCCACCACGGAGGTCGAGGGCGCGCTGAGTTCGCACCCGGCCGTCGAGGAAGCAGTTGTCTACGGCGTCGAGATTCCGGGCACCGACGGTCGCGCGGGCATGGCGGCGGTCAAGCTGCGGGACGGTCAAAGCTTGGAGGGAAGTGAAGTCGCGGCACACCTCTACGGCAAGCTCCCCAACTACGCGGTCCCGCTGTTCATCCGCATCGTCGACTCACTCGAACACACCAGCACTTTCAAGTCGCGCAAGGTGGAATTGCGCAACGAGGGCTACGACGTCGGCGCCGACACTCTGCACGTTCTCGAAGGCCGTGAGGGTGGTTACGTGGACTCGTACGACGAATACGTCGGAAAGGTCGCGGCGGGCTCGGTACCTAAGGGCTAGACCGAGTTCCGTCATGCCAGTATGAGTGGCATGTCTTCACTCCCCGGTTCTACCGCGCAGCCAGGTCCGGCGCCCACCCTGTGTGGGCGTCCGGTCGCGGTCGACCGTGCACTGGTGATGGCCATCGTCAACCGCACTCCCGATTCCTTCTACGACCAGGGCGCGACGTTCTCGGATTCGGCAGCGATGGCTGCCGTCGATCGGGCTGTCGGAGAAGGCGCCGATCTGGTGGACATCGGGGGAGTGAAAGCTGGGCCCGGTGACCTCGTCGACGCCGACGAAGAGGTCAGGCGAGTCGTTCCGTTCGTCGCCGCGATCAGAGCCAAGTACCCCGAGCTGATCATCAGCGTCGACACCTGGCGGAGCGGCGTCGCGCGGTTGGCACGCGGCGAAGGCGCCGACCTGATCAACGACACGTGGGCGGGTGCGGATCCCGACCTCGTCCTGGTTGCTGCCGAGACTGGTGCCGGGATCGTCTGCTCGCACACGGGTGGCGCGGTTCCGCGCACCCGCCCGCATCGTGTCCGCTACGACGACGTCGTCGCAGATGTGGTCACCGAGGTCGTGTCGGCGGCAGAGCGCGCCCTGGCACTCGGGGTTCCGCGTGACGCGATCCTGATCGATCCCACCCACGATTTCGGTAAGAACACCTTCCACGGGCTCGAGTTGTTGCGGAAAGTGGACGTTCTTGTAAACACCGGGTGGCCAGTGCTGATGGCGCTGAGTAATAAGGACTTCATCGGGGAGACTCTTGGTGTGGAGCTTTCCGAGAGGTTGGAGGGAACATTGGCAGCGACAGCAATGGCCGCGGCGGGCGGCGCCCGGGTGTTCCGTGTTCACGAGGTGGCGTCCACCCGTCGAGTCGTCGACATGGTGGCCGCGATCCAGGGACGCCGTGCCCCGGTACGTACGGTTCGAGGTCTGGCATGAGCATCACCGGTGCGGGCCCGACCCGCGTATGGGCAGACGCCAACAGTTGGGACCATCCGAGTTGGACGGTCGCCGAGCTCGAACGGGCGAAGGGGGGCCGAACCGTCTCGGTGGTGTTGCCCGCACTCAACGAAGAGGACACCGTTGCCGCGGTGGTCGACACCATTCATCCGTTGCTCGGTGGTTTGGTCGACGAGTTGATCGTTCTCGATTCCGGTTCGACCGACAGAACCGCCGAGCGTGCTCGCGCTGCCGGAGCAACGGTGATCAGTCGTGAGAGCGCGGTCCCGTCCATCCCGCCGACTGCGGGCAAAGGTGAGGTGCTCTGGCGTTCGGTCGCCGCAACGACCGGCGATCTGATCGCATTCGTCGACTCCGATCTCATCAATCCCGATCCGGCGTTCGTGCCCAAACTGCTGGGGCCACTGCTCACGGTTGACGGCATCCATCTGGTGAAGGGCTACTACCGCCGTCCGCTGCGCGTGAGCGGCACGGAGGATGCCAACGGCGGCGGGCGAGTCACGGAATTGGTTGCGCGGCCCATGTTGGCCGCGCTGCGGCCGGAACTCACGTCGGTACTGCAACCGCTTGGCGGTGAATACGCGGGCACCCGTGAGCTGCTGTCCGCTGTCCCGTTCGCGCCCGGCTACGGCGTCGAGATCGGCCTTCTGCTCGACACGTACGACACGTTGGGGCTGGCGGCGATCGGTCAGGTCAATCTCGGTGTGCGCAAGCATCGCAACCGGCCGCTCGCCGACCTCGGTGTGATGAGCCGGCAGATCATCGGAACGATGCTCCGGCGGTGCGGGATCGAGGATTCGGGTGCCGGGTTGACCCAATTCCTGGTCGACGGCGATTCTTTCGTGCCCGAGACCACCGAGGTTTCGCTACTCGATCGACCCCCGATGAATTCGATAGTGCGCACCGCGGGGGTCTGACCGCTCACACTCGGGTATGGGAGTATCGGTCCATGATGACGATCCTCCTGTACCTGATTGTCATGGCTCTGGTCGGCGCGATGATCTTCCTCGCCGCCAGCGCTGTGTTCGGGCGCTCGGAAGAGCTGCCGCCGCTGCCTCCTGGCACGACGGCGACCGTACTCCCGGCAGAGGACGTCACCGGGGCGGATGTCGACGCGCTGCGTTTTCAGCAGGTGCTGCGTGGCTACAAGGCGAGTGAAGTGGATTGGGCCCTGCATCGCCTCGGGTTGGAAATCGATTCTCTGCGTGCACAACTGGGCCGTGACGAGCGGTCTGAGGTCCTGGTGAAAGCGGATGCTCCGGACAAGGCCGAAGCATCGCAGGAGGAGCCTGAGACCGTATCCGAATCGAAGGATTCCCAGGGCTGATGGCCGACGGACTCGTTCGGTGCGGCTGGGTGGTCGAGACGCCCGGCGACACGCTCTACCGCGACTATCACGACGAGGAGTGGGGGCGTCCGCTGCACGGGCGCGACGAACTGTTCGAACGACTCGCCCTCGAAGCATTCCAATCGGGACTTTCGTGGATCACGATTCTGCGCAAACGCGAGGCGTTCCGCGAAGCCTTCGACGGGTTCGATCCGGACAAGGTCGCAGCGTACGGAGTTGCGGATGTCGAGAGATTGCTCTCCGATGCCGCGATCGTCCGCAATCGCGCGAAGATCGAGGCGACGATTTCCAACGCCCGAGTGCTCGTGAATTCGCCCGATCTGGACCTCGATTCGTTACTCTGGTCGTTCTCGCCGCCTCGACGCACCAGAAGACTGACATCAATTGCAGAGGTTCCCGCGGTCACTCCCGAGTCGACTGCCATGGCTAAGGAACTCAAGCGGCGCGGGTTCAAGTTTGTGGGTCCTACCACGGCTTATGCGCTCATGCAGGCCACCGGAATGGTCGATGATCACGTGGCTGATTGCTGGGTTCCGGCGCAGGTGTGACGGACGACTGAACACCCCTAAATGTGACTCAGATTCCCGGTTCCCGCATCCATAGGGAACAATGGAGGGTACGAGCCTCGCTGATTGTTGGCGGGGCGCACCGTTAGTCGAGGCGCAGAGCAATGCAGCGCAGATCTGGAGGGAGCAGAGGATGGCGGCCATGAAGCCCCGGACCGGGGACGGTCCCCTCGAAGCAACCAAAGAGGGACGAGGAATCGTCATGCGGGTTCCACTCGAGGGTGGCGGACGCCTCGTCGTCGAGCTGACCCCGGATGAAGCTGCAGCGCTCGGTGTGGAACTCACGAACGTCACCAGCTAGTCGGGTCCAGGTTGTAGCAGTACGAACAACAGCACGTGATTGCACGCAGGCTCCGTATCCGTTTCGGTACGGGGCCTGAAGTGTGTGCGCACCGCCGGTAGCCGAAAGGACGGATCAATGCTTGCCGCCGTGATCGATCTTCTGTCCTGCCCGCAGTGTGCTGCTGATCTGGAATTGGTGGACGGCGCCGCCGAGTGCGACCGCGGACATCGATTCGATATCGCTCGCCAGGGTTACGTGAGCCTGATCAGTGGCGGTGCCACGAAGTTCACCGGCGACAGTGCCGAGATGATTGCCGCGCGTGCACGATTGCTCGGCGCCGGCCACTTCGGCCCGCTGATGGATGCCGTCACCCGGGCCTGCGCGACGACGGCGGGGTCGGACCCCGCGCGGATCGTCGAAATCGGCGCAGGCACAGGACAATACCTCGCACACGTCGTGGATTCGCTGCCTGATTCTCGGGCGATAGCGTTGGACGTGTCCAAGTTCGCGGCCCGGCGTGCCGCGAAGGTCCACGAAAGAATCGGTTCGATCGTCGCAGACGTCTGGCAACCACTACCCATTCGCGACGGAGCGCTCTCTCACGTGCTCTGTGTGTTCGCTCCTCGTAACGGTCCGCAGTCCCATCGAGTTCTCGCCGAAGACGGAGTTCTGGTGGTCCTGACGCCCACCGACAGGCATCTGCGCGAGCTGATCGACATTCTCGCGATGGTCCGGGTCGACGACCGCAAAGTGGAACGTCTCGAATCGTCGATGGCCGGATACTTCGAGCGTGTGAGTAGCGACGAGGTCGAGTTCACGATGTCACTCTCACACCAGGACGTCCTCGACTTGGTGGGGATGGGACCGTCGGCGAGACACCTGACGCCCGCCGATCTGGCTGCCGCCGTGGCGAAGCTGCCGCAGCCGAGCACCGTCACCGCGTCGGCGACGGTCTCGACCTATCGCAAGATCTGACGCGGATCAGCGTCTCGTGACGGCGTCCGCGTAGACCTCGAGCGTCTGCTTGGCGATTTCGGCCCAGGAGAACTCGTCGATCGCACGGATCCTGCCCGCACGACCCATCGCGTCGGCGCCTTCTCGGTCGGCGACAACGGCATTGACGGTGGCCGCGAGCGATTCCTCGAATGCGTTCGGCTCGTAGGCGTTGTAGTGCACGAGTCGACCGGTGACGCCGTCGGCGACCACCTCGGGGATGCCGCCGACGTCGGAAGCGACCACGGCGGTCTCACACGCCATGGCTTCGAGATTGACGATCCCGAGGGGTTCGTACACCGAAGGGCAGACGAATACCGTTGCTGCCGAGAGTATTTCCCTGATCTGCTCGGTCGGAAGCATCTCGCGCACCCAGTAGACATTGCCCCGGTGCCGGGCGAGTTCGGCCACCGCCTTCTCCGTCTCGGCGGCGATCTCCGGCGTATCGGGAGCGCCGGCGCACAGCACGAGCTGAATCTCCGGGTCGAAGTGGTGGGCTGCCGCGACGAGGTGCCCGACGCCCTTCTGCCTCGTGATGCGTCCGACAAAGGCCACGATGGGTTTCGCCGGGTCGACGCCGATCGACGCGAGTGCGGACTGTGCTCCCGGCGCAGATCCCCCGGGATGCCATACCTCGGTGTCGATTCCGTTGCGGACTACGTGAACGCGACTCGGATCGACAGCGGGGTACGCGTCGAGGACGTCGAGTCGCATACCGGAACTGACGGCGATGATCGCGTCTGCGTGCTCGACGGCGTTGCGTTCGGACCACGACGAGATCCGATAGCCGCCGCCTAGCTGTTCGGCCTTCCACGGGCGTCTGGGCTCGAGTGAGTGCGCGGTGAGGATGTGCGGCACGTCGTAGAGAGCCGACGCGAGATGCCCGGCCAGTCCGGTGTACCAGGTGTGGGAGTGGACGATGTCGACACCGGCCGCGGCGTCCGCCATGCGCAGTTCGGTGGAGAGCGTCGTCAGGGCCGGGTTGGATCCGGCGAGAGCGGGGTCGGGAGAGTGGACGATCGCGCCTTCGCGCGGGGCGCCCATGCAGTGCACGTCGACCTCGCACAGCCGTTTCATCTGAGCGACGAGCTCGGTTACGTGTACTCCTGCGCCGCCGTAGATCTCCGGCGGGTATTCCTTGGTCATCATCGCGACTCGCACGCGCTAAACCTAACCGCCCGTGGTCGATCCGGCTACCGATCACGTTATCCCCGGCCGTTCGGAGGGGGACACGATCGGACCTCTCGAACTGCTTCGCTAGCGGGAGTTCACCAGTGCGGATAGGTTAGCGGTGTGAGAAGCCAGCCGCATGTGCTTGGAATCGTGCTCGCCGGGGGCGAGGGCAAACGCTTGTATCCGCTGACCGCGGACAGAGCGAAGCCCGCAGTGCCCTTCGGAGGTGCATATCGACTTATCGACTTCGTGTTGAGCAACCTTGTCAACGCGGGATATCTGCGTATTTGTGTGTTGACGCAATACAAGTCACATTCACTCGACCGCCACATTTCGCAGACGTGGCGATTGTCCGGGTTCGCGGGTGAGTACATCACCCCGGTCCCGGCCCAGCAGCGGCTCGGGCCGCGCTGGTACACCGGCAGTGCCGACGCAATCCTGCAGTCGCTCAATCTCGTTTACGACGAGGACCCCGAGTACATCGTGGTTTTCGGTGCCGACCACGTGTACCGGATGGATCCGGAACAGATGGTTCAGCACCACATCGAATCCGGGGCAGGCGTGACGGTCGCGGGTATTCGTGTACCGCGAAGTGAGGCTTTTGCTTTCGGCTGCATCGACAGTGACGAGTCCGGACGCATCACCCAGTTCCTGGAAAAGCCCGCCCATCCTCCCGGGACACCGGACGACCCCAATTCGACGTTCGCGTCCATGGGTAACTATGTGTTCACCACCAAGGTGCTCGTGGACGCCATCCGCGCTGATTCAGAGAATTCCGATTCCGATCACGACATGGGCGGAGACATCATTCCCGCCTTGGTCGCCGCGGGTGAGGCGTCGGTCTACGACTTCAAGGACAACGTCGTTCCCGGTGCCACCGATCGAGACCGCGGCTACTGGCGTGACGTCGGTACCCTCGACGCCTTCTACGACGCTCACATGGACCTGGTGTCGGTGCACCCGATCTTCAATCTCTACAACCGTCGCTGGCCCATCCGCGGCGCCACCGAGAATCTCGCGCCCGCAAAGTTCGTGAAGGGCGGACTCGCGCAGGAATCGGTGGTCGGTGCTGGGTCGATCCTGTCCGCGGCGACCGTGCGCAATTCGGTACTCAGTTCCAACGTGATGATCGAGGACGGTGCGACCGTCGAGGGCAGCGTGCTGATGCCGGGTGTGCGCATCGGCAAGGGTGCCGTCGTACGGCGAGCGATCCTCGACAAGAACGTCGTCGTCGGTGACGGCGAAATCATCGGCGTCGATCTCGAACGTGACCGCGAACGATTTGCCGTCAGTCAGGGTGGCGTCGTCGCCATCGGTAAGGGCGTCTGGATCTAGAGCTTGCTCGCGCAGAGGAGGCCGTCACCGAGGGGGAGGAGGACTCGAATGAGTCGCTCGTCCTCGGTCACGGCCTTTGCCGCTTCTCGGACCGCAACCGTTGTCGCGTCGCGTGCGGAGCTGTCGGCAACGCGGCCGTCGGCCAGGGCGTTGTGCAGAACGATGACACCGCCGGAGCGCAGCAGGCGGACACCTTCGCGGACGTAGTGCGGGTGGTCGATCGCGGCGCAGTCGACGAATACCAGGTCGTAGCCGCCGTCGGCGAGCCGGGGAAGCACGTCGAGAGCCCGTCCGTTGATCAGGCGAGTGCGTGCCGGAGCGATTCCGCTTTCGCGGAAGGTCAGCTTGGCGGCCCGCTGATGTTCGGGTTCGCTGTCGATCGTGGTCAGGACGCCGTCGTCGCGCATTCCGTGCAGAAGCCACAGGCTGCTCACGCCGGCTCCGGTACCCACCTCGACGGCCGTCTTCGCGTCGAGCATCCTCGCGAACATCGCGAGCGTCGCACCGACGGCGGGCGTCACCGGATGGGCTCCGAGATCCAGCGCTCGATCTCGCGCCGCGGTCAAAATCTCGTCCTCGGAAACTACGTCCTCGACGTGGCGGAGTATCTGTTCGGCGTGGGTCACGCTCATGAGGTTATCGGGCGGTTCGGATTGTCGCTGCAAGGCGCGCAGTCACCAGGATTCTCAGGAATCCCTCAGGCTCCTCATATGGCGTGCACACCGCGATGAGAAAAGGTGTATACATCGCCGGATCGAAGATCGCACGGCGGTATCGATTTCTACCAAGTTGATCTTTCGCAGCTCGGTGATCGGGAACAAATCACAGCATCGGCTGGTTCTCCCGAATATCGCGCATCACGTGATTCGGACAACGCGGTGATCGAAATACGCGATCCCGAGCAGGAGGATCAACTTATTTACCAGGTCAACGACGAGCCTCGCCCTCGAGAGTCGGAAGTTTTGACGACGGAATCGGCTGTGGATTCCGAATTGATCGGCACTGCTGTGTTCGATGCAACTGGTGAGAAGTCCTCCATGCCGTCTTGGGACGAACTCGTGCGTCAGCACGGTGACCGGGTGTACCGCCTGGCCTACCGGTTGTCAGGCGATGCCCAGGATGCCGAGGACTTGACGCAGGACACCTTCATCCGGGTGTTCCGCTCGCTCTCCGATTATCAGCCCGGAACTTTCGAGGGCTGGTTGCACCGCATCACCACAAACCTGTTCCTCGACATGGTTCGCCGACGCAATCGCATCCGTATGGAAGCGCTGCCCGAGGACTACGACCGCGTTCCCTCGCCCGGTCCCGACCCCGAGCAGATCTACCACGACGCGCGCCTCGACGCAGGTCTGCAAGCCGCACTGGACTCGCTCGCACCTGAATTTCGTGCCGCTGTCGTGCTCTGTGACATCGAAGGTCTGTCGTACGAGGAAATCGGTGCCACACTGGGAGTGAAGCTCGGAACGGTTCGTAGCCGTATCCATCGTGGGCGACAGGCGATTCGTGATCATCTGGCAGCGCAGCGCGCAGCCGAATCCGAACTCGTCGGTTTCTGACGGTCGGGTTCGAGCTACAGAGCGGGACGTGGTCAATCACCTGGAGGGACGAATGACGGAGGCGCGGGCACATCGCCAGTTCGGTTCGACCGAACATCTGGCCAGCGAGGCAATCGCTGCCTACGTCGACGGAGAACTCCGAATGCAGGCCTACTTGCGGGCCTCGCATCACATCTCGATCTGTGCCGAGTGCGCTGCGGCCGTCGATGCTCAGCAGCAGGCACGTGGTGCGCTGCGTCGAAGCGGCGAGATGACGATGCCGTTGTCCCTGGTGGGACTTCTCAGCCAGATTCCTTCGTGCAACAGTCCGACTACCGGGCCGAATTCGGAAAACGCCGACAGTTCCGTCGGTAATCAACCCGCCGGCTTCTCCACCATCAGCAAGAGGTTGTCCCGTCGCTGGCGCAAATGACGCCGCGCGCCAGCTTCCCGGCGCGGATCAGTGATACTGGACCATGTGACTGACGGAAAAAGGGGGCACTCCGGAGTGAGTTCGGATTCTTCGGCAAACGGTTCGGTGGACAGACCGGCAGATGCGCCGGTTCTCGACCCCCGTCCGGTCTATCGACCCCAGATCGATCCGGCCTCGCGCCAGGTGTTCGGTCGGCCGAGTGGAGTCGAGGGCTCGTTCACTCCGGTGGCCGCGCGATCGACTCCGTCCTCCGATGTCGTGATCGGGACTCCGGACCCGGTTCTGGCCGAAGCGTTCGGTCGACCCGCAGACGCCACCGAGTCGATCGGTCGCGATCCCGATGCGACGGCGAACAACACGCCCGACGAAGAACCGCCGCGTGATCCGTGGCGTGATCCTGAATCCGCCGTCTCGCTGGGCAAGCCCGCAGAGTCCGAGGCGCCGGTGCAGTTGCCTCCCGCCCAGAAACTCGACGTGCGTGAGCTGTTGTTCGGTCGCAAGGTCGCCCCCTCGGCACTGGCCGCGCTTGCGGGCATGGCGCTTGTCATCGCTCTCGTCGGTGGGTTGCTTGCCACTGTCATCACTGCCGATCGCAGTTCACTCACCAGCTCACGTGTCACGCTCGTTCAATCCGGCGGTGGGGAACAGCCGGAGTCTCAGGTGGCGAAGGTCGCCGACGCGGTACTGCCATCAGTGGTGTCGATTCAGGTCGCCGTCGGCGACCAGGGCAGCACGGGTTCCGGTGTGGTCATCGACGGCGCCGGATACATCGTCACCAACAACCACGTGATCTCCTCGGCCGTTCCGCCCGCTCAGGACGCGAAGATCCAGGTGATCTTCTCCGACGGAACCAAGACCGACGCCCAGATCGTCGGACGTGACGTCAAGACAGACCTCGCAGTGCTCAAGGTGTCGGCGAACAATCTGACGGTCGCTCAGCTCGGAAAATCCGAGGATGTTCAGGTGGGCGACGACGTCGTCGCCGTCGGCTCACCGCTCGGATTGAGCAAGACCGTCACCCGCGGAATCGTCAGTGCACTGAACCGGCCTCTGCGGTTGTCGGGTGAAGGCACCGACACCAACGCCGTCATCGACGCCGTCCAGACCGACGCGGCGATCAACCACGGCAACTCCGGTGGTGCGCTCGTCGACGACGAAGCCCGCGTCATCGGCATCAACACCGCAATGCTCAGTGAGTCCGGCGGTTCGGTCGGGCTCGGCTTCGCGATTCCGATCGACACGGTGACCGAGGTGGCGCAGACCATCATCCGCGACGGCAAGGTTCATCACCCCGACATCGGCGTGAATGCCCGCACCGCGGTCAACGACGCGACCAGTGGTGCGGCAGTGGCCAATGTCCGCGACGGCAGCCCCGCTCAACGTGCGGGGATCGTCGAGGGGGACGTCATCGTCAAGGTCGGTGACCGACCGGTGACAAGCGCCGACGAATTGGTGGTTGCGGTCAACGCGACGACCGTCGACCAACCCGTCAACGTTCAGTTGATCCGCGACGGACGGCAGGTCGACATTTCGGTCACGCCGGTGTCGGACTGATCGGCCCCTGCGATCTTCCTGTGAGGTTGATCCGGACATGCGCGCACCGAGCGAGCACACAGTAGGCTGACCCTGTGTTTGGCAACATCGGTTGGGGCGAGTTCATGATCCTCCTCGTAGCGGCTCTGGTCATCTTGGGACCTGAGCGGCTTCCTGGTGCGGTCTCCTGGGTCACGAAATCCCTGAGGCAGGTGCGCGAATATGCTTCGGGCGCTTCCAATCAGCTCAAGGAAGAACTGGGCACCGATTTCGAGGATCTGCGTAAACCGCTCGCAGATCTGAACAAGCTGCGCGGAATGACGCCGCGCGCTGTGATCACCCAGCACCTCCTCGACGGCGACGACTCCATCTTCACGGGCAACTTCGACAAGAAGCCGCAGAGCGGAGTGCAGGAGCCGAAGACGCTGTCGAAGGACAAGCCACTCACCGCCGGCGAACGTCCTCCTGTGGACTTCGACGCCACCTAGATTCGACATACGCAAGGGCGCCTGTCACCGATCGGTGACAGGCGCCCTTCCGTATGAGGGGGTTCTACAGGTTGCGAACCGTGTTGATACCGAGCGACATTCCGGCCAGCCCGCGCTGACGGACGGCCAACTTGTCGGCGATGTCCTTGAGTGCGATGGCTGCGGGTGAATCGGGAGCGCTGAGGACGATCGGCGTCCCGGCGTCGCCTGCCTCGCGGACGGACGGATCCAGCGGGATCTGTCCGAGAAGCGGAACCTTGGCGCCGACGGCCTTCGTGAGGCGATCGGAGACGGTCTGCCCGCCGCCTTCGCCGAAGACGTCCATACGGGTGCCGTCGGGAAGTTCGAGCCAGGACATGTTCTCGACGACGCCGGCGACGCGCTGGCGGGTCTGCAGGGCGATCGCGCCCGCGCGCTCTGCGACCTCGGCAGCAGCCTGCTGCGGTGTGGTGACGACCAGGATCTCGGCGCTCGGGATGAGCTGAGCCACAGAGATGGCGATGTCACCGGTGCCGGGCGGCAGATCGAGCAGCAGCACGTCCAGATCGCCCCAGAACACGTCGGCGAGGAACTGCTGGAGCGCGCGGTGCAGCATCGGTCCGCGCCAGACGACAGGTGTGTTGCCCTGGGTGAACTGCGCGATGGAGATCATCTTCACGTCGTGGGCGACGGGCGGCATGATCATGCGCTCGACCTGAGTCGGCTTGGCGTCGGTGCCGAGCATGCGGGGGATCGAGTGGCCGTAGATATCCGCGTCGAGTACACCCACGGACAGTCCGCGCGCGGCCATTGCTGCCGCGAGATTGACTGTCACACTGGACTTTCCGACGCCACCCTTGCCGGAGGCTACGGCGTAGACGCGGGTGAGTGAGCCCGGCTGGGCGAACGGGATGACGGGTTCGGCGGAATCGCCGCGAAGCGACTTGCGGAGCTCGGTCCGCTGGGCGTCGTCCATGACGTCGAGTTCGACGCGAATCGCGCCGACCCCGGCGACGTCGGCGACGGCCTTGGTGACGCGTTCGGTGATCTCGGTGCGCATCGGGCAGCCGGCGGTCGTGAGATAGATGCCGATGTCGACGCTGTTGTCACTGGAGAGGGAGATCCCCTTGACCATCCCCAGTTCGGTGATGGGTTTGCGGATCTCTGGGTCCAGAACTCGCGCGAGCGCGGAGCGAACGTCGGACTCGGTCAGTACAGACATGACTCCATGGTAAGTCCAGGTAGGTCAGTGGATGCGCGGCAGGTCCGATGCGGCGGGCACGATGCCGGTGGAGTACCCGAGCGACCAGGCCAGAACGTTGGCGACGTAGGCGGCCGAGTTGTTGTAGCGGTGGATCGCGGAGGCAACCTGCGTGACGTCCTGCATGTTGAGTCCGCCGTCGCACAGGTACTTGCCGGTGGTCAGTGCGGAGTCGAAAAGGTTCTGCGGGTCGGCGATTCCGTCACCGTTGCCGTCACCGGCGTATTGGTTCCACGTGGACGGGATGAACTGCATCGGGCCGACTGCGCGGTCGTAGACGGTGTCGCCGTCGAGGGCGCCGCCGTCGGTGTCCATGATGACGGCCTGGCCGGGGAGGCTGCCGTTGAGTGGCAGGCCGATCACGGGCTTGTAGAGGTTGCCGTTCGCGTCGGCGTCCTTGCCGTCGTTGGCGTGGCCGGATTCGACGCGGCCGATACCGGCGAGGAGCGTCCAGTGCATGTTGCAGTTGGGCTTCTCGACAGCGAGGATTCGCTCGGCGTTCTGGTAGGCGGCGACGCTCACGCTCGGGATTCCGAGTGCGCCCTCGGCCATCGAGGCGGGGAGCGGGGGAGTTGCCTGCACGGGAGCCAGCGGCGCGGGTTCCGGCGCGGGGGCGGGAGCCGGCTCGGCGATTGCTTCGACGGCGGGCAGAATCTGCGCCTGCGGTTCCTGCGTGGCTTGTGCGGCGGTGTCCACCGTTTCGGCGGAGCTGGTGTTGAAGAACGGGACCTTGGGAGCGGCGCCGGCCGTGTTGGCTGCGGTGACGAGTCCGATAGGGATGAGTCCGGTGAGCGCGATGACCGAATTTCGACGGATGTGCGAATCTGTCTTCTTGCTGTGCCGACCCACTGTTTATGCCTCCTGAACCTCCGCGAGGAGGTTTTCCGTTCAACTGACGGAGTCGAGGCTACCTGATTTGTTGCGTTTCCGTTATTCAACCGTGATCTAGAAGGGCAGTTTGGGGCATATGCACTGTTCTTTCGTGATTTTTCGGTTACAGAGCGGGCATGCCGGGCAGGCCCGGGAAGAACGGCACGAATGCCGGAGCCGGGGCCGGAGCGGGCTCCAGTGCGGGTGCGGGTGCCGGTGCCGGTGCGGGCTCCGGAGAGGGGGCGGCGGGTGGAGAGGATTCCGCGGGAGCCGCGTCGGTGGCGGCCACTGCCATGCCCGGGATCGTGCACGGCAGAAGGATGCCGTCCTGCAAGGCGTCGAGGGCTGCGGGGTCCGGAAGGATCACACACATGTCGTCGGGCCAGCGCCATCCCTCGGCCGTCAGAATCGGCCACACGAGACCCCGTGAGGTGAGGACGGGGAGCGGGATGATCGGACCGGGAGCCGCATTCCGGGCGGCGTTGGGTCCCGGAGCGGGGCTGGTCGGCATGACGCCCGGCGGGATCAGTGCCTGGATCTCGGGTGAGAGTGCAGGCATGTCCGGCAGACCCGGGAAGAGGGGAGTGGTGGTCGGGGTCGGCGTCGTCGACGCTGATTCCTTGTCGCCGGCCGCCGGATCGGTAGCCGCAGCCGCGGCGAGTACGGCCGAAGCGGCGGAGTCTGCCGAGGCGGCGGCGTTGATCGCGGAGCTGCCGGTGTTGATGCCCGAGGTGTACGGCAGCTGACCGGAAGGAATGACACCGTTCTTGTATGCCGTCGACCACATGATCACGTTTGCTGCGTAAGCGGCCGAGTTGTTATATCGCAGAACAGCTTTGGTCTCCTGGGCGACATCGCGCAGGTTGAGTCCGCCGCTGCAGAGGTACTTCGCTGCCGAGAGCGCCGCATCGAAGACGTTGTTGGGGTCCTTGATTCCGTCCCCGTTGCCGTCGCTGGCATATCCGGCCCAGGTGGCCGGAATGAACTGCATCGGCCCGACGGCGCGGTCGTGAGTGGGGTCGCCGTCGATTGCGCCCTTGTCGGTGTCCCGAATGACTTCGTTGCCTGCCAGCCGTCCATCGAGGACGGGGCCGAGGATCGGGGTGACCGTCGTACCCACCGAGGTCGTCTTGCCGCCGTTGGCGTGACCGGATTCGATGCGTCCGATGCCGGCCAGAAGATGCCAGGGGATTCCGCATCCCGGTGCCTCGGTCATCATCACCAGCTCCGCGGAGCGGTACGCGTTCAGGACGATCTCGGGGATGCCCAGAGAGGTGAGGACGACGGCCGCAGCGTTGGGCGCTGCCTGGGCGCCGGCGACCGTATCGCTGGGCGGGGCCGATCTTTGCGTTCGGACCGTGCGGGGCGTCGGGAGGAAGTCGACAGAGTCCGGCTGCGCAATCGAGGCGGAGCCCGCCAGTGCGATCGGAACCTGTGACCCTCCGGTCGGTGCGCTTCCGGCAGTGAGGGCCGCTGGACCTGTGACGACGAGCAGTCCCCCCACCAGTGTGGATGCTGCAATCATTCCGCGTACTCGCACGATTCCCCTTTGCTGGCGCTC
This sequence comes from Rhodococcus sp. FH8, assembly GCF_019266085.1. Taxonomy (NCBI): domain Bacteria; kingdom Bacillati; phylum Actinomycetota; class Actinomycetes; order Mycobacteriales; family Nocardiaceae; genus Rhodococcus; species Rhodococcus sp. FH8. Next base: position 104,898 of record NZ_LPNQ01000057.1, on the reverse strand, counting down.
CCGCTCCGGAGTACCCACCGTGATATCCATATTGCTGTGACTTACGTTACATATCGGTCACGGTGCGTGCAGCAAAACTCAGCGAACGCTCAGCTAGTTGTGACTTTGTTTCGCAGTATTCGAGTCACGGTGCTTCTTCTTCGGGGTCGGTTCGCCGTCGGCAGCAAGGATCGACTTGATCTCCTCGAGCTCCCGTCGCAGGTAGTCGCGGGTGGCAACCTCGCCGACGGCGATACGCAGAGCTGCGAGTTCTCGGGCGAGGAATTCGGTATCCGCCTTGGTTTGCTCGGCGCGTGAGCGGTCCTCCTCGAGCGAGACCCGGTCGCGGTTCTCCTGACGGTTCTGGGCCAGCAGGATCAGCGGCGCCGCGTAGGCGGCCTGGGTGGAGAAGGCCAGGTTGAGCAGGATGAACGGGTACGGGTCCCACTGCAGGGCCACCGCGAACACGTTGATCAGGATCCAGACGATCACGATGATCGTCTGGATTGCGAGATAACGCCCGGTGCCGAGGAAGCGGGCGATGCGTTCACTGACGCGCCCGACAGCTTCGACGTCGAAATCGAGATTGAACCGGCGGCTTCCGCGAGGCGTTTCCAGTCGTTGCCGTGCGGTCGTGCTCGACGCCCGTTCGCTCATCGGAGTAGTTCCTCGTCGTCGGAGTAATCCTCACGCCAGTCTTCCGGCAGGAGGTGATCGAGCACGTCGTCGACCGTCACGGCCCCGATCAGGTGGTTCTCGTCGTCCACGACCGGCCCGCATACCAAGTTGTACGTCGCGAAATATCGGGTGACCGACGCCAACGAGTCGTCCGGGGCCAACCGGGGCATGTCGGTGTCGAGTAGTCCGCCTACCAGGCTGGCGGGAGGCTCGCGGAGAAGCTTCTGCAAGTGGACGCAGCCGAGATACCGCCCGGTCGGAGTCGCCGTCGGCGGACGTACGACGAAGACCATGCTCGACAGCGCCGGGGTCACGTCGTAGTTGCGGGCGCGGGCAAGGGCCTCCGCGACCGTCGTCGAGGCCGTCAGTACCACCGGTTCGGGCGTCATCAGACCACCGGCAGTGTCCGGGGAGTGCTCGAGCAGGCGTCGAACAGGTTCGGAATCCTGCGGGTCCATCAACTGAAGCAGTGACTCGGCCTCGGTTTCGGGCAGCTCGCCCAACAGGTCGGCGGCGTCGTCGGGATCCATCGCTTCGAGTAGATCGGCGGCGCGTTCGACTTCCAGGTGCATCAGCAGATCGGTCTGGTCGTCCGCCGGCAGTTCCTGCACGACGTCGGCGAGGCGTTCGTCGTCGAGCGCCACGGCCAGTTCGTGGCGGCGCTTCTCCGGCAGTTCGCGCATGGCGTTGGCCACATCGGCGGGTCGCATGCCTTCGTACTGGAGAAGCAGGTGAGCTACGCCCTGGCCGGGGAGTGAGAGGTCGCTCTGGGTGAGGCCGGCGACGTGCTGCCAGTCGACGATGTGAATCGCCGCGCGTCGACCGAGGCGTCCGCGATGGCCGCGAACCGCGACCTTGGAGACCACCCAGTCTCGCGTCCGCGTCGATTCGATTCCGAGATCGACGACTATCGTGTCGACGCCGTGAAGCTCCTCGAGTTCCGGGTCGTCCACGCGCACATGCGAATCGAGTACCTGCGCCAGAGCGAGCACTTCGCCCGGGCGCTGGTTGAAGCGCCGCAGACTGACGTTACCGGTGGTGAGGGTGACTGCACTCGGTTCGATTGCTGTCACACGCAACATCGGAACGAAAATACGTTTGCGCGTGAACATTTCGATCACCAGACCGAGAACGCGGGGTTGCTGGCGTCCGATGCGGACCGTGATGACGACGTCGCGCACACGACCGATCGATTCGCCGTCCGGGCCGAGTACAACCAGGCCGGCAAGCCTGGCTGCAAATACCTTGCCTGCTGCTGCCATGATTGCAAGGCTAATTCGTCCAGCGTCAAAATCTGCAACGGCGCCACCGAAAATCGAGAAGGGCAGTCCGCAATGACTTCACGCAACCGTTCCCGTCGATCGGTATTGGCAGTTCCCGGCAGCAGTCGGAAGATGATCGACAAGGCGAAGGGATTGCCCGCCGACGAGATCTTTCTCGACCTCGAAGATGCGGTGGCGCCGCTGGCGAAGCAGGCGGCCAGGGAGTCGATCGGCGACGCGTTGGCCGAGGACGGGTGGGGCAAACAGGTCAAGGTCGTCCGGGTCAACGACTGGACCACCGAATGGACGTATGCCGACGTCGTGGAGGTGGTGGGCCGCGCCGGAGCGCATCTGGACGCCATTCTGCTGCCCAAGGTTCCCGATGCGAGTCACGTCCAGGCGCTCGATTTGTTGTTGACGCAGGTCGAGAAGGCCAACGGTCTCGAGGTCGGCAGGATCGGGATCGAACCGCAGATCGAGAACGCGATCGGCTTGACCAACATCGACGCGATCGCCACCGCGAGTCCCCGCGTCGAGGCGCTCGTGTTCGGCCCGGCCGACTTCATGGCGAGCTTGAACATGCGAACTCTGGTCGTCGGTGAGCAACCGGACGGCTACGACCGCGGTGACGCGTATCACCACATCCTGATGACCATCTTGATGGCCGCGCGGGCGCACGGCGTCCAGGCCATCGACGGGCCGTACCTGCAGATCCGCGACGTCGAGGCTTTCACTCGGTCGGCTGCGCGAACGGCAGCGCTCGGTTTCGACGGCAAGTGGGTTCTGCACCCCACGCAGATCGAGGCGGCCAACGAGGTGTTCAGTCCGCGCCAATCCGATTACGACCGTGCGGAACTCATCTTGGACGCGTACGCGTTCCACACCTCGGCTGCCGGGGGAGGGCGGGGCGCCGTCATGCTCGGCGACGAGATGATCGACGAGGCGAGTCGCAAGATGGCACTGGTGATTTCGGCCAAGGGCCGCGCCGCGGGGATGACGCGCACCTCGGAATTCACGCCGCCCGAACACGCCTGACGCTCGCATAGCCGAACGAATCAGGTCTGTAAAGGGCACAATAGGGGGTAGATGTACTTGCGTCATCCGCGTGGATGACGTGCCCGAAAAGAGGAGCGCAGCCAGCCATGTCCAATCCGCTCGGTCAATCGTCGAATGGGTCGCGCCGTGGAGCGTTGCCGACACCGCCTTCGGGATGGCCCATCGGGTCGTACCCCACCTACGCCGAGGCGCAGCGCGCAGTCGATTACCTCTCCGATCAGGAATTCCCGGTTCAGGACGTCACGATCGTCGGCGTGAACCTCATGCAGGTCGAGCGAGTTCTCGGTCGGTTGACGTGGGCCAAGGTGATCGGTGGCGGCATCGTCTCCGGTGCTTGGCTCGGTGTCTTCTTCGGCCTGGTGCTCGGAATCGTCACCGGTGGTTTCCTCGCTCCGCTGATCGCGGGCATCGTGGGCGGCATCATCTTCGGTGTCATCTCCACGACGATTCCGTACGCCGCGACGCGTGGGCAGCGGGACTTCGCCTCGACGATGCAGTTGGTCGCCGGACGTTACGACGTACTGTGTGAGCCCAAGACGGCGGAGTCGGCGCGCGACCTGCTCGCCAAGCTCGCCATCTGACATTCTCGCTCGGGCTGCCAACTTGTGTGATCTCGGTTACTTTATGTACACGCGGGCGAGGTAGTACTCGCTTCCCGTGACCGTTTGCCGGACAAGGAAATAGGTCCCTTCTCCGGCAAAAGTGCCGATGTGTGGTGCGTCGGCCAGCCGTAACGACTGCGCCGTCTCGCCGCCCGAGGAGGACGGCTGTGCAGAACAAGAGATCGCGGGCGGGGCAGAACGAGAGATCGCGGGCGGGACAGAAGAAGAAATTGCGGGCGGGGCTGCTCGGCGCGGCAACATTGTTGTTGGCGCCCTTGCTCAGTGCGTGCGGATCGGACAATGACGACGGCGTGGTGCTGTCCTTCTACACCGCTGCCGACGGCGCCGAGCAGTATGCGGAGGCCGCCGCCAATTGTTCGGCGGCGTCGAACGGCGCGTACCGGGTCGAGCAGAAAACTCTGCCCAAGGGTGCCGACGACCAGCGACTTCAGTTGGCCCGGCGTCTGACCGGCAACGACAAGTCACTCGATCTGATGACGCTCGACGTGGTGTGGACTGCCGAATTCGCCGAAGCGGGATGGGCATTGCCGCTTCCTGACGACGTGGCGGCCGAGGTCAGCAACGGGACGCTCGAGGGTCCGCTGGAGTCGGCGAAGTGGCAGGACCAACTCTATGCGGCGCCATTGAACACCAACACCCAATTGCTCTGGTATCGAAAGGATTTGATGCCGGACGGGCAACCACCCCAGACCTGGGATCAGATGATCGACATCTCCGAAGGCCTGGCCGCGGAGGGGCGCCCCAGCTGGATCGGTGTGCAGGGCAAGCAGTACGAAGGATTGATGGTCTGGTTCAACACCCTTCTCGCCAGTGCCGGCGGATCGGTGGTGGGGCCGGACGGAACAACCGTGACGGTGGCCGACGGTGATGCTGCCCAGCAGGCGCTGACCGTCATGAAGCGCGTCGCTACCGCCAAGGGTGCGGATCCCTCGATCTCGCAGGGGGATGAAGCGTCGTCGCGACTGGGTATGGAGAGCGGCAAATCTGCCTTCCAGGTCAACTGGCCGTTCGTGCTGCCCGGCATCATGGAGAACGCCGAGAAGGGCGATCTGCCGTACATCGACGACAAGGGCAACGTCACCAGTGAGAACACCGGAAACACGGTGCTCACGGTGAACGGAGAACGGAATTTCCTTGCCGCTCCGTATCCCTCGGTGATCGAGGGTAAGCCGGCCGAGGTCACGATCGGCGGCTTCAACGTAGCGGTGGCCAAGACCAGCCAGCATCCGGACCTCGCGTTCGAGGCGCTCACCTGTCTGCGTAACGAGGAGAATCAGCGCAACAACGCGGTAGCCGGTGGCGTTCCGCCGACTCTCGAGAGCCTGTACGACGACCCGGCGTTCCAGGAGGCGTACCCGGCGTGGCGTGAGGTTCGCGACAGCCTGGACACCGCTTCGGTTCGTCCGGTTTCTCCTGCCTATCAGAGTATTTCGACGCTCATCACTGCCACGCTGAACCCTGTGGGAAACATCGATCCGGAATCGACCGTGAACGATCTTGCCGAGCAGGTACGCAAGGCAGTCAATTCCGAGGGGCTGATTCCGTGACGATCGACAGCGAAAATTCGGGAGCTGCACCAACAGTCGCGACGGCATCGCCGGAGCCGAAGCACTCCGCGAAGTCGAAGATGTCGGACGGAAAGGCGGCCGAGCGTCGCCTCGGTCTCTGGCTGGTGGCCCCGGCCGCGATTCTCATGATCGCGGTGACCGCATATCCGGTGGTCTACGCCGTGTGGCTGAGTTTGCAGCGCTACGACCTGCGCTTCCCGGATCAACGAAAGTTCGTGTGGTTCGACAACTACGTGTCGGTGCTGACCGACGGTTACTGGTGGCAAGCGTTCGCGGTGACGACGTCGATCACGGTTGTCTCGGTCGTCATCGAGTTCGTTCTCGGACTGACCATCGCACTGGTGATGCACCGAACGATCGTGGGTAAGGGGCTCGTCCGCACCGTTGTGCTCATCCCGTACGGCATCGTCACCGTCGCGGCGGCATACAGCTGGTACTACGCGTGGACGCCGGGGACCGGCTACCTCGCCAATCTCCTGCCCGACGGCAGTGCGCCGCTCACCGACCAGATCCCGTCGCTCGCGATCATCGTCCTTGCCGAGGTCTGGAAGACGACGCCGTTCATGGCGCTGCTCCTGCTCGCCGGCCTGGCGCTCGTGCCCGACGACCTCCTCAAGGCGGCTCAGGTGGACGGCGCCGGTGCGTGGACCCGGTTGGTACGCATCATCCTTCCGCTGATGAAGCCCGCCATCCTCGTCGCTCTGCTGTTCCGCACACTCGACGCGTTCCGCATCTTCGACAACATCTACGTGCTGACGAAGGGAGCGAACGACACCGGGTCGGTGTCGATTCTGGGTTACGACAATCTGTTCAAGGCATTCAACTTGGGTATCGGATCCGCGATCAGCGTGCTGATCTTCGTGTGTGTGGCAGTGATCGCGTTCATCTTCATCAAACTTTTCGGTGCTTCGGCTCCCGGATCCGATACGGAAGGACGCTGACATGACCGTGACTCCCAGACTCAAGATCAGCTGGTCCGTCGTCAACCTTCTGGTCTTGCTGTACGCGTTGGTTCCCGTCCTGTGGATTGCGAGCCTGTCCTTCAAGCCCGCCGGAACCATCAAGGACGGCAAGTTCATTCCGGAGAAGTGGACCCTGGACAACTACCGAGGAATCTTCGACACCAGCGCCTTCACCAGTGCTCTGATCAACTCCATCGGCATCGGACTCATCTCGACGGTCATCGCCGTGGTGATCGGAACCATGGCTGCTTACGCGATTGCGCGCCTGGATTTTCCGGGCAAGAAGCTGCTGGTGGCTGTTGCCCTGCTGATCGCGATGTTCCCGCAGATTTCATTGGTGAGCCCGCTGTTCGACATCGAACGACGGCTCGGGCTCTTCGACACCTGGGCCGGACTCATCCTGCCGTACATCACCTTTGCGTTGCCGTTGGCGATCTACACGCTCTCGGCGTTCTTCAAAGAGATTCCTTGGGAACTCGAAAAGGCGGCGCAGATGGACGGCGCGACGCCGGGGCAGGCGTTCCGGAAGGTGGTGGCTCCACTGGCCGCGCCCGGCATCGTCACTGCGGGAATCCTGGTGTTCATCTTCTGCTGGAACGACCTGTTGTTCGCGATTTCGCTGACGTCGACCGAACGCTCCATCACCGCCCCTGCGGCCATCGCAAACTTCACCGGCGCTTCACAATTCGAGGAGCCCACCGGGTCGATCGCCGCGGCCGCCATGGTCATCACCATTCCGATCATCATCTTTGTTCTGTTCTTCCAACGTCGTATCGTGGCCGGGCTTACTTCCGGCGCAGTGAAGGGATAAGCCTGTGGCCGAGATCGTGCTGGACAAGGTGACCAAGCTGTACCCGGACGGAGCCAAGGCGGTCAGTGATGTCGACATCACCATCGCCGACGGAGAATTCATTATTCTCGTGGGCCCGTCCGGTTGTGGAAAATCCACGACTCTCAACATGATTGCCGGGCTGGAAGACATTTCGACCGGTGAGTTGCGGATCGCGGGTGAACGCGTCAACGAACGCGCCCCCAAGGACCGCGACATCGCGATGGTCTTCCAGTCGTATGCGCTGTATCCGCACATGACGGTGCGCCAGAACATCGCGTTCCCGTTGACCTTGGCGAAGATGTCCAAGGACGAGATCAACGCCAAGGTCGACGACGCGGCGCGGGTCCTCGACCTCACCCAGCATCTCGATCGCAAACCGGCGAACCTGTCGGGCGGTCAGCGTCAGCGTGTGGCGATGGGACGCGCAATCGTGCGCAGCCCGAAGGCGTTTCTCATGGACGAGCCGCTTTCCAACCTGGACGCCAAACTGCGCGTGCAGATGAGGACGGAGATCGCCCGTCTGCAGCAGCGGCTCGGTACGACAACGATTTACGTGACCCACGACCAGACCGAGGCGATGACGCTCGGCGATCGGGTAGTCGTGCTGCGCGGCGGAATCGTGCAACAGATCGGTGCGCCGCAGGAACTCTACGATCGTCCGAACAATCTGTTCGTGGCGGGGTTCATCGGGTCCCCGTCCATGAACTTCTTCCCCGGACAGTTGACGGCCGACGGTGTGAGCACGCCGATCGGCGATGTTCGCCTGCCCGCGGCGGCGCAGTCGAAGATCTCGGGCAGCGGCTCGGGCAAGGACGTCGTGGTCGGTATCAGGCCGGAACATTTCGAGGACGTGGCGCTGGTCGATGCAGCGCAGAAGCCGCACGGTGGGACGTTCACCGTCGACGTCGACGTGCTGGAATCGATGGGTTCGGACAAGTACGCGTATTTCCTCGCTGGTGGCCCCGCCGTCAATTCTCGTGAACTCGAGGAACTCGCCGCCGATTCGGGAACGGCCGTCGCTGGTGGCGGTCAACTGGTTGCCAGGCTCTCGTCCGAGTCCACGGTGGCCCAGGGCAGGTCTGTCGATCTGTGGTTCGATCCCGCCAAGATCGCAGTGTTCGACGGCGGTACGGGAGCCAATCTGCTGCTGTGACCTTTACCCGGGCAAGGTGACCGAATACGTCGCGCCCCAGGTGAGCGGTACCTGTTCGGGGCCGGGCGCTGCGTCGGCCGGCTCGGGTAGGGGGACCAGGCGGCCGAATTGTTCGTGATGGGTGGAGGCCGGGGCGGCTTGCGCTGTCCCGGCGACCACGGCGATCGGCGCCGCTGCCAGGGCGCCGGCGACGGCAAATCGAGTGGCGATGCGGCGCTTGCTTGCTCGGGTCGAGATCATGAGCACTCCTGCGTGGTTTCGAGGTTCGGTGAATGCTGTGCCATTCACGGTATTGCGGGTTGATTGTGAAATCTCGTGTGCGAAGCTCATTCACAGGGAACTGGGATGGGCGGCACAGGAGGACAGATGAACGAATCCTCGGTACGAACCGAGCACCTGCCCGGTGGCCCGGACCTCGAGCGGATCATGCGCGAACACGCCTACCGCGGTGCGTACCTCCAACTGACGGTGCGCGGCGCTCTGGTGCTGTTCATCGCCCTGACACTGATTTTCGTCCCGCCGATGAACGACGCGGGATGGTGTTTCGCGATTCTGGGCGCCTATGCACTCTGGTCGGCAGCCGTGGCGCTGTGGATCCGCAAGGGCGGCACCGGCCCGGTGACGATGATCTGGCTCGGCTTGTTCGTCGACCTTGCCGTGCTCGCAACTCTGACATTGCTGACCGGTCTCGCGGCCGAGCAGAGTTGGACCGCCGACATCTTGAGTAACGGGCTCTTCGTCATTCCGGTTCTGGCGTGTACGCAACTGCGGACGGACGTGTGTGTCGGCGTCGTTGCCTGCACGATCGGTGTGTTCTTCGTTTCCAGCTGGGCAACGATGACTTCGAACTCCGAGCCGTGGCCGTCGATCCTGCTGAGCACCATGGCCTTGGCCGGAGTGGGCGCAGGCGCAATCGGACTGACTCGGATTCAAAGATCACGCGTGTTGACCATCGGACAACTCGTCGGGCATCGAACCAGCCTTCTGGCCGAACTCATGGGGCTCGAGCAGCGAGAGCGCACGGAACTGTCCGAGCAGTTGCACGACGGGGCGCTCCAGTACGTTCTCGCCGCGCGGATGGATCTCGACGAATTGGCAGACAATGCGGAGCCTGTCGCGTTGGCGCGAGCCGGAAAAGCGCTCGGTGAAGCGACCACGCTGTTGAGATCCTCCGTTTCGGAGCTGCATCCCACAGTCCTCGTGCACGTGGGTCTCGCCCGTGCAATCGGAGACCTCGCGCGCTCGGCGCAGGGACGCGGCGGAGTGGTGGTCGACGTCGACACTTCGGGCTGGAACGACGATCTGCGCACGTCTGCCGACGACGTCCTGTTCGGCGCCGCCCGAGAGCTCCTTGGCAATGTCGTCAAACATGCCGGCGCGCACAATGTTCGGATCGAGCTCGCACGACTGGACCACCGTGCGGTGCTCGTGGTCTCGGACGACGGTCGGGGGATCAGCGCCGATCGGATTGCCGAACGACGGGCCGCCGGCCACATCGGACTGCTCTCGCACGAACTGCGAGTGGTTGCCGCGGGTGGCTCGTTCTCGGTCGGACCGGGTGAAGAGTCCGGAACCCTCGCGCGAGTCGAGATACCGTTCGAGATCGTCACCGCCACTGACCACGATCGTTGAGGAGTTGTCGATGGCTGCACTGATCACCGATCGCGAGCTCAACCTGGCGACTCTGGCGCGGCAGTTCCTGCTGCGGAGGGCCGAGGTCAGTGCGTTGGATGCGATCGAGCACCTGGCAGGTCTGCAGGCCCAGGCGCCGAACCCGCCCTACCTGGCGCTGTGGGCGCGGCTGAAGAACTTTGCGGCAGAAGACCTCTCCATCCTTGTCGAGAAGCGCCAGGTGGTGCGGCTTGTTGCCATGCGGGGCACGGTCTTTGCTCTTTCGGCCGCGGATGCGGGCCCATTCCGGGCCACGGTTCAGACGATCATGGAACGCGATCTCCACACCAACAGCACACAGCGTGCGGCGCTCACCGGGTTGGATCTCGACGCTCTGGCGCAGGCGGGACGGGACCTCGTAGCGGACGGGCCGCTCACCCAAATGCAGATGAGGCCTCTACTGGCGGAGCGCTTTCCCGGCCACGCGCCAGAAGGGTTGGCACACGGAGTTCGCGGACTGTTGCCGATGGTGCAGGTTCCACCGCGAGGGTTGTGGGGCCAATCCGGCGCACCGGCGCTGACGACGTTGGAGAATTGGCTGGGCGCAGAAGTGGATTCGATTCCGGTGCCCGACACACTGGTGCTGCGTTACCTGGCCGCGTTCGGCCCCGCGAGCGTGAAGGACGCTCAGGCGTGGTCGGGTCTGACCAGACTCGCCGAAGTCTTCGAGAGGCTACGTCCCGGCTTGATCACCTTTGTCAACGCGAAAGGGGCCGAGGTGTTCGACCTGCCGGATGCGCCACGACCGAACTCCGGAACACCGCCGGTCAGAATCCTTGCTCCGTTCGACAACATCCTGCTCTCGCACGCCGACCGCTCGCGAATCATGGACGAGCAGTACCGAACTCGCGTCTTCACCGTCAACGGCATCGTCAAGCCCGCCATCCTGGTGCGCGGAAAGGTGGTGGGATTCGCGACGGTGACGCCGGACAAGGAGACGGTCGAATTGGGCGCGACTCTGTTTGCGCAGCAACCGAAGACCGCGCTCGCATCCATCGAGAAGGAAGCGCGTGCGTTGCTGAAATTCATGCACCCGAAGATCCCGAACCGAGAGGTGCGGTTCGCTGTCGCTACGTAGCGGGCTTGTGCTTTCGCGGTGCTCGATCGCGTAGTTCGGCCACGATCTCGTCGTTCCACATGTGACGCCGCACCAGTCGGTACCGCTCCCGGGCGATCCACAAGTAGGCCTCGGCGTCGGTGTGCTCGGGCAACATGTCGGCACCCCGCAGCATTCGCACGACGGGCAGAAACTCCTCGCCGAACCAGCGGCGGGCGACGGTGTCTCGGCCGAGGAACTCACCCTTCTCCTGCATGAGCCGAAAACCCCACGCCTCCACACACTCACTGAGTTCGGCGTACTCCCACGGGTCGGTGACCTGGACGGCTTCGCGTTGTGAACCCTGCAGCGGAACGCGGGTGAGGAAGAGTCGGCGATGGTCCTTGATGAGCAGATCGGCGCGCTGAGTGATGCCTTCCGGCGAGATACGCGTGATGATCTCGGTGACGTACGCGTCGATTGTCTTCTGGTGCATCGCACACGCAATGGACACTCGGTGGTGTCCGTCGATCACGAAGTGCATGGAGCCGACACGGTACAACTGAACGGGTGGCACCGATTCGCCGCGTCGTTGCGCCACGGCAAGCCGTTCCCAACGCGCACGAGAGTGAGTTGACGTCGGCCGGAAGTACCTGTCGAAATCACCTGTGCGGTCGACACTTCCGACGATCGATTCGATGGTGACGACCTGCAGACCCAGAGACTTCTCGCCGACCTTGCCCAGAGCTGCGACAACCTCGTCGAACGGCAGGATCGCGTTGACGTCGTCGGGTTCGCGTCGTAGCCAACTGACCAGACGGGCAACGTCGGCACGTCGACGCTGACGAGCGAAGTCGTTCTCCGCGTCGGCTGTGGGAAATCCGGTGTCACGAGCCATGTCGGCGCCTCACGATCGTCGGCGGAGTACCTGGGGAAATCTCCATCAGCGTGAAGCCGACGGTATTGAGCACGATAGTCCGGCCTACCGCCAGATCGAGAGGGGTTCGCCCGTGCGGGTGGATGTGTCCGTGGACCATCACCGTCGGATCGAGGTTGTGAATCAAAGGCGTGAAGCATTCGAACCCTCGATGTGGCCGATCCTCGGCGTCGCCGACACCGCGGGCGGGGCTGTGGGTGAGCAGCACATCCACGCCCGCCCGGCCGCCGGGAAGCCGCGATTGCCAGGCGTTTCGCCAGGCGAGCGAGCGAGCGCGTCGGCTCTGCTGGCGCTCGGACCACTGATTGGGACCCGTGTTGTATCGGATGGAACCACCGAGGCCCGCGATCCGCAGACCGGCGACGGTCACGATGCGTCCGTCGGCGTTGACTGCGCCGGTAGGCCCTGGCCACTGCGCCGGCATCCCGGCCCGCGTCCAACCCGATCTCTTGTTCGAATATCCGGACAGATCGGCGTCGTGGTTCCCGGGAACGAACACGCAAGGCGCATTCAGTTGGTCAGACAGGTACTCCAGATAAGCAAACGGCAGATCGCCCGCGCCCAGGATCACGTCGACTCCGAGTGAACGAACCTGACTGCTCCACAGGAATTCGACAGTCTCGTCGCTGACAGCGAGAACGGAGACCATTTCGACGACGCTACCGCCACCGCGAGGTATCTGCGCTGCGAACCTCGCGGGCACGGTGTTTAGATGGACGAGTGTCAGACAGCGTCGTATCTTCCGTCCGGGCCCATCTCGTCAGCAGCATCGAGGGGCCGGACCCCACCGCGGCCTCGGTGACGTTCCTCGGTGTCGAACCGCTGGACGTGCTGCGTTTCGAATCACCCGACGGCCTGGTCCGCTACGTCACACTGGGGTGCTCGCGTCATCCGATGGGCGACCCCAACGAACTGGTCGCAGACCCCACACGCGGACCCCGCGCCGAGTTGGTACTCACGCTGCGCGGTGGCACCGGTGTGGCGTCAGGTGTGGCCAGGACGCTCGCGGTGCTGGCTGCGGCGCCGTCCGTCGAAGGGGTCGTGCTGCTCGAGGACGCACTGTTGGACCTGGGTGAGCCGCTGTGGAAGGACACTGCGTTCACGGCGGTGCTTCTCGGTGACAGCGGGATCGAAGACCTGACGCTGCCGGAGCCGTTCGACCCGGTGCGCTTCCTTGGTGTGGTCCCCCTGACCGGTACCGAAGCCGCCTGGGTGCGTCTGCGCGGCGCGGAGGCACTGAGGGAAGCGTGGACCGAGGCGGGGATCGACATCCGCGATCCGCACCGTTCTGCTGCCTCGCTCTAGCTGCGCTGGCGCTTTGTCCGTCAGATCATTCGGCGTGCACGAGGATGTCCGCCAAGTTCTCGAGACTTACCCGAACCGTCCGTGAAAATGCTTTCGTGACGATCGGGTCGGCCATCTTGCCGAATACTCCTCCCAGGCCGCTTTCGCTGTCGAGTCGGTAGGTGACCCGAGTGCCGTCACCGACTTCTTCGCAGGTCGTGGTCTGCGAGAAGCTGACCGGACTTTCGACGGACGTCGATTTCGACGATCTCGGTGGGTCGTACTCGGTGAATTCGGATGTCCACTCGAGACGCTTGCCCAGGATTCGCGAGACACCGTGCCAGCGGCTTCCCACGCCCATCGGGCCGTCGGTGATCTGTTTGCACTCGACCATCGAATTCTCCCAGTTGGGCCAGTTCTCGGCGACGGCGATGTACTCCCAGACGTCCTTGGGTGGCAACGCGATCTCCACGGATTGCTCGACTGTAGGCATGGTTGCTCCTCCACTTCTCCTTGGATCTGAATTTGCTTGTCGCAAAATGGATTTCGGGAACGGAATGAAAATGCGTACCCATATCCATTGTCCGCCTGCGACGGTGGCAAGTACAGGGAGTCAGCGTGCGAGGTTCACAGCCAGTTGTTGCGACGGAAGAGAAAGAACAAGCCGACACACACCGACGCGATGAGGAACAGGATGGACTGATAGCCGTACTTGTAACCGAGTTCCGGCATGTTCTCGAAGTTCATCCCGTAGATACCGGCAACGCCGGTCGGCACGGCGGCGATAGCGACCCACGCGGAGATCTTGCGCATGTCGGTGTTTTGCTGCACCGCGATCTTCGCGAGTGCGGCGTCGACCAGCGAACTCAACACCTCGTCGTATTCCGAGATACGTTCGGCCACGATCGTGTGGTGATCTCGTACGTCACGGAAGTATCGCCGGATCTCCTTCGGGACGAGGCCGCCCGCGGGCTGGGTCAGCTGGAGCAGTGGCAATCCGAGTGGAGTGACCGAGCGTCGTAGTTCGACGATTTCACGTTTGAGCAGGTAGATGTGCTCGACGGCAACGGTGTTCCGCGGGTTGAACACCAACTCTTCCATGCTGTCGACGTCCTGTTCGACGAGTTGGATGACGGAGAGATAGCTGTCGACGACGTGGTCGGTGATCGCGTGCAACACCGCGAACGGGCCCATGGTGAGGCGCTCGGGGTTCTGCTCGAGTGACTTGCGCACGCTTGCCAGTTCGGAGTGATCCCCGTGCCGGACGGTCACCACGAAGTCGGGGCCGACGAACACCATGATCTCGCCGGTTTCGACGATCTCGCTCGCCGTCGCGACGGACTCGTGCGGCACGTAGACGACCGTGCGCAGCACCAGGAACATGACGTCGTCGTAGCGTTCGAGTTTCGGGCGCTCGTGTGCATGGACGGCATCCTCGACCATCAGCTCGTGGAGTCCGAAAGTTGCTGCGACATCTTGCATCTGACCTTCGTCGGGAGCGTGCATTCCCACCCAGACGAACGCGTTGTCGCGACTACGAACCTCGGCCAACGCAGCGCGGTGCGTGTACTTGCCCGGCAACCGCACGCCGTCCACGTAGACCGCGCAGTCGACGATCGCGCGGGCTGCCGGAACGGGGATCTTGGGCGCATCGGCTTGCGTCGATTTGCCGTTCGACCAATTCGGCAGTGACGGCATGGTTGGCACGCTCGCTCCTTCTCGGTCTGTAATGCAGGGGAACGGCACTACAGCGACACCTGATCGAATTGCGCTGCCGCTGCGGCGTAATCGTACGTCAGCTTCCGGCTCGCCCACCGGAGCGCGATGAAGTTGCCGATTGCTGACACACTGGAACAGTGCGAATAGATCTTCACACCCACTCCAACGCATCGGACGGCACCGACACCCCGGCTGCCCTCATGCGCGCCGCAGCCGACGCCGGACTCGACGTCGTCGCCATCACCGATCACGACACGACTTCGGGCTGGGCCGAGGCGGCGCAGGCCTTGCCGGCCGGCGTCAGCCTGGTTCGTGGGATGGAGATGTCGTGCGAAGGTCGAGGTGAGCGTGGTTGGCCGGTCGCTGTACATCTGCTTGCGTACCTGTTCGATCCGACGCACCCCGAATTCGCAAAAGAACGTGAGCGACTGCGCGCCGAACGCGTCGAACGTATCCGGGTGATGACGACCATGATGGCGCGTGACGGTCTGCCCGTCGATCCCGATCAGATCCTCGCCGACGCCGGTCCGTCCGTCGGACGCCCGCACGTCGCAGCGGCCCTGATGCGGGCCGGTGTGGTGTCGAGCATCAGCGAGGCCTTCTCCGACCTGTTGTCCAGTCGAGGACGATACGACGTTCCCAAGTACGACACTCCGCTCGAGTACGCCGTCGAACTGGTGGCAGCCGCCGGGGGAGTGACCGTCCTTGCGCATGGACGGGCTCGTTCGCGCGGCGGATTGCTTGCGCTCGATCACATCCGCGATCTGGCCGAGTTGGGTCTCGGGGGTCTCGAAGTCGATCACCCGGACCATCGCAGCGACGATCGTGACGTCCTGCGCCGCCTGGCTGTCGACCTCGGTTTGGCAGTCACCGGATCCTCTGACTACCACGGCGAGAACAAGACGATCGGACTCGGCGACGAGCTCACGGACGAAGCCGAGTTCGACAAACTCGTCTCGGCTGCCACCGGCGTGGAGGTACTGGGGCGCTGATGCTCGACACCACGCTCTACCTCACCGTGTTCATCACGCTGTTCGTGATCATGGACCCGCCCGGAGTCATCCCGGTGTTTTTGTCACTCGTCGGACGTAAAAGTCGTGAAGATCGCAATCGAGCGGCATGGCAGGCCCCCGCCGTCTCCCTGGCGGTCATCTCGGTCTTTGCCATCGGCGGTCAGGCGATCCTCAACTACCTCCACATCGGCATTCCGGCGTTGCAGGGCGCCGGCGGACTACTCCTGCTTCTCATCGCACTCGAACTGCTGACCGGCAAGGCCTCCAACCGTCCGCAGGGAGCCGACGACGTCAACGTCGCACTCGTTCCTCTGGGAACGCCGATGATGGCCGGTCCCGGTGCGATAGCGGCCGTCATCGTCTTTGTCGCCCAGGCCGACGGTGAAGCGGCGTCGTATCTGGCGATCGCGTTGGCGATTCTGTCCATCCACCTCGTGCTGTTCGTGGTCCTGCGCTTCTCGACCGCACTGATCCGGATACTGGGCGAGGGTGGCATCAGTCTGCTGGCACGCATCGCCGGTCTTCTGCTCGCCGCCATCGCGGTTCAACTCATTGCGGAATCAGTCCGCGGATTCGTCGCGGGAGCGTAAGAGATGACATACGACGACAGGTACGACCGGAACGACAGGTACGAGGACGACTACCAGTACCAGGAATATCAGGACTATCAGTACGAAGACGATTACGACTATCCCGCCGACAAACGACAATGGCTGCTGGTCCGCGCTCTACGCGCCCTGAGTGGCACCGTGGCGGCCGGAATCGTGGTCTTGACACTTGTGATCATCGGTTCGGCATATCTGGGCGGCAACCGCGGATTCCCGGGTCCGGGAACAACGTCGATCACCGCGCACATTGCGGCCTCGGTGGTTGCTCTGGCCGCGCAGATCTGGTGCGACCGCAGGCGGGGTATCGCGGCGGTTGCCGGATCGGTGGTCGTGCTCGTGGTGGCGGGGCTGTTGTTGGTGACGCAGTGGTGGGGATGACTGGGTGGGGATGACTGGGTGGGGATGACACGGTGGGGATGACGGCTCGGGTTCGAGTGTGGTGAGGAATCCGACCGCTTGGAGGATTTGATTGTGATCCGACTCTGGTGGCAAACTGGAGTTACTTCGAGGCGGCGCCACAGCCCGGCCCCGAAGTGCAGGTTTCGTCAGAATTTCTCCCGAAACCTAGATTGCATGGATACGCCAGGGCTCACCCGCCCCACACCATGACGCTTCGGATGTATTGCGGCCCACTTTCTCGCGCACGCCGAATGCTCTTCTTCTCAGTAGTCGTTCGCGGAAGAAATGATCTCTGACCGTTGTGAACGTAGTTTCGCACCGGTCCGAAGGATTACTTCCCAGTAACCCAGCCCCGCTTGAGGCTGGACTAATCAGGAGTGTCATCGTGTCCCTCGTGACTGAAGCCATCAACGTACCCAAGGTCGAGTTGACCGACGAAGAAATCTTTGCCGCTCACGTCGGTGGCAAGCTCTCGGTCGAGACCACAGCACCGCTCGATACGCAGCGGGCCCTCTCGATCGCCTACACGCCGGGTGTTGCTCAGGTGAGCCGCGCCATCGCTGCAGACGAAACCCTTGCCGATCGATACACGTGGACCAACCGACTCGTCGTCGTGGTCAGCGATGGCACCGCGGTTCTCGGACTCGGCGACATCGGCCCTCGCGCGTCGCTGCCCGTCATGGAGGGCAAGTCGGCGCTGTTCAAGAACTTTGCCGGACTGAACTCCATTCCGCTGGTTCTCGACACCAAGGATCCCGACGAGATCGTCGAGACACTCATCCGACTGCGTCCGAGCTTCGGCGCGGTCAACCTCGAGGACATCTCGGCGCCGCGTTGCTTCGAGATCGAGAAGCGCGTTATCGAAGCTCTCGACTGCCCCGTCATGCACGACGATCAGCACGGAACCGCCATCGTGGTCCTCGCGGCACTCAAGGGCGCCGTGAAGGTCCAGAGCCGCGACATCACCACACTCAAGGTCGTCATCTCCGGCGCCGGCGCTGCGGGTGTTGCCTGCGCGAACATCCTGCTTGCCGCCGGAATCAGCGACGTCATCGTGCTGGACTCGAAGGGCATCATCTCGGGTGAGCGCAGCGACCTCAACGACGTGAAGGCAGAACTCGCGGCCCGCACCAATCCCCGTGACCTGCATGGTGGTGCCATCGAGGCTCTCGAAGGTGCTGACGTGTTCCTCGGTGTCTCGGCGGGCAAGATCCCCGAGGAGCTCATCGCTTCGATGGCTCCCGAGTCGATCGTGTTCGCACTCTCCAACCCGGACCCGGAGATTCACCCCGAAACCGCGTCGAAGTACGCGGCGATCGTGGCGACGGGCCGTAGTGATTTCCCGAACCAGATCAACAACGTTCTTGCCTTCCCCGGTGTCTTCAAGGGCGCGCTCGACGCCGGCGCCCGTCGCATCACCGAAGGTATGAAGCTCGCTGCCGCCGAGGCAATCCTGTCGGTGGTCGGCGACGAGTTGGCGGCGGACAAAATCGTCCCCAGCCCACTCGACCCTCGCGTGGCACCCGCAGTAGCGGAAGCCGTCGCGGCCGCAGCGCATGCTGAGGGCGTGACCAGCTAAGAGGGACTACGAAAGCCCCGATCGGAACCCGCACACAAGGTTCCGATCGGGGCTTTTTCGTGTGTACCGAGAGCTACAGACGAGTGAGGTCGGGTGTTCGGCGCAGCCTGCCGGTCCCGGGAACCGATGCCCAGACCACCAGCGCCAGTAAGCCGTCCACGACGAGAGCCACAACCGCGACCAGGATTGCGCCGACGACGACTCGGTCGTACTTGTAGAGTGCGAGACCGTCGAAGATGTACCGGCCGAGGCCGCCGAGGTTGACGTAGGCGGCGACCGTTGCCGTGGCAATCACCTGCAGTGTTGCGTTACGCAGTCCGCCGAGAATCAATGGCAGCGCATTGGGTATCTCGACGCGGAAGAGCACTTGGAGTTCGGTCATACCCATCGCCCGTGCGGCCTCGACGACGCCGCGGTCGACGCTGGCGATTCCGGCGTACGTGCCGGCGAGTAGTGGGGGAATACCAAGAATGACGAGGGCGAGAATCGGCGGCATCACTCCCAGACCCATGAGAAGAACGAGGAAGGTCAGCAGGCCGAGAGTGGGCAGTGACCGCAGTGCGTTGACCAGACTGACGACCACGATCTCACCGCGACGCAGATGGCCGATGAGTAATCCGATGGGCACCGCGATCACAGCCGAAAGTGCCACGGCCAGAACGCTGTACCAGAGGTGCTGGAGGATGCGGGTGCCGATTCCGGTGTCGCCGCTCCAATTTCCGGGATCGACGATGAAGTCCCAGGCCCCGGTGAAGATGCTCATACGGGTTCCCCCTCGGCTGACAGGACGGCGGGAACCTTCGACGAGGTCGACGTTCTGGTCCACGGGGTCAGGAATCGGCCGATCAGATACAGGATCAGATCGAGCGCCAGTGCCAGCACGACGATCGCGATGATGCCCGCAACGATCTGGTCGGGATAGTCGCGGTCGTAGCCTTGTTTGAACAGGACTCCAAGCCCGCCGATTCCGATCAGAGATCCGACTGACACCAGCGAAATATTGGTAACGGCAATAACTCTGATGTTCGCGATCATCACCGGCAGCGCCAATGGCAACTCGACCGTCAGAGCGCGTCGTAGTGGTGTGAAACCGACGGCGGTGGAGGCGTCGATGACGTTGTCCGGCACCGAGTCGAGTGCTTCGGGTACTGCCCGGATGAGCAGTGCCGTCGCATACACGCTGAGTGCGATCACGACGTTGAGAGGATCAAGGGTCTTGAGTCCGAACAACTGGGGGATGGTGACGAACAGCGCGAGCGACGGAATCGTGAACGCAATGCTCGCCAGGGTCAACGTGATTCGGCGCAGCCATCTGACGTTGCGGATCGCTGTTCCGACCGGAACGGCAATCAGGAGACCGATCAGCAAAGGAAGCAGTGCCAGATACAGATGGGTCTTCGAGTAATCCACGACCGTCGAGAAATTGTCGATGAGCCAGCGCATGCCGCTACGACCCGAATCCCTCGGTGAAGGCGACGCGGTTGCGTTCCTCGTCCTCGCGTCGACGCTGATCTGCCAATTTCGCCACGACTTCGGAACCGAGGATCCCGCCGATGACCGCGCCCTCGCCGTCGACGGCAACGCCGATACCGGAAGGCGACGAGATTGCCGCATCGAGTGCTTGGCGGAGATCGCCGCCGGGGGAGAACAGCGAACCACCGGCAGACGTCGACTGAGCAAGGGTTCGTCCCGAGCGCAGGCCTTCGACGCCGGTCACGTCGATCCATCCCTGCGGAGTTCCGTTGTCCGTGACCACGAGAACCCATTCGCCCAATTCGAGACGTAGAGCCTTCAATTCGTTCTCGACGGCCGTGCGTACAGGGTGCAACGGAACCTCGTCGGCAGCGCGGAACGACAATCCCCGATAGCCGCGATCGCGTCCGACGAATCCGGCGACAAAATCCGTTGCCGGAGCGGCCAACACGTCGCGAGGTGCCGCCACCTGCTGAAGCCGCCCGCCGGGACCGAAGACGGCAATGTGATCACCGAGTTTGACTGCCTCGTCGATGTCGTGGGTGACAAAGACGATCGTCTTCTTCAGTTCGCTTTGCAGACGGAGCATTTCGGTCTGCAGATCCTCACGCACGACGGGGTCGACGGCGCTGAACGGCTCGTCCATCAACAGGATCGGCGGATCGGCCGCCAATGCACGCGCAACTCCCACACGCTGTTGCTGTCCACCCGAGAGTTGCCCGGGGTAGCGGGTGGCAAGTGAGATGTCCAGACCGACTCGTTCGAGCACACCCAACGCGGCTTTACGGGCGGCGCGGCGGGACTCACCGCGCAGCACCGGAACCGTTGCGACGTTGTCGATCACGGTGCGGTGCGGAAGCAGGCCGGCGTTCTGGATGACGTACCCGATACCGAGACGCAGTTTCACCGCGTCGGTCTGGGCGATGTCACGACCGTCGACGAAGATCTTGCCCGACGTCGGTGTGATCATCCGGTTGATCATGCGCATCGACGTCGTCTTGCCGCACCCGGACGGCCCCACGAACACCGTGAACGACTCGGCCTCGATGGTGAGATCGAGACGGTCGACGGCGGTGGTGCCGTCCGGATACTGCTTGGTGACGCCCTCGAAGGTGATCACGTGACTACGAGACCGGCTTGTCGAGGCCCTGCGCCGTCACCCACGCCTTGGCCGCCGCTGCCGGCTCCGTCTTGGTGTCGCCGGACACCTGGACGTTGAGTGCCAACAACTCTTCGGTGGTGAGCTTGGCGGACACCGCATCGAGGACTGTCTTCAACTTGTCGGAAGACTTCGACGCGCGCAGCACCGGCACCACGTTCTGAGCCGGGAAATTGTTCTTCGGGTCTTCGAGAACCACGAAGTTGTTCTCCGGGATGGAGGCCGACGTCGTGAAGATGTTTGCCGCGGTGATGTCACCGGAGGAGAGAGCCTTCACGGTTGCCGGTCCACCGCCGTCGGCGATCGGAACGAAGTTGGCTGCCGAGATGTCGAGGCCGTAATTGGACTTCAAACCGGGCAATCCGGCTGGACGTTCCTGGAACTCGGCCGGAGCACCGAACTTGACCTCGGCGGAATGCGGAGCCAGATCGGCGATCGTCTTCAGGTTCCACTTGTCAGCGGTTTCCTTCGTGACGACGACGGCGTCCTTGTCCTCGGCGGATGCAGGCGTCGCAATTGCCAATTCCGACCCGAGAGCTGCGGGAAGAGCAGCGAGGACGTCAGCGGAGCTGGTGGCCGTGCTGTCGGGATCCAAGTACTGCAGGAGATTTCCCGTGTAATCCGGAATGACACTGATGGACCCGTCCTTGAGTGCCGGAATGTACGCCTCGCGGCTGCCGACGTTGAACGACGTGGACACATCGAACCCGTTGACACGCAGTGCTTCGGCGTAGATGTTGGCGATCGTCTCGGATTCGGTGAAGTTGGCGGAGCCGACGACGATCGCGTTGGGATCGCTGTTGGAGTCACCGTCGCTGCTACCGCACGCTGTCAGTGCAGTCAGAGAGACAACGGTTGCCGCGGCTACGAGCCAACGGTTGGAACGAAATCGTGAGGTGCGCATGAGCGTCCTTCCGGTTTTTCGGGCGTCCCGTGTTTCGGGCGTCGGAAACCATTCCCTTGTGGCGAAGCCACCCGAGTGACTCCGACGGCGCCGCCACCGAGTGGCTGCGTCAGGACTGGTTACCGCGCATCGCCCGACAAGTGTAACGATAGGTACCGACATGGCACGGTTTTCGATCCATGGGATTGGATGTGAGGATTTCGGTGAAGAGCACACGCACGAAGTATTCGACTGTTGTTGCAGCACTGATGGTCCTGCCGATTCTCAGCGGATGCGCAAACGGTGATTCGGTGGTAGAGGGTGCCGAAGCGGAGTCTCGTGACCAGATCGTGGTGGCTGCTGACGCATCGGTGGAGAGTTCGGTGTTGGCCGAGGTGTATTCGACGGTGCTCTCCTCCTCCGGCCTGTCGGCTCGCGTCGAATCGGTGGGTGGTGGCCGAAACCAATCACTCGAGGCTCTGGACGCAGCGCGAGTCACTTTGGTGCCCGAGTTCACCGGCGCGCTGCTCGATCACTACGACCCTTCATCCCCGGCCCGCAAGGCCGACGACGTCTTCGAAGCCTTGAGTCGCTCTCTGCCGGAGGGTCTTTCGGTCTCCGACTATGCGATGGCCGAAGATCGTGCGGTCCTCGCACTCGACAACGGATACGCACAGTCGTTGGGAGCGAAGACGATAGAAGCCTTTGCTCCTTCGTGTGCCGCGGCGACGCCGCTCGTCTCCGCGAGATTCGTCGAGGACGGGGCAGTGGAACAGTTGGCCGAGGGCGCCGAGTGTGTCTTCGCCGGTGTCGATCAGGCAACGCCGGCAGACGTACCCGGTGCACAAGTATTCGGAACCACGACGCTGTCGGCGTTGGCACAATCCGATGCCGTCACAGTGCTCGCTGATTCGAATCACGTTCTGGCTGCGCAGAATGTCGTTCCGCTCTTTCGAGCGGGCGCACTGGGAGATTCGGCTGTCAAGGCGCTCAGCGTCGTTGCCGGTGAACTGTCCACCACCGATCTCGCCGCAATGATCGAGCAGGTGCGGACCGGCAAGGCGTCAGCCTCGGAAGTCGCCCGCACCTGGTGGGACACCCGTCAGTGACATGGACGGAGTGGGCCACCCGTCAGTGACTGTTCGAGCCCACTGCTGAACTCGAATCATCCTTGGCACGAATCAGTTTCGATGCGATGAACTGGCCGAGGTCGGAAACGGCGTCTGCTGCTTCCTTCACCAGTGACGCCTGTGCGTGAGCCACGTGCCAGAGTCTTGCGTACTCGACCAGGGACACATCGACGCCGGCAGCGGAGAGCTTGTCGGTGAACGTCATGATCTGCGGGTAGAGGACTTCCTCGGAACCGACGTGAATCCTGGTGGGTGGCAACCCGTCGAGCTTGCCATGCATCGGTGCGTAGCCGGGATCAGTACGGTCGCCTCCGGCAAGGTAGGCGTCGGCGGCGTCGAAGGACCACGCTGTGTTGACCACCAGGTCGGCCTTTTTGGTAGCACCCCGATCGCCGGGATCGACCCACGGTGAGATCAGGGCAAGCGCGCCGGGGGTCACGCCGTGACGCTCGATCAGACGGATAGCGGTCGCCGCGGCCAGGCCGCCACCGGCCGAATCGCCGGCGATGGCAACGCGGTCTTCCGAATAGTCGAACTCGGTGACCAACTGCATGAAGGCTGAGACCGCGTCGTCGAGAGCGGCGGGATACGGATTCTCCGGCGCGAGACGGTAGTCCAAGGTGAAGACCGCACTGGACGACTCACGGGCGAGATGAGCTGCGAGAGAACGGTGTGTGGACAGCGAACCCAGCGTGTACGCCCCGCCATGCAGGTAGAGAACTGCGGTGGGGCGCTCGGTTGCGCCGACGGTGATCTTCTCTGCCGGTCGGCAAGCCAGCTCCAGCGGGCGCACGACGGCGCCCGCTGGAACCTGCTGTAGCGGTGCCCCGGCCTCGAGCAACAGACGTTGAATCCGATACGGCAGCCGCGAGTTGAAAGCCAGACGGAAGTACGGCTTCAACAAGAATGCGACCACGGGCAGCGGAAGGGTGAACGTGCTCACCGGCAGGGCTCCTGACTCTTTGTGCGAACTGCGCTGTGAAACGAACTGCGCTGTGAAACGAACTCAGCTGGACTTGGGCATCATTCGGCCGGCGACGATCGCGACGATGCGCTGGTAGCCCGATCCTACGAGGCGAACCCAGGCGTCGAGTGCGATTGCGTCCATCCCGATGAGAACTCGCGGCTTGCTCTTCCGAACACCGTTGACGATCGTCTTGGCGGCGTCCTCCGGTGTGGTGCGCGCGAGCTTGCGGTCGAAGAACTCGGAGAAGACCGCAAGATCTTCACCTGGGCCTGCGGTGGCGTTGCGTGCGATGGCGGTCTTGATTCCGCCCGGGTGCACACAGGTCACCTTCACCGGGTGCTTGGCGATCAGCATTTCCTGGCGAAGCGACTCGGTGAAACCGCGAACGGCGAACTTGGCCGAGTTGTATGCGCTCTGACCCGGCATCGACAGCAGACCGAAGAGGCTCGACACGTTCACGATGTGCCCGTCGCCGGATGCGATGACGTGGGGGAGGAATGCCTTGGTGCCGTTGACAACTCCCCAGAAGTCGACGTCCATGACACGTTCGAAGTCCTTGAATTCGGACTTCTCGAAAGTGCCGTGGTAGGCGATTCCGGCGTTGTTGTAGATCTGGTTGACCTTGCCGAAATGGGCGACAACCGCGTCGGCGTACTCGAGAACCGCTTCGCGCTGGGTGACGTCGAGATGGTCCGACTTCACCTCGGCGCCGATGGCTTCCACCAGACGCGTTGTCTCGGCGAGCCCGATGGTGTCCACGTCGGAGATTGCCAACTTGGCGCCCTGGCCGGCCAGGTTCAGTGCTAGTGCGCGACCGATGCCCGATCCCGCTCCGGTGATGACTACGACCTTGCCTGCAAAATCACTCATTGTGCTACTGCCTTCTCGTCGTCGAGGTCGATCTGTGAAGTGGTCGCGGTGCCGACGGCGCCAAGATCCGAGGTGGCGACGCTGCGGTATGCCGCGAGGTCGAAATGCTTGGTGGCATTGCGGAACTGGAAGGTGAAGCCAGGCCACAGGGTGGTGTTGTTTCCGTGCTTGTCCATGTACCAGCTGGCGCAACCGCCGTTGTTCCACACGCTCTTGGACATAGCTGCCTGCAGGTCCTTGTTGTACTTGTCCTGCTTGTCCTTGCGCACCTCGATGGTGCCGATGTCGTACTTGTCGATGGTGGCGATCGCGTCGACCAGGTAGCTGATCTGCGACTCGATCATGAAGACCATCGACGAATGTCCGAGGCCGGTGTTGGGTCCGACGAGGAAGAACATGTTGGGGAAGTTGGCAACTGCCGCGCCCTTGTATCCCTGCATGCCGGTCTCTTCGAAGACCTCGGCGAGCGAGCGTCCGTCCTTGCCGAAGATTCCCGCGAAGGTGGGGGAGTCGGTGACGTGGAATCCGGTCGCCACGACGATGGCATCGATCTCACGCGTGGTGCCGGTCTTCGAAACGATCCCGTTGGCGGTGACCTCCTCGATGCCTTCGGTCACCAGGTCGACATTGTCCTGGGCGAGGGTGGGGAAGTAGTTGTTCGAGATCAGCATGCGCTTGCAGCCGATCTGGAAGTTGGGCATGACCTTCTTGCGAAGATCCTTGTCCTTGATCTGGGCCTTCAGGTGACGCTCGGCGGCGAACTGCAGCGGCTTCATGAAGACCGGCGCCTTGGCCAGGCCGACGACCTGCGTCTCTCGCATCCAGTAGATACCGGTGCGGCACAACTTCTGGAAGCCGGGGAGGTACTTGAACGCGAGGTGCTCGATCTTGGTGTACTCGCGGTCTGCGCGGGGCAGGATCCACGGCGCCGTGCGCTGGTACACGTCGAGATGCGAGACCTTCTTGCCGATGGCCGGCACGATCTGGATGGCCGAGGCGCCGGTTCCGATGACGGCCACACGCTTGCCGGTCAGATCGGCGTCGTGGTTCCAACGCGAGGAGTGGAAGATCTCGCCCTTGAAGCCGTCGATGCCCTTGATGTCCGGAAGTGAAGGCTCACACAATGCGCCGACGGCCGAGACGACGATCTTTGCGACGAATTCGCCCTTGTTGGTGCTGACGTGCCACCGAGCAGACGCCTCGTCCCAGCGTGCGGAGAGAACATCGCAGTCGAAGATGTGCTTGTCGAGCACCTTGTGGCGGTTGGCCACCGACTGGATGTACTTGTAGATCTCGGGCTGAGTGGAGAAGGAGCGCGTCCACTCCGGATTGAGTGCAAAAGAGTACGAGTACAAATGCGACGGCACGTCACACGCGGCGCCCGGGTAGCTGTTGTCACGCCAGGTTCCGCCGACGTCGTTGCCGCGCTCGAGAACGACGTAGTCCGTGATGCCGGCCTGTGCCAGTTTGATCGCCGCACCGAGACCGGCGAAACCACTGCCGATGATCAGTGTGCCGACGTGGCGAGTATCCGCGGCAGGTGCTGAGGTATCTGTAACTGGAAGACTCATGTAGGGAACGATATGCCTTTATTGAGTCACGGTCAATAGCTTATTGACGAATATTCAGTAGTCTATTGGGCATGGACGCAGTAAAGCGAACGCGGCTCGACCCTGCGCAACGCCGAGCGCAACTCATCGACCTCGGGGCGCGGATGCTGGCCGAACGGCCGCTCGAACAGATTTCCGTCGAGGACATCGCCGATCAGGCTGGTGTCTCGCGGGGGCTTCTGTTCCACTACTTCGCGTCGAAAAACGAGTTCCATCTGGCGATCGTCCGACACAGCAGTGAACAGATGCTCCAGCGCACCGAACCGAGCGAGTCGGACGATCCGATGCTCACCCTCCGCTCGGTGCTGGCGTCGTACGTCGACTACGTGACCGAGAACCGCAATACCTACGTCTCGCTGCTCCGGGGGACCGCCAGCGGGGATCCGCAGATGCGTGAGGTGTTCGAGCAGACTCGCGACATCATGGCCAAGAGAACCCTCGATCAGCTCCCGAAGATCGGCCTGACTCGAACACCTCAGGTGGAGTTGGCCGTTCGCGGTTGGATCGCGTTTGTCGAGGAAGCCACCATCAGTTGGCTCCGAGCGCCCGCCATCACCCGCGAGGAACTGATCGACCTGACGGTTCAGTCGTTACCTGCGTTGGCACTGGCCGCCGTCGGCTTCGATGCCGGGCCGGATCTGGGTCTGCTGCAAGCGAATTGACGTGAACGCAGAAAGGCCGGGCCCCACACTCCTTGCGGAATGTGGGGCCCGGCCCTTGTCAAATTACTGAGATCAGTTGGTCGGCAGGAACGCCTCGTCCAAGATCTCCTGCTGCTCCACCGCGTGGACCTTGCTCGATCCCGAAGAGGGAGCGGACATCGGACGACGCGAGATGCGCTTGATACCGGTCAAGGTCTCCGGCAGAAGGTCCGGCAGAGCCAGCCCGAGGAACGGCCACGCACCCTGGTTTGCGGGCTCTTCCTGGACCCAACGGAACTGATCCGCATTCGGGTAACGGTCCAGGGTCTCCTTGAGGCGACGCTTCGGCACGGGGTAGAGCTGCTCCATGCGCACGATGGCGATGTCGTCTCGCTCGTCCTTGTGCTTCTTCGCCAGGAGTTCCCAGTACAGCTTGCCGCTGACCAGCAGAACCCGCTTGACCGATTCGCGTGCGCTTTCGCCGCTCTCGTATGCCGGCTCCTCGAAGACCGAACGGAACTTGCCCGTCGTGAAGTCCTCGACGTTGCTGACGGCAGCCTTGTTACGCAGCATCGACTTGGGCGTGAAAACCACCAGCGGACGGCGGATGCCGTCGAGGTGATGGCGACGCAGCAGGTGGAAGTAGCTGGCCGGAGTCGACGGAACCGCAACGGTCATCGAGCCTTCTGCACACAGCTGAAGGAAACGCTCGATGCGACCGGAGGTGTGGTCCGGACCCTGACCCTCGTGACCGTGCGGCAGGAGCAGCACGACGTCGGAGAGCTGACCCCACTTGGCCTCACCCGAAGAGATGAACTCGTCGATGATGGTCTGCGCGCCGTTGACGAAGTCACCGAACTGCGCTTCCCACAGGACCAGAGCGTCGGGGTTACCGACCGAGTAGCCGTACTCGAAGCCCAGACCTGCGTACTCGGTGAGTGCGGAGTCGTAGACCATGAACTTGCCGCCGTTTTCGGCGTCGGCAGCGATCTTGGCGATCGGGCTGTACTCGTTGCCGGTCTTGCGGTCGATGAGGACCGAGTGACGCTGCGTGAACGTTCCTCGCTTGGAGTCCTGACCCGCGAGGCGGATCAAGGCACCCTGCTCGGCCAACGAGCCGAACGCAAGCAATTCTGCGAACGCCCAGTCGACATGTCCCTCACGGGCCATCTCGCGGCGCTTCTCGGCAACCGGCTTGACGCGCGGGTGAACGGTGAAGCCGTCGGGGACGTTGACGAACGCATCACCGATGCGCTCGAGGACCTCGGGAGCGACAGCCGTGGTCAGGCGAGCCGGGGGAGTCTGGTCGAGTTCGACGGACTCGGACGGTTCGGGCTGGAACTTCTCGAGTTCACGGACCTCGTTGAAGACCCGTTCGAGCTGGCCCTGGTAGTCGCGAAGTGCGTCTTCGGCTTCCTTGAGCGAGATGTCACCGCGGCCGATGAGGGACTCGGTGTAGCTCTTACGAACGCTGCGCTTGGTGTCGATGACGTCGTACATGGCCGGCTGGGTCATCGACGGGTCGTCGCCCTCGTTGTGACCGCGACGGCGGTAGCAGATGAGGTCGATGACAACGTCCTTGCCGAACTTCTCACGGAAGTCGACGGCCAGCTGAGCAACCCAGACGCAAGCCTCGGGGTCGTCGCCGTTGACGTGGAAGACCGGTGCGGCGATCATCTTCGCGACGTCGGTGCAGTACTCGGACGAGCGTGAATGTTCCGGAGCGGTGGTGAAGCCGACCTGGTTGTTCACGACGATGTGCACGGTGCCACCGGTGCGGTAACCGCGAAGCAGCGAGAGGTTGAGCGTCTCGGCGACAACACCCTGACCGGCGAATGCAGCGTCACCGTGCAGCATGAGCGGCAGGACGGTGAAGCCTTCTTCGCCCTTGTCGAGGATGTCCTGCTTGGCGCGGACCAGGCCTTCGAGAACCGGGTCGACGGCCTCGAGGTGCGACGGGTTTGCGGTCAAGGAGACAGCGATGTCGTTGTCGCCGAACATCTGGATGTACGTTCCGCTGGCACCCAAGTGGTACTTCACGTCGCCGGAGCCGTGAGCGGCTGCCGGGTTCATGTTGCCCTCGAACTCCGTGAAGATCTTGGAGTACGGCTTGCCGACGATGTTGGCAAGGACGTTGAGTCGGCCACGGTGCGGCATGCCGATGACGACCTCGTCGAGCTGGTGCTCGGCGGCCTGGTCGATCACGGCGTCCATCATCGGGATGACTGCTTCTGCGCCTTCGAGCGAGAAGCGCTTCTGGCCGACGTACTTGGTCTGCAGGAACGTCTCGAAGGCCTCGGCGGCGTTGAGCTTGCTCAGGATGTACTTCTGCTGAGCGACCGAAGGCTTGGCGTGATGGCCCTCGACGCGGTCCTGGATCCACTGACGCTGATCCGTCTCGAGGATGTGCGTGTACTCGACGCCGACGTGGCGGCAGTACGCGTCGCGCAGCACGCTCAACACGTCGCGCAGCTTCATCTTCTCTTGACCGTGGAAGCCGCCGACCTTGAACTCACGGTCCAGATCCCACAGCGTCAGGCCGTGGCTGATGACGTCGAGGTCGGGGTGGCTGTGGAACTTGTCCTTGACGAACTGCAACGGGTCCGTGTCGGCCATGAGGTGGCCGCGGTCACGGTATGCAGCGATCAGTTCGAGAACGCGGGTGTTCTTGTCGACAGCGCCTTCCGGCACGTCCTTGCGCCACCGCACCGGCTCGTACGGGTTGCCGAGCGCGTGGAAGATCTCGTCGTAGAACTCGTCGCTGATCAGCAGGTTGTGGATCGTGCGCAGGAAATCGCCCGACTCGGCACCCTGGATGATGCGGTGATCGTAGGTCGAGGTGAGAGTCATCAACTTGCCGACGCCCATCTCGGCCAGCTTCTCGTCGCTGGCGCCCTGGAACTCGGCGGGGTATTCCATCGCGCCGGCACCGATGATGGCGCCCTGGCCCTTCATCAGGCGAGGAACGGAGTGAACCGTGCCGATACCGCCCGGGTTGGTCAGCGAAATGGTGACGCCGGTGAAGTCTTCGCCGGTGAGCTTGCCTTCACGGGCGCGTCGGACGATGTCCTCGTATGCCGCGTGGAACTGGACGAAGTTCATCGACTCGGTGTTCCGGATGGCGGCAACTACCAGTGAGCGGTTGCCGTCCTTTCCGGGAAGGTCGATCGCGAGTCCGAGATTGGTGTGCTCGGGCGTGACCGCGTTCGGCTTGCCGTCGATTTCGGCGAAGTGCCGGTTCATGTTGGGGAACGCGTTGACTGCCTGGACGATCGCGTAACCCAAGAGGTGGGTGAACGAGATCTTGCCGCCGCGGGTACGCGCGAGGTGGTTGTTGATGACGATGCGGTTGTCGAACATCAGCTTCGCGGGGATGGCACGCACGCTGGTTGCAGTCGGGATCTCGAGCGAGAGCGACATGTTCTTGACGACTGCGGCTGCGGCGCCGCGGAGAACCTTGGTTTCCTCGGCTCCGCCGGCAGGGGCGGGCTTGGCAGTAGCGGCCGCGGGCTTGGCTGCTGCGGGCTGGGCCGGGGCGGCCTTGGCGGCGGGCGCTGCCGTCTTCGCGGGGGCCGGAGCGGCAGCCTTGGCAGCCGGTGCGGTCTTGGGGGCGGGAGGCGTGGCCTTGGGAGCAGCAGGCGGAGCTACAACAGCGGCGGGTGCAGCCGCGTTGCCGTTCGAGGCAGTCCCGTTTCCACCTCCCGTGTTCGCCGAGTCCGGCGAGTAATCGGTCAAGAATTCGTGCCAACTGGGATCCACGGACGACGGATCGTCCTGGAAGCGTTGGTACATCTCGTCAACCAGCCACTGGTTCTGTCCGAATTGGGATGTAGAACTGCTGCTCACGGCAGGTGTTCGCCTCGTTTCTATTTCGGTACCCGATCAGAGCGCCTATATACATGAGATTAGCCCGAGCGTGTGACGAGCAATTGTGCGGCACACAATTTGTGAGCTGTCTCACGGAAGTCCGTGATCTTGCGATCGCGCACTACCTCTCGGCGGTACAAATCCGTGCCGACTGTCACGCGACGGGGTTGCCTTCGATGACAGTTCTCGACGTCAGATTATTCCCCTCACGCGCCTGCGATGCATCCCAGAGTCCCGAGTAGTGACCACCGGCATACCGCAGAACATCGTGCGGGCCGTATTCAACGATACGTCCCCGGTCAACTACGACAACGAGGTCCGCTCGGGCAGCTGTCGCGAGGCGGTGAGCTACGACGACGGAAGTCCGTTTCCGGGTGACCGACCGACTTGCTTCGAGCACCATTCGTTCGGTCGCGGGATCGAGCGTCGCGGTCGCCTCGTCGAGGAGCAGAAGGTCCGGGTCGACGAGTTCGGCACGGGCCAATGCGATCAGTTGGCGTTGGCCCGCCGAGAGCCCCTGGCCGCGCTCGCCGACGGGATGATTCATGCCTCCACGCATGTCGGCTATCGAATTCAGTGCGCCGACGGAACGTGCCGCTTCCTCGATCTCCGCGTGCGACGCCGACGGCCTGCCGTACGCGATGTTGTCGGCGACCGTGCCGGTGAACAGATGGGCTTCTTGTGGGACCACGCCGAGGCGACGTCGGTACTGCGAGAGGTGGAAGTTCCGGATGTCGGTTCCGTCCACGTCGACCGATCCGGACGTCGGGTCGTAGAAGCGGGCGAGCAACTTCACGACCGTCGACTTCCCGGCACCGGTTCGGCCGACCAGAGCGACGGTCGTGCCCGGCGGGATTTGCAGATCGAAATCGGAGAGGGCGTCGACGTCCGCACCCGAGTACCGGAACCCGACCCCGTCGAGATGGACGGCGCCGTCGAGTCGTCCGGAGATCGCGATCAAATCCTCGCTGTCGGCAGTCTCGATCGAACTGCGAGTGCGCAGCAGGTCGCCGATTCGTTGCAATCCGACGTTTGCCTGTTGGTAACCATCGAACACTTGTGAGAGTTGCTGAATCGGTCCGAACAGCAGACCGAGGTAGAGCACGAAAGCGATCAGTACGCCGGGCGAAGTCGATCCGTTGGCGATCTGGTGCGCACCGACGAACACGACCGCGGCCAACGCGAGGTCGGACAGGAACGAAATGAAAGGGAAGTAGATCGAAATGGCTCGCTGCGACCGCATCCGCGATCGGCGGTAGCTCTCGGAGCGTTCTGCGAACCTACGCGCAGCACCTTCTTCGCGGCGGTAGGCCTGAGCTGCTCGCAGACCGGCGATGTTCTCCTGGAAGTCGGCATTGACGAGCGAGATCCGTTCGCGGGACTGGCTGTAGGCAACCGAGGAGATCTTGCGGAAGACCACGGTCGCGACCACGAGCGGTGGGATGACGGCCAGCGCCACCAGGCCGAGCGTCACGTCGGTCGCCAGGAGGGCGATCGAAATTCCGCCGACGGTCAGGACGCTCACGATCGCCGTCGACATACCGGTTTGGATGAACGACGAGAGCGCGTCGACGTCGGTGGTCATACGCGTCATGATGCGGCCGGACAATTCCCGTTCGTAGTAGTCCAGACCCAGGCGCTGCAAGTGTGCATAGCTGCGGACGCGGAGCCCGAACAGCACGCGTTCACCGGCTCGGGCCGTGAGCACCGTCATGACCGCCACGATGACCCAGTCTGCGGCGACCAGGAGCGCGCCGAACGCCGTCGCGATCCAGAGTGTGGTGCTGTCTGCGGTCACGACTCCGTGGTCGATCGCATATCTGACGAGGGAGGGAAATGCGATCGCCGCGGCGGAGTCCAGGGCAAGGCACACGACAACCGCCAGTAGAACCCAGCGGACCGGCCTCAAAATCTGTCGTAGTGAGAACTGTGGATTCGATTCGCGCAGGCTCTCAGGAGCGATTCCGGGGTCTTCGCGTGCGGGTGGGAGAGCGTCGACTGCTGCCCGCAGAGACGGAGTCACCGCGATTCCGCTGAGCGCTCCGGCCATCGGTCCGCCCGCACCCTGCGTGGTAGCGGCTGTGCTGTCGGCTTCGGATTCCGGTGCCTGCGGCCACAACTGCTCGGTTGTCGGCTCGCTGCGGTCACGTCCGAAAGCATCGGAGTCGACGTCGTCGAGTTCGGCCGGTAGTTCCGGCGGCGAGGAGAACAGTGCGCGAAAGAGCGGACATCGCGCTTCCAGTTCGTCCACGGTTCCGGAGTCGATGATCCGTCCGCCGTCGAGAACCGCGACGCGATCTGCCAGCGTCAAGGTGGATCGCCGGTGCGCGAGGATCAGCGTGGTTTGCCGTCGTCTGGCCCGGAACGCGTCGAAGATCGCAGCCTCGGTTGCCGCATCGACCGCGGAGGTGGCGTCGTCGAGGACCAAAATCCGCGGGTCGACGAGGAGAGCTCGGGCAAGCGCGATGCGCTGACGCTGGCCGCCCGACAGCGTCAGACCTCGTTCACCGACAACGGTGTCGTATCCGTCCGGGAGTGCCTCGATGAAGGTGTCTGCCTGTGCCAATGCAGCTGCGGCGCGGATGTCCTCGTCGGAGGCGTCCTCGCGCCCCAGTGCGATGTTGGCGGCGATGGTGTCCGAGAACAGGAAAGGTTCGTCGAAGACCAGGCTGACGGCGGCACGAAGCTGTTCTGTGCGCAGTTCGCCGATGGGGAACGTCTCGCCCGCGGTATCGACGGTCACTACACCCGAAGTCGGGGCGTAGAACCGGGGGAGAAGCAAGGACAACGCGGTCTTGCCCGACGCGGCCGGCCCCACGACGGCGACGGTCTCGCCCGGTTCTATGCGGAGGTTCAGCCCGGTCAGGACGTCGCGTTCGGTGTCGAACCCGAATGCGACGTCTTCGAAAGTGACGCCGAGCGGACCGTCGGGCAGGTCCACCGGATGGTCAGGATCGGCGATGTCCGGCTGAGCGTTGATGACGTCGTAGACACGCTCGACAGCGGCGCGCGCAAGCTGCGCCATGACGATGACCGACGACAGAGTTCGGGTGACTCCGGTCATCGTCACGATGTAGGTGGCGAACGCGAGAAACGTTCCCACGGTGATCTTGTCGTGCAGTGCGAGATACCCGCCGAGAGCGATCACTCCCACCTGCCCGAGCTGGGGCAAGGCGGCCATGGTCGGCGCGAATTTCGCGTTCAACCACGCGGCGCGAAGACGCTCCGAATACAGCGTGCGGCTGTGCTTTTCGAGTTGGTCGACGGCTCGTTGTTCCTGCCCGAATCCCTTGACGACGCGCACGCCCGTGACGGTTTCCTCGACATGTTGGGCGAGGTCGGCGGCCCGCTGCTGCGCGGACCATGTTGCGGCGAAGAGCATCGGTCGCATCAGGAACACCACCAGCCCGACTGCGGGGATGACGGCGACAGCGACGAGAGTCAACAGCGGCGAGAGCCACGCCATGATGCCGATCGCGAGCACGAATTGCAGGAGCGCACCCGCGGACATGGGCACCATCGCGAGCAAACCCTGGACGAGTTGTAGATCGGTGATGGACCGGGATACCACCTGGCCTGTGCGGATCTGATCCTGCCCGCGTCCGTCGAGGCGTTGCAGCGAGCCGAGCAGGGCGAGCCGCAAGTCGTGTTGAACATCGAGCGAGAGTCGGCCGGCAAGCATCCGTCGGCCGTACTGGCACGCGAAGCGCACGACCGCGAGCAGCGCGATCGCCAGCGCGACGAACCCGATCACCTTGCCTGGGTTCTCCTGGCTTGCGGCGTCGAGCGCATAGCGGGTCAGAAGAGGAAACGAGATGTCGATCGCCGAAGCGATGACGGTCACCAGAAGCGCGCCGATGGCAACTCTTCGGTGCAACCAGCATGCGTGCGCCAAGCGGCGGATCCAGCCCGGAGCTCGATCGACCTCTCCAGCTACCGGACTGTCCGTGTTGATCGTGTTCATCGAGATCCACGGTAGACCCGGCCCCAGACAGCCTTTTCAGGTGATGTCGCGGGTCCTGGTCCGCAGCCAACCGAGCCCGCAGAACAGAACCACCCAAGCTGCCAGCATCATCGGGCCGCTCGGCCAGGACGCAAACGCGTCGACGTCGATCGACGGGGCCGCATTGATGATCGTGCCGATCGTGGCCGACACCGGAAGCGCGGCCCCGACCCCGCCGAGATCCATCGCGAGCAGCACTGCGCGGACGATCCATTCACCGAAGACGAACCACAGGATGACCGAGAGGGCACCGGCCATCGACGAACCGGTGAGCAGTGCCACCCCGGCGCCGAGCAGTGCCCACAGAGCGCACGCCAGAATGCCTGCGGCGCAGATGGCGAAGAGATCGGTGGTGAAGCTGAAGTCCCGGCCGAAGAGCAACATCGCGCCGATGCTGACTACTTCGACCGCCAACGCGTAGCCGACGGCGAATACCGCGACGACGGCAAGTTTTGCGCCGAGAACTCCGTCACGGCCGCGAGCTGTGAGGAACGTCGTGGTGAGAGTTTTGTAGCCGAATTCGGATCCGGCGGTGAGTGCTCCGAAGACAGCCGCGAACACCAGGACAAGCGTGTTGGAGACACCGAGGCTGACGCCGGTGGACACGACATCGACGTCGAAGGTGGTGTCTGCCGAATCGGCCACGGCTTCGACGAACGTCCTGGTGGAGGCAGCAATCAGCACGGCCACGACGACCGGTGCGATGGCCAGTGCCCACCAGTAGCGCAGGGTGAGAACTTTGAGTGTCTCCGCGCGCACGAGCGTGGTCATCGGTGTCCTCCGGTAGGTCCGTATGCGGCAGGGCCGTAATAGCCCGGTCCGGAACCGGGACCGGGTGGGCGGTGGTATCCGACCTGGGGAACCGCGTACTGCGGTGTTGTCATCGCGAGGAACAGTTGCTCGAGATCTGCGCCTTCGGTTGCGACGCCGAAGATCGTGACACCGGCGGCGGATGCCACCGGTGGGAGCACCGACGTGTCGGTGCCGCCCACGGCGAGCCGTCCGTCCTG
The DNA here is from genome assembly GCF_019266085.1 of Rhodococcus sp. FH8. Taxonomy (NCBI): domain Bacteria; kingdom Bacillati; phylum Actinomycetota; class Actinomycetes; order Mycobacteriales; family Nocardiaceae; genus Rhodococcus; species Rhodococcus sp. FH8. Next base: position 68,926 of record NZ_LPNQ01000057.1, on the reverse strand, counting down.
CGTGATCTGGGCGTCGATGATTCCGCGAGCGGCCAATGCCGTGGCGAGGAGCGCTGGGTTGGAACACGAGACGAGCAGTCGACTGCGCTGCGAGCGGCGAAGTTCGTCCATGGTCCCTTGGTAGACGAGTGAGCCGGCGCTGACGATGACCACGCTGTCGACGGTCGCTTCCACTTCACGAAGCGCGTGACTCGAGATCAGAACCGTTCGGCCGGAACCGGCGAAGGTCTGCAGGAACTGACGAAGCCACGCCATGCCCTCGGGGTCGAGTCCGTTCGCGGGTTCGTCGAGCACGAGGATCTCGGGATCACCGAGCATCGCGGTGGCAAGGATCAGGCGTTGGCGCATTCCGAGCGAGAAGGTGCCGGTCTTGTGGGCTCCGACCGATCTCAGACCGACCATGTCCAGCACCTGCGCCGCGCGCTGAGTCGGCATGCCGATAGCGGCCGCGTAGATCTCGAGGTGTCCGAGGGCCGTTCGTTTCGGATGGAGACTGCCGACGTCGAGTACTGCGCCGACGGTCCGAGCCGGGTTGGGCAGCAAACGCATCGGGGTGCCGTTGATCGTGGCCGATCCCGACGTCGGTGACACCAGTCCGAGGAGCATCCGCAACGTGGTCGTCTTGCCCGAACCGTTCGGACCGAGAAACCCGGTGATCGAGCCCGCCTGAACGTCGAAGCTCAGGTCGTTGACCGCGCGCGCCGCCTTGAACGTCTTCGTCAACCCACGAATCTCGATGGGGGCAGAGAAGGATCCCATTGCGGTGTTCGTCAATGCTGCTCCCGGGTCGGCGGCGAATACGTGATGCGAGCCTACGGCCCGGACAGCTATCTGCGGATGGCCCGGCGTGTCTCCGTCTGGGGAAGCACTGCGGCATCGTCGGCAGGCATCACGATCAGGTGGTCGGTCCACCTGGCCGGTGCCGGTCCGAAGGCTTCGCGCGCATTCTTGACGACGCCCTTGCCGATTGCACGGTTGCCCGCACCGCCGATGACCGCACCGATTCCGGCCGGAACGAGCTTGCCGAGGATCAGTGCGCTGCGCTTCGCGGCGTACTTGGTCACGAATTTCCGCACGAGGGTGCTGTTCATTCCCCTCATCGTGGGTCCGGGAATCTTGCTCGTGATTGCCGTTCCCCAATTCTTGGCTGTGATTCCGGTGGCCTTCTGCACGATCTCCATACCGGATTCGCCGAGGGCGACTGCCAGGACCAGGGCACGTCGTTGCTGGTGATCCTGTACGGAGATTCCATGCACTGATGCAATTGCCAACGTCAGCAGCGCTGACGCCTCGAGGAAGAAAGCCGATTCCGCACCGACGGCAGCGATGGACGCGACCGTTCCGACGCCCGGCACGGCGGCGGTGGCGCCGACGGCACTGCCGCTTCCGGTCACGGCGAGAATGAACATCTTCTCCATCCGCTCGACGATCTGAGCAGGTGACTCGTCGGGGTGGGCCTTACGGACATGGTTGACGTATTTGGCCACTGCGGGCGCTTGCAGGCGGCTTCCGTTGTCGAGAACGGAAACGAGGACCTTCTCGATACGCCCGCTGTCGTTGTTCGTCGACTTGCTCATTGCTGCCCCTCCACAGTTGTCCTCCTCTGAAGCGAGGTGGACCGTATCTCGAGAATAGGTGAAGTTTTCGCTGGCGGCGGTGATCACCGGGGCCATAGGCTCGTACGAGACTCGGTTTTCTTCGTGAGTTTTCCCAGGCAGGAGTTCGAGTGTTATGACCGCCACTTCGGAATCTCGTTCGACGACCATCTGGCCGACGCTGCGCTACCTCGACGCCCGTGCGGCAATCCACTTTCTGGTGAGCACCTTCGGTTTCGTGGAGAAGGCCGTCTACGGAGAGGGAGACGTGGTGGACCACGCCCAACTCGACTGGCCGGGCGGTGGCGGCATCATGTTGGGTTCGCCGCGCACCGATTCTGCGATCGCCGGCCTGCCGCCTGGAATCGGTTCGGTGTACATCGTCGTGGACGACGCGGACGCCGCCGATGCACTCCACGAACGCGCTGTCGCGGCGGGCGCCACGATCACGCAGGGATTGCGCGACGAGGACTACGGTTCGCGGGGGTTCACCTGCCGTGATCCCGAAGGCGTGTACTGGAGTTTCGGCACGTACGCAGGGGAGTAGCCCCCCGCGACCTACCTGGTGGCCCAGTGCTCTGCCGGAACCACTTCCGACGGGATGGGCGGATGAGGTGGTGTGCCGTCCCCGAACGGTCGGCCACCCAACTGTTCGCGTCCGTGCGGTTCGAGCCAGTGTGTCAATTCCGGTCCCTTGGGCACGATTCCGGAGGGATTGATCTCGGAATGCACGATGTAGTAGTGCGCTTTGATCTGTGTGAAGTCGATGGTGTCACCGAATCCGGGGGTTTGGAACAGATCGCGCGCGTAGTCCCACAGCACCGGCAGCTCGCTGAGTTTGCTTCTGTTGCACTTGAAGTGGCCGTGATAGACGGGATCGAACCGCGCCAGCGTGGTGAACAGGCGCACATCGGCTTCGGTGATGGTGTCGCCCACCAGGAAACGTTGCCGGGCAAGACGTTCGGTGAGCCAGTCGAGGCGAGCGAACAGCGTGTCGTATGCCTCGTCGTAAGCCTGCTGTGAACCGGCGAAACCGCAGCGGTAGACGCCGTTGTTGACGTCGCGAAAAACGTACTCGGCCACTTCGTCGATTTCGTTTCGCAGAGGCTCCGGGTACAGATCCGGTGCGCCTTCGCGGTGGTACTTCTTCCATTGCGTCGAGAAGTCGAGGGTGATCTGTGGGTAGTCGTTCGTGATCACCTTGCCCGTGGCGATCTCCACCATGGCGGGCACCGTGATTCCCCTGGGGTAGTGGGGATCTCGGGCGAAGTATGCGTCCTGCAGTCGCGGGATCTTCAGTACGGGATCGACGCCGCCCGGGTCGAGATCGAAAGTCCAGCTTCGCTTGTCGTGAACCGGACCGCAGATGCCCATCGACAGTACGTCTTCGAGGCCGAGTAGGCGGCGGACGATGATGGCGCGGTTTGCCCACGGGCAGGCACGTGCCACGATCAACCGGTATCGCCCGGGTTCGACGGGGTACCCGTCGCGGCCGTCCTCGGTGATCCGGGTCGGGATGTAGTTGGTGTCGCGTTTGAATTCACGACCCTCTTCGACGAATGTCGGTTCGCTCGCGCCGTCTTCCGTACTCATCCGCGGTCCCTCTCGTTCGAGTGTCAACTGGGCAGGTGCACGTGTACCCGAGCGTATGCCCCCAGAACGTCGAATTTGGCTTTACGTGGAAGCGTCGCTCCGATCGCACTGCCGCGACTTGTGCGTAGCTGCGGGATCAATCCGGAATCGAGAGCGTCCTCCGCAGCGAGAAGCGTTACTGCGCAGCCGATTCCGTGACGGCGATGCGCTGGAGCAGTCAGGGTCGTGAGATCTGCCACGAATCCCTGAAATTCGGAGTACGCCGCGCATCCGAGCACCTCGGCGGAATCGGTGAGGGCGGTGAACCACCGCGTCCGGTTCCCGAGGTCGGCTGTGGTGCTGTCGTCGGGTGGGCACAGCGCAGCGACGGCGAGGGCATCGTCGATGTCGTGGGAAATCAGTAGTTGCTCGTCGGGTGGCGCGTCCGTGTAGTCGCCGAGGAAAGCGAGATCGACGGGGCCGGTGATTCGGCCGCCGTGATCGCCGGCGATCTCGAGCAGACGCGCCGGTTGCAGCAGGGCGTCGACGGAGATGTCCTCGGTGCGCTCGATGAACCACTGCGGCCCGACGATTGCACCTGAGCCTGCCAGATCGAGAACGTGGATGTCGTCGCCGACGACGCGGGCCGTGTGTGCCGGCCGAAGTGCCGAGTCGCCGAGGCCCAGTTCACGTGCCCAAGCGAGTCGGATGATGTCGAGGTGATGTTCGTCCACTCGCTACAGGCTAGTCCGATTCGAACGGGTTGATCGAGATGGACAGAGGTCGTATATTCCAGGTGGACTATTTCAGGTGGAATAGTCAAGAAATAGTCAATTGCGGCTTGTCAGGGAGGGGGACTCATGGGTGACGTGTCTCTGACGCCTCTGGGAATCACCGTTCTGGGCCTGCTGTCCGAGCGTTCGATGCATCCGTACGAGATGTATCAACTGGCCTCGGTTCGCCGGGGCGATCAGTTGGTGAAGATCAAGCCGGGATCGCTCTATCACACGGTTTCCCGGTTGGAGAAGCAGGAACTTCTGGCTTCGATCGGGACCGATCGTGAGGGCAACCGGCCCGAACGGACGACGTACGAGATCACCGCCCGGGGCCGTGAGGCCCTCGAGCATCAACTACGTGAGATGTTGGCGGTTCCGGTGCGGGAGTATCCGCGGTTGCCGCTCGCGCTCGCCGAAATGCACAACCTCTCCGCGTCCACCGCGTGTCAGATGCTTCGAATTCGTCTCGCGCACCTCGACAAGACGATCGCGAAATTCGAGGCCGACTACGAAGCGCTGAAGGCGGCGGAAAAACCACGAATCTTCACGGTGGGCGCGGACTACGCCCACGCACTGACCGTCGCCGAAAGAGAGTGGATCGGCGCGTTGGTGACAGACATCGAGAGCGGCGAAATGCCCTGGCTCTCACAAGAACTTCTCGACCGGCTGGCCGGCTCCGCAGGCTCGTCCGCACTACCTAAGGACTGAAGATGGAAAAGCAGGTCAATCCCTGGCACGCGCTGTGGGCGCTGTGTATCGGGTTCTTCATGATTCTGGTGGACAGCACCATCGTCGCTGTCGCCAACCCTGCGATCATGGAGGACCTCGGCACCGACATCAACAAGGTCGTCTGGGTCACCAGCGCGTACCTGCTGGCGTACGCGGTGCCGCTGCTCGTCACCGGCCGGCTCGGTGACAGGTTCGGACCGAAGAACCTGTACATGATCGGCCTCGTACTGTTCACCGGCGCTTCACTGTGGTGTGGTCTGTCCGGCAGCGTCGAGATGCTCATCGTGGCAAGAGCTTTCCAGGGTCTGGGCGCCGCAATGATGACGCCTCAGACGATGGCCGTCATCACACGCACGTTCGCGCCGAACAAGCGTGGCGCCGCAATGGGCCTGTGGGGCGCGGTTGCCGGTGTTGCGACGCTGGTCGGTCCGCTTGCCGGTGGTGTGTTGGTCGACAATCTCGGCTGGGAATGGATCTTCATCGTCAACGTCCCGGTCGGTGTCATCGCCTTCCTCCTCGCGTGGAAGCTTGTTCCGTCGTTGCCGACCAGCGAGCACAAGTTCGACATCCCCGGCGTGATTCTCAGCGCCGCAGGCATGTTCCTGCTCGTGTTCGGAATCCAGGAAGGCAGTTCGTACGACTGGAACGGATTCGTCTGGAGCCTGATCGGCGCCGGTGTGGTGTTGCTCGCGGTGTTCGTGTTCTACCAGTCGCGCAACAAGAACGAGCCCTTGCTCCCACTCGAACTCTTCAAGGACCGCAACTTCTCGCTCGCCAACGTCGCCATCACCGCGATGGGCTTCGCGATCACGTCGATGGTCCTTCCGCTGATGTTCTACACCCAGGCAGTTCGCGGACTCTCCCCGACGCAGTCGGCGCTCCTCCTCGTTCCGATGGCCGTGCTGACCGGCATTTTTGCGCCGATCATCGGCAAGCTCGTCGACAAGACGCATCCGCGCTACATCGCGGGCACCGGCTTCCTGCTGTTCGCGATCGCCCTGGGCTGGCTGGCATTGGTTATGTCTCCCGACGTCGCGATCTGGGAACTGCTCCTGCCGATCGGCCTGATCGGCTTCGCCAACGCATGCATCTGGTCGCCGCTCGCGGCCACCGCCACACACAACCTGCCTCCGATGCAGGCCGGCGCCGGCGCCGGCGTCTACAACACCACCCGGCAGGTGGGTGCGGTTCTCGGCAGTGCCGCGATCGGAGCACTGATCACCGCACGATTGGCGGCTCAGGGTCTGACCGGCGGCAGTTCCGAAGCCGGAGTGGGTCACCTACCCGAGTTCGTCCGTGAACCGTTCAGCACGGCGATGTCGGAGTCGATCTGGCTGCCCGCAGGCGTGCTGCTCATCGGCTTCGTCGCTTCGGTGTGCTTCGCTCGGCCTCTGCGCGGCGACGCACACGACGACGCGATGGCCGTCAGTGCCGAAGCGCGTCGGGAAACATCACTGCACGATTGAGATAGTCGCTCGGGTCCAGGGCTCGCTTGATCGCCCACATCGTGGCTATGTCCTCCGCAGAGAGGGCCAGGTCCAGATAGTTGCGTTTGAGCGAGCCCACCCCGTGCTCGGAACTGACGTTTCCGCCGTGATCGCGAACCAGTTCGAGGACGCTGCGGTACACGGTGTCGGCGTTCGGGCAGTTCAGGACGTTGAGGTGGATGTTTCCCTCGGCGACATGTCCGAAGAGGATCGGAATTGCCTCGGGGGCACGACTCGCGATCACCGCCGCGGCGTCCTCGGCGAAGGTGGCAAGCGAGTCCAGCGGCAGCGCCGCGTCGAATTTCAGTGGGGGACCGAACAATCCGACCACCTCGGCGAAGCATTCGCGCGCCGCCCACAAACGCGTCGAGCCGGGATCGTCGACCGCCACTGCCGGGGTCTGCGGTGGGTCGATGCGTTCGAGCAGCTCGGCCAGGTCTTCCAGCGGATCGTGGGCCGCGGACACCTCGGCGAGAAGGTACCACGGTCGCCCCGTCGGCACCGCGGCGTTCAAATGGTGGGCGGCCAGTTCGAGACCGCGCCCGTCCAACAACTCCAGTGCGTCGACGCCGTCGAGAGTGCGCAACACTCGCCCCGCCTCGACGACGTCTTGGAGTGTGTCGAAACCGGTCAGCGATGTGACGCGGTGAGTCGGTATCTTCCGTAATTTCAGGTCGACGGAAGTGACCACCCCTAGAGTTCCCTCGCTGCCCACCCACAGTGCGGGCAGGTTGTATCCGGAATTGTCGGACAACACTTTCGGTGACCGGCGCACAGGAGTTCCGTCGGGGAGTACCACCTCGAGTCCGAGCACCTGTTCGGCCATGTTCCCGTATCGAACCGTGTGCAGGCCACCGGCATTGGTGGAGACCATGCCGCCGATCGTCGCAGTGTCCCGCGAGGCTATGTCGACACCGAACTTCAAACCGGCGGCGGCGGCCGCCGAATGTACCTCCGCGAGTGTCGCTCCCGCACCGACGGCGATCCGACCGGCGGCAACATCGACTTCGCCGATCGCCTCGAGGCGTTCGGTGGAGAGCAGGACGTCGTCGTGCTCGGGCACCGTCCCGGCGACCAGACCGGTTCGCCCGCCCTGAACGGTGACCGGTACGCCGCGCGAGCGGCACACGTTCAGCACTGCCGAGACTTCGGCGGTATTTCCGGGTCGGACCAGAGCGCTGGCGCGCCCGCTGTAGCGCCCTGTCTGGTCGGTGGAACGGGTCGCCAACACGTCGGCGTCGTCGACGACGAACCGGTGTCCCACAACGTCCGCGAGTGCATTTCTCAGACCGTCCACCCGACGATCGTAGGCCGGTTCGATGTGGCAGTGTGGCGGCATGACTGCTCCCGAATCGCATCCCACCCGTCTCGAGCGCTTCACCACCGATGGTGGTGCCGAGGTGGCTGTCCTGACGTTCGCGCACGGACCACTCAATCTGTTCGATCAGGCCATGTTCGACGCCGTCATCGCCGATGTTGCAGCGCTGACCGAAAACCCACCGCGCGCTGTGCTTCTGCGCGCCGAGGGCAAGGTCAACTCGGCCGGCGTCGACGTCCATGTATTCGACGGACTGAACCCGGAGCAGGGCGCGGAGTTGTGGCGCGAACTGTTCGCCCAGATCTGCCATCCGCTCGAGGCGTTGCCGTGCCCGGTCATCTACGCGGCGCACGGGCTGACGCTGACTGCTGCCTTCGAGATCTCCTTGGCCTGCGACATCATCCTCGCGGCGCCGAAGGCGAAGTTCGGACTGGTCGAGACAGTGGTCGGTCTGACGCCGTCCATGGGTGGACCGCAGCGTTTGGCCGAGCGCGCCGGTTCCGGACGGGCTCGGGAGTTGGTCATGACCGGCGATCTCTACGACGCCGCAACCCTGCACTCGTGGGGCGTCGTCAATGCCGTTCACGACGATGTCGATGCTGCGGCGCGTGCCCTGGTGGCCCGGTTGGCGGACGGGCCCACGCGAGCCCACGACGCCACCAAGCAGATCGTGGCGGCCTGGCGTTCCGGCGGGATCGCCCACGCGGATTCGGTGACTCCCGGGGTGTCCGGTGCGCTGTTCGCCACCGATGACCTACGCGGCGCTGTCCGCAGTTTCCTCGAGGTCGGACCGGGCAAAGCGGTCTACTCCGGAAAGTAAGTTTGCGACGATTATTGCTAGAGACCTCCACGAACTGTGATCCACGTCATATAGTCGAATGGCCGGTGGGTTGTCAGTGACGTGGAGGTATCGATGCGGTCGACACTTGTGGAATACCCGTGTTCGACTCAGCTCCTCGCCGACGCCCGTGTCACCCGTGCGGGTGACGGGGTGCTTCGGTACAGCCAGCTCGACCCGTCGCTGTCCGAACTCCTCGATATCGCCGTTCATCGATTCTCCTCACGCATCGCGGTGGAGGAGGTCGACGGCGAGCAGGTCACCTTCGCGGAGTTGTGGGCCGAGGCGTCGCGGGTCGCAGGCGGGCTGAAGTCGCGAGGCGTCGAGATCGGTGACCGTGTGGCCATTCGCGTCGCCGCCGGGGTGAGGTGGATGGAGGCGTGCCTCGGCGTCATTCTCGCCGGCGGTGTTCCGGTCTCCGTGGGTGTTCATCTGAGCGACGACGCGGCGGACTTCGTCATCGCGGACAGTGGCTCGGTGTTGGTGCTCGACGGGGAACTCCCACACGGTGTTCCGTTCATCGACGACGGTGCCGCCCCGGAGGAGATGGCGATCCTCGCGTACACCGCCGATTCTTCGGGCGAAATGCTGGGCGTCGAGTTGAGCAACGAGAACGTGCTCTCCGCCATCGTCGGCATTCTGCACTCGCGCGATTACGGCGTCGAAGGTGTGCGAAATCTGTTGGTGGACAATGACTTCAAGTCGGTGCGGCAGTTCGTGCACGTGCTCGCGACGTTGGTGGTCGGTGGAACGGTGGTCCTCGCCGGCGACTTCTGGCGTGAGAGTGTGCATACCGTCGACATCGTGACCGGGCGGCCCGAGGACCTGCTCGAGCCACGGTTGCTCACCCTTGGACCGGCGGCGCGTGCCGGTTCGAGGTCGGTTCAGTGGATCGATTGCAGCGGGTCGCCGATCACGGCCGAACAGGAATCCAAGCTGCTGACCCTGTTCCCGGCCGCTCGGCATGTGATCGGGTGGGGCAAAACCGAGACCTGTGGGGCTGGTCTCATTCTGCCAACCGAGTCGGCGCCCACCCACCTCGGAAGCGTCGGAATCGCTTTCGGTGGAATGGAAGTGGCGTTGTACGGCCCGGACGCTCCAGGTGGTTTCGGTGAGTTGCTGTGCCGTGGACCGAGTGTCACGCGTCGGTATTGGAACTCGCCGCAAGCGACCTCGACGAGGTTCACCCAGGGGTGGTTCTGCACTCACGACACCGCGCAGATCGACCCCGATGGCTTCGTCCGTATTGTCGAACGCAACGTCGCGTAGTCACGCGAGCGTGGTCGACAAACGAGAGGGACATCATGGCGGACGAGGTTCTCACCGAGCGGCGCGGGCGGACACTGATCATCACCATCAACCGACCCGAGGCGCGTAACGCCATCAACTCGGCGGTCAGTCACGCATTGGCCGCTGCGGTCGAAGAGCTCGATGCGGACGACGATCTGTCCTTGGCGGTGCTGACAGGGGCCGGCGGAAACTTCTGTGCCGGTATGGATCTGAAGGCATTCGTGGCCGGCGAGAACGTACTCGTGCCGGGACGCGGTCTCGGATTCACGGAAGGGCCGCCGCGTAAGCCGATCATTTCGGCGGTCGAGGGCTTCGCGTTGGCAGGCGGCACGGAACTCGTGCTTGCCACCGACCTGGTGGTCGCGTCGTCCGAAGCGAAGTTCGGTATCCCGGAGGTCAAGCGAGGGCTGGTCGCAGGTGGAGGCGGATTGTTGCGCCTGCCCAAGCGGATTCCGTACCAGAAGGCATTGGAACTGGCCCTGACCGGTGACAGTTTCACAGCCGAGGAGGCCTACCGCTACGGCTTCGTGAACACGGTGACCGAGCCGGGTAAGGCGCTCGAAGGCGCGCTGGAGCTGGCTGATCGCATCACCCGCAACGGACCGCTCGCGGTTGCGGTCACCAAGGAGATCATCGTCAAGGCCGGCGGTTGGTCCGACGACGAAGCTTTCGCGAAGCAGTTGCAGGTCATGGCGCCGGTGTTCGCGTCCGAAGATGCACGCGAGGGCGCGACGGCGTTCGCCGAGAAGCGCGCCCCGGTCTGGAAGGGGCGGTAACACCGACATGGCTACACCTGTCGCAGAGCTGCACATGCACATCGAGGGTTCTCTGGAACCCGAACAGATTTACCGACTTGCCGAGCGCAATCGAATGGACTTGCCGTACAAGGACATCGACGATCTGAAGTCGAGGTACGAGTTCACCGATCTGCAGTCGTTCCTCGATCTCTACTTCGCCAACATGGCCGTCCTGCGCACCGCGGAGGATTTTGCCGACCTGACGCGAGCGTACTTCCGCCGCGCGGCTGCCGCCGGCGTCGCGCATGCCGAGTTCTTCTTCAATCCACAGGCGCACGTGGTCCGTGGTGTTCCGCTGACCGAGGTCCTGGACGGGATCATGGATGCGGTGGCATCGAGTGAGCGCGAGTTCGGGCTCAGCAGCGCGGCAATCGCCGCCATCCTCCGAGATCAGCCCGTCAAAGACGCCGAGGAGATCTTCTCCGAGATAATTCGCCTGCAGGCTCCGATCGTCGGGCTCGGACTCGACTCCGCGGAGGTCGGCAACCCGCCGTCACTGTTCGAGGACGTGTTCGCCCGCGCGCGTGCCGAGGGTTTGCACGTTGTGGCTCACGCCGGTGAAGAGGGACCGCCCGAGTACATCTGGCAGGCGCTCGACATTCTCGGCGCCGAGCGGATCGACCACGGAGTCCGGGCACTCGAGGATCCTGCCCTGATCGAGCGTCTGGTCGACGAGGAGATTCCACTGACGGTCTGCCCGTTGTCGAACGTTCGTCTGCGGGTGTTCGATTCGCTGTCGGATCATCCGCTTCGATCGATGCTCGAGATGGGTTTGATCGTCACGGTCAACTCCGACGACCCGGCCTACTTCGGGGGATATGTCGACGACAATTTCACCGAACTGGGCCGAGCCCTGGGTCTGACGGAGGCCGAGCGAGACACCCTCGCCCGGAACTCGATCAAAGCCTCGTTTGCGAGCGATGCGCGAAAAGCGGAACTGCTGCGGCACTGACCGTCAGTCGCCGAGTACCTGACGCAAGTATTCGTTGTCGAACACACGATTCGCGTCGTACTTGTCTCGAACGGCGACAAAGTCGTCGAGTCGGTCGTACGTAGGACGCAGGTCGTCGACGGTCCGGTTGTGCATTTTTCCCCAATGCGGCCGGCCGTCGACGGCGCGCGCGATTGCCTCCACTGCAGCGAAGTATTCGGTTTCGGGTCGTCGGTGGTACTGGTGTACGGCGATGTATGCGGTGTCGCGTCCGTGAGCAGTGGAGAGCCAGAGGTCGTCGGCGGCAGCAAAACGTACTTCGACGGGGAATGCGACGTTAGTTCCGGACTTCTTCATCCAGCGGTCGATTTCGTGGAGTGTCTCGGTGACGTGTTCGCGGGGGATCGCGTATTCCATCTCCTTGAACTTCACCCGGCGCGAAGACGCGAATACTCGGTAGCTGCGATCGGTGAACTCCCGGGCGCCGAGCAATCGAGACGACACGTTGTTGATTCTCGGGATCGCGGCCGGCGCCAGGGTGGCAACGCGGTTGACGCCTTCGAAGAGTGTGTTCGAGAGGAGTTCGTCGTCGACGAACGCGCGGACCTTGCCCACTGGATCGGGTTCGGTATCTCCGGGCAGTCGCGTATTGCTCTTCGTCAGGACACGGTCGGTGTGCGGAAACCAGTAGAACTCGAAGTGGTCCAAGCCCAGACGATCGCTCTCGAGGGTGTCCAGTATGTGAGACAGCGTGTCGGGTTCCTCGATTGCGCGAAGTGTGAATCGCGGAACGCAGGCGAGAGTGATCTTCGAAATGATGCCGATTGCGCCCAACCCGAGGCGGCCCGCTTCGAACAACTCGACGTTTTCGTCGGCGCTTGCGGAAACGACGGATCCGTCGGCGAGAACGACCTCGATTCCGCGAATCTGTGTGGCGATGCCGCCGAATCGTGCGCCGGTGCCGTGCGTGCCGGTGGACGTCGCGCCGGCCAGTGACTGGACGTCGATGTCACCGAGATTTGCCATCGCATATCCGCGTTGCCACAAGGCGTCGTTGAGAGCATGAAGGCGAGTGCCTGCAAAAACAGTGACCAGCGCACCGTCGTCGGTCGGTGTGATCGAGTCGATTCCGCTCAAGTTGTCCAGGCTGACGAGGACACCGTCAGTGACCGCGACACCGGTGAACGAGTGGCCGGCGCCGACGGCCTTCACACGTTGGCCACGCGAGGCGGCCTCGGCGACCAACGACGAAAGTTCACGGGTATTTGTCGGCGTCGCAAAGCGACGCGGCGCGGCGCTTTGAGTGCCCGCCCAGTTCTGCCAAGTGTCCGAAGCCATTACGCAATAATGTACTTGGACGGTCGTCCAGGCAAGTATTGCGCGAAGATTTTGTCATTTGCGTTCTACGATCATTGGATGCTGAACAGGCTCCCGGCGGACGAACGCCGCACACAATTGGTCGAGTCCGCCTTGTCTATTGCGGAACAGCGCGGTGTCAGTTCTGTGACGGTAAGGGCGGTGGCAGAGGAGGCCGGGGTATCGCTCGGCGTCGTTCATTACTGCTTCGAGAGCAAGGAAGCGCTGATCGCGGCAATGGGTGAAACGCTCATTCTGCAGCTCAGTGCGTCGATGCAGTATGCGTTCGCGCAGGTCCGCCATGCGCCGGATCTCAGTGGCGTGCAGGGGCTCAGGGAATTGCTGCACATCGGCCTGACCGGAATGTGGCCGACCATCGAGGCAACCCCGGATCGCCAGTTGTTGACCTACGAAATTACCGCGCAGGCACTGCGTAGTCGCAATCTCGGAGCCGAACGTGCTGGGGCGGTTGCATTTGAGCAGTACCGAATCATGGATGAGCTCGCGGTGTCGTTTCTCGAAGAGTGCGCCAAGATATCGGGCACGGTGTGGACGGAGCCGTTGAGTTCGATTGCGCGACTGAGTCTTGCAATGATCGACGGCCTTGTTCTGCGATGGCTGGTCGATCGTGACTCCGACGCGACTATTGCCGAGTTCGGAGAAATGGTTCAGGTAATCGCCAATAAAGCCGTGGTCGCACCTCAGTAGAACCGCCATCCTGGACATACGTCCAGTATTGGTGATTGACTGGTCGCACGCCGCGACGATTGGATCATCTGTGACCAGGACCCTTGATCGACTCACTGCTGCCACGCGAGAACTCGACCCGCCTCTGGCTGCTCTGGATCTGACCACACTGCGCAGTAATGCAGCCGACCTGGTGCGCCGCGCCGGTGGAACCCCGGTGCGAGTGGCGAGCAAATCGGTTCGTTGTCGTACGGTTCTGACTGAAACTCTCGGTGACACACTGACTGCATCCGGCGGGTTCCGCGGAATCATGGCGTACTCACTGCGCGAGGCTCTGTGGCTGGTCGGGCTCGGCGCACGGGACATCCTGATGGGATACCCGACCGCCGATCGTGGCGCCATCGCGGATCTCACTGCCGATGACACCGCTCTCGCATCGATCACCTTGATGGTCGACGACGATGCGCAGTTGGATCTCATTCGTTCGGCGTCGACGGGAGATGCGCCTGTCCGGGTGTGTCTCGACGTCGATGCGTCGCTTCGGATCGGTCCGATCCATCTGGGCGTACGACGCTCGCCGCTGCGCGAACCTGCCGCGGTCGCCGCACTCGCGGCGCGTGCGCGCCAACGCGGATTCTCCGTCGTCGGAGTGATGTTCTACGAAGCCCAGATCGCCGGCCTTCCTGACACCAATGCTCCGATCGGTTGGGTCAAGAAGGCCTCTGCCCGCGAACTGGCGTCCAGAAGGGGCGCTGTGGTCGCGGCCGTCACCGATGCCGTGGGTGCACTCGAGATCGTCAACAGCGGCGGTACGGGGTCGCTGGAGGTCAGCTCGGCCGATCCTGTGGTGACCGAGGTAACAGCAGGCTCCGGACTGTACGTACCGACCCTGTTCGACCGCTACCGTGCCTTCCGTCCCGATCCGGCGCTGTTCTTCGCGCTGTCGGCCGTGCGCAAACCGACGCCGTCGGTCACGACCCTGTTCGGTGGCGGATACATCGCGTCCGGACCTGCGGGAGCCACCCGCGTTCCGTCACCGGTCTGGCCCGCTGGTCTCAAACTGCTCCGCAACGAAGGGGCAGGCGAAGTCCAGACGCCGGTCACCGGGAAGGAAGCCGGAAACATCGCGATCGGCGACCGCGTGTGGTTCCGTCACGCCAAAGCCGGCGAGCTGTGCGAGCGCTTCGACCGCGTGTACGTGGTCGAAGCCGACGGCACCCGAACCTCGGTTCCCACCTATCGCGGCGAAGGGCAGTGCTTCGGGTAGGGAAGTGTTTCGGGTAAGACAGGCTTCGGCTAGCTCGTCAGCCTCATGAACGCGCCCAGTTCGACCAATCCCGCAGGCGTACTGGGCATGTACTGCGTCAACGCGTGCGATCGAACGATGATCGCGCACCACTTGCCGCGTGAGACAGCAACATTGAGACGGTTTCGCGACAGCAGGAACGACATCCCTCGCGGGACGTCCTCGACGGCAGATGCGGCCATCGACACGATTGCCACCGCAGCCTCGCGGCCCTGGAACTTGTCGACGGTCCCGACCTCGACCTCCGTGAGACCGGCCTCGGTGAGATCGCGCTCGACGGTGCCCACCTGGGCGTTGTACGCCGCGACCACGAGAATGTCCGACTGCTCCAGCGGCCTGGTTCCCTCGAACTCGCTCGGGTCGGTCCAAGGCGTGCCGAGAAGGCCCTGGATCTGGCGAACGATTTCCTGGGACTCTTCCGGGGAGTAGGTGGAATTGCCGCGGTGATCGACGAACACCGTGTGTACTCCGGCAGCGAGTCCGTCGAGCTTCCTTGCCGCACTGACGGTTTCCTGGGAACGCAGCTTGCCCTCGTACGACAATGCGGACACGGGCGCACACAGATCCGGGTGCATCCGCCACGTTTTCTCGAGGAAGTAGCCGAGTTCGGGTGGCAGTGCGCCGTGTCCCTCGGCGAGCCAACCGAGTGCCGATTCGTCGACAGGTTCGGGGTGAGTACCTTGGCTCACCTGCGGCAACTGCTGCGGGTCGCCCAGCAGCAACAGGTTTCGCGCGGAAATCGCGACGGCAATGGTGTTCGCCAGCGCGAATTGACCTGCCTCGTCGACCACGAGCAAGTCCAAACTGCCGGCGGGAACACGATCGGTGTTCGCGAAGTCCCATGCAGTGCCGCCGATGACGCAGCCGACGCCTTCCGCTTCGGCGATGAATCCGGCGTATTCCTCGGACGCGATGTCCTGCCATTCCGCGGTCTTGCTGCGGCTGCCCTTCTTTGCGACCAGTGCGGGGTCCACGCCGGCCTTCAGAATGCCGCCGAGCATGTTCTCGACCACCGAATGTGATTGTGCCACCACGCCGATTCGCCAATGGTGTTGTTCGATCAGTGTCTTGACGACACGAGCGCCCGTGTAGGTTTTGCCGGTACCGGGAGGACCTTGCACCGCCACGTAGGAATCGTCGAGGTCGAGAAGTGCGGCGGTGATGGCGTCGGCGTAGTTGTTGTCGGTGCGGACAGGTGGCAGCGCTGAACCCGAGAGGGTTCTCGGGGTGCTGCGCCTGAGAATGTCGACTGCCGCGATGTGTGGCAGTTCGGGCAGGCTCTCGCTGGCGTCGGACGCGGCAGCGGCGATGGACTTCTCCATGCGTCCGGTGGGAATCGGACGACCAGGTGCCAACGCGACCGGGGAATCGAGGTATTCGTCACCGCTGAGCAGTTCTTCCACGGTGACCACGTCGAGCCCTTCGGACTTGACGACGGCGGTGACCTTGACGCTGCTGGTGCCGCGCTGGGTGGGGTTCTCGCTTGCAACGGCATCCGGGGAGGGGGTTGCGTAGAGCGCGAAAAGATCACTGCCCGGGCTCAAAGACGTTCCGGTGCCGAAACTTCCGGTCAATTGGATGTGGCGACGAAACTTCTTCTGCCGCGCGGTGCTCTTGTGCCAGTCCGTTTCGATTTCGGACTGCTCGACCACCATGACGTCGCGGATGTCCACGAGGTCTTCGATCGGTGTGACCAATCGGTCGAAGTGGGCCCACCAGTACGGCTTCCGCTCGCGATTGTGGTAACCGACTGCTGCGGCCAATAGAGCAGCAGCCTGCTGATCGGGGGTGCGTGTCGAACCGGCCTTGTGGCCGGCGAAGTCGCGGAGTGCGATTTCCGATTCGGTGAGTTCTTCGAGTGGAATCTTGATCTGTCCGGTCGGCTCTCGAAGTTCGACACCATGTTCTGCGGCGCGCTCGGCGAGCCAATCGCGCAGGCGGAGAGTGGATTCGCAGTCGTACTCGTTGTAGTCGGAGATGCCCTGAAGAAGTTCCCTGGCCTGGTCGGCTTGTCCGCCGTCGCGCAATTCGCAGTAGTCGGCATAAGCGACGACCGAGGCGGCGGCGTTGGTCACGTCACCGTCACGGCCGTGCTCACCCATGTAGAGCGGCTCGAGTTTCTTGATGCTGTACGAGCGTTGTCCGATCCGCAGGCACGCGCGGACGATCGGGTACAGGTCTACGAGCACGTTCTCGCTGAGCAGGGTGTCCACGGTCTGCTCGCCGACACCGTGACGTGCGGCCAAGCGCAACAGCGCCGATTTCTCGTACGCGGCGTAGTGGTAGATGTGCATGCCTGGATGAGCTTCTCGACGCGCGGTGACGTAATCGAGGAAGTCGAGGAGCGCCTGGCGCTCACCCTCGCGATCGTGTGCCCAGAACGGCTTGAACACGTAGTCGTCCGCAGGCCCTTCGACCACACCGAACAGATACTCCAACCCCCAATCGGTGGACCCGTCCTCGGCCCAGAGCGGATCGCCCTCGAAGTCGAAGAAGATGTCGCCGTCGTCGGGGATGGGGAGTCCGCCGAGCGCCGAGGGTTCGTAGACCTCGAATTCGGCGTCGCCGGACAGTTCCTGGCGTAGTTGAACCGCTGCCTGTGCACGGAGCTTGTCGAGTGTTTCCCGGCGGATTCCCTCGACTGGGCCGGTGCTCGCGGCGAGTTCGTCAATTGTCGTGATCCCCGAGACGATCAGCTGTTCACGCTGATTGCCGCGGACACCCGCAACCAGCAGCAGGTCTCGATGGCTTTCGACCTCGACGCTGCAGGTGTCGCATCGACCACAACGCAGGTACCGATCGTCGAGCCACTGTGTCGGTTTCCCCTCGGCGCGGTGCTCGTCGAGGACTCGTTCGAGTTCAGCTCTACGTGCCGCGAATACCGGCGCGATGTCTCCGATGTCGTGCGACGACGTGCTGCCGTCGCCTAGCAGTAGATGAACTTGATCGGAGGCGGCAATTGCATTGCGCTCCAACGCATCCGCGTATGCGGCGAGTTGTAGAAGTGCCGACACCTTGGCGTGCCGGGAGAGCTTGCTGTCGTAGACCGCGTAGGTGTCGCCTTCGCGGACGAGGAAATCGCAGAACCCGAGGAATCGGCCGTCGAAAAAGGTTCCCTGATAAATGACTGGCGCGCCCGATCGTGCTGCCTCGACGGTGGCCAACGTGGCAGCGGTCAGGCCTGCGCGTGAGTGTTCCGGTCGCGGCATGACGACGACGCCGTCTCCGTGCTGATCGATGAACTTCTGAAGCTGTTCGCGCTCGTGCGAGTCGCCGAGGCTCGACGTCCGTTCGAGCATCGGATCCGCCTCGGCGGCCTCGGCCGCGATCAGACCGGTTCGGGCGTCGAGTTGCCGCAGCAGTGCGAACTCGCACGAGGCCGCAGCCGAGAGGTCGCTGGCGCTGTAGACGATCTGATCATCGAGTAGGAACACAGGGCGATTGTGCCATCGCTCACCGACAAGGCAACCCACCAGTAATCGCTCACGAGCCGCGGATATCGGTAGTGGGGTGCAGAATGACGATCATGCCTTTCTTCGACGGACGAACCGGTCAGGTGCACTTTCGGCATTGGCCGGCGGCAGGGGGTGCGGTGCCCACGGTGTCACTGGTCTTTCTGCACGGTCTCGGCCAGCACAGCGGCCAGTATCACCGCTTCGCGGGCGCAATGACGGCGTCGGGGATCGACGTGTGGGCGATCGATCACACCGGGCACGGTTTGTCGGAGGGTGATCCGGGAGTCGGGGCTCCGCTCTCCGATCTTGCTGCCGATGCAGCCGCGCTGGCTGACATCGCCTTGGCGGAACTGCCCGAAGTTCCGCAGGCGGTGATGGGTCATTCGTTAGGTGCCGTGACGGCGCTGACGGTGCTGGCTCATCGCGATCACGATTTTGCCTCCGCAGTGCTGTGCGGCATTCCGCGCAGTGCGGTCGAGCAACACGGGTGGGCGGAACTCTCCGACGCGGGCATCCCAGTCCTGGTCGTTCACGGTACCGACGACCGGATCGCCCCGGTCGATCCCGTCCGGGACTGGGCGCGGACGCTGCGCAACGTCGAGATGCGCGAGTTCGAGGACGCCGGTCACGACCTGCTGCACGAGAAGGTTCACGCCAGTGTCACCAACGTCAGCCGTGAATTCCTTCTCGCGCATTCCAGGTAGTCCTCTCAGGAGAGCGCGCCGAGCACCTCTTTCGACGTGACGGGATGCGAGAACATCGGGTAGTCGTAGGTGATCGCGTTCACGTGTTCGGCGACCGAAGTTCCGGCTACACAATCGGTGAGGGTGATGACCCGGTAGCCGTTCTCGTATCCGGTGCGCATGGTCGATTCGACGCAGCAGTTGGTCAGGAAACCACCGAGAAGGATCGTGCGAATTCCTTTGCTACGCAGAATGAAATCGAGGTTGGTGCTGGCAAAAGTGTCGAGTCCGCGCTTGCCCTCGATGACGATGTCGCCGTCTTTCGGAGTGAGGTCGTCGACGATCGCAGCTCCCCAGGAACCCTTCACGAAAGCCTTGCCGTCGACGACGCCCTTGAGGATGCCGTACGGATGCGAGGTGATTTCGTTGTATCCCTCGGCGAAGGTGATCGGTGCGTGCATCACGGTGACACCCGCCGCCCGAGCCGCATCGACCAGCGCAGTGGTGTTCGCGAGGAGTCCGTTCGATTCCATGACTGGTGCGACGGCCTCGTGAAGAACACCGCCCTCGGTGGTGAAGTCGTTCTGGTACTCGATGAGCACGACGGCGGTGGTCGCGGGATCCAATTCGAGCTTGTCGGTCATGGTCGGCACCTTCTCTGTTGTGGTCCGGGTCACGAATCTCCTCAATTAAACAGTTTGTCAGACAAGCAGGCAAGGGGTGGTAGCGTCGCGGCATGGATACGACTCCGTTGTCGCGCATGCCGCTCAGCCTTGCCGTGTCGGGACGAATCCGCGCTGCCATTCTCGACGGTTCACTCCCGGTCGGTGAGGCATTGCCCACCGAACAGGAACTTGCACAGACGTTCTCGGTGGGTCGATCGACGGTCCGTGAGGCCCTTCGGGTCCTGCAAGCGCAGGGATTGTTGACCGGCGCGGACACCACTTCTACTGCCAGGCCTCGGGTGACGCACGAGCATACGGCCGATTCCGCGGCCACAGCTCTCAGCACGGCGTTGCAGGTGGGTGCAGTTCCATTGGGCGATCTTGTCGAATTGCGAGTGCTGCTCGAAGCTGCTGCGCTGCGCACCGTCGTCGCGGTGCCGAACGGCGCCCGGGCTGCGATTGAGCGAATGCGCGTCGCAACCCTTGCCGACGACTCGGTCGCATTCCACGACGCCGATGTCGACTTTCACGTTGCGCTGGCCGGAGCGGGCGGGAACAAGGCGTTCGGGTTGGTCATGACGGTTCTCCGCGACAGCATCGCCGGCTACCTGCTGAGCGAACTCGACTCGCGCGAGAACTCGGCGGCCACGCTCGGCGCACTGTTGGCCGAGCACGAGGGTATCGCCGACGCGATCGAGCGCGGTGCAGCTGACGAGGCCGCCGTTTTGGTCGAGCGCCATGTGCGCGGATTCTACGAAGGACGAACACAATGACCACGAGTATCGATCTGTTGGGCGAGCGTCTGCAGAAAGCGGTGGGGGACAGGGCGACAACCGATCCCGACCGAATGGGTGCGTACGTCCGGGATCAATCACTGCTCACCGCAGCCGGAAGGCCCGCCGCGCTGGTCAAGGCGAAGACGGTCGACGACGTCGTTGCGGTCATGACGGTGGCCCACGAACTCGCCGTTCCGGTGGTGACACGAGGGGCAGGTACCGGGTTGGCCGGCGCCGCCAACGCACTCGACGGATGCATCGTCTTGAGCGTCGCGGGCATGGATCGAATTCTCGAGATCGATCCTGCCGCGCGCACCGCCACGGTGGAGCCCGGAGTGATCAACGGTGACCTGGCGGAAGCTGCTGCACAGCAGGGTCTTTGGTACGTACCGGATCCGGGAAGCCGGTCCATCTCGAGTATCGGCGGCAATCTGGCGACAAATGCAGGCGGCATCTGTTGCGCCAAGTACGGCGTCACCGGTGATCACGTTGCGGCCCTGACGGCGGTACTCGCCGACGGGCGTGTGATCCGTACCGGTGCACGGACGCGCAAAAATGTTGCGGGGCTGGACTTGACACATCTGCTCGTCGGGTCGGAGGGCACTCTCGCGGTCATCGTCGAAGCCACGATGCGGTTGCGTACGGCGCCCACTGCCGCGACCACTGTGGTCGCCTTCTTCGATTCCGCGGAGTTCGCGATCGATGCCGTCCTCGCCGTGTCGGCAGTGGCCGAACCGTGTCAGATGGAGTTGATGGACGACGTCACCATCGGCGCCGTCAATCGGCTGACCAAGATGGGGCTGGACGAATCGGCCGGGGCGATGCTGCTCATCCAGTGCGACGGTAGGTCGGCGGCCGCCGAGGCAGCGGACTGCGCCGCGGCGTGCGAAAGTGCCGGGACCCGAGAGGTTTTCCACACCGACGATCCGGTGGAAGGTGAAGAGTTCACCGCCGCGCGCCGCATGGCCTTGCCGGCTCTCGAGGCGTTGGGCACGGTACTTCTCGACGACGTCGCGGTGCCGGTGCCGGCGTTGCCGTCCATGTTGGAATGCATTCGTGAAGCGGCCGATCGCCACGGCGTCACGATCGGAACCTTCGGTCACGCCGCCGACGGCAATCTCCACCCGACCATCGTGTTCGACGCTGCCGAATCGGGTGCGCAGGATCGTGCGCGCGGAGCTTTCGACGACATCGTTGCCGGCGCACTGGCGTTGGGCGGAACGATCAGCGGTGAACACGGTATCGGGGTTCTCAAAGCGCCGTACATGGCGGACATGGTCGGCCAGACCGAACGCGAAATGATGCTTGCAGTCAAGGCCGCATTCGATCCGAAGAACGTTCTCAATCCCGGACGAGGTATCTGAGCGGTTCGTCCGTGCCTCAGTCGCCGGAAATTGCGCTACCAGACGAACGTGTTGCCGCACGACGCTTTTCAAGTGACGATGGCCCTCATGAAGCTGTTGATGCTCGGAGGAACACGGTTCCTCGGCCACGCTCTCGTCGATGACGCTTTGGCTCGGGGCTGGGAAGTGACAGTGCTCCATCGTGGGCTCACCGGAGCGCCACCACCTACAGCGGAGGTCCTGTTCGCGGATCGCACCGATCAGCGTGCGATGGTTGATGCGCTCGGTGATCGTCGATGGGATCTTGTCGTCGACACCTGGTCGGGTAGCCCCCGAGTGATCGGGGAAAATGCGCGCGTCTTACTCGGTCACGTCGACCGGTACGCATACATCTCCAGTGGATCCGTCTACCAATGGGGCTTGCACGTAGACGAGACCTCACCAGTGGTGGCCGCATCTGCGACCTCCGATGACTACAGCGATTACGCGTCCGCCAAACGTGGGGCCGAACTCGCTGTCCTGGAATCCTTCCCGGACGCGTTACTCGCGAGGGCAGGTTTGATCCTCGGCCCGCGCGAGGACATCGGGCGGTTGCCGTGGTGGCTGCAGCGTATCGCGGCGGGCGGACGTGTCGTTGCTCCCGGAGTGCCGACCAGACCGTTGCAGTACGTCGATGCCCGCGACATCGCAACCTTTGTCCTGGCCGGACTGGCCGCCGGGATCAGCGGGGCATACGACGTCATCAGCCCGTCCGGCCACACCACTACCTCCGGGCTCCTCCAGTCGTGCGTGGATGCCACCGGTTCGGACGCTGAACTCGTGTGGATTGACGAGGACAGGCTGGCCGCTGCGGGAGTGCAGCCGTGGACACAACTTCCGTGTTGGGTTCCGCAAGAGGGCGAGTTCGCGGGCTTCCTCGAAGCCGACACCGCCATGGCGGGGCAAGCAGGGCTGCGGTGCCGGCCCGTCGAAGACACCGTGCGCGATACCTGGGAGTGGATGCAGCGAGAAACTCTGCCGACTCAGCGGGAGGATCGTGCGGTGCACGGCCTTCCATCCGAGATCGAAGAGGAACTACTCTCCGCCGGACAGTGAAACGAGTCTGGCCCGGTTCGCATTCGAACCGGGCCAGACTCGTGAAAGACGATCGATCAGGCGTACAGGTCGCTGATCTTGGTCTTGTGAGCTTCGTGAATGATGTTGCGCTTGAGCTTGAGCGTCGGCGTCAATTCACCGGTCTCCTGGGTGAAGTCGACCTCGAGGATCGTGTACTTCTTGATCTGCTCGGGGTTGGAGACCTTCTTGTTCGCGTCGGCAACGGCCGAGTCGATCTCGGCGATCAGGTCGGCGTTCTTCACCAGATCGGCAATCGGGGTGCCGGCGGGCAGGCCGTTGCGCTCGACCCAACCGGGCAATGTCTCCGGATCGAGGGTGATCAGTGCACCGATGAACGGCTGACCGTCGCCGACGACGAGGCACTGGCTGATCAGAGCGTGCGCACGCAGGGAATCTTCGAGGCCTGCCGGTGCGACGTTCTTGCCGCCCGCGGTGACGATGATTTCCTTCTTGCGTCCGGTGATGGAGACGTAGCCCTCGTTGTCGATCGAGCCGAGGTCGCCGGTGTGGAACCAGCCGTCGACGATGGATTCGGCAGTGGCCTTCTCGTTGTGCCAGTAGCCGGCGAACACGACCGGGCCCTGCAGGAGGAGTTCGCCGTCCTCGGCGATCCGTGCTGCATGGCCGTTGATCGGCTTGCCGACGGTGCCGACGCGCTGCGCGCTCGAGGTGTTGACGGTGATTGCGGCGCTGGTCTCCGTGAGTCCGTAGCCCTCGTAGATCGGGATGCCGACGCCGCGGAAGTAGTGGCCGAGGCGCGCGCCGAGGGCTGCGCCACCGGAGACTGCACGCTCGCACTCGCCACCCAGAGCTGCGCGCAACTTCGAGTAGACGAGCTTGTCGAATACCGCGTGCTTGAGCTTGAGTGCCAGTCCGGGGCCACCCTTTTCGAGGGATTCGCTGTATTCGATGGCGGTGGCAGCAGCCTTGTCGAAGATGCTGCCCTTACCGCCGTCGACTGCCTTCTGGCGAGCCGAGTTGTACACCTTCTCGAACACGCGGGGCACCGAGAGGATGAAGTTGGGCTTGAAGCCGGCGAACTGCTCGAGCAGCGTCGTCAGGTCCGACGTGTGGGCGACGGTGACCTTGGCGTCGAAAGCGCCGAAGGAGATCGCTCGCGCGAATACGTGGGCAAGCGGCAGGAACATCAGAGTCTTCTTGCCGGGGACCATGGACTCCGGCATCGCCAGGCGGCAGGCGTTGGACTCGGCGTAGAAGTTGGAGTGCGTCAGCTGGACACCCTTGGGGCGTCCGGTGGTTCCGGAGGTGTAGATCAGGGTCGCGGGCGAGGCAGCGGTGACCTGGTGACGACGAGTGTGCAGTTCTTCGTCGGTGATTGCCGAACCGCGACTGGACAGCTCGTCGATCGCACCCGACTCGATGACAAGAACCTCGCGGAGGGCTTCTGCGCCGTCGGTGACTTCCTTGTGAGTCTCCGCGTGCTTGGCCGTTTCGACGACCAGAAGGGTTGTCGCTGAATCCTCGAGGATCCACTGCGCCTGATCAGGGGAGGAGGTCTCGTAGATCGCGACGGTGCATCCGCCTGCAGTCCAGATGGCGTAGTCGAGAACGACCCACTCGTAGCGAGTCGCGGACAGGATAGCGACGCGGTCGCCGAGCTCGACGCCCGAAGCGATCAGGCCCTTGGCAACTGAGGAGACCTGCTTCGCGAATTCAGCTGCAGTGACGTCGACCCATCCACCGTTCGACGGCCTCTTGAACGGCACGAATGTGGGGTCTTCTTCGGCGTGACGGAACACGGAGTCGGCCATGGATACGTTCTCCGGAATTGAGAACGACTGTGGAACTGAGAACTCGCGCACTATTGACCCCTCCAGTGACTACTGACATTTCTGATGTGCATTGCATCACATTAGTCGTCATTTTGCACTGTCGTTACTATTCGGTAGAACTGGTCGGGCGCTGACCTGCAGTTTAGTGTGACCGCCTGTTTACAGGTACTCAGGCGACGTGTTGGAGCGTGCGACCGTGCACGGACAGCCACCGCCGAATTGCGTAGTCCAATCGGTCCGGATCCACTCCGAGTTGCTCTGCAGTAGCTGCAAGGATCTCCGAGGTGTCTCCCGGCAACTCGGTGGTGCCGAGTGTCGCGCTGATGAAGGTGTCGGCAGCGGTTCCCAGATCGGTGTGCGGAATTCCGGCCAACATCAACAGGTGGGCCCAGGTCACTTCGGAACCGTCTCCGCACGCGTCCACCCAGGCATGGTGAACGGCTTCGAGAGCGTTGTCGGAATCGGCGGCCGACAGCAGGTCCTCGACGCTGTTGATCCGCAAGTGATGGAGTTTCTCGGCGACCTGTTGGATGTGCCGTGCCTCGATCGGGACACCCGTCGCCGTGTAGCGACGCTTGTACGAGCCGATCTTGCCTGCCCACTGGTCCGAACTGCCGGCTTCCTCGAAGGTGCGGAGTAGTTCACGTGCGCCATCCGTGACGGGTTTGTCCTCGCGGGCTTTCCGGTACGCCAGGTAGCGATCGACGACGGTCACTTCGCTGTGACCCGACGTGGACTGAACGGATTCGATGATGCACAGGGCGAGGCTCTGTCGATAAGCGTCTGACGCAACCCAGGCGGAAGGGTCGCCCAGGCGGTCACGGCACGCAGCTGCGACGGCGTCGACGGTATCGGTCGAGATGGTCACGGTTCCTCCAGAAAGCCGAATTCTTTTTGTTCCATTTGGGCTATCGGCACCGAGGAGCGAAATGTTGCACACATCACAAATTCACAGAGATCTCTTGGACTGTGCTCAGGCTGGAGAGGTGTGCACTCAGGCGAGGAAGGACAGCACTTCGTCGTCGCTGAGTTGATGAAAGTCCTCGAATGCAGCACCGACGCCGCCTAACAGGGCAGGAACGAAGGGGCAGACGACCCGATCGGCGGAGCACGCGATCACTCTCATGGCTTCGGGGGAGGCTACTGGGACCGCGACGATCACGGCGGCAGCACCCGCGGTGCGCGCGCATCGGCAGGCAACCGCGGCACTCGCGCCCGTAGCCATTCCGTCGTCGACGATCACCGCAGTGCGTCCGTGGAGGGAAACCGGGGTCCGCCCCTCGCGCAGGAGATGCGCCCGCCGTTCCAATTCGGTTCGCTCGTCGCGTTCGACGGCGACGAGTTCTCTTTTCGAGACGCGAACCGCTGCGATGACGTCGTGATTGAGGACCCGCACGCCGCCCTCACCGATGGCGCCCATCGCCAGTTCCGGGTTGTACGGACTGCCGAGCTTGCGCACCACCACGATGTCGAGCGGAGCGTTCAATGCCGCAGCCACCTCGGCTGCGACCGGAACTCCGCCGCGCGGGAGTCCGAGAACGACGGGCTTGTCGATACGCAAGGTCTCGAGCCGCCCGGCCAGAAATCTGCCGGCGGAAGATCGATCCCGATACTGGGTCACTGCGTTGTCCTCGAGAAGCTCGAACCCCGACCAGTTCGACGCTACTCGCTGCAGGTCACCGCGACGAGACTGTGAACCTCCGCAGCGCGAGAGCGGGATTCTTCTCGCGTACCTCGGCGATGCGAGCAGCCGAAACGAGTGCGGTGGCGACCCCGACCTGCTCGCCAAGTGAACACATCACGACGCCCATCGGGTCGACGATCATGCTGGCACCCGCGCCGCCGCGCGCGCTCTGATCTGCCGCTGCGATGTACATCGTGTTCTCGATGGCTCGGGCGCGCACGAGAGTGGTCCAGTGGTCTTCCTTGAGCGGCCCCGGCACCCACTGGGCGGGCAGGAGCAGGATGTCTGCGCCGACGTCGACGATGCGCCGGGTGACTTCCGGGAAGCGCAGGTCGTAGCAGGTCTGGAGGCCGAAGGTCAGGCCGTCGCACCCGAAAGTCTGCGGTTCGGTGATCTCGCCCGCGCGGATCACGGCCGACTCCTGGTAACCGAAGGCGTCGTAGAGATGCAGTTTCCGGTAGGTCGCCACCAGTTCGCCGTTCGGGTCCATCGCGACGAGGGTGTTGGAGATTCTGCTCACGTCGTCGATCCGCTCGTTCATTCCTGCCACGAGGAAGATTCCGAACTCCGCGGCGACCGACGCCAGCGCCGAACCGAATTCGCCGTCCAGGTCCTCCGCGGACTCGATCAAACGCTCATCCGTCTTCGGTGCGGTGAACATCGAGTATTCCGGCGCCACGACAACTTTCGCGCCGCGTGCTGCTGCATCGGAAGCCAGTGATCGCAGTGATTCGAGGTTGGCTTTCTTGTCCGTCCCCGGGGCGAATTGGGCAATCGCGACAACGGTCTGGGAGGGGGTGGCTGCGGTGGCTTCGGTCATGCTTCCTACGCTAGGCGAAACCCGCTGGGAGGGTGGATCTGTCGTAAAAGCACCCCCGGTATGTCGTCGTGTCTATACTCTATCCGCTAAACTGCTGGTCAAATGAGTGATATTGAGCGTGACCCCGAACCCCCAACATTTGCCGACCTCGACATCGATGATCGGGTACTGAAGGCACTGTCAGACGTGGGCTACGAGTCGCCCTCGCCCATTCAGGCTGCCACCATTCCGCCGCTGCTCGAAGGCAAGGACGTCGTCGGTCTCGCACAGACCGGTACCGGCAAGACCGCAGCCTTCGCAGTTCCAGTCCTGTCGCGGATCGACACGTCGATCAAGCAGACCCAGGCGCTGGTGCTTGCTCCCACGCGTGAGCTGGCGCTTCAGGTTGCCGAGGCATTCGGCAAGTACTCCGCGCACATCCCCGGACTCAACGTGCTGCCGATCTACGGTGGCCAGAGCTACGGCGTCCAGCTGTCGGGCCTGCGCCGCGGCGCACACGTCGTCGTCGGTACCCCGGGTCGTGTCATCGACCATCTCGAAAAGGGCACCCTGGATCTGACCAATCTCAAGTACCTCGTTCTCGACGAGGCCGACGAGATGCTCAAGATGGGGTTCCAGGAGGACGTCGAGCGCATCCTCCGCGACACCCCCGGCGACAAGCAGGTCGCTCTGTTCTCGGCAACGATGCCCGGCTCGATTCGCCGGATCTCGAAGCAGTACCTGAACAATCCGGTCGAGATCACCGTCAAGTCCAAGACGTCGACCGCCTCGAACATCACGCAGCGCTACATTCAGGTTGCTCATCAGCGCAAGCTCGATGCACTGACCCGAGTCCTCGAGGTCGAGGCATTCGAGGCGATGATCATCTTCGTCCGTACCAAGCAGGCCACCGAAGACCTGGCGGAGAAGCTGCGGGCCCGCGGGCACTCGGCTGCCGCGATCAACGGCGACATCGTCCAGGCACAGCGTGAGCGGACCATCGGTCAGCTCAAGAACGGCGCCCTCGACATCCTCGTCGCGACCGACGTTGCCGCTCGAGGCCTCGACGTGGATCGAATCTCCCACGTCGTCAACTACGACATCCCGCATGACACGGAGTCGTACGTCCACCGCATCGGTCGTACCGGCCGCGCCGGTCGTCAGGGTGACGCGTTGCTGTTCGTCGCCCCGCGTGAGCGTCATCTGCTCAAGTCCATCGAGAAGGCGACCCGTCAGCCGCTTGCGGAGATGCAGCTTCCCAGTGTCGACGACGTCAACGCCCAGCGCGTGGCCAAGTTCGGTGACTCCATCACCGAGAGCCTGGCCTCGGAGAATCTCGCGATGTTCCGCAAGATGATCGAGGACTACGACCAGGAACACGACGTTCCGCTCATCGACATCGCTGCCGCTCTGGCGTTGCAGTCGCGCGACGGCGAAGCATTCTTGCTTTCTCCCGAGCCGCCGGCACCGCCGCGTCGTGAGCGCGAGCCTCGTGAACCACGTCCTCCCCGTCGTTTCGACGACGGCCCGGCCCCGCGCTCGCGTGGGCCCGAGGGCCAGGAGCTGGCCGCGTACCGCATTGCAGTCGGCAAGCGTCACCGCGTCGTTCCGGGTGCCATCGTCGGTGCCATCGCCAACGAGGGTGGGCTTCGTCGAAGCGACTTCGGGCACATCAGCATTCGCCCGGATCACAGCATCGTCGAGCTGCCGGCCGACCTTTCCAACGAGACTCTCGAAGCTTTGCGTCGCACACGCATCTCCGGCGTCCTGATCCAGCTGCAGCCTGATTTCGGGCCGCCGCAGGGACGTCCGAGTGGCCGTGGCGACCGTGGTGGCCGGGACGATCGTGGTGGACGTGACGACCGCCGCGGTGGCGGACGCGATCGCTACAACGACTGACCTACAGCTTCAACGACTGTCATGAAGACTGAAACAGGCGCTGCCCTCCGCGAGGAGGACAGCGCCTGTTTTCTGTGTGGGGGGCAAGGCGCTGCGCGGTATCAGATCGGCGTCGGTGCGAGGGCGCCGTTCTTCCGGGTGTTGGTGTCGAACTGCGTGCGGTACAACTCGGCGTAGCGGCCACTGCGCGCGAGCAGTTCCTCATGGTTGCCGCGCTCGACGATCTGGCCTGCCTCGACGACAAGGATCAGGTCCGCGGAACGGATCGTCGACAATCGGTGAGCGATCACCACCGCAGTCCGCCCGGCGAGTGCTTCGCCGAGTGCTTCCTGAACCGCAGCTTCCGACGTCGAGTCGAGATGCGCGGTGGCCTCGTCCAAGATGACGACGCGAGGCTGGGCCAGGAGCAGGCGTGCGATGGTCAGGCGTTGACGCTCGCCGCCCGAGAGGCGGTATCCGCGTTCACCCACCACCGTCTCCAATCCGTCGGGTAGCGACGCAACCAGGTCGGTGAGCCGTGCGCGCTCCAGAACCTCACGCAGATCTTCTTCGGTGGCATCCGGTCGCGCAAGGAGCAGGTTGGATCGAAGGCTCTCGTGGAACAGGTGCCCGTCCTGCGTGACCATGCCGACGGTCTCCCGGATGGAATCGGCACTGAGGTCGCGGACGTCGACGCCGCCCAACTCGACCGAACCGGAGTCGATGTCGTAGAGGCGCGGAATCATCTGCGCCACGGTCGACTTTCCGGCACCGGACGTGCCGACCAAGGCGACCATCTGTCCTGCTTCGGTGCGGAACGACAGGTCGTGCAACACGTCCTCGCCGCCGCGGGTGTCGAGGATCGCGACTTCCTCCAGGGACGCGAGAGACACCTTGTCCGCGGATGGGTAAGCAAAAGTGACGTTCTTGAACTCGACGGACACCGGGCCCTGCGGCACCGTGCGTGCATCGGGCTTCTCGGTGATGAGCGGCGCCAGATCGAGAATCTCGAATACCCGCTCGAAGCTGACCAGGGCGCTCATGACGTCCACCCGGGCGCTGGCCAGTGCGGTCAACGGTGAGTACAGCCGCGTCAACAACAGTGCCATCGCCACGACGGCGCCGGCGTCCAACTGTCCGCGCAGCGCGTAGAAGCCGCCGAGTCCGTAGACGAGGGCAAGAGCAAGGGCCGAGACCAGCGTCAGTGCTGTGACGAAGACGGACTGCAGCATTGCGGTCCGGACTCCGATGTTGCGCACACGCCTGGCGCGCACCGCGAACTCCGCAGATTCTTGCGACGGGCGGCCGAACAGCTTGACCAGAGTCGCGCCGGGAGCGGAGAACCGCTCCGTCATCTGGGTGCTCATGAGCGAATTATGGTTGGCTGCTTCACGATTGAGTGCTGCAAGTTTTGCGCCCATGCGCCGTGCGGGGATGACGAAGATCGGGAGAAGTAGCAGCGCGAGGACGGTGATCTGCCAGGAGATCCCGAGCATGACGATCAGCGTGATCACCAGGGTGACCAGATTGCTGACCACTCCGGACAAGGTGTCGCTGAAGGCGCGCTGAGCGCCGATGACGTCGTTGTTGAGACGGCTGACCAGTGCTCCGGTTCGAGTTCTGGTGAAGAACGCGATGGGCATCTTCTGGACGTGATCGAAGACGGTGGTGCGCAGATGCAGGATCAGGTCTTCGCCGATGCTGGCCGAGAGCCACCGGGTCAACAGTCCCAGAGCGGCTTCGAGAAGTGCAACCAGTGCGATCAGGGCGGCAAGTTTGACGACCACGTCGACGGCGTCGCCGCCGACTATCGCGTTGACCACGCGCCCGGCCAGGACAGGTGTTGCCACGGCAAGCGCAGCAGTGACGACACTCAGTACGAGGTACCAGCTGAGGTTGCGTTTCTGTGGAACTGCGAACGTCGCGATCCGCTTCAGTGTCGCCTTCGAGAACGGGCGCCGATCTTCTTGCGCGTGCATCGCGTTGTACATCGCGTTCCACGCGGTGACTTCCATACTCATGACTTCGCCCCTCCGGTCGCCGGCCACGAAGATTACGTGGCCGGTACGACACGAAGGTAGAACCTCAACCAAACTTCAGGTCAAGTGCGGCCTCAGCGGGCCACGTCGACCACCACGCGAGGAGGGTCGCTGAGCGTCGTGACCGTGAACGGCTGCTTCTCGGTCACGCCGATGAACGACTGCGTGACTCCCTCGAAGACGTTGGACCCGTTGACCTCGGTCACGACTCCGCCGACGCCGGGGACCGGGTTGGGGCCGGAGTACTGCTCGACTCCGCTGTCGAAGGGATATGCGGAACCGTCGATCAGGACCTGGATCACTGCGGCACCCTTGATGTCCACGGGCTTACCGCTGCCTTCCTGCGTCGCCGCGTCGACGTACTTGACGCGCCAACCGGGTGTGCCGGTTCCGCCCATTTCGTAGACGACACGATCGAATCCGTCGTGCTCGCCCACTCTGATGTCGACGACGGTGAGCTTGGATTCGGTGCCCGCAGCCGACGTCTTGTCGGAGCTGTCCGTCGGGACTGGTTCTGTGGTCGACGCTGCTGCACTCGAGGTCGAGGTCGAGGTGACGGCCGAGGTGGCTGCCGTGGGAGTGGTCTCCGCGTCCTGCGAACAGGCAGTCAGGCTCACGCCCACTGCGATGGCAGCGACAGCGGCAAATGATCTCGTCCGGTTCGTTGTCATGACTCGATCGTAGGGCTCGCGTTATCGGGATCCGCGGCGGCGGTGCCCGGAGTTACCTAACCGATATCGCCGTCGACATAGAGCCACTTACCCTCTGTTCGCGCAAATCGACTGCGTTCGTGGAGCATTCCCCGCTCGCGTCCGAATGTGTAGTGAGCGCGAAATTCCACGACGCCGTCGGAATCGAACAGCCCGCCCCGTTCGGTGTCCAGGATCTCCAACCGGAGCCATTTCTGGTCGGGGTCGAGATCGAGTTGGGCTGGGCGATGGTCGGGATGCCAAGTCTGCGTGAGATATTCGTCGTCCATCACAG
Organism: Rhodococcus sp. FH8; assembly: GCF_019266085.1. NCBI lineage: Bacteria > Bacillati > Actinomycetota > Actinomycetes > Mycobacteriales > Nocardiaceae > Rhodococcus > Rhodococcus sp. FH8. Next base: position 37,029 of record NZ_LPNQ01000057.1, on the reverse strand, counting down.
CGAAAGCCGTGTAACGCGAACGCATCAGGGTTTCGGCGGTCGGTGCGTGCGCTACTCCGCTGATGTACTTGCCGCAGCATTCGGCCAACGCGTTGCCGCTGCCGCACGGGCACGGATCGGTCGGATTGGGTGCGGTGGGGCGGCGCGAAGTCACCGCCCCATTACAGCACGCGAACTCAGACCAGTTTGTGTTCGCGGTTCTCCCAGTACGGTTTGCGGAGGTCGCGTTTGAGGATCTTTCCGGTGGGATTGCGGGGAAGAATCTCGACGACGTCGATACTGGTCGGGCACTTGAACTTTGCGAGGCGTTCCTGTGTATAGGTGATCAGTTCGGCTTCGTCGATCTGCGCTTCGGCAGTGAGAACCACGACAGCCTTGACGGTTTCACCCCAACGGTCGTCGGGAACGCCGATGACCGCGACCTCGGCGATTGCCGGATGCTCCACCAGTACTCGTTCGATCTCGGGGGAGTAGACGTTCTCGCCGCCGGTGATGATCATGTCCTTGAGGCGGTCCGCGATGAAGACGAAGCCGCCGGAGTCGGCGCGGCCCATGTCGCCGCTACGTAGCCACCCGTCTGCGGTAATCGTTTCGGCCGTCGCCTCAGGCTTGCCCAGGTATCCGGGTGTGCACTGTTCGGATCGCCACCACAGTTCACCGGTCGTTCCGGTGGGCACGTCCTCGAGCGTGACGGGGTCCACCACGCGCATCTCGACGCCGGGGATCGCCGTACCTGCTGATGCCATGCGCTCGACCTGCGACTCGTCGCGGTGAACGTCCGGCATCAACGCGGTAATGACGCCTGCCATTTCGGTCATGCCGTAGACCTGCACGAATTCGGTGTCCGGCCACGCTGCGAGTGCCGCGCGCAACAGTGGGAGCGGCATGGGGGCGGCGCCGTAGGTGATGCGTTTGAATGCTTTGAAGGCGGCGACCGCCTGCTCGCCTGCGGCCAGGACTCCGGCAATGACCGGTGGGACGAGAAAGGCGATGTTGGCTCCGGCGGCGAGACCGGCGAAGATCGACGGTCCGTCGGCTTCTCTCGTGAAGTAACAGCGGCCACCGGTGTGAATTGCCATGATGGCGTAGCACGTTCCGCCGACGTGGAACATTGGCATCGCGATCAAGAATCGGTGATCCTCGTGGGCCGGCAGGATTTCGAGGACATTGTTGCTGTGCGCGAACAGGTTTCGATGCGTGAGCTGGACACCCTTGGGGCGACCGGTCGTCCCGGAACTGTAGAGAACCAGAGCGGTGGCATCGGGGCTCACCTCGGGGCGGGAGTGCAGCGGTGTGACCTCGTCGATCCACGGCTCGAATTCGTCGTGTTCACCGCCGACGGCGAAGATCGATTCGACGGCCGTCAAGCGGTCTCGCATCGCGACGACCTGGGGGAGTAGTTCGCTGCCGACGAACAGAATGCGAGCGCCACAGTCCGCGAGAACGTAATCCAGCTCTTCGCTCGAAAGTCGCCAGTTGGGAACGACATTCGCGGCGCCGAGCAGTGAGGCGGCGTAGGTGACTTCGAGACAGGACAGATGATTCTTGTCGACGAACGCGACAGTGTCGCCGGCACCGATGCCTGATTCGGCGAGGGCGGCGGCGATACGCAAGATGCGCTCCCGCCACTGAGCCCACGTGAATTCGGTCCCTTGGAAGGTCATCGCTGCTTGATCAGGCTTGACCGTCGCCCAGTGCTCTAGCCGATCGAAAATGATTCCAGCGGTGGCGTCGGACATTCGGCCGCCTCTCTCGTGTGATTGGTGTCACAAGGTTAATGTGCGCCCGGTCTTCGTATCGCTGTTTCCAGTCAATGCGCACAAGCAGGAGGGGTCGCATTCCCCCGACCCTGACCGGCTCGGCCGCAGATATCAGGGTGGTCCCCGATGGCGGGCGCGCCCGCCACCCGACAGGATGGAACCAACCATTGCGGGCGTCCGTGTTTTCACGGGCGCCCGTCACGCCCGCAAAGTAGCACCGAAGTGAACAGGAAAGGCGATCATGAGTTCGCACGCCCAGGATGTCGCGGCCCGCGCAGTCGGCCTGTCCAAGACCTACGGCACCGGAGATACCCAGGTGCACGCCCTCAGTTCGGTGTCCGCAGATTTCGCCCGCGGTGAGTTCACGGCGATCATGGGGCCGTCCGGTTCCGGTAAGTCGACGCTGATGCATTGCCTCGCCGGTCTGGATTCCGCCAGTTCGGGTTCTGTTCTCATCGGTGACACGGAACTCACGACGCTTTCCGACAAACAGATGACCCAATTGCGACGCGATCGCATCGGTTTCGTTTTCCAGGCGTTCAACCTGGTGCCGACCCTGACCGCGCTCGAGAACATCACGTTGCCGCTCGACATCGCGGGACGCAAAGCGGACCCGACCTGGTTGAACAGCGTCCTGACCAAGCTGGGTCTCGGGGATCGCCTCGATCATCGGCCGGGAGAGCTCTCGGGTGGTCAGCAGCAGCGTGTGGCGTGTGCGCGTGCGCTGGCGGGTCAGCCGGAGATCATCTTCGGCGACGAGCCGACCGGAAACCTCGATTCGAAGTCCTCCGGTGAGGTGCTCTCGATCCTGCGGGCGGCCGTGGACGAGTTCAACCAGACCGTGGTGATCGTGACGCACGATCCGCGGGCAGCGGCGTACGCCGATCGTGTCGTGTTCCTCGCGGACGGCAAGATCGTCGACGAATTGCGTGAGCCGACGGCGGATTCGGTCCTTGATCGTATGAAGCGGCTCGACGCTCCGCAGGCGGTCGTGAACGTGGAAGCCGGGGCTTGAGCACATGGCTTCGGTAAGTAACTCGCCGATGCGCAAGGTTTCCCTGCGCAACCTGGCGGCACACAAGGTGCGACTTGCGCTGACGGTTCTCTCCGTGGTGCTCGGCACGGCTTTTGTCGCGGGGTCGTTCGTTTTCACCGACACCCTCCAGAAGACTTTCGATTCGATCTTCGAGAACACCGCCCAGGGCGTCGACGTCCGGGTATCGATGGAAGAGCGCAACACCAGTGGCGTTCCGGTCGAGGATGTCGACAAACTTGCCGCAGTCGACGGTGTCCGAGCGGTAGCCCCGGCCGTCAGTGGACAGATCGTCCTGATCAACGCAGACGGCGGCGCTGTTCAGACCGGCGGCGCGCCGAGTATCGGTCAGTCCTACCTACCGCCGGGCCAGGCGATTGCCGAACCCGACACCTTCGTCGAGGGCGCGCCTCCGACGCAGACCGGTCAGGTCGCGCTGAACACCAGCGCCGCCGAGCGAGCCGGACTGAAGGTGGGGGACTCCGCCAAGGTTCTGGCACCGGCCCGCGGAATCGTGGACGTGACGTTGTCCGGCATCTACGAGGGGGCGGGCAGTGACACCGGCGGGTTCATCGGCGCGCTCTTCACCGACGAGCAGGCCCGTGGACTCTTCACCGACGGCCAACACGTCGAGTACATCGACGTCGCGGGCGACGGGGTGTCGCAGACGGAACTGCAGCAACGCGTCGAGCAGGTTTACCCCGATCTCAAGGTGCAGACCGGCGACCAGGTTCGTGAGGAGACCAAGGCCGAGGTCGACTCGGCGCTGAGCTTCATCAACTACTTCCTGTTGGCGTTCGGCGCGATTGCTCTGCTCGTCGGAACGTTCATCATCTACAACACCTTCTCGATGATCGTGGCGCAGCGTCTTCGTGAGCTGGCGCTGCTGCGTGCGATCGGTGCGAGCCGAGCGCAGGTCGGCCGTTCGGTGGTCACCGAGGCGCTCGTGGTCGGACTCATCGGCAGCATCATCGGTCTGCTCGGCGGTATCGGTCTCGCCTACGGATTGCGCAGTCTCCTCAACACATTCGACGTCGGTCTGCCGGAAGGCCCGCTCCAGGTGGGTGCCCGCACGATCATCGTCGCGTTGGTGGTCGGCGTCGTCGTCACGACGCTCAGCGCTTACGCCCCGGCTCGTCGTGCGTCGAAGATCCCGCCGGTGGCGGCCATGCGTGAGGAGTTCGCCTCCACCGGTGACTCACTGCGAGTGCGGACGTTGATCGGTGCGATTCTCGGCGTGATCGGTGTGGCACTGCTCGTGTTCGGCTCTCGCGGTACCGGTGGTGGCGCGGCGCTGATCGTCGGCCTCGGTGCGTTCTCGTTGATCATCGCGGTGCTTCTCGGGGCTCCCGCGCTGTCGCGGCCGATCGTCGGCGCGCTCGGTGCCGTGTTCGCCAAGCCGTTCGGTGCCATCGGGCGATTGGCTCGTACCAATGCGGTGCGCAATCCCCGTCGCACGGCCGCAACGGCATTCGCGTTGACTCTCGGTCTGATGCTGGTGACGGTCATCGGAGTGTTCGGTTCCTCGGCCAAGGCGAGCATCAATGCTCTTGTCGACGTGGGTGTTTCGGCCGACTACATCCTGACCGGTCCCAACGCGATCGGCGTGCCGCGAGGTGCGGCCGACGCAGTCCGACAGGTGCCCGACGTGCAGAGCGCGACGTCGTTGCACGGAGTGCGTGCGAAGGTCGACGGTGAGGACGAGCAGGGCGCTTCGTTCGACGGTCCGATCGAAGGCGTGCTCGAATACAAGATCCTCGAGGGCACGGTCGATCTGACCGGCAACAACATGCTCGTCTCGAAGTCGACTGCGGACGACAAGGGTTGGACTGTGGGTTCGACCCAGACGTTGACCGGTCCCGGCGGCGTCGAGTACCAGACGGTTGTCGCGGGAGTGTTCGAGGACAACCAGCTGATCGGCTCGTGGATCGTCTCGGACGAGGCGTACAGGAAGCTGATGCCGGCCGAGAGTCTGCCGGACTTCGTGGTTCTGGTGAAGGCGAAGCCTGGCGCGGATCTGACAACGCTGCGATCCGAGCTCGAAACGGCCACGGAGAAGTACGTCGTCGTCCAGGTGCAGGATCGTGAGGAGTTCAAGGGAACTCAGGGCCAGCAGATCAACACGTTGTTGGCGATCCTCTACGGACTGCTTGCACTCGCGGTCGTGATCGCAATCCTGGGCATCATCAACACCCTGGCACTCTCGGTGGTCGAGCGGCGACGAGAAATCGGAATGCTGCGAGCTGTCGGCATGCAGCGCGGACAGATGCGACGCACGATCTACCTCGAGTCGGTGCTCATCGCGGTGTACGGCGCGGCGGTCGGAGTTGTTCTCGGCATCGCGTTCGGTTGGGCCTTCGTGAGCACTCTCGCGGATCAGGGCCTCGACAAGATCACGATCCCGTGGGGTCAGGTGGTCGGAATGCTGATCGGCTCGGGTGTGGTGGGTGTCTTGGCGGCGCTGTGGCCGGCCAACCGAGCGGCCAAGACGAAGCCGCTGGAGGCGATTGCAGACATGTAGGGCCTTCGGCCCCGTGCGCACTTTTGGTAGCGGAAGCAGCCGAAAGTGCGCACGGTACCGTTGCCACATGAGCACCCTTCAAGAAGTCGGCGAACGTGAATCCTGGCGCTGCTGGCTGTGTGACGAACCGGTCGATCCCGATATGTCCGTCAATGATCCGCGCGGCCCGAGTATCGACAGCATCAACACCGCAAAAAAGGGTGGCAAGACCAAAGGTGGCGTCGAACGCTTGGCGCACCGCGCATGCAACACCAAGAAGGGTGCGGTCAAACCTGTTGTGGAATGGCCGGATCGGCTGTTCGTCGTGGATCCCGCCCCGATCATCGGGGTCGTGGAGCAGCTCGAGCGAAAGGGTGGCCGCGTCGCCGTCGCTCGCTGCCCCGGCAAGGACGACGCCCAGGAAGCGTCGGATTGGTTGATCGATCGGTTGTCGCGTCTGGCTCCCGCGTTGAATGTCGAAACAAGTATCGACGCCGCGGGCGGGGGTTACCTGTTGGTCCTGAAAACCGTGTAGGGGGTCGGCCCTGAGTGCCGTCTTTTGCGGTACCTGTTCCGCCTCCATAGCTGTCGGGGTACGGTCGAACCGAACATGAATCCGGTTTCGAGTGCGAAGGAATCCCGATGAACCTGGCATTGACCGACGAGGAACTAGCGTTCCGCGACGAGATGCGGACGTTCTTCCGTACGCAAATCCCCGCGGACATCAGGGAGGCGTACGCCCACGGCGAGGAGTTGGGGCGCGACCGTATGGTCGAGGCGCAGCAGATCCTCAACGCTCACGGTCTGGCGGTACCGCACTGGCCGGTCGAGTGGGGCGGCAAGGACTGGACCCCGGTCCAGCACAACATCTGGCTCGACGAACTGCAGCTTGCGTCGGTTCCCGAACCTTTGGCGTTCAACGCCAACATGGTCGGTCCGGTCATCGCGGCCTTCGGCTCGCAGGAGCAGAAGGAGAAGTTCCTTCCGGCGACTGCGAACCTCGACATCTGGTGGTGCCAGGGATTCTCCGAACCCGAGGCCGGTTCCGATCTCGCTTCGCTCAAGACCCGTGCGGTCCGCGACGGCGACGACTGGGTCATCAATGGTCAGAAGACCTGGACGACGCTGGGACAGTACGCCGACTGGATCTTCTGCCTGGTGCGCACCAATCCCGATGCGCCCAAGCGTCAGGCCGGCATCTCGTTCATCCTTGTCGATCTGAAGACGCCTGGCGTCACGGTCCGCCCGATCAAGCTGATCGACGGCGGCTACGAGGTCAACGAAGTGTTCTTCGAGGACGTCCGCGTTCCGGGAGAGAACCTGGTCGGTGAAGAGAACCAGGGCTGGGGCTACGCCAAGTTCCTGCTCGGTAACGAGCGCACCGGTGTCACCCGCGTCGGTTTCTCGAAGGTTCGTCTGGCCCAGGCCAAGGCCCGCGCTGCCGAGGTCAAGGTCGGCAACGGAACACTGCTCGAAGATCCGCTCTTCGCTGCTCGCCTCGCCGAACTCGAAAACGAATTGCTTGCCCTCGAGCTCACTCAGCTCCGAGTGGTAGCCAGTTCCGCTGACGGCCAGCCGAACCCGGCGTCGTCGCTGCTCAAGCTTCGTGGCTCCGAATTGCAGCAGGCGAGCGTCGAACTGCTGATGGACGTGGCCGGCCCTGATTCACTGCCGTACGACGCGGGCAGCGACATCGCCTCCGCGAGCTGGGCGCAGCACACTGCCCCGACGTACTTGAACTACCGCAAGGTATCCATCTACAGCGGATCGAGCGAAGTGCAGCGCAGCATCATCGCCTCCTCGATCCTCGGATTGTGAGGCGTGGCATGGACTTCGAACTCAACGACGAACAAAAACTTCTCCGCGACACCACCAAGGATCTCCTCGCGCGTAGCTACGACGCCGAGAAGCGCAACGCGATCATCGACTCCGATCCCGGGTGGAGCCCGCAGGTCTGGAAGCAGTTGGCCGAGGTCGGCTTGCTCGGCCTGACATTCTCCGAGGACGACGGCGGCATGGACGCCGGCCCAGTGGAAATCGGCGCGGTCATGACCGAGATCGGTCGACGCTTGGCACCCGAGCCGCTACTCGACGCGGTCGTGACGCCGGGCGGCCTCATCTCCGAAGGTGGCAGTGCAGAGCAGCGTTCGTCGATTCTTCCCGGAGTGGCCGAGGGCACCACGTTCCTCGCGTTCGCCGACCAGGAACCCGGAATCCGTTGGCCGGCAACCGAACGGGCCACCGCGGCGGCCCAGGTCGACGGCGGCTGGACCATCACCGGTATCAAGAATCCCGTCGGCCACGGCGCGACGGCGGACATCTTGGTCGTGAGCGCTGCGCTCCCCGGCGGTGGCGTCGGACTGTTCCTCGTCAAGAGCGATGCCTCCGGTTTGGTACGCAAGTCCTACGCCACTCACGACGGGTTGCGCGGGGCGCAGATCGAGTTCACCGATACGCCGGCCGAAGCACTCGGTGAGGGCGGTGACGCTACTGCTCTGATCCAGGCCGCGCAGATCCGTGAGCAGGCCGCGCTGTGCGCCGAGGCTGTCGGAGCGATGGAAGAGGCGCTACGCCTGACCACCGAATACCTCAAGACGCGTAAGCAATTCGGGGTTCCCCTCGCAAAGTTCCAGACACTGACACACCGCGCCGCCGACCTGTACGTCTCGCTCGAGTTGGCACGCAGCATGAGTCTGTACGCAACGATGTCCCTTGCCGACGGCGTCGTCGATCCAGTGATCGCTTCGCGGGTGAAGTTGCAGATCGGGCGTTCGGCTCGGCTCATCGGCCAGGAGGCGATCCAGATGCATGGTGGTATCGGTATGACCGCCGAGTACCCGGTGGGGCACTACGTGAGCCGACTCGTCGCCATCGAGCACACCCTCGGCAGCACCGAAGATCACCTTCGGGTGTTGGCCGCCGGTGTGGCTGATCACGAGATGGTCAGCGTGGTCTGATCTTTCACGAACGACGAAGGGGCCGCATTCCGTTCCAAGGATGCGGCCCCTTCGTCGTTCAGCGGTGATTGCGCAGGACGTCCAAGCGGAGTCGGCGCTGCTCGATGTTGACGGCGCTGTCGGTGAACGCTTGTTGCCACCCGGGGTCGCTCGTTCGTGCCGCCGCGTCCTGCAGAAGCGGTATGGCGTCGAAAGGGAAGCGCGCCTGCACGCTTCGCAGGGTGGAAAAGTGACTGTGACGCGAGTGGATGCCCAAGTCCTCACCCGTCGCAGCATGATCCAGAGCTTCGTTCTCCAAGGCATTCAACAACTTTTCGGCGACGGCCAGGGGCCATGGGCGGTCGATGCCGTCGAGCAGTGCGCTGCCGTCGACGCCCAGAAGGTATTCGTCTGCGTGTCCGGCGACGATGTACTCGACACGCTCGCGTGGGTCCGCGATGGCGACGATTCTCCGGTCCGTCGTGCGCCCGTCCCGCTCCAGAAATGCCGACGCCCACGCGGTGTTCTTCTGGAGAACGGTTGCGGCAGTCCATGATTCGATCATCACCGCGCGCCATTGCTTCTCGATGGGGATGGTGAGGGCCTCGCGTGGCGAACCGGCCATCGATTCCCACAGCGTCAGCGGAGTGGCGGTCACGACTTGCCGTAACCACCAGCGCCGGATGCCCTTGTTCTTGTAGTGGACGTCTTCGATGCCGTCACGAAATGCGAGGTCGTCGAGCGAGCCGGGCAATCGGACGGCAAGGCGCGGCCGCAAGGGCTTCGTCTCGAGCCGCACCCAGGACCGAGCCCGAGTGACCATTCGAGAGGCAAACGGAGATCGGGGGAGTTGCCGTAGTAGTTGAATTGCACGCTCACGGACCCGCACGGCTGGATCGTCGAGTGCACGCTCGAGGAGTGCGTAGTCGTGTTCACCCAGCCCGACGTCGAGATGGTCGAGGAAGTGCAGCCGGCTTGCCGTGGCCTCGTCGTCCCAAGCGATCTCGAGCTCTTCGCTCGCCAGTTCCGGGTCGACCGTACGTATGTAATCGAACCAGGCCGTGCGGTCGTCCGGATCGGGCGAAAGCCACAGCTCGTCCCGGCGTGATCCGATTCGTCGTAGCTGGGCCCAATCCGGGTTCTGCTCCGCCAGGTACTGCCCGCGTCGACCGGCGAGGCGAAGTAGCGCCTCGCGGTGCTCGGGATACTTCAGCGCGGCTTCCATGAAGAGCGGAACGCTGGCAGCGGGCGCGAGGAATCCGCGTTGGTCGGCCATCGCGAACCATTCCGCGAGAGTCCAGGAACGAACCTGCAACAAGGACTGAAGTTGTTCGATCGCGAGGTCGGGAAGCAGCGGTTGAACTGCTGGATCAGTCTTCGGTGCGCGCGAGTGACCTGCGTGCGCGTCTGATCGCAGGGAGGTCACCCGCCTACGGTATGGCAGAGGTACGTCGACTTTGGGGGCAGGGTCGGCCTGGGCTCACACACGGTGTCCCGGCCGCGTGCTCACGCTCAGTCGTGTTCGGTCCGCACGGAAGAGGTCTACCGAGTACTCGACGGGACGCTCATGCTGGTCGTAGCCGATTCGTTCCAGCTTGAGCACCGGGGCCGGCATCGGTTGTCCGAGAAGCGTCGACACCGAGGAGCTGACTTCTGCCAGTTCGATGGATTCGTCGGTGGCCGAGATGTCGATTCCGAATTTGCAACGCAGGGCTTCGTAGACGGAATCCATGTGCGTTCTGAGCAGATCGCGGCATCCGGGGTCGCCCAGATACATCCGTTCCAGCGACAACGTGTCACCGTCGGCAAATCGTAAGCGCAACAAGGAAATCACATCGCGGTCCGGGGAAACTCCGAGTATCTGGGCGGCTCGCGGGCTGGGTCGCTCCAGACGTGCTGACAGCACTCTGGTGCCATCCTGGAATCCTTGTTCCTGGAGCATTTGCGGTACGCCCATGACTGTATTCAGATTTCGGGACAGTCGTCGGCTGGCACACAGGGATCGTGCGTTCTCCGGAGTGGGGGCGTCTGCGTGGACGCTGGTGAGAAAGGCGCCGCCTGCTCGGCCTTTGACCCGATGTACCAATCCTTCACGTTCCAGCGCGTCGAGTGCGCTGCGCACTGTCGTGCGAGATGTCCCCAGTCGTGCTGCCAGTTCGCGCTCGGGCGGGAATTTGCCCACGGAGCGTCCTTCGAGTTCCTGAGCGAGCCGTAACAGCGCAGATCGAGTCTGCTCCATCATCGACATATGGCGTGACCTCGCAATACGGCAGTTCGTTGAACCCCAAAACTAGTGAGGCACCCGATCCACCACAACACGAAGTGTGATCTGTAACACGCCGTTAACAATTGGTGAGAGAACCAGAAATGGTCTAGCCCGAATCTCTGGGGAGTCCGAAGTCGTCGGTTTCGGACTCCTATTCAGGGAATGGAGGGCACCAGCAGTGAATCGAATGCTTTCGACCCGTGCCGAGATTGCGTTGGCGATTACTCGAGAAGCAGGAGATCTTGCCAGGCACTGGTTCGACAAGTCGACGCTTCGGGTCGACACGAAGTCGGATGGATCGCCAGTCACCCAGGCTGATCAAGAGATCGAACAGATGATTCGCGATGCTTTGTCCGAGAACTTCCCCGATGACGGCATCATGGGCGAGGAGTTCGACGACGTCGTGGGTTCGAGCGGAAATCGGTGGATCATCGACCCGATCGACGGAACGAAGTCGTTTGTCCACTCGGTGCCGCTCTATGCGAACCTCCTCGCATACGAAGAGGCGGGTGAAATCACATTCGGGGCGATCAATCTGCCCAGCGCCGGTGTGCTCGTGTCAGCAGAAAAGGGCGGTGGATGCTGGAGAAACGACGAGCCCGCCGCTGTCTCCGACCGGACGGATCTCGACGGCGCGTATCTGATGGCCACGTGGCTCGAGGACTGGAAGCCGGATACGATCCGCGATCTCAACTCGCGGGGCGTCATTCTCCGCACCTGGGGTGACGCGTACGGCTATGCGATGGTCGCCTGCGGGCACGCCGATGCGATCGTCGATTATACGACCAAGGCATACGACCTCGCGCCGATGCCGGTGATCATCGAAGAGGCGGGTGGTCGCTTCTCGAGTCTCGACGGTCGTCGGAACTTCGACTGTGGCAACGGAATTGCATCGAACGCTCATCTGCACGACTCCATTCGCCAGCTCGTCAACTGAGGGAAGGTCCGATGAAGGATTTCATCCGCGGGCTCAGTCACCGAAAGATCATGGTGTTCTTCGGGTCCGTTTACGGTATTGCGCTGCTGTTTGCACTTTTCCCGCCCCTTTATCTCTGGGGCAGTGGGGTTTCGACGCTGGTGTTCGGAATCCCGTTCAGCATCATGTACTGGATTCTCGACGCGTTGGTTCTCGGGTTGGGCCTGTGGGGCTTGTACAGGGTCGAAGACCTTCGCGGTGAACTCGACGAAGAGCTGGCGCTGACGCCGGCCGGTCCGAATGGAGAATGACATGGCAATCATGCTCGGAATGCTGGCGTTGTTCTACGCCGGAGTGCTCTTCATTCTCTATGCGACTCAGCAGAAGACGAAGCCGACGTTCGAGGAGTACTCGGTCGGCGGCCGTAGCTACGGCCCGTGGTACGTGGCCATGTGCTACGTGAACTCCTGGTGGCCGGGCGCGGTATTCATCGCTTTCTTCGGGATGGCTGCGGGTGCAGGAGTTTTCGGATTCTACGGCCTCGCCTACTCCAGTCTCGGTGTCGCGATGATGTACTTCATGGCTACAAGAGCGTGGCGATGGGGTGCCCGATACAACCTTCGATCACAGCCGGATCTTCTTGGCTTGCGGTTTAATTCACGTTCGGTGAAGATGATCGCCAGTCTCATCGGAATCGTCTCGGTCTTCCCGTGGGTGGTTCTCGGAATGCAGGCACTGGGGGAGGTATTTCAATACGCGAGTGAGGGTCGATGGTCGGTGACCACCTGCCTGCTTGTCGGGTTGGCGCTGATCCTGATCCGTCAGTACTGGACAGTGAAGATGGGCATGCGTGGGTTGATCATGACCGATGCGTTCCAAGGGATCGTCGCGTACGTGATTGCAGCACTTGTATGTCTGGTCTTGTTGTCCGGCGTCGCCGGCGGCCCGATCAGCATGAATGCGCTGGCGCAGGTCCCGATCGAATTCCTGCGGGTGCCCGGCGACGGCGACGCTTACGGTCCGTTCTACCTCTTCAGCCTGATCTTCACCGGCGTAGTCGGATCGTTGTGCTGGCCGATGAGTTTCCAACGGATCTACACCGCGTCGGGAGTCCGTGCAGTAAAAGCGGGGACTATACGTACCGTGTTGATCTCGAGTGTGTTCTACACGCTGTTGATGTTGTTGGGTATCGCCGCATCTCAGATGCCGGAGGTCATCGCAAACCCGCAGGCTGCATGGTTCACGATCATGGAGTCGTACGGGGGAACCTGGCTACTCGGTCTGGGTGTGACAATGGTGTTCGCGGCGTCGATGGGCCACATCGACGGAAGTGTCCAAGTGTGTGGTCTGCAAATTGCGAACGATCTCGTCAACTCCGACAAGCGCAAACTTTCGGATTCGGCACTTACCGTGGTCGCAAAAGTCAGCATGGTGGGGTTCATGGCATTGGCCGGAGTGGTGGCCTACGTAACGTACGACATGACTCGGTTGCAGCTCCTTGCACAAATCTCCTACCAGGGCGTAGTCCAGTTGGCCGTTCCGCTCTTCTTCGGAATCTTCTGGCGGGGTGGCAACAAGTACGGGGCAGTTTCGGGCATGCTGTCGGGTTTCGGGATTGCATTGGTGTTGACCTTCATCTACCCGGATGACATCGCCGGACTTGGCTCACTGACCGGCGGTGTAGTCGGAATGGCCGTCAATCTCATCGTGTTCCTGGTCGTCTCCGCTTTGACCGGCATCTCGGCGGCTGAGCGAACTCGGGTGGAAGAGATGTTCGATATCGCCGCTCGTTCGGTTGTTTCGAATCATGTCTCCAAGGTGGAGGATTCCTCGGTGAGGGTAACGAATGTCTGATTTCCTCGCAGACTTCGACGCGATGTCGAGATTCGGCGCCACCGAGGGAGGTGGAGTGGAACGTCAAGCCGCAAGCGCGGCGGACGGGCAGACCAGAGACTGGTTTCGTATCTGGTTGACGGAGAATGGTTTCAATTGCCGCGTCGACGCAGTGGGCAACCTTTTCGGCTCCCTCGAGTGGATCGAAGGCGCTTCGCACATCTTGGTCGGCTCGCACCTCGACAGTCAGCCGAAGGCAGGTCGCTTCGACGGAGCCTTCGGCGTTCTTGCCGGGGCGCATGCTGCCGCCGCTGTCGCCGAACGAGTCGCCGCCGGAAGTATCACACCGTCCTTCAACCTCACGGTCGTCGACTGGTTCAACGAGGAGGGATGCAGATTCAGCCCCAGCTTGATGGGCAGTGGGGTTTTCACCGGGAAGTTCGCGGCGGGTGAGGTCCTCGACACCGTCGATTCGGACGGTCGGACGGTCCGCGGCGCACTCAGTGATATCGGCTACCTGGGTTCGGACGAGCCGCCGGAGTGCAGTGCGTACGCAGAAATCCACATCGAGCAAGGGCGAGTCCTGGAAGAGAAAGGGATCTCGATCGGCGTGGTCACCGCCAACTGGGCAGTACGCAAGTATCTCGTCCGAGTTCGCGGCGAACAGGCACACACCGGTGCGACGTTGATCGAAGACCGTAGGGATGCGCTCCTCGGCGCAGCACAGATGATCGTCGCGGTTCGTGAAGTGGCGTCGGCGTTCCCTGCGGGGGCTGTTCTCACATCGATCGGAAGATTGACCGTCCAACCGAACTCACCCGTTGTGGTGGCGTCCGACGTAGTCATGTCAGTGGATATCCGGTCAAGTGAGGAAGCGGCTCTCGACAAGGCTCATGAGCTGTTCCTGCAGGCGAAAGCTGATATCGAGGCGCTGGGCGAAGTCTCCGTCGACATCGAATCGGGTTCGCTGCGCCCCAGCACCTCCTACGATCTCGCCGGTATCGAGCTGTCCGAGTCGGTTGCCGGCGGATTGGGTCTGAGCGCCCGGAGAATGCTCACCAGAGCAGGACACGATTCGATCAATCTCAAAGACCTGGTGCCGACGGTGATGCTATTCGTGCCCAGCGTCGGCGGCATCTCGCACGCGGAGAACGAATACACCAAACCCGAAGATCTGTTGGCTGGACTGAACATGTTGACGGGTGTGCTCGAACGGCTTGTAGTAGAAGGATTGTCGTCGGAACAGGAGCAATCGTGATTGACAAGGTACTTCCGCAGAACATGTCGTCGCTCGTTGAGGGGTACCGAACCGGTGAGTTCACGCCCGTGGATTCATTGAGTGCAACTCTCGCGTTGATCGACGCTGTGAATCCGTCGATCAACGCTATGGCGATGGTCGACGTGGACGGCGCCCGATCAGCGGCCGCAAAATCGGCGGCACGATGGGCGACCGGCACCCCGTTGAGCAGTCTCGACGGAGTCCCGGTCACCATCAAGGACAGCGTCAATGCAGTCGGTATGCCGTGGCGTCACGGGAGCGCAGCGCACTCGGATGTTCCTGATGCCGAGAGTGATTCACCGCCCGCGGCGCGATTGAAGGAGGCAGGCGCCGTCATCGTGGGCAAAACGACGATGCCGGACTTCGGCATGATGGCCGCCGGCGTCAGTTCGCTGTACGGCATCGTTCGCAATCCCTGGGATCTCTCACGCAACACCGGTGGCTCCAGTGCCGGAGCAGGTGCGAGCCTTGCGGCGGGCATCGGATATGCCGCGGTGGGCACGGACATCGCCGGCTCGGTGCGATTGCCGGCTGGACACTGTGGGTTGGTCGCACTCAAACCAACGCAGGGGAGGATTCCGCACTTACCGTCTTCGATGATGCGCTCACCGGGTCCGATGGCCAGGACGGTGGACGAGGTGGTCGACATGTACCGGGCCATCGCGCGCCCTGACAGCCGTGACGCCTGGTCACTCCCAGCGCAGTCCATCGACGAATCCCGCTGGGAGACAGAGGTGAGAGGTCTGAGAATCGGCGTGATGACAGGAATGGGCTACGGATACGAAGCGGAACCCGCGGTCGTTGCCGTGGTGGATGCTGCTGCGCAGGTGCTCGCGGCGGCGGGGGCAAAGGTGACGAGGGTGACCCCGCCGTTCGAGTCCGATCCCTATGCACCACTGGATCGATTGTTTCAGGTTCGCGCCCGGGCGGAGTGGGAGTCGATACCTGAGGAACGGAGAGCGGAAGTGATTGCTGCAGTGTCCGAGTGGGCTGAACCGGCGTCGCTCGCGAGCGCTACCGACTATTCACGCGATCTGGACGCGGTGAACACGGCACAGGCACGACTCCAACGGCATCTCGAGCCGTACGACTTCGTGATCAGCCCGGTCATTCCGGTGGTGGGGTTTGACGCAGATACGGTCGGTCTCGACCCCGAACGGCCCTTGGCGCATTGCAGTTTCACAGCGTGGTTCAACCAGACCGGGCAGCCGGCGTCGACGGTGTGTTTCGGAATGGTCGACGGTTGCCCAGTCGGGGTGCAGATCGTCGGATCACGTTTTGCGGACATTGATGTTCTCGCGATGACCAAATGGCTCGAGGACAGGCGGCCTTTCGACATGACGTGGCCTGACGTCACGCTACGTGTATCCGGAGGTGTCCGATGACTGACATCAAACAGCTTGTTCAACAGGAATTGTCGGCGGGTGGGCTGTTTCTCGATACCGAAGTAAGACTGGACGCTGGATCGCCGGTCATGGCCAGCCCGAGTTGGTGGGGCGCCGACTCCGATCATTGGATCGTCGATGACGCAACGCCGAATTCGGTTGGCAGTGACCGGGTCTTCGTCAAAGTGATGCAGCAGCATTCGCTAGAGTACGTCGACGTCGGAGCGTCATTCCGCGCTGCGGTCGCAGCGGGACTAGCGGGTATCGGTCCTCGAGTCCGCCACTCGAATGCCGCAACAGGAGTGCTGGTGATGGACGATCTAGGGCAGATGGCATCGACGGCGACTCTTGATCTCTTCGATGACGTCGAGGCGATCGAACGTCTGGTGCATCTGCGACGGGCAGTCCACGCGCTGCCTCCGTTCACGCGAACATCAACGGTCTTCGAAGATCTCGATGCTGCCTTGCTCATTGCGCAGCACGCCGGTTCGTCACTGCCAGTTGACCTCGACTGGATGCTTCGGGCCTTGGATCCTGCCCGAACACGAATAGCGAGCAGTGGATTCGACGCTGTTCCGTGTCACGGCGACGGCAATGTGTCGAATGTGCTGGTCGTGGAAGAAGGCGCATCGTTGAGATTGGTCGATTGGGATTGTGCGGCGATGATGGATCCGCTGCAGGATCTCGGCGTATTACTCGCGGAGTTGGCTCCTTCCGATCTCGAGGCGCGCCCTGTCTTCGAAATGTACTGGGGAGAATGGGATTCAAGCCTGTTCGATCGTAGCCGCATATACGGGATTGCGGATTCGTTGAAGTGGGGTCTCATCGGCTCCTTTGTCGATGTGATTCGACCGGGAACATTGGAGTACTCGAAGTTCGCAGACTGGCAATTCCTACGTGCTCGAATCGGTTTGCGCGATCAGCATTTCGACGACCGAGTCCGAAACCTGTGAGGCAAGGATGACCATGACCGAGAACACTCAGCAACCTGACCTGACGCACTGCATGGCCGACGAGCGTGTGTGTGGTACTGCTCGAACGGATTTCGAGAGAGGCGTCGAAGAGGCCTTGGCTTCGATCGCAGACTGGCGCGGACGAGAGATCCGATACGCGCCGGTGCACGGTGGCCTGCAGAACAGTAATTGGCGAATCACTGTCGAGGGCATCGACCGCCGGTACTTCTTGAAGATTCCCGGTGCCGGGAGCGAGTCGTTTGTCGATCGCGTTGCGGCGAACGAGGCCGCGATGCTGGCGGGTTCGCTGGGAATAGCTCCGGAGATGATCCTGTTCGATCATCGGACGGGAATCGAGGTGATCGAGTACATGGAAGGGTATCGCGGCTGCACAAACGGAGATCTCAAGCGTCCGGAGATCGCGTTGCAGATCGTCGACCTGTATCGGACACTGCACTCGGCCCCGCTGATGTCCCTGACGAAGACGATTTTCGACATGATCGACGAGCATCTCGATCAAGCGCGCGAACACGGCGTGATGCTTCCTGGGGACTTCGCCCTGATCGAGCGTGAGTATTACACCGCAAAGTCTGCCTTGTTGGCTTCCGGTCTGGATCTGGTTCCGTGCCATAACGATCCGATGCCGGGAAACTTCCTGTATTCGGAAGGGCATCCGCTCAAACTTGTCGACTACGAATTCGCAGCCAACAACGACAGAGCGTATGAGCTGGCGATTTTCGTCACCGAAATGTTCTTCGACGAGCGCCGGACGTTGGAACTGATAGACGCCTTTTACGGAAGCAGCGAGTGGTCCGTCGTGTCGCGTGTTCACTTGTTCGGGGCGTTGGCAGATGTCAAATGGGGCCTGTGGGGATGCATCAACAATCGACTCAATTCGGGTTGGGATTTCGACTATCACAAGTACGGAGTGTGGAAACTGATGCGTGCTCGCGCGAAGATGTCCGATCCGAGATGGGCCTTGTGGCTCGACTCGGTGTGAACGGCGCGGTTGGCCAGCCTATTTCGTATACCCACTTCGGAGGAATTGATGACGGCTCACTTTCGCGATGCGAGAACATCACGTGTCTCGCCACTCGACGCAAACGGTTACGTGCCCGAAAACGCTGCAGGACTCGACGCGCGGACACGAGATCTCATCAGGCGTAGAGCAGATGTTCTCGGCCCGGCATCGCCGTTGATGTATCGAAATCCGGTGGAAATCGTTCGAGCACAGGGACTTCGGCTCTACGATCGTGACGGTACGTCGTACCTCGACATGTACAACAATGTCGCGAGCGTGGGACACTCGCACCCCAAGGTCGTCGACGCCGTGCGTAGACAGATCGCTGAATTGAACACTCACACAAGATATCTGAACGAGGAAATTGTCCGGTACGCCGAAGATCTGGTGTCCACGTTTCCGAGTCAGCTCTCCACTGTGATGTTCACCTGTACGGGATCGGAGGCAAACGATCTTGCCCTGCGCATCGCGAGGGAAGCCACCGGGAATACCGGTGTCATCGTCACCGAAAATGCTTATCACGGAGGCACGATCAACATTGCCGCGTGCTCACCGTCGATGGGTTCCGCTGATTCGGGCGATGAACCATGGGTCCGTGTCGTGCCTTTGCCTGATCCTCGTGTCGTAGCGGACATCGACCGAGAATCCTGGTTCGCTGACCGTGTCAGAGAGTGCATCGACGGACTGAACCGCGACGGCATCGGTGTAGCCGCACTACTAGTCGACACGATATTTGCTTCCGACGGAGTATTGACCGACTCGTTCCTCACAACGGCTGTCGATCAGGTGCACCAAGCGGGTGGTCTGTTCATCGCGGACGAGGTGCAGCCGGGCTTCGGTCGGCTGGGGTCCGGTATGTGGGGGTTCGCGAGGCATGGGGTCGTCGCAGATATCGCCACCCTCGGAAAACCGATGGCCGGTGGCGTACCTCTCGCCGGGGTGGTGCTTGGTGACAATTTGGTCGAGCTGACGGCGGGCGAGCTTCGGTACTTCAACACGTTCGGTGGGAATGCCGTGTCGATTGCTGCGGCGCAGGCGGTGCTCGACGTGATTCGGGGAGAAGAGCTGATCGAGAATGCAGCAGTGATGGGGGCTCGTTTGACCGATGGGTTGCGGACGTCTGCACACCGCGACCCGCGCGTGGGTGCGATCCGTGGAGCTGGGCTGTTCGTTGGGGTAGACGTGGTCGATGCGGATTCGGGCGAGCCAGATCCGTCCGGTGCGCTCGACATTGTCAACGGATTGCGTGCACACGGTGTGTTGATCTCGGCGACAGGCAGACACGGCAATGTTCTGAAGATTCGGCCACCGCTCCCGATTTCGGCCTCGGATGTCGACGAGTTCCTCACGCGGTTCGAGATGGTGTTGGTGGCGTAACGGAGGGTCGACGCGCGTTCGGGCAGATTCTGGAACAGTGGTATCCGGCGACCACAAGGAGGCGTGAGATGACAGACGGAACTGATGACGTCTTTGTCGTGGCGTCGGTGACCGAACGGCGAACGCTCATCTCCACCCGAGTGAGGGAGTGGTGTGAGGCGGGGACAGTCGAGTCGAACCGGCCGGAGTTGTCCGATGATGTCGCGCTGCTGATCGCCGGCGGCTATGCGGACGAGTCGACGCGGTCGATCCTGGCGAACCGGCGCAGTGTCGGACGTTCGTTCCCGGAGATCGGCGGCTTCTCGGAGTTGCGGTATCTCACCGACGAGCTGGCCCGCACCAGACGTCGACTGCTCGCGACTCGCATCGGCCCTGTTCAGGTTGTCCTCGAACGACGGGTGCAGGCGCTCGAGAAGCGCGTTCAGTCGATGCGGTCGGCGATCGTGCATTCCAATCGTCACTTCGCGAGCAGTGTCCGTGCCATCCGCAAGGACCGGCGCGACGGCCTGCATCTCGACGTCGAGCAACGCGAGGCTCTCTTTGCCGGGCTCACCCGTACACCGGTTCCAGCCAAGCTGCCGGTGGGGCTCGGTGTCGTGGCCAGCAGTGGAAACGCAGCACTCGACAAACTCGCCGCCCAGTTCGGGAAGGTCCAGGGAACCGGTGTCATCGCCGATGCCGGAAGGCGCATCGCGGAAGTCCTCGACGGACTGGTCGATTCAGAACCCGAGGGACGCGCCGGTGAGTACGACGCCTTGCTTTACCTCGCCGGGAATCTGTTCGACCGGATCGAAAGCTCCAGCGCGTGGCATTCCGACCACTTCGTCATTCAACGCAACCAACTCGACCTGGCCGACGAGATCACCCAGATCGCGGTCGACACCGTCGCGCTGCGTTCGATTCTTGCGGAGTTGGACGACGCGGCTGCACTGGCACGCGACGAGGGAACCCGAGCCGGAATCGCTTCGCGCAGGGAAGCGCTCGGCGCGGTCTGGGACCAGCTGGTCGAGCGCGTGGCGGCCCTCGCGCGGATCGGTGACCTGGTCGCACGGGCCGAGGATCAGTTGAGTTCGCAGCGCGCGGTTGCGCATGCAGCGAGCCTCGACAGCCGGATCGACGACCTACTTGCGCGCTCCGGCTCACGTGAACTTTCGGCTGCAAACACGCACTACGTCGGGGATCAATTCGACGGTGTGGAAGAGCTGATGTTCGCTCACCGGGCGGCGCTTTACGGGGACATTGCACTGCTGACCTCTGGGAACGAGCGTCGGGCGCCGTAGTCAGGCCGTCGCCGGAGCTGTAAGGTCGGGGGTACTGACCGGCCACACGATCGAAGTAAAGGCCGGAATTTCGCTCAATGCTCGACCCCGATGCCGATCCGGTGATGCGGGCGTACCCGCTCGAGACAGGTCGATCATGGAAGACACCGCAAGCCGCGGCATCAATGCGTTCATTTCCGAAGCTACGCAGCGTGGGGGCAAGGCTGTCCGTCTCACGCACTCACGTCGTAATCCCGTCGAGGTGACGGGCGCTGACGGTGTCAGCCGAATCGTCCGCGTGCGTTCCAAGCTCGACGGTGACTGGCAGGCCAGGCGTCAGGACGAGTCGCTCGAGAGTGACGACACCCGCTCCGAGTTCTGGGTGTTCGTCGATCTGGCAGCAGATCCGCACGAGTTCTACATGTTGCCCTCCAACGAGGTCGCCGACGACATCCGTGCCGAGGTCGACCTGTGGATCATGGACAGCCCCGGACGTAATCGCACCGGCCATCACGCGATTCCGCGTGGGCGCGTCGTGCACGGTCACGATCGTTGGGATGCGCTGGGCTTGGCCGCGGTCAAGGATCCGAGCATTTACGTCGAGACCCCGGTTGCGACCAAGCGTAAGACGTCGCCAGTCGCCGCGAAGAAGCGTCGCGCCAGCGGTGTCGAGGAGATCGAAGTCGTCGACAATCGCCTCGAGATGACAGCCGATTGCCACGGATATCGCTGGGTCGGGCGCTTCGACGAAACCACCGAGGTCGTCGAGATCATGCGCGGACCGATGGAAGGCCGCCGATTCCCTGATCCGACCGCGGCCGCAAATGCCGTCACCGGTCACATCTCAGGCGACACCGAGAGCCATGACGGTTGGTCGTTCTGGACGATCAACAACACGGCCCTCGGCGCTCATCTCAAAACTGCCTGATCTCAGGCTCCGACTGCCGCCGACACCCGTTCGAGAGTGTCCAGTTCGTTCGACGAGAGCACCAGATTCGGGGCGTCCAGTAGCGCCGGGAGCTGCTCGGGCCGGCTGACGCTCGCGATCGGTGCGGTGATGCCCGGTCGAGTCAGCAGCCAGGCCAGCGCGACGGTCGAGATCTCGCTGTCGTGTGCCTGCGCGATTGTCGCCAGTTCCGCGACGACGTCGAGTCCGGCGTCGCTGAAGTATCCGGCGGTCAGTCGTTCGCGGGAGCTGCCTTCGATATCCGCGCGGGTCTTGTATTTTCCGGTCAGGAAGCCGGAAGCGAGAGCGAAGTACGGGAAGACGCTGATGTTGTTGTCGGTGGCGATCTGGGCAAGTTCGGGTTCGTACGACTTGCGGTGAACCAGGTTGTAGTGCGGTTGCAGGGCGATCGGCGCGGCGTAACCGTTCTCTTCGGTGATTCGCAGCCACTCCCGGACGCGATCGGGGCTGTAGTTGGAGATTCCGAGATAGCGAACCTTGCCCGCGACGACCAACGCATTGAAGGCTTCGAGAGTTTCCTCGAGCGGAGTCTGCGGGTCGTCGAAATGCGCGTAGTACAGATCGATGCAGTCCGTCTGCAGGCGCTGCAGCGACGCCTCAGCTGCGGCCGCGATGTTGTCGGCCTTCAGGCCCTTGAAATCGGGATGGCTACCCACCTTGGTGGCGACGACGATGTCGTTCTGCAGTCCCCGATCGGTGATCCATTTCCCGATGATCGTTTCGGATTCCCCACCGGAATTGCCGGGAGCCGACGCCGTGTACGAGTCGGAGGTGTCGATGAAATTTGCACCGGCCTCGGCGAACGAGTCGAGGATCTCGAAGGACGTCTTCTCGTCCGCGGTCCATCCGAAAGGGTTGCCGCCCAAGCTGAGTCGGAAGATGTCGAGATCCGAATTTCCGATGATCGCCACTGTGTGGAACTCCCGTCGATGAAGGTGGTCGCTGCATCCCGCACCGTACCCTCTCACGGCGCTGGCGATGGCGCGCCCTCGCCAGGTTCGCCGAAAAATGTATCGGATCGTGATTGCCGCCGTCGGTGTTGGGTATGGCCTCAAATACTGAATTCTTCGATGGACTGCTGATAGGAGCGTCCGATGATGATTGTGGACGAAGCCACCCGCGTCGTTCGTGGTGTGGCAGACGCAACGACGACGGTGGCCGGAGCCGTCGGCGGTGGAGTGATCGGTGGAGTGACGGGCGGGATACGCGGAACGGCGGAGGGCGTCCGAGACGGAATTCGTGCGGGTAGTTCCTCGACGCCGACGGCGGTTCTCACGATGGCGGCCGTGGGTGCGGCGGGATTGGTGGAATGGCCGGTGCTCTTGGCAGTCGGCGGCACGGCCCTGGTACTCCACGAATGGGATCGCAAGAGCGGTCGGCCGGATCGCCAGGTCAAGGCGGTTGGCCGCACGAGCAAGCCGGAACAGGTAAAGAAGGAATCGAGCGGAAACTCCCACAAGGCGGCCGGCCGGTCACAGGATCGAACTCACAGTTCTTCGCACACTCGATCCACTCACTGATGTTCTCAGCGATGGCCCGGCGTGCGGTGTCGGTGGCAACTTTGCCGCCGCGCCTGGCGTTGTCGGGACTCGCGTTGGTGGGCGGTTCGACGATTCCGCGAACCGCTGTCAGTGACGTGGCGTTGCGGACCGGCACCCTCGCGTTGGCGGGTGTGGGGATGATTCCTGCAGCAGCGGGATCGATATTCGGTGCCCCGCGAATCCCAGGTTCCGCCTATGTCTCGGCGGCG
This sequence comes from Rhodococcus sp. FH8, assembly GCF_019266085.1. NCBI lineage: Bacteria > Bacillati > Actinomycetota > Actinomycetes > Mycobacteriales > Nocardiaceae > Rhodococcus > Rhodococcus sp. FH8. The sequence goes on along the minus strand of NZ_LPNQ01000057.1, from coordinate 13,794 downwards.
GTGTCGGCGATCAATTATCAACCCCGGGTGCGTCGGCGAATCGAACAGCGCCTTGGCCGTTCGCTCACCGACTTCGCATTGGAGTCGGCGACGTCGTTCGCGGATGTTCTGACCTATGCGCCTGCGTCATTGGGCGTGGATTTCTGGCTGCGGACGATGCTGCTGCGCGAAACTCTGGCGGCGCGAAACTCTCGGCGGGTGTGGTCATTCGAACCTGGCGGTCGCGGTTCTTCCACGAGGCCTGAACCGAGTGGTCCGGGGGAGCGTTACGCAGACAGGATCGCAGGGGTTCAGTTGGTGGCCGGGGCTGCACTGGCTACCGTCTCTGCCGGCGGCGACACCGTCGCGACGAGTATCAAGGTTTCGGCGCCGCGGCCGCTTCGGATGTCGCGCGAATCATTCGCTGCTGGTGTGTCATACGGTCTGTGGCGGACGCACCACACCGCCGTTTCGGACTCTGCGGCTCTACGCATGCTCGATCGTATTGACACCGTCCTCGTCGATCCGAGTGTCCTCTTCGACGACTCGCTCCGGGTTTCCGACATACGAGAGGTGGCCGAGTCGGATCGCGTCGCAGTGTGGGAACAAGCCAGGAAAGCTCTGAACGACGGAACTGTGGGAGTGGGAAGGCACCGCATCGGCGGCGCCGAAGTGGTCGTGCGACCCGTGCGAAAAGGTCTGGCGGAAACACTGATAGGCGAAATACGTGCGGCCGGGGTCGCAGCCGTCACGATCGACGACGACGGGCTCGGATCACTGCGAAGTGGATTCGACGAGCTCTATCCGGCGCAATCGACTGCCGAAGCCGGCCTGCGCGAAGCTCTCTCGGCGTTGGTGGCCGAGGGTCGGACAGTTGCGATCGTGTCGAGTAGGGCGATATCGGGACAGGCAGTGCTACGCATCGGGATTTCACCACCGAGTGGCGAGCACGTGAGTGCCGACATCCACACCGACTTGGCCGGGGCGTGGCGGGTTGTCCATGCGCTCCCGGCTGCTCGAACAGCGACGAGGCGCGGTGTCGAACTCTCCTCAGGTTCTTCGGCATTGGGTGCCTTGATCATGCTTCCGGGAGTTCGAGGGGCTGGGCCGGGGCCGATCACAGCTGGTTCGGCCGCGGGACTGTGGACCGGATACACCTTGTCCCGATCTGTGATTAAAGCGCCCGTCCCTGTCGGTACTCCGAGCGATACCTGGCATGAGATGGACGGTGATGCTGTCGTTCGCGAACTATCCGAATCCATCCGACATACACCGCACCGTGCGGAAGCTCGTGTGCGAGCGCCCGCACGGTTCAGGTTGATCCGTGACGGATTGTCGGCGTTGCGAACAGAATTGGCGGATCCACTGACGCCTGTGTTGGCGACCGGCTCCGCTGCCAGTGCAGTCCTCGGTTCACCGGTAGACGCCGTCCTGGTCGGCTCGGTCTTGGTCGGCAATGCCGCGATGTCCGCTGTTCAACGGCTTCATTCGGAGCGGGCGGTGCAGCGGCTCTTGCGGACTCAGGAACCGGTAGCTCGGCGAGTAACCAACGACGGCACGGTCGAGACAGCGGCCGACGCGCTCGAACTCGGTGACGTCGTGGCAATCGAGTCCGGGGACATCGTGCCCGCAGATTGTCGCCTGTTGAGCGTCGAATCGCTGGAAGTCGACGAGTCGTCGTTGACGGGAGAGTCCCTGCCCGTCGACAAGCAGACCGACCCGACCCCTGGGATGCCACTGGCCGAGCGAAGGTGCATGGCCTACGCAGGGACAACAGTGCTTGCCGGATCCGGTCGTGGCGTGGTCACGGCCATCGGAGCCCGAACGGTGACCAGGCGTGCCGATGTCGGTGTGTCCCGATCCGGACCTGCTGTGGGCCTGACCAACAGACTTCGCGAACTCACGAGGGCGACCCTGCCGGCCAGTATCGGCGGTGGGGCGTTGGTGACAGTCGCGGGTCTGCTTCGTGGTACCGGTCTGCGCCGCGCCGTCACCGGAGGTGTGGCCGTGGCTGTGGCTGCCGTGCCGGAGGGGCTGCCTCTGGTTGCCACTCTGGCTCAGCAGGCCGCAGCGCGAAGGCTCACTGCAGCAGGAGTGTTGGTTCGTGCGCCACGATCGATAGAAGCGCTCGGTCGTGTCGACGTGGTCTGCTTCGACAAGACCGGAACCCTCAGCGAGAACAAGCTACGGGTGGCCGCGGTCGAACGCGTCGACGGCTGGGACGAAAGCGAGATTCTGGAAGTTGCGGCGCGCAGTGCCCTGGGAAGTCGCGACGATCGCGTGTTTCATTCGACGGATGCCGCCGTCGTCGATGCAGCCCAGCAAGCTCTGGACGATGCTTCGGTTTTCGGTGACGTCGAGGCGAACAACCTCGTTCCGTTCAGGTCGGGGCGGCCGTACTCGGCAGCTTTGTTCGGCAGGCGGATCGCACTCAAAGGTTCGCCGGAATTCGTGACCGAAGCAGGACGAGATCCGAATGCTGTGTCGGCGAAGCACGTTCAAAGCATGGCCGGACGCGGACTGCGGGTGGTTGCCGTCGCCCAGCGCGAGTTGTCGGAACACGACGCGCGACGCGCAGGCGAAGACTCGCAATTTCTCGAACAGTGTTGCTCCGAGGGGCTGGAAGCGGTCGGCCTTCTCGGACTCTCGGACACGCTGAGACCCGAAGCAACGCAACTTGTTCGAGAACTTCGAGGCGACGGACGGCAAGTGCGCGTGCTGACCGGGGATCATCCGACAACAGCGGCCGCGGTCGCCACCGAACTGGGGTTGGACGTCGCACGCGAGGATGTTGTCACCGGTCCTGACTGGGAGAACTTCTCTCGCGCCGAAAGACGGGATGCGGTCCGCGGCAGCAGCGTCTTTGCGCGCGTGACACCCGAGCAGAAGGTCGAGATCGTGCAAGCGTTGGAGACCGACGGGCGGGTGTGCGCCATGGTCGGTGACGGCGCGAACGATGCTGCGGCGATCCGAGTTTCCAGCGTGGGAATCGGGGTGGCGTCGACCGACAGTGATCCGGCGCGCGGCGCCGCAGACATCGTGCTCCTCGACGGCCGTGTCGGCGGACTGACCGACGCATTGGACGAGGGCAGTCAATTGTGGCGGCGGGTCAGATCAGCGGTAGGGGTTTTGCTCGGAGGCAACGCGGGTGAAGTCGCATTCGCGCTGATCGGTTCTGCGTTGTCTGGCGAATCACCGCTCAACGCAAGGCAGTTGCTACTGGTCAATCTGATGACGGACGCCTTGCCCGCTGCCGCGCTTGCGGTGAGCACCCCGTCCGAGAACGGATCCGAGAAGTCCGAACAGATGGACGCTCATGCCTTGTGGCAGACGATCGCTGTCCGCGGCGGTGCCACGGCAATCGGTGCGCTGGCAGCGTGGCTTCTGGCCCGGGCGAGCGGTAGGAGGCGGCGAGCGTCGACGGTGGCGTTGGTTGCCCTGGTGGGCACCCAACTGGGGCAGACGCTGCTCGAATCACGCAGTCCGCTGGTGGTCGCAACCGTTGCCGGATCCGCTGCGGCGCTGGCGACGCTCGTCAGCACACCCGTGGTGAGCCAATTTCTCGGTTGCACGCCGCTCGGTCCCATCGCCTGGGGCCAAGCGGTGGGCTGCGCGTCGGCGGCGACGCTGCTCGCCGCGCTGGCTCCGCGGGTGTTGGAGCGGATTGCCGCAACTGAGGAGAACGCGAACGGTCAGTCGACGATTCGCAAGATCCCGACGCGAACGAGCACTGCGTACACCTCCCGAACCGGGGGAGTCAGCGCTCGCGACAGCGTGGAAATCAGCGACGTGGAAATCAAAGAAGCGGAAACCGGTGAATCAGACACGCTTGTGAGCGTCGCTGCTGGAAGTGACACGTCGCCGAACTCCCGGGCGACCCGAGATGAATCCTGAGGAATCGTGACATGTCCCAGAACACCGTCGACCACACGAACCCCGTCGATCACCGCGCGGTAGTCGAATCCGTCCGTTCGGCACGGAGCTTCGAGTTGGAGCTACCGATCGTCGGTGCCATCCCTGTTCCGAGACCCGAGCAGATCGCCTACTTTGCGGTGATGGGACTGATGGTCGCCTTCGAGATCATCGAGTGGCCCGTGGCAGTCACCATTGCAGCGGGGCATCTGCTCGCAACAGAGCAGCACAATCACGTCCTCGAAGAGATCGGAGAGGCGCTCGAGGGGGTCTGACGCAGGCGCTGCCTGGACACAAATCGAGGCCTGGACACAAATCGAGCGGCCCCGCATTTCGCGGGACCGCTCGACGTGCGGAGAAACTTACTGCGCGAGTGCGCGCTTCATGCCGCGTTCGACTGCTGCGATGATCTGCGGACGCAGTTCTGCGGCAGGGACGATCTCATCCACCGAGCCGACCTCTCGGGCCCGCTGGATGTTGTGGATCGCTTCGAATTCGGATGCCACTTCGCCGAGCTTGTCGGAGCGGACGGCGATGCGCTGAGCGTTCAGTTCTACGCGCAGATGTGCTTTCTCCGTGTCATCCTTGGCTGCTGCCAAGTCTGCCTCCAGTTGCTGCACCTTCGGGTCGTTGTTGGTGCGGGTGTTCACCTCACGGGTGAAGACCACTGCGGCGGCGGGGGCGCCGCCGAGTACCGACGCGAACGAGCCTTCGACAGCAAGAACTTCCATGTTGTCGTTGAGCGCACCGGAGAACACGACGAACGCGCCGCCGTGGTAGCGGGAGACGACGCAGAACACGATCGGTCCGTCGAAGTTGACGATGGCGCGGCCGATCTCGGCGCCGTACTCGAGCTGGATGTTGCGCAGCGACTCCGGGGAACCGTCGAAGCCGGACAGGTTGGCCAGCACCACGATCGGACGGTTGCCGCTCGCAGCATTGATCGCGCGGGCAGTCTTCTTCGACGAGTTCGGGAACAGCGTTCCCGACGTCCAGGTGTCGGGACCGTCGGCGGGGAAGTGCCCCTTACGTGGGATCGCGCGGGATTCGATGCCCACCACTGTGACCGGATGTCCGGCGAGGTGCGCGTCCAGAACGACCGAGGTGTCGGCGCCGGCCATGTCGGCCCAACGCTCGAGAACAGAGTGGTCCTGGTCGACCACCGAACGCATTACGGTGCGAATGTCGAAGGGCTTCTTGCGATCCGGGTTCTTCGCCGAGGAGAAGATGTCGCCGACCGTCTCGAAGTCGCTCGACGGGTGGGTGTGCGGGAAGCTACGCACGTCGCGATCGACAGGGTCCGTCGTCGCTGCGCGGCGCGGGAACCGTTCGCCGGGAGCGAGGTACGAGTGTGCGTAGTGACGGAACAGGATCTCGCACGCCGCAGTGAGGTCGGGGGCCCAATACTGTGCCTGGCCGTTGGGGCCCATGACGCGGTCGTAACCACCGATACCGAAGTTGTCCTCGGCCGACACACCACCGGAGTAGTCGAGAGACTGCTTGCCGGTCAGCACCATCGCGCTGTCCGGGGTCATCACCAGAATGCCCTTGGTGTGCATCAACATGGTGGCTTCGGCGTTCCAGTAGGGCTGAGCGCCGACGTTGATGCCCGTGACGACGATGTTGATCTCGCCGCCGTTCTGGGTGAAGGTGATGATTCGGCGCAGGCCGCGGGAGACCCAGTCCATGTTCTCGGTGCCGCTCTCCATCGAGATGGTGGCACCGGAGGACAGTGCGAACCACTCGACCGGAGCGTTCAACTTCTCGGCCAGGTCGATGGCAGCGACGACGCGTGAGCATTCGGCCTCGGCGACGGTACCGAGCGCCTTGGTGGGGTCACCGAATAGCGCGACACGGGTCATTCCCTCGGGATAGCGCGGCGTCGGCGTGTTCACGAGGCCGACGACGATGCCGGCCTTGTTGAGCCCGTACGGACGCTCGACAGGTGAGAGGACGCCCGCTTCGTCGAAGTCGTGCTCGACGAAGGTGCCCTTGGTGCCGGTCAGGAGCGGAATCAGCTCGTACGGGTACACCGTGCCGCGTGCCCGCGAACTCTGGACCTTCTGGGCGTACGCGTCGAGGGGGAGCAGCGGTTCGGTGGGAGGTGTGGTCTTGTTGATGACCACACCGGCACCCGCGCGGTAGGAGAATCGCAGCGCAACTTCCTTGGGCGCGCCGCCCTTTCGGTCCTTCAGCCGAGTGATGAGCGTGATCTCTTCGAGCCCGGCGCCGACGGTCAGTCGGGCTGCGTTCTGAGCGATCACCGAGAACCGCTCGCTGGGAACGTCGGCGACCGGCCACACGTAGAGCACGACGCGGTTGGCTGCGAGTCGACGCTTGTCGCCGCGCTGGGACTGCGCACGGCGGATACCGTCGAGGCAGGCAGCGAGCGTGCGCTCGATGGCCGGGAGTGCAACCATCTGACCTTCGTCGTCGAGTTGCGGTGTCACGTCGCGGATTTCGGCCAGAGCGATCAGGCGCTCGTCCTTCGGATTCTCCTTGGCGGAGAGGTGGAACAGGTAGGTGTTCTCCGGAGCCGGGAGGCGCTTTCCGTTGAAGTTCTTCAGGCGCCACATGTCCAGACGCTGACCCGTGAGCGGATGCATGTCGCGGATGATGTGGTCCTCGACCAGTTCGCCGTCGACGGGGCGGAAGGTGACCCACCGGACCGGATCCCCGTTCGGGTTGCAGATGATCACCGTCGCGCGGCGAGACCGTGTGATCGTCTCGTTGCGCGAGAGTTCGGTGCGCAGCGTCTCGACGAGCACGTCGCCGTCGGCGGGCTGATCAGGCCAGTCGAGGTAGATGTCGACTACCAGCCCGCGACCGGATGGAGCATCCTGCGCGATCGTGGCGACATCGTCGAGAGCCGTACCGAGAGCGTCGAATTCGGCCACCGTCGAGACCAGATGCAGCCCGTCGCCCTTGAGGTCGAAGTTACCGGTTACGAAACGGCGGTCGACGTGCTCGAAAACGCGGACGTCTTCGAACGAGTGAATCTTGTAGTAGCGACGCGTGATGACCTCGAGCAGAGGGCCGCCATCGCGGTTGCCGAGGCCGATCTTTCGACCCAACAGGTCCAGGAGCGGTTCGGGAGTGGCGACGAGATTGGCGATTCGCTCGTCGAAATCTGCAGCGTCCGGCTGCTCCTCGAGGTAGGCGAGGTTGCCGCGTACTCCGTCGTAGACGTCTTCGCGAACCTTGCGGATGCGCGGCTCGTCGAAGAACCGGAAGCGAAGGTTGCGGGCGACGTCGCCGATGACGGGGTAGCGGACCTGCGTCGCGACGATGAGTCGATCGAGAACCTCGTTGAGCTCCTGCGCCGAGCAACCGGGAGCCTTGTCGCCGACGAGCCAGCCTTCGAGAAGTGCTGCAATGACCGGGATCTGGGCTTCCATGCGCTGCAGAGCCAGGAAGAGTCGGTACACCGCTTCCTCGACGGCCTGGCGATCTTCCAGATCGGTGACGTCGTAGTGGCGAAGTGCCCGTTCGAGTCTCGTGCGGAACGACGCCGGCAAACCTTCGCGCTCGGAGTCGAGTGAGTGCAGGAAGGTGTGGAAGTGCTCGCGGGGGCTGTGGACGGACTCGTCCTTCGCGGACTCGCCCGAGGTGGGCTTGTTGCGCGAGAGTTCGCAGATGTCGGCGAAGGTGGTCAGCACAGCCAGTTCTGCCTGGACCAGTTCGCGGTCCTCGGATTCGAGTGCGCTGCGAAGTGCGTCGTATTCGGCCAGAACAGCGTTTGCGTGCTTGCCGCTGACGTCGTAGCCACTGATCATCGCGGTCAGTGCTTCCAGCTGTGCCAATGCATCTGCGCGGGTATCGGACCCGGAAGTTGCTGCGGGAAGATCGAATTGGACTCGCGGAGCCTTCTCCGTGACAGCTTCCTCACTGACCTGGTCGACGCGCAGGAGCGGTGCGCCGGCATCGACCTGGGAGTTGACGGTAGCGAGAACCTCACGCACTTTGCCCGCGTACGGAGCGCGAACCGCGGTCTCCATCTTCATGGATTCGAGCACGACCAGAGTGGATCCGGCTTCGACGTCGTCGCCGACCGCGACCGGTACTGCTACCACTACGGCGGGAGCCGGCGCGCGGACTACGCCGGCGTCGTCCTGGCTGATCTGGTGGCTGATGCCGTCGACCTCGACGAGATAGCGAGCCGGGCTCACGACGGAAACGACGTGGAAGCGGCGATCACCGATCACCAGCCGTGACTCGAAGTCACCGAGACGATCGACGTCGACCTCGATGTCTCCGGCGTCTCCGTCGACGCGGTAGCGGTGCGGGCCGATACGCCCGACGGTCAGTTTGTATGCCTGACCTTGGTAGTTGAGCTCGACGGTACGGCCGATCGCGTGATTGGCGCGTGGGCGGCCGCCACGTGCCGAGGCGAGGAAGGCCGCACGCTCGAGGGACTCCTCGGCGTCGTAAGCATCGATGGCGGTGGCGATCAGCGCGACGTCCGCGCGGCGAGTGGTGCCGGTGAGGGCGCCCGTGCGGTCGAGCCAGCCGGTATCCGCGGATGCCGAGATGACCTCGTCGCGATCGAGTAGATCGAGGAGGAACGACTTGGTGGTAGTGCCGCCGTCGAGTACGACAGTGGTTTCACGAAGGGCAGTGCGCAGACGCGCAAGTGCCTCGGAGCGGTTGCGGCCCCACGCGATGACCTTCGCGACCATCGAGTCGTAGTCGGGCGGAATGACGTCCCCGGCAGCGATGCCGGTGTCGACCCGGATGCCGGAGCCGAGCGGGAACTTGAGGAGCTGAACGGTGCCGGGTGCCGGCGCGAAATCGTTGTCGGCGTCTTCGGCGTTGAGGCGGGCTTCGACGGCGTGGCCGAATGCGGGCGGGCAGTCACCGACCAATTCGTCACCACTGGCGACCAGGATCTGCAGTTTGACGAGGTCGATTCCGGTGGTGACCTCGGTGATCGGGTGCTCGACCTGCAGGCGGGTGTTGACCTCGAGGAACGTGAAGAGCTTGTTCTCGGGCTGGTAGAGGTATTCGACCGTGCCTGCGCCCTGGTATCCGGCTGCCTTGACCAGTTCGGCGGACACCTTCTTGAGGTGGTCCGACTGTTCTTCGGTCAGGACGGGGGAGGCGGATTCTTCGATGACCTTCTGGTTGCGACGCTGAATCGAGCAGTCGCGAACGCCCGGAGCCCAGACATTGCCGTGGTTGTCGGCGATGACCTGTACCTCGACGTGGCGTGCATCGGTGACAAGGCGTTCGAGGAAGACGACGGGGTCGCCGAAGGACCGCTCTGCTTCGCCCTGCGTGCGCTCGAGTGCAACTTCGAGTTCGTCTTCGGCCCAGACCTTGCGGATACCGCGTCCGCCGCCGCCGCTTCGGGCCTTGATGATCAGGGGATATCCGATGGACTGAGCATGACGACGAGCGTCGGCGCGCGTTTCGACCGGTCCGCCGCTCCACGGGGCGACCGGTACGCCGACCTTCTCGGCCAGGATCTTGGCGGCAACCTTGTCGCCGAGCAGGCGCATCGCGTCGGCGCTCGGGCCGATGAACGTGATGCCCAGTTTCGCGACGATCTCCGCGAAGGCGGGATCCTCGGCCACGAAGCCCCAGCCGACCCAGACTGCGTCGGCCTTGGCTGCGAGCAGTGCTCGCTCGAGTTCGGCGTAGTCGAGGTACGGGCTACCGGTGCCGGTGCTGCGCAGGGTCACGCCCTCATCGGCCTGGCGGACGAACATGGCGCGGCGCTCGGCCTCGGTGTGCAGCGCAATGACGCGAATGCCGTAGTCGTGTTCGGCGTTCAGTTCGCGTACAGCCCTGATCAGCCGGACCGCGGCCTCACCTCGATTGACCACTGCGATTCGTTTGAACATTGTCACTGCCACCGTCCTTGATGAGATTCTTCGTCACGTACGTTGCGATATGAGCCGACCGTGTCCCACGTACCCGGATTCCCCGGTTCGTGAACTACGCCGCGATGCGCTGTGTTTCCCCCGGTTGCGCGTCGGCAAGTGATTGCCCTTCCGGTTCGTCGAGTCCCCTGCGCTGAAGCACTGTGTGCACCGAAGCGCTGTGTGCGCTGAGGCACTGTGTGCCTTGTGCGCCACCCTGCAGGCGTGGACTCAGAACCGCTCCAATCACGAATCAGCAACATATTGTGTCTGCTTCCAGGGAATCCCTGGTTTATCTAAGAATGCAGTATGTCGACGCTCATGTCACCTGGGCGAATTGAAGAATATTAGTCAACGTGAACCACGGTTACACATATGGCGTTAAATCATTGCGGTGCAATCGAATTCGGACTTGTGACACGGATCACGATGGTAATGAAATCGGCAAGAAAGTGAATACTCACTGGTAACAAAATCGCATATTCGGAGAATTCTCTGTGTTGCTCGATTATTACTGATCGGTACTACTGGCGAGTATTTTTTATGTCCGGTCGGACCGTATTCGAGAAATCGCCTTCGATGGTTGCGATGTGCTTTGCGATCGCGTCGAGTCCTGAGGGAGGGAGGTGCAATCCGTTGCCGAGAGCAAGTGAAGTCCGCTTGAAGTGCTCCACGAGTGGTTCGTATTTCGTGACCAGTCTCAGCCTGTCGGTCTCGCTCAGGTACTTCACGCTTCCCGCGTTGTCGACGAAGTCACTGAACTTCACGAGGAACACTGCGGGATCCGCTATCGCGCGGATGACGTGATCCTGATATCCGGCGGTGGTGTTGTCGCATGGGTAGTCGATTGGATTGGTCACTGCCTCAACAAGTTCGGAGATTCTGTGGCCGAAGCGCGACGCGATGAGTGTTGACGCACGTTCCTGCGCTTCGGATGCGGACATGTCGTCTGCAGTCTGGCCACCGAGGAGCGCGATGACGGCGTGTGGTCGGTCCTCGACCGTGTCGTGAAGCGCGGTTGCGCTCAGGATCTCGACATCGGAGCACCCGTACCGAAGCAGCCGCAATACATTTCGTAGGGGATGAACGATGTAGGGATCCTCGTCGGACTTGATCCCGTTCTTTCTGAACTGATCGAGGTGCGCAAGGGTAGCGACCTCCATGGCGAGCCGTAGGGTTTCACCCGAGATCGCCAGCTCGTCGACGGCGCTCTCGATGGCGAAGACCAGCGTTGCAGCGTCCATCTCCTTCAGGGGCAACTGGTCGAATGCGGACCTGATCGGGTCGGAGTTGCTCATGCCAAATAGCCTTCCGGTTGGTGAGGCGTCGCGACGAATGTCCTGGTGCAGATCTGCAATCGAGCCCTGATTGACGCCGGAAATACAGGTCGAGGTCAGAATCATCTTGATTCTATCCGGCGACTACGACAGCAAGTGTTCCTAGCGTTGTCATCGAGGTGGGCGGGGAGGTTCGTTCGCCTCCATCACAGGCAAATAGGGCAGGAAGAGGTTCGATGACCACGGAGGCGACCCTGGCGTCGTTTGTCGAGACAGTTGACACGGATGTCGACACCCATCCGCTGGACGATCCTGTGCGACAAGGACTTCGCGGACATCATGCGCAATTCGCTCGCTGGGCAGGGAGAGTTGCGCGATACGACCCGACGGTCGCGCCGTTTGTCGGTCATCCGCCCGAGTTGGACGCCGAGGACTGGGAGAACCTACTCACACTCGTAGGTCCTGGCGGCACAGTAGGTTTACGAGGATTTGATCATCGCCCGCCGGAAGGGTGGCGTGTTGTGGATCAGTTCGGCTCGGTGCAGATGGACGGATCCGCACTTGAAGTCTCCGTTGATCCGTCGGTCGAACTTCTCGGAACGGGCGACGTTCCCGAAATTCTGGCATTGATCGAGCGCACCAAGCCAGGACCGTTTCTTCCTCGTACCGTCGAGATGGGCAGTTACTACGGCATTCGCGTCGACGGAAGACTTGTTGCCATGGCGGGGGAGCGGTTGCACCCTCCGGGATGGACGGAAATCAGTGCGGTGTGCACTGACAGCGACTTTCGGGGTCGAGGCCTGGGTACGACGCTGATCCGTGCCGTCGCTGCCGGGATTCGCGATCGCGGCGAGCTGCCATTTCTCCATGCAGTGCAATCGAATACGAATGCGATCAGACTCTACGAATCACTGGGGTTCGTTCTCCGGAAGAGATCCAGGTTGACTGCGGTGCAGGCGCCTGCCTGATCGAATTCTCGCCGACGCCTGTGTTTCGGGCGCTCGGCCACTAGTCTGAACAAATGACAGTCGATCAGGCGTTGGACAGTGATTTCCTCACTCTTGCCGATCCGTACCGCCGCGAGTTGCTGGCGCACTGCTATCGCATGATGGGGTCGATTCACGACGCCGAAGACCAGGTCCAGGAGACGTTCATCCGGGCTTGGCGCGGGTTCGACGGTTACAAGGGCCAGTCATCTCTCAGGACCTGGCTCTACCGCATCGCGACGAATACCTGCCTGACCGCGCTGGAGGGGAGATCGAGGCGTCCCCTCCCGACCGGCCTCGGCGCACCTAGTTCGGACCCGGCCGACGATTTGATCGAGCGCAACGAGATTGCCTGGTTGGAACCGATCGCCGATTCTGCGTTGGGCGACGTCAATGATCCGGCCGTCATGGTCGTCAATCGCGATTCGGTCAGGCTCGCGCTTGTTGCCGCTTTGCAGCACTTGTCCGCGCGCCAACGTGCGGTTCTGGTTCTACGTGACGTTCTCCAGTGGAAGGCGTCGGAAGTTGCGGAGGCGCTGGACACCACAACCACTGCGGTAAACAGCCTGCTGCAGCGGGCTCGCGCGCAGATCAATCACATCGGACCCACCGAGGACGATCTCGTGGAACCGACTACCGAGGCTGCCCGGAAGTTGCTTCGCGACTACGTGCACAGCTTCGAGAGCTACGACGTCGAGGCCATCGTCGAACTGTTCACGCGCGAAGCCATCTGGGAGATGCCTCCGTTCGAGGGTTGGTACCAGGGCCCCGAGGCAATCGGGCAACTCATCGGAACCAAATGCCCGGCCGACGGACCAGGAGCGATGCGCCTACTTCCGACCGCTGCGAACGGACAGCCGGCGTTCGGCCTCTACATGCGCGAGCCCGATGGTGTTCACCGCGCTTTCCAGTTGCACGTTCTCGATGTCACCGAGTCCGGGATCTCGCACGTGACGTGTTTCTTCGATCTGAGTCTGTTCGCACGGTTCGGATTGCCTGCCGAGCTGTAGGGGCCCTGCCGAGTTGTAGGGGCAAGGAGTTGCGCGAGCCCTCCGGTATGGAGGACCCGCGCGACTGCTCGTTACTGCTGTTGCTGTGCGTTACTGCTGGGGAACAGTCGCAGCCGGGTCCATCCACATGACCTCCCAGACGTGATTGTCGAGGTCGCGGAATGCGCGTCCGTACATGAAGCCGTGATCCTGGGGCTCCATCCACTTGCTGCCGCCGGCAGCAATCGCCGCGTCGACGAAGGTGTCGACTTCCTCCCTGCTGTCGGCCGACACACACATCAGTGCTTCACGAGCTTTCGACGTGTCGCAGATGTCGTCGGCGATGAAGTCCCCGAAACGCGGTTCGTTCAGGAACATGACGGTGGCGGAATCGCTGACGATCATCGAGACAGTGTTCTCGTCACTGAACATGTCGTTGAACTCGAAGCCGAGGCCACTGAAGAATGCACGGGTGGCGGCGACGTCCTTGACCGGCATGTTGACGAAGAGAAGACGAGACATTGGGTGCTCCTTGAACTCGGTTGATTGATTACTGAACGATTCGGTTCCTGTTGGTTCCTGCTCATACAGACCGCAGTGGGCGCAGAAAGTCATCGCGAGAAGCAAAAATTCGAGAAAAGTATCGCCTGTTAACTGACTGCAGTGCTCTGACCTGGCGATTTGGTGTTGTGTTGATCTTCGCGTAACTTTGTCCAGGTCAGAGCGACACGGACACCGACTCCCACCTGCGAGGGTGAGTGACACGAGGTTGTACGAAGTGCCTGGC